>NZ_FNVD01000067.1 GCF_900108275.1 Jhaorihella thermophila
GCTGTTCGAGCCGTGCCGCCAACCTTTCCGAGCACTGCCGCGCTCGCGACCTGCTCGCCGAAGACGAGCTTCGGTCGGCAGGCGGCGACGAGCCGCAGGAAGGCTGGCGCGAGATGGCGGTCATCGTCCTGTCCCTTGCGCTGTCCAGCCTGGCTGAACGGCTGGCAGGGCGGCGAGCCGGTCCAGACGGACAGATCCTCGGCCACGCCGGCAAGGCGCAGCGCGTAGGGCCAGCCGCCGATCCCGGCGAAGAAATGGCATTGCGCAAAGCCGAGCAGGTCGGCGGGCTCCACCTCGAGGATGGAACGCTCGTCCACCTCACCGGCAGGCAGCAGCCCGGCCGCGACCAACTCCCGCAGCCATGCGCAGGCCTCGGGATCGGCATCGTTGTAGTAGACGGCCATCAGGCGGCGGCATCGGCCTTGTCGCCAAGCCGCTCGGCCTTCACCTCCGCAAAGGTCCGGCAGTCGCCGTCAAGAATCGCGTCCTTGCCAGTCTCCGCCTGCCAGCGCTCCACGGCGACATCGACATAGGCCGGGCTGATCTCCATCGCGAAGACACGGCGGCCGTTGGCCTCGCCCGCCATGATCTGCGAGCCGGAGCCGGAGAACGGCTCGTAACAGAGGCCACCGCGGGCGACGTGCTGGCGCATCGGGATCCCGAAGGCGTCGAGCGGTTTCGGCGTCGGGTGATCCGTCCGCTCATCCTTGGCGAAGGACGGCATCTCCCAGGTCGAGGGCAGCGTTTCCTCCGCCACCTTCGGCGGGCGGTTTGGGCGACGCCAGCCCATGAAACAGGGCTCGTGCTTCCAGAGGTAGTGCGAGCGGGTGAGGACGCCCCGGTCCTTCACCCAGATGATCTGCTGGTGCACGAAGGCGCCGGCCTTTTCCCAGCAGGCCTCCAGCATCGCTTGGCGCCGTGAGGCGTGCCAGCAGTACCAGGCCGCATCCTCGGTGATCGCCTCGGCCACGGCGGCGGCGATGAAGCCGTCGTAGAGCTCCACGCCCTGCGAACTGTCGTCCCAGGTCGTGCCGTAGGAGGCGGACCA
>NZ_FNVD01000066.1 GCF_900108275.1 Jhaorihella thermophila
AAGAAAGGTCAAAGCCGGTCATCGGCGACTTCGAGACCTGGCTTACCACCCACCGCGCCCGCGTTTCTGCCAAATCCCCGCTCGGCGAGGCCCTCAAATACATCGCCAAATACTGGGACGGGCTGACCCTGTTCCTGAACGACGGCCGCATCGAGATCGATTCAAACACCGTCGAACGCACCATCCGCCCCATAGCTCTAAACCGGAAAAACGCCCTCTTCGCCGGTCACGATGCCGGCGCCCAGAACTGGGCGATGCTGGCGTCGCTGATCGAAACCTGCAAACTCAACACCGTCAATCCCCACGCCTGGCTGACCGGCACCCTCACCGCCATCATCAATGGCCATAAGCAATCCCGGATCGAAGAACTCCTGCCCTGGAACTACGCAAATCCAGTGTGACCAGCGCACCGCTTACGTTCTTCATCTCAGAGCCCTTTCGAGGATTGGATGCGGACGACCGAGATGCGGTCGGTCGCCCCTGCGATCTGTCGGTTGAGGTCCGCGAGCGCGGCGGCCATCTCGCCGTCGCTGGCGTAGGTGACGCGCTTGCCGTCGTATTCGACGGTGCGCACGCCCTGATAGCGCGCGGCCATCAGGGCGTCGCGCCAGGCGGTGAGCTGGGCGAGGTCGGCCATTCTCACGCCCCGGCGTCCATGAACCAGCCCCGGTGGTCGATGAAGCCGGCCCCGAAATCGAGGATCACTCGGATCACCACGCCGTCCACGTCCCAGCCCGAGCGGCTTTCGACCTGGGGTCCTTCCGCACCCGAGAGATAGGCGAATTCCAGCCCGTCGATCTCGCCGGGATCGGCGGTGACATACCAGCGGGTGGCCGAGGACAACCTGCTTCTTCATGGCTGGTGTGGCCATCAGGAGACCACGAGATGGATTGATCCATCATTCGGATCGCGGCAGCCAGTATTGCTCTGTCGATTACCAGGCCGGGCTTCGGAAACAGGGCTTCCCGATCTCCATGAGCGGCAAGGGCAACTGCTACGACAACTCGATGGTCGAAGCCTTTTTCAAGACCATCAAGTCTGAGCTACTTCCCGAAAATCGGACGCTGACGTAGGCTACAAATTGCTGTCTGCTGATCTTCGACGAAGATGAGATCAGAGATGTCGAAACGGAAGCAGCATTCGC
>NZ_FNVD01000065.1 GCF_900108275.1 Jhaorihella thermophila
CGCCGGTTGCAACATCAAGCCGCTGCCGCCTAAACTCAGACAGAAACCGAACCAGAGCCTCCGTTACGAAACTGCTTGCGCTGTCCGAAAAACTCTGACGACGGACATTAAGTAGCTTCCAACTGGTCCAGACCCGCGCGAACCGGTTGGTTCCTTTTGGGCCGAATGCGTATGCTGGCGGGCTTGGCGCGGGATTTCGCCAGCGTCAGGGCCGGATTTTTGGGAAGCCACCCGGAATCCGGATCCACCCTCGGCGCCGAAAAATCGTCGTAACATCAAATACATGACCGGCCGCGCGGGGTGGATACCCCGTGGATGCCGGAGTCCAGCGGGCAGGCCGGTGGACTCCGCTTCGCCGGACTCCACCGCCAACCACGGAAAAACACCCATGACGCTGAGCTTCGCCCCCGAGCGGATCGAGACCTGGCCGCTGGCCAAGCTCCAGCCCTACGCGAAGAACGCGAAGGTGCACGGGTCCGACCAGGTGGCGAAGATCGCCGCCAGCATGGCCGAGTTCGGCTGGACCGTGCCGTGTCTCGTCGGCGAGGACGGAGAACTGATCGCCGGCCATGGCCGTGTGCTGGCCGCGACGCAGCTTGGGCTGACTGGGGCGCCGGTGATCGTGCTCGGCCACCTGACCGAGGCGCAGCGCCGGGCCTATCGTCTGGCCGACAATAAATTGACCGAACTGGGCGACTGGAACGAAGCCGTTCTTTCGGCAGAACTGCAGGACCTGCTGGCCGAGGACTACGACCTGTCGCTGGTCGGTTTCTCTGATGGCGAGCTGGACAAGTTGCTGGCCTTCGTGCCGGAGGGGGATGGTGAAGACGGTAACGCTGGGGGCTCCGTGCCACCGGTGACCATCCCCGAGCCGCCGCGCAATCCGGTATCGCGCACCGGCGATCTGTGGATCCTCGGCGATCACCGGCTGCTCTGCGGGGACTCGACCAGCCGTGACGACGTCCGCCGCCTGATGAACGGTGAGCGCGCGGTGCTGTTCGCGACCGATCCGCCGTACCTGGTCGACTACGATGGCTCCAACCACCCCACCCGCAACAAGGACTGGTCCGCCTCCTACGGCACGACCTGGGACGACAGTTCGCAGGGCGTGGAGCTCTACGACGGCTTCATCGCCGCCGCCGTGGCCGAGGCGATCAC
>NZ_FNVD01000064.1 GCF_900108275.1 Jhaorihella thermophila
AGCAACTGTATTTCTCAGGCGGGTTGAGGAGCCCACTTTCGCCTCATTTTGCACAGAGCGTTTGCAATGGTGACGAGTTTGCGGGCAACCGCCGTAATGATGACTTTGTGCGATTTCCCGGCCGCGCGGTGGCGGTCAGCAAAGGCTTTCAGAACCGGGTTGTGATGAGCCGCAACCAGTGCGGCCTGGAACATCACATGACGCAACAAGCGTCGTCCGCCGCCAATGGCTCGTTTCCCGCGCAAGGTCCCACTGTCATGGGCGATTGGCGCGAGCCCCGTCAAAGCGGCCGCCTGTTCGCCGGTGATCTGGCCGAGTTCGGGCATCTCGGCGATCAGCCTCGTACTCGACACCGGGCCGATCCCCGGAATGGAGCGCAAGATGGCAGCGTTTTCGGCCAGAGTTGCGTCGGCTGCGATGGTGTTCTCGATCCGATGCTCCAGCTCCGTGATCTGCTGATCCAGCAGCTCTTTGAGGTTGTCGTCCATGTGCGCGAACATGTCCGCGGTTCCAAGCTTTCCATGTGCTTTGATCTGAGCCAGAAGCCGCTTCCGTGTTTCGACCAGCTGGCCACGCTTTGAAGTCAAGGCCCTGAGAAGGCGTAGCTTCTCATGTGGGAGACACCGCCCGGCCTCCGGGCGGAAGGCCATGAAGCGGGCAATCAGCTCGGCATCGATCCGATCCGTCTTGGCGCGTGTGCCACGGCTGGCAGCGAAAGCCTTGATCTGAGCGGGTGGCAATTGCCGGGTCTCGACCCCCGCTTTGTCCAAAGCTGCCCAGAGCCGCCACTCTTGACCGCCGGTGGCTTCGAAACAAACCAACGCGGCTCTTTCGCAGGCAAGTTCCGCAAGACATGCGTGACCTTTATCCGTGTTCGGCACCCGCAGCCGGTGGCCGTCGGGCAGGCAGTGGATATCCAGCCAATCGCGCGAGACGTCTATTCCGATAATCTGCCCGTATGCTACCCTGTTCATGCTCTCTTCCTTCTGCTCCGCGGTCCTGATCGGCCGCTTTCAACTGTTCGAGACGATGAAGAGAGACGGTGCTGGCACGCTAACAAACGTGGTCCCTGTTCAAACCGGGCCACAAGGCTCAGACGCCATACACCGCCCCGTCATCACCCTCGGCCAAGGGCGGTGACGGGGGCAGATTAGCAAAGCCAAGATACAGAAGGGTCAGG
>NZ_FNVD01000063.1 GCF_900108275.1 Jhaorihella thermophila
ATCGCGACGTTCAGGTCCCAGCCAGCCCAATCGCCCGTCGCGCCCGAGCCGACGATGTAGCGGTCGCCATTGGCCGGGCTTCCAGGCGGCAAAGTGAGATCACGGTCAAGAACGGAGAGTTGCACGAGTCCGTCCAAGAGCCGGAGCGCTTCGTTGTGTGTGACGTGCTTCTGGGCCTGCGCCGCGAGGATGTAGGGCAGCAGCAGATGGGTGGTGGCGTCGGACATGGGTTGGCTTTCAGAACGTGAGCGTGACTGATTTGGGTGCGCCCCGCCCGACGAGGGCGGATAGCTGGAAGATGCGGATGTCGAGCGTGTCGCCGGGGCCGAGCGGTGCGCCCCAATCGGCGGTCTGATCTGCGGCGGTGTAGACCGCGCTGGTGGTGGCCGTGCTCAGCACCCGCTTCACGGTCGCGCCGTCAAGGATCTCCACCTCGTAGGCTTCCAGTTCCTCACTGAGCGGCACCTCAATCCCGCCCCAACTGTCGGAGGCGAGCGCGCGGGACCGCCGCGTCCAGCGGATCGTCAGATCGCCGGGCGCACGCGGCTTGCGCCACGGCTGTTCGACATGGGCGACGGAGAACGGGCGAAGCCCCACGCCTGCGGGCGTGAAGGCCTGCGCGACATAGGTCTCGTCGCTGACCGGGCGGCTCGCCGGGCCGATGCGCCAGTTCCAGGGGATGCCGAGATCGGCCTCGGCAATCGGCATCGGTGCGAGGCTGGCGTCGAGCACCACAACCCGGGCACCCGCAGGCACCGGATTGCCCATGGCGCCTTCCGTGCCGCGCTGGCCACGCAGGAGTCGGGTCAGGCGATACCGGCCGGGTGCTATCAGTTCCGCCGCGCCTGCCTGCACGATCTCCCAGACGCCCGGCGCACTCTCGATAGCCAGCGCGTTGGCGCCGCCGAAAAGCATCAGGTCTGTGACGCTTTCCAGCGTGCCCGAGAGCAGATCGACCGCCAGTACGTTGCCGAGATCAAAGCGCGAGGTGGGCCCGGCGTAGAAGTCCGAGACCAATGTGCCGATCCGTGCCCGCGTGCCAAACGTGGTCAGCAGGTTGAAACCGTCCGTCGACGGGCTGCGGAACACCGCAATCTCGCCCGGCCCCGGTATCGCATGCGCCGCGGCGAATGAGCTACTCCCCGAAAATCGGACGCTGACGTAGGCTACAAATTGCTGTCTGCTGATCTTCGACGAAGATGAGATCAGAGATGTCGAAACGGAAGCAGCATTCGCCGGAGTTCAAGGCGAAGGTAGCGCTTGAGGCGCTGAAGGGTGAGCAGACGGTCGCTGAGCTG
>NZ_FNVD01000058.1 GCF_900108275.1 Jhaorihella thermophila
CGCCGGTTGCAACATCAAGCCGCTGCCGCCTAAACTCAGACAGAAACCGAACCAGAGCCTCCGTTACGAAACTGCTTGCGCTGTCCGAAAAACTCTGACGACGGACAGGTGCTTCCGCAGAAGGTCTGGGCGAAGAGAATGACAGCCATACTATCGTGGGTGTTCTCAACAGATCTTCGGAGAGTAGAATCAGAGAGATGTCGAGCACTGTTAGCGTCGCAAAACAAGATCAGAGAGTCGCACAGAATAAAAATGTTAATATTTCAAACATGGAAGGGAAAAATGCAAGTAGCTTCGACAATGGAAGCAACAACAATAACAGCGAAACGCAATCTTCTAAAAGCAACCCGCGAGAAGATAAAGAGGCTGATTAATTTGAAGCAATAATAATCGTGGCCTCATCCATATTTTGAGGCCACGATTATTGTTTGCCATATCGACTAGTAGTCGATCTTGGAGTGCAAGAATGACTTCCAGTCGGAGATATACTTCTTGTATTTCTCTTTGTATCTTTTCTCATAATATTCCTTAAACGCTTTGAGGTAGTACTCATCCTTCAACGTTATTGGTTTACCTTTCCGTTTCCCGGAAGGAACTGTTTCAACTATGAAGTTTTTCTTTTCTATTCGAAATATATTCTGGTGTTTTGTCAGTTCGTCAATATAAGTCATCAGTGCCCAGCTTATTTTCTGTTCAGCATGTACGTGGGTCCGAAGTTTTGCCGTAGACAATTGGTAATCAATCAGCTCTTCGCTTATTTCGTCGACCTTTTTGCGAAGCGCAGCGTTCTCTGCTTCAAGCTTACGTATTCTCGCCCGATGGTTCTCAACCATTGATATAAGCTCAATCTTCTGTTGAGTTAAAATTTCGATGTCATTGCGAAGATTGTATACATGGCCTCGCAGAATTCCATGTTCGATAGGGCTGATGTGTGACATTGATGCCTCCTTAATGTTCCATTTCCTATATATATAATTGATATGACACCTTTTTGTCAACAATGGCTGTATTAAAAAATTAACAAGGAAATCGAGCCCTAATGACCATTGAAAAGATCACCCACCCATATGGAAATGCAATTAAAAATGAACGGCCCGGTTATTTAGTTATCACTTTGTCTGAAGTCAGCACCTATCGGACAGATTTAGGGGTTTGAGCAACGGAGGATTTCTGGTTCATCGAAGCCATCAAGGAGCGAAGATGAACAAGAAATCCGGAACAAGCAAAGATGCCGCTGACAAGCTGGTCAGAGGCATCAAGCGGAAGACCCGTAAACAGTATTCAGCGGAAGAGAAGATCAGGATTGTCCTGGCTGGCCTGCGCGGTGAGGAAAGCATCGCTGCACTGTGTCGCCGCGAGGGTATTGCTGAGAGCCTGTATTACTCCTGGTCGAAGGAATTCCTCGAAGCCGGGAAGAACCGGCTCGCGGGCGACACCGCCCGGCAGGCGACGGCCCCTGAAGTCAAGGAACTGTGGTCCGAGGCGTTGGCGCTGAAGGAGGTCGTTGCGGAACTGACGCTTGAGAACCGGTTGCTCAAAAA
>NZ_FNVD01000057.1 GCF_900108275.1 Jhaorihella thermophila
CGGCAGATTTGCGTTGCAAATCGCCTGCCGGGCAATGGATGCGGCGCGGGTTCCTCTATCTCGTGGCGATCATGGACTGGCACACCCGAAAGGTGCTGGCTTGGCGCATCTCGAATACGCTGGAGGCCGACTTCCGCGTCGAGGCGTTGAACGAGGCCATCCACCGCTTCGGCCCGCCCGGGATCACGAACACCGATCGGGGCAGCCAGTTCACGTCCTTCGCCTGGGCCGATCGGTTGCGCCGATCCGGCATCCGCATCTCGATGGATGGCAAGGGCCGGTTCCTGGACAACATCCTCGTGGAACGGCTGTGGCGCAGCCTGAAATACGAATGCGTCTACCCGCACGCCCGGGAGACCGGATCGGAGGCGAAAGCCGGCGTCGGCAAGTGGATCGAGTTCTACAACCGCAAGCGCCCCCATTCCGCCCTTGGCGGCAAACCCCCAGCCGTGGTCTACTGGCTGAGAAAAGACGAAACCCAACCCGGTCAGCAGGAGCAAAGAGTAGCTTAAATCAAGCCGGAAACTGTCCAGACATTGGGGAGTAGCTCATTTCGTAGCTCAGATCACGCTTGGAGCGACCGCCATCAAAATACGCCGTTCCGTCTTTCGCGAGCCGGAAGCCGCGAAACGAGAAACCATCAAGCTCAAGCCAGGCCTTGTCCGGGTTGGCGGCCAGGTAGCGATCCCGGAGTTCGATCACATCAACCGGCTCCTGGGCAGGCTGCCGCGGCATCAGGGTCGGCACCTGCAGGCGTTGCGTGGTGGTCAAGGAAACCGTTGCGTTTTCAGGGGCCGGGGCCTCGGAAACCGGCATCCCGGTGGATTGGCAGGCGGAAACGCCTGCGATCAAGGTCAGGGCCAGAATGCTGCGAAAAAAGAAGGGTTTGGACAAATTTGCGCCTCCAAATCATGCGTTCCGAGGCGTTATGTGTTTCGATTTCTTAACGAAAGGTTAGCGGCGCCAACCTTCCGTGGAGTCCGGTATAGGTCACGGCGATCGGCCACCGTCACGCACGGCCTTCCCGCAAGCCGCCAACGGCGAAATGCCCGGCTTCAAACCATTTTTCGCAAATCACCCGGACTGCACCCTCATCCCTCTTGCCCTTCCCCGTACACCTCTCCCCTGGTCCATGCATCGAGAATGCGGCGGATCATCTCCGGTCGGGTGGGTATGTCCTTTTCGCGCCTGCGAGCATCGTCGAGCAGGGCTATGAGGTCACGATGGAGGCGGAGGGTGAGGGCTTCGGTGTCTTTTTTCGGTGGGGCCATGACTTTTCTGCTTTATGATGTTGACATTGTAATTGCATAGTCCCATATTGATCGGACGGAAGCAAGAGCTCCTACCCTCTTGCCTCCGCCCTGACCACAACGATCCTCAGGAGATCATCATGGCTGACACGCCCTTTAGCACGCCGCGCCCCGCGGCTGAACCGCTGACTGCACTCATTTCTTCGGACAAGCTCGCTTTCCGCGCCGCGCTCGACCAGCTTTTCGTCGCCCTGCGCGCCGACTGGCTGGTGTACCAGACCCGCGCCGACCTGAACTCGGACAAGGGCATGGGCTTGGGCGACACCGCCGCCAGCGCCTGGTCATTGGCCGGCGCCGGGCTGCGGGCTGTCCGGGATATGCGCGCGGCGCATCCCGACCTGCGGGCCGC
>NZ_FNVD01000056.1 GCF_900108275.1 Jhaorihella thermophila
GACATCCGCGGCCTTCATCGTGGTGCAGAGCTTCCAGGCGATGATGTAGCGGCTGTAGTCATCAAGGATGGTCGAGAGATAGAACCACCCCCAGCCGATGACCTTGAGATAGGTGAAGTCGGTCTGCCACAGCTCGTTCGGGCGTGTCGTCTTTTCCCGGAACTGGTCGTTCGGGCCGGTCCTCGAACCGGTGGCGGATCCGGCCCTCACCCCGGATCACCACATGGGCCGGCGCCGTGATCAGGTCCTCGGCCTTGAGGATGCGGTAAGCTGATGTCTCGGAGACAAAATATCGCTTCTCGTCGGTGTATTTGACCGCCAGTTCGCGGGGCGTCAGATCCTCGTGGTCCAGCGCGAACTCGACGAAGGCCTTACGGATGTCATCCGGGATGCGGTTCCACACCGACCGCGGGCGTGGCGAGCGATCCGCAAGCGCGTCAACGCCGCCATCGACCCAGCGGGCATACCATTGGTAATAGGTGCTGCTGGGAATACCGAGCATCGCCAGCGTCTGCCTGACCGGCAGGTGCGAGGCTTCCACCGTGCGGATGATTTCAAGCTTCTCAGAGGCGGGGTATCTCATTCTCCGTCCTCCCCATCCCCGAGCATGCTTATGGAATGGCCCGTCCCACCACCGGCATCAGGTATGATGCCTCGTACTATGAACATAGGAGGAACGGACCGATGACAATTGCAATCCTGGGAATCGACCTTGGCAAGTCTGTATGCAGCGTTGTGGGGCTGGATGTGACCGGCGCAGTGGTGTTGCGGCGGAGAATGCGGCGCCAGACCGTGATCAAGTTTGCCTTTGATCTTCCATCCTGCGTTGTTGCGATGGAAGCGTGCTGCGGAGCGCACCATCTTGGTCATGCGCTTTCTGGCCAGGGACACACGATCAAGCTGATGTCGCCGGAGTATGTGCGGCCATACGTGAAGGCACAAAAGAACGATGATCGGGATGCAGAGGCTATCGCCGAAGCGGCGACACGTCCAACTATGAGGTTCGTCGAACTTAAACGTGAAGACCAATTGGACCTACAGACGTTGCACAGGGTGCGTGAGCGGCTTGTCGGAACCCGAACGCGGCTCATCAACCAGATGCGCGCCATCCTTCTGGAACGTGGGCTGACCTTCGCAAAGGGACGCCGCAAATTCGAGGTCGGCCTCGATGCCATCCTTGATGCTGAAGGCGCCGACGTGAGCGATCGAATCAACGGCTTGCTGATCGACATGCGCCAAGAGTGGACAGAGCTGGATCGACGTATCACGGAATTGGATCGGGAGTTTGCCGATCGCGCCAAATCGGATGATGTTACCCGCCGATTGCTGACCGTCCCCGGCATTGGCAACCTGACAGCCACCGCGTTGGTCGCTGCTATTGACGATGCCGCCGCTTTTTCCACCGCGCGAGATCTACCGGCCTGGTTGGGGTTAGTGCCGCGTCAACACACAACCGGAGGGAAGCCCAGGCTTTATGGCATCAGTCGAAGGGGCAACATCTACCTGCGACAGCTGTTCATCCACGGAGCGCGAGCCGCGCTGCCATCCCTTTCAAAGGCGGAAACACCGTTGGGACAATGGCTGCGTGGTTTGCTGGCACGCGCCCATTACAACGTGGCGGTGGTAGCGCTCGCAGCCAAACTTGCGAGGATCGCATGGGCGACTCTGCAACGGGGGACGACATTCGAGCGCTCGATGCCGGGGTTGGCCTAAAAACGGAACCGGGGACTAAGCACGAGGCATACAAAGCCGAAGTCCCTAGCACGATCTGCGGGAGGAGTTGAAGATGGCCTGACGGTTAACCGGCATTCTGCAAACCTGGTAAAAAAATGCGGCTCGATCGAAGCCGACATGCTTATGAGGAACAGAGTGCGCGGATCTCCATCTTGGCGGCGGCCAACTGGCCG
>NZ_FNVD01000051.1 GCF_900108275.1 Jhaorihella thermophila
GGCGCGCCGTTTCTGAAGGTGCACGAGATCGAAACGCTGGATGCGGTGATCGGCTCGGTCGTGCCCGGCTCGGCCCGCATCGAGAACGGCCGCGGCATTGCGCAGGTCCGGATCAGCGAGCGCGCCGATGTCGAGCCGATCTGGCGCGACATTCAGGCCGGGCACATCCGGGCGGTTTCCATCGGCTACCAGGTTCACCGCTTCGTGGTCACGAAGCCCGAGGCGAGCCGCGAGCTCTGGCGCGCGGTGGACTGGACGCCGTTCGAGGTCTCCGCCGTGCCCGTGGGCGCGGATCCCGCCGCGGGGTTCCGCGCCCAATCTCCCCTTCACGACTGCGTCCTCCATCGCCGGGACGTGCAACCCACCACCACAGGAGCCATCCCGATGAGCGACAAGACCGACAGCCCGGCCACCGACGCCGCAACCCGCACCACCCCCCAGCCGACCGAACCGGTCGCGACCGAGGACACCGCAATGCCCGAGCCGAAACAAACCGCGACGGAACCGCAAACGGCTTCGGTCGAGACCCGTTCCCAGCCGAAACCGCAAAAGCCCGACATCACCCCGGCGCCCGACCCCGACGCCGCCGCCACCCGCGCCCGCGAGGCGGAGCGCGACCGCGTCTCCACCATCTACGATCTGGCCGGACGGCTGAACCTCGAGCGCAGCTTTGCCGAGGATCTGGTGAAACGCGGCACGGATATCGACGAGGCCCGGCGCCTGATCCTCGATCAGGTGGCCGCCAAGTCCGAGGAAACCCGCGCCTTCAGCCAGGTGTCGATCCCGCTCGGTGGCCGCGACGAGGCGATCACCCGCCGCGAGGCTGTGGCCAATGCGCTGCTCCACCGCTACAGCCCGACGCTCTTCGAACTCGAGGACGCTGCGCGGCAATATCGCGGCATGACGCTCCTGGAACTGGCGCGCGAGAGCCTTGGGAATGCCGGGGTCAACACGCGCGGCCTGTCGCGCGACGAGGTGGCGACCCGGGCGCTGCATTCCACGTCCGACTTCCCCGAGATCCTCGCCGCCGTCACCAACAAGACCCTGCGGCAGGCCTACGAAGCCTATCCGCGGACCTTCATGCTGTTCTGCCGCCAGGTGCTCGCAACCGACTTCAAGGCCATGCACCGGGTCCAGCTGGGCGAGGCGCCGCAGCTGCTGGAAGTGGGGGAGAGCGGCGAGTTCAAGCGCGGCACGCTGGGCGAGAGCAAGGAAAGCTACAAGGTCAAGACCTATGGCCGCGTGGTCGCCATCACCCGCCAGACGCTGATCAACGACGATCTCGACGCCTTTACCCGGATCCCGGCGATGTATGGCAACTCCATCGCCCAGCTGGAAAGCGACGTTGTCTGGGGCATCATCACCGCCAACCCGGCGATGGCCGATGGCAACGCGCTGTTCCACGCCAGCCACAAGAACCTCGCCGGCACTGGCGCGGCGCTCGATGTCAGCAGCGTGGGTGCAGCGCGCGCGGCCATGGCCAAGCAGACCGGGCTCGACAAGAAGACGGTGCTGAACGTGCGCCCCGCCTACCTGATCGTGCCGGCGGCGCTGGAGCTGAAGGCCGAGCAGCTGGTGGCCCAGAACCTCGTACCCGCCGCGACCGCCAGCGTCGTGCCGCAATCGATCCGCACGCTCACCCCGATCAGCGAGCCGCGCCTCGACGCCGCCAGCGCCACCGCCTGGTACCTGGCGGCGAGCCCCAACCAGATCGACACCATCGAATACGCCTATCTCGAGGGCCAGCAGGGCGCCTACATCGAGACCCGCAACGGATTCGACGTCGACGGGGTCGAGATCAAGTGCCGCCTCGACTTCGGCGCCAAGGCCATCGACTGGGGCGGTCTTTACAAGAACCCGGGCGCGTAAGCCGGCCTTCCCTGACATCTGAACCCTGACGGGCGGTCCAACCGGGCCGCCCGTTTCCGTTTGCAAAGGATCCCGCACATGAAGAACTACGTCCAGCCCGGCAACACCATCACGCTCACCGCGCCCTATGCGGTGACTTCCGGCGACGGCCTGCTCGTCGGCTCGATCTTCGGCATCGCCGCCGGGGACGCCGCCAATGCCGAGACGGTCGAGGTCGCGCTTACCGGGGTCTTTGACCTCAAGAAGGTCGCGAGCCAGGCCTGGTCGGCCGGCGACAAGATCTATTGGGACAACACCAACAGGGAGGCCACCAAGACCGCCACGGCGAATACACTTATCGGCGTGGCAACCGAAGCCGTCGCGGGCGGCGCGGGCGACGTGATCGGTCGGGTGCGCCTGAACGGCAGCTTCTGATGACGGCGTTCTCCGCCGTCGTGGATGCCCTGTTCAACGACCCCAACATTGGGCGCGATGCGGTCTATACCTCCGCTGGCGGCACCCCCGTTCTGGTGCGCATCGTCTCGCGACAGGCGGATGCCATCACCGACTTCGGCGATGCGCGCCTCTGGTCTGAAACCACGAAGGCTGACCTGCGCGTGGCCGAGGTGGCGAACCCGCGCCCCGGCGACCGGATTGAGATCGACGGCGAGGCCTTCCTGATCCAGGGCGAGCCCGTCCGCGACCGCGAGCGGTTGGTCTGGATCGTGGACCTGCGGCCAGTATGAAACTGAAGCTCGACGTCACGCCCGATCTCGTCGCCGCCATGGCCGCCGAGGTGAAGGCCGGCGAGAAGGCCGTCACCGCCGCCATGCGCGAGGCGGGCTCCGGGCTCAAGACTGCCTGGCGCGGCCAGATCACGGGCGCGGGGCTCGGGCGTCGGCTCGCTAACTCGATCCG
>NZ_FNVD01000050.1 GCF_900108275.1 Jhaorihella thermophila
CGCCGCTCGGCGATTCGCTGCCAGTCGGGCGCGTCGCCGGTCTCGATCCAGGTCTCGCCCAGCACCGTGTTGCGGAACACCCGCTCGGCCTCGTCGGACCCCGCCGCCGCCTCCTTGTCGCGCGCGATGTCGGCCCAGCTCTTCCACCCCGGCGGCGAGTAGAGCGCCGAGAGATGAAACCCCACCGTCCGCGCATCGCGGGGCTTCGCGGTGGCCCGCCATTCGCCAGCCGCCAGCATCGCCGGCTTGTGGTGCTCCTCGATGGGCTCCTCGCAGGCATCGCAATGATATGCCGCCGTCTCCGGTTTGCCCTTCTCCCAGCGCAGCCGCTCGAACCGCAGCCACTGCATCGCGCCGCAATGCGGACACGGCACGAAGAACCGCCGCTGGTCGCTTGCCTCGTATTCCCGCTCGATCCGGGAGAGTCCCCGGATCGTCGGCGTCGAGACCAGGAACACCTTGCGCCGGTGCGCGAAGGTCAGCGAGCGCGCCTCGGCAAGGGCCACGGGGTCGCCTTCCTCGTCGGCCGAGGCCGGATAGGCGTCGACCTCGTCGAGGAAGACGTAGCGCGCCGGCATCGAGCGCAGCCCCACCGCCGAGTTCGCGCCGGTCATCACCAGCACGCCGCCCGCGAACTCCTTCGACAGCTGCGTGTTGCCGCTGTCGCGGGCGCGGGCGGGCCGGACGCGCTCCTTCAGCGCCGGGCTTTCCTCGATCAGCGGGTCGATCCGCTGGCGCGAGTTGCGCTTGGCGAGCTCCACCGTCGGCTGGACGGCGAGCATCGGGCCGGGCGCGTGGTGGATCACGAACCCGATCCAGTTGTTTCCAGCTTCCGTCGCGCCGACCTGCGCGGCCTTCATAAACACGACCCGCTGGGCCGAGTGGCCGGGCGAGAGCGCGTCCATGATCGCCCGCATGTAGGGCGTGCGGTCCGTCCGGTAGCGACCCGGTTCCGCGCTCGCCCGCGAGCTCAGCCAGCGATGCCTGTCGGCCCATTCCGAGACCGTCAGCCAGGGATCGGGCGTGAGCCCGCGGCCCCAGGCCCGCAGCAGCGCCTCGGCCCCGTCGAAGCCCGCGATATCCTCAGAGGGCGATCCGGGGCTGGGCGAGTTCCTCGAGATGGGCGCGGACATGGGCCTCCAGAACCTTCTGCATGGCCGCCGTATCCGCTCCCAACTCCGCCGCCATCAGCGCAGCCACCCGCGCCGGCCAGTTCACCCACGCGTCGCGTTCCTCGCGCGCGAGCCGGAAGACCAGCGTCTCGGCCCGCGCGCGGTCGACGAGTTCGCCCTTGAGCTTTTGCAGCCGAATGCGCCGCTCCTGCGCCTTCAGCACCTCATGCGCCGTCTTCGCCTGCAGGAAGGTCGTACCACCGCCGGTCGCGGGCGCGGCCAACCCCTGTTCGCGCAGCGTGTCGCCGACGGCGGAGACGGCCGCCTCGGGGACGGGCTTCAGCCTCTGCTCTTTCGGCGCCTTCCTGGTCTTCGATGGGTCGGTCGTCTGCGCGCGCAGGGCATCGCTGGCCTCCGCGTCGATGCTGCCATCCTCGTGCAGCACCAGCCGGCCGGCGGCCTTCGCTTTCTGGATCGCGCCGCGCGACAACCCGCAATGGGCGGCATACTGGCGCTCGCTCATGCCCCGCATGACGGGCTCCGATTATCATTCAAAGTCAGGTGCTTATCGAGTTGATAAGCCGGGCGCGTGGAGCGAACGTCCATCCCACAAGGACGATGCAACTCACCACGGAGCCAGCCATGACCCGCCTGAACCCCGAGACCACACCCCGGCATGAACTCCGTGCCGAGAGGGCCCGGCGCAACCACGAAGCCGCGCTCGCCGCCTTCGTGTCGCGCAAGGTCGAGATCGACGAGATGCTCGCCCGCCTGCAGGCGCTCAGCGACGATCACTTCAACGTCGGCCCGGACGAGGTGAACTGGAGCCATGTCGGCAGCCTCGACCACATCGCCGAGCGGCTCGCCAAGATCACGGCCTTCGCCTTCGGCGAGGACGCGCCCAACGAATGATCCCCGGCCCAGCCGGAACTCCCGCCGCGCCGAGGCGCGGCTCGGGGTCGTGGAAGGGCCGCGACGGTCGCGGCCCCGATCAAGGAGACGACCCCATGACCCAGATCCAGCTTTCCGACGCCCAAGCCGTCATCCTCTCCACCGCCTGCGCGCGCGAGGACGGAGCCATCTTCCCCGTCACCGCCAGCCTCAAGGGCGGCGCCGTCGGCAACGTCTGCAAGAGCCTGCTGAAGCGCGGGCTGATCGAGGAGGTCCCGGCGACCGATCTCGAGACCGTCTGGTGGCATGACGAAGAGCGCGGCCCGATCACGCTCCGCGCCACTCCGCTGGCCTACAGCACCCTCGGGATCACGGATGCGCCGGATGAGACTCCGGTGAACGCGCCGCCCGCCCCGGTCCAGCGCCGGAAGGGCACCAAGCAGAAAATCCTCATCGAGATGCTCCGCGCCGAAGGCGGCGCGACCATCGACGAGATCGCGGCCGCCACAGGATGGAAGCCGCATACGGTTCGGGGGGCCATGTCGGGCGCGCTGAAGAAGAAGTTAGGCCTGACGATCACCTCCGAGAAGGTCGAGGGGCGCGGACGGGTCTATCGCATCGCCAGCGATTGACACCCGGTCCGCCAGAATTCTGTAGCCGCCGCCCCAAACGGGCGGCGGTGCTTATTTCGTCCCGCGCATCCGCAGCGCCTCGAAGAGCCGTCGCAGCGCATAGCCCCGCACCAGCGATACACCGACGAAGGCGAGGCCGATGGTCAGATGCTCCGCCAGCCCAGTCTCGATCCCGAACCACGGGAACACGACGATCTGGGTGGCGATGGCCAGAACGTAGCCGACGACGACATTCGTTGCCGCCTCGACCATCGACATGATCCGGCTCTGCTTCATCGCAGGCTCTCCAGAAACGCCGTCACGAATTCCGCCGCGAGCGGCGGCACGATCGCATTGCCGTAGCCCCGCAAAAGCCCCATGCGGCCGGGTATCCCCTCAGCCAGCGGGAATGTTCCGGGTTCAACGGGCCGCCAGCGGCCATCGCGGCAGAGGAGCCAGTCCGGATCTCGCCAAACGCCGTCCGTCGCGCAGGTCCCGGCGGGGTCGGCGCCTTCGACCAGTCCACCAGCTTCACCGTCCTGCGGCTCGCATCGGTGTTGCCGGCGGCGTTGTACGCCGCCGTCGCGGGCGAACCCGCCATTGCCGTCGGCCAGCCCGCGAGCCAGACCTGCCGGCCCAGCAGCGCGTTGATCGGCACCGCCCGGCATTCCGATCCGTCCTTGTAATCCCGCGCCGAGGCTGTCGCCCAGCCCGCCCGGTTCCAGAGCGACGGCGCCGAAGAACAGCCGCTGGCGGATGTGCGGCGCGCCGAGGCCCGCAGCCGGCAGATCGGCCGCCGCGACGGCGTAAGATGCCGCTTCCAGGTCAGCCGCCAGAGCGTCGAACCACGTCCAGCCAGCCGAACCTTCAGCTGCTGTTCGAGCCGTGCCGCCAACCTTTCCGAGCACTGCCGCGCTCGCGACCTGCTCGCCGAAGACGAGCTTCGGTCGGCAGGCGGCGACGAGCCG
>NZ_FNVD01000061.1 GCF_900108275.1 Jhaorihella thermophila
CGTGTGTGGATGCCCCCTGTTTTGGCCAGCGTAATCTTCGGTCTTTCGGCGGGGGTCTTCGATCGGACGTGTGTCAGGCCTCTGAGCGTGGCCTTCCATGACGCCACGGGCCGGTATGCTGTTCGGAAGGCCGGGTTCACATCGGTTCAGAGAGCTGCAAGCGCGCGAGCTCCGGGACTGAATCTCCCGCCTTGAACTTCGAAGTCCCTATCGCCTGCTCCTCGTCGATCACTCACCCCGGCCTTGCGGCCATGTCGTGTCTTCGTCCCGCCTCCGGGGCTCAGATCACGCCATACGGAAATCCTCTTGCTTCTTTGTCATGGCCCAGATCATGCGAGCCATCTTGTTCGCCAGCGCGACGGCCGCGACCATCCTGGGCTTGCGTGACACCAGCGCGGCCAGCCAGCGGTTCGTACTGCCGCCCTTGCGAACCACCCAGCGGATCACGCTCATGGCGCCGACGATCAGCAGGCGACGGATGTCGGTCTGACCCATCTTGCTGACCGAACCCAGCCTGGTTTTGCCGCCGGTGGATCTCTGTCGTGGCGCCAAGCCGAGCCAGGATGCGAAGTTGCGCCCGCTGTCGAACGTATCGAAATCCGGTGCGAACGCCGCGACCGCGCCTGCGGTGATAGGACCGATCCCCGGAATGGTGCATAGCCGGCGCAGCTGTACATCGGTTCTCGACGCCGCCTCGAGCTCGTCCGCCAGCCGCTCGATAATCTCAGTCAGCCGCGCGATCTGCTCAAGGTAAATCGCCCCCATTTCCCGGACCGCGCCGGGTACGGCACTGGTCTCTTGGGCCAGCGCGGTCTCGAGGACTTTCAGGCTCGCAGGGCCCTTCGGTGCCACCAGCCCGAACTCGGCGAGGTGCCCCCCGAAGCGCGTTGATAAGCTGCGTGCGTTGCCGGACGAGGCATTGGTGCGTTCGGAATGCCACCGCGCGTCCTTGGGTCTCCGCGCTCTTCACCGCTACGAAGCGCATGTTCCGGCCCAAGGCCGCCTCCGCGATAGCTTCCGCGTCCGCCCGGTCATTCTTTTGGCGCTTCACGAACGGCTTCACATAGGCCGCAGGGACCAGCCGCACCTCATGGCCGTGCCGTTGCGCCACCCGGCCCCAATGGTGCGACGTTGCGCAGGCCTCCATCGCCACGATGCACGCTCGCTGATCGGCAAGAAGCGCCGCCAGCCGCGTCCGCGACAAAGCCCGGTTGTATAGAACCGTCCCCTCCGGCCCCACGGCGCAGACCTGGAAGCTGCCCTTCGCCAGGTCGATCGCCAGCATCTTGATCTTCGTCGTCATCGGTGCGCCCTCCACTTGGTTCATGAAACCATCATGGCATACGAGATGCCGCTGGGTGGGGGCATCCACCGCAGCAGTTCA
>NZ_FNVD01000049.1 GCF_900108275.1 Jhaorihella thermophila
TGATCTGTGAACTTCCGGCGTTTCGCCATCTCGTATCCCTCCAATAGGTTTGGGATACACCTTAGCTCGCTGTCCGATTTTCTGGGACCACTTCAATAGTCTGTTTCGTCGCCCTCCGTTGCACCCCGGTGCACCGCTAAAACCCCGACAGTTGCCTCATGACGGGGCATCGTTCGGGGACGGTGCAACGCGGTGCACCGAGCGACTCTGGCGAGCAGGAGCATCGCGCGGATGGGCTTCGCCTCAAGGAAGTTGCAACGGGGTGCACCTCCGGGGCGCGGCAAACGGAGTGCGAAGCGCGTCCGGGCAGCCAATCTCGGTCTTCCCGCTCTCGCCCTGAAGTAGTAAGTTCGCGGCAGCAAAGGCTTATATTGGCCTGTTGATGATCCAACCAGTGAGGTGATAGCATGGACGAATTCGAACAGCAGCCATTCAGCGATGCGGAATTCGCGGAAAATCCGGAGCAGCGCTGTCCGGTAATTCTTCTATTGGATACGTCCTATTCCATGAGCGGCGCACCGATTTCGGAATTGAATGAAGGACTGGCCACTTTGCGGCAGGAGCTCATGAACGATCCCATGGCGGCAAAGCGTGTGGAATTGGCGATGGTCACTTTCGGCCCGGTGGAGATTAAATCCGACTTTACTACGGTGGACCATTTCTATCCCGAGACGCTGGTGGCGGACAATGCAACACCCATGGGCGAAGCAATATTGACCGGGCTCGATTTGCTCCGCCAGCGCAAAGACCGCTATCGAGAGAATGGCATCAAGTACTATCGACCGTGGGTGTTCCTCATTACAGATGGCGCTCCGACTGACGATTGGCAAGAAGCGAAACAGCGCGTTCATGAAGGCGAAGAGCGCAAGGAGTTCATGTTCTATGCCGTAGGCGTGGATCAAGCGGACATGAACGTTCTTGGCCAGATCGCGACCCGTCAGCCGCTTAAACTGAAAGGGCTGGCGTTCAAGGAACTATTCCAGTGGTTGTCCAGTTCGCTCAGCGCGGTCTCGCAGTCCAACCCCGGTGACGCTGTTCCTCTCGACAACCCGACAGCCCCGGATGGCTGGGCTGTAGCAGGGTGACCCCGTGGCTTGGCGATGGGCGTCCGCGTCCGTAGTCGGATCGTCGCACATTCAGAATGGTGACAGGCTGCAAGATGCCTATGCTGTTGCCGAAATTGGCAATGGTATCATTTTCGCAGTGGTTTCAGATGGCGCGGGGAGCGCGAAATTTGGCGCATTTGGCGCGTGGCTGATTTGCCGTTTCCTTTCAGTTCGATTTCGAGAGTGGGTACGCGCCAATCCCGACTTGCCGTCCGATGAAGTATTGGCGGACTGGATAGATGAACTGCGAGATCGAATTTCGGCGATAGCTACGCAACGGGAATCTACTCCCCGGCAATTCGCCGCGACGCTTGCGGCAATTGTTGTGACGCCAGATGAAGCTGTAACGTTGCATATCGGCGATAGCGCTGTTGTGGGGCGGAAAGGCACCGAATGGGATGTGCTGTGCTGGCCCGAGAACGGCGAGTATGCGTCCACCACCTACTTTGTCACCGATGATCCAGAACCGCGCCTGAACATCTCCCGCCACCCAAGAGAACACGACGCATTTGCATTGTTCTCCGATGGTGTTGGCGATCTTGCCTTGTCGCATCTTGAACAGAACGCACATCCCCGGTTCTTCGACCCTATGTTCCGTCCTGTTGATGCTGCACCGGGCGAGGGGCGGCTTATCGAGCTATCGGCGAAGCTGGCCACATATCTCGCCGGACCATCGGTGTGCGAACGCACCGACGATGACAAGACGCTCATCCTCATTTCCGAGGGCTGATCGTGCAAGAAATCTTCATCGGAAAGGATCGGGTTTCGGTTGCCGAATTGATCGGCAAGGGTGGCGAAGGCAACGTCTACGCGATCAAAGGCCGCTCCGGGCTTGCTGCAAAAATCTACAACACCGGCCTGCGCGCCAAACGTGAAGACAAGGTGCGGGCGATGGTGGGCGAAGGGCTCGCCGTCAAGACCGACCTCGTCGCTTACCCCGGCGAGGTGGTGACTGACCGCCGCGGAAATTTTCTGGGCTTCGTCATGCGCCTCGTGTCGGGCTATCGTCCGCTACATGAGCTTTACAGCCCCAAGTCTCGCCAGCGCCATTTCCCGAAGTCGGACTATCGGTTTATCGTTCATGCCGCACTTAATGTCGCCCGCGCCGTTGGGAAGGTGCACCAGACCGGTTGTATCATCGGCGACTTGAACCATTCCGGAATCTTGGTGGCTCAAGATGCGACTGTTGCCCTCATCGACGCGGATAGCTTCCAGTTCAGCTTGAACGGCAAGTCCTATCCTTGTGTCGTCGGGGTTCCTGATTTCACGCCGCCTGAGTTGCATGGGAAGAACCTCGCGTCCGTTCAGCGCACCATAGAACACGACAACTTCGGACTGGCGGTTGCGATCTTCCACCTGCTGTTCATGGGTCGTCACCCCTATGCCGGGCGCTACAAAGGCCCAGACATCTCTATGGGCGACGCCATCGCCCAGAACCGTTTCGCCTATTCTCTCGCGCGCCGGGCGGCAACACAAACAACCCCGCCGCCCGGTGCGCTGACACTCGATATGTTCCCGGAGGCAATCTCCCGTGCATTCGAGAACGCTTTCGGTCTGACACCGGGCGCGCGTCCGAGCGCGCTGGATTGGATTCACGCCCTGAATACTCTTGAAGGCGCACTGAGCCACTGTAGCAAAGTCAAGACGCACTATTACCCCAGCGCCGCCGGTGGATGTGTCTGGTGCAAGCTGGCCGCCACCAACGGCTTTGACATGTTCCCGGACCTTACCGCGGTGGAACCGAATATCCCGACCGACGCGCGAGGCACGGAACAGGCAATCAGGGAGATCCTGGCGTTCCGCTTCCCAACGGTCGCTGACTTGCTTCCCGCAGTAGCTGCGCCGCGCGGTGCCAGCAATGCGTTGCGCGAAGCTAGGAGCGCGAAGCGAGGTCGCGCCTTATTCGGCTTGCTCCTGATGGGTGGCGCAGTCGCCGGATTCATCTATGCTGCCCCGGCGTGGTTCGTATGGATCGGTATGGCAATCTGGGGCTGGGTTACCTTCTCCGACCGTGAAGTTGAGCCCGGCCCGTTTCAACAAGCCTTCAAAGATGCCGATGAACGGGTTCAGCGCGAGTTGAATGCCTTTGTTCAGCGCAACGGCATGGCCGAGGTTATCAAGGTGCGCGGCGATCTGGATGCAGCCATCGCTGCCTACAAAGGCCATGACGAAGCGCTCACTCGCGCAATCATGGAGATGAAGTCCAACAGAGAGGCACGGCAAAGGCAGGCCTATCTTGACCGGTTCTCCATCCGGCGTGCACGCATTTCCGGCATTGGTCCAGCCAAAACCGCAGCCCTGATTTCGTTTGGGATTGAGACTGCCGCCGACGTGAGCCGTTCTGCTGTTCTACGGGTGCCGGGGTTCGGTGAGGTGATGACCGACAAGCTGATGGCATGGCGGCGCGGACATGAGTCCCGGTTCAAGTACGACCGGACGCCGAATGCTCAGGACATCGCTGATGAAAGGGTTTTACGCGGGCGGTATGCGGCAGAAAAGGCAAAGTTGGAATCCACGATCCGCAACGGGCTGGGCACCCTGAGAAACGCCAAGGCCCGGCTGGACGCATTGCCAGCAAAGGCCAGAAGCGACAGGGCACTGACCGACGCGCTGGCAGCCCGAGCACAAGCCGAACAAGACCTGCGCGAGTTGGGTGCGTCTGTTCCGGCCTCCACCGTGACGTTGAGGTAATACCTCCGCCGCGACCGGCGCCACAACCGCCAAGAACGTCCCGCGTCGCCACACCCACGCCGCCACGCCAAACTGCTACGTCAGGCAGACCAACCTGCCCGCGTTGCGGTGCCTCAATGGTGCGCAGGATAGCGCGGCGGGGCCCAAATGCAGGCGGGCAGTTCTGGGGCTGTTCGCGTTATCCGCGCTGCAAGGGCACTCGGAACATCTGAAGGAACAATAAGGGTGCCATAGGACGTGCCATATGACGTGACATAGGTGGATGGCACGCTGCAAAAAATACATCTCCATGATTTCAGTAGTTCACGGCGTTTTTGGTCGAGCGATTTGAAAATCGAGTCTTCTCGAGCGTGCCCGTCCGTTGAACCCGCCCTGCTGAACGGATGCGCGCACTGTTGCGCTGCTTTGGCAGCTAAGAGTGCCTCACAGTGTCCACCATCGATGATGGACGCTGTGACCACTTTCCCAGACGCCGTCAGATCGGATTCAGCCGTCAGGTCGGATTTAACGGACGCTCACGAAGCAGCTCTCGGAGGCCCAACTCGCTTCGGTTGTCCGAATCGGACGGTGAGAACAAAGTGGCAACGGGTTGCAAAATGGGCTGCGTCCCTCAGCAGAAATCGCGACGGGCCCTGCTTTGAATATGTTGAATTATCAGGCTATTATGCCACTATGCTTCTGACGTTGCATGATTAGCCGCTTCTGCCGGAAATCGGTGCGCTGAATCGATTCGCCGACACGGGGTGCAGCCATTGCACCGCGTGAATTCTCGCGCATTCTCAATGCCAATCAGACAAGCGCACGAGAGGCGAAACATGAAACGTGAATTGCTTTCCGCAAGAGAAGTGGCCGAAGCCCTGTGAGCTACTCCCCGAAAATCGGACGCTGACGTAGGCTACAAATTGCTGTCTGCTGATCTTCGACGAAGATGAGATCAGAGATGTCGAAACGGAAGCAGCATTCGC
>NZ_FNVD01000048.1 GCF_900108275.1 Jhaorihella thermophila
CGACCGGGTGTTCACCAAATACCCGTTCTTCGGGTCGCGCCAGATCGCCGCCTATCTGCGCCGTGACGGAATCGTGGCGGGGCGTCACCGTGTCCGGCGGCTGATGGCGAAGATGGGCCTTGAGGCGATCTACAGGCGGCCCCGAACCAGCCAGCCTCATCCTCAACACCCGGTTTACCCGTATCTGCTGCGGGGCATGGCCATCGACCGCCCGAACCAGGTCTGGTGCGCCGACATCACCTTCATTCCTGTCCGGCACGGCTTTCTCTACCTCGTGGCCATCATGGACTGGGCCACGCGCAAGGTGCTGAGCTGGCGGCTCAGCAACACGATGCACGCCGACTTCTGCGTCGAGGCGTTGAAGGAAGCCATCAGAAAGTTCGGTCCGCCCGAGGTCATGAACACCGATCAAGGGTCGCAGTTCACCGGATCGGCCTGGATCTCCACGCTGACCGAAGCCGGCGTGCGCATATCCATGGATGGCCGGGGCCGGTGCATGGATAACATCTTCATCGAACGCCTGTGGCGGTCACTCAAGCAGGAGGCGGTCTATCTCGAAGAAATCGCCGACGGATTCCAAGCCCGGCGGGTGATCGGAAATTGGATGACGTTCTACAACACCGAACGGCCCCATTCTTCCCTTGAGCGCAGAACGCCCAAGGAGGCATATTGGGACGGTCAAGATCAGAAAATGGCAGCATGAAACCTAACCCGGATACACCTTAGAAACGCTGCCAAGCTGTCCAAAAAATCGGGACCACTTCATGGAAACCTCTCCAAGCCGCACCAACAACCATTCTTTTGGAATGGGTGGCACAGGCTCGCGCTCGTCCTGAGTGATGGTGTCGAAGTCATTGGATGCGGCGGGTTTGCGCGGCTTGGGGCCGAGGCGCCCTGAACACTCCCAATCGCGGACGGCCTCTTGCCAGTCGGCGAGGGCTTGTTTGTGGGCGGCTTCGCGTTCGGTGCGGATGCGGGAAAGCAGGGTTTCGGGGGGCTCGATCAGGTGGGGGTTCTGGCGGCGCCAGGTTTCGGTCAGGCGGCCCTCGAAGGCTGCCTTCAGCAGCGACTGGCGGTAGAGCTTCAGCCGCGCCTTCGCCCCGCGCAGGGCCGCGACCCCCTCCTCCAGCCGCGAAAACAGCGCCTCGATCTTCGCCACGAGTTTCGCTTGCCCCTGAGGGCCAAGAAAAAGAATCTCGTGGTCAACTATGTCCGGCTTTGAAATCCCGGGAATGTCTCCTTTTGCGCCGCGCTTAATCGACGCGATGCTCTCCAAGATCGCAAAATAAACATAGTTCGGGTCGACTTCTGGGAATGGTTCGAACGCGTAGATATCACGGCCTATCGCCGCACGGTGTCCACGAAAAATCGTGCCAACGCTTCCTTTGACGGTGATAAATATACATCCGTCAGGTGCGATACGTTTTGGGTTGGTAGTCCATTTTTTGTGGACGAGCTTACCGTCGCGATATTGCTCAGGTCCGGTCACATAAAGCTCGCCGTTGCCGTCCTCGTTAACTTCCGCCGAAGACGGTGATTGCCCGCAATGTAGGACCCCCAATTCGCCCAGCTTCACGGTGACGGTTTCATCACGAACCTTTGTCATGCCGACACCGCCGCGTTGAGCTCGTCCATCACCGTCTCCATCTCCTCGCCGAAGAGCCGATACATCCGCCCCAGCCCGCCATGGGCATCGAAGGGCGCAAGGTCGAGGTCATCGGGGGCGATGTGAAAGCTCGTCATCAGGTGATCGCGGATCATGTGCAGCCACTGCATCTGTTCTTCGCTGAATTTCTCCGTCGTCCCGGCGTGGCGGCCCATCACCCAGGTCTGGAAGGCGCGGCGCACCCGGTCGGAATGGCGGGTGAGCGTCTTGTCTATGCCGGCGGCGCGGCGCACAAGGGCCACGAGCGCGGTCAGCTCGCTTGCCGGGCTATCGCCCTTCACATCGTCAAGATGCGCATAGGCCCGCCAGACGTTCAAGGGCGCGAGGTTCGGCCGCTCGGCGCGCAGGCGGTCGGCCAGGTCGCGGATCATGGCATAGGTGATCTCCTTCCGCCGGGCGGGCTGGGAATAGATGATGGTCAGCGCCTCGATCCGGTCGCGGTTCTCGTTCAGCCATGCCTCGAACTCGGCGGCGATCTTCTTCGCGTTCTCGTCGGCGTCACCGGCCCATTCGGCCCGGGTCAGCGTATCGAGGTTTTCGTGATCGACGGTCTGTTCCAGGTCGCGGCGGATGGTGTCGATGGTCTCGATCAGCGGGCCGGTGAGGAGCCCCGCGGCCTTGGACACGCGGGCATCGCGGGCGGCCTTCACGGCCTCTTCCGTGGGCTCCTCGGCGCCGGTGGCGGCCTTTGCCTCGGCCTCGGCGGCGACGGGGTCGATGGCGTCGAAAAGCGCGCGGACGATTTCCCGCAGGGGGCGGCCGGCGACCTCTTCGACCTGTTTGCGCTGGGCGGGCTCGATCTGCCGATCAATCCGGTCGAGCCGGGCGGCGAGCGAGGAGATGCTGTCATCATCCCGCGCCGCGCCCATCATCACGCCCATGGCGAGGTCTTTCAGCGGCACCGAGGGCTTGGTGTCGAGCGGCTGCGAGGCGGTCTTGACCGATTTGGTGACGCCGACCGCATCGACAATGACGTAATGGGTCTTGGCGCGGGCCGAGGGCGTGACCTTGCGCAGTTCGTCAGCGTCCAGCACGCGGGTGCCCCGGCCCTTCATCTGCTCGAAGTAGTTGCGACTGCGGACGTCGCGCATGAAGAGCAGGCATTCGAGCGGTTTGACGTCGGTTCCGGTGGCGATCATGTCCACCGTCACGGCGATGCGCGGGTAATAGTCGTTGCGGAAGGAAGCGAGGACGGATTTCGGGTCTTCCTTGCTGCCGTAGGTCACCTTCTTGCAGAACTGGTTGCCCTCGCCGAACTCCTCGCGGACGATCTTGATGATGTCGTCTGCGTGGCTGTCGGTCTTGGCGAAGATCAGGGTTTTGGGGACTTCCGTGCGACCGGGGAAGATTTCGGGCAGCTTGTCTCGGAAGGCGCGGATGACCGTCCTGATCTGGTCGGGGTTGACGACCGAGCGGTCAAGCTGCTTCGCCGAATAGGCTTCGTCCTCGTCCTGCTGTTCCCAGCGGCTTTTGCGGGTGAGCTTTTCCCGCCGCTCGACCAGTTGGCGGGCCTTGATCTCGGCGCCGCGTGTCGTGATCTCGGTCTCGATCAGGAAGACCTCGTTGCCGACGTTCACGCCATCGGCGACGGCGTCTTCGTGGGTGTATTCGCTGACCACGTTCTTGCGGAAGAAGCCGTAGGTGCGAGCGTCGGGCGTGGCGGTGAGGCCAATGAGGAAGCTGTCGAAATACTCCACCACCTGGCACCAGAGATTGTAGATCGAGCGGTGACATTCATCGATGATGATGACGTCAAAGAACTCGGGCGGGATTTTCGGGTTGTAGACGACCGGGAGCAGCTCACGGCGTTTGAACTGGGTTTCCGCCGGGTTGGTATCTTCGGCCGCCTCGTCCAGCTCCTCGCCCTTCAGGAGCGAATACATCCGCTGGATGGTCGAGATGCAGACCTGCGCGTCGGACGGAACGAAGGCGGACTTGAGCCGCTGGACGGAGTAGAGCTCGCCGAATTTCCGGTTGTCGTCGTTGGGGACGTAAGAGAGGAACTCCTGTTCCGCCTGTTCGCCGAGGTTGCGGGTGTCGACGAGGAAGAGCACCCGGCGGGCCTTAGCGAATTTCAGGAGGCGGTAGACCTCGGTGATCGCCGTAAAGGTCTTGCCCGAGCCGGTGGCCATCTGGACGAGCGCGCGGGGGCGGCCCTGCTTGAGCGACGCTTCAAGGTTGGTGATGGCATTGATCTGGCAATCGCGAAGGCCATCCGTGGGAAGGGCTGGCAAGTCTTGCAGGGCAGCTCGCAGCGACTTCGGCGCATCGGCCCATTCCTTGAGCGTCTCGGGCCGGTGGAATGAGAAAACCTCGCGCGACCGGGGCTTGGGATCGCGGGCATCGGTGAAGCGGGTGACGGTGCCGGTGCTCTCGTAGACGAAGGGCAGCGGCCGGGTGTTCTCCACCCATTTCAGCTTGGCCTGCGCGTAGGTGGTAGACTGGTCCTCGACGATGGTCAGGCGGTGGCCCCAGTTTTCGGGCTTGGCCTCAACGACGCCCACCGGCTGGCGGTCAACGAACAGCACGTAGTCGGCCGGACCGACATCGGTCTGATATTCACGCACCGCCACGCCCAGGGACGCGCCCAGGTCGATGGATGACTTGTCCTGAATTTCCCAGCCAGACGCCCTCAGCGCGGCATCGATCTTGTCCCGCGCGAGCTGTTCTGGATGCTTGTTCTCGTCGTTCAACCGCTGACCCAACGTCCCTCAAGTAATCACTTTTCTCGAAACTAGTCCCGGCAACCGTTGATTGAAAGGGATTCGGCGCCGGCCATTGCAACAAGTTGCAGTTCCTTCTGCACCGGGCAGACAGATGAGGAGATATGAAGTGGTCCCGATTTTTTGGACAGCTTGGCAGCGTTTCTAAGGTGTATCCGGGTTAGGTTTCATGCTGCCATTTTCTGATCTTGACCGTCCCAATATGCCTCCTTGGGCGTTCTGCGCTCAAGGGAAGAATGGGGCCGTTCGGTGTTGTAGAACGTCATCCAATTTCCGATCACCCGCCGGGCTTGGAATCCGTCGGCGATTTCTTCGAGATAGACCGCCTCCTGCTTGAGTGACCGCCACAGGCGTTCGATGAAGATGTTATCCATGCACCGGCCCCGGCCATCCATGGATATGCGCACGCCGGCTTCGGTCAGCGTGGCGATCCAGGCCGATCCGGTGAACTGCGACCCTTGATCGGTGTTCATGACCTCGGGCGGACCGAACTTTCTGATGGCTTCCTTCAACGCCTCGACGCAGAAGTCGGCGTGCATCGTGTTGCTGAGCCGCCAGCTCAGCACCTTGCGCGTGGCCCAGTCCATGATGGCCACGAGGTAGAGAAAGCCGTGCCGGACAGGAATGAAGGTGATGTCGGCGCACCAGACCTGGTTCGGGCGGTCGATGGCCATGCCCCGCAGCAGATACGGGTAAACCGGGTGTTGAGGATGAGGCTGGCTGGTTCGGGGCCGCCTGTAGATCGCCTCAAGGCCCATCTTCGCCATCAGCCGCCGGACACGGTGACGCCCCGCCACGATTCCGTCACGGCGCAGATAGGCGGCGATCTGGCGCGACCCGAAGAACGGGTATTTGGTGAACACCCGGTCG
>NZ_FNVD01000068.1 GCF_900108275.1 Jhaorihella thermophila
CGGACCGCCGGGCCGCGTTCATACCACGGCTTGGTGGCGTTGACGATCTTCACCACGCTCAGCATCACCGGCACCTCGATCAGCACGCCCACAACGGTGGCCAGCGCCGCGCCCGAGGTGAAGCCGAACAGGCTGATCGCCGTCGCCACCGCCAGTTCGAAGAAGTTCGACGCCCCGATCAGCGCCGAGGGTGCCGCGACGCAATGCGCCTCGCCGCTGGCCCGGTTCAGAAGATAGGCCAGACCCGAGTTGAAATAGACCTGGATCAGAATTGGCACCGCCAGAAGCGCGATGATCATCGGCTGGGCGAGGATCTGTTCGCCCTGAAACCCGAACAGCAACACCAGCGTTGCCAGCAGCGCCACCACCGAAGTCGGCCCGAGCCGATCCAGAAGCGCCTTCAGCGCCACCTCGCCGCCCTTGGCCAGCCGGTTGCGGCGGACCAGCTGCGCGATCACCACCGGCACCACGATATAGAGCGCCACCGACAGCAGGAGCGTCTCCCACGGCACGGTGATCGCGCTGAGGCCCAGCAGGAAGGCCACGATCGGCGCGAAGGCGAAGACCATGATCGTGTCGTTCAGCGCCACCTGTGACAGTGTGAAATGCGGCTCGCCATCCGAGAGGTTCGACCACACGAACACCATTGCCGTGCAGGGCGCGGCGGCCAGGATGATGAGCCCGGCAATGTAGCTGTCGATCTGGTCCTCGGGCAGCAGCGGGCGGAACAGCCAGCCGATGAAGATCCAGGCCAGAAGCGCCATGGAAAACGGCTTGACCGCCCAGTTGACGAACAGCGTCACCCCGACTCCGCGCCAGTGGCCCAGCACCTTGCCCAGCGCGGCAAAGTCGATCTTCAGCAGCATCGGGATGACCATCAGCCAGATCAGAACCGCCACCGGCAGGTTGACGCGGGCGACCTCAAGGCCGCCGATCGCGTGGAAGAAGCCGGGAAACATCTGCCCCAGCACGATCCCCGCCACGATGCACAGCGCAACCCAGAGGGTCAGGTAGCGTTCGAAGGCGTTCATG
>NZ_FNVD01000047.1:2500-5676 GCF_900108275.1 Jhaorihella thermophila
GCGCGCCTTGCGTGCTGCGGTCTGTCTCTTTCTGGATCAAGTCAAGCGCGAGAAGGGCGTTTGGTGGATGCCTTGGCAGCAAGAGGCGATGAAGGACGTGATACTCTGCGATAAGCCATGGGGAGCCGAGAATAGGCCTTGATCCATGGATCTCCGAATGGGGCAACCCACCTGACAGTTCGTTATAATTGCCTTCGGGCAGCTTATAATGGGCTGAGACAGGTACTTAAGACCTGAACACATAGGGTTTTAAGGGCGAACCCGGGGAACTGAAACATCTAAGTACCCGGAGGAAAGGAAAGCAACAGCAACTCCCCTAGTAGTGGCGAGCGAACGGGGACCAGCCGAGCCGTGAATGTGACCAGAACAGTCTGGAAAGTCTGACCATAGAGGGTGACAGTCCCGTATGGGAAGCATGATCGGACGTATCAAGTAGGGCGGGACACGTGAAATCCTGTCTGAAGATCGGAGGACCACCTTCGAAGGCTAAGTACTCCTTGCTGACCGATAGCGAACCAGTACCGTGAGGGAAAGGTGAAAAGCACCCCGACGAGGGGAGTGAAACAGTACCTGAAACCGAACGCCTACAATCAGTCGGAGGCTCCTTGCGAGCTGACGGCGTACCTTTTGTATAATGGGTCATCGACTTGGTCTCACGAGCAAGCTTAAGCCGATAGGTGTAGGCGCAGCGAAAGCGAGTCTTAATAGGGCGCATGAGTTCGTGGGATCAGACCCGAAACCGAGTGATCTAGGCATGGCCAGGTTGAAGGTGCGGTAACACGCACTGGAGGACCGAACCCACATCCGTTGAAAAGGATCGGGATGAGCTGTGCCTAGGGGTGAAAGGCCAATCAAACTCGGAGATAGCTGGTTCTCCGCGAAATCTATTTAGGTAGAGCGTCATCCGAATACCCCGGGGGGTAGAGCACTGGATGGGTAATGGGGCCCCACAGGCTTACTGATCCTAACCAAACTCCGAATACCCGGGAGTACTGGATGGCAGACACACGGCGGATGCTAACGTCCGTCGTGGAGAGGGAAACAACCCTGACCTCCAGCTAAGGCCCCCAATTCGTGGCTAAGTGGGAAAGCAGGTGGGACGACCAAAACAACCAGGAGGTTGGCTTAGAAGCAGCCATCCTTTAAAGATAGCGTAACAGCTCACTGGTCTAAACAAGTTGTCCTGCGGCGAAGATGTAACGGGGCTCAAGCCACGAGCCGAAGCTGAGGGCAGCGCAAGCTGCGGTAGCGGAGCGTCGTGTGACATAGCTCCTATCCTCCTTGGCGTTCCTCGGAACGCATTGGAGGACAAGGAGCTTTCTGTGAAGCCGGGGCGTGAGCCATCCGGTGGAGAGATCACGAGCGAGAATGATGACATGAGTAGCGACAAACAGGGTGAGAGACCCTGTCGCCGAAAGTCCAAGGGTTCCTGCTTAAAGCTAATCTGAGCAGGGTAAGCCGGCCCCTAAGGCGAGGCCGAAAGGCGTAGTCGATGGGAACCAGGTTAATATTCCTGGGCCAGGAGGATGTGACGGATCCCGGAAGTTGTCAGCCCTTATCGGATTGGGTTGGCAGCCAAGGGGTTCCTGGAAATAGCCCTCCATCGGACCGTACCCTAAACCGACACAGGTGGACTGGTAGAGCATACCAAGGCGCTTGAGAGAACGATGTTGAAGGAACTCGGCAAAATGCCTCCGTAAGTTCGCGAGAAGGAGGCCCGGTTCCAAGGCAACTTGGAGCCGGGGGCACAAACCAGGGGGTGGCGACTGTTTACTAAAAACACAGGGCTCTGCGAAGTCGCAAGACGACGTATAGGGTCTGACGCCTGCCCGGTGCCTGAAGGTTAAAAGGAGGGGTGAGAGCTCCGAATTGAAGCCCAGGTAAACGGCGGCCGTAACTATAACGGTCCTAAGGTAGCGAAATTCCTTGTCGGGTAAGTTCCGACCTGCACGAATGGCGTAACGACTTCCCCGCTGTCTCCAACATCGACTCAGCGAAATTGAATTGCCTGTCAAGATGCAGGCTTCCCGCGGTTAGACGGAAAGACCCCGTGCACCTTTACTACAGCTTCGCACTGGCATCAGGACTGCAATGTGCAGGATAGGTGGTAGGCTTCGAAGCAGGGACGCCAGTTCCTGTGGAGCCGCCCTTGAGATACCACCCTTTGCATTCTTGATGTCTAACCGCGGCCCCTCATCGGGGTCCGGGACCCTGCGTGGTGGGTAGTTTGACTGGGGCGGTCGCCTCCCAAAGAGTAACGGAGGCGCGCGAAGGTTGGCTCAGAGCGGTCGGAAATCGCTCGTTGAGTGCAATGGCAGAAGCCAGCCTGACTGCGAGACTGACAAGTCGAGCAGAGACGAAAGTCGGCCATAGTGATCCGGTGGTCCCGAGTGGAAGGGCCATCGCTCAACGGATAAAAGGTACGCCGGGGATAACAGGCTGATACTGCCCAAGAGTCCATATCGACGGCAGTGTTTGGCACCTCGATGTCGGCTCATCTCATCCTGGGGCTGGAGCAGGTCCCAAGGGTATGGCTGTTCGCCATTTAAAGAGGTACGTGAGCTGGGTTTAGAACGTCGTGAGACAGTTCGGTCCCTATCTGCCGTGGGTGCAGGATACTTGAGAGGAGTTGCCCCTAGTACGAGAGGACCGGGGTGAACGATCCACTGGTGGACCTGTTGTGGCGCCAGCCGCAGTGCAGGGTAGCTATGATCGGAAAGGATAACCGCTGAAGGCATCTAAGCGGGAAGCCCCCCTCAAAACAAGGTATCCCCTGAGGGCCGTGGTAGACCACCACGTCGATAGGCCGGAGATGTAAGCGCAGCAATGCGTTCAGTTGACCGGTACTAATGGCCCGATTGGCTTGACTTGATCCAGTAACAGACAGACAAAAACTGGACCAAAAAGAGCATACCCATCCCAACAAACTCGACTTGGACAACAACGATTGCCGCGGCGCATCACAGCGCCGCACAGGAGTGATTGTTCGGTTTGGTGGTCACAGCGCAAGTGAAACACCCGGTCCCATCCCGAACCCGGAAGTTAAGCACTGCAGCGCCGATGGTACTGCGTCTCAAGACGTGGGAGAGTAGGTCACCGCCAAACCTAACAATCACTCCAATCTCTCTGAACGATGATAACCAGCCCAAAAACAAAAGACCGCACCGATCGAACCT
>NZ_FNVD01000042.1 GCF_900108275.1 Jhaorihella thermophila
ATCACCGTCGCCGGCCGGCTGTGTTTCCAGTGGTGCAAGGGCCAGCCGGAGGCGCATTCGGACAAGACCGGCAAGCCCGACGTGCGCGGCGCCTACGGGTTGCATGGGCGCGAGATGATCGGCTGGCTCACCCATCTCCAGCACACGCGGGCGAAGAACGTGATCTTCGTCGGCATCCTCGACGAGAAGCTCGACGACTTCAATCGCAAGCACTTCGTGCCGCAGATCGAGGGCTCGAAGACCGGGCTCGAGCTGCCCGGCATCGTCGACGAGGTGCTGACGCTGACCTCGCTGCCCGACCAACAGGGCGAGTTGCGGCGTGTCTTCGTCTGCCAGACCCAGAACCCCTGGGGTTATCCGGCCAAGGACCGCTCGGGGCGACTGGAGATGCTCGAGCCCCCCGATCTCGGCCGCCTGATCGACAAGATCCACCAGCCGCTGCCGCTCGATGCGCGCCCGCTGGTGATCGACCCGCCAGCGATTTCGGCGCCTACCGCCAACCCTCAAACCGATCCCTCCAACTGAAAGGACCAATGCCATGTCTGGCCTGTGGAACGACTTCAACGACGCGCAATCCAACGCCAACCTCATCCCCAAGGGCACGTTCGCCAAGGTGCGGCTGACCATCCGCCCCGGCGGCTTTGATGACCCCGCGCAGGGCTGGACCGGGGGTTATGCCACCCGCGGCTCGACCGGCGCGGTGTATCTCAACGGCGAGTTCACCGTGACCGAGGGGCAATACGCCCGGCGCAAGATCTTCACTTTGATCGGGCTTTACAGCCCGAAGGGGCAGGACTGGGCCAATATGGGCCGCAGCCTGATCAGGGGCATGCTGAACTCGGCGCGGGGGATTTCCGACAAGGACCAGTCGCCTCAGGCGCAGGCCGCGCGACGGATCGGTGGCTTTGCCGATCTCGACGGGCTCGAGTTCGTGGCCCGGATCGATATCGGCACCGACGCCATGGGCGAGGAGAAGAACGAGATCCGCGCGGCGGTGACGCCGGATCATCGGGACTACGCGCAGATCATGGGAACGGCAGGGCACGGTTATCAGCCGCCTGCGCAACCTGCGCCGCCGTCTTCGACCGCGCAGCAACCCACCGCTCCGGCGACCCCGGCAACCCCGGGCCGCCCGTCCTGGGCCGAGTGAGGGCCAGCCCATGCGCCTTCGTCCCCGCCAGAAACTCTTCGTGGAGCGCAGCCTCGCTGCGCTCTCGACCCACGGCAATACGCTCGGGATCGCTCCGACCGGATCGGGCAAGACCATCATGTTGTCCGCCATCGCGGGCAAGTTGGTCGCAGGCGGCGCCAAGGCCTGTGTGCTGGCCCATCGCGACGAGCTGACAGCCCAGAACCGGGAGAAGTTCGGCCGGGTCAATCCCGATATCTCAACCTCGGTGGTCGATGCGTCCACGAAGGACTGGTCCGGCCAGGTCACCTTCGCCATGGCGCCGACGCTCACGCGCGCCGCCAATCTCGCGACCATGCCCAAGCTCGACCTGCTGGTGATCGACGAGGCGCATCACGCGATTGCCGACAGCTACCGCCGCATCGTCGACCGGGTGCGCGACGCCAACCCCGAGGCCCGCATCTTCGGTGTCACGGCGACGCCGAACCGGGGCGACCACAAGGGGCTGCGCCAGGTTTTCGACAACGTGGCCGACCAGGTCCGGCTGGGGGAGTTGATCGCCTCGGGCCACCTGGTGCGGCCGCGCACCTTCGTGATCGACGTGGGCGTGCGTGAGCAATTGCAAAAGGTGCGCAAGACCGCCCTCGATTTCGACATGATCGAGGTCGCCGGGATCATGGACCGCGCGCCCGTCACCGACGAGGTGATCCGCCACTGGCGCGAGAAGGCCGCCGGTCGGCCCACCATCGTCTTCTGCTCGACCGTCGCCCATGCAGCCCACGTCGCCGAGGCCTTCATCGCGGCGGGCATCCCGGCGGGGCTGATCCACGGCGATCTCGCGGCCGATGAGCGCCGCAACATCCTCGCGGCCTTCAGCTCTGGCGAGATCGCCGTGCTGGTCAACGTCGCCGTGCTCACGGAGGGATTCGACCACCCGCCCACGTCCTGCGTGATCCTGCTGCGGCCCTCATCCTGCAAGTCCACCATGATCCAGATGGTCGGGCGCGGCCTGCGCACAGTCGACCCCGAGGAACACCCCGGCATCGTCAAGACCGACTGCGTGGTGCTGGATTTCGGGACGTCGAGCCTGATGCACGGCACGCTGGAACAGGACGTGGACCTCGATGGCCGCGACGCCAGCGGCATGGCGCCCACCAAGACCTGCCCGGACTGCGAGGCCGAGATCCCGCTGGCGGCGCGGGAATGCCCGCTTTGCGGCGCGCTGCTGGTCGAGCCCAAGGACGAGGCCGGTGCCGAGGCGCTCGAGGGCTTCGTGATGACCGAGATCGACCTGCTGAAGCGGTCGAGTTTCCAGTGGGTCGATCTCTTCGGCGACGAGGCGGCGCTGATGGCCACGGGCTTCACCGCCTGGGCGGGCATCTTCTGGATGGACGGGCTCTGGTATGCGGTCGGTGGCCGGCGGGGCGCGCAGCCCCGGCTTCTCGGCATCGGCGAGCGCGCGGTCTGCCTTGCGCAGGCCGATGACTGGCTGAATGCGCACGAGAGCGACGAGAGCGCCTTCAAGACCCGGGGCTGGCTGCGCCAGGCGCCGACCGAGAAGCAGTTGCAATACCTGCCCCCGAGCGCACGGCAGGACTACGGGCTCACCCGCTACCACGCCTCGGCGCTGATCTCCTTCCGGTTCAACAAGCGCGCCATCCAGCAGCTTGTCCAGGCCGCCACCATGCCTGAACGGAGGGCCGCGTGAACCATGTCGCGCAAGTCTCACCCCCGCCCGCAGAGGCTTCGGATCGACCGGGCCGTGATCGCCTCTGGCATCCGCGTTTCCACCTTTGCGCCGTCTGCCTGCGCCCCGCACAGGGCTTCGGCTTCTTTGACCCCGACAAACCGCGCCCGCGCAAACACCGCTGGTTCTGCTCGATGTCCTGCCAGCGGTGGTTCGCGGCTCGCCACAGGAAAGGACTGACCATGATCGGAACGACCGATGAAGAACGCCTCGCCATCGCATTGATGATGAAGCGGCTGGGTCGCTTGATGGGCGATATCGGCTGGCAGAAGCGCCTCTGTGACCTCTCCGAGACCGAGGTCACGGCCCTGATCGAGGAGGTGCTGGAAGGCTACGGCGCCGAGATGTCGCGCGTCGCTGAATCCACCGAGGTGCCGTTTTGATGCTGGATTCCAACCATCGACCCGGCGTCGCTGAACGCATCAACACGGCCGTGGATGCCGCGCTTGAAGGCGAACGCGCCGCGACCCCGCGGCGTGACTATCTCGGCGCCTCCCGCCTGGGGCAGCCTTGCGAGCGCGCGCTTCAGTTCGAGTTTACCCAGGCACCAAAGGACGAGGGTCAGGAGTTCTCGGGCCGGGCCTTGCGCATCTTCGCCATTGGCCACGCGCTCGAGGATCTCGCCGTCGAGTGGCTGTGCGCCGCCGGGCTCAATCTCGCCACCCGGAAGCGCGACGGCGGCCAGTTCGGCTTTTCGGTCGCCGGTGGGCGTATTCGCGGCCATGTGGACGGGATCGTCATGGGCGCCCCCGCCGCCATGGGTCTGCGCACACCCGCCCTCTGGGAATGCAAGACCATGAACGCCAAGAACTGGCGCGAGACGGTGGCCAAGGGCGTGACCGTTGCCAAGCCGATCTATGCCGCCCAGATCGCGCTCTACCAGGCCTACATGGAAGCGAGCGTGCCAGGCCTCTCGGCCAACCCCGCACTCTTCACCGCCATCAACAAGGACACCGCTGAGCTGCACCACGAGCTCGTGCCCTTCGACGCCGAGCTCGCGCAGCGCATGTCGGATCGGGCGGTGAGGATCCTGCGGGCGACGAACGCGGGCGAGTTGCTGCCGCGCGTGGCCCGGAACCGCGATTTCTTCGAATGCCGGTTCTGCCCATGGGCCGAGCGCTGCTGGGGGCTGCCCGGATGAGCAAGGACACCACCGACCCACCCGAACCACCCGAGGACACCGACATGCGCGACGACAGCATGACCGACCACCCCGAGGCCAACCTCGTCCATTTCAACCCCTGGCGCGACTTCAACGACGCGGCGCCCATGCTCGACCCGTTCGGCGACGAGCCGGATCCTGCGCAGATCGCCTCTTTCATGGAGGTGGTCTTCGGCTACTGCGACGGGCTGATCCCCGTGCGCAGCTTCATTGACAAGGGCCAGGGGATCGACGGCCGGCCGCACAACATCTGGATCGCGGCCGACGAGACGGCGCCAGAGAAGATGGCGACCTTCGCGGGCTGGGCTGCACGCGAGGGAGCCGCGGTCTACGTCATTCCCGGCACGGTGGCAGAGTCCGGCCAGGCCAAGGCTACGGACGTGGCGCAGATGCAGGCCGTCGTCGTGGACATCGACAGCGGCGACATTGCCGCCAAGCGCGCCCATCTCGAGCGCCATCTCGGTCCGCCCACCATGGTCGTCGAAAGCGGCGGCATCACGCCCGAGGGGCAGCACAAGGCCCACGTCTGGTGGAAGCTCACCGAACCCGCCGAGGGCGACGATATCCAGCGCCTCTGCCGTCTGCGCGGCGATATTGCCGCCAAGGTCGGGGGCGACATGCATTTCCGCTCGGCGCATCAGCCGATCCGGGTGGCGGGCTCGGTCTATTACAAGAACGGCCTCAAGACGCTCGTGCGCATCGTCGACCTGAACGCTGGTCTCGAGCGCGATCTCGACGAGTTCGCCGAGGCCGTGGCCGACATGCCGCCCGCGCCGGGCGTGAGCCTGACGCCGGACTTCGCCACGCCCGACAAGCCCGCTGTCGACGATGTGCTGGTCACCCCGGTGCGCGAGGGCGGCGCCGACGACTGGTCGCGTTTCGAAGGCGCTTCCGCCGCCATCGGCTACTTTATCCGGCTTGTCCACGAAGGCCGCCTGTCGAAGACCGAAGGTTGGGAGGCGATCTGCGGCTACAACGCCGCCATGCTGCGGCCGCAGTGGCCGGTGGACCGGCTCAAGCGCGAATCCGAACGCCTCTGGGCGCGCCATGTCGAGCGCCACGGACCGCCGCTCGTCCGGCTCGACAGCGCCGCTCCGCTGCCCGACGAGATGCCCACCTTCACTCTGGGGCAGCTGCTCGACGACACGAGCCCGATGCCCGCCGACCTGATCGGCCCCCGCGTGCTGACCCCGGGCGGGCTCCTGGTGCTGGGCGGCGCGCCCAAGGTGGGCAAGAGCGACCTCTTGATCGTCTGGCTCGTGCACATGGCCGCCGGCGTGCCTTTCCTCGGCTTCACCCCGCCACGGCCCTTGCGGATCTTCTACCTGCAGGCGGAGATCCAGTATCACTACCTGCGCGAGCGCATGCAGCAGATCGGCCTGCCGCCCGGGTTGGTCGCCGCCGCGCGCGACAACCTCGTCGTCACCCCGAAGCTCAAGATGCTGCTCGATGCCGAGGGCAGCGCCCGCGTGGCCGCGGCGATCCGGGCGGCGTTCCCCGATGATCCCCTCGACATCCTCTGCATCGACCCGATCCGCAACCTCTTCGACGGCGGGCCCGATGGCGGGGGCGAGAACGACAACGCCGCGATGATGTTCTTCCTCAAGGACCGGGTCGAGGTGCTGCGCGACCACGTCAACCCCGACTGCGGCGTGATCCTCGTCCACCACACCAAGAAGCTCTCGAAGCACCAGGTGAAGGAGGATCCTTTCCTCGCACTCTCGGGCGCCAGCGCGCTCAGGGGCTTCTACACGACGGGTTTGATCCTGCACCGGCCGGATGAGGAGGCATCGGAACGGAAGCTGGAGATCGAGCTCAGGAACGGCCCCGCGCTGAAGCCCAAGCTCGTCGACAAGGTCAAGGGGGCGTGGGTCGAGGTCAACCCGATGAACGAACGGCTCGTGCGCGCCGAACAGGGGGCGAAGTTCGATGCCGAGCGGGATCGCAAGGGCGAGGTCATCGTCGACATTCTCCACCGAGAGGCGCGCTCGGGGCGCATGTACACCATGACCCTCTTTGCGGAGGCCTTCGAGAACAAGAGCGGGCTCAGCGGGCAGACCAGCATTCGCGAGCGGCTGAACGTCCTGACCACCAAGGGCGTCGTCAAGTTCGTCAAGGGCGATGCCGCAAGCGATCTCGGCCTCGCCTCGGACCGCAGCAAGTACGGCTATCTCTGCGTCGAGCACATGGATCTGGCGACCGGAGAGGATGCCACGGATGCGGAGACCGGCGAGGTCACCCCGGTTCATGTCCGGGTGTTTCCGAGCCACTACAAATGCCCCCAGACCGGGGCCGTTCTGCCGGTCGAAAACCCCGCCGTCTGGGTCTATCCGGAAGGGGGTGAGGCATGAATTTCACCCCTCCGGACGCACCCGAAATCTGGACCTGGAAATCCGAAATCTGGCCAGATTTCGCGAAATCTGAAATCTGCGCGCAATCTGGAATCTGGGTTTTCTGTCGGTTTTTCAATGGCTTGATGCACCCGTGCCAGATTTCGGACGGGCTGATCCGCAATCTGACCCGCAATCTGGATTTCCTCAATGAAATCATATGGTTCTGCCAGATTCCAGATTTCGGAAAAGGCACCCCTAAAGGGGTGGGTGGACTCCCCCCGTCAGGTGGGGAGGTCCACCACCCACCCCTGGGCGATTTCGTCCACCGCGATCCTGTCCATCCCTTCATCGAGCAGCCGGAAAAAAGGAGCCTCCAAATGGCCGCGACACCAACCTTTCCATCATCCACCATCCTTGCCCTCGATCTGGGCACCACCACTGGGTGGGCCTTGCGGGGGGCTGACGGACTGACCACCACCGGCACGGTCAGCTTCCGCCCCGGCCGCTTCGACGGCGGCGGCATGCGGTATCTGCGCTTCACCAACTGGCTGACCGAGATCGACCGCCTGTCCGGCCCGGTGGAA
>NZ_FNVD01000019.1 GCF_900108275.1 Jhaorihella thermophila
TGCTGGGCCTTTCGGGCGCGCAGGTCACGGCGCTTGTCCGGGACGCGCGCGGACTGGCACGGGCCGCGGGTCACCCCCTGCAGCAGCGCCACCTGTACGCCGCCGCCCGTCGCATCGCGCCGCCGCCCGACGCGGATTTCCTGTGGCGCGCGGCAATCCATGAGGCCGGCCACATGGTAGTGGGGGCGGCCTGCGGGCTGGGCCTGCCCGAGCGCGCCGTGCTCACCGTGGATGGCGGCTCGGTCGAATACCCGCGCCCCCGCATCGAAACGCATGCCACCGCGCAGGCCCGCCTGACCACCTTGCTGGCGGGCTACGCCGCCGAACGGCTGGTCTTCGGCGAGGTCTCCAGTGGCGCCGGCAACGGCCCGCATTCGGACCTCGCCCGCGCCACCGACCTCGCGCGGCGGATGCTCTTTGAATGGGGCATGGGCGAGCACCTCACCCACCTCCCGGCCAGCGGAGCCATCCTCCGGCCCGGCGATGCCGTCGATCGCGCCGTGCAGGATGTTCTCGGCAAGTGTCTGGAGAAGGCGCACGGCATCCTTCGGCAAAACCGGGAAAGGCTGATCACCGTCGCAGAACTGTTGCTGACCGAGCGGGAGATGTCGAAGGAACGGTGCAGAGAGCTGTTGGAAGGATCTGATCTGTCGCGGTCCGCTTGAAATCCGGACACAGGCGCGGCCTCAGCCGCGGTGATCGTTTAACAAGTTTCCCGCGTCGGATTCTATTATTGAACGATCTCACATAGCGCTCGCTGGTGGGGTGAGGCCTAGCAAAGTCCGGGACACGGACATGCCCCGGTCGGCAATCTGGCGGCCGCCGCGCGATCCCCAGACCTTCAAGCGTCGTCCTTTGCGCTGCTGCGGGTGAAGCTTTCCAGATCGACCAGCAGATTGGGGTTGGTGCCCTTGCCCTCCAACTCTTTGCAGACATCTTCCAGCACGGTCAGATAGCGGTCCAGATGCGGTTTTCCGTCCACCTTTCCGGCCAGATCGTCGGCCAGGCGCTGGGTCGCCGCCAGCAGCCGGTCGGCGGTTTCGTCGCGACCGGCGACCAGCGCCCAGGGCTCCTTCAACCGCCAGCGCAGCAAGCCCACCAGAAGATACGGGCCATAGGAATAGCGCGTGGTGAAGTCGCGGCCCACGGCCTCGTGCACCTTGGCTTCGGCGATCTTGGCCAGATGTTCCACCTCGTCCCGCGTCAACAACATGGGTGCGGTGTCGGTGCGTGACAGCAGGAAGGCGGCGCAGGCCATCTGGTCCTTTTTCCAGCCGCCTTCGGGCAGGCCGAACAGGTGATCGAAGGCGCGCCGTTGGTCCCGTTCGGCGCGGGCCGTGCGCCCGACCCCCTGCAACAGAAGCGTGCGGGACTGGTGATTTGCAAAGAACACATGCCGGCCGTGCCCCGCCCCAAGCGCATCCAGCATGGCCGGAACCACCCAATCAGGGCATCGGGCGAACAGCCAAGTCAGGAATTTCAGCGAATGGTTGTCGTGGCTACCGCCCCCGTCCAGCCGAGCGCGCACATCCGTCTCGGCCAGTTCGGTCGCCCGGGCCAGCAACTGCCGCCCCTCGGCCGGCAGATCGTCGGGCAGTTCGCCGTCGCTCGAGACCGCATAGCGGCCTTCGGGTCGGTTCGACAGCTTGCTGGCCAGCAGGTTCCAATCGGGCCACAGCGCGGGCACCTCCTGCTGAAGCAACTCCAGCAGACCGGGACGGTTCCGGCGCGGATACCAGTTGTCGGTGCCGCAGGGCAGGACCAGCCGGTGCGGGATGGTGGGCATCTCGGGGGTCAGGCTGTCGATCAGCTCGGGCCAGCTCTGGCTCAGCTCTTCGGCACTGTCCCAATCCACCACCACCGGCCCGGAAAAGGCCGGCGACACCAGGGTCAGCCGCGCGGCCCCGGCGGCAGGGGTCTGCTGGACGTGCAGCTCGACCTGCTCGGCCGAGGTCTGAGGTACTGGCAGCCTCACCTCGGCACGGCGCGGGGCGGGGGCGGTTTCCTTCTTCAGATGCACCTTGATTTCGGACGTGCCCGGTTGCAGCCCCAGAACCGCCGGTCGGGTGCTGCGATAGGGTTGGCCGGCCGGCAGCAGCGCGTCCTTGGGGATCAGGTCATAATTCTTCGCCGTGTCGCCATCCTGGACGATGGTCGAGATCTGCGGCAGAAAGTCGAAATAGACCGGACGGTTGGCGGACAGGCGGCGGGCGGCCTCGAGCGCCCCCAGCGCGACCGCATCGGGCGCAAGCGCGTGAATGTCGCGCCCCGCCGCCGCGACGAGCGCTTCGTGGACCTGCCGGCGGATCGCGCCCCGCGTCGGCGTTTCGAACAGGATCAGATCGCAGCCCTGCACGCTTTGGGCCACGCTGTCGGGAATGGCGCAGGGCGCGGGGCGGAAATCCGGGGGCGGCGCGATCAGCTCCCAGCTGGCATTCCATTTCCGCAACGGTTCGGGCGGACAGTCAAAGCCCAGGGCCAGCCTGTGCGGCAGATCCGAGGCGATCACGTGACCCGCACGATCGGGGTTGGCGCAGCAGGCCCGCAGGGCGGTTTCGGCCTGATCCAGCAACGGTTTCAGGCCAAGGCCGCAGGGGTGCAGCCGGCCCGTGTCGCGGCGTTCGGGCGCGATCATCGCGCCGTGCCGCAGGCGCAGGGTCTGCGTGACGAAACCACCCGCGTCATGGCCGATGATGCCGATGTTGCGCACGTCGGACCAGCCGATCCGGTCCAGCCGTTGCAGGGCCGCCAACACCGCCAGAACCGGGCGCCAGACCAGAACCGCGCGCCCCGGCCGCAACTGGCGCAGGGCCTTCAGCAGGGCCTCTTGCCGGTGTTCGTCCAGATCCGGCAGATCGGGGATGGCCAGCGCGACCGTGGCCTTGCGGGCACCCGCCATCGCCTTCAGCGCGGCGGCGATCGCACCGGTCTGCGACGCGGGGTCGGTCAGAAGATCGCTCACCCGGTGGCGCGGCTGCGCGCCGATGTCGCCCCAGCCACCTCCGCGGCCATGCGGTGCGCGCGCCGCCTGCATGCCACCGATCAGACCCGTTTCGGAATCGGAGTCCTTCAGCCGCACGACCACGCCGCCCGCACCGCCCTTCACGACCTGGTCCCTGTCTTCGACCGGTTCCTGCCCGGGGATTTCCAGCCAGTTCCGGGCGGCGAAATCGCTCCAGCCGTTCAGATCATAGCCGACCAGACGTTTCATGCGGCCTCCGTCGTGAACAGAGAGCGGACGAAGCCCGCCAGCGCCTGTTTGCCCTGCCGCAGCGCTGCGCCGCGGGCGTCGAAGGCGATGCCGCGGACCCGGCTGCCGCCGCTGGTGGCCTCGTGGCTGTCGAAAGTCGCATCGGCCGGGGCAAGGATCACCCCCTCGCGCATCACCTCATGGGTGGCGTGGCGGCGCAGCATCTCGATCAGGGTTGCGGCCTGCTGGGTTTCGGCGCGCAGATCCATCGGGTCAAAGCTGTGCGGGGTCCAGACCGGCACCCGCCGTTCGATCGCGTCCGAATTCAGATCGGTCACCCGCAGCCAGACATGCGCCCGCGCGGCGAACTGGATGCGCGAAACCCGTTCCGGGCGGGCCTGGACCTCGACGATCAGGCCGCTGTCGCGCAGCCAGAACACCGCCAGAGGCCGGTCATGCAGGAACCTCCGCCCCTGGACGGCCTCGTCCAGCCAGATCAGCGGGGCCTGCGCCAGCAGCTGCGCCTCGTCCAGACCGTGCAGGGCCAGCGTAACCGCCAGAACGCAGAAATCGGTCCAGCTCTGGGCCTGCCACGCCCACAGCTCGTCCTCGGCCTTGTTCTGCCGCAGCAGCTTGTCCCAGGCCCGGCGGATCGCGCGATAGGCGCGGTCTTCCATCAGCACGTAATTGTCGGTCACGTCCGGGTCCGCCACGCCGACATTCAGCTCGCGTAGCTCCCGCGAGAGCCGGCGGCACAGGCGCTGATAGGATTCGACATTGCGATAGCGCTGACTGCTCTGGGCCGTCTTGTGTTCGCGCAGCCATTGCCTGGCAAACCGCTCGGCCAGCCGCAGATAGGCGTGGAACACGCGGTTCTCGAGCGTGTTGAAATCCTCGTGCCGGGCAATCGCCAGAACCCGCTGGTCGGCGCCGGCCCGTTCGGCGATGCTGCGGCCCGGCTGGCGCACCATCCACAGCATCGAGGCCCGGTCCATTTCCTGCACCCGGTCCAGCGGCACCATCTCGCGGTTGCGGCGCAGAACCCGGCGAATGCGCGATTCCAGTTGCAGAACATGGGGCCGGGTCTGCTGTGACTGGCGCACGATCTCGGCCATTCGCGGATCGGCTTCGTTTTCGGCCCGGTCCCAGGCCGCCTGCAGGCGCGGCCACAGGTTCTCGGGGTCGTCCAGCGCGCCCTCGACCTCGTGGATGCGCGCCAGAACCCGGTGCATTCGCGCCGAAGCGGCAAGGGCCACCGTTTCTTCCTCGGTGCGCGGTTCCAGCCCGATCCTGGGGCGCGCGGGCAGGCCGGCGATCTGGCACGGGGCGTCTGACCGGCCCGTCTTGGGATAGGGGTAGAGGCGCAGCTGGGCCCCGTCGCGCGCCAGAAGAACCGCATGCCGGGACCGGGCGCCATCGCTGCCCGTGGCCTCGCCCAGCAGACAGTCCGACGGGCCGAGCACCGCCGCCGCGGGGTCCTCGGTGCGGTGCGACCAGGGCCTGCGGATCAGCTTCATCCGCGCGTCACCCCGCGCCAGACGAACTGGCCGGTCTCGTCCTCGGCGTGGCGGACGGACTCGCGGATCGCCTGGGCCAGATCGGGGTCGCCCAGATCCGCCTCGACATAGCCCGCGAGATTGTCCAGCGGGCCGGTCAGGTTTTCCACCTCGACGCCGCGCAGCTTGGGCAGCAGGCGCATTTCCACCTGATCCGCCAACGCGGCCTTCAGGTCGCGCCGGCCGTTGTCCTCGGGGTAGTTGGCGGCATAGGCCATGATCGCCCGCCCCAGCCTGTGGCCGAAGGGGCGGCCCAATGCGGTCATGTGGCCCACCATCTTTTCGACGTGGTCTTCGACCATGGGCCGGTCGGACCCCAGCGTGGCGATGCCGCGTACCCAGGCGCGCCACTGGCGGCGGGTCAGGGCCCGGGTTTCGACCGGCGTGCCCTGGGTCTGCCCGGCCTTGATCGTGCGCGGCGCCGCAAAGCGCAGCACGTTGGCCCGGTCGACCACCTTGTCCGACAACGACTGGGTGCTTTCATCCTCGTTCATGGTGCCGGCGAACAACACGTTGTAGCCGGGAAAGATCCGCGGCGTCTGCCCATCCGGCATGGGGATGTCCAGGTTCAGCTCGGCATCCTTCCGGGCCTCGGCGCGGTCGGTCTCGTCGATGCCGGGGCGGCTTTCCAGGCGGCTGAGGAAGTCCGAGAAGTAATATTCGACCCGCGCCAGGTTCATCTCGTCCAGCAGCACCAGCAGCATCCGGTCGTCAAAGCCGCCATCCGCCGGGCCGTTCCATTCATCCATGTGATATAGCGCCTGCGCCAGATCGGTGGGGCGGTATTTGCCTTCGATGTAGTTGTAGAACCCCATCAGGTCCTGCGGGCTGTCCCATCGCGGCTGCACCGGAACCTGCAGGAACCCGATTCCCATCGCTTGCGCATAGCGGCGAGGCAGCTGGCTTTTGCCCGTGCCCGAGATCCCCGCCAGAACCGCCATCTGGGTGGTCTCGTTCACCTTCATCGCGGTGTGATAGGCGCGGATCACCCGGCGGTGATAGTCCAGCCCCAGCGCCTTCATGTGCACGGAAACGCGGTGCAGCGCCTCGGCTTCGGTCTCGCGCGCGTGTTCGTCCCAGCCCTGCATGTCGCGCAGCACCGGCGGCAGCGACCTGAGCTCGACCAGCGGGTCGGCCTGCTTGCCGCTCCCGCCCGCCGCAAGCCCGGCCTTGTCCTTCATCGCCTCGATCTGGGCCAGCAGTTCGGCGCGCTGCGCGTCCATCCGGGTCAGTTCGGTCTGGGCCGAGGCCAGCCGGGCCGCCTCGTCGGTATGGGCCGCGCGGATCTGTTCCAGCCGCACCTCTGCGGCGCGGGCGCCGTCTTCGGCCTCGTCGCGGCGGGCGCGGAAGGTCTCGACCTCGCCCTGCAGGCGGGCGGCATCGCGCTCGAACCGGTCGAGGCGCTCGCGCAGCTCGGCCTCGCGGGCCTGCAGGGTCTGCAGATCGGACAGCTCGCCGCGCAGATCGGCCACCGCCTGTTCCAGCTCGGCGCGGCTCTGTTCCAGCTGTTCGGTCTGGGCGACCAGCCGTTCCGCCTTTTGAAGGCGCGCCTCGACCTGTTCCAGCTCGGCGGCCTTGTCGGTCAGATCGCGCGTGACCTGCGCCAGCGCGGTCTGTGCCTCGTCGGTTTCCTGGCGCAGGGACAGGATTTCCTGCCGGCGGTCTTCAAGCTGGTTCCACTCGGCCTGCAACTCGGCCTTTTGCCGAACCAGCGCATCCACTTCGGCCTGTTTGAACGCGTAGTCCGCGGCGGTTTCGCGAAGCTTTTGCACTTCGGCCTCAAGATCGTCGCGCAGGTGTTTTTTGCCCGCGATCTGCGCTTCCAGCTCGCCCAAGGAGGCCATCGGCCCCTTGATCGTGATGGCATGGTCGGCCCGCCAGGCCACCATCACCATGATCGCCGCCAGGACGAACAGAACGAATGCCGCAAACAGCGCCGAAATCAGCAGCGTTCCCATCAGTTGGCCTCCTGCGTCTGTGCTTCGTCGGATTGTCCGGCGTCATTCTGCGGGTCGGGCGCGGCCGGCGCCTCGACCATCGTCCGCATCACCGCAAGCTGCCCGGTGATCGCCGCCAATTCCCGGCGCGCGTCGGCCGCCGCGGTCTGGGCGGTTTCTTTCTGTGCCTGCAGATTGTTCACCACGGCCTCAAGTTCGATTGTCTCGGCAGACAGCCGTTCTTTTTCGGCCTTCAACGTCGCGGTTTCGGCCACCAGCGCCGAAAGGCTGGCCATCAGATCCGCCTTCTGTTTTTCCAGACCGTCCCGATCCTGTTCCAACTGCGCAATGGCCTCGGCAATCCGGGCGCGGCGGTCCTGCTCGGCTTTCGTTCTGGCCAGAGCCTGGTTCAGCGCCTGTTCGGCTGCGTCCTTGTCCGCGGTCACCGTCGCCAGTGCGGTCTGTTTTTCCGAAATCTTTCGGTCCAGATCCGCAAGCCGGTTTTGCGCCGCCTGCGCGGCAGTTTCCAGATCCTGCGCCTTCTTCTGCCAGTCCGAGGCGGCCGCCTGAGCCGATGCCAGCTCGGCCTGCGCTTGCGGCAGGTTCTGACGTGCGGCGGCGATTTCGGTTTCCAGTCGGCGCTTTTCGTCCAGGCGCGCGTTGATCTGCTGATTGACCTCGGCCAGCCGCGCTTCGGCGTCCTGAACCTTGGTTTCGATCCCTTTCAGGAGGGCTTCTTCATCCTGAAGCGCGCTGACCCGGTTTTCGGCAAGCTCGATATCTCGGCGCAGTCCTTCCAACTCGGCCGTCCGTTTGCGGACATCGTTCTGGGCAAACTGAAGGTCCGCGCGTGCCTGTTCGATCTGAGGCTGAAGCCGGTCGAGATCCTCCTGCGCCTGCTTCGCGCGGCGCTCGGCAGCAGCCGCCTGGGCGCTCTGATCGTCACTTGCTTGTTGAACGGTCTTCAAGTCACGTCTGGCGGCGTCCAGTTCGTCTTTCGTCTTCTGAAGATCGGCTGCGACCCGGTCGCGCTCTTGTTCGAGGCGGGTCAGATCGTCCACCTGATCCCGAAGCTGGTCACGCCGAGATTCCAGATCACGGGCTTCGTCCCGGGCGGTGGTTTTGCGGGTCTCAAGCTGCTCGATCTCACGCTGCAGTGCCGCTTGCTGGTCGCGCATGTCGTCCAGACGGGCCTGAGCCTTGTCAATCTCGACCGTGGCCGCATCGCGGTTTGCGATCTTCTGCTCGGCATCGGCCCGGTCGGCCTCCAGCGACTTCAGCGCCGTCTGTGCCTCTTGGACCTTGGCGTTCAGGCTCTGCAACTGGCCGATCAGGGTTTCCGCCCGCGCCCGCTCGGCCTGCAGCTTCGCCAGTTCGGCCTTCGCGCCGGCGATGTCCGCACCAAGCGCGGCACGTTTCTCCTGCCCCTCGGCAATCTCGCGCTCGATCCGGGCGCGGTCGTTGCGGATCTCGCCGAACTCCTGCTCCAGACCGATCACGAGGTACAGAAAGGCGGCCAGAACCGCCGCCGTGATGACGGCGCTGCCGATGGCCAGCCAGCCAAACAGATGCGACTTGCGCACGGTGTCAGTCTTTGAGGTCTCGTTCGACGAGGTCAAGGCACCCCTCCATGTCCTGTTTCAACTCATCCACCCAGAACCGCCGCACCTTCCAGCCCAGTGCGCGCATCTGGTGATCACGCCAGTGATCGTCGATCTTGCGGTTGCCGTCGGCATCCTGGTGCCAGCGGCGGCCGTCGATTTCGAGGTCCAGCTTGACCCCGTTTGCCCCGAACAGGGCAAAGTCCAGCCGGCGGCCCGCGATTTCATATTGCGGCTGCGGATCGAGGCCGCGCGCCTTCAGCGCGTGGAACACGATGCGTTCCCAGCCGCTTTCGAACACGTCTTCGCCCGATCGGCCGCGCGGTTCGGTCGCGCGCGCGGCAAGGCTGCGCAACTGCCCGACCTTCCCCGAACGCGCGTAATCCAGATCGCCGAACACATGGGCCACGGCCCGCGCCCGGCTGATCGCCACGTTCATGCGCCGCCACTCGCGCACCAGGAACGTCACCGCCGAGGGCGCGGCCCCGTCATGCACGGTGGGCGAAAACAGGATCAGGTCGCGTTCCTGCCCCTGAAAGCCGTCAACCGTGCCGACGCGCAGATCGGCCCTGGCCCAGCAGGCATCCGGCAGCGCCTGTCGCAACGCCTGGGTCAATGCGTGCACCTGCGGTCGGAACGGGGCAATCACCCCGACGGTTCCTTCGTAACCCTTGTTTTGCAGAAGGTCCTGAACCTCGCGCGTGATCGCGGCGACTTCGGCAAGGTTCACGTTCTGCGCCGTGGACGTGGCGCGGCCCGGGCCGGGCACATGCGTCCACGCCAGGCCCGGCTTGCGACCCTTGGGCAGTTTCAGCGCCCCCAGATCCGCCGCGACCCGCAGCTTGCCGCCGTAGAACTGCGTGTTGATGTAGTCCACGATCCCTTCGGCCGAGCGGTACTGGTCGCGCAGCATGACCGCCGGAACCCCCGGCGTGCCGCGGGCCAGGTCGAACAGGCTCTTGCGGCCCTGCGAAAACCGGCCGGTTCCCGAATCCGGCAACCCGTTGGCGGCCATCAGGTTGCGATCCTGGGAAAGCCCGATCTGCGAAATGAACGCCAGCTGCCGATCGTCGCCCACGATCACCGCCCGCTTTGCCCGCGCCAGCAGGGGCAGGGCCGAGGCGATGTCGCACTGGCTGGCCTCGTCAAAGATCACCAGGTCGAACAGGCCCTCGTACAAGGGAATGCGCCGCGGCGTCCCCAGCACCGAGGCCAGCCACAGCGGGCGGTGATCCAGCACCGTCTGAGCCAGATCGCGGGACATGGCGCCGCCGCCGTGCAAGGCCAGGTCGTCATGCCGGTTCGACAGGTCGATGCGTTGATCCTCGGTCAGGGCCGCCCGCGCGCCCAGGGTCTGGCGCATGACGGTCTTGGCCAGGGGTTCGATCTGTCGGGTCAGGTCCACCGGGTCCGGCGGTGGGGCCAGTTGGGCCAGTTCGGCCCGCAGCGCCCGGATCTTGGCCTCGAGCGCGGCGCGGCCCGAGGGCGGGGGATCGCCCGCCGCGCCGGCCGGGCCAAAGCGGCCCGGCAACAGCCAGCGCAGCAGGCGGGCCAAAAGGCCCCGCGCCTCGGGTCGTGTGGCCGGGTTCGGTTCGGGGTCATCCGCGCGCAGGTCGAGGGTTTCGATCAGATCGGCCAGTTGCAGGTTCAGCGCGCGCCGGGCCTCGACCATATCGAGCGCTTGCAGGCGTCGGCCCGCCAGGTCGGCCAGCTGATCCGCCAGCACCGGATCGTGAAGCCCGGGCGCCCCGCCGGGGTCGTTGACCAGCTGCGCGACCACATCCGTCATGCCCTGATCGATCTCGCGTGCGGGGTCCAGCGTGCGCACCATGAACGGCACGTCGGGCGCGATTTCGGACAGGCGTTGTTCGACCGCGTCCAGCGCCTGGTGGTTCTTCGAGGCCACAATCACCGATCCGCCCCGCAGCAGGGTCGTCGCGGCCATGGCGACGATGGCCTGGCTTTTGCCGGTGCCCGGCGGCCCGGTCACCACCGAAAGCGGATGCGCGGCGGCATTTGCCACGGCGCGGATCTGTTCATGGTTCAGCGGCCCGACATTGATCGGCGGATCCGCGGGAATTTCCCCGTCATGTTTCAGCCCCAGCAGGGGGCCCAGGGCGGTGCGGGCGATTTTCTCGGGCGCCCAGGTGGCGATCTGGTCGAGGTCACGCACCGCGCCCGCCGTGAACGAGCTTTCGGTGGGCAGAAACAGCCCCATCGCGTCAAAGATGCCGCCATCCGCCGGGTCGAGGCTGGTGGCGAAACGGCGGCCCGTGATCTTGCCGCGGATCGATTTCGCCGCGGCCTCGCGCAGCCGCAGCAGGAAGTCGTCGCGCGACAGCCCGGCCCCGCCCTGACCGGCAAAGATGTCGCGCAGCGCGATGGCGGTCCAGGCGGTTCCGGATGCGGCGGCGCGGATCCAGTCGGGGTTGACCATGACGTCATCGGCCGCGATCCGGATCACCAACTGTTCGCCGCTGCGCTCCCACGTGGCCGCGATCAGGCCGACGGGTCGGATGGCGGGCGCGCCGCTTTTGCGGGCGATCGAAATGGGCCAGCCGATGGCCAGTGCCCGGTCATTCGCCTCGCGGCGGGACAGAGCCTCGCGGAAACTGTCGGGCAGATGGTCCAGCGTGACCCGGATGATCCCCGTTTCGCCGTCTTCGGGGAACGGGTCGCCCGCGCCGCAGATCAGCTGATACGCGGTTCCGTGCCGGTCATCGGCCTGTGTCAGCGCGCCGCGCGGATCGCTTTGCAGCGCCGCACGATAGTATCGCAGCAGGGCAATCGGATTGATCTGTGCCGTGTCCCCGCCGTCTTCGGATCCGGCGGTTTCCCGGTCCGCCTGCCGCGAGAAACCCGCCGGAACGGCCTGAAGCACCGCGCCCGGATCCGCGCCGGCACCCGGCCCCGCGCCGGTTCCGTGACGCCCGGCCGCCGCCACCGTCCGACTGACCGCCCGCCACTTGTTGTCGCGACCAAGGGTCACGACGCCCCGCTTCTGCAAGGCGATCAGTTCGGCCAGGATCTGCTCGCGCCGGGCGGCGTTGAAATCCACATCCAACAGCGCGTACAATTCGTCGGTCGTGCGACCGCGGGGGAAGGCTTCGACTGTGCGCAGCAGGGTGCTCAAAGGCGACGCTCCATGCACGTTAAGCGGGTTTTCACGCGATCCTGCCCCGTACCTTGTGGATGTTAACCGTCTGTTTCAAAAGCGTTGTTCCACCCGACAGGTTGAGGCGCGGATGGACAGATGCCAAGTTTCATTCTGACATGCAAGGGCTGGTTGTCCTGACCATACGTCGGCGCCGGGGCGCGAAAACCGACTGCGCGGCATCTGCCGACAGGGCGGCAACTTCCGCGCAAATCGGCGTCAGGCCAGGTCCTCCGGCCCGCGGCTCAGGCCTTTTGGGGCGGGATGCACAGCTTGTCCTTGATGGGGCCGAGAACTCCTTCCGGGGTGCCATCTTTTTTGATCAAGGCGCGCAATGGAGTCACGAGGCATTCATCGACCGCTTCAACACTGTCGAGTGCATCGAGCTGCACCGCGTAGAACCAACCGCCGTCGTCGTCGTCGTGGACCCAGATTTTGCCTTCCGGAGTACAGTCTTCAAATTTGCCCGCGCCGTCGGGGTCGGCGGTGTCGAAGATCCATCTGTATTCCCAATCGGTATCCGGACAATACCCGACCAGAACCTTGGCTTGCCGTCCATATTTCCATTCGCCTGCACCGTCGGGTTCTTCGCAAGCCAATTGAATGGCCACTGTAATCCAGCCTGCTTCGAATGACTTTTTGCCTTTGTGCTTGGTAACTTGGAAAAAGGCGCTGCGCACTGGATTGACCCAAACATCACGCTCAGCGGACTTGTTCGAATACTGTATTGTCAGGTCCTTTGTGACACACTCGATCTGACTAAACGCGCCATACAACTTGTTCAGGTTCATCTGCGCATCCAGAAGGTTCTGGGCCGATTGCCAGAGGGCTTCGCTTGCACTCATCAATTCATTCCTTGTTGAAACGTGGTTGTGTCGTGGTCAACCTGTGCCGCGTCATTGCGCATCGCGGCCGGTGCCATCGTCGAAGGAAAACTCGACGGCCGGCGGCACGATCAAGTCCGGCCATTTGCTCAGCACGGCGCCCTGAGGTGTGCAGTTCAGGAAGGTTGCCGTCGCCTCGGCCCAGGCTTTCAGGCCCGGGTCGGTGTTCGATTACATCGAGACGACTTCAGTTAGTCAAAATGTGACATTTCGACAAAAAAGCCCTCGCTGACCTTGGTGATCTGCACAATCTGGTATCTGACCCGCCCATCGAGCTCCACGAAATCGCCAACTCGCGCTCCGAGCAGATCTGCCGAGATCGAGTGGTCAGGGTGACGAAACGTCACTTTTTGCGTTGGGTCTGTCGAAGGAGTTTCCGATACGCTTACGAAGAGAACGCCATCTTTGCCCGGCTTCTTCAAACATACGATGTCATCGAAATCTACCGTTGTTGCGCGCCGTTCCGCTTCAAGTTCAGCTTCCAAAGTTTCAACACGCAATCTAAGAGCCACCAGCTGTCGCTTTGTTTGCTCAAGAGCTTGTTTCGTCTGGTCGTGACTTCGCATCTGCCTGAGCAGACGCAGAATGGTTTCATCTTCGCTGCTTCTGGACTGAAGTGAAGCGATCCGTTTGGAAACTCTTTCCTGCAATTCTAACGCATGCGGCCGCGAGCGGTGCTTTAGTTCGTCCGACAACTCCAGCAGTTTTTTCGGGTTTCCGAAATGCTGTCGGTATTCGTATTCCAATTCTTGTGTGGAATAGTGAAAGTAGATCCGGTTCATATGTCTCAGTTCAACAATTGTGCAGCTCTGCCGGCAGTCCCGGCCAGGCAAAGGTTTCTTCTCGCAGCGAGGCAGATACGTTCGGAGCAAAGTCGAAAAAAATAGGTCCTTGCACGGGTGTAATTTTTCACCGTTGATTGTCGTATTGTCAGCGCCTTCTTTGCAATCACTGCATGAAACATCGTCGTCCTACTCAATCAATTTTCTGCCAATTCAGCGCGTCGCACGCCATTCGTCAATCGGTGTTCGGCCCCTGAGTGCCGACATCTCGTCGCAGCTCGGCCTTGCGCGGTGCCGGGTCGGTCAGGCGGGTCAGCAGGGCCGCCAGATAGCGGTGCCCATCCGCCCAGGGCCCCTCGGTCCAGCGCGCGTCATCGGGGGTCAGGCGGCCGCTGCGGATCTCGGCCGTCAACAAGCCCGGAAGCGTGTCATAAGCCGCGGCCGGCAGCGCGCGGGGCGGCAGTTTGTCCAGGAACCAGAGCACCGTCTCGGCGGCCTGCCCGAACCGGCAGGTCATAAGGAAGCGTTCATCGGACATCAGAAGGTTGCGCCGCAGGACCGGCCCATCGTCCTGCGTGATCTTCAGACCCGACAGAACCGCCGCGACGGCGTGACGCTTGGGCGCGGTCAGGCCCCAGAACGCGGCGCTCCACTCGTCGGGGAACAGCTGATCCAGCCGCGCGGCCAGCGGCGCGCAGGCTGCGAATGTGCCGGCCGGAATGCGCCGGGTCAGGGTGTCGTCAAACAGTTTTTCCAGCATCCGCCAGGCTCCTTGTCGGATCACAACAACGTCTGTGCCACTCGCCGTCCCCTCCAAGCGGTTTCAGTGCCGCCAGCGCGTTGACCAGGCGCATCTTCTCGACCGTGTCGCAGGGGGTGGCGGGCAGTTGCGGCGACGCAAAGACAAGGCTCAGCGCCTTGGCGCGGCTGATGGCGACGTTCAACCGCTCGCGCGAGAGCAGGAAATCCAGCCCGCGCGATGTTTCCGCCGCCGAACTGGCCGTCATCGAGATCAGCGCGATCGGGGCCTCCTGCCCCTGGAACCGGTCCACCGTGCCCACGCGCACGCCCTCCAGCGCCTCGGTCAGAGCGTTGACCTGCGCGTTGTAGGGGGCGACGACGATGATGTCGGACCGGGTGATCGGGCGGGTCGCGCCGGTCTTGTCGGTCCAGCTGCCGCCCAGCAGGCGATCGATCATGGCGCGGATGGCGGCGACCTCTTCGGGGCAGTCCTGTGCGCGGCCCTCATGCGGGACGGGCACCAGGAAGGCGCCCGCACGGGGCAGCCCGTCCACCATCACCGCCTGCCGCGCCGTGTCGGAATGGGCGGTCAGCGTGCCGGCATAGAACTGGTCCGAGACATAGGCGGTCACGTCCGGGTGCATCCTCCTTGTGGTGTCCAGATACAGGCCGCGGTCGGGCGGCAGCACCGGGGCGTCGCCGATGATCCAGTCCAGACAGGATAGCTCGGCCGGATGCGGATGCGCGCCCTGGATTACCTGCGGCAGCTGGCGCGGATCACCCACCAGCACCAGGTTGCGCGCCGCCCGCGTCATCGCCAACGCATTGGCCAGCGACACCTGCCCGGCCTCGTCCACGAACAGATAGTCGAAGGCATCGGCCAGATCGTCGCGCGCGAACAGCCAGGCGGTGCCGCCGACCACATGGGCGCTGGTGTGCAGCGGGTCGTCCGACGACCGGGTCTGGCGGATTGCCTCGAACCCTTTGGGCAGAGGCACGGCCCCGGCCTTGTCCTTGTGGGCGATGGTCAGATCCTCGACCGTCAGGTCGATGTCGTCATCCTCCAGCGCCTTGATGCAGCCCATCAGCACGTTACGGATCGCCTCGTGGCTGTTCGAGGCCACGCCCACCCGCTTGCCCCTGCGCACAAGTGACAGGATGGCGCGGGCGGTGACATGGGTCTTGCCGGTTCCGGGCGGCCCCTGCACCGGCAGCACGGTGTCGTCCATCGCGCCGACGGCGGCGATCAGACGCTCGACCGGGTCGCCCGTGGCCCGCAGCGGCGAGGGCCCGACAAAGCGCGGCGCGGCGCGGGCCAGCAGGTCTTCGGCGGCGCGGTTGCGGCGCGGACCGCACTGATCGGCGATCACCGCCGCGATGGCCGAGGGGATCGGATGCGGGTTGATGGCGAAATTCGGCAGCAGGTCCAACCGGTCGCGCAACACATCAGCATTCTTGTTGCCCACCTTCAGAGTGACCGTGCGCGCCGCGCGATCCATTGCCGTAATCGTCACCGAAGCCATCGACCCGTCGCCCCGGTCAACGCACGCCGTGGCATCGCGGCGCAACTTGGTCTCCTGAAACGGATAGCGATAGCTGCGCTCGACCGAGGATTTCACCGGTTGCGCCGGCCCGGTCGCACGCAGCCCCGCCAGACAGTCCAGATCATCGGCCAGATCGTCGAAATCCTTGCCCGCGGCATCGAACACCGCCCAGGCGGCGGGCTTGGCCTCGCGCTTGTGGAACTGCCCCAGATCATAGAGCAGCTTGCGCCGGTCCTCGGGCAGATCGGCCGCGGCCAGCCGGTCGCGCAGCTGGTCGGCCTCGGCGTCGGCTTCGTCGGTCTTTTCGCTGGTCGGCGCGCCCAGCTCGTGCCACGTCGCCCGGTCGGGTCGCAGCCCCAGCAGCCAGTCGCGCAGCTTCTCGGTCGAGATGCAGTCGATCCGGTTGTACTCCTCGATCTCGTCCAGAATTCCCTGGTCGCCGGTCTCGCGCCAGGCCTCGTAGGCCACGACCGAGCCGCCGGCGGTCTTGACCTCGCCGGTGCGGGCGATGTCATAGAAGGCTTCCATGTCCTTGATCGAATAGCTCTTTTCCGACGCGATGATCCCGCCGCGCACCACCGCGTAAAGGTCCACGAACCGCCCCTCGCGCAGCCAGCGGTCCAGCTGCGCCTCGCCGAAACCGTATTGCGTGCACAGCCGTTTCAGCGCGGTGATCTCGTAAGGCGCATAGTGATAGATCCGCGCCTGCGGATGCGCGGCCAGCCGATCCGAGAAGAAGGCGAACAGCCGGATCAGTGCGTCCTTCTCGGCGGCGTGGTCATGCGCCCAGAAGGCGGTGAATTCGGCGCCGTCCCAGACCCCGTGCAGGTATTCCAGCCCCTCGGCCCCGCCTTCGCGATAGAACGGGTCGCCCTCGATGTCATAGAACAGATCCCCCGCCTGCGGCCGCGGCAGCAGGTCGAACCCCTTGCCCGCGACAGGGGGGCGCAGCTCGGCCCTGGGCGGGCCGGATTTGCGGGCCTGCTGCAACCGCGCCTGCGTCACCAGCTTGTCCAGCGTCGGCGCCGCGATGCGCGGCACGCGCTCGGTCCGCTCGGCCAGCGCGGCCATGGTGGTGATCCCGGCGGCCTCGAGCCGCTGAACCTGCGGGCGGGTGATGTTGGCGACCTGGAACAGGCTGTCCTCGTTTTCCCAGACCTGCTGGCAATGTTCGCGCCAGCGGCACAGGCCGCAGGTCTTGCAGGGCACCGGGCGCGTCGGCTGCGGGTCGGCCACGAACCGTTCCAGCCGCTGCCGCGCGGCGCGGGCATAGGCGGCGTATTCCGACAGGCGAAAGCTGAAACGCTGCCCGTTGCCCAGCTGCACATGGGCGCGGTCGGGCGCAAGGCCCTGAACCTGCGCCAGCAGGTCGGAATACAGTACCAGCTGCAGCACATGGCCCGGCGCGGGTTTGCGTTTCAGCTTGGTGTCCACCACCTCGTAGGAAAAATCGCCCAGATCCGAGGGCCGGTCCACCCGTTCCAGGAAATCGCTGTAACCGCCCCACATGCCGCCTTCGAGCGCGCCCTGAAAGATCACCTCGGGGCCGGTGCGCAAGGCGGTCAGCGTGTCGGCCACCGCCCGGTCGAAGGGCACGCCCTCGGTCTCGATCCGCGCGATGCTGCGCCCCTGTTCCGCCAGGTGCTGCAAATGGTCGGCCTCATGCGCGTCGCCGTGGCGTTGCAACAGTTCGGCATCCGCGCTGTCCTCGACGGGGTCGGGGCCCCTGCCCTGCAACCGCTGCAAATCCAGCGTCGCGGCATGGGCGCAGGCCATGAAGCGCATCAGGTCCGAGGCGGACAGGCGGATGTTCCCGTTGTCCAGCTTCATGCCGCATCCCCTGCCTGCGTGATGGCCAGGGCCGTGCCGCCCAGGGCGCGGAAGGCCCGCTGCCGGCACGAGAACACGATGACCTGCAGGTCCTGCGACTGCCGGGTCAGGGCATTGAACATCTGCTCGATCCGGTCATCGTCGGTATAGACGATGGCATCGTCCAGAATGACCGGCGCCGGGCGGCCGTCCCTGGCCAGGATGCGGGCAAAGGCCAGCCGCACCAGCAGCGAGATCTGCTCCTGCGTGCCGCCCGACAGCACTTCGAACTCTTCTTCCTCGCCGCGGCGCGTGATGCGGGTGATCAGGCCGGTATCGGCGTCGATCACCGGTTCGGCGTCGGGCCAGATCATTCGCAAAAGCGGCAGCAGCTCGCGGTGGACGGCGGCGACATAGTTTTCCCGCGCGGTGTCGCGGGCGGCCTGCAACGCGCGTTCCAGCCGTTGATGCACGGCGATGTCGAACCGGATCCGCGCCAGCCGGTCTTCGGCCTGTTGCAGCTGGTCCTCGGTCAGGGCCAGCTCCTCTTCGACGGCGGCCGAGGCCACCACCGCGATGCGCGAATTCAGCCCCGCGAGCTCTTCACGCAACCACGAGATGCGGTCCTTGGCCGAGGTCAGGACCGACTCGGCCCGCGTCATCGCGGCCTGGGCGGCGCCCAGATCGGGGGCATTGGCCAGACGTGCCTGTTGCGCCCGTTGCGCCTGTTGCAGCGCACCGGTTGCCTCCTGCTGCGAAACCCGCAGATCGGCCAGCGTCTTGGCCGGGTCCGGGTGGCTGGCCAGGGCCGCCTGCGCCCGCCGGGCCCGGTTTTCGGCATTGGCCATGTCGACCTCGGCACGGGTCAGGCTGTCCCTGGTCGCATCCGCCGCAGCCCGCGCGGCCTCAAGCGCTTCGGAGGCTTCTGCCAGCGTCTCCTGTGCCGCCATTTCGGCGGCTTCGGCCAGGGCCACGTCCGGCACGTCTCCTTCGGTCTCAACCGGTTCGGGCAGCGCGTCATGCTCGGTGCGCAGGGCATCCAGTCCGTGCGGGGCCAGCGCCTTCAGATCGGCCTCGGCCTGGCGCAGTTCGGCTTCGATCCCGCGCCGCCGGGCCAGAGAGTCCCGCGCCGCGGCGACGGTGTCCATTCCGGCCTCGGCCAGCGCGGTCTTCAGCGCGGCTTCGGCCTCGGCCACCGCGCCGTCATCCGCCTGCGCCGCACTGATCTCAAGCCGCCCGATCCCGTCAAGATCCAGCACCGTCCCGGTCAGAACCGGATGCCTCTTGCCGCCCTCGACGGGCTGGCCCGCGCGGGTGATCCGGCCTTCGCCGCCGGCGGAATAGGTGATGCTGAAGGCCGCCGCCGCAGTCTCAAGGCTCTTCCTCGCGATGCTCAGGTCACGGGCCAGCTCTTCCAGCCTGTCCAGCGTTTCCGGAACAATTTCGCCGCCCGCCTGCTTGCGCAGGTCCGCGATGCGCGCGCCCAGTTCCCCGGCTTTCTCGATGCGGTCCGCAAGCTCGGCGCGCCGGGTGGCCGCGGCCGCGGCCTCTTTCGCCCGCATGGCCCGGCGCAAGTCGGACGCCGCCTGTTCGACCGCCTTGCGGGCGGTGTCATGGGCAGTTTTCGCCGTTTCGAGCCGCGCTTGCGCCGCGTCATTCTGGCCGGTGCGTTCAGCAACGGCGGCCTTGGCCGTTTCCACCGCGTCCTGGGCGGATCCGGCCTCGGCGAGCACGCCGTTCAGCGCCTCGATCTGGGTCTTGCAGGACTCCAGCTGCGCCGACAGCCGGGCGATCTCGCTTTCTCCGTCCTTCACCTTGCGGTCATGCGCTTGCGCGGCCTCGAGGGTTTCCCGGGTCTTCTCAAGCGCTTGGGCGCGTTCCTGATGGGCTTCGGGCGCGTCCAGCTCGGCCAGTTCGCGGCGCAGCTGGCGTCGGCGCTCCAGATCCTGCTGCAGGGCCCGCATGTCGTTGCGCAGCTGGTCGCGGCGTCCGGTCAGGGCCTCGACCTCGGCCAGCGCCTGCTGCAATCCGCCATTGGCCTTGGGGCGGCCGGTGCCCGTCAGGTGCTGAGCCAGGAACGCGGCGCAGCTGGCCAGCGCGGCCTCCATCCGCCGCCCGCCTGTCATCGCCTCGACCTCGCCCGCGACCGAGGTCATGATGTCGCGCCGCGCCTGCTGTTCCTCGCCGCCGCTGTCCAGCCCGACGACCCCCTGCCGCACCCACAGCAGCCCCGCCGGGCCGCCATCCGAGGGCGGTTTCAGCAGCCCCGACAGCATCGCGTCGGCCTCGGATTTCTGGGCCACCAACGTCCCGTCGCGCCACAGTTTCGCATCCTTGCTTCCGGGGCGGCTGCTCCAGCATTTCATCAACTTCCACTGAGCGCCGTCGGCCTGGAATTCCACGACGACCTCGGGGTCGCCGCCCACGCGGGGCACCAGCGCCTTGACCGTCTTGTCGAACGACCGGTGGCTGACGAAGAACGCCGCATGCAGCGCCTCGAAAAAGGTGGATTTGCCATGCTCGTTCGGCGCCACCAGCACGTTCAGGCCGGGGCCGAACCCGTCGATGCGGACCGGGTCCACGAACCGGCGTACGTTTTTCAGGGTGACCGAAGTGATCTGCATCGTTCAGCCCTCCCGCACCAGTGACCACAGGCGGTTCAGCGCCGCCTGCGCCACGCGCCGGTCTTCGGCGGAAAGCTCGGAATCCTGCGCCTCGGCCCGCAACGCCTCGGCGGCCGTCCGCAAGGCGCCGCCCGCGGCGATCAGGTCCAGATCGTCGGCCTCGTATTCGGTGGCGAGTTCATCATCGCGCAGGTCGAACAGGGCGAAATCCGGGGCGGCCCGGCGCACGGCGTCCTCGAGCGCGGCACGTTCCGTCATGCGCAGATAGCCGGCGGCGCGCAGCTGCACCAGCACGTCACGCCGCGCCGCCCGGTCGGTCGGCAGCAGCCGGTCCAGCTCGGCGCCCAGATCCGTGCCGGGGCTCAGCATCAATTCGGGCGCGCGCCAGTCGAAGCGGCCGGTCTGAACCGGGGTGATCTGCGGCATCGCGCCGGGGCCGTCGATCGTCACCGCCAGGCACAGCCCCCGCCCGCCACGTTTGAACCTGTCATGCTCGGGCGTGCCGCTGTAGCAGGTGCGCTCGCCGATGGTCAGCTGCCCGTGCCAGTCGCCCAGGGCCAGATAGTCCAGCCGCGCGGTGCGGGCGCGGTCCGGCGGGATCAGGGCCGAGCCGTCGAAATCCTCGCCGAAGGACACCACGCCGCCATGCGCCAGCCCGATCCGCAGCGCCCCCTCGGGCGTTTCGGCCCCGGCCATCCACGCGGTCAGATCCGTGCCCGGAAACTGGCGCGGCAGCGGCGCGGGCAGCAGGACCACGCCCTGCGACATCTCGACCGGCCGGGGGTGGCGCAGCAGGCGCACGTTGGGGCCGCATTCCCCCTCGAAAGCCGCCCACAATTCCTCGCCCTGCAACGAGTCGTGGTTGCCCGGGATGATCCACCAGAGGATGTCACCGGCCGCGCTCATGGCGGTGGCAGCCTGGCGGCGGACCTGCGCCGACGGGCCGGTGGTGTCGAACAGGTCGCCGGCGATCAGCACATGGCCGGCGCCGTGGTCCCGCGCGGCCTGGGCCAGGCGGGCGATCACCTCGAACCGCGCCTCGATCAGGCGGCCGCGCAGATCCTCGGGCATGGTGCCGAACCCTTTGCCAAGATGCAGGTCCGAGCTGTGGATGAAACGAAAAGCCATCAAATCTTCCTCGTCAAAATCACGTCTGGGCGGCAGGCGGGGCCGCCGTCGCATTCGGATGTGGCAGCCGGGGGTGTCAAAACCTGTCGCAGGGGGCGGCCCCTGCCCCGAAAAAATGTTGGAAACCGGGAACAAAGATGAAACATGATCAGGGAAGTGCGTCGAAATCGCCGCGCCGGGCCGGGTGGACCAGCCGCGCCAGCGCCTCGGGGGCCACCACCTCGACCGAATCGCCCCATTGATACAGGTGCCAGGCCATCTCGAGCCAGCCGCCCGCGTGAAACCGCACCTCGAGCCGCCCGTCCTCCAGCATCCGCGTGGTCTGACCGGGGTGGAACTGCCACGAGGCCGCGCGCGCGGCCGCCTCGGGGGCAAAGCGCCAGATCACTTCGCCATATTGGCTGTCGTCATGGTACGATCCGAAGGCGCGGGCGGCGTGATCGGCCAGGCTGAATCCTTCGTCGCGGGCGAACCAGTCGTCGGTCGCGGTGGCCTCTTCGATCCGGTCCAGCCGGAAATGCCGCAGCCGGTCGTCCTTGTCGGGCTGGCGCGCCACCAGGTACCGCCGCGCGCCCAGCAGGATGCCATAGGGTTCCAGCAGACGCTGCGTGCCGGTGTATCGGACCCGCAGGCGGTACGGCCCTCGCAGCGCTTTTGAAATCGCATCCACGATCCCGGCTTCGATCCGGGCCACGGGGCCGGGGCGGGCCGCCATGCCATAGGCTTCCAGCAGCGCCTCGGCATCGGCTTCGGCGCGGCGCGCGCTGGCCGAAGGGATCGCCGCCAGCAGCCGTTCGCGCAGCCCGGCCAGCGCCCGGCGCTGCCGCAAGTCCGCCGGATCATCCAGCCGCGCCAGCGCCACCTCCAGCGCCTCGAGCTCATCCGCGCCGTTCAGCGCCAGCGCCGACAGGCGGTTGGGCTTGAGCGCCCAGCGGCGGGTGCGGTCGGGGTCTTCGATCACGTTGACCGAATGGGGAAACGCCTCGTGCAGGGCCTGGGTCATCCGCTGCGCGGTGCGCCGGGTGACGCCGAACGCCTCTTCGATCTCACGCAGGCTGACCCCGCGATGACGTGCGGCGGCCATGTCCGCCAACCGCAACAGATCCTTTGCCTTTTCGAACGACATGCCCCGCCCCGGTTTCTGCCTGTCCGGTCTGCGGCGAATATTGCACCCGTCCGCGGGAATTGCCAGTCTGAGTTGAAACGCATTTAGGATATTCCCGCATGTCTGATTTCGACCGATTGAAAACCCGTCAACGCGCGATCCGCGACGGCTTCCCGTCTGACTTCGGCCTGCGCATTCACCGCGCCATCAGCTGGCTGGGCCGGGCCGAGCGCGAAACCGAGGACCCCGACGCCGCCTTCCTGTTCTACTGGATCGCCTTCAACGCCGCCTATGCGGCCGAGCAGGATCCGGCGGGCGAAAAGGACCGGTTCCGCAGCTACCTGCAGAAGGTCGTGGCGCTGGACCACACCCACCGCATCTACGATGCCGTCTGGACCGGCTTTCCCGGCCCGATCCGCATGTTCCTGCAGAACCGGTTCGTCTTTGGCCCGTTCTGGCACCATTTCAACGGGATCGAGGGCTTTGACGACTGGCAGGACCGTTTCGCCACCTCAAAACGCCGCTTTGCCGAGGCGCTCAAGGCCAGGGACACGCTGACCATCCTGTCGATGCTGTTCGACCGGCTGTATGTGCTGCGCAACCAGCTGATCCACGGAGGTGCCACCTGGAACAGCGGCGTGAACCGCGACCAGATGCGCGACGGCACGGCCATTCTGGCGTTCCTGGTGCCGGTGTTCATCGACTTGATGATGGACGCCCCCGACCAGGACTGGGGCGCGCCCTTCTACCCGGTGGTGCAGGAGTGACGGCAGAACAAATCGACGGGATCTGCAAAAACAGACTTCGGTCCCGATGTGCTTGGGCAAGTTCGGATTTCCCCAGAAAGTCCAACGGTCGAAGCCAAAAGTGCCGCGGACATCAAGACATTTGAGATTTGGGCGCTTTTTCGATGGAATTCCCGGGATTTTGTAACAGATCATCCGTTTTGTAACGGCCTGTTACATATTCTGTTACGCGAATATTGGCTTAGCTTCAATGACTTAAGTATATATGTAACATGTAACAAGAAATAGAATAGAATATATATATATGTACATGCGCCTGCGCGCGCACGCATGCACACCCATGAAGACATACATTTTTGCGTTACGCGTTACATCTGTTACATCGTTGAAAACAAACAATAATTTTGTAACGACGAAAAGCTGGTTTAGGCGGTCTCCCAAAATATCTAGGAAAAACAATATGCTAGCCGTAATGCTCGGGCCGCCTTTACAAGCCTGCCCCTCGGAACGCTTCACGCGTCGGTTTTGGCACAAGGCCCCCTGCCCACTCACCCGCGTCGGCCGATGCGCCCCATCCAGTCGGCGCCGCCATAGGTGATCGACAGCACATGCACCTCGCGCCGGTCTTCGTCGATGGTGAAGGCGATCACCGCCCGGCGCGCGGCCAGGATGGCGCGCAGGCCCGGCAGGATGTGGTCGCGCAGCGATCCGCGATGCGGCTGTTCGGCCAGGCTCTGGGCGGTGTCGGCGATCCGGGCCAGCTTGTCGCGCGCCACGCTCGGCCCGGCATAGTCGGCGATCAGCTCGGCGATGGTGATCAGGTCCTGGGCCACGGCGGGGTGGTACCGCAGGCGATAGCTCACTCGGGACGCTCCAGCGCCTGCAGGGCCGCGCCGAAGGTGGTGTCGTGATCGACGAAGGAGTCCCGCGGCGCGGCGACGCGGCGGCGGATTTCCTCGGCCATCGCGTTCAGTGCGGTTTCGCGGGCCTGCTCGTCCTCGATCATCCGCTCGATCGCGGCGGCCACCGCGGCCGAGGTCGAGGCATAGACCCCCTCGCCCACCTTCGATTTCAGAAATGCGTGGTGGCGGTCGGTGAAACTGAGCGTGGTCTTGACGGTCATACGGAATCTCCTTGCAGGGAATACTTGGTCATACCGCGCCCCCGAGTCAAGCCCGTCCGGCCCGCCGCCTTGTGCCCCGACCCCCCTGCCCCACAGGATGTTGAAGAATACACTTGCAAGAATCGGCGCTTGTGCCTCATTACTTACGGAAACAAGTGAATAAAACGGCACCAACCGTAACAACGGCGCCGGATGAGGGCAGAATGGAGCAAGCGACCACAGACGCAACCGTAACGGATGCGCGGCAGACTGGCCACACCCAGGAACGGATCGACCTGCTGGTGGGCGACCATGCCCGGCGGCTGTCGGAACGGTTGCAGGCGCATCGCGCGCAGCTGTTCCCGCCCGATGCCAAGCGGTCGCTGCGCAAGTTCACCTCGGGCGAGGCCGCCGATCTGCTGGGCGTCAAGGACGCCTATCTGCGCAAGCTGCATCTGGATGGCCGCGGCCCCTCGCCCGAGATCCGCGCCGGCGGCCGCCGCTACTACTCGCCCGAGGACATCCAGGCCCTGCGGGAACTGCTCGAAGCCGGGGCGAAGACCCCCGGAACCTATCTGCCCGGCCGCCGCGACGGCGACCATCTGCAGGTGATCACGGTGATCAATTTCAAGGGCGGCTCGGGCAAGACCACCACCGCCGCGCATCTGGCGCAGAAGATGGCGCTGGACGGCTACAAGGTGCTGGCCATCGACCTGGACCCGCAGGCCAGCCTGTCGGCCCTGCACGGGTTCCAGCCCGAGTTCGACCTGCTGGACGGCGGCACGCTCTATGACGCGATCCGCTATGACGATCCGGTGCCGCTGCGCGAGGTGATCCAGCAGACCTATTTCACCAATCTCGACATCATCCCGGGCAACCTGGACCTGATGGAGTTCGAACATGAAACGCCCCGTGCGCTGGCGCAACGGGATGGCAACCTGTTTTTCACAAGGATCGGCGACGCGCTGTCCTCGGTCGAACAGGAGTATGACGTGGTTGTCGTCGATTGCCCGCCGCAGCTGGGATTTCTGACCATGTCCGCCCTGTCGGCGGCCACCGCGGTGCTGGTCACCGTGCATCCGCAGATGCTGGACGTGATGTCCATGTGCCAGTTCCTGCTGATGACCTCGAACCTGCTGGGCGTGGTCAGCGAGGCGGGCGGCAACATGTCCTATGACTGGATGCGCTATCTGGTCACCCGCTATGAACCCGGCGACGGGCCGCAGAACCAGATGGTCAGCTTCATGCGCTCGATGTTCGGGGATCATGTGCTGAACCACCCGGTGCTGAAATCCACCGCGATTTCCGACGCCGGGATCACCAAACAGACGCTGTACGAAGTGGAAAAGGGCCAGTTCACCCGCGCCACCTATGAGCGCGCGATCGAAAGCCTGAACGCCGTGAACGGCGAGATCGAGGCGCTGGTCCAGGCCGCATGGGGACGAAACCATGGCACGTAAGAACCTGTTGCAGGGGCTGATGGACAGCCCCCCTGCCCCGCAATCCGACGCCGCGCGGGTCGATGTGGCCAAGCCGCGCTATGGCTCGGGCGCGATCGGGGCGGTCAGCCAGTCGATTTCCGACCTGAAGTCGCGCGCGGTGCAGGAGATCGACCCGCGCATGATCGACGCGGGCGGGCTGCGCGACCGGCTGGAAGAAAACGCCGGGCTGGACGAGCTGATCGAGTCGATCCGCGAATACGGCCAGCAGGTGCCGGTGCTGCTGCGGCCCAACCCCAATGACGCGGAGCGCTTTCAGGTGGTCTATGGCCGCCGCCGGGTGGCCGCGCTGCGCCAGCTGGGCCAGCCGGTCAAGGCGCTGATCCGGGTGCTGGACGACCGCGCGGTGGTTCTGGCGCAGGGGCAGGAAAACACCGCCCGCCGCGATCTGAGTTTTATCGAAAAGGTCAACTTCGCCCGCCAGATGCAAGAGATGGGCTATGACCGCAAGGTGATCTGCGACGCGCTGCATGTGGACAAGACATTGATTTCACGCATGCTTTCCGTGGCAGACCGGATTCCCGCGGCACTGATCCAGGCGATCGGGGCCGCGCCCTCGGTCGGGCGGGACCGGTGGCTGAAGCTGGCCGATCTGTTGACCGCCGGGCAAGAGCAGGCCGCCATCGCCGCCGCGCAGGGTGACACCTCGGATGACCGGTTCGAGGCGGTCCTGGTGGCGCTGACCCCGCGCAAGCCCCCTGCCCCGCGTCAGGACCAGCCGCTGCTGGGGGCCGACGGAAGGGCGCTCGGTCAGGTCCGGCGCAGCGGCAGCAAGGCGGTGCTGACGCTCGATGCCAAAACGGCCCAAGGCTTTGACCAGTGGTTGATCGAGAACATGTCCGAGCTTCATCACCGTTGGACGACCGAACGGGATGAGTGATCCGCCCCGGCGGAAAAATCGTGGAGCAGCAACAAGGAGGCACGAAACAGACAGGACGGAAAAAAAGACCCCCCCAAAACCGAAGTTCCGAGAGGCCTCAATTGGTGATTTAGCACCCCCAATCTAAGGCCCGAGGTTGACGGCTGTCAACCGGCGTCGCGTGCGGCGGGGTGAAAAGTTTTGTCTCGTGACAGGATATGGAACACATCACAACCACGCCCTTCGGGCGGCGGCCGGTGACGGCTGGCCTGATCGAACAGGTGGCGGCCATGAACGCGGCCCCCGAAATCGCGCATATCGACAAGTGAGAGCTGCTGCGGGACCTGTGCGCGGCGCGGCAGGCCTTCGGGGTGACGGACCGGGATCTGGCGGTGCTGAACGCGCTGGTCTCGTTCCATCCGAACGCGGCGCTGTCGGACAATGACAATCTGATCGTCTTCCCCTCGAACGCGGCGCTGTCCGAACGGGCGCATGGCATGGCCGAAAGCACCCTGCGCCGGCATCTGGCCGCGCTGGTGCGGGCCGGGCTGATCCTGCGCCACGACAGCCCCAACGGCAAACGCTATGCGCGCCGGGGCGTGGATGGCGAGATCGCCCGCGCCTTTGGCTTTGACCTGCGCCCACTGCTGCTGCAGGCGGCCGACATCCAAGAGGCTGCGCAGCAGGCCCGCGCCGATCAGGCCCGCCTGGCGATGGCGCGCGAGAAGATCTCGTTGATGAAGCGCGACGCGCTGAAGCTGGCGCTCTACGGGCAGGAAAACGCCCTGCCCGGCGACTGGGACGCGTTGCTGGCCGATCTGATGGCGGTTCACAAGCAAATGCGTCGCAAGCTGAGCCTGGACGAGGTTCAGGCGCTGGAGCCGCAGCTTGAGGATATCTTGCGCAAGATTCACCGCGGATTGGCTTTGGAAACAGAAGAAATGAGCGGCACTGACGCCGATTCCGGGCGGCGGGGTGAGCGATCCCCCTGAACAGGATCGCGAGCGGCCCCGTATTCCTCTGGCGCTGGTGGTCAAGGCCTGCCCCGACATCCTGCCCTATTGCGATGGCGAGCTGCGCGATTGGCGCGATCTGGTCACGGCGGCCGGTTTCGTGCGCGGCATGATGGGGATCAGCCCCTCGGCTTGGGAGGAAGCCAGGGAATTGATGGGCCCCGAAACGGCGGCGATCACCGTGGCCTGCATCCTGCAACGCTTCACCGAGATCAACAGCCCCGGCGGCTATCTGCGGGCGCTGGCGGCGAAGTCGGCGCTGGGGGCGTTCTCGCCCGGCCCGATGGTGATGGCCTTGCTGAACGGTGCCAACCGCGCGGCGGCCTGAGTTGACAGCTGTCAACCAGGTTGCGGGCGGCGTGGGAATTGGCCAATCTGGGCGCAAAATTTTAGAGGCCCGCATTGACTGACCTGACCCTTTCCCGACTGGCCCGCGACTGGCCCGGAAAATCGCACCCGTCCGAGCACCCTGCCCTGTGCCACATGCTGGATGTCGGCGCCGTGGCCCGGCATCTGCTGACCGCCCGCCCGATCCGCGGCGGTGCCACCGATGCCGCGCTGGCGCTGTTGGTGGCGCTGCATGATCTGGGCAAGATCAGCAATTCCTTCCGGGCGATGCTGCGCGAGGGCCGCGGCCAGATCTGGCGCCATTGGGAACACAGCGCCCTGCTGCTGAGGCACCACGATGCGGTGCTGGCGGATCTGCTCGGCGGGTCGGACAGCGTGCGCCGGATCCTCTATGAGGCGATCGCAGGCCATCACGGCGGACCGCGCCAGACACCCACGGCCAGCGAACGTCAGCAGCAATTGCACGAAATTGGCCCAGAGGCTCTGGCCGATGCCGAACAGGCGATCCGGGCCGTTGCCGCGCTGTTTCCCGGCGCGTCGCTGGATGGCATCGACGCGACCAGCGCCAAACCCCTGTCCTGGCTGCTGAATGGGCTGGTGGTGCAAAGCGACTGGATCGGCTCGAACCCCGATTGGTTCCCGCCCGCCGCGCCCGACATGCCCTTGCCCGCATATTGGGCGCGGGCCTGCGCGCAGGCCGAGCGTGCAGTGGCGGCAACGGGGCTATACGCGGCCTCGGTGACCGTTGCGGGAGACTCGCGTATCCTTCCGCCTGACGTTTCCCCGCGCCCGATGCAGCAGGCCGCCCGCGACAGCGCCCTGCCTGACGGTCCGGTTCTGGCGGTGATCGAGGATGCCACCGGCGCCGGCAAGACCGAGGCCGCGCTGATCCTGGCCGCGCGGATGATGCAGGCCGGCAAGGCGGATGGCCTGTTTCTCGCCCTGCCCACCATGGCCACCGCCAACGCGATGCTGTCGCGGGTCCAGGCCGCCGCGCCCGCCCTGTTCGACGGCGCGCCGACGCTGGGTCTGGCCCATGGCCGCGCCGCGCTGTCCGAAGGGTTCCGGGGCCTGATCGGCGGCGACGGAGCCAACCCGGAAACCGGGCCGCATTGCACCCGCTGGCTGGCCGATGACCGCCGCCGTATCCTGCTGAGCGATATCGGCATCGGTACCATCGACCAGGCGCTGTTTGCCGTGCTGCCCACGCGGTTCAATGGGTTGCGTCTGCGGGCCTTGGCGCGCAAGGTGCTGATCGTGGACGAAGCGCACAGCTATGACCCCTACATGGAGGCCCAGTTGAAGCGCCTGCTGACCTTTCAGGCCCGCTTGGGCGGATCGGCGGTGGTGATGACGGCAACCCTGCCGGGGCGGATGAAACAGGGTTTCGTCACCGCATTCCAGGCCGGTCTGGCCCCGCCGCGCCCCAGCCGAGGCCAACGCCGTCCGGCCGTGCCTGCCGCCGACCCGCCCGCCGCGCCCTATCCGGCCCTGACCATCGCCACTACCACCGCCGAGTTGACAGCTGTCAACCCGGCTGAACCCACCGTGCGCCGGGTTGGCGTGACCCGCCTGCCGGACCCCGCGCAGGCGGTGCAGTTGATCGCCGAGGCCAGCGCGCAGGGGGCCGCCTGCATCTGGGTCCGAAACGCGGTGGATGACGCGATCGAGGCGGTTGCGGCCCTGCGCGCTGTCGGGGTCCGTGCTGACCTTCTGCACGCCCGTTTTGCCATCTGCGACCGGCTGGACAAGGAACGCGCCTTGCAGGCGGTGTTCGGCAAATCGGGCCAGGGCCGGGCAGGGCGGGTTCTGGTGGCGACACAGGTGGCCGAACAGAGCCTCGATCTGGATTTCGACGTGATGGTCAGCGACCTGGCGCCGATCGGCGCGCTGATCCAGAGGGCAGGGCGGCTGTGGCGGCACATGGATGCGCGGCCCGCCCCGACCCGACCGGTGCCCGAACCGGTCCTGCATGTGCTGTCGCCCGATCCCGACCGGGTGGACAACGCCCGCTGGCTGCATCAGGTGCTGGGGGCGGGGGCCTATGTCTATCCGGCCACGGTGACGTGGCGCAGCGCGCGGGCCCTGTTCGATGCCGGCGAACTGCGCGCCCCGGACGGGCTGCGCGCCCTGATCGAGGCGGTCGAGGGCGCCGACCCGCTGCCTTTGCCCGAGGCACTGGAAAACGCCGAGTTCGAGCATATCGGCAAGACGCTGGTAGAGGGAAACCTGGCCGAGACCTGCCTGATCTCGGCCGCCGAGGATTTCGCCCAGAACGCCATGCGCAAGGTCTGGGATGACGAACAGTTCCCGACCCGGCTGGGCGTGCCGCAGGTGACGCTGGCGCTGGCGCGGGCCGGGGCAGGGGGGCTTGAACCCTATGCCGGTGACGGGCCGGACGGCTGGGCCATGTCGGAACTGCAGGTCTCGAAACCGCGGTTCGACAAGCTGACGCCGCCCGACCAGAGCGACCCGGCCATCGCGTGCGTCAAGCGGGGCTGGTCCGAAGCCCGCGCGAAATACACCCTCATTGCGCCGCTGCGGCCGGACGGGCAGATCTGTGAGGGGCTTCGTTATGACCCGGAACTGGGGGCGGTCTGGGGTTGAAAACACTGCCAAGCTGATACATCCTTGGCGCGATTGCAGGAGTACGGATCAACTTAAGGTGCATATTTGTTGAATCTTGTTACCGATGCCTGGATCCCGGTGCGCCGGACCGGTGGCCGCGACGTGATCCGCCCCGACCAGATCGCCGAGCCGGATGTTCTGTTCCCTAACTGGCCGCGCGCCGACCTGAATCTGGCCTGTCTCGAGCTGCTGATCGGGCTGGTCTATCTGGCCTGCCCGCCGCAGGATGCCGACGACTGGGCCGCCCGCAAACCTGACCAACAGGCGCTGCGCGAGGCGCTCGCGCCGCTGGCCCCGGCCTTCAACCTGCTGGGCGAGGGGCCGCGTTTCCTTCAGGATTTCGACCCGATCGACGGCAGCCTGAACCCGCCCGACATGCTGTTCATCGACAGCGCGGGCGACAGCACCGCGAAAAAGAACGCCGACCTGATGGTCAAACGCGCCCGCTATCCTCGGCTGGACCCGGCGCTGGCGGCGATGGCGCTGTACACGTTGCAGGCCTTCGCGCCCTCGGGCGGGGCGGGCAACCGGACCTCGATGCGGGGCGGCGGGCCGATGGTGACGCTGGTGCGTCCCGAGGCGGCGGGGCTATGGCCGCTGATCTGGGCCAATGTGCCCGACGGGGTGCCGCTGGGCGCGGACGAGTTGGACTGGTTGCCTTGGATGCGGCCCACCGAGACCTCGGAAAAGAAGGGGCAGGTGACGGTTCCACCCGACGGCGACCTGTTGCCGCCCGAGGTGTTCTTTGGCCAGCCGCGCCGCCTGCGGCTGGTGGAGGAGGGCGGGCAGATCACCGGCGTGATCCAGACGCCCTGGGGCACCAATTACGAAGGCTGGGTGCATCCACTCAGTCCTTACTATCACGACAAAAACAAAAAGCGGTGTAAACACCCCAAGCCCGGCGCCTTCGGCTATCGCAACTGGCGCGGCATCGTGCTGCTGAATGACGGGGCGGACCGGGCGCAGTGCCTGGAGACCTATCTGAGGCGCACCGACAGCGCGCCCTGCCGGCTGCTGGTGGGCGGCTGGGCCATGTCAAACATGAGCCCGCTGGATTTCATCTGGTCCGAAGCGCCGGTCTTTCCGCTGGACCCGGAGGGCGAGGATCTGGCCGGGCGGCTGGTCGATGCGGCCGAGCAGGCGGGCTATGCGCTGGCCAGCGCGGTGCGGCAGGGCAGGGGAGAGGACGACCTGACCACCGGCGCAGGGGCGCGCGCGCGCGAGGTGTTCTTTGCCGCCACCCAGGCCCCGTTCGAGGCGCGTCTGCGCGACGTGGTGAACGGGCAGGGCGACCGGGTGCCGGGCGACTGGCTGAGCGATCTGCGCGGCGCGGCGCTGCGGATCTTCGACGCCGAGGTGATGCCCGGGCTGGCCGATCTGTCCGAGACCCGGCGGCAGGCGGCGGTGGCGGCGCGCAAGAGCCTGCTGTCAACTTTCAGTGGCTACGGGGGCGTGGGCAAGAAGATCTTTGCCGCGCTGCAGCTTCCCCTGCCCAAAACCAAACGCAAGGCCAAAGCGGAGGCACGCTCATGAGCACGGAGACAAGCGGCGATTTCGGCACCATCTGCCTAGGCTGGTGGCGCGGGTTGACCGACCCGTCGATCGGCCGGTCGCGGGCCGATCTGGCGCGGCTGAAACGGGCCGGGGGCGCGGTGGACGCGCTGGCGATCCGGGCGGTGCATGACCTGAACCGGAAACTGGCCGCGGCGGGCCATGACATGCGCGCCGCGCCCGACCGGCTGGCGCTGATCGCGATGGTGCTGGCGCAGGTCAAGGAACACACGGGGCCGCGGCTGGCGCAGCGGATGGGGCAGGGCGATCCGAAACCCCTCAGCGAGATCCGCTTCGACCGGCTGATCCGCACCCGCGATCTGACCAAGCCAGAGGAGTTGGCCGAACTGGCCACCCAACTGCGCCGGGCGCTGGCGGTGGTGGGGCAGGGGGCCAACGTGGCCCGTCTGGCGCAGGATCTGCGCTGGTGGACCGACGCCACCCGCGCCCGCTGGTGTTTCGATTATTACGGGGCGTCGCAGGCGGCGCCCGAAACAGAACAGATGTCCGAGGAGAGTGAGGCATGAGCCGTTTCATCCAATTGCATTACCTGACCGTCTATCCGCCGTCGAACCCCAACCGCGACGATCAGGGCCGCCCGAAATCGGCCGTGTTCGGGGGTCAGCCGCGGCTGCGGATCTCCAGCCAGTCGATCAAGCGCGCGGCGCGGATCTCGGACGTGATGCAGCAGGCGTTGCAGGGCCACATGGGCGCGCGCACCCAGCGCATCGGCGAGGTGATCGAACAGGCGCTGAAGGAGGCCGGGGCCGAGGGCGACGCCGCCCGCGAAGCCGCCAAGCAGATCGCCGACGTGTTCGGCAAGCTGGATGCCGAGGCCGAAAAGAAGGGCCATGTGCGCACCCGACAGCTGGCCTTCGTGTCGCCGCAGGAACAGGCGCTGGCGACCGAACTGGCGCAGAAGGCCATCGCCGGCGAGCCTCTGCCCGCCAATGCCGAGCTGAAGAAGATGATTCTGCGCACCGCCGACGGCGCCGCCGACATCGCCATGTTCGGGCGGATGCTGGCCGATGACCCGGATTTCAATCGCGAGGCCGCCGTGCAGGTCAGCCACGCCATCACCACCCACCGCGCGCTGGTCGAGGATGATTTCTACACCGCTGTCGATGACCTCAAGACCGCGGCCGAGGATGCCGGGGCCGGGTTTGTGGGCGATGCGGGGTTCGGCTCAGGGGTCTATTACCTCTATGCCTGCATCGACCGGGATCTGCTGTTTGAAAACCTCGAGGGCGACCGCGATCTGGCCGCCCGCGCCGCCGAGGCGCTGGCCGAGGCGCTGGCGGTGTCCACGCCCTCGGGCAAGCGCAACAGTTTCGCCCATCAGACTCGCGCCGGGTTCATCCGCGCCGAACGCGGGGCGCAGCAGCCGCGCAGCCTGGCCGGGGCGTTCTTTCAGCCGGTCGAGGGCGCGCTGATGGCCGGATCGGTCGCGGCGCTGCAACAGATGGCCGAGCGGATGGATCAGGCTTATGGCCCCTGCGCCGAGGCCTGCGCGTTGATGGATGTGGAACAGGGCATCGGCAGCTTGGCCGAGATCAAGGCCTTCGTGCGGGGTGCGGTGCTGGATGACTGAGTATCTGGTCTTTGCGCTGACCGCGCCCATGGGCAGTTTCGGCGGGCTGGCCGGGCATGAACGGCGCGGCTCGGGCAGCTGGCCGGGCCGGTCGGCGATCCTGGGCCTGCTGGGCGCGGCGCAGGGCGTGCGACGCGACGATGCGGCGGGGCAGGGGGCCTTGCGGCGGTGGCAGGTGGCGGTCTCGGTGCTGTCCGAGGGCGTGCCGGTGCAGGATTTCCACACCGTGCAGACCGTTCCCAGCGCCAACATCAAGCGCCCCGATACCCGACGGCAGGCCCTGAAGGCACTGAAACCAAAGGACAACCCCGTGATCACAAGGCGCGACTACCGCTGTGACTGCGCCTTTGGCGTGGCCCTGTGGGGCGGAGACGACCTGGACGCCGCCCGCGCCGCGCTGGAACGGCCCGTGTTCACCCCCTATCTGGGCCGCAAATCCTGCCCTCTGGCCGCGCCCATGGCCCCGCGCATCGTGCAGGCGGCGGATGTGGTGGCGGCGCTGGATCAGGTCGTGCTACCGCCCTGGCTGGCGGGGCGGCGCCCGCTGGCCATCGCCTCGGACGTGGCCATCGAGGGCGCGATGCAGGAAACCGTCTGGGATGAACCGCTCGATCGCGCGGGCTGGCATTTCGGGCCGCGCATCGTGCATGTCCACCGACCGGAGGCCGAGGCATGAGCCTGTATTTCTCGCGCCTGACGCTGAACCGATACGCGCCCACCCGCGCCCTGTCGGGCCTGCTGGACCCGGCGGATGACAACGCCCGCGCCGACGCCCATCACCGCCTGATCTGGACCCTGTTCGGCGACGCGCGCGACCGGCCCCGCGATTTCCTGTGGCGGGCCGATGGGCGCGGGCGGTTCTTTATCCTCTCGGCCCGGCCGCCGCTGGCCAATGACCTGTTCTGCCCGCCGGAAACCAAGGAATTCGCACCGCAGCTCGCCCCCGGCGACCGGTTGCTGTTTTCGCTGCGCGCCAACGCCACCCGCGACCGGGCGGCGGTCAGCCGGATGGAGAAATCCGCCCGCCGGGGCCAGAGCCGCCGCGTCGACGTGGTGATGGACCTGCTGCGCGACGTGCCCGGCCCCGACCGCGCGGCCGAACGGATGCGGCTGGCGCAACAGGCGGCCGAGGGCTGGATGGCGCGGCAGGGCGCGGCCAAGGGATTCACCCCGCACAGCGTCGCGGTGCAGGATTACCGCGTGCTGAACCTGGGCCGGGGCGGGCGCCGGGGCCTGACCCACGGCGTGCTGGACCTGACCGGCGAGATCGAAGTCACCGACCCCACAGCCTTTCTGCCCGCGCTGGCCAGCGGCTTTGGCCGGGCCAAGGCCTGGGGCTGCGGGTTGATGCTGATCCGCCGGGCGCGATGAGGGCGCGATGAGCCTGCCGGGCCTGCCACCGCCCAAACCCATCCCGCTCAAGGAACGGGCGGCGATGGTTTTCGTCGAACGCGCCCAGATCGACGTGAAGGACGGCGCCTTCGTCGCCATCGACGCCGAGGGCATGCGCACCCATATCCCCGTGGGCGGCATCGCCTGCCTGATGCTGGAACCCGGCGCGCGGATCAGCCACGCGGCGGTGTCGCTGGCCGCGCAGGCGGGCACGCTGGTGACCTGGGTGGGCGAGGGCGGCGTGCGGCTCTATTCCGCCGGGCAACCGGGCGGGGCGCGCGCCGACAAGCTGCTGTGGCAGGCGGCGCTGGCGCTGGACGAGGGCGCCCGCCTGCGGGTGGTGCGGGCCATGTTCGCCCGCCGCTTCGGCGAAGATCCCCCGGCCCGTCGCTCGGTCGACCAGCTGCGCGGGATCGAGGGGCAGCGCGTGCGCCATGGTTATGAACTGCTGGCGCGCAAGTTCGGCGTCAAGTGGAAACACCGCCGCTATGATCCGGGCCAGTGGGACAGCGCCGACATCCCCAACCGCTGCCTGTCGGCGGCCACCGCCTGCCTGCACGGCCTGTCCGAGGCCGCCGTTCTGGCCGCCGGATACGCGCCCGCGATCGGCTTTCTGCACCGGGGCAAGCCGCGCAGCTTCGTCTATGACATCGCCGATCTGTGGAAGCTCGATACCGTGGTGCCCGAGGCCTTTCGCGTCGCCGCCCAGGCGCAGAAGGGCAAGCTGGACATGCCGCCCGAACGCGCGGTGCGTCTGGCCTGCCGCGACGCCTTCCGCAGCAGCGGCCTGCTGTCCAAGATCATTCCCGGCATCGAAGAGGTCCTGTCGGCGGGCGACCTGCCCAAGCCTGTGCCCGCGCCCGAGGGCGTCGGCCCGGCCTTCAGCGACGGCGAGGGAGGCGGCGATGATGGTCATCGCGGTTGAGAACGCCCCGCCGCGCCTGCGGGGGCGGCTGGCGGTGTGGCTGCTGGAGATCCGCGCCGGGGTCTATGTGGGCCGCTACTCGGCCCGGGTGCGCGATCGCATCTGGGCGCAGGTCGAGGCCGGCATCGCCGAGGGCGACGCGGTGATGTGCTGGGCGGCGCCGACGGATCAGGGCTTTGCCTTCCGCACGGTGGGCCGCAACCGCCGGATGCCGGTGGACTTCGACGGCCTGACCCTGGTGCAGTTCGCCCCGCGCGACGGCCCCGGCTGAGGCCCCGGCGGCTGAAAAACCCGGCCAAGATCATCGGTGGAAATTCGACGGGTGACAAATCCGTTGTTTTTCAATATGTTCCAGCCAGAGTGTTCCCCGCACCCGCGGGGATGACCCGCCTTCTTGGCATACTTGTCGAGATAGGTAGGCGTGTTCCCCGCACCCGCGGGGATGACCCGGGCCGATGCAATCGAGGCGAATGGGGGCGGCAGTGTTCCCCGCACCCGCGGGGATGACCCGTGGCCGCCGCGATCGCGGAGGGTCGTGATCGTGTGTTCCCCGCACCCGCGGGGATGACCCGTTCCTGGTCGCGTTCGGTGCCGACAGCTTGGAGTGTTCCCCGCACCCGCGGGGATGACCCGGCCGTCGCTGAATATCTACGTCGCGAAGCTGAGTGTTCCCCGCACCCGCGGGGATGACCCGGGCGGCTGATTGGGCGTCGATGATTGCGCGGTGTGTTCCCCGCACCCGCGGGGATGACCCGCAGCCGGTCATGTTCGGGGATCTCGATCATGCCGTGTTCCCCGCACCCGCGGGGATGACCCGGGAATGATGATGCCGATCCGTCCTGAGAACCGTGTTCCCCGCACCCGCGGGGATGACCCGCGTCGAACAGGGGTCGCGGGGCGTGGGGATCCGTGTTCCCCGCACCCGCGGGGATGACCCGGCGCTCAAAACGCTGATGACGCAGATGGATGCGTGTTCCCCGCACCCGCGGGGATGACCCGCCAGCGGCATAGAGTTTGTAGGTGTAGTCCGTGTGTTCCCCGCACCCGCGGGGATGACCCGGAGCTGGACACAGTGATGGGGGCCTACCCCAAGTGTTCCCCGCACCCGCGGGGATGACCCATGTTGACGATCCAATCGGCCAGCACCAGCGCCGTGTTCCCCGCACCCGCGGGGATGACCCGAACCTCGACGGTTCCGCCGCCACCCATGCCCTGTGTTCCCCGCACCCGCGGGGATGACCCGGCTTTGGACGCCCGCATCGGGGCAGCGCTCGCCGTGTTCCCCGCACCCGCGGGGATGACCCGCCCTTCGGGCAGCAAGGCATTAGGCACCCATAGTGTTCCCCGCATATGAAAGAAATAAGTTCTTCAAGAAGCCCGAGGGCGTGATTTTCGCCTGATCCTAATTGCGACTTTTCTCTTATATCTGCTCCGCGAAGCTCATGTCATCTGACGCGAGCATCATGATCGCCATGGTCTCGGCCATCTCCCGAGACCCGGCCGGCAAATCTGCAATCCCAGCAATCTAGGTTGGCCCCCCAGCGATGCTGTCTGGACTTGTCACGGCGTTGTTCCGCTCCTTCGAATTGCCAGCTTGCCTCAAAGGGGCGTCAACACGCGTTCATGGATTTCCTGATCGAAAGGATCGGCAGATCGCTGGGCGCGGGCTGGGGCAATCAGAACGCATAGGCCAGCCCCATCTTTGCCCCCGGGCGACGTTTGATCCGCGGAACAGGCCCTTCCGCCCGTGAGTAGAGTACGGATTGGTTTGCTGGGGAAGATGGTAAGCGCGTGATATCACCACTCACGAAAAATGATAATTGACACCTCAAGAATCTCTAATAGTTTGATTACAATAGCTACGCCTTAACGGATTTGCCATGACCTGGAGCCACCGGGAATACATCGCGCTGTGCGCGGCCGAGGGCGTGACGCTGCTGCGCCTGGAGGCGCACCGCAAACACTGCCGCCTGTGTTTCGAGGCCGGGTTCGTGACCGCCCCGGCGTCGCCATCGGACCGGCGCACCTGAAGAACCTGCGCAGCGCGATCCGGCGCCTGCACCGTTGAAAGAAGAGGACAGAAGATGGACAACCTGATGACCGCCGAAGAGCGCCGCGACGCCTGGATGGAAAACCAGTTTCAGCATGGCGATGATCCGCATTACTGGGATTATGCCCAGTGGATCGCCGAATTGTTGCAGCGGGCGCTGGACCTGGTCGAGGATCTTGTGGGCGAACGGCACGCCGCCGAACCCTTGATGCAGCTTCTGGCCCCCGTGGCCGCCATCGAGGGCACGCGCAAGGACACCTGGCGCGAGGTGATGGAGGATGTGTTCTCGGCCGGGACGGTCTGGCCGATCGGCGAAGATTTCAACCACGCGCTTCTGTACGGGCTCTACGGCGTGACCCCGGCCCGGATCGCGGTGCAGGACCGGGCGGGGTGGATCGCCGATCTGGTCGGCCGGGTGACGGAATTTGCCGCGCACCCCGAGGTTCAGGCTCTCGGGGTCGAGCGGAACCCGATCGTGATGATCGCCAATCTTGCCGCCTCGCGGCACGCGATGGACCGGGGGCAGGGCGAGGTTGACATCCATTCGATGTCCGTCTTGGGCGCCGTGTCCGAGGGGCGGCTGCGGAATCTGCTGGCCGGCGAGGGGGCGCAGCTTGAACGGGGCCCGAACGGCGGGGTCGTGGCCCTGTCGGCCCTGACTTGGCTGCAGAAGCGCAAGGGTTTCCTGGCGTCAATCTGGAACGAGGCCGAGTCGGAACCCGAAGCCCGGCCCGAGCCCGTCGATCCGGGCAGGATGATCTTTGTTCCGGTGGCCCGCGACGGGTCGATGTTCACCCCGGACCTGCAGCGCGCCGGCCAGTACCAGATCGGGGCCAAGGGCGACGAGCAGCATTTTGACACCTACGAGCAGGCGCTCGAGGCGCTCAACGCCATGCCCGTGCCGCGCTGGCGCCGCCCCAACGCGCAGGGCAACTGGGGCATCGTGACCGGGGTGGCCTGGCAGCGGGTGAAGCGGGCGTGAGCAAGGCACCGGAGAGGATGGAAATGACCACGCGACTTGACCCCAAAGAGCTTCTTGCCGCGCTTCTTTCGGCCGCGCCCGCCCGCACCGCGGCGGCCCCGCGGGACCGGCGCGGCCTGTATGGCCTGATCGACCACCATGGCGATCTGCGCTATGTCGGATCGACCAGTTCGACCCGCCAGACGCTGTATGAACGCATCCATCAGCGTCACCGGACCGGGTCCGAAGACAGCAGCCATTATTTCTCGCGGATGTACAACACGGGCCGCATGTATCGCGACCGCCGCGATGCCGAGGCCGGGGCGGATGCGGATGTCGCCAAGCGCCTGCGCAACGCTTTCATCGCGGAACATTGCCGCGCGGTCTGGGTGCCGCTGCCCGACACCGCCCCGATCGAGGCGCTGGAGGCCGAGATCCTGCGCCTGGCCCCGCCCGAGGCCGTGGCCTGGAACCGCCGGGCGATGGAACCGTATCCCGAGCCGTCGGACCTGGTGGATGCACTGATCGGGCGGATGGGGTTTTCGGCGGCCGAAATCGCCGCGCTCGAGCGGCAGCGGGCGCGCCATGCCCAGGCCACGGCCGGCGGCGCGCAGTCATCGGGCGGCGACCTGCCGTCGGGTCCGTTCGATTTCGTCGCGTTGGATGTCGAGACGGCCAACAATGATCGTGCCAGCATCTGCCAGATCGGCCTGGCCTTCGTGAAGAACGGCCGGATCAGCGGCACCTGGAGCAGCCATGTCGATCCGCGGACCACGGACTGGAGCTGCAGTTTCGTGCATGGCATCACCGCCCGGACCGTGCGCGGTGCGCCTGGCTTCCCGCAGGTTCTGGCGCGGCTGCTGCCGGTTCTGGATGGTCAGATCGTGTTCCAGCACAGCGGTTTTGACCGAAGCGCCATCAATGCCGCCTGCGCCGCCCACGGGGTGGCGACCCCGGCCTGGAACTGGCAGGACAGCGTGGCCGTGGCCCGCCGGGCCTGGCCCGAGCTGTGGGGCAACGGCGGGCATGGGCTGGCCTCGCTCAAGACCCATCTGGGGCTGGAGTTCCGCCACCATGACGGCGAAGAGGACGCACGGGCCGCCGCCGAAGTCGTGCTGCGGGCGATGGCGCAGACCGGCCTTGACCTGCGCGCCCTGACAGGCGCGGGGCCTGCCCTGAAACGGCCGGTCGCGCGGTCGAAGGCTCCGGCAGTCAGACCGGCGTCGCAGGCCGGGAGAGCGGCGCATACGCCGCTGTCGAAGGACGAGATCAAGCGCCGTGTGGTCGCGCGGCTGGATGCCATCGCCGACGTCCATCCTGCGGGGCATCAATCGACCTATGCAAATCGCTATGTCTATCGCGCGGCAGGTGGCACGCCGATCGAGATCATGTTCGAAAAAGGCCCCAGAAGCCCCGCGAATCTGTGGATCGCGCAACGGTTCGTCAACGAAAGAGCCTGCGGGCATCTGGACCACCGCCTGTCTCCGGCCTCGACCTTGTATTCGCGCAAAAACAAAAAGGGAGAGTTGCTGTATGGTCGCCACTCGGGGCTGCGGACCATGCCGCAGCTGGAACGGGCCGACCTTGTGTGCTTCAGGTTGCGCTCGGTGCAGGATCTCGAGGCGCTGATCGCGATGCTGGACGCGGGGTAGGCGGGTCGGCCTGGCCCCGTAACCGGGCCCCCAAAAACGGATCCGCTTGCAGGCAGACCGCCCGGCGTGGGCGGTCTGCCTGCTGCACCTTTCACGAGTCAGATCGTTCCGAACAGTCGGTTTCCAGTGTCTGTCTGCCCACGACCCACGAATGCATTCTCTGACACGCGGCTGGTGATGAACGCGATATCCCGGTGCCGGTCTTCGGCCTTGATGCGGAATTCATCCTGCATGACGATGCTGAAACACGCGATGCTCCTGGCTGCGGCGGCGGCCTGGATATAGGCCTCGATCGATTTGCCGGTGTTGATCACCGCATCGACCAGCAGAACATCCTTGCCGTCGATGAACCGGAGGTCGAGATCGTCGGGACGCCTGGACAGAAGATAGTGGTGCGGCGCTTCATCAAGCAGATCGCGAACACCTTCGGCAACATAAAGGCCCGCCCGCAGCAAGGCGACGATAGTCAGATCGGATGTGTCCAGGACCGAAATGTCGCTGCGCTTGTCCTGAACGGTCGTAGTCGGCTTGGTTCGAAACGGTTTCCGGCTCAGATGGTGCTGGCCAAGTATGCGCCCGATTTCCCGGTGGATCTTCGCCAGTCGTGTGCCATTGTTTCGTGCGTCGCGGGTCTTGCCGTTTAGGGTTTCAAGAAACGGGATCTGCTTGGAGAGTATCGTGACAGGCATCTTGGTGTTCCAGTTGCAGCAAGGTCAGGGATAGATGGGCACGGAGCTTTTCACGGTGGCGCTCGTTTGGGTTCTCATTATGAACATAAAACGTATTTTATCCGCCTATCGGAGCATCGGAAGATCGCTGCTTGAGTTTCCGAAACAGGTGACCTCTACCCCGTGGCGTTTCAGTTCGCGCACGAAATGCCCTTTGCCTGCGTCGCTGAGAATGCAGCCAAAGAGGTCAAAGCTTGCGCCTCCGAGCCAATATGCGCGGTCATTCAGGACCGCGTTGCACGAATAGCGCTTGGGCCGCATTTGCCCCTTTCCCCGGTTCGCTATGCGACACGCTCATAGGCCGCTCGACCGAGACGGGTCATGTGGTTGAGGGCGTTGACAGCGATGCGGGCTTCGGTTGTCTGGGTCTCCATGTTGCGGCTGCGCAGTTCCAGTCCGATGACCTGTTTGTAGCGCCCGATCTGAGCCTCGCCGCGCGATCTCTGACCATAACCGGTGGCCCTCTGCCAGGCCATACGACCATGCCTGGCGATCATGTTGATGTGGGCGTTGCGTGCGGCGCACTCTCCGGGAACGGCGTTCTTCGGCGGTGGAATAATCAACTCGACATCCGGGCCAAACGCGTGCCGGATGGTCGCGGCGGTTGGTACACCATCGTAAGCCCCGTCACCGATGAAACGGCGCACCGGACCGGGCACCTCGGCAAGAAGTTCGGGCAAAGCGCCGGTGTCCCCGACCTGCTGGGGTGTCAGGCAGGACGCCACAAGCTCGCCGCTCTCCAGATCGAAGCCGATATGCAGTTTGCGCCATATCTTGCGGGCCTTCGGCAGCCCGTGCTTCTCCCGCATCCACTCGCGGCCATCGTGGACACGCAGCCCTGCGCTGTCCACAACCAGCGCGATCGGACCACTGGCTGTCCGGGTGTCGAGCGCGATCTGACGCGATGGCGCACGCCGGCAAAGCGTCGAAAAATCCGGCACGGGGAGGTCCGTCTGCATGAGCCGCAGCAGACCGCGGACAAAGCCCTGCGTTTGGCGAAGCGGTAAGCCAAACACGGCGCGCAGGGTCAAGCAGGTCTCGATCGCCAGATCAGAATATCGTTGTTGACCACCGCGCTTGCCGGAGCGCACTGCGCACCACCGAGACACCGCGTCTTCGCTGAACCAGACTGTAACATCACCACGCTGCCGGAGCGCCTCGTTGTATTCGGCCCAGTTCGTCACACGGTACTTTGCCTTCGCAAACTTATCCCGCCGCGACGCGTTGAATTTGAAAGGCATCCCAGCATCCCGCAGTCAAATCAAAGGACCAGCTATGCATCGGAAACGATTTGTGCAACACGCTCACGGTGATCCAGGAAGTGGTGGCAGATCTTGATGATGATGCCTCTGAGATCGTTTTGCTGGTTCATTGGGCCGGCGGCGCGCATAAGGAAATCCGCCTGCCAAAGCGCCGCCGCGGACAGCGCAACGCAATACCGCCGAATGCTGTCGAGGCTGTCCGCCAGCTTGCACGGATCGCCAGCGACGATGTCATCGCAGGCGCCCTGTACCGCAACGGCCTTGCCATCGGAAACGGCAACCGCTGGACCAGAGAGCGGATCACAGCGCTCCGGTCCTACCGCAAAATTCCGGTATTCAAGCCCTGTCTGAAGTCAGCACCTATCGGACAGATTTAGGGGTTTGAGCAACGGAGGATTTCTGGTTCATCGAAGCCATCAAGGAGCGAAGATGAACAAGAAATCCGGAACAAGCAAGGATGCCGCTGACAAGCTGGTCAGAGGCATCAAGCGGAAGACCCGTAAACAGTATTCAGCGGAAGAGAAGATCAGGATTGTCCTGGCTGGCCTGCGCGGTGAGGAAAGCATCGCTGCACTGTGGCGCCGCGAGGGTATTGCCGAGAGCCTGTATTACTCCTGGTCGAAGGAATTCCTCGAAGCCGGGAAGAACCGGCTCGCGGGCGACACCGCCCGGCAGGCGACGGCCCCTGAAGTCAAGGAACTGTGGTCCGAGGCGTTGGCGCTGAAGGAGGTCGTTGCGGAACTGACGCTTGAGAACCGGTTGCTCAAAAA
>NZ_FNVD01000017.1 GCF_900108275.1 Jhaorihella thermophila
ATCCGGGCGAAGATGCCCTTGTCGCTCCACCGCTTCCAACGATTGTAGAGCGTCTTGTGCGGGCCGTATTCCTTGGGCGCATCGCGCCACCGCAAGCCATTGCGATTGATAAAGATAATCCCACTCAAGCCGCGCCATCTGCGCATCCGTCAGCCAGAAAAGATCAGACATGTTCACCGCTCGTTTTCGGAACGACGAATCACGCAGCAGACCGAAAATCAATGGGGCCTGACCCTACTTCATGCGCATCAGGAGGAAGCTGTATTACCTGGAGCGTCCAATCCCCTCGCACGCCAACGCGAACCGCCTCTACTATGGCTACAGCGCCTACGATCCCAAGAGAGTGGTTCAAAATCTGGAGATCTTTCGAGTGTAAACGAACTACATCCGGAGGGATGCGAAGGGTGAAACTCCGGCCAAGAAGTTCGGTTTGGCCAAGGGCCCGGTGAAATTCGAGGACATCCTTTATTGGCGGCCGTTTGGCTGATGTTGGCTCGAAGACCGCGGCAGCGCATCGGATGATCGCCGGAAAGGCGTTGACGCGGCGAGGCCAGACGCTGTTCGAGTGGTCAGGCAACGCCCGACATGATCGAGGAGGCTCTACTCATCAACAGGGCTGATTTGCCAACTACCGCCGAGTGTCATTTTTGAAGGTCTTTTCGACGATCCGTTGCCCAGATCGCCGCACTGTCGGTGGGCGGGCGCAGAGGCCCGCCCACCGCCCGCCTTGATTACTGGTCGCCGGCAAGTTGGCTGTAGAGGCTTTCCCCGCGCTGCAGAGGCGCCATGAAGTGGGGGTATTCGGGCGCCAGCGCGCTCACCGCGTCGAGCCGAGCCATCTCCTCGTCGCTGAGCGAAATCGCCGCCGCGCCGAGATTGTCGATGAGCTGTTCCTCCTTGCGCGCGCCGACGATGACGCTGGTCACGCCGGGCTTGTGCAGAAGCCAGGCCAGCGCGATTTGCGGCACCGAGGCGCCCTTGGCCGCGGCGATCTCGCGGAGGGTATCCAACACGTCATATCCCCGTTTCTTGTCCACCGGCGGGAAGTCGAAGCTCACGCGCCGGCCTGCGGCCTCGCCGTCGCGGGTATACTTGCCGCTGAGGAAGCCGCCCGCCAGCGGGCTCCAAATCAGCGTTCCAAGGCCCAGATCCATCGCCGCCGGGATGATCTCGCGTTCCAACTCGCGGCCCACGAGGCTGTAATAGGCCTGCACCGAGCAGAACCGTTCGGTGCCCATCTGCCGCGCCAGCCCGTCAGCCTTGGCGATCTGCCAGGCGGCGAAGTTCGACAGGCCGACATAGCGCACCTTGCCTTGGCGCACGAGGTCGTCGAGTGCGCGCAGGGTTTCCTCGAGCGGCGTGGTGGGGTCGAAACTGTGCACCTGGTAGAGGTCGATCCAGTCGGTGCCGAGGCGCTTGAGGCTGCCTTCGACCTCGCGCATGATCGCCAGCCTGCTGGTGCCCAGATCATTCGGTCCGGCGGTGCCGCTGAAATAGACCTTGGTGGCGATGATCGCGTCCTTGCGCCGCGCGCCCAGGGCCTTGCCCAGCATGATCTCGGATACACCATCGCTGTACATGTTGGCGGTGTCGAAGATGTTGATCCCGGCCTCCAGCGCCAGATCGACCATGCGGGTTGCCAGATCCTGACCCGTCGCGCCGAGGGTCTGGCCGAACGCGCTGTCTTCGTTGGCAAAGGTCATCGTGCCAAGGGTCAGTTCCGAGACGTAAAGCCCGGTCTTGCCGAGGGGTTTGTATTTCATGGGATTGCTCCTGTGGTTTTCTGGATGGAAATGTATGCGGGCACCACACCCGGTGCCCCGCCAGTCACTTGTCGAAGAACGCGGCCACGGCGTCGGTCGAGGCTTTCACGGCCTCGGGCTTGTAGTAGAAATCGACATGGCTGAATTCATCGAAGGCCAGTACCTCGTGATCATTCGTCAGCTTCTCGACGAATTGGGTTGAACACGGCGCGGTAAAGGCCGTTGCGCTGTAGACCACCAACGCGGGCTGCACGATCTTGTCGGCGTAGTGTTCGCTGAGCGAGAACATCGACTGCATGGCTTGATCGGCGATATGCATGTTGGTGAAACTCGGCACCGCCTTCGGCCCCTTGACGCCATCGCGGCCGTAGTAGTCATAGCTTTCGCCGGCCATCTCCGGATAGGCGGCCGCCGCGATGAATTCCTCGCGGGACATCTCGTCATTCAGGCCGAAGGGCGCGACGTAGATCGGCGCGCCGGTTTCATACATCTTCTGCTTTGCGGCATTCGCGGCGGTGATCTGCTGGTGTGCCGCCTCGCGGTCGGTCCACTGGAACGCATCGGCCGCCATCATGCCCGACACCATGGCGATCTTCTTGATGCGGTGGTCGGTCACCGCCGCCGAGGCGATGATCGCGCCGCCCTGGCAGACGCCGAGGCCGTAGATCTCGTCCACGAAGGGGAGCGCGCCCAGATAGGACACCGCGTCCCAGGTGTTCTCGATCAGCCGGAACATGTAGCGGGACTGCTTGTGCTCGCCGGGCAATGCGGGGCTTTCGCCCATGCCCAGGTAGTTGAAGCCCAGATAGATGAAGCCGCGCGCGGCCATTTCCGGTCCGTAGGTGGCCGGGATCTGGTCCTTGACCTGCGGGAACGGGCTGGCGCCGACGATGGCCTTGTATTTTTTGGACGGGTCGAAGCCTTCGGGAAGGTAAAGATCGCCCGCCAGATCCACGCCAAAGGATTTGAAGGTGACTGCGTCCTTGCCGGCAGTGAGGGTCATGGCTTGCGTCCTTGCTTGCATAAGTAAATCGTGGTGTTTACATATGTGGGGGGGTCGGATGTAAACGTTATTTTTTACTTTTCACGGCGCAGAAGGCGGAAAATCGTGAAACTCACTGAAAAGAAACGAAAAGATATCATCGAGGCGGCGATCGTCGAGTTCCGGGAAAACGGATTCCTGGCCGCCAAAACCACGAGCATCGCCAAGCGCGCGGGGGTGTCGAGTCGCACGCTCTACAAGCATTTCGAAACGAAAGAGGCGCTGTTCGACGCGATCACCGAAATCATGATCGAACGCAACGCGGCGATGGCCCCGGTGCCCTACGATCCGGGCCGCCCTGTGGCCGAACAACTGGTCGAGGCGCTGGAACGCTATGTGGCGGTGATCACCGAGCCCGAGGCGATGGGTCTGACCCGCATGGTGATTTCCGAGTTCTTGCGCGATCTGGACCGTTCACGGAAGTTCTTCGCCGAGTCCGCCAAACACGACTACCCCGTCAAGCGGCTGATCGAAGAGGCGATGGCCGCCGGCGCCCTGCGCAAGGCCGACCCGGAACTGGCCACGAACCAGCTGCTGGGGTTGGTGAAGGCCTTCTTCTTCTGGCCGGAATTCCTGGTCGGCGAGAAACCGGAAACCGAAGGCGTCATGCAGGATTGCGTCGCGATGTTCTTGTCGCACTATGGGGTCGAGGATTAGTCTGCCGTTCAGGTCCAAGAGGTCGTCATCGACGATTGATACTCGTAGTGGACCGAAGAGAACTGTTTTCAGAATTCGGCCGGAGAATAGCCTTTCACCACAATTTTTTATCCGGAAATACTACCTTAAGTGAGCTCTGGATATCGAACTACGAAATGTAGCCGCGACACTCCTGTCGCGGCTACGATTAAGTGGACGGCTGGGGTCAGATGTTGACCGGCCCCGTTCCTGGTTCCGCTCTTGCGGGCTTACTCGCGATTGCCGAGCAGCTGCAGCAGGAACATGAACATGTTGATGAAGTCCAGGTAGAGCTGCAGGGCGCCCATGATCGCGGCCTTGCCCAGCCACTCGCTGTCGCCCGAATGGGCGTGCTGCAGGTAGGTCACCTTGATGTTCTGGGTGTCATAGGCGGTCAGACCGGCAAAGATCAGCACGCCCAGCACCGAGATCGCGAAATAGACCGCCGGCGAGCCGAGGAAGATGTTGATGAGCGAGGCCACGATCAGGCCGATCACGCCCATGATCAGGAACGACCCCCAGCCGGAGATGTCTTTTTTCGTGGTGTAGCCCCACAGCGACAAACCCGCGAAGGAAATCGACGTCACCAGGAACACCTGTGCGATGGAAAAGCCGGTGAAGGCCACGAAGATCCAGCTGAGCGACAGGCCCATGACCGAGGCGAAGGTGTAGAAGAACAGCTGGGCGCCCGCCGCCGAGAGGCGGTTGATGGCAGCGCCAAAGGCAAACACCATGATCAGTGGCGCGAACATGACGATCCAGCCCAGGATGTTCGGGCTCATCGTCACCGGATCGCGGAAAATCCCCAGAAGCTGCGGACTGGATCCCACGGCCCATGCGACGAGGAAGGTCAGCAGCATGCCGACCGACATCGTTCCATAGACCTTGTTCATGTGAGCGCGCAGACCCTCGTCGATCTGGGCCGCGCGGGCGCCGGCCACCGTCTGGCCCGTCATCCGGCGAGTGTCGAAGTCAGCCATCAATTCCTCCTTAGCATACCTTTTCGGGCCGCCGGTGCATCCGGCGGCATCCATGGGCAACATATTGGGGCGAAATCACACTGTTTCAAGCGAGATTTTCGGAAACAATCCGGTTGCCGCGCAATTCCTTGCCCGGTTTCAAACCACCCGGTCGCGTGATGCAACAGGGCCGCCCCCAAGGGACGGCCCGCCAACCCGTTGTCGGTTCAATGCGCCGTCAGCAGCGCCAGGTATCCGGCGCGTCCCACAACGGGCGGGCGGCCTCTGCCTCGGCTTCGGCGCGGGTGATGCCGATGTCTTCCAGTGCCCGCGCATCGAGCTTGCGCAGCGCGCGGCGCTGCTGGCGCACGACGATCATGCGTTTCACTTGCGACCACAGATCGGTCAGGGCCGGACGGCGGGAGATACGGGTATCGGTAAAAAGAGTCATGAGTTTTGTCCTTTCCTTCATCTGTGATGCATTTTTCGGGTTGGATCAATTTCCTTGAACCATATGGCATTTCGTGGTTCATTTGGAAAACGAATGTTTTTGATCCCAATCATCAAGGATTGTGAAGGTGAGAAACCTGGACATCACGACGCTGCGGTCCTTCATCGCCGTGGCCGATTCCGGTGGCGTCACTCGCGCGGCGGGCTTTCTGCATCTCACCCAGTCGGCGGTGTCGATGCAGATCAAGCGGCTGGAAGAGACGTTGGGGGTGGAACTTCTGGACCGGTCGGGGAGGACCATTGCGCTGACCGCGGCGGGCGAACAGTTGCTGGTTTATGCGCGGCGGATGGTCGGGTTGAACGACGAGGTGGTCAGCCGCCTGACCGACCAGGCGTTCGAGGGCGAAATCATCCTCGGCGTGCCGCATGACATCGTCTATCCGGTGATCCCGCGCGTGCTGAAGCGGTTCAATGCGCTCTACCCCCGCATGCGGGTGCAATTGATTGCGTCCTACACCCGACGCCTGCAGGAACATTTCGCGCGGGGCGAATGCGACCTGATCCTGACCACGGAGCCGACCACCGGGACGGAGGCCGAAACCCTGACGGAACTGCCGCTTTGCTGGGTCGGGGCGCCGGGCGGCGCGGCGTGGCGGCGGCGGCCGCTGCGGCTGGCCTTTGGCCGGCAATGCATGTTCCGGCCCAAGGTGATCGCAGCGCTTGATCAGGCGGGGTTGCCGTGGGAATTGGCGGTCGAGACCGATTCCGACCGCACCATAGAGGCCACCGTCAGCGCCGATCTTGCGGTTCATGTGGTGCTGGAAGGCACCGAGCCGCCGCAGCTGGAGCGGATCGACCACGGCGGCGCACTGCCCGAACTGCCGGCGCATTTCATCAATCTCTACGGTGCCGAAGCGGCGGCCAGCAAGCCGGTCGAAGACCTCGTGGATCTGTTGCGCGACGGGTTCAGGCCGGCAGGCGCGGGGCGGATGCGGGCCGTGGGCTAGGGGTCAGGGCGTGATGATGACCTTGCCGGTCGCCTTGCGGCTGCGCAGCAGGCCCAGCCCTTCACCGGCCCTTTCCAGCGGCAGGACGTGGCTGACATGGGGTTTCAGCCGTCCCTCCGTAATCCAGCCGATCAGCGTCTCGAAGCTGCTGCGCACCACGTCGGGGCGAAACTTCAGGTAGCCGCCGATATAGAAGCCGATGACGGTGAGGTTCTTGACCAGCAGGTGATTGGCCGGGATCTGCGGCACCTCGCCCGAGGCAAAACCGATCGGCAAGAGCCGCGCCTCGGGCCTGCAGGCGCGGAAGGCGGCGGTCCAGGTGTCTCCGCCCACCGCGTCATAGACCACATCGGCGCCGCCCAGTTCCAGCACGCGGGCGCGCAGGTCTTCTTCGGCGTCGATCAGGTGGTCGGCCCCGGCCGCACGCGCGACCTCCAGTTTGTCACGGCCGCGGGCCTGGGCGATCACCGTCGCGCCCATCAGCTTGCCGATCTGCACGGCGCTCAGGCCCACGCCTCCGGCAGCGCCGGTCACCAGCAGGGTTTCGCCCGGTTGCATTTTCGCCCGGTGATCCAGCGCGATGTGGCTGGTGCCGTGGGCGATCTGAAAGGCCGCGGCGTCCTCGAAGTTCATCGAGTCGGGGATCCGCACGACGCGGGTGGCCTCGAAGACGCCGAAATCGGCAAGCCCCCCTTGGCCGGCATAGACGGCCACACGGTCGCCGGGGCGCAGACCTTCCACACCCGGGCCGACCGAATCGACAACACCCGATACCTCCATTCCCAAGGTGAAAGGGGCCTCTGGCGTGTCCTGATACGTGCCCTTGATCATCAGCAGATCGGCAAAGTTCAGCCCGCAGGCGCGGATGGCGACGCGGATCTGCCCGGGGCCGGGTTCCGGCGTTTCGATTCGCGTCAGTTCCGGTGTTGCGTTGGGTCTGGAAACTCGAAAGGCCCGCATTGATTTCCCCCTTGGATGGCGTGGCGAGAGAACCCCGGAAACCGGAGCAAAGTCAAACGCCTCTCGAAATCCGCCGCGCGAATCGCCGAGGCTGGGCCGGGCGGTGTCATCGAACCGGTCGGTTCAACCACAGGTCACTCTCGTCAGCGGTGGAAACAACTCACTTGAATTCAACCGCGAAGGTTGTAAAGTGATCACTCATGAATTCGTCCGGCGCGTTGTGGGTGGGTGCGCCTTCGGAAACTCTTCGACGACGCCGCCGGTGCGAACCGTTCGGGCCGGTCGGCCGGACGCAAGGTCAGTAACGTAGGAGTAACTCATGCCCCATCCCGTAGATGTTCATGTGGGCAAGCGTGTGCGGCATCGCCGGTGGCTGATCGGCATGACGCAGCAGCAACTTGCCGAAAAGGTCGGCATCAAGTTCCAGCAGATCCAGAAGTACGAAACCGGCGCGAACCGGATCAGCGCCTCGCGGCTTTGGGACATTGCTGAGGCGCTGGACGTGCCGGTAAGCTTTTTCTTTGAAGGTCTGGAAGAAGCCTCCAAGCCCGAGGCCGACAAGCCCGCGGTCCCGGCGGACCTGATGGGCGACAAGGAGGCACTGGATCTGGTGCGGTCCTACTATTCCATCCCGGAGAACCAGCGCCGCCGTCTGTTCGAACTCGCCCGCGTGTTGAGCGACGTCGCCTGAACGGGCATGGCCTTTGCCATCCGGCCGGACCGCGACGCGCGGTCGGCCCTATCCGTCTGCGGGGCTTGCATCGTCTCGCGGACAAGGGCTAACCCGTCCGCATGACTGACCCCGAACTCAGCGATCTGGAAGTGGCCCATCTGCTGGCGGACGCCGCGCGCGCGGCGACGCTGCCTTGGTTCCGCCGCCAGGGCCTGCGGGCCGAGGACAAGGGCTCTGCCGGCTACGACCCCGTGACTGTGGCTGACCGCGCCGCCGAGCGGGCGATGCGCGACATCCTTGCGCGGCACCGGCCCGACGACGCCATTCTGGGCGAGGAACTGGGCAACACCCAAGGCAGCAGCGGGCGGACCTGGGTTCTGGATCCCATAGACGGAACGCGCGGCTTCATTTCCGGCACGCCGACGTGGGGCGTCCTGATCGCGCTCGGCACCCCCGAGTGTGTCATTCTCGGCATCATCGACCAGCCCTATACGGCAGAACGCTTTGTCGGCGCCCCCGGCGTGGCAGCGGTCAGCGGGCCGTTCGGCACCGATCCGCTTGGAACGCGGCGGGGTTCGACCCTTGCGGACGCGATCCTGTTCAGCACTTTCCCCGAGGTCGGAACGCCGCAGGAGCGCGCGGGATTCGAGGCCGTGGCCGACAAGGTCCGGCTGACACGGTTCGGCATGGATTGCTATGCCTATGCGCTGGTGGCGGCGGGGCAGGTGGATCTGGTGATCGAGGCCGGTCTGAAGCCCTATGACATCCAGGCGCCGATCGGCGTGATCGAGGCCGCGGGCGGCATCGTGACCGACTGGCGCGGCGGCCCGGCACTGCAGGGCGGGCGGGTGATCGCGGCGGCGAATCAGAGGGTCCATGCCGAGGCGCTCGACATCCTGTCGAAGGTGCCTGCGGACTGATCCCGGCTTGTCCGTGTCGCGCCTGCCAGGGGGCCGATCGGCCGCCAGCCGCCGGCCTATAGCGGCCAGAAGAACGGGATCAGCGCGGATGCCAGCACGCCGATGCTGACATTCAGCGGCACGCCCACCCGCATGAAGTCGGTGAACCGATAACCGCCGGGGCCATAGACCAGCATGTTGGTCTGGTAACCAATCGGCGTGGCGAAGCTGGCCGAAGCGGCGATCATCACCGCCACCACCAGCGGTCGGGCGTCGATCCCCAGCCCGCCGGCAAGACCCACGGCGATCGGCGTCATTACCACCGCGACGGCGTTGTTGGATACCATTTCCGTCAGCACCGAGGTCAGGAGATAGACCGCCCACAGGATGAAAAACGGCGGCAGGCCGGCGATCAGGGGGGCGATCGTTCCCGCCACGAGGTCGATGCCGCCCGACGACTCGAGCCCGGTCGCAACCGCCAGCATGGCGAAGATCAGCGCCAGAAGGCGGCCATCGACAAAGGAAAAGGCCTCGTCCGAATCGATGCAGCGGGTCAGGAACACGACCGCCATCGCCAGCACCGCAAGCAGCAACAGCGGCGCCACGCCAAGGGCCGCCAGCAGCACGATCCCCGCCATGGCTGCCAAGGCGATCGGCGCGTGGCTGCGGCGATAGGCCCGTGCCGAAGGTTTGCTGACGTCCACCATTCCCATGTCGTTCGCCAGACGCTGGATGTCCTCGGGCGCGCCCTCCAGCAGCAGCGTGTCGCCGACCTTGACCTCGACATTGTCCAGCTGCCGGCCGATGTTCTGGTCGCGCCGGTGCACGGCCAGGACATAGACCCCATAGCGCCGCCGCAGCCGCAGATCGCCCAGCCTGCGCCCGACCATGCGGCAGCCCGGCGTGATCAGCACCTCGACGGTGGTGGTTTCCACGGCCGAGATCTGATCGACCCGCTTCAGTTCCTTGTTGCGTTGCAGGCTGAGCAGTTCCGATATCTGCGACCGCAGCACGACCCGGTCACCCACCTGCAGCCTGACCCCTTGGAGATTGCGGCGCAGCGAGGCATCGCCGCGGATCACGTCGATCAGCCGCACGCCGGGGCGTTTGAACAGTTGCACGCCGGTGACTTCGCGGCCGATCAGGTTGCTGTCGGGGGGGATCACGGCCTCGGTAAAGAACTTCTTCTTCGACTTGTCGCCGCCCAGCATCGCCGCCAGGCTGACCCGCTCCGGCAGCAGGCGCGGCGCGATGAAGCGCAGGTAGATCACCCCCCACAGCACCAGGATCGCCGCCAGCGGCGTGATTTCGAAGATGGTAAAGGGGCGCAGCCCCTGCGCCCGGGCCACACCATCCACCAGAAGGTTGGTGGAGGTGCCGATCAGCGTCAGCGTGCCGCCCAGGATCGCGGCGTAACTCAGCGGGATCAGCATCTTGCTGGGCGCGATCCCGAGCTTGCGCGACAATTGCATGAAGACCGGGATCATCACCACCACAACTGGGGTGTTGTTGACAAAGGCGGATGCCAAAATCACGAACAGCATCAACGCGCCGACGGCCAGGGCGGGCCGCGTTTCGGCTTGCGCTTCGGCGCGCCGGGTAAACCATTCCAGCGCGCCCGTGCGTACCAGCGCGCCCATGACCACGAACATCGACGCGATCGTCCACGGCGCCGGGTTGGACAGAACCCGCAGCGCCTCGTCATAGGGCAACAGGCCCAGCGCCAGCATCGCCGCCGCGCCGCCGATGGCGACGACTTCGGCGGGGTATCTTTCGCGCATGAACAGCGCGAACATCACCAACACCACCGCAAGCGCCGCAATCGCGCCGCCGGTATCGGAAAACTCAATCAGCTGCATCGTGTCGTCCGCTGCTCTGCCGGCGGCTCATCCTGACGGCCTTTGCCTCCGGGGGCAAGTGCCGAAGGATGGCAGTCGAAATCGGCCACGCCGCCAGTGCTTTCGGCCGTGCCGGACCTTGCCCGGCGCCGCCTGCGTCCAGGATCACGGCGTGGCCTGTTCCAGCCGCCCGCCGAGGCGGATCATGCGGGCGCGTTTCGCCGCACCGGTGCGGTCATCGGTTTCGACGAAGAGTCCCGACAGCGTAGCCTCGCCCAGCGCCGGCGTGAACCGGCCGCGTATCATGCCGGTCACAAAGCGGCGCATCGGTTCCTTCTTGTCCATGCCGATGACGGAATCGTAATCGCCGCACATGCCGGCGTCGGTCAGATATCCGGTGCCGCCCCCCAGCACCTGCGCATCGGCCGTGGGCACATGGGTATGGGTGCCCACCACCATGCTGGCGCGGCCGTCGCAATAATGCCCCATCGCCATCTTTTCCGACGTCGCCTCGCAATGCATGTCCACGATCACCGCCTGCGCCAGCCCGCCGCGCGGATGGGCCTTGAGCACCGGCTCTATCGCCGAAAACGGGTCATCATAGGGCTGTTTCATGAAGACCCGGCCCAGAACCTGCGCCACCAGCACCTTGCGCCCGCCCGCGGCGTCATACAACCGGTGCCCGCGCCCCGGCGCGCCCTTGGCCAGGTTCAGCGGGCGGATCACGCGCGGCTCGGTTTCGATGAACTGCAGCATGTCCTTCTGGTCGAAGGCATGATCGCCCAGCGTGACGCAATCGGCCCCCGCATCCAGCAGGGCGCGCGCGTGATCGGCGCTCAGCCCCATGCCGTTGGTCGCGTTTTCGCCGTTGACCACGACGAAATCCAGCCGCCATTCGTTGCGCAGACGCGGCAGGTTCTCGGTGATGGCCCGGCGCCCCGCGCGGCCCATCACGTCTCCCAAAAACAGAAGTCTCATGCAGGCGGTCCTAGGCGCTGGGGCCGCCAATCTCAAGCCGGAACCGTCCGGTCCGTGCACTCGTGCAGGGACAATCGCGCAGCGCCAAGGGGCGCCAGACGGCGTGGAACGGTTTGCCGGCGCGATCCTGCGCGGTTGGAAATATGCGCAAATAGTATCCAGTGGTGTTGATTTTTTGCTGTTTGTTTCCGGCCTTGATTGCGAATTTCGCCGTTGGCGGCGGCGGGCATCGAATCTCCCCCGATCCGCCGATTTCGTGCATAATTGCGAAAGGTTTCGCCTCGGTATTGGTTGCAAGGAGTTTTTCATGGCTGCCCCTGTTCTTCCGCTGGATCCCGAAACGCTGTCTCTTTCGACGGCTGCCGCGCGCGAGGCGGCCGCGCGATGTGCCGAGGACTACCAGTCTCGCTCGCCTTACCCCTATGGCGGCTATGACGATTTCCTGCCCGCCGAGATTCTCGACCGCGTCGTGGAGGAACTCGAAACACTGCCGGAACCCGAGGACAGCTTCGACCGCCCGCAAGAGAGGCTCAAGACCTCCTACATCCCCGAACGTCTGCCCGAATACACGCGGCGGCTGTTCTACGTTCTGAATTCCCGGCCCGTTCTGGCCTTTGTCGAGGAACTGACCGGCATCAAGGGGCTGATCCCCGATCCCTATTTCGCGGGAGGCGGGGTGCATGTGGTTTCCAATGGCGGGCATCTGGACATCCATGCCGACTTCAATCATCACGCTAAGCTGAACCTGGAACGCCGGGTCAATCTTCTGATCTACCTCAACCGCGACTGGAAGGAGGAATACGGCGGATCCTTCGAGATCTGGAACGACGACATGACCGCCAAGGTGGACAGCTTCGTGCCCGTCTTCAACCGCGCCTGCCTGTTCTCGACCAGTTCCTCCAGCTGGCACGGGAACCCCGAGCCGGTGAACCATCCCGAAGGCAAGCCGCGCATGTCGATCGCGCTGTATTACTACACGGCCACCTGGGACGCGACGCGCAAGTCGCACACGACCCTGTTCCGGCCCCGGCCGGGAACGGTGGACCGGCCCGACCGGCAGGTGGCGCGGCGCGAGGCGCTGGAGAATGTCCTGCCGCCCTTCATCTACCGGCGCGTGATCGGACGGTTGATGAAGTTGGGGTTCTGACGACCCCTTGCGGATGGCCGTGCGGGACGGGGACCGATGACATTTTCGGCATCGGGGGGCGGCGGCGCTCGGCCTGCGAGGCTTGGATGTGGTAGCCTGACGGGTATCGGTCCTTGTCCATGGCCAAGACAGGAGAGAAAGAGAGCAAGCCTTGCCGGATCAAGTTCCGCGATCACGGGCGATTGTCATTGTCGGCATCGTCCTTCTGCTCGGCGTCCTGGCCGGCGGGACGATACATGCGATCGGCCAGGGTATCCTGTCGGGGCCGGAGGAGATGGCCGACTGGGTGCGCGGCTTCGGGCCCTGGGCGCCTGCGCTTCTGGTCCTTCTGATGGTGGCGCACAGCTTTGCCCCCGTCCCCGGCGAATTGCTCGCGCTGGCTGCGGGCACGGTGTTCGGTCCCGTGGAGGGGGCGGCGCTGATCTGGATCGGGGCGATGATCGGGGCAGTTATGTCATTCTGGCTGGCGCGCTGGCTGGGGCGGGATTTCGTGGCCAGCCGATTGCCGGAACGCCAGCTTGCGCAACTGGAGGCGTGGAGCCGCGACTGGGGCGCGCTCACCCTGCTGAGTTGCCGGTTGATGCCGGTGATCGCGTTCAATCTGATCAATTATGCCGCCGGGCTGATGCCGGTGCGCTTCTGGACCTTTCTCTGGACCACGGCTATCGGGATTCTGCCGTTCACGCTGTTGATGACCTGGTTGGGCGCGCGCATAATGGAATTGTCCTGGCCGACGATCCTGGCGATGTCGGGGGCCGCGATTGCCCTGACTTGGTGGGGATATTGCCTGTCGCGGCGGAAGCGATGATCGCGGTTAGCGGGAAATGCCGATGACGCGGGTTTCGGTCACCACCATGTCCAACGGCTGATCGGTGGGCTCAAGCGGCAGGTTCTCGGCCTCCTGCGCATCATAGGCAAAGCCGATTGCGAGCGTGGCCCGTTTCGCGCGGAGCATCTCCAGCGTGCGGTCGTAGAATCCGCCGCCATAGCCCAGCCTCCCCCCGCGCGGATCAAAGGCCACAAGCGGCACGATCAAGATCTCGGGTTCGAAAAAGTCATCTGCCAGCGGCACCCTCGCGCCGAACGGCCCGTCGCGCATGGGCATGTCCGGCTCCCACCGGCTGAACTTCAGCGGCTGACCAGCGCCGATGATGACCGGCACGCCCACCGGGCCGTGGGCGGCGGCCTCGGCCATGGCGGGCAAGGGGTCGATCTCGGTGCGGATCGGCATGTAGCCGGCCAGCGGCACGCCGCGATAGCCGGCCAGTACTTCGGACAGCCGCCCGGCGGTGCCCGGTCCGGCGGCCTCGTGCGCGGCCTTGCGGCGGGCGAATGCGGCCTTGCGCGCCGCGGCCTTGATCTCGGCAAGATCAGTCACAACAGGATCCACCCCGCCAGCCCGAGGAACAGGAAAAAGCCCACCACGTCGGTCACGGTCGTCACGAACGGCCCCGAGGCCAGCGCGGGGTCGATGCCGATCCGGTCCAGCAGCATCGGAATGCCGAACCCGCCCAGCGCGGCCGCTACCAGAGTCAGCAGCATCGCCACGCCGATTACCGCGCCCAGCATCGGCACGCCGAACCAGAACGCCGCGACCAGCGCCATCGTCACCCCGAACAGCAGCCCGTTCAGGGCGCCGACCGAGATTTCCCGCCACAGCACCCGCAGGGCGTTTTGCGACGTGAGGTCGCGGGTGGCGATGGCGCGCACCGTCACCGTCATGGTCTGGGTGCCCGCATTGCCGCCCATCGAGGCGACGATTGGCATCAGCACCGCCAGCGCGACCATCTGGTCGATCGTCGCGGAGAAATAGTCGATCACCAGCGACGCCAGGATCGCCGTCAGCAGGTTCACGAACAGCCAGGTCGCCCGGCCCTGGACGGCCTCGAAGATCGTGTCCGACAGGCTGGAATCCTCGGCCACGCCGGCCATGCGCAGGATGTCTTCCTCGTGCTCTTCATCCAGCACGGTCATCGCGTCGTCGATGGTGATCTGGCCGATCAGGCGGCCTTCTCCGTCGACAACCGGGGCCGAGATCAGGTGATACTGGTTGAAGGCATAGGCGACGTCTTCCTCGTCCTGATCCACGGGGATGACCTGGAACACCTCTTCGGTGATGTCCTTCAGCGGGACGTCCCGGCGCGAACTCATCAGCCGGCCCAGTGTCACGCTGCCCACCGGGTGCAGGCGCGGATCCACCAGAAAGACGTGATAGAACTGTTCTGGCAGTTCCTCGGCATTGCGCAGATAGTCGATCGCATCGCCCACGGTCCAGTGCTCGGGCGCCATGACGACCTCGCGCTGCATGAGGCGACCGGCGGAGCCTTCGGGATAGGCCAGCGCCTGTTCCACCGCGACCCGGTCGGCATCCTCCAGCGCGCCAAGGATCGCCTCCTGTTGCGGCTCTTCGAGATCCTCCAGCAGGTCCACGACATCGTCGCTTTCCAGCTCCCGCACGGCTTCGGCCAGCACCTGCGGGTTGAGGATCTCGATCACGTCCTCGCGGACGCCTTCGTCAAGTTCCGACAGGATGTCGCCGTCGAACTCGGGGCCGTAGAGCTGGATCAGCGCGTCGCGGTCGTCGGCGTCGATCTGTTCCAGAAGGTCGGCGATGTCGGCCGCGTGCAGCGGCTCCATCAGGGCGACCAGCGCCTCGCGGTCGCCGCGTTCGACGGCATCAAGGATCGCCGCGACCGCCTTGCGGTCGAGCTCGTAAGCGTCGTCTCGGTGCGGCTCGTGTTCGAACTGCTTGCTGTCCGTCTCCATGATCCGCCCCCTGAATTGTCGATTGCGGGCATATAGAAGAAGGTAATGGAGAAAAACAATGAAAATGGTTCGATTTACCGCGGCCACCGGCGCGGCTAATGTGCCCGGCGGGCTCCACGGCACAGAGACACCAAGGCCATGAGCGGAAAGACTCTTCTGATCGGGCAGGTTCTGTCCTTTGACAACGACCCTTTCCAGGGCGCCCCGGCGCGGGCGGCGCGGCTTGACGGGGCGCTGGTGATCGCGGGCGGGCGCATCGTGGACCGGGGCAGCGCAGCCGATCTGCGGGCGCGGCATCCGCAGGCGCGGGTTGTGGACCACGGTGACCGGCTGATCATGGCCGGCTTTGTCGATGCCCATGTCCACTATCCGCAGACCGCGATCATCGCCAGTTGGGGCAAGCGGCTGATCGACTGGCTGAACACCTATACCTTCCCCGAGGAGATGGCCTTTGCCGATCCTGCCTATGCCGCCGAGATCGCCGCGCGCTATCTGGATCTGACCACGGCGAACGGCACCACCACCGTGTGCAGTTACGGCACCATCCACCCGGCCAGCGTGGACGCCTTTTTCACCGAGGCGCAGCGGCGCGGCCAGCGTGTGGCGGCGGGCAAGACCTGCATGGACCGCAACGCGCCCGAAGGGCTGCGTGACACCGCGCAGTCGGCCTATGACGACAGCCGCGCGCTGCTGGAAAAGTGGCATGGCTTGGACCGGCTGTCCTACGTCATCACCCCGCGCTTTTCGCCCACCTCGACGCCCGAACAACTGGGCGCGCTGGGTGCGCTTTGGGCGGAACATCCCGACTGCCTGATGCAGACCCATCTGAGCGAACAGACCGACGAGATCGCATGGGTCAAGTCGCTCTACCCGTCCGCCCGCGACTATCTGGACACCTACGAAGCGCACGGGCTTCTGGGCCCGAACGGGCTTTACGGTCACGCCATTCACCTTGAGCCGCGCGAACGCGACCGGCTGCGCGAGGTGGGCGCGGCGCTGATCCATTGCCCGACGTCCAACACCTTCATCGGGTCGGGGCTGTTCGATATGGCCGGCCTGATGGCCGAGGGGCAGCGGATCGGGCTTGCTACCGACACCGGCGGCGGATCGTCGTTCTCGATGCTGCGCACGATGGCCGCGGCCTACGAGATCGGCCAGCTGCGCGGCACGCCGCTGCACCCGGCGCAGCTGATGTGGCTGGCCACGGTCGGCTCGGCGCGGGCGATGCGGATGGAGGACAGGATCGGCAACGCCGCGCCGGGGATGGAGGCAGATCTGGTGGTGCTGGACCTTGCCTCGACCCCGGCGATAGCGCAGCGGGCGGCGCGGGCCGGGGATATCTGGGAGGCCGTGTTCCCCACCATCATGATGGGCGATGATCGCGCCGTCGCGCAGGTCTGGATCGGGGGCCGGGCGGTCGCCTGAGCCCTACGCCACATGCTGCGACCGGCCGGCGTTGCGGCCCGAGAAGATGCAGCCGCCCAGGAAGGTGCCCTCCAGTGCGTTGTAGCCGTGATAGCCGCCGCCGCCGAAACCGGCGACCTCGCCCGCCGCGAAGAGGCCGGGGACGGGCTGGCCGTCCGCGCCCAGCATCCGGCTGTCCAGATCGGTCTGCAACCCGCCCAGCGTCTTGCGGGTGAGGATGTGCAGCTTGACCGCGATCAGCGGCCCGTTTTTCGGGTCGAGGAACCTGTGTGGCTCGGCGGTGCGGATCAGCCGGTCGCCGCGATAATTGCGCGCGGCGAGAATCGCCATCATCTGCGAGTCCTTGGTGAAAGGATTGTCCACCTGCGCATCGCGCGCCTCGATCTGCGCGCGCAGGCGGCCTGCGTCCAGCGGGACTTCGCCCAGCCGGTTCATGCCCGCGACCAGCTCCTCCAGCGTATCGGCCACGACGAAATCCGCGCCGCGTTCCTTGAACGCCTCGACCGGCCCTGTTGCCCTTGACCCGGACAGGACGCGCTGACGGATCACCTCTTTCCAGCTGCCCGAGGTGAAATCGGGGTTCTGTTCGGATCCTGACAGCGCGAATTCCTTCTTGATGACCTTCTGGGTCAGGACGAACCAGCTGTAGTCATACCCGGTGCGCATGATCTCGCGCAGGGTGGAGAGCGTGTCGAACCCCGGCAGGCAAGGGGGCGGCAGGCGGCGGCCGGTGGCGTCGAACCACATCGACGACGGCCCCGGCAGGATGCGGATGCCGTGATCGGGCCAGATCGGATCCCAGTTGCGCACGCCTTCGGTATAATGCCACATCCGGTCGCGGTTGATGACATGGCCGCCGGCGGCCTCGGAAATGGCGATCATGCGGCCGTCCACATGGAAGGGCACGCCGGCCACCATTGTCTTTGGCGGCTCGCCCAGCCGGTCGCGCGGCCAGGCCTTGCGCACCATTTCGAAATTGCCGCCGATCCCGCCCGAGGTGACGATGACCGAAGGCGCGCGGACCTCGAATTCGCCCGCCGGGTCGCGGTTGGTCTTTTGCCCGCGCGCTGCGGTGTCGGGGGCCAGAACCGTCCCCGCCACGCCGCGCGCCGCGCCGTTTTCCATGATGATCCGGTCCACCTGATGGCGAAACCGCATCTCGATCAGCCCGGCCGCGACATGCGCGCGCACGCGGCGTTCAAAGGGCGCGACTGTGCCGGGGCCGGTGCCCCAGGTGATGTGGAACCGCGGGACCGAGTTGCCGTGCCCGTCCGCCCAGCCGCCGCCGCGTTCGGCCCAGCCCACCACCGGGAACCAGCGAAACCCCATCTCGCGCAGCCAGGGGCGCATCTCTCCGGCGGCGAAATCCAGATAGGCCTCGGCCCAGCGGCGGGGCCATGCGTCCTCGGGCCGGTCGAATTGCGCGCTTCCCATCCAGTCGCTCAGCGCCAGCGCGTGGCTGTCGCGGATGCCCATGCGGCGCTGTTCCGGCGTGTCGATCATGAACAGCCCGCCAAGGCTCCAGAACGCCTGACCCCCGAGGAACTGTTCGGGTTCCTGATCCAGCAGGATCACCCGCTTGCCCCGGTCCCCCAGCTCGGCGGCGGCGACAAGCCCCGCCAGACCGCCGCCCACGATGATCGCGTCCGCGTCGTCCATGTCTCGTCCTCCCGTCTTGCGGGAAAGCCTAGACCGGAAGGCGCGAAACGGGGAAGCCTGCCGTTGCGGCAGCGGGATCAGCCGTAACGGCGCGCAAAGCGGCGCATGATCTCTCCCGGCACGGTGACGGTGGCGGCGTGGCAGCGTTCGATCAGCTCATCGGCCTGTTCGGGCGGGAAATAGCCGTGGTTGCGATAGATACGGATGCGCTGTTCGAAATCGCGCGCGTCGGCCTCTGGGTGGAACTGGGTGGCATAGACGTTTTCGCCCCAGCGGATCATCTGGAACGGGCAGGGATCGGAGCGCACCAGATGCACGCAGCCCGGCGGCAGGGTCTGCACCGCCTCCTTGTGGCCGACGAAGGCGTCCCAGCGGGCCGGCAGCCCGGCGGTCAGCGGGTCGTTGGCCGCGTCCTCGGTCACTTCGCAGGTCGAGGGGCCCACGGGTTCGCCGTAGCGGTCCTTGCCGACCACTCCGCCCAGATGCGCGGCGAGAATGCCAAGGCCATAGCAGCACCCCAGAAAGGGATGATCCTCGGTCGTGATCTGCGGCATCAGCTCCATGATCGCCGCCTCCATCCGCGCGTCGAGCGGCGATTTCTTCTCGGGCGGGTCGCTCACGCAGCCGGGGCCACCGCCGACGATCATCCCGGCGAAATCGGTGACGTCCAGGGCTTCGGGCAGGGTTTCGCGGTCCAGCCGCACCCGCCGTGCGCGGTCCGCCGTCAGCCCGGACCGGTTCAGGATCGAGGCGAACTCGGCATCCGCGGCATCGGTTTCCGGGCGAAGCTGGAGGATCAGGAAGGGTTTCATGGGTGGCGACTTAACCCGCCGCCCATGGGGCATGCAACCCGTTCAGTCTTCGGGGTTGTAGCAGGCGATACCATGCGCGCCGCCGGACAGCTCGGGCCGGCTTTTGCGGCACTGGTCGGTGACGCGCCAGCAGCGCGGCGCAAAGGGGCAGCCTTCGATCAGGTCCATGGGCGAGGGCAGCTCGCCCTGAAGCTTGATCCGTTTCCGGCCGGATCCCGGCACCGCGCGCGGCGTGGCCGAAATCAGCGCCTTGGTATAGGGGTGGCGCGGGTTGGCAAAGACCTCTTTCGACGGTCCCTGTTCGACCACGCGGCCCAGATACATCACGATCACGTCGTCGCAGAAATGCCGCACCACCGACAGGTCGTGGCTGATGAACAGATAGGCCAGTCCCAGCCGCTCCTGCAATTCGACCAGCAGGTTCAAAATCTGGCTCTGGATCGACACGTCCAGCGCCGAGATCGGCTCGTCCAGCACCAGGATCGCAGGGTCCAGCATCAGCGCGCGCGCGATCGAGATCCGCTGCCGCTGCCCGCCCGAGAACATGTGCGGGAAGCGGTCGTAATGTTCCGGCCGCAGGCCCACCAGCGCCAGTTTCTCGCGCGCCAGCCGGTCGCGCTCTTCGGCGCTCATGTCCGGGCGGTTGATCTTGAGCGGCTCCTGCAGGATCGTACTGATCCGCTGGCGCGGGTTGAGTGACCCATAGGGATCCTGAAACACGATCTGCACCGAGCTGCGCAGGCTGGCCCAATGGTCGCGGGTGACCGCTTCGCCCTTGATGCGCAACTCGCCCCCGGTGGGTTCCTCGATCATGGTGACAAGCCGGGCCAGCGTGGACTTGCCGCACCCGGATTCGCCCACTACGGCCAGCGTCTGACCGGGGCGCAGGTCGAAACTGACATCCGACAGGGCGCGCACGGTGGCGGGCGCGGACAGGAACCCCTGTTTCACCTCGTAATGCCGGGCGAGGTTGCGGGCGGTGACGATCTGTTCGCTCATTGGCTCACCTCCTCAATCGGTGCGGCGACGGTCTTGCCGTCGGGCAAGAGCGGCGTGTGGCAGCGGGCATGGCCTTCGTCAGCGCCGCGCGGCAGCGGCGGGCGGGTCTGGCAGATCGCGCTGGCATGGGCGCAGCGCGGGGCAAAGAGGCACCCCGCGGGCCGGTCGAACTGGCCGGGCACGACGCCGGGGATGGTCGGCAGGATGCGCGAGGTCGCCCGTTCCGGCAGGGCCGCCAGCAGCGCCGCGGTATAGGGGTGATAGGGGCGGCCGAAGAGGCCTGCCACGGGCTGTTCCTCCACCTTCTGACCGGCATAGTGCACGGCGACGCGTTCGGCCGTTTCCGCCACCACGCCCATGTCGTGGGTAATCAGCGCCAGCGCCATGCCGTTTTTCTCGCGCAGCTCCAGCAGCAGGTCGAGTATCTGCGCCTGGATGGTCACGTCCAGCGCGGTGGTGGGTTCGTCGGCGATCAGAACCTTCGGGTTGCAGGCGATTGCCATGGCGATCATCACCCGCTGGTTCATGCCGCCCGACATCTGGTGCGGGAACACGTTCAGGCGCTTTTCCGGTGCGGGGATGCCGACCTGTTCGAACAGTTCGATGGCGCGGTTGTGCCGGGCCTTGCGGTCGAGCCCCAGATGCTGACGCAGCGCCTCCTTGATCTGGAACCCCACGGTGAAACAGGGGTTCAGCGACGACATCGGCTCCTGAAAGATCATGGCGATGTCCTTGCCGATGATCTTGCGCCGTTCGGCCGGGGTGATCTCGCGCAGGTCGCGGCCTTCGAACGCCATGCGGTCGGCGGTGATCGTCGCGGTCCAGGGCAACAGCCCCATCACCGCCAGCATCGACACGGATTTGCCCGAGCCGGATTCGCCGACGATGGCCAGCACTTCGCCCTTGTCGAGCGTCACGTCCACGCCTTCCACGGCGCGGAACTGGCCGGCCGAGGTGGCGAATTCGACGGTCAGGTTGCGGACTTCCAAAAGGCTCATGGCTCAGCTCCGCTTCAGCTTCGGGTCGAGCGCATCGCGCAGCCCGTCGCCCATCAGGTTGATCGACAGAACGGTGATCAGGATGGCAAGGCCCGGGAAGGTGACCACCCACCAGGCGCGCAGGATGAATTCGCGCGCCTCGGCCAGCATGGTGCCCCATTCCGGCGTGGGCGGCTGCGCGCCCATGCCGAGGAACCCCAGCGCCGCGGCATCGAGGATCGCGGTCGAAAAGCTCAGCGCCGCCTGCACGATGATCGGCGCCAGGCAATTGGGCAGCACGGTCAGGAACATCAGCCGCGGCAGTCCGGCGCCGACGACGCGGGCCGAGGTGACATAGTCCTTTTGCAGCTCGCCCAGCGCCGAGGCGCGGGTCAGGCGCACATAATGGGGCTGGGCCACGATGGCGATGGCGATCATCGCATTGGTCAGCGACGGCCCCAGGATCGCCACCAGCACCAGTGCCAGCAGCAGCGACGGGAAGGCCAGGATGATGTCCATCACCCGCATGATGATCGCGTCCAGCCATTTCGGGGCAAAGGCCGAGATCAGCCCGATGATGATGCCGCCGGTGGCCGAGACGGTGACCACGACGACGCCCACGAAGAACGAATAGCGCGCCCCGGTCAGAAGCCGGCTGAGCATGTCGCGGCCCAGCGGGTCGGTGCCCAGCGGAAAGGCCCAGTTGCCGCCTTCCTGCCACGCCGGCGGGATCAGGGTGAAGTCGCGGAACTGCTCGGCCGGGTCATAGGGTGCCAGCCACGGCGCGAAGGCCGCAACGAAGACGAAGCCGGCAAAGATCCACAGCCCGAACACGGCGCCGCGGTTTTCGCTGAAATAGTGGTAGAATTCCTTGAACCGGCCGGGCCGTTCCACGCCGTTGGCCGGGGTCTGGGCGGGGGCTGTCGCGGTCATCAGCGCCTCCGGATCTTGGGGTTGATGAGGCCGTAGAGCACGTCCACGGTCAGGTTCACGATCATCACCATCGAGGCGATCAGCAGCAGCCCGCCCTGCACGACCGGATAGTCCCGGCGGAAGATGGAATCGACCATCCATTTGCCGATGCCGGGCCAGCTGAAGATGGTTTCGGTCAGGATGGCGCCGGCCAGCAGCGTGCCCACCATCAGCCCGATCACGGTGACCACCGGGATCAGCGCGTTGCGCAGCGCATGCACGCCGTTGACGCGGGCCGGGGACAGGCCCTTGGCGCGGGCGGTGCGGATGTAGTCCTCGCCCAGCACCTCGAGCATGGCCGACCGGGTCTGACGCGCGATCACCGCCAGCGGGATCGTGCCCAGCACGATGGTCGGCAGGATCAGGTGGCTAACGGCCGAGCGGAACGCGCCTTCCTGTCCCGACAGAAGGCTGTCGATCAGCATGAAGCCGGTGACCGGTTCAAAGAAATACATCAGGCTCATCCGTCCCGATACCGGGGTCCAGCCCAGCATCCCCGAGAACAAGATGATGAGCAGCAGCGCCCACCAGAAGATCGGCATGGAATAGCCCACCAGCGCCGAGGACATGAACAGCCGGTCGGGCAGCTTGCCCCGGTTCACTGCGGCGATCACGCCCGCCGGGATGCCCAGGGCGACGGCAAAGATCATGGCGCAGATCGACAACTCCAGCGTCGCCGGGAACAGCGAGAAGAACTCGTCCCAGACCGGTTTCTTGGTCACGAAGGACGCACCCAGGTCGCCCTGCAGGACGCCGCCGAGATAGTCGACGTATTGTTGGAACACCGACTTGTCGAACCCGTATTGGCGCACGAGTTCCTGATAGCGTTCCTCGCTGAGGCCGCGTTCTCCGGCCATTACGATGATGGGATCACCCGGCAGCACCCGGATGAACGCGAACGAGATCAACGTGACGCCAAAGAAGGTCGGCACGAAGGTCAGGAGACGGGACAGAAGATATCTGAGCATGTGTCAGCCCACGATCATGAGGTCTTTTGGAAAGGTGGTCAGCGACCGGCAGCCCGTTTCGGTGACAAGAACGTCGTCCTCGATTCGGACGCCAAAGGCGCCGGGTCCATACAGCCCCGGCTCGTTTGTGTAAACCGTCCCGGCGGGCAGGGGCATGTGGTTCCCACGCATGATATAGGGCGCCTCATGCACGTCGCGGCCCAGCCCGTGGCCGGTCTTGGTGCGGATCCGGTCGGCAAAAGGCGAGGCCTCGAGCACCCCGGTCACCGCATCGTCGATCTCGTGCGCGGTTACGCCGGCGCGGGTGACCTCGAACCCCTTGAGGTTGGCGCGCAGCACGGTGTCGTAGACCGCGCGCGCCTCTTCCGTCGCTTGGCCGATGAACACGGTGCGGGTGATGTCGGCGCAGAACCCGTGCCTGGTGGCGCCAAAGTCGAACAGCAGCGCATCGCCGGGTTGAATGGCGTAGTCCGCGCGGGCATGGGCATGGGGGCGGGCCGAATTGTCCCCCGCGGCGACGATCGGCGGAAAGGCCATGCCGTCGGCGCCTTCGGCGAACAGCGCCTGGATCAGCGCGTGTTCGACCTGCGTTTCGGTCTGGCCGGGGCGGACGTCTTCCAACACGCGGGCAAGCGCCCGTTCGGAAATGGCGATGGCCTCTTCCAGCGCGGCGATTTCCTCGGCGGTTTTGACCATGCGCAGGCCCGAGATTTCCCGTTCCGCGTCGATGATCTCGAGGTCGGGCATCGCCGCCTTCAGCGCGTGATGGACGAAAACCCGCATCACCTGGCCCTCGACCGCGAGCCGCCGGACGGGGTGGCTTTGCGCCAGCGCGCGGAACGCGCCCATGTAACCATCCTGATCGCGCCAGTCATGGGTGGTGCCGGGAAAACCGACCAGTTCCCAGCTTTTCAATTCGAGGTTGGGCACGATCGCGGCGGGCGGGCCTTCGGCGGGGATCACGGCCAGAAAGGGGCGCTCGTTGCTCATGAAGCTGTGGCCCAGCGCGCGGGTAAAGTTGGGGCCGGGCACCAGCGCCACGGCATCGACACCCAGATCGCGGGCGACCTGGGCGTATTCGTCCAGACGGGGGGGCATGGGATGGGCTCCGAAAAGAGGCGGGGCCGCTCTTTGCCAGGCGGCCCCGCGGGTGTTGGTCAGATTACTCGACGCTCACGCCATAGAAGATGTGGCTGCCCAGCGGGTGGACCTTGTAGCCCTTCACCTCGGGGCGCATCGGCATGTAGACGACCGAATGCGCGATGGTGGCCCAGGGCGCCTGCTCCTTGAAGATGACCTGTGCCTCTTCATACAGCTTGGTGCGCTCGGCCTTGTCCGAGATGGTCTTGGCCTTCATCACCAGATCGTCGAAGGGCTTGTAGCACCACTGCGCGCGGTTCGACGCGCCGACGCCGTCACAGCCCAGCAGCACGGCCAGGAAGTTGTCCGGGTCGCCATTGTCGCCGGTCCAGCCCAGCAGAACCGCGCCGTCACGGTCCAGCGCCTTGGAGCGCGACAGGTATTCGCCCCATTCATAGGACACGATCTCGACCTTGACGCCGATCTTGGCCATGTCTTCCTGAATCAGCTCGGCCATGCGGCGGGCGTTGGGGTTGTAGGGACGCTGCACCGGCATCGCCCAGACCTTGAGCTCCAGATCCTTGATGCCTTCCTCTTCCAGCATCTTCCTGGCGGCTTCGGGATCATAGGGATCGTCCTGCACCGCGTCGTTGTAGGACCACATGGTCGGCGGGATCGGGTTCTTGGCGATCTGGCCCGAACCCTGGAACACCACGTCGATGATCGCCTGCTTGTCGATCGCCATGTTCAGCGCCTTGCGGACCTTGGGGTTGTCGAAGGGCTTCTGCTGGGTGTTGTAGGCCAGGTAGCCGACGTTCAGGCCCTCTTGCTCCATCACCACGATGTTCGGGTCATCCTTCATCGCCTGCACGTCGGCGGGGTTCGGATAGGGCATGATGTGGCATTCGCCGGCCTTCAGCTTTTGGTAGCGAACCGAAGCGTCGGGCGTGATGGCAAAGATCAGGTTGTCGATGTCGGCCTTGCCGCGCCAGTAGTCGGGGTTCGCCTTGTAACGGATCACCGCGTCCTTCTGATAGGCGACGAACTGGAACGGACCGGTGCCGATCGGCGCGGTGTTCAGCGCCTCAGGCGTGCCGGCGGCCAGCATCGCGTCGGCGTATTCCTTGGACATGATCGAGGCGAAATCCATCGCCATGTTGGCGATGAACGGGGCCTCGGGACGGTTCAGAACGAACTTGACCGTGTAGTCGTCAACCTTGACGATCTCCTTGATCAGGTCGCCCATGCCCATGCCGGCAAAGTATTCCCAGGTGCCGCCCGAAACCTTGTTGTAGGGGTTTTCGGGGTTCATCTGGCGGTCAAAGCTGAAGATCACGTCGTCGGCGTTGAAATCGCGGGTCGGCGTGAAATTGGCGTTCGAGTGGAACTTGACGCCCTTGCGCAGGTGGAACGTGTATTCCAGCCCGTCGTCAGAGACATCGACGCTCTCGGCCAGGCCGGGGATCACGTTGGTGGTGCCGGTCTCGAACTCCATCAGCCGGTTGTAGATCGGCTGCGAGGAAGCGTCGAAGGTGGTGCCGGCGGTGAACAGCGCCGGGTCGAACCCTTCGGGCGAACCTTCCGAGCAGTAGATCAGGTTGCCGCCGGCGAAGGCGGCGGACCCCAGCATCAGGGCAGCGGCCCCGGCCAGGAGAGTCGTCTTGATGGACATTTGGAAAATCTCCCCATTTTCCTTTGGTTTTGTATCTATCGTTACCGGATACGGTTAAGCTTCCCATACGGAAAGCTGAATATTGTATCCAATTTCGACATGGCAAACGGGCTACGGCCCGACGCGCCCGGAGTCAAGTCGGGAATCCCTGCATGCGCCGGCGACGGGAAAGGCCCGGCCTATTTCAGATGGTCGATCAGCGAGGCCTTGGCGCCCAGGATATGCTGCTGCGTCAGCCGACGCGCCTTTTCGGATTCGCCCGCTTCGCAGGCGGCCAGGATGGCGAGATGTTCTTTGTTGGCCCGCTCCATGCCCTTGCTGAGCAACAGCTGCGCCCGCAGGTAGCGGTCGATCTGGTCCATGGCGCTGTTGATGACCTTCATGTGATAGGGCAGGTTCGCCGCCGCATAGAGCGTGGCGTGGAACTTGCGGTTGAGATCCCCCCATTCCATCGGATCGCCCGAATCGTGGAAGGCATCGCAATAGCCGCGCGCCTCGGCCAAGATCGAAGGCGTCATCAGGGGAACGGCGCGCGCGATCACCTCGCCTTCGAGAAGGGCGCGGAAATCAAAGATCTCGGCGGCTTCGTCGGCCGAAAGCCCCGCCACGACCGCGCCCTTGTAGCGGACCGTGCGGACAAGCCCGTGCTGTTCCAGTCGCGTCAACGCCTCCCGCACCGGGATACGGCTGGTGTTGAACATCTTCGCCAATTCGTCCTGGCGCAGCGGTTCGCCATCCTTGAGGTCGCCTTCGATGATCGCCTTGCGCAGCGCATCGAAGATGATGCTGGCGGCCGAGGCCGTTCGTCCGATGTCAACAGCCTGAATTTTCACGTTTTCTCCTCCGGTTGCGCCAGACCTTACCAGCCGGGGCGAAAGATCTGCAATGCGTCGTAAGGAAATATATTGAAGATCGTATCCAAAACAACGGCGCCGACGACCGCGCCCCGGCGCGTCGCAGGCACGGGAAAACCATCTGCGACGCGTGACCTCGGGGAAGCCGGGGCCGTTGACTTTTGTCAATGCGGTTGCGCGACCGCTGCTATCTAACGGCCCCGACCGAAACGAACCGCGGTGCGGCGTCATGGAACCATTCACGGACAGAACGGCAGGCTGCGCGGGGATGCTGGGATCCCTTGCGGCGCTGTTCGTGCGTCTGGTGGTGATGGTGGCCCTGATCGTCGGGCCTGTCGCTCCCGGTCACGCGATGACGGTTCAGGCCGGGCAGAATCCTGCCGGCCCGGCGTGGATCGAGATCCGCGCCGACGGCGGTGCCGTCCTTGTCCGGGCCGAGGACGACTTGCAGGCCTTCGATACCGCGCCGTCCGATGATCCTTCACATGATGACTGCGACTGCGCGGCCTGCCTCTGCGGCATTCTCCAGGCCGGGATCGCCGCCCTTCCGGCGCCGGCGGGCTCCGGCGTCCCGCAGCGGACCGAAATGTAGGTTCCCTTGGAACCGGCGGAAGAATCCGAACTGCCGATGTCGGCTGAACAGTTCTGGTCGATTTCGCGCGGCCCTCCAGACCAGCAGGAAAAGAAAATCATGACTTGCATCATGCATGATCCGGCGGTTCGGAACGAACCGTCCGCCTTCGGCCCGGACGATGGGGGTTTCCCATGGGCATGAAGGCATCGAGCAGCAGCGTTTGCCGCGCATTTCGGGCATCCCTGACAATCCTTGTGCTGGCGCTCTTGCTGGGCACGGGTGCGACCCGGGCCCTGGCCGGGAACGTTCTTGAGCGCTTCTTGCCCGAGGTTGCCGCTTCGGACCTGGTGCCCGGCGCCACCGGATACGGCGCGATCCGCGAAGACATGCCCGTCGCTCCGGTTCTGAAGAACGGCGAGCGGATCGCCTGGGCCTACATCACCACCGATTTCGTTTCGACCATCGGCTATTCCGGCAAGCCGATCCATGTCCTCGTGGCGGTTGACGACGACGCGACCATCGTTGGCGCCGAGCTGGTCGAGCAATCCGAACCGATCATCCTGATCGGCATTCCCAACAGCGAGATGGTCGAACTGACCGAGGGCTATGTCGGCACCGACCTCGCCCGCGAGGCGACAGAGCGCGGCACGGCGCATGAGCTCGAGATCATTTCGGGCGCGACCGTGACCGTGATGGTGATGGACGATTCGATCCTGCGCTCAGGGGTCAAGGTGGCGCGCGCGCTGGGCCTGGGGGGCTTGCCCCGGCCGAGGACACCGGCCCGAAGGTCGAGATCGCCCCCGAAGCCGAGGTGGCCGCCGACTGGCTGAGCCTGACCGGGGACGGGACCGTGCGGCGGCTGTCGCTGGACGTGGGCCAGGTGAACGCCGCCTTCGAGGCGATGGGCGACCCGCGTGCCGTCAAGCGGCCCGAAAAGGGCGCGCCCGACGAGCGGTTCATCGACATGTATGCCGCCCTGGTGTCGGTGCCGCAGATCGGTCGCGCGCTGCTGGGGGATAACGAATACGCCAATCAGGAGAAGTTCCTGAACCCCGGCGATCACGCGATCGTCGTGGCCGGGCGCGGGCGCTATTCCTTCAAGGGGTCGGGCTATGTGCGCGGCGGCATCTTTGACCGTATCGCGCTGGTGCAGGGCGACATTACCGTGCGCTTCCACGACCGTGACCACCGTCGGATCGGGGCGCTGGCCGTCGAGGATGCGCCCGAGTTCACCGAACTGGACATCTTCCGCATTCCCGCCGACAGCGGCTTTGACCCGACCAGACCCTGGACGTTGCAACTGCTGGTGCAGCGGGCCGTCGGGCCGGTCGAGAAGGTCTTTACCACCTTCGAACTGGGCTATCGCCTGCCGGAGCGGTTCCTGCGCGAGGTGCCGGCCGAGCCGCAGGCGCAGGCTACGCCAGCCGAGGCGGCGCAGGACGAACAGGCTGCCCGCACGGGCCTGTGGAAACGGATCTGGCTGGGCAAGAAGGCCGAGATCGCGCTGCTTCTGGGCATGATCGGCGTGCTGACGGCGGTGTTCTTCTTCCAGATCTGGGCCACGCGCAACGAACGGATCTTCTTCTGGTTCCGCATGGGGTTCCTGGCGCTGACGCTGGTCTTTGTCGGCTGGATGCAGAATGCGCAGCTGTCGGTGGTCAACCTGATGGCGCTCTTTGCTTCGCTGCGCGAAGGCTTCACCTGGGAGGCCTTCCTGATGGACCCGCTGGTGTTCATCCTGTGGTGCTCGGTCGCGGCAGCGCTGATCTTCTGGGGGCGGGGGGCGTTCTGCGGCTGGCTGTGCCCGTTCGGCGCGCTGCAGGAGCTGACCAACCGCATCGCCCGCGCCCTGCGCGTGCCGCAGATCACGGTGCCCTGGGCGCTGCACGAACGGCTGTGGGCGCTGAAATACATCATCTTCCTCGCTCTGTTCGGACTGTCGGTGATCTCGCTGTCGCTGGCCGAGCTTTACGCCGAGGTCGAACCCTTCAAGACCTCGATCATCCTCAAGTTCATGCGCCCCTGGCCCTTCGTTCTGTTCGCGGTGGCGCTTCTGGTCGCAGGGCTGTTCATCGAACGGTTCTACTGCCGCTACCTGTGTCCCCTGGGCGGGGCGCTGGCGATCCCGGCGCGGATGCGAATGTTCGACTGGCTGAAACGCTACAGGGAATGCGGCAGCCCCTGCCACACCTGCGCGAACGAGTGCCCGGTTCAGGCGATCCACCCGACGGGCGAGATCAACCCCAACGAATGCATCAACTGCCTGCATTGCCGAGTGCTCTACCAGAGCAAGGCCAAGTGCCCGGTTGTCATCAAGCGACTGAAGCGGCGCGAGAGGGACCGCGCCGCACTGGAAGCCGCCAAGGGCGCAATGGATCAGGCCCTGGCCGGCAAACTCGAGAAGAAGGAGATCCCAAATGTCTGACACTGCTCACAAACGCGGCATTTCCCGTCGTGGCCTGTTCGGCGCGACCGCCGCCGGCGCGGTGGCCACCGCGACCGCCGGCAGCTGGTTGGCAATGGCCAACGAGGCCCGCGCCGCAGCCGGCAAGGCCGAGAAGGCGCCGGGCGAGCTGGACGAATATTACGGCTTCTGGTCCTCGGGCCAGACGGGCGAACTGCGCATCCTGGGCTTCCCGTCCATGCGCGAGCTGATGCGCGTGCCGGTGTTCAACCGCTGTCGGCAACCGGCTGGGGCCAGACCAATGAATCGCTGAAGGTTCTGACCGAGGGCCTGACCGATGAAACCAAGGCGTTCCTGGCCAAGCGCGGCAAGGTCACCTATGACAACGGCGACCTGCACCACCCGCATATGTCGTTCACCGACGGCACCTATGACGGCCGCTACCTGTTCATGAACGACAAGGCCAACACCCGCGTGGCGCGCGTGCGCTGTGACGTGATGAAATGCGACAAGATCATCGAGATCCCGAACGCGCATGACATCCACGGGATGCGCCTGCAGAAATACCCGCGCACCGGTTACGTCTTTGCCAACGGCGAACACGAAGGCCCGCTGGTCAACGACGGCTCGGTCCTCGACGATCCGTCGCAATACGTGAACATCTTTACCGCCATCGACGGCGACACGATGGAGATCGCCTGGCAGGTGATCGTGTCGGGCAACCTCGACAACACCGACTGCGACTATCAGGGCAAATACGCCTTCTCGACCAGCTACAACTCGGAAATGGGGATGAACCTGGCCGAGATGACGGCGAACGAGATGGACCACGTGGTCATCTTCAACATCAAGGAGATCGAGAAGGGCATCGCCAACGGCGACTATATCGAATTGAACGGCGTCAAGGTGATCGACGGCCGCAAGGGCAAGAACAAGAACTACACCCGCTACGTGCCGATCCCGAACTCGCCGCATGGCGTGAACACCGCGCCCGACGGCAAGCACGTGGTCATCAACGGCAAGCTGTCGCCGACCTGCTCGGTGATCGACGTGACCAAGGTGGATGCCCTGTTCGAAAGCAACGCGGATCCGCGCTCCTGCGTGGTGGCCGAACCGGAACTGGGCCTTGGGCCGCTTCACACCGCCTATGATGGCAAGGGCAACGCCTATACCACGCTCTTCCTGGACAGTCAGATCGTGAAGTGGAACATCGACAAGGCAATCCGCGCCTATGCGGGCGAGGACGTGGATCCGATCATCTCGAAGGTGGACGTGCATTATCAGCCCGGCCACAACTCGACCTCGATGGGCGAAACCAAGGAGGCCGACGGCAAGTGGCTGATCTCGATGAACAAGTTCTCGAAGGACCGGTTCCTGAATGTCGGCCCGCTCAAGCCCGAGAACGAGCAGGTTATCGACATCTCGACCGACGAGATGAAGGTGGTCCACGACGGCCCCACCTTTGCCGAGCCGCATGACAGCATCATCGTGCGCGCCGACATCGTGAACCCGAAACGGGTCTGGGACCGCAACGATCCCATGTGGGAAGACGCCCGCAAGCAGGCCGAGGCCGATGGCGTCGATCTGGAAGAAGGCGCCGAGGAGCCGATCCGCGACAAGGACGATCCCCGCAAGGTGCGCGTCTACATGACCAGCCAGGCGCCGACCTTCAGCCTTGAGAAGTTCACGGTGAAGGAAGGCGACGAGGTGACGATCTACATCACCAACCTCGACGACGTGGACGACGTGACCCACGGCTTTACCCTGTCGAACCACGGTATCGCCTTCGAGATCGCGCCGCAGGCGACCGCGTCGGTCACCTTCACCGCCGACCGTCCGGGCGTGCACTGGTTCTATTGCCAGTGGTTCTGCCACGCGCTGCACATGGAAATGCGCGGCCGGATGCTCGTCGAACCGAAAGGAGCCTGAAACCGATGCTGCGCCCCCTTGCCCTTGCGGCCCTGATGACGTTGCCCCTGCAGGTGCAGGCGGCGGTGATCGACGTGCCGGCGGGCGGGGGGGCGCTGGCAGAGGCTATGAAAACCGCCGGCGCGGGGGATACGCTTCGCCTCGCGCCGGGCATCCATGCCGGTCCGGTCACGCTGGACCGGCCGCTTTCGCTGGTCTGTGCGGAGGATGCCGTGATCGACGGCGGCGGGCAGGGCAGCGCCGTGACCGTTTCGGCGCCCGATTCGATGGTGCAGGGCTGCATCATCCGGGGGTCGGGCTCGTCGCATGACGCGATCGACAGCGGTGTGAAACTGACCAAGGGCGCGACCCGCGCCCGCGTGATCGGCAACCGGTTGGAAGGCAACCTTTACGGCATCGACATCCACGGCGCGCGCGATGCGCTGGTGGCGGACAACGTTATCCGTGGCCGGCGCGACCGGCACATGAACAGCCGCGGCAACGGGGTCTATGTCTGGAACGCCCCCGGCGCGCGGGTCGAGGAAAACGACATCCGCTGGGGCCGCGACGGGATCTTCACCAACTCGTCGAAGAAGAACATCTTTGCCCGCAACCTGTTCCGCGACCTGCGCTTTGCGGTTCACTACATGTATACCAACGACTCCGAGGTGATCGGCAACGTCTCGATCGGCAATCACCTGGGCTATGCACTGATGTTTTCCGACCGCATCACCGCGCGCGGCAATCTTTCGCTGCATGACCGCGATCATGGAGTGATGCTGAACTATGCCAACAAGTCCGACATCACCGGCAACCTGGTGCGCGGGGGGCAGAAGAAATGCACCTTCATCTACAACGCCCATCGCAACCTGATCTATGGCAACCGCTTCGAGGGCTGCGAGATCGGCATCCATTTTACCGCCGGGTCGGAACGCAACGCCGTGACCGGAAACGCGTTCATCGGCAACCGCACGCAGGTGAAATATGTCGGCACCCGCATGGTGGAGTGGAGCCTGGATGGCCGCGGCAACTACTGGTCGGACAACCCGGCCTTCGACCTCGACGGCGACGGGATCGCCGATGGGGTCTATCGCCCCAATGACCTGATGGACCACATCCTGTGGTCGCAGCCGGCGGCGCGGCTGCTGCTGGGATCGCCTGCGGTGCAGCTGGTGCGCTGGACCCAGTCGAGCTTTCCCGCGACCCTGCCGGGCGGGGTGGTGGACAGCCACCCGCTGATGACGCCGGTGGAGATCCCCGTGCCGGCGCAGGTCGAGGCGATGGAGGCCGAATATCTCGCCCGCAAGGAGGGCTCGTGAACATGGACAACCTGATCCTGGACAAGGTCTGCAAGCGCTTCGACGGGTTCGAGGCATTGAAGGACGTATCCTTCACCGTCGGCGCGGGGCAGAAGATTGCGCTTCTGGGTCACAACGGTGCGGGCAAGACCACGCTGATGAAGGCGATCCTGGGTCTGCAACCGCATGACAGCGGGCGGATAAAGGTGATGGGCGCCGCGCCGGGCAGTCGCGCGGCGCGGATGCAGGTGGCCTATCTGCCGGAAAACGTGGCGTTTCATTCCGCGCTGACGGGGCGGGAACAGATCCGGCTCTATCTGCGGTTGCGCCGCCAGCCGGTGAAGCTGGCCGACGAGCTGCTGGACCGGGTCGGGCTGGCCCATGCCGCCGGGCGGCGGATCGGCACCTATTCCAAGGGGATGCGGCAGAAGGTCGGGCTGGCGCAGGCTCTGATCGGCCGGCCGAAACTGATGATCTTGGACGAGCCGACCAGCGGGCTCGACCCCGTGTCGCGGCGCGAATTCTACGCGATCCTCGATGAGCTGGCCGCGCAGGGCACCGCGATCCTGCTGTCCAGCCACGCCCTGACCGAGGTCGAGGCGCGCACCGACCGGATCGTGATCCTGTCGCGGGGTCGGGTGGTGGCCGACGACACGCTGGCGGGGCTGCGCGAACAGGCCGGCCTGCCGACCCATATCCAGATCGCTGCCCGGCCCGGCGCCGCCGACGAGGTGGCCCAGGCGCTGCGCGGGGGGCGGAGCAACGGGGTCATCGTGGACCTGACCTGTTCGCCCGAGGACAAGCTGGCGCGGCTGCGCGAGATCACCGCGCTGAGGGCCAAGGTGCGCGATCTCGACGTGGTGCCGCCCAGCCTTGACGACATCTATGACCATTTCAGCCGGAGGGCCGGAAAATGAGCGGCATCATAGGCTTTGCGGATGCCGAATTCCGCATCGCGCTGCGCAACCGCTGGATCATCATCCTGACCGTGACCATGGCGCTGTTTTCGCTGGTTCTGACCCTTGCCGGCAGCGGGCCGACCGGCACCTTGGGCGCCGACCAGCTGTCGGTCACGGTGGCGAGCCTGACCGGGCTGGCGGTCTATCTCGTGCCGCTGATGGCGCTGCTGGTGAGTTTCGACGCCGCGGCCGGCGAGGTCGAGCGCGGCACGCTGGGGCTGACGCTGGCCTATCCGGTGTCGCGCCCGGCCGTGCTGCTGGGCAAAATCGTGGCGCATGTGGGCATCCTCGCGCTGGCGTTGCTGGTGGGCTATGGGGTGGCCGCGATCACCGCGTTCTGGCTGGACGAAGATGCGGCGCAGGGGCTGGCCGCGCTGGTGCGGCTCTACTGGTCGTCGGTGCTGCTGGGCGCGGGCTTCGTGGGGTTGGGCTATCTTGCCTCGGCGCTGTCGCGGCGCCCGGCCACCGCCGCCGGGCTGGTGATCGGCCTGTGGCTGGTGGCGATCGTGCTCTACGACCTTGGACTGCTGGCCGCGATCGTGGCCGACGATGGCGGCGCCTTCACTGAAACCGTGTTCCCGTGGTTGCTGATCGGCAACCCCGCGGACGCCTTCCGCCTGTTCAACCTCGCCGCCAGCGAGGCCACCGCCGCCGCGTCCGGCGTCAGCGGCGCGGCGCAGTCGATCGCGCCGATGCGGGCGCTGGCCAGCGTCGCCGTCTGGCCGCTGATCGCCTTTGGCCTTGCAGCCTGGCGGTTCCGGAGGATCGTGCCATGAAACCTGTCCTGATTCTTGCCGCCCTGCTGGTCGTCGCGGCCTGCAAGGATGAACAGGCCGCCATTCCACAGCCTGTGGCGATGACCGAGGATGCCTTGGGCTTTTACTGCCAGATGGCGCTGGGCGAACATGACGGACCCAAGGGGCAGGTGCATCTGGAAGGCGCACTGGCGCCGCTGTTCTTTGCGCAGGTGCGGGACGCGATCGCCTATGCCCGGATGCCTGAACAAGAGGCGGAAATCGCCGCGATCTATGTCAGCGACATGAGCCACGCACCCAGCTGGCAGAACCCCGGCGCCGACAACTGGGTTTTGGCGGCGGACGCCTTCTTTGTGCTGGGATCGGACGCGACAGGCGGCATGGGGGCCGAGGAGATCGTGCCGTTTTCGGTCCGCGCCGATGCCGAAGGCTTCGCCGCGAAACATGGCGGGCGCGTCGTGCGGCTGGCCGAGATCCCGGATGCGGCCGTTCTGGCCCCGGTGGCCGACCAGGGCGCCGATCCGGATGAAGACAACTATCTGGACCGCCTCAAAGCGGTCAGTCACAAGGGAAATGGTTGACATGACAGGGGTTTCACGCCGCCGCTTTCTGGCCATCAGTGCCGCTGCCTTCGCCGCGGGGCCGGCACGGGGCGAAGAGATTTTTCGCTGGCAGGGCATCGCGCTGGGCGCGCGCGCCTCGATCACGCTGGCGCACCCGGACGCTCGCCGCATCACCGCCCGCGCCCGGGCCGAGATCGACCGGCTGGAGGACATCTTCAGTCTCTACCGCCCGCGGTCTGCGCTGGCGCGGCTGAATCGGGACGGGCGGCTCGACAACCCGCCCTTCGAGTTGCTGGAGTGCCTCGGACTGTGCGGCGCGATCCATGCCGCGACCGGTGGTGCGTTCGACCCGACGGTGCAGCCGCTCTGGGCGCTCTACGCGGCGTGCGCGCAATCCGGCACGACGCCTTCGGCGGATGAGATTGCCGGTATTTCACAGCGGGTTGGATGGGAAAACCTCCGCTTCGACGGGGGCGGCGTCCGTTTCGCTCGTCCCGGTATGGCGCTGACGCTGAACGGGATCGCACAAGGCTACATTGCCGACCGGGTCGCGGCGATGCTTCGGGCAGAGGGGCTGACCGACGTGATGGTCGATACCGGAGAGCTGCACGCGCTGGGCGGACGGCCCGGCGGGGGCGACCGGCCGGTGGCGCTGCAAGCCGGCGGCCAGCGCATCCCGGATGCGGTCCACCTGCGCGACCGGGCGCTGGCGAGCTCCGCACCGACGGGGACGAGGATCGGCACGGCGGGGCATATCCTGAACCCCGAGACCGGTCGCCCGGCCCCGTCGCGGTGGACCCTGGTCAGCGTCGCCGCGCCTTCGGCGGCCATCGCGGACGGGCTCAGCACTGCCGGGTGCCTGATGTCGCGCAAAGCGTTCGCGCGGGCGGTGGGGGGCTTTGCGGGGGCGGAGATTGTCCATCTCGCCTGACGCAGCACCTACAGAGGCCAGAACAGCAGGATCGCCGGGATGCTGACCGCGATCACGAGGATTTCCAGCGGCAGACCCATCCGCCAGTAGTCGCCAAAGCGATAGCCGCCGGGGCCGAGGATCAGCGTGTTGTTTTTGTGCCCGATCGGGGTCAGAAAGGCCGAGGACGCCGCCACTGCCACCGCCATCAGGAACGGGTCCGGCGACACGCCCAGAGCATGCGCCATCTGGATGCCCACCGGGGCGGCGACGATGGTCGTGGCGGTGTTGTTGAGCACGTCCGACAGCGTCATCGTCACCACCATCAGCACGGTCAGCACCGCCCAGGCGGGCAGACCTTCGGTGAGCCGGATCAGACCACCCCCGATCAATGCCGTGCCGCCGGAGCTTTCCAGCGCCGCGCCCAGCGGGATCATCGACCCCAGCAGCACGACGACCGGCCACTCGACGTGGTTGTAGATCTCGGAAATCGGCAGGATCCGGGTCAGGACATAGCCCACCACCACCAGCCCCAGCGCGATGGGCAGGTAGATCAGCCCGAAACTCGCCGCGATCACCGCCGCCGCGAACAGCCCGATCCCGGCCCAGGTCTTTTCATTGGCGGTGACGGTCAGGCCGCGCTCGGCCAGCGGCAGGGCACCCAGCCATTCGGCCACGTCCGCTCCCGTCCCGCGCGGCACCAGCAACAGCAGCAGGTCGCCCGCCCGGATCGGCGTCTGGCGCACATGGGCCGTGATCCGCTGCCCATGCCGGGATATCCCCAACAGCACCGTGTTGCGCCGCCATGCCAGCCCCACGGCCTGTGCGGTCCTGCCGGCGATGCGGGCGCCTTCGGGCACCACGGCCTCTATCACGTCCAGCCCTTCGCCGGCGGCTGTCAGCAGCTCCTGGCGTTGCGCGTCCGAAAAATCGAGTTTCAGCGCGGCGCGGAATTCGTCCAGCGCCTCGGGCGTGGCCTCGATCACCAGCGCATCGCCCGCCCGCAGGATCGCGTTCGCGGCCCGGCCATAGCGCCGCTTGCCGTCGCGGATCAGGCCGAGGATGGCCAGGTCGGCCTTGTCGGTTACGGGGTAGAGTTCGGCCAGCCGCCGGCCGATCAGCGGGGATTCGGCGGGCACTGTCAGTTCGGCGATGTATTCGGCCAGATCCTGCGCCTTGCGCCCGGTGTCCCCGCGTTCCGGGATCAGACGCCAGCCGATCAGCGCGACAAAGACCAGCCCCGCCAGCGCGGCCAGACCGCCAACGGGGGCAAAGTCGAACATGTGAAAGGGGCTGCCGGTGGCTTCGGCCCGTATCTCGGCGATGATGATGTTGGGCGGCGTGCCGATCAGCGTGGCCATGCCACCAAGGATGGTGGCAAAGCTCAGCGGCATCAGCGACAGCGCCGGCGACCGCCCGGCCTTGCGCGCGGTCTGCACGTCCACCGGCATCAGCAGCGCCAGTGCCGCCACGTTGTTCATGAAGGCCGACAGCACCGCGCCGATCCCGCCCATGATGGCGATATGCGCCCCCAGCGACCGCGAGGCATCGACCAGCGTGCGGGTAATCAGCAGCACCGCGCCGGATCGCACAAGTCCGGCTGACACGATCAGCACCAGCGCCACCACCAGCGTCGCGGGGTGGCCGAAACCGGAAAACGCCTCTTTCGTTGGAACCACCCCCAGCACCACGCCGACCAGCAGCGCGGTGAAGGCGACCAGATCATAGCGGAACCGCCCCCAGAGCAGCAGGCCGAACACCGCGGCAAACAAGACGAACAGGGTGATCTGGTCAAATGTCATGGCAACTACCATATATGCGGCGCGGGGCCCGGCAAGCGTTGCCTTGAACAGATCCGCGACGGCGGTCTATATGGGCCCGATTCAGGAACCATCACGGGAAGAGATCATGGCAGGCCATTCCAAATGGGCGAACATTCAGCACCGCAAGGGACGTCAGGACGCCGCGCGGTCCAAGCTGTTTTCGAAACTGTCCAAGGAAATCACCGTGGCCGCCAAGATGGGCGACCCGGACCCGGACAAAAACCCGCGCCTGCGCCTTGCCGTGCGCGAGGCCAAGGCCCAGTCGATGCCCAAGGAAAACATCGAGCGCGCCATCAAGAAGGCGCAGGGTGGCGAGGCCGAGGCCTATGAAGAGATCCGCTATGAAGGCTACGGCCCCGGCGGCGTGGCGATCATCGTCGAGGCGATGACCGACAACCGCAACCGGACCGCGTCGAACGTGCGGTCGATCTTCAACAAGAACGGCGGCAATCTGGGCGAAACCGGCAGCGTCGGCTTCATGTTCGAACGCATGGGCCAGATCATCTATCCGCTCACTGTCGCCCCGTATGAAACCGTGTTCGAAGCCGCGCTCGAGGCGGGGGCCGAGGATGTCGAGGAAACCGACGACGGCTATTTCATCTATACCGACCCGACCGAGCTGGCCTCTGTCTCCACCGCGCTGGAAGAGGCGCTGGGGCCGGCGGAATCGACCAAGCTGATCTGGCAGCCGACCACCACGACCGAGCTGGACCTGGAAGGCGCCCAGAAGCTGATGAAGCTGGTCGAAGCGCTGGAGGATGACGACGACGTGCAGAACGTCACCACCAATGCCGACCTGTCCGAAGAGGTGATGGCGCAGATGTGATGCGCCGGTTCGCGAAGGACACGAGGGGCGCCGCTTCGGCGCCCCTTTGCGTTAGGCGCCATCCTGGCGCTGCATCCGGCGCAGCGTGCGTCCGGCCGAACGCGTGACGCTGGCCGTCACCGGTTCCAGCGCCGCGGCCATGACGCGGCTGACCTGCCAGAACAGGGGCACGTCCAGTGGAGTGTGCGGCACCAGCGGCACCAGCCGCCCCTTGCGCATGTGCCCGCGCACCATGCCCATCGGGTTCAGGCCCCAGCCGATGCCCAGCCGGGCGGCCTCGACAAAGGCTTGGGTGGAGGGCAGCACATGCGCGGGCGGCGAGACGCGTGCACCGTCAAAGGTCTGCGCGATCCAGTTGCGCTGCAGCGCGTCCTTGGGACCGAAGGAGAGGCAGGGCGCGCGGGCCAGCGCGCGGGGCGTCACGCCCTCGGGAAACCACCGCGCCATGAAATCGGGGCTGGCCACGGCGACATAGCGCATCTCGCCCAGGGCCGTGACGTCGCAGCCCGTCACCGGCTTGCCCACGCCGCAGACCGCGGCGCTGACCTCGCCGCGTTTCAGCCATTCGGCGCTGTGGTCCTGATCGTCCACCGCCAGTTCGAACAGAAGACCCGGCACCGAGGCCATGGCGCCCACGAACCAGGTGGCCAGGCTGTCGGCATTGACCGCGATCCTCAACCGCGTCGGCCCTGCATCCATGTCCAGCGCCAGTTCGCGGCTCAGCTGCGCCTCGAGCAGCCCGACATCCTCGGCATGTTTCGCCAGCCGCAGGCCGGCGGGCGTGCCGGTGCAGGGCGCGCCGCGGTTGACGAGCACCACGCCGACCCGGTCCTCCAGCGCCTTGATCCGCTGGGACACCGCCGAAGGGGTGACGGAGAGTTCGGCAGCGGCGGCCTCGAAACTGCCCAGCCGCAGCACCGCCGACAGGGCGGTAAGGTGATGGCGGTCGAATTGCATTAGCCTGACTTAATTTGGATCAAAACCTTTAATTTGATTACGAGATCGGCCGGGATTAGTCAAACCGTGCAGTCGAATCGAACGGAAAACCGCCATGCCAGCCGCCTTTCTGCCGGGCTTTGCGCTCGGCTTCAGCCTGATCCTCGCCATCGGCGCGCAGAATGCCTTTGTCCTGCGGCAGGGGTTGCGGCGCGAGCATGTGTTCTGGATCTGCCTGACCTGCGCGCTGTCGGACGCGGTGCTGATAGGGGCGGGCGTGGCCGGCTTTGGCACGCTGGCCGACGCCGCGCCATGGTTCGGGCCGCTGATGCGTTGGGGCGGGGCGGCATTCCTGCTGTGGTATGGCGCGGCCAGCCTGCGGGCGGCCTGGACCGGGGGCGCGGCGCTGAAGGCGGGGTGCGACCAGGGCCTCACGCTGGCCGCCGCACTGGCGACGGTGCTGGCCTTCACTTGGCTCAACCCGCATGTCTATCTGGACACGGTGGTGCTGATCGGGTCGATCTCGGCCCAGTATGACGACCGGCTCGCCTTTGGTCTTGGGGCGGCGTCGGCCTCCTTCGTGTTCTTCTTTGGCCTGGGCTATGGCGCGGGCCTGCTGGCGCCGGTGTTCGAGCGGCCAAGGGCCTGGCAGGTGCTGGATTTCGTCATCGGCCTGACCATGTGGGCGATCGCGGCGGGGCTGCTCTGGGGCGGTTGATTGTCATGTGAAGGACTTGCGCGGCGCCGCGAAAGGGTGTTCAAGGCTCGACATGAGTGATGCGCCCGCCTCCCGCCCGTTGCTTGGCATCTTCTGGATGCTGGTGACGGGGCTGTGCTTTGTTGCGGTGACGGCGCTGGTCAAGTATCTCGGTCCCCGCGTGCCGCCGCAGGAACAGGCCTTTCTGCGTTATGTGCTGGGGCTGGTGTTCATGCTGCCGGTGCTGCGCCCGATCCTGCGCCAGAGGACCGATCGGCGGCTGCTGGCCATGTTCGCCGGGCGCGGCCTGCTGCATGCGGGCGGGGTGATGCTGTGGTTCTTTGCCATGACCCAGATCCCGCTGGCCGAGGTCACGGCGATGAACTATCTCTCTCCGGTCTATGTCACCATCGGCGCGGCGCTGTTTCTGGGCGAGAAACTGGCAGCGCGGCGGATCGCCGCCGTTCTGGCGGCGCTGCTGGGCGCGGTGGTGATCCTGCGCCCCGGCTTTCGCGAGGTCAGCCCCGGCCATCTGGCCATGCTGCTGGCGGCGCTGGTGTTCGGCGGCTCCTACCTGTTGGCCAAGGTGCTGTCGTCGCGGGTCAGCCCGGCGCTGGTGGTGGCGCATCTGTCGATCTGGGTGACGCTGGCGCTGGCGCCCTTCGCCGCCGCCGTTTGGGTCACGCCGACGCTGAACGAACTGGTGATCCTGTTCGGCGTGGCCTGTTTCGCCACCGCGGGCCACTACACGATGACCCTGGCCTTTCGCGAAGCGCCCGTGACCGTAACGCAGCCGGTGACCTTTCTGCAGCTGGTCTGGGCCACGGCGCTGGGCGCGCTGGTCTTTGGCGAGCCGGTGGACATCTGGGTTCTGACCGGCGGCGGCCTCATCCTGGGCGCGGTCACCTTCATCACCTGGCGCGAGGCGGTCGTGCGCCGCCGCACCATCACGCCCCCGGCCCCCGCAACCAAGGTCTGACCCAAAATCGCCATTCGGAGCCGGGTCGTATTCCGTCCGGCACGTTTGTTGATTGACGAGTCAATAAACGAAAAATACAGTGGCCTCCGTTCTGGAACGGAGTCACCCGCGATGCCCAAGCTCGGCATGGAGCCCATTCGCCGCGAGGCGCTGGTCAAGGCGACCATCGCCGAGATCGGCGCGGCCGGGTCGCTGGACGTGACCGTCAGCCAGATCGCCCGCCGCGCCGGCATGTCCAGCGCGCTGGCGCATCACTATTTCGGCGGCAAGGAGCAGATATTTCTGGCCGCGATGCGCCGGATCCTGACCGATTTCGGCGAGGAGGCGCGTCGCGAACTGAAGGCCGCCGCCCCCGACCGGCGGGCCGAGGCGATCATCCGCGCCAGTTTCGCCCCCTCGAGCTTTACCCGCGCGGCGGTGAGCGCGTGGATGTCGTTCTATGTGCTGGCCCAGACCAACGACGCGGCGCTGAAGCTGTGGCGGATCTATCAGGCGCGGCTGAATTCGAACCTGACCCATGCATTGCGCGGGCGGGTGGCCGATCCGCGCGCCGCGGCGGAAACGCTGGTGGCGCTGATCGACGGGATTTACATCCGCGCCGCCCTGCACGCCCCGGAGGCGCCCGAGGCGGCGTTGGATCACGCGATGCGGGTGCTGGAGATGCTCAAGGCGGCGGGCTGATGACCCGCCCGGATCAAGACTGAACAGGGAAACGGGATGGAAGCGGATTTCGTCATCGTCGGCGCGGGTTCTGCGGGCTGCGCCATGGCCTACCGCCTGGGGGAATCGGGGGCGTCGGTTCTGGTGATCGAATATGGCGGAACGGATGCCGGCCCGTTCATCCAGATGCCGGCGGCGCTGAGCTATCCGATGAACATGTCCCGCTATGACTGGGGCTATGTGGCGGAACCCGAACCGGCGCTCAACAACCGGCGGCTGGTCTGCCCGCGCGGCAAGGTGATCGGGGGATCCTCCAGCATCAACGGCATGGTTTATGTCCGCGGTCACGCGATGGATTTCGACCACTGGGCCGAGCAGGGCGCGGACGGCTGGTCCTATGCCGACGTGCTGCCCTATTTCAAGCGGCAGGAAAGCTGGCATGACGGCGGGCATGGCGGCGACCCGGAATGGCGCGGCTCGGACGGGCCGCTGCATGTCACGCGCGGGCCGCGCCGGAACCCGCTCTACCACGCTTTCGTCGAAGCCGGCCGGCAGGCGGGCTACGAGGTCACCCATGACTACAATGGCGAAAAGCAGGAAGGCTTTGGCCCGATGGAACAGACCGTCTGGAACGGGCGGCGCTGGTCGGCGGCCAACGCCTATCTGAAACCGGCCATGCGGCGGGGCAACGTGGACGTGGTGCGTGGGCTCGCGACCCGCGTGGTGCTTGAAGAGAAACGCGCCACCGGGGTCGAGGTGATCCGCAAGGGCCGGGCGGAGGTGATCCGCGCCCGGCGGGAGGTGATCATCGCCGCGTCCTCGATCAACTCGCCGAAACTGCTGATGCTGTCGGGGATCGGCTCGGGGGCGCACCTGGCCGAACACGGGATCGAGGTGGTCGCCGACCGCCCCGGCGTGGGCGCGAACCTTCAGGATCATCTGGAGCTCTACATCCAGATGGCCTCGAAACAGCAGATCACGCTCTACAAGCACTGGAACATCTTTTCCAAGGCGGTGATCGGGGCGCAGTGGCTGTTCACGAAAAAGGGGCTGGGCGCGTCGAACCAGTTCGAAAGCGCCGCCTTCATCCGCTCGCGCCCAGGCGTGCCCTATCCGGACATCCAGTTCCATTTCCTGCCAATCGCGGTGCGCTACGACGGCAAGGCCGCAGCCGAAGGCCACGGGTTCCAGGCCCATGTCGGCCCGATGCGCTCGCCCTCGCGCGGGCATTTGCGGCTGCGGTCGGCCGACCCGGCCGAGGCGCCGATCATCCGCTTCAACTACATGTCCACCGATCAGGACTGGGAGGATTTCCGCACCTGCATCCGGCTCACGCGGGAAATCTTTGCCCAGCCGGCCTTTGAGCCTTACGCCGATTTCGAGATCCAGCCCGGCGACGCGGTGCAGAGCGACGACGAACTGGACGCCTTCATCGCCGAACATGCCGAAAGCGCGTTCCATCCCTGCGGCACCTGCCGGATGGGGCGGGCGGACGATCCGGACGCGGTGGTGGACCCCGAGGGCCGGGTGATCGGGGTGGAGCGGCTGCGGGTGGCCGACAGCAGCATCTTTCCGCGCATCACCAACGGCAACCTGAACGCACCGTCGATCATGGTGGGGGAAAAGATCTCGGACCATGTTCTGGGGCGCGATCCGCTGCCGCGGGCCAATGTGCAGCCATGGATTCACTCGAACTGGCAGACCGCGCAGCGGTAGGGTGGCCGGCACGCACCGCCGTTAACCTTGCGACAAGGATCGGTTTGATCTGCGCCGCGCCTCGGCGCAGATTGACCGGATGTTAAGGAATTGTTCTCTTCTTGTTCTTGTCGTCGCGGTTCTGCCCGTTTTGGCGCTCGCCGGACCGTCCGGCACCGTCCGCGTGATCGACGCCGACACCTGGCGGGTGGGCGGCGAGAAGGTGCGCCTGTTCGGCATTGACGCGCCAGAGCTGGGCCAGCCTTGCACATGGCCCGACCGCCGGGACCGCGATTGCGGGCGCTGGGCCGCGCAGGAGACACGTCGTCGCTTCGAGGGCAGGACGGCCATTTGCGAGCGGATCGCCACCGACCGCTACGGCCGGACCGTCGCGCGGTGTTTCGTGGAAGGCGCGGATGCGGCCCGCGTTATGGTTTCCGAAGGCATCGCCTTTGCCTATCGCCGGTATTCGATGGACTACGATCTGGACGAGAAACGCGCGGTGGTTACGGGGCGGGGGCTGCACGCGGCGACGCTCGACCGTCCGGCGGAGTTTCGCAGGGCGCGCGGTGCCCCGCCGCCGGCGCGGGGCTGCGTCATCAAGGGGAACATTTCGCGCGGTGGGCGCCGGATCTACCACGTCCCGGGTCAGCGCGACTATGACCGGACCCGCATATCGCCGTCGAAAGGCGAACGCTGGTTCTGTTCCGAGGCCGAAGCGCAGGCCGCAGGATGGCGTCGGGCGCGGAATTGATCGGCGTCTTTTGATCCGGGTCAAGGAAGGCGGCGACGGGACTGGGCTACCCTGCTTCCGAAATCGGAACCCAGTGAGAAAAAGGAGAGAGTGCATGTCCCACGTTCCGCACGAACTTGCCGAGGAATTCCCCGACAAGGTGGAGCTGATGCAGAAACTGAAGGTCAGCGATCAGCACTTCGCGCGGTTGTTCGACGAATATCACAAGATCAACAGGGCGGTGCATCGGGCCGAAACACTTGTCGAGCCGATGGAGGAACTGGCCGAAGTGGAGCTTCGCAAGAAGCGGGCCCATCTCAAGGACGAGATCTGGCGGATCCTTTCGGAGCATGGACAGGCCACTGCGTCCTGAGGTGCGGTTGGCGAAGGACCGGGGCGTTCCGCCCGCCGCTCAGCGCACGCGGTAGGGCAGAACGCTCCGTTCGTTTTCCTCGATGTTCAACCGGCGTTCCAACGGCGGCACCGACCGCTGGTGGCATTCGGCGCGCTCGCAAATGCGGCAGGAAATGCCGATCGGTTCATAGGCGGCGGCGTTGTTCACATCCAGCTTGTCCGCATAGACCAGCGAATCCGCGTGCCGCACCTCGCAGCCCAGGGCGATGGCATAGCGCCTGACGGGCGCGCCGAAGGAGCCGCCCGATTTCGACACGTCCCGGGCCAGCGAGATATAACGCACCCCGTCCGGCGTCTCGGCCAGTTGCAGAAGGAACCGGCCCGGCGTTTCGAAGGCGCGGTGGACGTTCCAGAGCGGGCAGGCGCCGCCGAACCGGGCGAATTGCAGGCGTGTGGCACTGTGGCGTTTGGTGATCGTGCCGGCCTGATCGACGCGGACGAAGAAGAACGGGATCCCCTTGGCGCCGGGGCGTTGCAGCGTGGACAGCCGGTGCGCGACCTGTTCGATCGAGGCACCAAAGCGGTTCGACAGGATCTCCAGGTCGTGGCGAAAGGCGCGGGCGGCCTCGAGAAACCGGCCATAGGGCATCAGCACGGCGCCGGCGAAATAGTTGGCCAGCCCTATCTTGGCGATGGCACGGGCCTCTTCGCTCTGGAACCGGGCCAGATCCAGCGTCGCCTCGAGCAGCTTGTCCTGCTGCAAAAGCGCCACCTGTAGCAGCATCTGAAAGGTCTGGGTCTGCGGCGCGGCGCGGGCCGACAGGCGCAAGGTCCGGGCGTCGGGGTCATAACGGCGCAGCTGCGGGATGTCGGCGATTTCGACTGCGACCCCTTGTGACCGCAGCCAGTCCCGCGCGATCTGGCGCGAATCGGCATCCGCGCCGCCGCTGGCGGCGAAATGTTCTGCCGCGCGGTCAACCGCGTCGATGTAGTTGTCGCAATAGTGGAAGAAGTCGCGCACTTCTTCCCAGGGACTGGCCTGCAACCGGGCGTCCTCGCGCCCCAGCGCCTCGTCCAGCGACGCCAGCCGCTCGTGGGTCTGGCGATAGCTGCGGTGCAGGGCCAGAAACGCCCGCGCCAACGCCGGCGCGTTCGACGCGGTCAGCCGCAGATCTGCCAGCGGCGGCATCGTGTCGGCAAAGACCGGATCGGCCAGCGCCTCGCGCATGTCGCTGACCAGCCGTTCGCTGTCGCCGGTCGACAGTTCCGTCACATCCACGCCGAATTCCTGCGCCAGCGCCAGCACCACCGTCGTGCTGACGGGGCGGTTGTTGTTCTCCATCTGGTTCAGATAGGGCAGGCTGACGCCCAGCTTGGTGGCAAAGTCCTTCTGGGTAAGACCCAGCCGCGTGCGGATCTCGCGCAGCTTGGCCCCAGCATAGAGCTTTTGTGTCGCCATCGGTCGCCTTCGCAGGTTTGCGTTTTCGGTATCTTATGTTTGCAAATCGACTCAGGCAAGCGGTCACAGCCCCAGTTGCCGCTCTCGTCGGATCACGACCGAGATCGCGGCCACCGCCAGCGCCGCCGTTGCCAGCATCAGCCACAGCAGCGGCAATGCGCCGGTTTCCGGCGTCAGCAGGGTGCCGGCCAACGCGCTCAGCCCCGCGCCGCCGCCCAGCATGATCGCGCCGCTCAGCCCGGATGCCGTGCCGGCCAGATGTGGCCGCACCGACATTGCCCCGGCGGTTGCGTTGGGGATCGACATGCCGTTGCCGAGCCCGACGAAAGTCATGAAGCCGAAAAAGGTGATGGCCGAGCCGCCGCCGCTGAGCATGATCAGCAGCGATGCGGTGATGCCCAGCCCGTTCGCCCAGCACCCCCACATCACCATGCGGTTCACGCCGAAGCGGACCGAGAACCGCCCGCTGATGAAGTTGCCCAGAAAGTAGCCCACGGCCGGCGCGCCGAAATAGAACCCCAATTCGCCGGGGCTCATGCCAAAGACTTCGGTGCCCACGAAAGGGGCGCCGCCGAGATAGGCAAAAAATGCCCCCGCCGACATGCCCGAGGCCAGCGAATAGCCCCAGAACCGGGGCGAGCGCAGCAGTTCGGGATACTCTCGGAACTGCTGCGCCAAGGTGAGCCCGCTTTTTCTGGCGGTTTCCCCGAAATCGATGCGCACCAGCGCCCAAGCGGCCAGGCCCAGAAGCAGGAGCAGCCAGAAATTCGCCTTCCAGCCAAAGAGTTCGTCCAGAATGCCGCCGACCGCCGGTCCAATCATTGGCACCACCGCCATGCCCATCGTGACATAGCCGATCATGCTGGCGGCCTTGTCCTGCGGATAGAGGTCGCGGATCGCAGCGCGGCTGAGCACCATGCCGACGGCGACCACCGCCTGGGCCATGCGAAAGGCCAGAAAAACCTCGACCGAGGGCGCCAGCAGACAGCCCAGCGTGGCCAGGCAGAACAGCGCCAGCCCCCACAGGATCACCGGGCGCCGCCCCATCTGATCGGCCACGGGGCCGACCAGGATCTGGATCACCGCGTTGACGCCCAGGTAGAGCGCGACCGACAATTGCATAAGCCGGTAGTCCGTCCGGAAATGCTCGGTCATGTTCGGCAGGCTGGGCAGAAAAATGTTCATGCACAATGCCGACAGACCCGACACCAGGACCAGGGTCAATATGTGTGGTGGGGTGGGCGGCAACGGCAAACCCGGCGAAAGATTGTTAACCTGATAACCGCGTTAGGCCAGCACGGCCCGTTTGTCCACCCGCTGCCAAAGTGCCGTCAGGTCAGAATGTCGTCAAAGACCTGCGAAACGGTTGCGTTGAGCACGGTCAGAACATCGCCGCCGCCAAAGTCGAACACGGCGTCAGACGCAACTTGCTGGGCCGTTGCCCGGACCTGTTCAACGCTTCCAAAGCCCGTGAACCGCAGGTCGTCGATGTTGTCCTGAAAGTCCGCAACAGTGTCCGCGCCATAGCCCTTGGAGAACAGGAACCTGTCCCACCCCGCCGCGCCGGTCAGAAGGTCATCGCCGGCCGCTCCGATCAGCGTATCGTTGCCCGAGCCGCCGTCCAGCGAATCCCGCCCCTTGTCGCCATAGAGCAGGTCATTGCCGGTCCCGCCTTCGATCACGTCGTCGCCGAATTGCCCGTTCAGGCGGTCATTGCCATCCTCGCCCTGAACCAGATCATTCCCGTTGCGGGCCCTGATCAGATCGTTGCCTCGTCCGCCTTTCAGAACGTTGTCCAGCCAGTTGCCGTTGATGACATCCGCGCCCGATCCGCCAAAGGCGTTCTCCATCCGCGTTCCATAGCCCATGGCCACATCGTCATGAGAACCGAACCGGGAGAAATGGAAATTGCGCAGATCCAGTTCGACCCCTTGCACATAGCCTCTGGCATCCAGGGCGTCGATTCCGCCCGAATCCCAGATCACGTCGATCGTGTTGGTGCGCGGGCCGGTGTAAAGGGTGTCGCCGGGGTTGGATTTCGCGCTTCCCCAGATGTCCTGCAACGCGAACGCATCATACAGCATCAGCGCGTCGCCGCGCGTGCCCGTGTCGGGATTGGCCGAGTAGGACATGATGGTGAACTTGTTGTTCTCCTCCGCTGCAGGCAGCGATGGAGCGCTGAAGGGGTGCTTCAGGCCCAGCGCGTGGCCCAGCTCGTGCAGGATCGTGTTGACGTTGGTCGGGGATGACAGGTCAAGCGTGTTCTTGAACACGACGAATGAATCATACTCCAGTCCGGTCTTACTCGAATAGCGGATCCCGTAGCCGCCGGTGCCCAGCACACCGCCGGACATGTTGACCTTGCCCACATTCATGTCCGGATCGGCGCGCCCGCTGACTTCGACAAAGTCCACGTTCAGGAAGGATTCGATATGCGCCAGCTGGGCCTCGAAGGCGGCTTTCTCGGCATTGGTGAAGCTGGTCCACCCGCTGTATCCCGAGCCGGTCGGAAGATCACCGGGCGCTCTTGTCCCAGCATACTGATAGGTGATCGTGTAGCGCCCGTCATTCGAGGTGTTCATGGGGGGATTCTTCGCGAAGAAGGAAAACTGCATCGCATTCAAAATGTCCGCCTTGCTCGTCATGCCCGAGTCTCCCGTTATTGGCCTCCGATACTCATAGGGGACTGGCGTGCCGGTTGCCCATCCCGGCGAATTCAAGACGGCAGAAAAGTGCCAAGCCATAGGCGGATTTGCGTAGTTTGCAGTTTGCGTTGTGCTTTCGGAAAAACATTTGCAAATTTTCGCAATTCAGCTTTGGCAAGATGTCCAGACCAAATGGTCCCGCAAAAATGCCAAAGGGGACACCGGATCATGAAGGACATTCTTTCCGAGCTTGAGCGCCGCCGCGAGACAGCCCGCATGGGGGGCGGTCAGCGCCGCA
>NZ_FNVD01000007.1 GCF_900108275.1 Jhaorihella thermophila
TGATCTGTGAACTTCCGGCGTTTCGCCATCTCGTATCCCTCCAATAGGTTTGGGATACACCTTAGCTCGCTGTCCGATTTTCTGGGACCACTTCACCTTGTCTGGAACGAACGCGACAACCGGGAGGCCTGTCGCCAGGGCGAGACGGCACAGAATGTCTTCATAGCGCTCCGCATCCCGATCAGCTTTGTATGGCCATGGCATTTCCGGCACCGGGCAAGACGGCAGAACTGGCGATGTCAGATCCAGGAAGATGGCACGCGGGCGGCTTTTGGGTCTTTCCAATGCGCCAGTCATGATGAATCCCTCTTCCCAAAACTCTCATGTGCGCCCGCCTTGAGTGGCGGCACGTCACAACCATTGCCTCAGTTCAGCATCGGTTTGCGGGCCAGCACCTCTACCCGATCGAGCATCCGGCACACCGTTCTCAGGCTCAGTCGGGCATTTGCGATCGCGCCACCGTCAAACAGATCCTCTAGGGCCGCAATGGCGGGCTCGGGCAACCCGCGCCGCGTCCCCTCGGCCAAGGCAAAATCGCGGAGCTGGTCCTTGGCGAGGTCCGGCAGGTCCAACACCACGCATCGGCTTTGCAACGGCTCGGGCAGGCCTTTCCGGCTGTTCGCCGTCATCACCCAGTTGACCCAGGACATGTCGCACTTGATCTGGAAGAACGGGCATTCCCACTGGGCCGCCGTCATGCGTTCCAGCAGCGGCAGAAGAGCGTCGGTGAGCGTATGCCGCACGCCCTTGTTCGAGTGCATTTCGCCCGCTTTCTCGATCTCATCCACGATCACCAAGGGCCTCGCGTGACGCGCGCTCAGCACGGTCTGCACAAGCTTGCCCGGCGAGGCACTTTCCCAGCCCTTCTGCAAGCCGACCAGGGAGAAAGTCGCCGGCTCTCCCGTCGCTTCGATCTTCACCGTGGGCACGGCGAGATGGTGCGCGAGGCGCCGTGCCCAATAGCTCTTGCCGATACCCGGCGCGCCGTTCAGCACCAGTGGCGCAAAGCGCACGCCGGGCAAGCCGTCGCGGGCCGATGCCCTCAATCCGTGCCAGACCTCCTCGGTCGCGCGCGCCATCCAGGGCATCTCGGCGTGCAGGGCCGCGGCAATCTCGTCGGCCTCGTGTTCGGTCACGATGCGCGTGACGGGCAGCCCACCACGTAGCGGCGTCAACCGCGCGCGGGTCTCCTCGGAGAGGTGATACATGCCGGTCGAAGATTGCACCCGCTCCACGTACCGCGCCGCACGGCGCTTGATCCGGGCGCGGTCATGGTCCTCGACCAGTGAATAGGGATTCACCAGGTCGTCCTCGGAGATCTTGCCGGCTTCATGGTCCCGGTCCTGCCTTTCCCTGCGCAAACCGCGCAAGAACCTGTGCAGTCGGTCTTCGACGTTCCGCAACTTCGGGATGTCGTCAACAAAGGTCAGGTCATGAAACGGGATGGTCGTTGTCGATCGGGTCATGGCGGAGTCCTTTCATCGCGCGGCACGCAGGCCGCACGGCAATCCAGCGCCTTGGGCAACTGGGCCAATGGGGGTGAAAGGTTCCGGAACCTTGAGAACGAATAAGGAACAAGTTTGCCGGTGGATCAAGTCAACCCAACCAGGCCGGCCCTCAACGGAAAGGGGCGGCCTCCTCGAGAGCCGCCCAATTCGAAATCATTGTATTTCAAACGCTTGGATTCTTGTGGCAAATATAGACCCTGTGGGTGGAAGGCAATTCGCCCCAAATGGCACTGAATTGCCTGTCATCTCACGCCCGGTCAGGCGGTCGCGCCTAGCCGCATTTGGAATAGCCGCAGCTGCCGCAGGTCATGCAGCCTTCGACCATGCGCATGTCATACTGGCCGCAGCTCGGACAGGCCCGGCCGCGGGGGGCGTCGGTGTTGACCACCTGCGCCTGCGGGTCGGATTTTAGCCCCATGCCTTCGCCCTCGAGGAAACCGATCGCGATCATGTGCTTCTCGATCACCCCGCCGATCGCGGCCAGGATCGAGGGGATGTATTTCCCCTGCATCCACGCCCCGCCGCGCGGGTCGAACACGGCCTTCAGCTCCTCTACGACAAAGGACACGTCGCCGCCACGCCGGAACACCGCCGAGATCATCCGCGTCAGCGCCACCGTCCAGGCAAAATGCTCCATGTTCTTGGAGTTGATGAACACCTCGAACGGGCGGCGGTGACCGTTGATGACGATGTCGTTGATGGTGATGTAGATCGCGTGCTCGCTGTCAGGCCATTTCAGCTTGTAGGTAGCACCCTCCAGCTCCTGCGGGCGGTCCAGGGGCTCGGACATATAGACCACTTCGCCCCCGTCCGCGGGCGTCAGCTTCGGCGATTCGCCCGGCGCGGCATCGCTCTTTTCGCTGACCGACAGGACCGAACCGGTCACGTCGTTCGGCCGATAGGTGGTGCAGCCCTTGCACCCCGTCTCCCAGGCCATCAGATAGACGTCCTTGAAATCGTCGAACGAGATGTCCTCGGGGCAGTTGATGGTCTTGGAGATCGACGAATCGACCCATTTCTGCGCTGCCGCCTGCATCCGCACATGATCCGCCGGCGTCAGCGTCTGGGCATTGACGAAATAGTCGGGCAATTCGCCATCGCCGAATTTCTCCCGCCACAGCCGAACGGCGTAGTCCACCACCTCTTCCTCGGTGCGCGACCCGTCCTTCTGCAGCACCTTGCGCGTGTAGGTATAGGCAAAGACCGGCTCGATCCCGGAAGACACGTTCCCGGCATAAAGGCTGATCGTCCCCGTGGGCGCGATCGAGGTCAGCAGCGCGTTGCGGATGCCATGCTTCCGGATCGCCTCGCGCACGTCCTCGTCCATATGCTGCATATTGCCCGAGGCCAGGTATTTCTCGGCATCGAACAGCGGGAAGGCGCCCTTGTCCTTGGCCAGATCGACCGAGGCGAGGTAAGCTGCCCGCGCGATCCGGTGCAGCCACTCCTCGGTCTGCGCCACGGCTTCATCCCCGCCGTAGCGCAGCCGCAGCATCAGCAGGGCGTCGGCCAGCCCGGTTACCCCCAGCCCGATCCGGCGCTTGTTGCGCGCCTCTTCCTGCTGCTGCGGCAGCGGAAACTTGGACACGTCCACCACGTTGTCCATCAGCCGCACGGCGGTGCGCACCAGTTCGGTCAGTTCTTCTTCGTCCAGCCGCGCGTCGTCGGTAAACGGATCCCGCACCAACCGCGCCAGGTTGATAGACCCCAGCAGACAGGCCCCATAGGGTGGCAGGGGCTGTTCGCCGCAGGGATTGGTGGCGGCGATCGTCTCGCAATAGGCGAGGTTGTTCATCCGGTTGATGCGGTCGATGAAGATCACGCCCGGCTCGGCATAATCATAGGTGGCCTTCATGATCCGGTTCCACAGATCCCGCGCCGGAACCGTGTGATAGACCTTGCCGTCAAAGACCAGCTCCCACGGCGCATCGTCCTTGACCGCCTGCATGAAGGCATCGGTGACCAGAATGCTGAGGTTGAAGTTGCGAAGCCGCGCGGGATCGGACTTGGCGGCGATGAAATCCTCGATATCCGGGTGGTCGCAGCGCATGCAGCCCATCATCGCGCCCCGGCGCGACCCGGCCGACATGATGGTGCGGCACATGGCGTCCCACACGTCCATGAAGCTGAGAGGCCCCGAAGCATCCGCCGCCACCCCGGCCACCGGCGCCCCGCGCGGGCGGATGGTCGAAAAATCATAACCGATCCCCCCGCCCTGCTGCATGGTCAGCGCGGCCTCCTTCAGCATCTCGAAAATGCCGCCCATGCTGTCGGGGATGGTGCCCATGACGAAACAGTTGAACAGGGTCACGTCGCGATTGGTGCCGGCGCCCGCGGTGATCCGGCCCGCCGGCAGGAACCGGAAATCTTCGAGCGCAGCATAGAACCGATCCTCCCACGCCTCGGGATCCGTCTCGACCGCCGCCATGGCCCGGGCGATTCGCCGCCAGGTATCCTCGACCGTCAGATCCAGAGGATGGCCCTCCTCGTCCTTCAGGCGGTATTTCATGTCCCAGATCTGTTCGGCTATGGGGGCGGCAAAGCGGCTCATCTGTTCCATCCCTGTCTTGGAAGAGGCACCCAAGATACATGCAATGGCCGCCCACCACAACGGCTTGAAGCCCGGTGCGGACGACCTACAATATGGGCCATAACCGGGGAGAAACAGCCGTGTCCGCCAGGATCCACCTCGTCAAACTCTGCGTCGGCGCCGACAGCGTCGAGGATCTGGCCGACTGGCAGACGCAGACGCGCGCGCGCGGCACGGACGGGATGCCGCGCCACGTCACCCGAATGTGGCCCAAACGCGAATCCGAACTTCTGGACGGCGGGTCGCTCTACTGGGTGATCCGGGGCGAAATCCTCTGCCGCCAGAGAATCCTTCGGCTGGACGAGGTGATCGGATCCGACGGCATCCGTCGCTGCGCCATCGTGCTGGACCCGGAAATCCACCGCACCCAGGCCGCCCCGCGCCGCCCGTTCCAGGGCTGGCGCTACCTCAAACCCGAAGACGCCCCGCGCGACCTGTCCCGGGGACGCGACAGCGACGACACCCTGCCCGAAGACCTCAACCGGGCGCTGGCAGAAATCGGCGTAATCTAGACGCGTGACCTCTGCCGGACAGGCATGCGCCGGTGACGCTCAGGCTGTCGCCTTCTTCATCTTGCTTGAAATACTCCGGGGGGCGCGGGGGGCAGCGCCCCCCGCCCCGGTCGGATCGCGCCAGCGATCCGAAACCCTTCCTCACACCAGCCGCGACATCTCCTTGGCCGCGCGGATGAAATCCGCGAACAACGGATGCGGCTCGAACGGCTTGGACTTCAGCTCGGGGTGGAACTGCACGCCGATGAACCACGGATGGTCGCTCCACTCCACGATCTCCGGCAACCGCCCGTCCGGCGACATGCCCGAAAAGACCAGGCCCGCCTTCTCCAGCTTCTCCCGATACTTGACGTCCACCTCATAGCGGTGACGATGGCGCTCCTCGATCCGCGTGGTCCCGTAGACCTGCGCCACCCGCGATCCTTCCTTCAGCACCGCGTCATAGGCCCCCAGACGCATCGTGCCGCCCTTGTCGTCATCGGCACTCCGGCGCACGGTGTAATTGCCCTGAACCCACTCCTTGAGGTGATAGACCACCGGCTCGAACCGCTTCTTGCCGGCCTCGTGGTCGAACTCCTCCGACCCCGCGGCGCTGATCCCGGCGGTGTTGCGCGCCGCCTCGATCACCGCCATCTGCATGCCCAGGCAGATCCCCAGATAGGGCACGTTGTGTTCGCGGGCGAATTGCGCGGCGCGGATCTTGCCCTCGGTGCCACGCTCGCCGAACCCGCCGGGCACCAGGATCGCGTCGAAATTCTCCAGATAGGGCGCGGGATCCTCCGACTCGAAGATCTCGGCATCCACCCATTCGATGTTCACCTTCACCCGGTTGGCGATCCCGCCATGGGTCAACGCCTCGGCGATCGACTTGTAGGCGTCTTCCAGCTGCACATACTTGCCGACGATGGCCACGTTCACCTCGCCTTCGGGGTTGGTGATGCGGTCCATCACGTCCTCCCACCGCGACAGGTCGGGGCGCGGCGCGGGCGAGATGCCGAACGCATCCAGCACCGCCTGGTCCAGCCCCGCCTCGTGATAGGCCAGCGGCGCCTGATAAATCGACTTCAGGTCATAGGCCGGGATCACCGCCTCGGGGCGCACGTTGCAAAAGAGCGCGATCTTGGCGCGCTCCTTGTCCGGGATCGGCTGTTCGGACCGGCAGACCAGAACGTCGGGCTGCAACCCGATCGAGCGCAGCTCCTTCACGCTGTGCTGAGTCGGTTTGGTCTTCAATTCGCCGCTGGCCGCCAGATAGGGCAGCAGCGTCAGATGCATGAAGATGCACTGCCCGCGCGGGCGTTCCTGCGCAAATTGCCGGATCGCCTCGAAGAACGGCAGCCCCTCGATGTCGCCCACCGTGCCGCCGATCTCGCACAGCATGAAATCGACTTCTTCGTCCCCGATGGCGATCCAGTCCTTGATCTCGTTGGTGACGTGGGGAATCACCTGGATCGTCTTGCCCAGGTAGTCGCCGCGGCGCTCCTTCTCCAGCACGTTGGAATAGATCCGCCCCGAACTGACCGAGTCGGTCTTGCGCGCCGCCACCCCGGTAAAGCGTTCGTAGTGCCCCAGGTCCAGGTCGGTTTCCGCACCGTCATCGGTGACGAATACCTCACCATGCTCGAAGGGGCTCATCGTGCCGGGATCGACGTTCAGATATGGGTCCAGCTTGCGCAGCCGCACCGAAAAGCCCCGCGCCTGAAGCAGCGCGCCCAGCGCCGCCGAGGCCAGCCCCTTGCCCAGAGAGGATACAACACCGCCGGTGATGAAGATGTAACGCGCCATATGTCTCGGCAGCCCCCGTGATTTGGTCGATGCGACAGTGGTCGATGCTTCGCTCTGTGATCGAGTCCCTTTGCTGTGACGCACACAGCATCACGGGACTCCATTGTTACGAGATTCGCAGGATCGGCGCAAGAGAACCGCAAGATGCTGTTGCGGCTCTCCTGCCCAATTCAAGGTCTTGTGGATCAGTCCGCGCGCGGAACCTGCGGCGCGGTTTCGCCCGTGGACGGCGGCAGCAGATCGCCGCCGGAGGGAACCGTGGGCACCACCGGTTCGGGCGCGGTTTCTTCTGCCGGGGCCACCCGGTCCAGCACCGAACTGCCAGCGGATTTCTGCGCCGCGATGATGGTCAGCGTCATCGAGGTTGCGATGAAGGCGATCGCCAGAGCCCAAGTCACCTTGCTCAGCGCCGTGGCGGCCTGCCGGCCGCTGACCACGCCGCCGCCGCCCATGCCGAGGCCGCCGCCTTCCGAGCGTTGCAGCAGAACGACACCGATCAGGCCCAGGGCCAGCAGCAGATGGATGATGAGAACGACGTTTTCCATGGGGTCTCGCGGCGTTTGCTTGGTTGGCGGGTATCTATGAGAGTTTGGCGTCCGGGGCAAGCCGCGATTGTCCGCGGCCAATCCGGCTCTGGACAGGGCGGCGTGCGCGGCCCAAACTGTCCCCATGCCACATGACGACCACGACCATCCCCACGCGCTGCTGCCGCCCGACCCGGCGCTCAGGGTGCGCGCGCTGGAAACCATCCTGACCCGCAAGGGGCTGATCGACCCCGCCGCGCTGGACGAGATCATCGACACCTATCAGAACCGCATCGGACCCCGGAACGGCGCGCTGGTGGTGGCGCGCGCCTGGTCCGACTCGGATTTCAAGGCGCGCCTGCTGGAGGACGCGACGCCCGTGGTGGCGGATCTGGGCTTTTTCGGCCGGCAGGGCGAGCATATCGTCGCGGTGGAAAACACGCCGCAGGTGCACAACATGGTCGTGTGCACCCTGTGCAGCTGCTACCCGTGGCCGCTCTTGGGCATCCCGCCCGCCTGGTACAAGTCCGACGCCTATCGCGCCCGGGCGGTGCGCGAGCCGCGCAAGGTGCTGGCCGAATTCGGCGTGACCTTGCCCGAAGGCACGGCGATCCGGGTCTGGGATTCCACCGCCGAGGTCCGGTATCTGGTGATCCCGATGCGCCCCGAGGGCACCGAGGGAATGAGCGTCGAAGAGCTTGCCGATCTGGTCACCCGCGACAGCATGGTGGGCACCGGCCTGCCCAGGGCGCCCGCATGACCCGCATTCACGACATGGGGGGCCGCTTTGGCCATGGCCCGGTCGAACCGGGGCAGCCGGACGATCCGGTCTTTGCACAGGATTGGCATGGGCGCGCGCTGGCGGTGACGCTGGCCGCCGGCGCGCTGGGGCAATGGAACATCGACATGTCGCGCCACGCCCGGGAACGGCTCTGCCCGCGCGACTATGTCAATTTCAGCTACTACGAGAAATGGCTGGCGGGGCTGGCGGATCTGCTGGTGGAAACCGGGGTGCTGACGCGGGACGACCTGCGCGGCGAAGGCGATGACGCCCCCCACCCGCTGGCCGCCCGCCGTCTGCGGGCCGAGGCCGTGGCGGGCGTGCTGGCCCGCGGCGGCCCCGCCGACCGGCCCTGCCCGGCGGAACCTGCCTTCATCGTCGGTCAGGCCGTGCGCGCAATGCGCCCGGCCGCGAACCGGCTGGTCGATGGGGGACATACGCGGCTTCCGGCCTATGCCGCGGGCGCGCTGGGCTATGTCCACCGCGTGCACGGATGCCACGTCCTGCCCGACAGCAACGCGCACGGGCTGGGCGAGGCGCCCGAGCCGCTCTATTCCGTGCGGTTCAGGGCCGGGCAGCTCTGGGCCGCGCCGGAGCACCCGGATGACGAAGTGTTCCTGGACCTCTGGCAATCCTATCTGGTGCCCGCATGACCGACCGCGCGCCCGAGCCCGTATTCACCCAGCCCTGGCATGCTCAGGTCTTTGCGCTGACGGTGCATCTGAACGAATCGGGCCTGTTTTCCTGGCCTGACTGGACGGCGCGGTTTTCGGACACGCTGGCCCGGCACGGACATGCGCGCGAACTGGATGGCGGGGATGACTATTTCAACGCCTGGCTGGAGACGCTCGAGCGGTTTCTGGCCGAGCTTGGACGGGCCGCGCCGGAAGATGTCGAGCGGCTGCGGGCCGCGTGGGAAGAGGCCTATTTGACCACGCCACATGGCGCGCCGGTGCGGCTGAGGGAGTGATACCGGCCGAAGACTGGTTGAACCGGACCTGCCGCAGATCCTGCAAGGGCAGGCCGGAGCGGGCACAGGGTGTTTCGGATTGGCGGAGCCAATCCGACCGAGGCGGGGGGCGTTGCCCCCCGCACCCCCCAGAGTATTTTCAGCAAGATGAAGGGAAAGGGGCGGTTCGTTCCATTGCCGGGAGATGGATCCGGGACGAGGGGCGCGCCTTCGAGCAGCCCGTGCCGGCAGAGTTTGCGGGCGGATCGGGATTTTCAATTCGGCCAAAAGGAGATTACCGTTCCCGCAAAGACAGGGGGAGGCACTACATATGAAAATGGCCGATCTGGGCGATGTCCAGCTTCACTATCGCGTCGACGGCGACCCGCACGGGGTTCCGATCGTGTTCGCCAACTCGCTGGGCACGGATCTGCGACTGTGGGATGCGGTGGTGCCGCTGTTGCCGCCTGGGCTGCGGATCATCCGCTATGACAAGCGCGGGCACGGGCTGTCGTCGCTGCCGCGCCCGCCTTATACGATGGGCGGGCTTGTGCGCGACGTGGAACGCCTGCTGGACATGCTCGAGGTGCGCGATGCGGTGTTCGTGGGGCTGTCCATCGGCGGCATGATCGCGCAGGGTCTGGCGGTCAAGCGGTTCGACATCGTGCGCGCCATGGTGCTGTCGAATACCGGCGCCAAGATCGGCACGCCCGAGATCTGGCAGCAGCGCATCGACGCGGTACGCGAAGGCGGGATCGAGGCGCTGGCCGATGCCACGATGGAGCGCTGGTTTTCGCGCGATTTCCGCGCCAGACCCGAGATGCTGTTGTGGCGCAACATGCTGACCCGGACTCCGGCTGACGGCTATATCGGGTGTTCGCAAGCGATCTCGGGCACGGATTTCTACACCCCCACCAGCGGGCTGCGCCTGCCCACGCTGGGCATCGCCGGGTCCGAAGATGGCGGCACGCCACCGGATCTGGTGCGCGAGACGACCGAGCTGGTGCCGGGGTCGAAGTTCCACCTGATCCGTCGCGCGGGGCACCTGCCCTGTGTCGAAAAGCCCGAGGAATACGCCCAGGTGCTGACCGAATTCCTGCGCGAGGTCGGGCATATCTGATGGCCGATTTCCTGCTGGTGCACGGATCCTGCCACGGCGCGTGGTGCTGGCGCGACGTGATCCCGGCGCTCGCGCGGCTCGGCCATTCCGCCCATGCGATCGACCTGCCGGGCCACGGAGACGACAGCACGCCGGTCGAGCAGATCACCCTGGACGCCTGCCGCGATGCGATCCTGGCCGCCAGCACGCCCGAGACGATCGTCGTCGGCCACAGCTGGGGCGGCTACCCCATCAGCGCCGCCGCCGAGGCCGCGCCGGATGCGATGCGCGGGTTGATCTATCTGTGCGCCTATGTGCCGGTGTCGGGGCTGTCGATGATCGACATGCGCCGGCGCGGACCGCGCCAGACCATCACCGGCGCCGTGATCCGCGACCCGTCAGGGCTGTCCTACAGGTTCGACCCCGCCCAGGCGCCGGATCTGTTCTACAACGACTGCCCGGCCGAGGTGGTGACCTTAGCGCTGCGCCGGCTGGGGTCTCAGGCGATCGACCCGCAGGACACGCCGTTGACGCTGGGCGCGAGCTTCGCGCGGGTGCCCCGGCACTATGTCCGCTGCACCGGCGACCGCTTGATCCCGCCCGAATACCAGGCCGCCATGGTCGCGGACTGGCCGCGGGAAACCGTGCACGAGATGGACACCGGCCATTCCCCCTTTTTCGCCGATCCGCGGGGGTTGGCGGATGTGCTCGACCGCATCGCAGGGGCGATGGGCTGACCTGCGGGGACGAACGGTAATTTCGCCTTTCTTTGGCCGGCGCGGCGCAATAGCCTGCGGCCGATTTGTTCAACCGATACCGGACGAATGCACCGATTGCGCCTGCCTCTTCTCTTTGTTCTCGCCACCGTGGTGATCGACGCCATGGGGATCGGGCTCATCATGCCGATCATGCCCGATCTGATTCGCGACGTGCGCGGCGGGGATCTGGCCGAAGCCGCGTTGTGGGGCGGGATCCTGTCCACCGCTTTTGCCGTCATGCAGTTCCTCTGCGCGCCGGTGATCGGCAACCTGTCCGACTCTTTCGGCCGGCGGCCGGTGATGCTGGTGTCGCTGTTCGCGATGATGCTGGACTATCTGGTGATGGCGGTGGCGGGGTCGATCTGGCTTCTGCTGGCGGCGCGGGTGGTCGGCGGCATCACCGCGTCGACGCAGGCGACGGCCTCGGCCTGGGTTGCCGACATGTCCGCGCCCGAACGCCGGGCCACCAATTTCGGGCTGGTGGGCGCGGCCTTTGGTGCGGGCTTCGTCCTGGGGCCGCTGCTCGGGGGGGCGTTGGGCGAACTGGGCACCCGCGCGCCCTTTTACGCCGCGGCGCTGCTGGTGGCCGCGAACTTTCTGCTGGGGCTTGCGGTGATGCCGGAAACCGTCACGCAGGACAGACGCCGCCGCTTCACCTGGGCGCGCGCCAACCCACTGGGGGCGCTGCGCCAGATGACCCGGTTGCCGGGCATCGCGCCGCTGCTGGCCGCCTATTTCCTCTATTCCGTTGCGCTTTATGTCTATCCGGCGATCTGGCCCTATTTCACGCAGGAAAGGTTCGGCTGGACGCCGCGGACGATCGGCCTGTCGCTGGGGCTGTTCGGGGTGGCGATGGCCCTCGTCCAGGGCGGTTTGATCCGGGTGGTTCTGCGCCGCCTCGGCGAACGGCGCACCGTGGTCTGGGGACAGGTCTTTGACATGGGCACCTTCGCCCTGCTGGCCTTTATCACCAGCGGCACGGCGGCGCTGATCCTGACGCCGCTGGCGGCGCTGGGCGCGGTGGTGTCGCCGGCATTGCAGGGGATCATGTCGCGCAAGGTCGGCGATGATGCGCAGGGAGAGTTGCAGGGCGTGCTGACAAGCGTGCATGCGCTTTCGATGATCGCGTCGCCCCTGCTGATGGCAAGCGTCTTTTCCGCCTTCACCCGCGCCGATGCGCCGGTCCATCTGCCCGGCGCGCCGTTCCTCGTGTCGATCCTGCTGCTGGCGGCCGGGCTGGCGCTGTTCGCGCGCAGCCGAAGTTCCGTAGCGTAATTGCGACGGCGCGGTGCCGTTTTGGCGCTTGCGATGCGGCCCTTGCCGCGCCACGCTGCGAGAAAACGAACGCCGGGAGACCCTTTCCATGCAGACCATCAAGGCAGCCGTTTGCCGCGAATTCGGTGCGCCGCTCGTGATCGAGGAGATCCAGATCGACGACCCCGGAATGGGTCAGGTCGAGGTCACTCTGGACGCGGTGGCGATCTGCCATTCCGACATTTCCTATGCCGAGGGCGCCTGGGGCGGCCACCTGCCCGCCGTCTATGGCCACGAGGCCGCCGGCACCATCACCGCCACCGGCCCCGGCGTAAGCGATTTCGAGGTGGGCGACCCGGTGGTGGTGACCCTGATCCGCGCCTGCGGATCCTGCCCGTCCTGCGCCAGCGGCAAGCCGACCATCTGCGAGAACCCCGCCGATGGGGTCAAGGGTCCGATTCGCACCGCCGATGGCGGGCCCCTGCTGCAGGCGATGGCCTGCGGGGCATTTGCCGAAAAGGTCGTGGTCGATCGCAGCCAGATCGTGAAGATTCCCGAAACAATGGACCGCGCGGTGGCCTGCCTGCTGTCCTGCGGGGTCATCACCGGGGTCGGCGCGGCGGTGAACGCGGCGGGCCTGCGGGCCGGGCAGGACGCGGTGGTGATCGGCGCGGGCGGCGTGGGGCTGAACGCGATCCAGGGCGCGCGGATCGCCGGCGCGCGGCGCATCGTCGCCGTGGACATGACCGAGGAAAAGCTGGAAATCGCGCGGGAATTCGGCGCCACCCACGGCGTGCTGGCGACCGATCCCAAGCCCTGGCGCGCGGCCTACAAGGCGCTGGGCGGGCGCGGTGCCGACGTGGTCATGGTCACGGTCGGGGCGGTTCCGGCCTACAATGACGCGGTGCGCTATCTGGGCTGGGGCGGCAAGGCGATCATGATCGGGATGCCGCACAGCGACGGCGTGGCCGGTTATTCGCCGATGGCCATGTCCTATCAGGGCCAGGGGCTGATCGGGTCGAAGATGGGCGACGTGGTGATCCAGCGCGACATCCCCTGGATGATCGACCTCTACCAGCAGGGGCGGCTGAAGCTGGACGAGCTGATCTCGGGCCGCTGGCGGCTCGATCAGATCAACGAGGCGATCGCCGACACCAAGACCGGCAGCGCCAAGCGCAACGTGATCCTGTTCGAAAGGTAGCGCGATGTTCGACTATTCCCTGCAGCACTGGACGGCCTTTCTGACCGCCGCCATTCTTCTGAACCTGTCGCCGGGGCCGGACGTCGCCTTCATTCTGCGCAGGCCGCCCGCGTGTTCCGGCAGGGGGTTCTCGTCGCCCTGTTCAACCCGAAGGTCGCGGTCTTCTTCCTGGCCTTTCTTCCGCAGTTCGTCGTCCCCGGCGCGGGGCCGGTCCCGGCACAGCTGTTCTTCCACGGGATCCTGTTCATCGCCGTCGCCGGACTGGTGGAGCCGGTGCTGGATCTGATGTTGCACAGGCTGATGGCGGGGCTGAGGCGCAAACCGTCTGTTGGCCAGTGGATAGACCGGGCGCTCGGAACCTTGCTGATCGGGCTGGGGGTCAAATTGTTCCTGTCCGGCAAACCGGAATGACCGGGCGCGGACCGGGGTGGAAAAAGGGGGCCAGCCCCCCTCGGCCCTGACGGGCCTCACCCCCCGGAGTATTTTCGGCAAGATGAAGAAACGAAGGGGCTGTGCGATGAAGCTGCAGGATCTTGATGTCATCGTCACCGCGCCGCCGGCGCCGGGCTGGGGCGGGCGTTACTGGATCCTGGTCAAGGTGACCACCGACACCGGCATCACGGGCTGGGGCGAATGCTATGCCTCGTCGGTGGGGCCCGAGGCGATGCGACACGTCATCCGCGACGTGTTTGACCGGCACATGGCCGGGGAAAGCCCGGAAAACATCGAACTGATGTTCCGCCGCGTCTATTCGAGCGGCTTCACCCAGCGGCCGGATCTGACCGTGATGGGGGCGTTTTCGGGCTTGGAGATCGCCTGCTGGGACATTCTGGGCAAGGACCGCGGGCGGCCGGTCTGGGCGCTGCTGGGGGGGCGGATGAACGGCCGGATCCGGGCCTATACCTATCTGTATCCCCTGCCCCACCAGCCGATGGGCGACTTCTGGACCTCGCCCGAGATGGCCGCGGAATGCGCGACCGAGATGGTGCGCCGCGGGTTCACGGCGGTGAAGTTCGACCCGGCCGGCCCCTACACGATGCGCGGCGGGCACATGCCGGCGATGTCGGACATTTCCGTATCAGCCGCCTTTTGCAAGGCGATCCGAGAGGCGGTGGGGGATCGGGCGGATCTGCTGTTCGGCACGCATGGGCAGTTTTCCACCGGCGGAGCGATCCGGCTGGGGCAGGCGCTGGAGCCCTATTCGCCGCTCTGGTTCGAAGAGCCCGTGCCGCCCGACAACATTGCCGAGATGGCGCGTGTGGCGCAGGCGGTGCGGATCCCCGTTGCCACCGGCGAGCGACTGACGACCAAGGCCGAGTTCGCCGCGGTACTGCGCGCGGGCGCGGCGACGATTCTGCAACCGGCGCTGGGGCGCGCGGGCGGGATCTGGGAGATGAAGAAGGTCGCCGCCATCGCCGAGGCGCACAACGCGCAGATGGCGCCGCACCTTTACGCCGGCCCCGTCGAATGGGCCGCGAACATCCATCTGGCCGCGTCGATTCCGAACTTCCTGCTGCTCGAGACGATCGAGACGCCATTCCACGACCGACTGGTCAAGGGCGCGATCCGGGTCGAGAACGGGTTCGTCACGCCGCCCGAGGCACCGGGGCTGGGCATCGAAGTGGACGAAGACCTGGCCCGCGCCCATCCCTATACCGGCGAGGGGCTGCACCTTCAGATGCAGGAAGAACCCTGCGATTACGTTAACGGGAACGCCTTTGCCGGCGGCGCGCCGCCAAGGGAAGAGTGACTTCACAATTCCGGGCCGCGCGTGATAGCATGGCGAAAATGGAATGTGACAGGGTGTTGCGACCGTGACCGTTGAGCCTTTGCCGAAAATGACCCCGGACGCCACCGACGAGATGGGGACCAGCGCAAGCGACGCCGCCGCCTATCTCAAGACGCTGGCGCATGAGGGGCGGCTGATGATCCTGTGTCACCTGGGCGCAGGGGAAAAATCGGTGGGCGAACTGGAGCGCCTGCTGGGCATTCGCCAGGCCGCCGTCAGCCAGATGCTGGCGCGTCTGCGCGAAGAAGGGCTTGTGCGCACCCGGCGGGACGGCAAGACGATCTATTATTCCCTGGCCGACGACCGGACCGAAAAGGTGATCGGATTGCTCTATTCCCTGTTCTGCGGGGCGGGGAAGGACGGGAAACCCGCCTGACGTCCGGTTTCAAGTCGGCACGTAGCCCGCCACCACCTGCAACAGCTTGAAGGCCACTGCGGCGTCGTTTTCCACGACAGCCATGAATTCCTCTTCGCCGATGCGCAGGCAGGTCAGGTCGGTCTTGGCCACCATGCTGAGCGCGCGCGGTTCCTTGCGGATCAGGCCCAGCTCGCCGACCAGAGACCCCGGCCCCACCACGGCAACCAACTCGTCCTCGCCGTCTTCATGCGGCAGATACAGGCCCGCCTCGCCTTCGATGATCATGTAGGCGCCGTCGGAGGCATCATCATCCTTGCGGAAGATCACGTCGCCGGCCTTGGCCTCGTACCAGCGCGCACCGAAGGCCAGAAGCCGCAACTGACGCCGGTCGAGCCCCGAAAACAGCGGCGTCTGTTCGAGCGCCCGCACCTTGCGCGCCAGATCGGCGCTGGCGGCGCCTTCCTCTTCTTCGCCGCCATGGACTTCTTCCGACACGATCCGCCCCTGCTGAATCTGGACGAACAGGTCGAAGGCCCGTTCGTTCGTCAACTCGGGTTCAAGATAGATCAATGTCGTCTCCGGCAGCAACCTGCGCAGATTCCGAAAGACCGCGATCTTGGTTTCCATGTCGAAACTGGCCAGCGCCTGATCGAGGATCAGGATATCGGGCCGCTTGATCGTGGCCCGGCAAAAGGCCAGCGGTTCGGCAAATGTGGCCGGCAGGTTCTGCCCGCCCAGCGCCACCGGCAGGTCATAGATCAGTTCGATCACCAGATCGCGCGCACCGTTTTCCGCCAGAACCTCCGTCACCAGCCGGCGGAGTTCCTCGGCGCGGGCGCCGGAGAGTTCGGACACCTTGCCGAACAGCGCGTTTTCCAGCACCGTCAGACCCGGTGCAAAGCGGTTGATGTCGAGCGGCTCGAACAGATCCCCCAGGCTCTGCAACAGCCGCGCCGCGTGGGCCTTGCGCTGGGTCAGGATCCGTTCCTTCATCTCGTCGGTGAAGGCCGGGCCGATCTGCTCGGCCGAAATGCGGATCGGGACCATCAGGATCGTGGCCAGATCCTCGTCGCTCAGTTCGGGTTCCTCTTCCTGCCCGTGCTTCTCGACCAGGTCCACGACCTTTTCGTAAATGTCCGCCTCCAGCCCCAGCCGGCGGAACAGCGGGTGGTCGGTGCCGTCGCGACCGAAGATCTGGCGCAGCATCTCGATCACGTCGCGCACGCGCTGCACGATGGCAACGTCCAGCCCCTGGCTGCGCAAGAGCGCCAGAAACTCGGTCTGTCGCGCCAGAACATCCTGCGTGATCGGACGGCGCGCGGTGGCGAACAACAGGTTTTCGGCCAGCGGCAGGGCCGGGTTGTACAGGTCCGGGTCGAAGAAATAGGCGTATTGGTCCAGCCCCGCCTCGCGCACGGCCTGTTGCACCTTGGGCCGCAGTTCGACCAGCCGCTGCGCCAGTTCGGGATGGTTCCTGGGGTCGAACCTTTCATCCAGCCCGCGCCGCAGCAGCGCCGTGGCCGGACCCAGGCCCGAAATCAGCCGCAGCCACCAGCGACGCAGTTCTTCGCTGTCCTCCACCCCGGCGAGGCGCGGATCGGTCCATTCGGCCGGCCAGGGATCGGGGCTGTTGCCGGCGCGCAGCGCCTCGCGGAAGGCGTCCGGGTCGGCCGGGTCGGACAGCGGGTGGAACCGCAGCGGCATCATCACGTTGTCGCCGAACGTGCCGCGAAACAGCACGGGATGCGACGATACATGGCCGATCCGCCGCGCGATCACCTGCTGGTGCAACTGGTTCAGGTCATACCCCGCCACCGTCACCTTGCCCGAAGAGGGCAACACCTCGCGCGTCAGCAGTTCCGCAAGAGCGCGACGGTCCTGCGCACCGGGGGCCGCGATCCCGATGACCGAACCGGCCGGCATGGTCAGGTTCAGATCGTCCAGAACGATATTGCCATCGACATCGCGCACCGAGACATGGTCCAGCACGATGTCGCCGTTCAGGCGCGGGCAGTCCTCGGGCTCGCCCTCGAACAGCTTTTCGTCGATCATGCCCGGCGGCGCAAAACGTTCGATGATCACCTCCCAGCGCACCGCCATGTCCTGGGTCTGGTTGTAATAGGCCAGAAGCTCCTTCCACGGCGAGCTGAGATCCTTGTAGGCGGCAAGTGCGGCCACCAGCGCCCCCAGAGACACCAGCCCTTCGATCACCAGAAAGCCGCCGACCGAATAGAAGAAGAACGGCGTCAGCTGGGTGATGAAGTTGTTGAGGAACTTCATGAAGAACTTTTTCTGGTAGATCTGGAACCGGATGTCGAAGATCCGGCCCAGTCGGTGCGTGATCAGCGCCCGCCGATAGCGCCAGCCGCCGTTCACCCGCAGCGTGCCCACGCCTTCGGCGGTTTCGCCGATTTCCGCGGCCAGGCTGCGCACCTCCTGGATGCGGCGCTTGTTCAGCTGGTTGATCTGGCGCTGCAGGCGCGGGATCAGCCAGGCCTGAAGCGGAATCAGCGCGACCGCCGCCAGCCCGAACCAGACGCTTTGCGCGAACAGAAAGAACAGGATGGTCAGCATCTGCCCTGCCTGCAGCACCGGCTGGCTGATCGCATCGCCCATCAGCCCGCCCATCGGTTCGCTCTCGGCTGTGATCATGCTGACCAGTTCGCCCTGGCTGACGCGCTCGAAATAGGGCTGGGGAAAACGCATGGTCCGCGCGATCAGCTGATAACGGAACCGGCGCAGCATCCGTTCGCTCAGCACGCCCTTCATGGTGTTGATGCGCATCTTGAGCAGCCCATGCGCCAGCACCGCGGCCAGAAAGGCGCCGCACAGCACCCAGAGGAAGGTGACCTGCGGCAGCTCAACGCCGAACAGATCCACCGTCGGGCTGGGCGAACCGATCGCGTCGTTGATGATCCGCTTGGGCAACTCCAGCGTCAGGTAGAGCAGAGGAAACAGCGCGACTGTCACGACCAGCAGGATCAACTGGTCGCGTTTCGAATATTTCCAGATGAAACGAAACAGGTTCTGTTCTATGGCTGACGCCCCGCGCGTTCCTCGTCCGCCGGCCCCCGACCGGCTGCCGCGGCAGCGTATCAAGCCGCGACCTGCAAGCGCAATCGCTTTCCCGCCCGCAAGCCCGGAGAATGCGCATCAGCGGAAAATGGTGTAACGCGTTTGCAGCGCCCCCTGATCCGTCCTAAGCTGCCCCGGTCGGACCGGACGAGGAGGATCGGCGTGCCTGACACGATCGTGACGCTGTTGCTGCTGATCTGCCTGCTGCAGATCAAGCACATGTTCGCAGACTATTTCATGCAGACCCGAAAGATGCTGGAGGGGCGCGGCCAGTATTTCCACATCGGCCGCGCCCAGCATTCGGCGATTCACGCGATCGGTTCGATCCTGTGTTTCCTGGTGATCGGGGCGCCGCTCATCTTTGTCGTGACGCTCGCGCTGGCCGAGTGGGTGGTCCATTTCCACATCGACTGGGGCAAGGCCCGCTATTGCGACGGCAAGGATTTCGATCCCTATCAGGCCGGGTTCTGGCGTGCCGCCGGCGTGGACCAGGCGCTGCATCAGCTGACCTATGTGGGGATGCTCTGGGCCTGGCTGCACTTTGTCGCGATGTAGCCGACGCGCCTAGGGCACCACCTGACCACCTTTCTTGACCATGCGCAGCACGACGTTGGTCTGGGCGCTGGCCACCGCGGGTTGGCGAAACAGGAAATCCTCGAGAAAACGGTTGTAGGCCGCCAGATCCCGGCAAAGCACCCGCATGTGATAATCCGCCTGTCCCGTGGTGGCATAGCATTCCTGCACCTCCGGCCGCTGCTCGACGGCACGGTTGAACTCGACAATGCGGTCGGGATCGTGGCGGGTCAGATGCACATGCACGATCGCCTGAAATCCCAACCCCACGGCCTCGGGGTTCACCACCGCGCCATAGCGTTCGATCACGCCCGCCTGTTCCAGCGTCCGCACCCGGCGCCACAGCGCCGAAACGGACATGCCCACCGACTCGGCCAGCTCGGCATTCGACAGGCGGCAATCCTGCTGCAACAGGGCGATGATTCGCCGGTCGCGTTCGTCCAGATCGTCCATTGCGGATTCGCTTTTCATCAAGTGGCCTCTGGATGAAATGATCTGCCAGTTTGCGTGGAAAATCCAGCAAATATGAAACATCTTTTCGGCTCATCCGCGGCAAACTGCCCGACACAGCCCTGACATGACCGGAACGCCCATGACCCGCCACGACGCGACGCTTCAGACCTATGCCCTTGACGACCGTTACCGCCTGACCCGTGGCCGCGTGTTCCTGACCGGCACGCAGGCGCTGGTGCGGATCATGCTGGATCAGGCCCGCCGCGACCGCGCCGCCGGACTGAACACCGCGGGCTTCGTGTCGGGCTATCGCGGCTCCCCGCTGGGCGGGGTGGACTTGGAAATGTGGCGGGCCAAGGAGAAGCTGGAGGAAAACCGCATCACCTTCATGCCGGCGGTGAACGAGGATCTCGGCGCGACGCTGGTACTGGGCGCGCAGCAGGCCAGCCTTGACCCGAACGCGCAGGTCGAGGGCGTGTTTTCCATGTGGTACGGCAAGGGGCCGGGGGTGGACCGGTCGGGCGATGCGCTGAAACACGGCAACGCCTATGGCTCGGCCCCCAAGGGCGGCGTGCTGGTGGTGGCGGGCGACGATCACGGCTGCGTGTCCTCGTCGATGCCGCACCAGTCGGACGTGGCCTTCATGGCGTGGTTCATGCCCACGCTGAACCCCGCATCGGTCGAGGAATACCTGGAATTCGGCGAATACGGCATCGCGCTCAGCCGGTTTTCCGGCACCTGGGTCGGGTTCAAGGCAATCTCGGAAACCGTGGAATCCGGCCGCTCGGTCGAACTGCGGCCCGACCGCCGGTTCATCCTGCCCAAACTGACCGACCTGCCGCCCGGCGGGTTGCACATCCGCGCCGTCGACCTGCCCAGCCCCGAGATCGAAACCCGCATCCAACACAAGCTGCGCGCCGTCCGCGCCTTTGTCGAGGCCAACCCGATCGACCGGCGGATCTACGACATCGACGACGCGCATTTCGGGTTCGTCACCACCGGCAAGGGGCATCTGGACCTGATGGAGGCACTGCGCCTGTTGGGGCTCGACGAAGCCACCTGCCGCCGCCTGGGCATCGACATCTACAAGGTTGGCATGGTCTGGCCGCTGGGGCTGCGCGACGCCATGCGCTTCGTCAAGGGCAAGCGCGAAGTGATGGTGATCGAGGAGAAACGCGGCATCATCGAGAGCCAGTTCAAGGAGTATTTCTATGACTGGCCCGGCGACAAGCCCGAGCGGATGGTCGGCAAATATGATGAAACGGGCGCGCCGCTGGTGCCCTGGACGGGCGAGCTGTCGCCGCTGCAACTGGTGCCGCTGATCGCACGCCGCCTGCATGCGTTCTTTCCCGAAGAAGGGCTGATGGAAAAGGCCGAGGCGCTGACGCGCGAGCCGCCGATCCTGCTGAACGTGCCGGGCGCGACGCGCACGCCATGGTTCTGCTCGGGCTGTCCGCACAACACGTCAACGCGGGTGCCGGAAGGGTCGCGCGCCAATTCCGGGATCGGCTGCCACGTCATGGCCAGCTGGATGAACCGCAACACCGCCGGTTTCGCGCAGATGGGCGGCGAGGGCGTGCCGCATGTGGCCGCGTCGAAATTCGCCGGGGGCGGTCACGTGTTCCAGAACCTCGGCGAAGGCACCTGGTATCATTCGGGGGCGCTGGCGATCCGGCAGGCGGTGGCGGCAGGGGCCAACATCACCTACAAGATCCTCTACAACGATGCCGTCGCAATGACCGGCGGCCAGCCGGTGGACGGCCCGGTGAGCGTGTCGGGCATCGCCCAGACCTGCCGCGCCGAGGGTGTGCAGCGGATCGCGCTGGTGTCCGACGACATCGGCAAGTTCGACCGCGCCGAATTTCCCGCCGGCACGACATTTCACGACCGGCACGAGCTGGACGCGCTGCAGCGCGAGCTGCGCGAGGTGCCCGGCGTGTCCGTCCTGATCTATGAACAGACTTGCGCCACCGAAAAGCGCCGCCGCCGCAAGCGCGGCAAGATGGAAGACCCCAAACGCTTTGCCGTCATCAACGAACTGGTCTGCGAAGGCTGCGGCGATTGCTCGGTCGCGTCCAACTGCCTGAGCGTCGAGCCGGTCGAAACCCCGTTCGGCCGCAAACGCCGGGTGAACCTGTCGAACTGCAACAAGGATTTTTCCTGCCTCGACGGGTTCTGCCCCAGCTTCGTCACCGTCGAAGGCGCCGAACGTCGCAAACCGCAGGCGGCGGGGTTCGACCTCCCTGCCCTGACCGCCGGACTGCCCACCCCCGAATTGCCACCACTCACGGACCCCTATGACCTGTTGGTCACGGGGGTGGGCGGGACCGGCGTCGTCACCGTCGGCCAGTTGATCACCATGGCGGCGCATCTGGAAGGTGCCGGCGCCACGGTGCTGGATTTCACCGGCTTCGCCCAGAAATACGGAACCGTGCTGAGCTATATCCGGCTCGGTTCGGCACCGGACGCGCTGAACCAGGTACGGATCGACCGTGGCGCGGCGCGGGCGGTGATCGGCTGCGACATCGTCGTGAGTTCCTCGCCCAAGGCGTCGGTCCACTATCGGCCCGGCACGCAGGTCGTGCTGAACCGTGCCGAGATGCCGACGGGCGATCTGGTGCTGCACCGCGACGCCTCGCTCCGCGTGGATGACCGCGAGGCGGCAATCGAGCGGGTGGTGGGAGCGGAGAACCTTTCGGCCTTCGATGCCAACGCGGCTGCGGACAAGCTCTTGGGGGATGCGGTCTATGCCAACGTGATGATGCTGGGGTTCGCCTGGCAGAAGGGGCTGGTGCCGGTCAGCGATGCCGCATTGATGCAGGCGATCCTGTTGAACGGCGTGCAGGTGGAGCGCAACCGCGCGGCCTTTGTCCTGGGGCGGGTGATGGCGGCGACGCCAGAACGGCTGGCGGGTTATCTCGGCCCCGAGCGGCCCGAACCGGAAACGCTAGAGCAGCTGATCGACCGCCGCGCGGCGTTCCTCGCCGACTATCAGGACGCGGCCTATGCCGCGCGTTATCGCCAGACGCTGGAGCGGTTCCGCGCCGCCCTGCCCGCGCCGGCCGACGAGGAGATCCTGCGCGCCGCCGCGCGGTCGCTGTTCAAGCTGATGGCCTACAAGGACGAATTCGAAGTGGCGCGACTGATGACCCGGACCGGGTTCGACGAGCAGCTGAAGGACCAGTTCGAGGGCGATTTCCGGGTGGTCTATCACATGGCGCCGCCACTTCTGTCCCTTGGCCGCGACGGGCGTGGGCGTCCGACAAAGCGTGCCTTTGGGCCCTGGATGGGGCGGGCAATGCGGATTCTGGCGGGGATGAAGCGTCTGCGCAGGACGCCGTTCAACCCCTTCGGCCACCATGCCGAGGCGCGTCTGCACCGCGACCTTCTGCGCTGGTTCGAAGCCGGGCTGGACCGCGCGGCGCGGGCGGTTGCCCAAGGCGAGCGGGACGCCGCGATGACGTTTCTGACCGCCCCGGATGACATTCGCGGATACGGGCCGGTGCGGGCCGAGGCCGCCGCAACGGCGCGGGACGCGGCGGACAGGGCGCTTGCAACGGCGCTTGGGGCCTGAAATCGCGCTGCATCCATCGAGGATGCAGCGCGATGCCTCCGGCGGGAGTATTTTTCGGCAAGATGAAGAGCGCAGGGCGCAAGTCAGGTCGACAGGACGGCCAGATCCTCGGCTCCGAGCGGGCCGAGCGCCCAGGGGCGGTAGCGCAGCCGAACGGTTTCGAGCAGGAGCTCGTCCGGGATCGTGTCGTCGTAGCCCGCGGCGCGGGCAAGACGGCGGAATTCGTCGAATCCGGGCGGCTCGTGCGACGCGGTTGTGCGCCCCGGGTTTCGGGCCAGGCCGAGGCGGGCCAGCCGCGCCCAGTCGAACCTCGGCCCCGGATCGCGTTTGCGCCCCGGGGCCATGTCGGAATGGCCGATGACGCCGTGGGGTGGGATGCTCCAGCGCGTCATGATGTCGGCCAGCAGGCGTTCAAGCGCGGCCATCTGCGGCTCGGCAAAGGGGTGATTGCCGAGATTGTCGAGTTCTATCCCGATCGAGCGGGAATTGACGTCGCCTTGGCCGCCCCATTCCCCGGCGCCGGCATGCCAGGCGCGCTCGCTTTCCTCCACCAGCTGCCACACGGTGCCGTCCATTCCGATCAGGTAATGCGCCGAGACCTCGGCCGCCGGGTCGCAGAGCCGTTCGAGTGCGGCTTCGGCGCCGTGCATGGCCGTATAGTGCAGGACGATCAGCGAGGGCCTTTGCCCGTCGCGGCGCGGGCCGAAATTGGGAGAAGGGCGCCAGCGCGGTCGCATCCGCGTCAGTTGCCGACCACGCGGAACGGGGCGGGATCCCAGCCGCAGGCATAGCCGTCCCCGTCCGGGTCCAGCCCGTGCCGGTCCCGTTCCGGGCCGCCCGCCGCGAGAAAGGCGATCTGCGCCTGATCCGGCGAGGGGTATTTCGCGCAGTTGCGCCGGGCCTTGGCTTCCAGATTGAAACCCGAGCGCGAATAGACCCGGTTGCCCACCGGGTTCGACGTGCCAAGCGCATAGGCCACGATGTTGGGCGTGGCCGCGCCGTTGCGCGCGGGCAAGGGCGTGGGCTGCACCTGCTGGTAGCTGGCCTTGTTGCGCTCGATCAGCGCGGCGTCTTCCTGGATGGAGCGCCGGGCCGTGACGGCGGAGAAGTCGTTTTCGTCCGACAGGCCGGGATTGGCCGTATCGGGCGCGACCGCCCCCGCCGCGTTCCCCGAAGCGGCCGACAGCGCCGCCGCCGTGGCCTGCGCGATATCGGCGGCGTCGTCCGTGGAACTGCTCCCCGCCGTCAGGGGCATCTGCTGCGACGCCCCCGGCGCGATGGTTTCGGATGACATGACCCCGGGCGGGATCAGGGGATCGCCGCTGACCGACGTGCCCTCGGCCAGCGCCGCCTCGCGCGCGCGCTGGGCCTGAGGCGAATTGTCGAACTCCACGCCTGCGGCGCTGTCGGGGATCTGCGGAGAACAGGCCGAAACAAGCGCCAGAGCAATAACCGTTCCCAAAACCCGCATGGCTTTCGTCCCGCCCCTTTCGGTCCTTAAGGTCATCGGTCCTACCACCACTTGGCCGGCTTGGCCGCAAACCCCGCGGCCTGTTCCAGCGCGTAGGCGGTGTTGAGCAGATCGCCCTCTTCCCACGGACGGCCGATCAGTTGCAGGCCCAGAGGCAGCCCCTGCGCATCCAGCCCCGCAGGCACCGAGATTCCGGGCAGGCCCGCGAGGTTGACCGTCACCGTGAACACGTCGTTGAGATACATCTTGACCGGATCTTCCTCGGCCATTTCGCCCAGACCGAAAGCGGACGAGGGCGTGGCTGGCGTCAGGATGGCGTCGATGCCGTCGGCAAAGGCGGTTTCGAAGTCGCGCTTGATGAGCGTGCGCACCTTGCGGGCGCGGTTGTAGTAGGCATCGTAGAAGCCCGCCGACAGCACATAGGTGCCGATCATGACCCGGCGCTGGACCTCGTGGCCGAAGCCTTCGGCGCGGGTCTTTTCGTACATCTCGGTGATACCATCGCCCTTGGCCAGCTTGGCCCGGTGCCCATAGCGCACCCCGTCATAGCGGGCGAGGTTGGACGAGGCTTCGGCCGGCGCGATCACGTAATAGGCCGGCAGCGCGTATTTGGTATGCGGCAGGCTGATATCGACGATCTCGGCGCCGGCATCGCGCAGCATCTCGGCGCCCTGCTGCCAGAGCGTTTCGATCTCGTCGGGCATGCCATCCATGCGGTATTCGCGGGGAATGCCGATCCGCTTGCCGCGGATGTCTCCGGTCAGCATCGCCTCGAAATCGGGCACGGGGATTTCGGCAGAGGTCGAATCCTTGTCGTCGGGACCGGACATGGCCTGCAGCATGATCGCCGCGTCGCGCACCGATTTCGTCATCGGGCCGGCCTGGTCGAGCGAGGAGGCGAAGGCCACGATGCCCCAGCGCGAGCAGCGACCATAGGTCGGCTTGATGCCGACGATGCCGGTAAAGGCCGCAGGCTGGCGGATCGAGCCGCCGGTGTCGGTGCCGGTGGCGGCCAGGCACAGATCGGCGGCCACGGCGGCGGCAGAACCGCCCGAAGAGCCGCCGGGCGTCAGCGGCGTGTCGTCATTGCCGCGCCGCCACGGGCTGACGGCATTGCCATAGACGGAGGTTTCGTTGGACGAGCCCATCGCGAATTCGTCCATGTTGAGCTTGCCCAGCATGACCGCCCCGGCATCCTGCAGCTGCTGGGTCACGGTGGATTCGTATTCCGGGCGGAACCCTTCGAGGATCCGGCTGGCGGCCTGGCTTGGCACGCCCTTGGTGCAGAAAAGATCCTTGATCCCGATCGGAAGGCCGCACATGGATGGCGCATCGCCTGCCCTGATCCGCTCGTCCGCCGCGCGGGCGCGATCCAGCGCGATCTCGGGCGTCTTGTGGACGAAGGCGTTGAGAGCGTCGGCCTCGTCGATCGCCTTGAGGCATGCCTCGGTCAGCTCGACCGAGGTCACTTCGCCCTTGCGCAGCAGGTCGCGGGCTTCGGCCAGCCCAAGCTTGTTCAACTCGCTCATCGTGTCATTCCACCACTTTCGGGACGGCAAAGAAGCCTTCGCGCGCATCCGGTGCGTTGGACAGGATCTTGTCCTGCATGTTGCCGTCGGTCACGACGTCCTTGCGCCGCTTGAGCCGCATGGGGGTGACCGAGGTCATCGGCTCGACCCCTTCCACATCGACTTCCTCGAGCTGTTCGATGAAATCCAGGATCGCGCTGAATTCCGCGGCCAGTGCGGGCAGCGCGTCACCTTCGACCTTGATGCGGGCCAGCTTGGCCACCTTGGCGGCGGTGTTTTCGTCAATCGACATGGGAAAAACCCTCTTATCGCGTCAGGGGGCATTTACCGCCCGGATCGCCGGGCCGCAAGCGCTTCGCCCAGTCGCGAAGGCGCGCAGGGAAGCGCGGCTGCGCCGCGCTGCCTCCGGCGGGGGTATTTCGGACCAGAAAAAAGAAGCAGCGGGCGATGCCGGCCGCCAGTGCTATCGGGCCGGCGTTTTGCGATCATGGGCCCATTGCAGGCGTCGGTAGTCGAACCCGTCGGCAAGGGTCGGCTTGACGATGGCGAAGAACGGAGACAGGTCGAAATCACGAGGCGCGAAGAGCGAGTGATGGCGGATGTGATAAATCTCGCGCTGGACGTATTCATCGCACTCTTTGGTGATGTCGGGCAGGATCGGGTAGCCTATGGACTGAAAGGCCTGCGCGATCAGCGAGGAACAGATCGCGCGGGTCGGATCGCCGGAGCCAACGGCCAGCATCCGCCGCCGCCAGCGGACCGGGACCGGCGGCGTGGGAAAGAAATAGCGCAGCAGATCGAAGATGTTGCGCATGTCGTAGCGCAGGCCGATCTTGTCCACCATGAACCGGACGATCCGGTCCCGATCGTCAGGGGTCAGGCCGACGGGCCGGCAGATCCTCGTGTTGTAGGTGGCGTATTTCGACAGGGGCACCGCGATGCAGCCGTCGCCGAGGTTGACCTCGACGAGTCGGGGACGTTCGGAGCCATCCGCCGGGGCGCTCAGCACGTCCCCCACGTAGAAGGCCGCATGCGACCAGGTCGATTGCGTGAGATACTTGATCGCATTTGCCAGACGCTGGTTCCCCTCCACCAGGACAACGTCACCGGGGCGCAGCGTACGGCACAATGTGTCGAAATCAGAGGGCGTGAACGGCCGGTAGCCGGAGGATTCTTCTTGCAGGCGGGCAGCGAGTTTCCCGCCGATCCAGTCCAACGCCCTGTCGAATGCGGTATCGCGTCTTGCGGTCATCCCCTTGCTCCCCGGATTCAATCTGGAGCAAAGGACGTTTCCGGAGCAAGGGACCGCCCCTGATCGCACAGGATTATGATTGCTCGTGTGCGGTTTGTCGTAGGCGTTGCCCTGACCCCACCTTCTCTGTGGGCGCTTGACCTTTGAATTGTCCCCCATGATGACCGGACACCTTGGCCTGCCCAAGAAGGCTCAAGGCCGACCTTGGGCATGTGCTTGTGTCCGGGATAGAAATCATCACCGATGGTGGCCGCCGTCGGCGTTGGGCCGCATCCGAGAAGCTTCGGATCGTGGTGGGGGCCCCGTATGGCCGCAAGAGCATTTCCGATGATGCCCGCCGAAATGCTGTGGCGCCCGATCTTCCGTATAGCTGGCACGAACTGATGCTGGAGCGGGCAGTATCGCCGAGACGGGGGATGACGGCGTGACCGGCAACAAGACCGACCGGGAGATGAAATCCCGCATTCGGGAACTTGAATGCCAACTCGGGGGCAACAGCCTTGAAGTGGAGATTCTCAAGGAGGCGCGGGATAAGAACCGGCCAAATAAACCGACCTTGCTTGCCCGGTCGCTGAAACGGGGCAATTTGCCGTGAAAGTCATCACCGAAACTCCGGCCTGCCGAAACCAGGGCCGCCGGCCCATCGAGTCGGCCATGGTTATCGTCAAGCAAGAAGGTCAAGTGAACATGCCTGGGGTATGGAAACCCAGACCATGGCCGCGCAACTTGAACCGACCAGCCTCCGGCAGACCCGGCGCGGTTCAACGCCGGTTCCTGCAACTCACGCCGGTTCGCATGAGCTGCGACGATGCTTTGGAGAAGAGACCTGACCACAGCCTGCGCCAGAGGTCTGACGATCGCCGGGGCACCATGTTTCTGGGCCTGGGGCCGAACCCGTGGGCCGGCGCGCCTCACGAGTGGTTCGGTTCGATCGCAGGTGCTTCCCGATCGCGGGCCTTGTCCCGTTTCCGGCGCTGACCTCGTGCTTTCCCTCGGATTTCGTTCGCTCGGGCCGCCAAATCGCTCGGCGCCGGGTTTCATGGGGGACAAGGCCGCCGATCAGCCCGGACCAGTTGCGTCGTTTCATTGGCGGCGTCGTTCCACGGGCGGGCGACGGCTGCCGGCCGGGTTGGATGCGCGCCCTGTTCCGCCTGGGCCGGCAAGATCGTTGCCCCGGCCGATTTGTCGCGCCATTCTCGCTTTGAGGTTTGATTAACAATGGTCGCAAATGAAAATGCATTGGCCTGCCGCAACGTCCCCAGACGCGTTGGCGCGGTCATGACGCGAAGCGGGGGGTGAAGCATGTCCGCCAAGGAACGAAATGTCACCTGCGATATCTTCGACGCAGGAAAGGCCGATCCGGCCTGTCCGGCCCTGATCGTCGGGAACCGCGAAGTCGGTTTTTCCGACCTCGATTCCGCCGTGTGGGGCGCCGCCCGTCACCTGCACCGCCAGGGCGCCCGCGCGGGGATGGTGGTCGCGCTCGTCTTTCGGGACCAGGTTCTGCTGGCCTGCGCGCTGCTCGGGGCGATGCGCATGGGCGCGACCCCTATCGTGCTGTCGCCGAACCTTGCCGCCCGCGAAAGAGAAGACCTGATTGCCGCAGCCGACGCGGGCTTTCTCTTCACCGACGACCGCCGTTTCGTCAGCGCCACGGTGCCGTCCTTCGGGTTCGATGCGGCAAGCACCCAGAACGGAACCCCGGCCGACGAACTGTTCTGCGAATACCCCGACGGGTTCGGCCAGATCATCGCCGGTTCGGGTTCGACCGGAAAACCGCACCTGATGCCGCTGACCCACCGCATGCTGCGGGCGCGGAACCAGACCCTTGCCAGCCTGTTCCCGGTTGGTCCCGGCCGGCGCTTCATGCTGGTATCGCCGCTGTATTTTGCCACGCCGATCGACCGGATGCTGGGCAGCCTGTCCGCCGGCGCGACCTGCGTCGCGTGGGACCAGAAAACCGACATCGCCGAGGCGATCGAAGGGGCGCGTCCCGATTTCCTGCACCTGTCGGTCCTGCACGCCGAACTGATCCTGCGCAGTGCGGCCAGACGCCCCGGTTTCGATCTGTCAGCGATCGAGATGGTGTCGATCGGCGCCTCGACCGTCACCGAAGATCTGCGCCGCCGGCTCAGGGACGACCTGAAGGCCAACCTTCACATCAATTACGGCACCAACGAAACCGGCACGGTGACCTTTGCCTTTCCCGACGACCTGCGCGCGGCCAGGGGCGTGGTCGGCCGGCCCGCCCCCGGCAACAGAGTGGAGATCGTCGTCGACGACGACGCGCCGGTCGCCCCGGGGCAGATCGGGCAGGTCCGGGTGCAAAGCCCGGGGCAGATCGAGGCCTATGTCGGCAACGCCTCGCCCGACAGGTTCCGCGACGGCTGGTTTTATCCGCGCGACCTCGCCACCTGGTCAGAGGACGGACAGGTGATCCATTGCGGCCGGTCTGACCACATGATGATTCTCGACGGACTGAACATATACCCCGTCGAGATCGAAGGCGCGCTGGAGGAACACCCCGCCGTGCGCGAGGCGGCGGCGTTCTCGCTGCCTCATCGCGTTCGTCAGGACATTCCCGTCTGCGCCGTGGTCCTTGCCGACGGGCATACCGCGACCGAGCAGGAACTGCGGGACTTTGCGCGCGAGCGGCTGGGCGTGCGGTATCCGCGCCACGTCCTGATCCTCGATGCCCTGCCGCGCAACCCGCAAGGCAAGGTGATCCGGGGCGAACTCGACCGGCTCTTGCGGGACAAGCTGGCAATCGGGACCGCCCCAGCGCAGCCGACCGCCGACGATTTCGTGTCGATTCTGGCCAGGGTCACGGACAACAAGCGACGCGGAGTCGCGGCGTTGAAGTTCAAGCCACCCGCCTCCCCCCGGCTCGAACGGCTGACGCAGTGGCGGCCCCACTTGGAAAGCCGGGCCTTTCCCTGCCCGCCGCGCGCGGACCTTTTGACCTTTCCGCCCGACATCGCCGACAAGGCGGCGTGGATACAGCATGTTCTGGACATTGCGCGCGACATTCTGCTGCTGGCGGCCTTTCCCTGTTTCGATCACTTTCACCTGATCGCGTGCAGCCCGAACCCCGACGACGAGGGGATCATGAAGACCCTCGTCCTGCTGCCCGGACTGGAAAACCTCTTTCCCGGCACCATCGATCAGGCCCTGCGCGAAGCAACATCCTGCGCCGGCGCGATGGCGGCGCGCCCGCCGACCGAGGAAAACCGCGAATGGCTGTTGGACCGGATCCGGCGCCAGTCGCTGCCGCGCCTGTCCCGGGGCAACCGCACCAACACCTCCTCGGTGGCGGTGCTGCATGCGGCGCGGCAGAAGGGCATCCCGTTCCGCCATCTGGGCATGGATGTCCATCAACTCGGCTGGGGCGCACAGGCGAAGATCATCAACCGCAGCAGCACCGCATCGGATCCCGCGCTTGCCGTGCGACTGACCACCAACAAGCGCGTCACCACGGCCCTGCTGCGCCAGGCGGGTCTGCCCGCCCCGGTTCACCATGTGGTCGCCGACACGGCCGGGGCGCGAGCGGCGGCCGAGCAGTTGGGATGGCCGGTGGTCGTCAAGCCCGCCGACCTGGAACGCGGCGAAGGCGTCGAGGTGGACGTGACCCCCGATCGTATCGACGCGGCGGTATCGGCCGCGCTGGAGCTTTCGCCCGGCAAACAGGTTCTGGTCGAACGGCAGGTCAGCGGCGTCTGCCACCGACTGTTCGTCGCCTTCGGGCAACTGCTCTATGCCGTCAAGCGGCTGCCGATCGGCGTTTACGGCGACGGCACGTCCACCGTGGCGCAACTGGTCGCCGCGGCGGTCAGGGCGGACCGGCAACTGCTGCCGTGGGAGCGCAGCAAGATCCGGCCCATCGACGATCTGGCACGCAGGGCGCTTGCCGCCAACGGCCTGACCGAAGAGTCGGTGCCCGAGGCGGGCCGTTTCGTGCCGCTCCGGCGGATCGAAAGCACCCGGTGGGGCGGCGTGGACGAGGACGTGACGGACTGCGTCCACCCCGAGAACCTGCGTGTCGCGCTGCAGGCCGCGCGGCTGTGCCAGCTGGAGGTCGCCGGGATCGACATCATCACCGACGACATCTCGGCGTCGTGGACCGAAACCGGCGCGGTGATCAACGAGGTGAACTTTTCCCCCCTGCTGGGAGGCGGGGACATCTCGCGCAGCCGGCTTGGCGAATACGTTTCGCGGCTGATGGAGGGAACGGGGCGGATCCCGGTCGAGGTTTTCGTTGGCGATGAACGGGCAATGGAGGCCGCGCGGACCTGGGTCGCCACGCTCAAAGCAGGCGGCACGGCCGCGTTCCTGACCGGCGACACGGTGACGCTGGGCCCCGACGGAGAGGACATCCCGGTGGCAGTAGATGGTCTGCCCGGCCGCGCCGCCGCGCTGATCCTGCGGCGGGATGTCGAGGCGCTGGCGCTGGTCGTACAAAGCGATTCGTTGCTGAACGCCCCGCTGCCGCTGGAAGGGGTCGATGCGGTCCACCATGTCGGCGACCCGGCCACGACCCTTGCCGGTGCCATGCCTGCACAAAGGATCGCGCAACTGCAAAACCTGCTGTCGATCTGGACATGGCCCGACTGACCGCGGCCTGACCGCGATACCGCGTTCCCCGGATGGCCCGGTTCCGCGGCGCTCGCGGCGGGTGTCGGATCAGTTGTCCGAAGCCTTCCTTTCGGCTTCGATCTTGCGCCAGGCGGCGACGTTGCGGTTGTGTTCGTCAAGCGTTGCGGCAAAGGCGTGTCCGCCGGTCCCGTCCGCCACGAAGAACAGATAGTCCGTATCCGCCGGGTTCGCCGCGGCCTCGAGGCTCTCCTTGCCCGGATTGGCGATGGGGGTCGGCGGCAGACCCTCGATCACATAGGTATTCCAGGGCGTTACCTTGCGAAGCTCGCTCTGCCGCAGCCCGCGCCCGAGGCTCCCCTTGCCCTTGGTGAGGCCGTAGATCACCGTGGGATCGGTCTGCAGGCGCATGCCCTTGCGCAGACGGTTGACGAAGACGCTGGCCACCTGCGCGCGCTCTTCTGGCACGCCGGTCTCCTTCTCCACGATCGAGGCCAGGATCAGCAGTTCCTCGGGGCTTTCCAGCGGCAGCCCCGTCTGACGGTTCTCCCAGGCCTCGGCCAGCCGCGCGGCCTGCCTTTTCTGCATCTCGGCCAGAAGCGCCTCGCGCGTCATGCCGGGGCGGATCTCGTAGCTGTCGGGCGCCAGCATCCCTTCGGGCGGCGGCGCGCCGACCTCACCCGTCAGCACGTCGATGGCCTTGACCGCCTCGATCACCTGCCAGGTCGTCACCCCCTCGGCCATCGCGATGCGAAAGCGCGTGTCGGGCTCGGACCGTTTCGCCTGATAGATGTCGGGCGCCTGCCCGTCACCGGGATCGAAGGCGGCCCTTTCCACATAGGCCTGGCTGGCGGGGTCCATTTCGCGCACCTGAACCTCGGTTCGCGCGATGCCGATGCGATAGACGATTTCGGTGCCGCAGGTGCTGGCCCCGCCACGGGTGATGGTATCGACGATCTCCCGCATGGACGCGCCTTCGGGGATCAGAAAGCTGCCCGCCTTCAGATCGTCGGCCTTGTCCGAATAGTTCGCGCCGATGCGAAAGATCGCGCCGTTGCGGATCGCGCCCTGTTCCTCAAGCTCGCGGCTGACGCGGGTCAGATTGGACCCCCGCTCGACCCGCAGGCAGATCGGGGCCTCCAGCGGCCCCCGGGCGGTGTATTGCGACTTACCCCACAGGATCACGCCCGCCAGCAGGAACAGCCCCACCGCCAGGATCGTGATGAAATTGGACGCAAGCGCCCGCCACATCAGCGAACTTTCCCGAAGATCAGGCTTGCATTGGTTCCGCCGAAGCCGAAGGAATTCGACAGGGCCACGTTGATCTCGCGCTCGCGCTTGGCGTTCGGCGCCAGATCGATCGGCGACTCGACGGCGGGGTTGTCCAGATTGATCGTCGGCGGGGCGACCTGATCGCGAATGGCAAGGGTGGAAAAGATCGCCTCCACCGCGCCGGCGGCCCCCAGAAGGTGCCCCACCATCGACTTGGTCGAGGACATGGTGGCTTTGGCCGCCGCGTCGCCCAGAAGGCGTTCGACCGCGGCCAGTTCGATCGTGTCGGCCATGGTCGAGGTGCCGTGCGCGTTGACATAGTCGATCTGTCCCGGCTCGATCCCGGCATCGGCCACGGCGGCGCGCATCGCCCGCTCGCCGCCTTCGCCGTCTTCGCTGGGCGCGGTGATGTGATAGGCATCGCCCGACAGACCATAGCCCAGAACCTCGGCATAGATCTTGGCGCCGCGCGCCTTGGCGTGCTCATATTCCTCCAGCACGACGACACCCGCGCCTTCGCCCATGACAAAGCCGTCGCGGTCGGCGTCATAGGGGCGGCTGGCCACCTTCGGATTGTCGCCGAACCTGGTGCTCAGCGCCTTGCAGGCGTTGAAGCCTGCAATGCCGACCTCGCAGATCGCGGCCTCGGCGCCGCCGGCCACCATCACGTCCGCATCGCCATGCTGGATCAGCCGCGCCGCGTCCCCGATGGCGTGGGCGCCGGTGGCACAGGCGGTCACCACCGAATGGTTCGGCCCCTTGAACCCGTAACGGATGCTGACCTGCCCCGAAATCAGGTTGATGAGCGCGCCGGGAATGAAGAAGGGCGAAACGCGCCGGGGCCCGCGTTCCTTGATCATCACCGCCGTTTCGGCGATCGAGTTGAGTCCACCGATCCCCGAGCCGATCATCACGCCCGTGCGCAGCCGGTCGGCCTCGTCCTCGGGCGTCCAGCCGGCGTCCCGCACGGCCATGTCGGCGGCGGCGATGCCATACAGGATGAAGTCGTCGATCTTGCGTTGTTCCTTGCGCTCGACCCAGTCGTCGGGGTTGAAGCTGCCGTCGCTGCCATCGCCCCGCGGCACTTCGCAGGCATAGGTGGTGGCCAGCCCCGCCTCGCTCGCGTCGAAACGCTTGATCGTGTCCGCCCCCGACTGCCCGGCCAGCAGCCGCGTCCAGGTTTCCTCGACTCCACAGGCCAGCGGCGTGACCATCCCGAGCCCGGTTACGACAACTCTGCGCATGAAGTGCCCTCTTGCCCTGAAATTCGTCGCACGCTCTTAACCTGCCCGGGGCGGCGGGGGCAAGGGCATCGCGCACGGGCCGCCTTGCCGCGCGGCCCGCCGCCAAACGCGCCAGCCTGCACCGGGAAAACCGCGCGCGCTTAATCAAGTCTTAGGTCCGGATCCGAAAACTCACCCTGACACTTCAGGGATCCAGCCCGTGATTCGAGATCTGACATTCATCGCAGTCCTTGCGGTCACACCCGTCACGGGTCTTGCCGAACATGACTGCCAGTCCCTTGACTGGCTGGTGCGCCTTTATCATGCGAGCCTCGTGGTGACCGGCAGCGCCTCTGACGGCTCTGCCAACGGGGCGGCTGTCTCGGACTTGCGCGAGGGGATTCCCATCGACCAGCTCGACGACAGGCTGGCGGCGGCCGGGCTGAGCGATCAGGCCCCCAAGATCACCGCGTTCCTGCGCGACCTGAATGAGGCCATCGCCGACGGCCGGGAAAACCCGGCCGAAAACGCGCTGCCGCCTGGGCTCGCGGACCGCATCCGCCTGCATGCGAAAGCGATCGGGGCCTTGCTGGACTCGCTGCGATGCGACGTCGATCCGGCCTTTCGTGCCGAATCGGTGGCCGAAAGACCGGCGTTGCCTGCGGAAAGAGCCCCGGCTCCGGCGTCTCCCCCGGCTGCGGTCCGCGCCGGCTCGCCAACGGCATCGGCCGACCGGCCGCGCCCGCGCGGCCAGATGGAGGCCTGGGCGTTCCCGGAACCGCCCCTTTGGCTTGTGGTGTTGGGCCTGCTCCTGGTTCCGGTCACCATTTTCGGAGGCCGCATTTACCATCAGTGGACAGCGGTCAGAAAACGACGATGGCGAAGATTTTACTGCCATATCGAATGCGCGGTGCTGCTCCCCGGAACCGGTCCGGGCCGATTCGTGAACGGCACATTGGTGGACATCTCGCAAATGGGGGCCAAGGTTTTCATCGGCCGACCGCTTTCGCCGGACGAACGGTCCGTGGATATTCTGTTTTCCGGCCACCGCAAAAGCGCGCGGGTGGTCTGGTCCAACACCCTCTATTTCGGGGCCGTGTTTCAAAGCGCCCTGCCGCGCAGCGATCTTCTGGCGCTGCTGCGCGAAAATCGCGACGCGCGACGCGCGCAGCGCGCCCGATCCCTGAGGATTTCATGACCCGATCCCTGACCGGTGACCGGTACCCCTTTTCACAAGAAATCGGCAACCGGCTCGGCCTCGGCCCGGGCGGCGCGGAGCGCCTCGGACAGGCTGAACGTCTTTTGAAACAAGGCCCTCCCGACGATCGCCCCGGCAATGTTGGGGATGTATTTCAACCGGGAGATGTCATCAAGCGTGCGCACCACGCCACTGGCGATCACCGGCACCCGAGCAATTTCGGCCAACGCCGAAATCAGGCCCAGTGAGCCATCCACTTCATCCACGTCGGCGTCGATATCGGTGACGATGATGCCGGCAAAGGGGGTATCCCCGAAGGCCTCGATGTAGGCAGCGGGTGACAACGCCCCGGTCTGGCGCCAGCCCTCGGTCATCACCTGCCCGCGCCAGACGTCCACCGCCAGCACGATCTGATCGGGGTGATGTTCGGCCAGCTCCCGCACAAGATGCGGCTCGAGCGCCGCCAGCGTGCCGACCACGATGCGCCCCGCCCCGCGGTCGATCCAGCGCTCGATCCGGTCGCGGCTTCGCATCCCGCCCCCCAGTTGCACCGGGATTTCGGCCTTGCGGATGATGTCCTCGACCAATTCCTCGTTGGCTTCGCTGCCCTCGACGGCGTCGAAATCGGTCAGGTGCATCCACTCGGCGCCGGCCTCGGCAAAGCCGCGCGCCGTTGCCACCGGATCCACGTGCCAGATCATCGGTTCGTCCAGACGGCCGCGGCGCAACGACACGCACCGGCCCTTCTGCAACTCGATCGTGGGGTAGATGATCATGTTCGCCTCCCTGCTGTCGCGCTCATGCAATGGAGTATAACGCGGAGGAGGCGGAAATCACGGAACGGGCCGTTTTGCATCCGTCTTGCGCCGGCGTGCCGGATAAGCCGGCGCCCGGGGCAGATCGGCGACCGGGGCAAGGGCGCGGCTCGGCAAGCCACGAAAGACATGCAATAAAGGCGCCTCCCCGCGGGAAGCGCCTTTCCGAAAAAAACCGTGGTTCGCCGATTACGACGCTTCGGTGATGAACTTCACGGCGTCGCCAAAGGTCTGGATGGTTTCGGCCGCATCGTCCGGAATCTCGATGCCGAACTCTTCCTCGAAGGCCATGACCAGCTCGACCGTATCGAGGCTGTCCGCGCCCAGGTCGTCGATGAACGAGGCGCTCTCGGTCACCTTGTCCTCTTCCACGCCCAGATGTTCCACAACGATCTTTTTCACGCGATCTGCAATGTCGCTCATGTCTCTTCCTCGTAATTCGGGGCGCCTGGCCCGCTTCTGCCCGGCCCGCAGGGGGCCATGATGATGCCCGATGCCGGGCTGTTCCGCCCCGGGCGACCCCGGGTTTGACAAGGCGCGACCCCGCGGCCGCGCCAATTCGCTCTGCGCCGCCTATAGCATACACGGCGACGGAGGCAAACGCTTTCCCGCCGGCACGCGGATTGCGGCTCAGATCATCGCCATGCCGCCGTTCACATGCAGCGTGGCCCCGGTCACATAGGCGGCCTCGGGGCTGGCCAGATACAGCACGGCGGCGGCGATCTCATCGGGCGTGCCCATCCGGCCGGCCGGGATCTGGGCGTTGATCTTGTCCTTCTGGTCGTCGGTCAGCGCGTCGGTCATCGCCGTGCGGATGAAGCCCGGCGCCACCGCGTTCACAGTGACTCCCCGGCTCGCCACCTCGGCGGCCAGCGATTTCGACATGCCCACCATGCCGGCCTTGGAGGCGGCATAATTCGCCTGACCCGGATTGCCCGTGGCGCCCACCACCGACGAGATGTTCACGATCCGGCCCCAGCGCGCCTTCATCATGCCGCGCAGCACGCCCTTGCACAGCTTGAACGTGGCGGTGAGGTTCACGTCCAGCACGTTCTGCCACTCTTCGTCCGACATGCGCAGAACCAGATTGTCGCGGGTGATGCCCGCATTGTTCACCAGAATGTCCACCCCGCCCATCGCGTCGGCGGCCTGTTTCGGCAGGGCCGCCACGGCTTCGGCATCGCCCAGGTTGCAGGGCAGGACATGGGCGCGCTCGCCCAGTTCGGCGGCCAGCGCCTGCAGCGGCTCGACCCGCGTGCCCGAAAGCCCCACGGTCGCCCCTGCCCCATGCAGCGCGCGCGCAATCGCCCCGCCAATACCGCCCGATGCGCCGGTGATCAGCGCGTTTTTCCCCGTCAGATCGAACATCGTTCCCTTTCTCCCGATCGGCGCCGCCACGCGGCGCATGTGATTTGCAATGAACCGGTCCGGTCAGCCGTTCAGCGACGCGGCCGCGGCCCTGACCTCGTCGGGCGTGCCCACGGCGCGGCAGGCGATCACGCGGTCGATCCGCCGGATCATGCCCGATAGCGCCTTGCCGGCGCCTATCTCCCAGGCCTCGGAGACACCGGCGGCGGCCATCGCCAGAACGCTTTCGCGCCAGCGCACCGAACCGGTCACCTGCTCGACCAGCAGCGCCCGGATCTCGTCGGGGTCGGACACGGGGGCGGCGCGGACATTGGCGATCAGCGGCACGGCGGGAGCCTTGATCTCGACCCCGGCAAGCGCCTCTTGCATGACCTTCGCGGCGGGCTCCATCAGGGCGCAGTGGAACGGCGCGCTGACCGGCAGCATCACGGCGCGCTTGGCGCCCTTTTCCTTGGCGATGTCCACGGCACGTTCCACCGCAGCCTTGTGCCCTGACACCACAACCTGCGCGGGGTCGTTGTCATTGGCGGCCTGGCAGACCTCGCCCTGGGCGGCCTCGGCGGCCACGGCGGTGACGGTATCGAAATCCAGCCCCAGGATCGCGGCCATCGCGCCCTCTCCCACCGGCACGGCGCTTTGCATCGCCCGGCCGCGCGTGCGCAACAGCCGCGCGGTATCGGACACGCTCAGCGCGCCCGCCGCGGCCAGCGCGGAATATTCGCCCAGCGAATGGCCCGCCACGAAGGCGGCCGTGGTCACCGGGACACCTTCGGCTTCCAGCGCCCGCATCGCCGCCATCGAGGTCGCCATCAGCGCGGGCTGGGCGTTCTGCGTGAGCGTCAGCGTCTCGATATCGCCGTCCCAGATCAGATTGCTGAGGCTTTCCCCCAGCGCCTCGTCCACCTCGTCGAAGACGGCCTTTGCCTGCGGGTAGGCCTCGGCCAGCGCACGGCCCATGCCGATGGTCTGTGCCCCCTGCCCCGGGAATACGAATGCGATACTCATGCTGTCCCTCAGTGGTTCACGGTTTGCCGTGGTGTAAACCGCACCGCCCGGCGGCACAAGCCGCGCCGGTGCCTGCCCCGCGCTCTTTACCGGGGCGCCGGATGCGGTAGAAGACGGGCTTCATGCAGAACAGGAGCGCGCCCGCCCCATGCCGACAGAGTATCTGGATCAGATCCGCGCCCATGCCGACCCCGACCGCGCCGAGGGACAGGCCGCCTATCACAAGGTGCCGCGCACCTATCTGGGCGTGCCGAACCCGGTGCTGAACGAGCTGGCCACGCAATGGCGGCGGTCGCTGGATCTGGCGGACCGGGTGCGCGTCGCGGACGGCCTGTGGCGCACGGACATCTTCGAGGCGCGCATTGCCGCGGCCAAGATGCTGACGCAGGCGCGCATCCGCCCCGACGGCGCGGTGTGGGATCTGCTGCAATCCTGGTTGCCGGATTTCGACAGCTGGGCCATCGCCGATCACGCCTGCGCCGCGATCCAGCGACGGCTGGCGGCCGATCCGGAGCGGTTGAACGCGGTCGAAGGCTGGACCCGTTCGGATCACATGTGGACCCGGCGCGCGGCGCTGGTGGCGACTCTGCCCTGGGCCAGGATGCCCCACCCCAAACCGCAGGACATTGCCGCGCGCGACCGCATCCTGGGGTGGGCGGCGGCCTATGTCCCCGACCGCGACTGGTTCATCCAGAAAGCAATCGCCTGGTGGGTGCGGGATCTGTCGCGCCACGACCCCGCGCGGGCACGCGCCTTTCTTCAGGCGCACGGGGCGGGACTGAAAGCCTTTGCGCGGAAAGAGGCGGCGCGGCATCTGACCCGCTAGATAGCCGCCTGCCGGGCGCGCGCCTACAGGGGATGCTGCGGTGCACGTCCCGAAGGCGCGCGATAAGGGCGCGTCACGTCCTTGAGCGTGACCTCCAGCGCCTCGACATCCAGCCGGATCGCGCCGTCACCCGCCAGCGTCAGCAGGACCACGCCCGCGCCGTCATCCTCGGGCAGAAAGGCGATATCGAGCAGCGACAGAACCAGATCCTTGTCGCGCGGATCCACGCCCTGACTGGCAACCTTCAGCACATTGTCCACCACCAGCAGCGACCGCACCCGCTCGAAATCTCGGCCCCTGCGGCGCGCGGCGTCTTCGTCTTCCCAGCGAAAGCGGTTCAGTAGCACCGCGAACCGGCGGCGTTTCGGCTGCCATGAGATTTCGGTGACCGGAAACACCGAGTCCTGGACCAGCGCGGCGATGACCTTCAGATCATCTTCATCCAGTGCGCCAAGATAAAGCGGCGCTTCACGGCCTTCTTCGAATGTCGCGTCGCGTGTCATTGTCCCTTGATCCGTTCGATCCTGGCGCCGACGCCTTCCAGCTTGCGCACCACATGCTCATAACCCCGGTCGAGGTGATAGACCCGGTTCACCAGCGTTTCGCCTTCGGCTGCCAGTCCGGCAAGGATCAGCGAAACGCTGGCGCGCAGGTCGGTGGCCATGACGGGCGCGCCCTTCAGCCGCTCAACCCCGGTCACGGTGGCGGTGCCGCCGTGGACGTCGATCCTGGCGCCCATCCGCATCAGCTCCGGGGCGTGCATGAAGCGGTTCTCGAAGATCCGCTCCTCCAGCACGCTGACCCCGTCGGCGGTGCACAGCAGCGCCATCATCTGCGCCTGCAGATCGGTGGGAAAGCCGGGAAAGGGTTCGGTGACCACGTCCACCGCCTTGACCCGGTCGCCGCGGCGCTTGACCTTCAGCCCGGCCTCGGTCTCGGTCACGTCGATCCCGGCGGCGTCGAGCTTTTCGACGAAGGCACGGACCAGGTCGATGCGCCCGCCCAGCAGTTCCACCTCGCCGCCGCAGATCGCGGGGGCCAGCATGTAGGTGCCCAGCTCGATCCGGTCGGTCACCACCGGATGCGTTGCCCCGTGCAGACGGTCCACCCCTTCGATGGTGATGGTCGAGGTTCCCGCCCCGTCGATGCGCGCGCCCATCTTGACCAGGCATTCGGCCAGATCGACGATCTCGGGTTCGCGCGCGGCGTTCTTCAGCACGGTCGTGCCGCGCGCCAGCGTCGCCGCCATCAGCGCGTTTTCCGTCGCGCCGACCGAAACGAAGGGGAATTCCACCTGCCCGCCCTTCAGCCCGCCCAACGCGCGCGCATGCACATAGCCGTCGCGCAACTCCATCTCCGCGCCCATCGCCTCGAGCGCCTTGAGGTGCAGATCCACCGGCCGCGCGCCGATCGCGCAGCCGCCGGGCAGCGACACCACCGCCTGCCCGTGGCGGGCCAGCATCGGCCCCAGCACCAGGATCGAGGCGCGCATCTTTCGCACGATGTCGTAATGCGCGGTCAGGTTCTTGAGGTCGTGGCCGGACATGGCCAGCACCTTGCCGTCCTGAAGGCTTTGCACCTCCGCGCCCAGCGATTCCAGCAGCGCCGTCATGGTGCGGATGTCCGACAGGCGCGGCGCGTTGGTCAGCGTCAGCGGTTCGTCGCTGAGAATCGCCGCCGGCATCAGCGTGAGGCAGGCATTCTTGGCCCCCGCGATCGGGATCTGCCCGTTCAGAGGGCCGTTGCCCGTCACCAGAATCGAATCCATTCGCCCTAATCCTCGCTCTTGCCTGTCTTGCCCGCGGCACCACGCGCACGCGCCTGCGCCTTGCGCCGGGCGAGATTCGCCTTGAGCGCGGCCTTCAGCCGTTCGTCGCGGCTCTGGCCGGTTTTCGCGTTATTTCGCGGAGATTTTTTCTCTGCCATGCCCCTGTGTATCCCAAGGCGAAAAAAGGGTCCAGATTGCCCTTGCATGCCCCGGCGTTTGCGTCTAATGACGCGCCCACAGAACGGGGCTGCCGTAGCTCAGGGGTAGAGCACTCCCTTGGTAAGGGAGAGGTCGAGAGTTCAAATCTCTCCGGCAGCACCATGAAACCAAGCCCGAAATCAATGACTTGACCGCAGCCGACCGCCCGTCGGCCGGGCGCGCGGTATCGCCCTCTTGCGGGCGTCCCATCTCTCGAAGGCGACGGCCGCGCATCGCTGGAACGCCCTTGCGGATGCGCGGGCGGACCCGCCGCCGCCAAACCGGCTTTGGCAGGCCGGACCGGCTGCCCCATTCGGGTAGCGAAACGGTCGGCTTGCCGCCCAATTCATGCCAAATTCGTATTCTAGAAAGGATCACGCGCGAAAGAGAACCTCCGAAGAGAGCGGATTCGCGTGGGCCGGTGCAGGCGCCAGGCTGAATGAGGGGCAGGTTCGATGTGGACAGCACTGAAGACGCATTTTTCGATGCTTCCCGTTGGGCGGCAGACCGTCCGCGCCCGGCGCGGCGTGTTCTCTCCGAACCAGAGGCCGGCCCGAAAGGCACCGGCGCGACGATCCGGCACGGCTGTGATCGCCGCGACCCTCTCTCTGATCATGCTGATGGCCGGGGCAGCGGCCGTGCGGGCACAGACGCTTGCCGCGCCGCAGCCGGCGGAAATCACCATCGGGGTTCGTGCGCATCTGGGCCGGGAACAGGCGATCGCGCGCTGGCAGCCCACTGTGAAATATCTGAACGCGAATTTCCCGGACAAGACTTTCCGCCTGCGCACCTATGACAGCCCGGAGGCCATCGAACAGGCCGCTGCAGAGGGTGAATTCGACTATGTGATCACCGATCCCGGCTCCTTTGCCGTCATGGACGTAAAATACGGCGTCGAAGAACGCCTGACCCTTGTCAACGCCTGGCAGGGCCGCCCGGTGACCCGGTTCGGATCGGTCATCTTCACCCGTGCCGACAGAACGGACATTCGGGGCATCGATGATCTTTCCGGGCAGGATCTCATGGCGGTGTCGCCCCGCGCCTTTGGCGGATGGTTGGTCGCCGTGCCCAGCCTGCAGCGAGCCGGCCGGAACCCAGACGATTTCCACGGCGGCATCTCGTTTGCGGGTGGGAACCAGCAGACCGTCGTGCGCGCCGTCCTGTCGGGCCGCGTTGACGCGGGCGTGGTGCGCACCGGCACGCTGGAACGCATGGCCCACCAGGGGCTGATCGATCTGAACGAGGTTCATGTGATCGGCGCGCGAACCGTTCCCGGTTTTCCCTTTGCCCTGTCCACCGAACTCTATCCCGAGTGGGCCTTTGCCGAGAGCCCGAAGGCGCCGGATTCGCTCCGGGCGCCGCTGCTGGCGGCGCTGACCGCGATCACGCCCGATCACCCGGCGGCGATCGCGGGCAGCTATATGGGCTGGCAGAACGTCGCCGATTACTGGCCGGTGCATGAATTGCTGAAGGAACTCAAGGCCCCGCCCTATTCCTTGCCTGAAGAGGCCCGGCTCGGCGACGTGCTTCGGCGGAACAGCCGCTGGATCGCCCTTGTCGCCCTTGGAATTCTGGCGGGATATGGCTTGCTATTGTTTCTTCTTCGGAAACGATCCATCGCCGTGGATGAACAGACCGAGCTTGCGCGGCTCGCGGATTCCGAACGCCTTGTCTACCGGGAGGCCCTGGACCGGCATGCGATCGTGTCGCTGAGCGACGCAAACGGCATCATCACCGATGTCAATCAACGCTTCGTCGAGGTCAGCGGTTTTACCCGCGAAGAGATCGTCGGCCAGTCCCATTCGATCCTGCGCACCGAGCTTGTCCCGCCCGAAACCTACGAAGAGATGTGGGCCACGCTTCGCCGCGGCGAAATCTGGAGCGGAGAGCTTGCCAACCGCCGCAAGGATGGCGGCGTCTGGTGGGTCCAGACCACGGTCGCCCCGCGATTCGACGCCAAGGGCAGGATCCGGGGCTTTGTCTCGGTTCGCACCGACGTCACGGCGCTGAAGGCCGCGCAGGCTGAAATGAACCTGCGGCAATATCTGGAATGCACACCGGGCGAGGTGTTCATATTCGCGGCGGACAGCTACCGGATAACCTTTGCAAACGGCACCGCGCAAAAGGTTGCGGGAATGTCCGATGCGGATCTGACGGGACGGACGCTGTTCGATTTCATGTCCGACGAAGATGCCGCCCGCCTGCGCCGGCTGTTGCAGATGCTGGCCAAAGAGAACGGCGCGCCGATTTCGTTCGCATGTGAGCGGATCATGCCCGACGGGCGCCGGATCGAGACGAGCTATCACATCCAATATCTGGCCCCGCACGGCATCGCACCGCGTTTCGTGGCGAATCTGCACGACATCACCGACGAAACCGATGTCAGGAACCTGGTGACCGAGCTGTCCAACACGCTGGATACGGTCAGCGACCAGATCTTCATGTTCTGGCCGGACACCAAACGGTTCTTCTATGCCAACCGGGCCGCGAAACTGCATTTCGGCCTGGCCGACGAGGATATTCGCCAGTTGACCCCCAGCGATCTGGTGGTCGGGCTCAGCCCCGAAGAATGCGACGCGGTGCTGAAACCGATCCTCGAAGGCGACAGCAAGCAGAAGATCTTTCGCCGCGAGATCGACCTGCCGGACGGCTCTGTCCGCGTGATGGAATACGACATCCGCTATGTCCAGCCCAAGGGACGCAAGCCGCGCTTTATCGCGATACTGCGCGACCGCACCGAGCAGGCACAGGCCGAGGCGGAGCTGAGACAACTGAGGGTCTCTCTCGACCTGATCGAGGACGAGATCTACATGTTCTGGCCCGGCAGCTATGCCTTTACCTACATGAGCCGGAACGCGCTGGAACGCGTCGGCTGGGGCGCGGACGGCTGGCGCGGCCGCCACACCTGGGACTACATTACCGACAAGCAGCAGAAATGGCTCGAAGAAAAATGCGCGGCGCTGATCCGGGGGCCGGAAAGGTCGATGGTCTTTGAAACCCGGGACCGCGATGGCCGCAACCTCGAGGTCTATCTGCACCTGATCAAGCCCGAAAACGATCGGCCGCGTTTCCTGTCGATCTATCGTGACATCACCGAAAAGAAGCAGGCCGAAACCGCCAAGTCGCAGTTCCTGGCAACGGTCAGCCACGAGTTGCGCACGCCGCTGACCTCGATCAAGGGCTCTCTGGGACTGATCAAGGCCGGCATCGACAAGATGGATCCCGACCGCCTGACCCGGATGCTGGACATTGCCTACATGAACGCCGACCGGCTGCATGCGCTGATCAACGACATCCTCGACTGGGAAAAGATCGAGGCCGGCGAAATGACCTATGCGCTCGACGATCTGGACCTTGGTTCCGCGCTGCGCGAAGCAGTCGAGATGAATCAGGGCTATGCCCGCCAGCACGGCGTGACCTTCCGGCTTGCGGCGCCGCGTTCGCAGGTGATCTGCAGGGCGGACAAGCTGCGCATTCAGCAGGTCGTTTCGAATCTTCTGTCCAATGCCGCCAAGTTCTCGGGGGCGGACAAGACGGTCGAAGTCACCCTGACCTGCGAGGGCGCCGAAGCCGAGGTGGCGGTGCGCGACCACGGCGACGGCATCCCCGAAGAGGCCCGCCCGACCATCTTCAACCGGTTCACGCAGGCGGATTCGTCGGATGTGCGCCGCAAGGGCGGCACCGGGCTGGGGCTCAGCATCTCCAAGGCCATCGTCGAGGCGCATGGCGGAACGATCGGATTCGACTGCCCCGGCGACGGCGGCACCCGGTTTTACTTCCGCCTGCCGCTCAAACAGCCCGAGCAGCGGCCTGAAACGCCCAAGGACCGCGACAACGGCCCCTGCGTTCTGATCTGCGAACGCGATGCAGAGCGGGCGATGGAAATCTGGTTCGCGCTGGAGCGGGCCGGCCTGAAATGCAGCGTCGCGCGCTCTCTGGCGCAATTGGACGAGCAGGCGGACACGGACGCCATCGATTGCCTGGTGCTGAACCGCGACCTCGGCCCGGCGGCGCAAAGCTGGATTGCCGAGGCGGTGCAGTATCAGCGGGTGCGCGGCGACCGCGTCGTCTTTTATTCGGACGGTGAAACCGTTGACGATCTGACCCGGAAGGTCGTTGGGGCAACAAGTCTACGTAGTGAAGGGCTCCGCCCGGCCCGGCGCGTCGAAGGCGCGCACGCAGCCGGAACCGCCAGTGCCCGAAAGATGCCGAAGACGGACGGGGCCGCGCCGACAAACCCCGCCGAAACCGCACGAAACTGAATGAAGAAAGAGGAATAATCCCATGAAGCCACTGACAAAGATCCTCCATGTCGAGGATGACAAGGACATCCTCGAAATCGCCGGCCTCACGCTGGAGCAACTGCACGGCTTTCAGGTGGCCTCGTGCCTGACATGGACCGAGGCGATCGAAAAATGCGCGGCATTCCAGCCCGATCTGTTCCTCCTTGACGTGATGATGCCCAAGAAGACCGGTCCCGAACTGCTCAAGGATCTCAGAAAGATCGACGGCTTCGCGCACACGCCGGCCATCTTCATGACAGCCAAGGTGCAGAATGCCGAGATTCAGTCCTTCCTTGATGCTGGCGCGATCGCGGTGATCACCAAGCCGTTCGATCCGATGACCCTGGGCGATCAGATCCGCGCGATCTGGGCCGAAGCGGAAGCCGCCTGACCGCGGGCCGGCAGGGCATGTCCGCCCTGCCCCGCCGCGGCCTCATCCGATGTCGCCCAAGGCTTCATCGATCCGGCCGATCAGCTGCGTGGCAACCGCAAGCATGGGGTCCACATGCGCCTGCGCCTCGAGGCAGACGTTTGCGCGCTGCTCGCACAAGGCGGCCGTTTCCCCCAGCGACTGAAAGCCCAATGTGGCGGCCGTGCCGGAAATCTTGTGCGCGCGAAACCTGATCTGTTCGATCGCCGCCACCGGGTCAGGTCCCTGCCGCGCATCTTGCACGAGGTTGGACAACTGCGCTCTGTGATCGTGCAGGTGATCGGCATAACGGCGGCGAATCCCTTTCAGGGCGTCCTGAATACTCATCCGCACTCCTCCTCCGAGCATGAGTGGCTACTCTGAGAGTTTATCGACCGGCATCACCAGGCGATGGCGGTCGCGTCGGGTCTTTCTTCTTGCGTTTGCGCGCGCACCGCGCCCCCCAGCGGCTTTTTCGTGGCCAGCCGCGGGCGGTGCATGGCCTTGAGTTCGGCATCATCGATGGCGACCTGAATCATCGCCGCGACCGAACGGCCCTTGAAAAGCCCCGGATAGCTGGGCGAACCGACCGCAATGTCGATCGGGATCGGCGTTCCGTCGTCGAACATCGGGGATATCTCACTCAGCGCGGCGGGCAGGCTGGTCCTGAGTTCCTCTTGCACCGCCTCGGCCACGCGGCGGTCGACCGAAATCAGGAAAATTCCGTTGCCAAAGCAGCACATCAGGAACGGCCAGCGCCGCAGGCTGTCAGCCAGGGCGTCGGACATGTCCTCGAGAAAGAATCGGAAGCTCCGTCCCGAGCAGCCCTGATAGATGCCGGCGATATTGGCCACCTTCACCGCGATCACGGCGGACATGAACTGTTGCACCCGCCCCAGTTGCAGCAAGTAGTTCTCGAACGCCAGAGGTTCGATCATGCCGTCGACATCAGCCACGGTCACCGGTTCGGAAAGCGGCGGGCGTTGTTGTTCGGTCCCGTCCTGCTTTTTCAGCGACATCAGCGCGAGATTGCTCTCGGCGGCGCGGCGGCGCTCTTCGACGATCTGCTCGGCGGTGCGGATCCGCGCCTCGAACTCGACCATGTCAAACGGCTTGGTGATGTAGTCCGACGCGCCGGCCGCGAATGAGCGGTCGATATAGGACTTTTCGGACATCGCCGTCAGCATGAGGATCGGCGAGCGCGCATATTGCGGCATCGCACGGATGCGACCGCACAGTTCGACCCCGTCCATTCCGGGCATCTGGATATCCAGCAGGAAGCAATCGAACTGCTCGTCCGCCCCGGCGAGCATCGACAGCGCTTCTTCCGCCGATTCCGCGACCGAAACCTGCCTGTGCGCATCAGTGGACAGGACTTCCTTGAGGATCTCGAGGATGATCGGATCGTCATCGACCGCAAGAATTCTCATTGCTCGCCCGCTTTCAGCTTATGGCTGTTTTCTGTTCTGTTTCCAGTTTAGCAACAATTTTGACGAAATTATGGCGAACCCCGAGCGCGGCGGGAGGCAGCGGCCCCTGATGATGCAAGCCTGCAAGACCTTCGACCGTGTTGTCACGTCCGGTGTTGTCAGGGTCTCGGGGCATGCTAGTCTTTGCAAAAAAGGCGACCGATAGTTGCACCGACACGAGCAGCCACCCCCGCACCATGCTCCGAGCCAAGCCCGGAGGTCGGCCCCGTTTACGCCGCCGCGGGCTTTGGGAACTTCGGTGATGGCGTGGGGCCGAAACGGGAGCAGGACATGACGGACCGGCAATCCCGCACGCCCCGCCAGCCAGCGACGGGCAGGCCCGATCCGAGGCGCGCGGTCTGGAACGCGGTTTATGTCTGCCTCGTCCTATTGATCGTCGGAGGGGCCATCTTCATAGGGCTGCGGGCGCAGGCTTTTCGACTGGAGGAAGCCCGCGCCAACGCCAGAACCGAGGCGCAGCGGGTTACCTCACATCTGGTTGCGCAGCTGGCGTCGGTCATGAACGAACACGCGCTGACGGTGCGCGCCGTGGCGGCAGTGGTCCGCCGCGAACCCGATATCTCGCAGAAGGCATTCGAAGAGGTCGCCGGCGACATCACCGGCAGCAGGCGGGACGGCATTCTCAATATCGCCCTGCTGAAAGGATCGGTGATCACGCGCGTCTACCCCTATGAGCGCAACGCCAGGGCGGTCGGCGCCGATGTCACCTATGTCCATGCGCAACTTCCGGGGCTGAACCTGACGCGCCGAAACCGGACCGTGACGCAGTCGGGCCCCTACAAACTGGTTCAGGGCGGCAAGGGATTGATCTACCGCGCACCGGTCCTGATCCGGGATCCCGAAACCGGACGCCAGCGCTACTGGGGCAGCACCGCAGTGGTCGCCAGTCTTGACGAGATCATGACCTCGGAGGAGATCGCCGCGATCACGCACGGCTACCACATTGCGCTGCGAAAGCTCGATCAGGCGGGCCAACCGAAGGCGGTGGCCCATGGCGATCCGGCTGTTTTTCAAGAGAACCCCGAAGCGGTCGCCCTGCGTCTGCCCTTTGCCACCTGGGAAATCGCCGCCGTTCCCGTAGGAGGATGGCCGGCCCGGTCATCCCACGAATCGCGCATCTGGGCGCTGACTTCGGTTCTGACCGGGATGCTGCTGCTGCTGATCTACGTGTTCCAGCGCATTTCGCGGCAACGGGAAGAGGCCCAACGCCACCTGATCAAGGCGATCAACTCGCTGAACGATGCCTTCGTGATGTTCGATGCCAACAACCGGCTGGTCCAGTGCAACAGGCGATACAGGGAACTTTACAACCTGCCGGACGGAGCGGTGCGGGCGGGCACGCCCCGACAGGACGTCATCCGCGCCATTCTCGAGCGAAATTCCATCGCGGACGCGGAGGGGAAAGAAGCACAATGGCTGGCTCGGCGGTTGCGCGAGACGCGACTGCCGTTCTCGGAAACCCTGCGCCATCTCTCGGACGGACGGCGGCTGCGGGTGACCGACGTGCGCATGCCGGACGGGTTTTCGGTCGGGCTGCATACGGATATCACCGATCTCGAAAACGCGCGCCTGCGCGCCGAAGAGGCCAGCCAGGCCAAATCGGCGTTCCTGAGCACGGTCAGCCACGAGTTGAGAACGCCTCTGACCTCGATCAAGGGCGGGCTGGGGCTGGTGCTGAGCGGCAAGCTGGGCACGCCCGACGCTCGGCTGCGCCGCCTTGTCCAGATCGCCTATGAAAATTGCGACCGCCTGACGCGGCTGGTGAACGACATCCTCGACATGCAGAAGATCGAGAGCGGCCGGATCGAATACAGCCCCGAACCGCTGGAGCTGATGAAGATGGTCGAGCGGGCGATCGAAGCGAACCGCCCCTACGCGCAGCGGTTCGGTGTGCGTTATGTCCTGGAGGCCACACCGGCAGCCGGCGCGATGATCGAAGCGGACCGGGGGCGGTTTCTGCAGATCATGGACAACCTTCTGTCCAACGCGGCCAAGTTTTCCAACCCCGGTGAGACGGTGGAGGTCACGGTCGATTGCGACGACGAAGAATGCCGCATCGGCGTGCGTGATCACGGCCGGGGAATTTCGCCGGAGCAACAGGAGAAGCTGTTCGTGGCGTTCTCGCAGGTCGATGCCTCGGACCAGCGGGAAAGAGAGGGCAGCGGGTTGGGGCTGGCGATTGCCAAGCGGCTGGTCAAGGACATGGGCGGCCGGATCGGGCTGACCAGCGCGCTGGGCGAAGGCAGCGAGTTCCATGTGATTTTTCCGCTCTACCGGCAGCCCCAGGCCAAAGGGGCGACCGCGGCCTAAGCGCGCGGCCGAGCGAAGCGCCATGGGCGCGCGCCCGGCTGCAGCGGGCCCGGCTTCAGACCGCCTGGCTTCAGGCCGCCTGGCGGCGGTTTCGGATCGGCCTTCGCCGATCCGACCGGCCGGGGGCTCTGCCCCCGGACCCCCGGAGTATTTGCAGCAAGATGAAGAGAACGGTTTCGGCCCGATCCGGAGGCGCCGGCGCGAACATGCCGGCGGCCCCGCTTCGGGGGACGCCGCGTTTCGCGAAGAGGGATCGGAATTCTATTTAAGAGCCTTGTCGGTGATCGCGTGGGTCCAGGCGCCTTGCGGCTCTTTCGTGATCACCGGATCCGAGCCGCCGGCCAGCAGGATCCTGACCGTGCGCTCGTAATCGGCCGGGTCAAGCGTGCCGTCCGATCCGGAGGTCAGCTTGGCGATCTCGCCCATCATCCGCTTCTGGTGCTTTTCGGTCTGCGCGCCGGTCTGGTCGTTGTCCAGAACGATCATCGCGGCCTCGTCGGGGTTTTCCTCGGCCCATTTCCAGCCCTTCATCGAGGCGCGGACAAACCGCACCATCTTGTCCACGAAGGCGGGATCCTCGAGGTTTTCCTCGAGCACGTAAAGCCCGTCCTCCAGCGTGGCCACGCCGTAGTCTTCGTACTTGAAGGTGATGAGGTCATCCGGCGACACGCCCGCGTCGATCACCTGCCAGTATTCGTTGTAGGTCATGGTCGAGATGCAGTCGGCCTGGCGCTGCAGCAACGGGTCAACGTTGAAGCCCTGCTTCAGCACTTCGACGCCGTTTTCGGACTTGCCGTCGGTCGAGATGCCAAGTTGGCTCATCCAGCTGAGGAAGGGATATTCGTTGCCGAAGAACCAGACCCCCAGCGTGTGGTTGGCCAGATCCTCGGGCTTGGAGATGCCGGTATCCTTCCAGCAGGTCAGCATCATGCCCGATCGTTTGAAGGGCTGGGCGATGTTGACCAGCGCCAGACCGCGTTCGCGCGCGGCAAGGGCTGCCGGCATCCAGTCCACGATCACGTCGGCACCGCCGCCGGCGATCACCTGTTCGGGCGCGATGTCGGGCCCGCCGGGCAGGATCGTGACGTCCAGCCCCTCTTCTTCGTAGAAGCCCTTGTCGGCGGCGACGTAATAGCCTGCGAACTGGGCCTGGGTCACCCATTTCAGCTGCAGCTTGACCGGATCGGCGGCCCAGGCCGGCAGGGCGGCCATGGACAGCGCCATCGCGGCGGCGGTCAGGATTTTCTTCATCTTTACCTCTCCTTGTTGAACATTATTGCTCGGCCCCAAGGGTCGTGATTGTTGTTCGTGTCCGTCACCCCCGTTGCGAGGGATGCCAGAAGGTCACCAGCCGCTCCGCCCAGGCGACCAGCCCGTAGAACACGGTGCCGGCCAAGGCGGCGACGGCGATTTCGGCCCAAACGAGGTCGATGGACAGGCTGCCCACCCCGGTAGAGATGCGGAAACCCATGCCATAGATCGGCGAGCCGAAATATTCCGCCACGATCGCCCCGATCAGCGCCAGCGTGGTGGCGATCTTGAGCCCGTTGAACACGAAGGGCATGGCCGCCGGCAGGCGCAGCTTGACGAGCGTCTGGAGATAGCCCGCCGCATAGGTGCGCATCAGGTCGCGCTGCATCGGATCGGTTTCGCGCAGACCCTGCACCGTGTTCACCAGCATCGGAAAGAACACCATCACCACCACCACCGCGGCCTTGGAGTGCCAGTCGAAGCCGAACCAGCTGACCAGGATCGGCGCTATGCCGACTATGGGCAGGGCGGCCACGAAATTGCCGATCGGCAACAGCCCGCGCGTCAGGAAGGACGACCGGTCGATGGCGATGGCGGTCAGAAAGGCCGCGATGCAGCCGATCAAGTAACCCGACAGCGCCCCCTTCAGCACCGTCTGTCTGAAGTCCAGCCACAGCGTGTCGGTCGAGACGACGAAGGTCTGCGCCACGCGCGACGGCGCGGGCAGGATCACCGGCGACACGTCCAGCCCGCGCACGATGCCTTCCCACAACACCAGCAGCGTAACGCCGAACAGGACCGGCACGAAGATGCGCACCGGGCGCGTCGCGTGCCAACGCGACCGGGCCAGCGCGGCATTCAGCGCCCAGGCGCCCAGCCAGAAGACAAGAGCGAAAACCAGCGCGTTCATTGCCGGAACCCCATGCGTTTCAGCGTGATCTTCTGAAGCAGATCAAGCAGCGTGACCAGAACGCCGGCCAGGATCGCCGCCGCCACCAGAGCCGCCCAGATCGCCAGTGGCGTGCCGAACTGGTCGCCGATCAGAATCCGCGCGCCAAGGCCCGAGATCGCGCCCGTGGGCAGCTCGCCCACAATGGTGCCGACCAGCGCCGCCGCGATCCCCACCTTCAGCGAGGTAAAGAGATAGGGCAGCGAAGCCGGAACCCGCAGCTTGAGAAATCCCTGCAAGGCCGAGGCGTTGTAGGTCTTGAGCAGGTCGATCTGCGACACGGTGGGCGCCCGCAGCCCCTTGACCATGCCCACCAACACCGGGAAATAGCACAAGTAAGCCGAGATGATCGCCTTGGGGATTGCCCGCCCCTCGATCCCGATCTGCGCCGAGACCACGATGATCATGGGCGCGAGCGCGACGATGGGCACGGTCTGGCTGATGATCGCCCAGGGCATGAGGCTCATGTCCATCACCCGCCAGTGCACGATCGCCACCGCGCCCAGGATGCCGACCGCGGTGCCCAGCAGGAACCCCCACAGCGTGGCCTGCAACGTCACCCAGCCGTGATAGATAAGCGACCGTTTCGACATGGCGCGACCCCGCAGGGCCATGCCGACGGTGCTCTTCCACAGCTCCTCGCCCACCTGAACCGGGGTCGGCAAGCGCGGCCGGTCCAGGCTGTAACCGGCGGCGATATGGTCGGGATTGTCGATCATCAGCCGCCAGACCGAAACCTCCTGACGGGCCTTGGGCGTCTCTGGCGCCACCACCGCGCCGGCGCGTTCGGCCTGATCCAGCGCGCCGCGGATGTTCATCGGCGCCACCGCGAGATACCACAGCGCGGCAATCGCGCCGAGCACCACGAGAACGGGCCAGGTGTTTCTCATGGTCGGCCCTCCCCGTCGCTTTTCACATAGGCGTCAATCGTCATAGGCATGTCCCGCGCGCAGACCTTCGCGCACCCGGTGCGCGATTTCCAGAAATTCCGGCGTGTCCCGGATGTCCAGCGGCCGCTCCTTCGGCAGCGGGCTTTCGATCACGTCGGTAATCCGCCCGGGCCGTGGGCTCATCACCACGATCTTGGTGGAGAGATACACCGCCTCGGGGATCGAATGGGTGACGAAACATATCGTCTTGCCGGTCCGCTCCCACAGCGCGAGCAACTGTTCGTTCAGGTGGTCGCGAACGATCTCGTCCAGCGCGCCGAAGGGTTCGTCCATCAGCAGGATGTCGGCGTCAAAGGCCAGAGCGCGGGCGATGCTGGCGCGCTGCTGCATGCCCCCCGACAGCTGCCAGGGGTATTTCTCGCCGAACCCGTCCAGATCGACGAGCTTGAGCACGCGCTCCACCCGCTCGTCCTGTTCGGCGCGGGAAAAGCCCATGATCTCCAGCGGCAGCTTGATGTTGCGCGCGATCGTGCGCCACGGAAAAAGCCCCGCCGCCTGAAACACATAGCCATAGGCGCGCTGCCGCCGGGCCTCGTCCGGGGTCATGCCGTTCACGGTGACGGTGCCGCCAGTGGGGTGCTCCAACGCGGCGATCACCCGCAGAAATGTCGTCTTGCCACAGCCCGAAGGGCCGATGAAGCTCACGAAGTCGCCCTTTTCGATGTCCAGCGCGACATCCTTGAGCGCCTGCACCGGCCCGTCATTGGTCTGGAATACCAGATCCAGATTCCGGGCGCTGATGACCGGGTTCGTTTCCGTCAATTCGACTGCTCCCACAATTTCGGTTCGGCGAATTCCACACTGTTGCCCGAGGGATCGCGCACATAGACCGACCGCGCCCCGTTGGGCCAATGGAAATCCGCCTCGATCTCCACCCCTGCCTCTGTCAGCCGCCGCACCCAGCCGTCAAGCGCCTCGGCGCCGGCGGCGAAACAGATATGCCCCGGCCCGTCGGCCCCGTGCGTGGGCACCGGCAGGGCGCCCTCGCCCGGTGGTTTCCGGGTCTGGTCGGCCCGAAACAGCAGCACGATGGTCGATCCGCAGCGATAGAACACATGGCGCGGATCCTGCCGGATCACCTGTTCCAGCCCCAGCACGCCGCCGTAGAAGGCCGCCGCCGCGTCGAGATCATCGACATAGAGCGCGGCCTCCAGCACGCCGTCGAGGGCCGGTCGCGGCGCGTTGCTCATACCCCGGTCGCCGGGATCCCGCTGCGCTCCACCGGCCGCGGCGCGGTCAGTTCCTTCCAGGTGGACAGCGCCCGGTTCACCGGCGCGTTGGCCTCGCGTGCGACGAACTTCCCGTGGCCTTCCTGCGTGCGGATCTCGCCGTCATGCACCGCCACATGGCCGCGCGTCAGGGTGAACCGCGGCAGGCCCTTCACATGGTGCCCCTCGAACACGTTGTAGTCGATCGCCGACTGCTGGGTCGCGGCCGCAATGGTCTTTTCCTTCTCGGGATCCCAGACCACGATATCGGCATCCGCCCCGACCATGATCGCACCTTTCTTCGGATAGCAGTTCAGGATCTTGGCGATGTTGGTCGAGGTCACGGCCACGAATTCGTTCATCGTCAGCCGCCCGGTATTCACCCCATGCGTCCACAGCATCGGCATCCGGTCCTCAAGCCCCCCGGTGCCGTTGGGGATCTTCGAGAAATCGCCCACGCCCATCCGCTTCTGCTCGGTGGTAAAGGCGCAATGGTCCGTGGCCACCACGCTCAGCGACCCCGACATCAGCCCGGCCCACAGGCTGTCCTGATGCTTCTTGTCGCGGAACGGCGGGCTCATGACCCGCCGCGCGGCATGATCCCAGTCGGGGTTGAAATACTCGCTCTCGTCCAGCGTGAGATGCTGGATCAACGGCTCGCCCCAGACCCGCTTGCCCTGCATCCGCGCCCGCCGGATCGCCTCGTGCGCCTCCTCGCAGGACACATGCACCACGTAAAGCGGCACGCCGGCCATGTCGGCGATCATGATGGCGCGGTTGGTCGCCTCGCCCTCCACCTGAGAGGGGCGCGAATAGGCATGCGCCTCCGGCCCCGTGTTGCCCTCGGCCAAGAGCTTCGCGGTCAGCTCTGCCACGACGTCGCCGTTCTCGGCATGCACGAGCGCGATCCCGCCCAGCTCGGCCAGCCGGCTGAACGAAGCGAACAGTTCGTCATCGTTCACCATCAGCGCGCCCTTGTAGGCCAGGAAATGCTTGAACGTGGTGATGCCGCGCTTCACCACTTCGGGCATGTCGTTGAACACCTGTTCGCCCCACCAGGTCACCGCCATGTGGAAGGAATAGTCGCAATTGGCGCGGGTGGACTTGTTGTCCCAGCGCTTGAGCGCATCCAGCAGGCTCTCGCCCGGATTGGGCAGCGCGAAATCCACCACCATCGTGGTCCCCCCGGCCAGAGCCGCGCGGGTTCCGCTCTCGAAATCGTCCGACGAATAGGTGCCCATGAAGGGCATCTCCAGATGCGTATGCGGATCGATCCCGCCGGGCATCACGTAACAGCCGGTCGCATCCAGCTCCGTCCCGCCCTTCAGATCGGGGCCGATCTCGGTGATCACCCCGTTATCCACCCGCACATCCGCCTTGTAGGTCAGATCGGCGGTGACGACGGTGCCGTTCCTGATGACTGTGCTCATGTCTGATCTCCCTGTCGGACCTTCGCGGCCCTGTCTTCTTCCTCTTGCTTCAAATATCCCGGGGGAGTCCGCGCGCCGCCGCGCGGACGGGGGGCAGAGCCCCCTATTCCACGACCTCCGCCGTCTCGACGACCGCGTGGAAAAGCACGTCCGCCCCGGCACGGGCCCATTCCGGGCTGATCTCCTCGGCCTCGTTGTGGCTCAGCCCATCGACACAGGGGCACATCACCATCGCGGTCGGCGCCACCCGGTTGATCCAGCACGCGTCGTGCCCGGCGCCCGAGATGATGTCCATGTGGCTGTAGCCCAGCCGCTCGGCCGCCGAGCGGACCCGCCCCACCAGCGTCTCGTCAAAGGCCGGCGGGTCGAAATGCCCGACATCCTCCCATTCGAAGCTGCAGCCGAGATCTGCGCAGATCTTCGGCGCCTTTTCCAGCAACTCGGCGACCATACCCTCCAGTGTCTCCAACTGATGACTGCGGAAATCCACCGTGAATACGGCCTTTTCGGGGATGATGTTGCGGCTGTTGGGATAGATGTCGATATGCCCGATCGCGCCCACCGCCGCGGGCTGATGCTTCATCGCGATCTCATGCACCAGTTCCGTGATCTGCGCCAATCCACGCCCCGCATTGCGCCGCATGTACATGGGGGTCGATCCCGTATGCTGCCCCTTGCCGGTCACTGTGCACTGGATCCAGCGCAGCCCCTGCCCGTGGGTCACCACGCCGATTTCCTTGCCCTCGGCCTCGAGGATCGGGCCCTGTTCGATGTGATACTCGAAAAAGGCGTGCATCTTGCGCGCGCCCACCTTTTCGTCACCCTTCCAGCCGATCCGCTCAAGCTCGTCGATGAACCGCTTCCCCTCGGCATCGGTACGATTGTAAGCGTAATCCTGATCGATCACCCCGGCAAACACCCCCGAGGCCAGCATCGCCGGGGCGAAACGGGTGCCTTCCTCGTTGGTCCAGTTCACCACCACGATCGGGTGCCGGGTCTTGATGCCCAGATCGTTCAGCGTGCGCACGATCTCCAGCCCGCTCAGCACGCCCAGCACGCCGTCATACTTGCCGCCGGTGGGCTGGGTGTCCAGGTGACTGCCCACATAGACCGGCAGGGCGTCGGGATCCGTGCCCTCGCGGCGGAAGAACATGTTGCCCATCTCGTCCACGCCCATGGTCATCCCGGCCTCTTCGCACCACTTTTGAAACAGGGCACGGCCTTCGGCGTCCTCGTCGGTCAGGGTCTGGCGGTTGTTGCCACCCGCCACGCCGGGGCCGATCTTTGCCATCTCCATCAGACTGTCCCACAGCCTGTCGCCATTGATCCTGAGATTCGCAGCCGGTGCGCTCATCGCCGAACTCTCCCTGTGTCGTTCCGATCCGTGTCGGTTCGCTCTTGTCTGATTTGACCATCTGGTCAAAGCTACGCTATCACGGGCTCGCGGTCAGTCAAGAAAATGCGTCTGCCATTCGGGCGCCGGTCGGTGTAGATGCGCAAAACACAGGCAGAGCAGGAACGGATCCGAGGATGACCAAGACACGCCGACCGACCCGAATCCAGGCCCGGAACCGGGCAGCGATTCTGGATGCCGCGCTCGAGGTGTTCTCGGCCCACGGCTTTCGCGGCGCCACCGTCGATCAGATCGCGGCGGCGGCGGGGCTGTCCAAGCCGAACCTGCTCTATTACTACCCTTCCAAGGAGGCGATCCACGAGGCGCTGCTGTCACGGCTTCTGGACACCTGGCTGGATCCGCTGCGGGCCATGGATCCCGCGGGCGAGCCGCTGGAAGAGATCCTCGCCTATGTCCGCCGCAAGCTCGAGATGAGCCGCGACTATCCCCGCGAAAGCCGACTCTTTGCCAACGAGATCGTCCAGGGCGCGCCGCGAATCCTCGGCTTCCTGACCTCGGACCTCAAGGCGCTGGTGGATGAAAAGGCCGCGCTTCTCGAATCGTGGATGGATGAGGGCCGAATCGCACGGGTGCATCCCTATCACCTGATCTTTTCGATCTGGTCCCTGACCCAGCACTATGCCGATTTCGACGTGCAGGTGCGCGCGATTCTGGACGGCGACGATCCCTTTGAGACGGCGCCTGCCTTTCTCGACAACCTCTACCGGCGCCTGCTGACGTCCGCCTGAGCGCGACCGCCCGTTTTCCGCCGATTCTTTAGGCCATCCGCCAAAAACACGCCGGATCCGCGCGCGTCCTGCGCGGAACTGACATGCCATCTGTCGCCACCAAAAATTTACCAATTGATAAAATTTCTGGATGTGGCACTCTGGATGCAACGACAAGACCAGACAGGGAGACTGACATGCCTGACGGAGTCCACGCCCCCGGCATAACCACGGGACGGCTGCCGAAAGAGCAGATCGAGGCGAATTTCGGCGATCTGCACCCGCCGCTTTCGCCGCACGAGGCCGCGGTGGCGGCGGATCGCTGCTATTTCTGCCACGACGCGCCCTGCGTCGCGGCCTGCCCGACCGAAATCGACATCCCGTTGTTCATCCGCCAGATTCAGGCGGGCAATCCGAAGGGCGCGGCGCGCACGATCCTGAGCCAGAACATCCTGGGCGGCATGTGCGCGCGGGTCTGCCCGACAGAGACGCTGTGCGAAGCCGATTGCGTGCGCAACACCGCCGAAGAACGCCCCGTCGAGATCGGCCGCCTCCAGCGATTCGCCACCGATACGCTGATGGCGGGCAACGAACACCCCTTCACCCGCGCGGCGCCGACGGGCCGGCGCGTGGCGGTGGTCGGCGCGGGGCCGGCGGGGCTGGCCTGCGCGCACCGGCTGGCGATGCACGGCCACGACGTGACGATCTTTGAGGCGCGGGACAAACCCGGCGGGCTGAACGAATTCGGCATCGCCGCCTACAAGACCGTGGACGGATTTGCCGCACGCGAGGTGGACTGGCTGCTGCAGATCGGCGGAATCACGGTGCGGACCGGCCAGAGGCTGGGCGACGGGCTGACGCTGGAGGCGCTGCTCGGGTCGCATGATGCGGTGTTCCTGGGCGTCGGCCTGGGCGGGGTTCACGCGCTGGGCATCCCCGGCGAGGATCTGCCGGGCGTGCGCGACGCGGTGGACTTCATTGCCGATCTGCGACAGGCGCGCGACCTTTCCGCCCTGCCGGTGGGACGCGACGTGGTGGTGATCGGCGGCGGCATGACGGCGGTGGACGCGGCGGTGCAGTCAAAGCTGCTGGGGGCGGAAAACGTCACCATCGCCTATCGCCGCGGGCGCGAGGAGATGCCGGCCAGCCGCTATGAGCAGGATCTGGCGGCGTCAAAGGGCGTTCGGCTGATGTTCAATGTCCGCCCGACCCGCATCCTGGGCGACGGCGCCGTGCAGGGGGTTGAACTGGAATACACCGACACCTCGGGCGGTCGCGTCGAGGGCACGGGCGAGCACGTCACGCTGGTCGCCGATCAGGTGCTGAAGGCGATCGGCCAGACGCTGGACGGCGCGCCCGAGGGCGTCGAGGTCACCGGCGGCAAGATCGCCGTCACCGGCGCGGGCCGGACCTCGCGCGATCGTGTCTGGGCCGGCGGCGACTGCGTGGCGGGCGGCGAGGATCTGACCGTGACCGCCGTGACGCAGGGGCGCGATGCGGCCGAGGACATCCATGCCAGCCTGACCGCCTGAGGCGGGCGGCGCGCATGGGTATTTGTGACCAGAAAGAAGCAGCAATCGCTGACAGGGAGGCCGGTTCATGGCTGATTTGACGACAGAGTTTCTGGGGATACGCTCCCCCAACCCGTTCTGGCTGGCTTCGGCGCCGCCGACGGACAAGGAATACAACGTTCGCCGCGCCTTCGAGGCCGGTTGGGGCGGCGTCGTATGGAAGACGCTGGGCGAGGAAGGCCCGCCGGTGGTGAACGTAAACGGGCCGCGCTATGGCGTGATCCACGGCCCCGACCGGCGGGTGCTGGGGTTGAACAACATCGAGCTCATCACCGACCGGCCGCTGGAGATGAATCTGGAGGAGATCGCGCGGGTGAAGGCGGACTATCCGGACCGCGCGGTGATCGTGTCGCTGATGGTGCCCTGCGAAGAGCAGGCGTGGAAAAGGATCCTCCCGCGGGTGGCCGAAACCGGTGCCGACGGCATCGAGCTGAATTTCGGCTGCCCGCACGGGATGAGCGAACGCGGGATGGGCTCGGCCGTGGGCCAGGTGCCGGAATACATCGAAATGGTGACCCGCTGGTGCAAGGAGAATTACGACAGGCCGGTGATCGTGAAGCTGACGCCCAACATCACCGACATCCGCTATCCGGCGCGGGCGGCGAAGAATGGCGGCGCGGATGCGGTATCGCTCATCAACACGGTGAGTTCGATCACCTCGGTCAATCTCGACACGTTCAGCCCCGAGCCGTCGATCGACGGCAAGGGCAGCCACGGGGGCTATTGCGGGCCGGCGGTCAAGCCGATCGCTCTGAACATGGTGGCCGAGATCGCCCGCGATCCCGAAACCGCCGGGTTGCCGATCAGCGGCATCGGCGGCGTGACAACTTGGCGCGACGCTGCCGAGTTCATGGCGCTGGGGGCGGGCACGGTGCAGGTCTGCACCGCGGCGATGACCTATGGCTTCAAGGTGGTGCAGGAAATGGTCTCGGGCCTTTCGGACTGGATGGACGCAAAGGGCTATGCGTCGGTGTCCGATTTCGTCGGCCGTGCCGTGCCGAACGTGACCGACTGGCAGTATCTGAACCTGAACTACGTCGCCAAGGCGCGGATCGATCAGGACAAGTGCATCAAGTGCGGCCGCTGCTATGCGGCTTGCGAGGACACCAGCCACCAGGCGATTCTGATGAAGGAAGACCGGGTGTTCGAGGTGGACGATTCCGAGTGCGTGGCCTGCAACCTGTGCGTGGATGTCTGCCCGGTCGAGGGGTGCATCGACATGGTGCGCCTGCAACCCGGCGAGGTGGACCCACGCACCGGCCGCGTGGTCGAGGCCGAATACGGCAACTGGACCACGCACCCCAACAACCCGATGGCCCGGGCGGCGGAATAGGCCGTTCAACCGGCGCCCTGCCCTCGTATCCTCGGGTCGGCGGGGCGCCGAAATGGATCCCGGGCGCCCGGTCGGGATTTGTCCCGTTCGTCAGGTGGTGCGGGCGGAGGGACTTGAACCCCCACGCCTTGCGGCGCTTGGACCTAAACCAAGTGCGTCTACCAATTTCGCCACGCCCGCGTCACCGAAGCTGTGTATGAAACCGAATGTCCGGGGTCAATCCTTGTCCACGCGCATGGAGAGCACTCCCGGGGCCCCTTTGGCCACAACGGCGGGTCAGCGGCGCCTGAACCATCCGCGTTTCTCGGACCGGGTGCCGCCCGCCGAGAGCTGCGCGGGCGGTATCCGGCTTAGGATATAGCGGGGCCGCGTGGCACCTCCGCCCCCGCCACAGGCGGCCATGCCGTAGGGATCGAAGATCTTGACCAGCGCGGGATCGCCGGGATCGTCCACATAGACCGCCCCGCACCAGGACCGGCTGCGCGCGTGGGCGAAAATTTCTTCGGCACGGTCGAGTGCTGCGGCGAATGCCGCAGGGGTCGCTGCGTGCGCGGGTGGATCGGCTTCGGTGTCGTGGACGAACCATCCCGCGGGCGCGGAACGCAGCCGCGCCCAGAGCGCGTCGAAATCGGGCCAGGTCAGGATCCCCTCGAACCGTCCGTTCAGCGCGGCCTGATAGACCCCGGCCCGATCGGTCGGCTCAGCCATTTTGCAGCCAGCCTTCCAGTTTGGCCGGATCCGGCAGGCCCCCGGCATGAACCAGCTTGCCGTTCACGGCGATGCCGGGAGTGGACATGACCCCGGCCATGGCGATCTGGCGCGGGTCGGTGACCTTTTCCACCTGCGCCTCGATCCCCAGTTTCGCGGCCGCCTCGCGCACCATCTGTTCGGTCGTCTCGCAGCGTTTGCAGCCGGGGCCGTAAACCTTGATGTCCATTGTCTTTCCTTTCTCAGAAGATTGCATTGAACAGAAAGCCCACGGCCAGGATGCCGCTGCCCACCACGCCGACGAAGACGGCGATCAGGCGCAGGGTCAGCACCTGCCGCAGGATGAGCATTTCCGGCAGGCTGAGCGCGATCACGCTCATCATGAAGGCCAGAACCGTGCCCAGCGCCGCGCCCTTGGCCAAGAGCGCCTCGACGATCGGGATCACGCCGGCGGCGTTGGTGTACATCGGGATGCCGATCACCACCGCGGCGGGCACCGACCACCAGGCATCCACGCCCATGATGCGGGCCATCAGATCCTCGGGCACATAGCCGTGGATCAGCGCGCCCAGCGAAATGCCGAGGATGATCCAGACCCAGACCTTGCCGACGATCTCTCGGACCGCCTCGATCCCCATGCGATAGCGGTCGGGCATCGACAGGTTTTTGTCGGGAATGTCCAGATCCGCGGTGCCGGCGTGAATGTCGCGCACCCAGTCCTGCAGCCAGCCTTCAAGGTGGAACCGCCCGATCATCCAGCCGGCGACGATCGCCACCATGAGGCCGAAGACCAGATAGATCGCCGCCACCTGCCAGCCGACGAGGCCCCACAGCAGGAACACCGCGACCTCGTTCACCATCGGCGCCGCGACGAGAAAGGAAAACGTCACCCCCAACGGCACGCCGGCCGAGACGAAGCCGATGAACAGAGGCACCGCCGAGCAGGAACAGAACGGCGTGACGATGCCCAGCGCGGCGGCCATCACGTTGCCGACGCCCTCGCGTTTGCCCGACAGCAGCGCGCGGGTCTTTTCCGGGCTGAAAAAGCTGCGCACGACCCCCATCGCAAACACGATCAGCGTCAGCAGCATCATCACCTTGGGCGTGTCGTACAGGAAAAAGGCGATCGCCTCGCCGGCATGGCTGTGCCGGTCCACCGGCAGAAGCGACGTCAGCCATTCCGAAAACGGGATCAGCTGGCGATAGATAAGCCACCAGCCGACGACGAAGGCGGCGACGCCCGCGTGCCAGAGCCAGTCGGGACGGCGTTCGGGCAGATGTTGGGTTTCGGTGGTCATGCGACGTGTTCCTGTTCCAGCGCCTCGGCGGCAAAGACCGCATCGATAACGGTTTCATACGCGGCGGGCAGATCGGGGTTGCGGCGATAGCGCACCCACTGCGCATCGCGCCGGTCCACCACCAGCCCGGCCTGTTTCAGCGTCTTCATGTGGCGCGACATGCGGCTTTGCGTGACGCCCAGAATCGCCATCAGCTCGCACACGCAATGTTCCTGCCCGTCCCACAGGATCCGCAAAGCATCGCGCCGCACGGGTTCGGATATGGCCGAAAGAATCGCTTGCACCGGAACGCCTCATCATATTCGATATTCCGCATATGCGTCTTTCTGCATATAATAGCACCCCCCAATCGTGTGCCGGATGGCCGAAGGTCGGAAAGCGGTGGAAAACCGGGGCACGGCCTGACATAGCTGGGCGCGACCAAGGACCAAGGAGTGCCCATGACCCGCATCATCAACGCCCTTTCCGAGATCTGGGACAAATACGACGCGCTGCTCGTCGATCTCTGGGGCTGCGTGCACAACGGCGTGACCGCCTATCCGGAGGCGGTCGAGGCGCTGCGCGGCTATCGCGCGCGCGGCGGGACCGTTTGCCTGCTGACCAATTCGCCCAAACCCCGCAAGGGCGTGGCCGAGCAGATCGAAGCCTTTGGCGTGCCGCGCGATGCCTGGGACACCATCGCCACCAGCGGCGACAGCGCGCGGGCGGCGATGTTCCGCGGAGTCGTGGGGCAAAAATTGTTCTTCATGGGCGAATGGGAGCGCGACGAAGGCTTCTTCGAGCCGATACATGTGGTCGAGAACCCGGTCTCGATCGAACTGGTCCCGCTGGAAGAGGCCGAAGGCATCGTCTGTTGCGGCCCGTTCGACCCATATGCCGACCCCGAGGTGAACCGGCCCACCTTCCTTTACGCCAAGCAGAAGGGGATGAAGCTTCTCTGCGCCAATCCCGACATCGTGGTGGACCGGGGCGAGCGGCGCGAATGGTGCGCGGGCGCGCTGGCGCGGCTTTACACCGAAATGGGGGGCGAGAGCCTCTATTTCGGCAAGCCGCACCCGCCGATCTATGACCTTGCCCGGCGGCGGCTGGCCGAGATCGGCCGGCTGGTGCCGGACTCCCGGATCCTCGCCATCGGCGACGGGATCCACACGGATGTCGCCGGCGCCATGGGCGAAGATATCGATTCCCTCTTCATCACCGGTGGTCTGGCGCGGGCCGAGACGAAAACCGACAGCCAGCCCGATCCGGACGCACTAAGCGATTATCTGGAAAAGGAAAAACTGGATCCGACCTATGCCATCGGGCAATTGCGCGGATAAAAAAGGGACTTGATTTTCTGCGCCTGCAAAGTAATAAAGTTTCGAACGGGCAGCGAGATGCTGCACAAATATTGCTTTGCCGACGACCCGAGAGGACGACATGCTGGACAATCTGCCCCGCGGCACGATCTGCATCGAAGACATCGAGATGGGCATGACCCGCTATCTGCGGAAGGTCGTGACCGACGAGGATATCGAGATGTTCGCGCAGGTTTCGACCGATCGGAACCCGGTGCATCTGGACGACGATTATGCCCGCGACACGATCTTTCAGGGCCGCATCGCCCACGGGATGCTGACGGCGGGGCTGATCTCGGCGGTGATCGGCGAACAGCTGCCCGGCCACGGCACGGTCTACATGGGGCAGTCGCTGAAATTCCTGGCCCCCGTGCGCCCCGGCGACACCGTCCATGCCGAGGTCAAGGTGATCGACATCGACATGGCCAAGCGGCGGGTCAAACTGGACTGCCACTGCTCGGTCGATGGCAAGAAGGTGCTGGTGGGCGAGGCGATGGTGCTGGCGCCAAGCCGCAAGTTCGACTGATCGCACTCCTGACGGATTGGAAATTCCAAACCGGCCGGGCTGGCTGACCGCCCGGCCGGTTTCGTTTGCATGCCGTTGCGCCGCAACGTCATGTCCGCTCCGTGTTGCGCCGGCGCATTTGGTTCATATACGAACCAATTAGTCCATATGCGAACCAATTCAATGCCCCGGAGTTTCCGCGTCTTTCACCTGCTACAGGTCGCCCACAGCGCCCTGTTCCGAGCCGCCGACAAGCGGTCGCGCCGCATGGCCGGGCTGACCACGACGCAGATCGCGATCCTGCTGATCCTGCGCAAGTCCGACGGCCTGCCGATCTCGGCACTGGCGGCGCAGCTGGCGATGGGCAAGTCTTCGTTGACCGGGCTGATCGACCGGCTGGCGGACAAGCGGCTGGTGGAGCGCCGCCCCTGCCCCCGCGACGCCCGTGTGACCCTGATCCGGCTGACCGAGGCGGGCCGCGCCGCCGCCGCAACCGCCCTGCCCGACACGCGGCGCCACAACGCCGCTCTGCTGGAGCCGTTCTCGGACGACGAACGCGCGGTGATCCGGCGCTTTCTGCAGCACCTGACCGACAACGCCGAAACCATCATCAACGGCCCCGACGACGAGGACTCCGCCCATGACTGACGTCTCCGTGAAAACCCTGCGTTTTGCCGCCTCGGACGGATGGGAACTCGAGGGCGACCTCTTTTCCGGGTCCGAGCAGCGGCTTGCCGTGATGATCTCGGCAGGCACCGGGTTTCCGCGCCGCTTCTACCGCCCGCTCGCCGATTGGCTGGCCGGGCGCGGCGCAGTCGTTCTCGCTTATGACTATCGCGGCATCGGCGGGTCGCGGAACGGGGTGGAACTGGCCACCAGCGGGATCGACTACCCCGACTGGGGCCACTACGATCAACCGGCGGCGCTGGCAGCGCTGGAACAGGCCGCGCCGCCGGGGCTGCCGGTCACCCATGTCGCGCACAGCGTCGGCGGCCATTTCATCGGGCTCATGCCGAACCACGACCGGATCGCGCGGCATGCCTTCATCTCGGTCGGAACCGGCTATTTCGGCGGACATCACAAGCGGAACTGGCCGCTGGAGATGTATTTCTGGTGGGGCATGGGCACATGGTCGCTGTGGCGGCACGGGTTCATCGCCAACACCGGCGGCTGGCAGGGCGAGCCACTGCCGCCGCAGCTGTTCCGCACCTGGCGGCGCTGGAGCCATCGGCGGGCCTATTTCCGCCCCGATCTGCCGCGCATGCAGCCCAATTTCTACGAAGACGTCCGCGCCCCGATCCGGTCCTGGATCTTCCCCGACGACCCGATCGCCACGCCCTCCACCGCCCGCGACATTCTGGAATGCTATCCCAATGCCCCGCACGAAATCGTCCTGCGGGCGCCGGCCGATCTGGGCCTGAAGCGCATCGGCCACGAGGCTGCCTTTCGACCGGGGCGCGAGACGCTCTGGGCGGAGATATTCGACTGGCTGGAGGGCGCGGCAGGCGGCGGCCGGACCGACCGTCTGGAAGCCGCGCGGTAACAGCAGGCGCGTCTTGCGGATGGCGGCGCGGAGGGATAGGCAAGCGCCATGCACATTATTCGCGACTATCAGTTCGTAGATCCCGGGGACCGCGGCGCCAGCGCGGCGATCGGCAATTTCGACGGCGTTCACCTGGGCCACCAGTCGGTGATCGCGCTTGCGCGCAAGGTCGAACCCGACGCGCCGCTGGGCGTGGTCACATTCGAGCCGCACCCGCGCGAATATTTCGCCCCCGACGCCCCGCCCTTTCGCCTGATGCGTGCCGAGGCCCGCGCCCACCGGCTGGAAAAGCTGGGCGTCGAAAAGCTTTACGAGCTCAACTTCAACGCAGCGCTCGCCGGCATGAGCCCCGAAGAGTTCGCCCGCATCGTGATCGCCGACGGGCTGGGGCTGAAACATGTGGTGGTCGGAGCCGATTTCTGTTTCGGCAAGGGCCGCGCCGGCAACGCCCGCGATCTGGTCCGCTTCGGGCGGGAAATGGGCTTCGCGGTCACTATCGCGCCGCTCATGGAAAAGGGCCCGAACGTGGTGTCGTCCACCGCGATCCGGCTGGCGCTCAGCGAAGGCCGCCCGCGCGATGCCGCAGCGATGCTGGGCCACTGGCACCGGATCGAGGGCCGCGTCGAGGGCGGCGAACAGCGCGGCCGCGAACTGGGCTTTCCCACCGCGAACCTGTCGCTGGCCGGCCTGCACCGCCCCGCCTTTGGCGTCTATGCGGTGCTGGTGGAGGTGCTCGACGGGCCGCACGCGGGCAGCTACCACGGCGTGGCGTCCCTGGGCGTGCGGCCGATGTTCAACGGCGAAGAGCCGAACCTGGAAACCTATGTCTTCGACTTTGCCGGGGACCTGTATGGCGCGATGCTGTCGGTGGGGCTGGTCGAATATCTCCGGCCCGAGGCCAAATTTGACAGCCTGGACGCCTTGATCGCGCAGATGCACGACGATTCCGCCCGCGCCCGCGCCATTCTGGACGCCCAATGACCGACCCGATTGACCGTTCGGGCCTCGCGCCCGAATTCTGGATGCGCAAGCCGCTCTCCAGAATGACGCGCCGCGAATGGGAGGCGCTCTGCGACGGCTGCGGCAAATGCTGCCTGAACAAGCTCGAGGATGCCGAAACCGGCGAGGTTGCGCTGACCCGCGTCGCCTGCCGGTTGCTGGACGATGAAAGCTGCCACTGCGCGCAATACGACATCCGCCACCAATTCGTGCCCAACTGCATCGTGCTGACGCCGGGCAACATCGCCGAACATGCCTACTGGATGCCCGAAACCTGCGCCTATCGCCTGTTGTGGGAGGGCAAGCCGCTCTTCTGGTGGCATCCGCTGGTGTCAGGCGATCCCGAAACCGTGCATCAGGCCGGGGTCTCGGTGCGCGGTATCACGGTCAGCGAGTTCGACACGCCCGAGGATGAATGGGAAGACCACATCATAGAGGAGCCCGTCTGATGTTTTTCGCCTCCGACAATTCCGGCCCCGTGCATCCGCGCATCATGGAGGCGCTGATGGAAGCCAACCAGGGCCATGCCATGGCCTATGGGGCGGATGCACTCATGGACGAGGTGCGCGCCCGCATCCGCGACATCTTCGAGGCGCCCGAGGCCGCGGTCTATCTGGTGGCGACGGGCACGGCGGCCAATGCGCTGGCGCTGGCCACGCTGGCGCAGCCCTGGCAGACGGTGTTCTGCTCGCCCGTGGCGCATATCCACGAAGACGAGTGCAACGCGCCGGAATTCTATACGGGCGGGGCCAAGCTCACCTTGGTGGGCGACACCGACCGGATCAGCGCGGAGGCGCTGCGCGCGGCGATCGAAGCCGAAGAAACTCGCGGCGTGCACGGCCCCCAGCGCGGGCCGGTCTCGCTCACCAGCGTCACGGAACGGGGCACGGTCTATGGGCTGGACGAATTGCGGGCCGTGACAGCGGTGGCCCGGGACTACGGGCTGCCCGTGCACCTGGATGGCGCGCGTTTCGCCAACGCACTGGCCGCGCTCGACTGCTCCCCGGCCGAGATGACATGGAAGGCAGGCATCGACGCAGTCTCCTTCGGCGGAACCAAGAACGGCTGCATGGGGGTCGAGGCGGTGATCTTCTTCGATCCTGCCCACGCCTGGGAATTCGAGTTGCGCCGCAAGCGGGGCGCACACCTGTTCTCCAAGCACCGCTACCTGTCGGCGCAGATGGCGGGATACCTGCGCGACGGGCTGTGGCTGGACATGGCCCGGCAGGCCAATGCCAACTGCGCACGCCTGGTCGCGGGGCTGCGCGCGGCAGGCATGGAATTTCTGCATGACCCGCAAGCCAACATGGCCTTCCCGATCCTGCCCCTCCGCACGCATCGGCGCCTGCACGAGGCCGGCGCAGCCTATCACCTCTGGAACGGCACGCTGGACGGCGACGACCCCGACCAGCCGATCGCTGCGCGACTGGTCTGCGACTGGTCCATTTCCTCGGACGAAATCGACTGCTTCCTGAACCTGCTGCGCGCCTGAGAAACGGGCAACGCCCGACCCATCCCAGAACGCCGGACGCACAGCCCGCGCCCTTCATCTTGCTACAAATACTCCGGGGGAGCGCGAGGGGGCAGCGCCCCCTCGCATCGGTCGGATCGCGCAAGCGATCCGAAACATACATGCCCACGCTCATTATTCCGGGCCTGCCCTTGCCGGGGCGCCAAAAGTGGACCTAACCCGACGCCAAAACTGGCCCTAACCGCCCCTTGCCGCCCGCCCTAAACCCGAAACAAAGCCTGGCCCTTGTCGGCCGGCCCGAACAGCTGCGCATCATGGGAGTGTCCGCACATGAAAATGACCACCGAGGAAGCCTTCGTCAAAACCCTGCAGATGCACGGGATCGACACCGCCTTCGGCATCATCGGATCGGCCTTCATGCCGATCTCCGACCTCTTCCCCAAGGCGGGGATCCGCTTCTTCGACTGCGCGCACGAAGGCTCGGGCGGCATGATGGCCGACGGCTATACCCGCGCTTCGGGCAAGATGTGCATGATGATCGCGCAGAACGGCCCCGGCATCACCAACTTCGTCACCGCCGTGAAAACCGCCTACTGGAACCACACGCCGCTCTTGCTCGTCACCCCGCAGGCGGCGAACAAGACCATGGGTCAGGGCGGCTTTCAGGAGGTCGAGCAGATGGCCGCCTTCCGCGACATGGTCTGCTATCAGGAAGAGGTCCGCGATCCCTCGCGCATGGCCGAGGTTCTGAACCGCGTGATCCTCAAGGCCAAGCGCGCCTCGGCGCCTGCCCAGATCAACGTGCCGCGCGACTACTTCACCCAGGTGATCGACATCGACCTGCCGCAGATCGTGAATTTCGAACGCCCCGCCGGCGGCGAAGAGGCCGTCGCCGAGGCCGCCCGCCTGCTGAGCGAAGCAAGGTTTCCCGTGATTCTCAACGGCGCGGGCGTGGTACTGGCCGGCGCCATTCCCGACAGCATGGCACTGGCCGAACGGCTGGATGCCCCGGTCTGCTGCGGCTATCAGCACAATGACGCCTTTCCCGGCAGCCACCCGCTCTTTGCCGGGCCGCTGGGCTATAACGGGTCCAAGGCGGGCATGGAGCTGATCGCGCAGGCGGACGTGGTGCTGGCGCTGGGCAACCGGCTCAACCCGTTCTCGACCCTGCCGGGCTATGGCATCGACTACTGGCCCAAGGAGGCCAAGCTGATCCAGAACGACCTCAACCCCGACCGGATCGGCCTGACCAAGCGGGTCGATGTCGGCATCGTCGGCGATGCGGGCAAGGTGGGGCGTCAGATCCTCGCTGCCCTGTCGGACACCGCCGGCGACGAAGGGCGCGAGGAACGCCGCGCGCTCATTGCGAAAACCAAGTCCGCCTGGGCGCAGCAGCTGGCGTCGATGGACCATGAAGAGGACGATCCCGGCACCACATGGAACGAACGCGCCCGCGCGGCCAAGCCCGACTGGATGAGCCCGCGCATGGCCTGGCGGGCGATTCAGGCCGCGCTGCCGAAAGAGGCGATCATCTCCTCCGATATCGGCAACAACTGCGCCATCGGCAACGCCTACCCGACCTTCGAGGCGGGCCGCAAATACCTGGCGCCGGGCCTGTTCGGCCCCTGCGGCTATGGCCTGCCCGCCATCGTCGGCGCCAAGATCGCCTGCCCCGACACGCCGGTGGTCGGTTTTGCCGGCGACGGCGCCTTCGGCATCGCGGTGACCGAGCTGACCGCGATCGGCCGCCCGGAATGGCCCGCGATCACCCAGGTGGTGTTCCGCAACTATCAGTGGGGCGCGGAAAAGCGCAACTCGACGCTCTGGTTCGACGACAATTTCGTCGGCACCGAACTGAACGAGCAGGTGTCCTATTCCGGCATCGCCCAGGCCTGCGGGCTCAAGGGCGTGCAGGCGCGCACCATGGATGAACTGACCGAGGCCCTGAACCAGGCGATCAAGGACCAGATGGAAAACGGCGTCACCACGCTGATCGAGGCCCTGATCAACCAGGAACTGGGCGAGCCGTTCCGCCGCGACGCGATGAAGAAGCCGGTCACCGTGGCCGGGATCGACCCGGCGGACATGGCCACGCAGCAGGTCGGGTAGGCCGTTGGATTTGCCCTTTGCGCTCCTCCCCGCCCAAGGGGCATTCCTGGCCGCCGCGCTCTTTGCGGCGGCCTTCATTCGCGGGTTCACCGGTTTCGGCTTTTCCGCGATCTTCATCATCCTCGCCGCGCAGGTCGCCAATCCGCTGCCGCTGATCCCGGTGGTGTTCGCCTGTGAAATCGCCATGACCGCGTTCCAGGCGCGCGGCATCCGGACGCATATCGACTGGCGCCGCGTGGTGCCGCTGGGGCTGGGCGCGGCGCTGGCCACGGTGCCGGCGGTCCATGTCATGGCGCGGCTCGACGAGGATCAGGCGCGGCTGGTGATTTCGGCGCTGGTGCTGGGGCTCAGCCTCGTTCTGCTGGGCGGCTGGCGGATGCCGCGCCCGGTCAGAGGGCCGGGCCATCTCGGCGCAGGGCTGGTCGCGGGCATGGCCAACAGCGCAGGCGTGGGCGGACTGCCCACGGCGGCGTTCCTTGCCGCGCAACCCATGGAGCCGACCGTCTTCCGCGCCACGATGATCGTGTTTCTGACCGTGCTCGACCTGATGGCGCTGCCGGCAATGGCGGCGAACGGGCTGGTGGGGCCGGATACCGTGACGGGCGCCGCAATCGCCTTTCCGATCCTGGGGCTGGGCATCTGGGCCGGCACGCGCCGGTTCTCGGCCGCCTCGGGCGCGCAATTCCGCCGCGCGGTGGTGATCCTGCTGGCCGCGCTGGCGGCGCTCAACATCGCAAGGGCAGCGGCATGACGAAGAATGGCAACATTCTGGTGCTGAACGCGGGATCGTCGTCGATCAAGTTCGCCCTGTTCGACGCCGATCTGACCCAGTGCCTGTCCGGCATGGCCGAGGCGATCGGCGGCGCTTCGCGCCTGCGGGTGGGCGAGGAGGTGACCGAGACCCCGTTCATCGACCACCGTGCCGCGCTGCGGGCGATCCTGGCCGCATTGGAGGCCCGCGGCATCGCGCCGGGCGATCTGACGGCGGCGGCGCACCGGGTCGTGCATGGCGGGCGCAAGCTGACGGGACCGGTGAAGATCACGCCCGAGGTCATTGCCGAGATCGCCAGTTGCACGCCGCTGGCGCCCTTGCACAATCCGCACAACCTGGCCGCCATCGAAACGCTGGCTGAGATCGCCCCCGACCTGCCGCAATATGCCAGCTTCGATACCTCGTTCCACGCCACCAACCCCGAGGTGGCGACCCGATATGCCATCCCGAAGATGCAGGAAACCAAGGGCATCCGTCGCTACGGATTCCACGGGCTCAGCTATGCCTCGCTGGTGCGGCGCCTGCCCGAGGTGTCGGGCGTGCCCCTGCCTTCGCGCCTGCTGGCCTTCCACCTGGGCAACGGCGCGTCGCTCTGCGCGATCCGCAACGGGCAGTCGATCGCCACGACGATGGGCTATTCGCCGCTGGACGGGCTGACCATGGGCACGCGGTCGGGCGGGATCGACGCCAACGCGGTGCTGCGGCTGGTCGAGGAAAACGGGCTGGAGCGCACCAAGGCGATCCTGAACCACGAAAGCGGTTTGCTGGGGCTGTCGGGGGGCAAGTCCGACATGCGCAACCTGATGCTGGACCCCTCCGCCGACAGCGCCTTTGCGGTAGAGCATTTCTGCTATTGGTCGCTGCGTCATGCGGGGTCTCTGATCGCGGCGCTGGAGGGGCTGGACGCCATCGCCTTTACCGGCGGGATCGGCGAGAACGCGGTGGGCGTGCGCGCGCGCATCCTGCGCGGCCTGGAATGGATCGGCGTGCGCATGGACCCCGACGCCAACCACCGCGGCGGCCCGCGCCTGCATGCGGACACGTCCAAGGTCGCGGTCTGGGTGGTGCCGGCGGAAGAGGAACGCATGATCGCCGCCGATGCCCTGTCGCTGATGCGGGCGGCATGAGGGGGGCGAGGGCATATGCGCAAGGGCCGCGCCCGACCCTTGGTGGGCGCGCCGCGACGTGGCCGTCAGGCGCTGAGCGCGACAAATCCACCACAGTCAAGGTTTTGCCCGGCATCGCCAAAGCGCCCTCCCGGGGGGAGGGTCGGGCGTGGCCCGGGCTTTCAGCCCGCGCCAGTTGCCGACAAAAAATTTTCCTGTCTCAGGCCTGCGCCGCCGTCAGCACCGCCGCCGCCACGATGTCTTCGGCGGTCGCGCCCCGGCTGAGGTCGCAGACCGGCCGCGCGAACCCTTGCAGGAACGGCCCCAGCGCCTGCGCGCCAGCGAGTTCCTGGCACAGCTTGTATCCGATGTTGCCCGCATCCAGAGACGGAAAGACCAGCACGTTGGCGTCGAGCGGCTCGATCCCCTTCTGCCCGGCGATCCGCGCATTCAGCGCCGCATCCGCCTGCACGGGGCCCGCGAACCCGGTGGCCTGCGCAGCCTCGCGCACCACGCGTACGCTCTCGCCCTCGCCCGAATTGCCGGTGGAGAACGACAGCAGCGCCACCCGCGCCTCGCCGAGAAGCGACCGCGCCGAGGCCGCCGAGGCCCGCGCGATCGCGGCCAGACCGTCGGCATCCGGCGCCACGTTCACCGCGCAGTCGGCAAAGATCATCTCGCGCCCGTCGGGAAACAGCATCAGAAAGAACGACGACGGCAACGCCACGCCCTCGGCCAGACCGATACCGATGCTGGCGGCCTCGATCACGCGGCGCGTGGGCGCATCGGCGCCGGCCACCATCGCGTCGGCCTCGCCGCAGGCCACCATCGCAGCGGCGCGATACAGGGGCCTCGCCACCATACGGCGGGCGATCGCCTCCTTCATGCCGCGCGCCTCGACCAGCGCCGCGACATGCGCCTCGGACGGCTCGGAAACGGGCAGCGGCTGGCACAGCCCCTCGCCCTCCAGCACCGAGGCCGCCGTCGCCACGCGCGGCTCTTCTATTTCGGGGAACACCACCCGCGCCTGCCGCCGGATCGCGGCCTCCCTGGCTTTCTCAAGAACCGACATGTCCACCTCTTTTTTGCCTATGGGAAGGGTTCAGCAATGACCGACACCGTCAAGATCAATCGCGGCCTCAAGGGCATCCATTTCGAACGCTGCGGCGTCTCGGACATTGACGGCGCCCGGGGTGAACTGAGCTATCGCGGCTATTCCATCCACGATCTGGCCACGCAATCCACCTTTGAAGAGGTCGCCTATCTGCTGATCTTCGGAGAGCTGCCCACGGCCGCGCAACTGGCCGATTTCGACGCACGCCTGCGCGCCGCGCGCGTCCTGCCCCAGCCGATTTACGACATCATCGCCGCCTGCAAGGACGGCCACCCGATGGACGTGCTGCGCACCGCCGTCTCGGCGCTGGCCGCGCTGGAGCCGCAGGCGCAGCAGACCGGCGAAGAGGCGTTCATCGAAAACGGCATCCGCCTGACCGCGCAGGTGCCGATGATCGTTGCCGCCCATGACAATATCCGAAACGACCGCGCGCCGGTCGCCCCCGATCCCGACCTGTCCCACGCCGCCAACTGGCTGTGGATGCTCAAGGGCGAAAAGCCAGACGCCGAAACCGCGCGGCTGGCGGATGTGGATTTCATCCTGCATGCCGAACACGGCTCGAACGCGTCGTCCTTTGCCGCCCGCGTCACCATCAGCACCGAAACCAACCTGCATGGCGGCATCGTCACCGCGATCTCCACACTGGCCGGCCCCGCCCATGGCGGCGCGGCCGAGGACGTGATGAAGATGGTGCACGAGATCGGCAAGCCCGAGAACGCCGCCGCCTACGTCAAGGCCAAGCGCGCCAACCGCGAGGCGGTGATGGGCTTCGGCCACCGCGTCTATCGCAAGGAAGATCCCCGCGCCCGGCACCTGCGCGAAGGCGTGCGCCGTCTGGGTGAAAAGATGGGCGCGCCCGAATGGTATGAAATCCTGCAGGCCGTGGTCGAGGCGATGAAACCCTATTCGCGTCACGGCTTGAACGTGAACGTCGATTTCTATTCCGGCGTCATCTACCAGCTGCACGGCATCCCGATGGACCTTTATGTGCCGATCTTTGCCATCGGCCGCATGCCCGGCTGGGTGATCCAGTGCATCGAGCAGCAGCGCAGCAACATTCTGATCCGGCCGCTCACGCTCTACGACGGGCCGGAACCGCGCGCCTATGTGCCGATCGGCGATCGCTGACACACATTCAAAAAAACAGTCGCAATTTTTTGAATGTTAATTTAACGTCCCCGGAAAACGGGGCCGCCAACCGGGAGGAGAAAGAGCGGATGGGATACCAGCAACCGGTCGTGAACACGTCGCCTGAGGTCTCGGACGAGGTGCGCAAGACCACCTGCTACATGTGCGCCTGCCGGTGCGGCATCAATGTCCACATGAAGGGCGGCAAGGTCGCCTATATCGAGGGCAACCGCGATCATCCGGTGAACAAGGGCGTGCTGTGCGCCAAGGGTTCGTCCGGCATCATGCAGCACAACGCGCCGTCGCGCCTGCGCGCGCCGATGCGTCGGGTGGGGCCGCGCGGATCCGGCGAGTTCGAGGAAATTTCCTGGGACGAGGCGCTGGAGGTGGCGGTCGCATGGCTGAAACCCCTGCGCGAGCAAGCCCCTGAAAAGCTGGCCTTCTTCACCGGCCGCGACCAGTCGCAATCCTTCACCGGCTTCTGGGCCCTGCAATTCGGCACGCCGAACTACGCCGCGCATGGCGGGTTTTGTTCGGTCAACATGGCCGCCGGCGGCATCTACACGATGGGCGGATCGTTCTGGGAATTCGGCCAGCCCGACTGGGACCACACGAAACTGCTCATGCTGTTCGGCGTGGCTGAGGATCACGATTCCAACCCGATCAAGATGGGCTTGGGCAAGATCAAGGCCCGTGGCGCCCGCGTGATCGGCGTGAACCCGATCCGCACCGGATACAATGCCGTGGCCGACGACTGGGTGGGAATCACCCCCGGCACCGACGGGCTGTTCATCCTCTCGCTTGTGCATGAACTGCTCAAGGCGGGGCGCGTCGATCTCGACTATCTCGCCCGCTTCACAAACGCGCCCTGCCTGGTGAACGCGGCCGAAGGCGCGGAAAAGGGCCTGCTGCTGCGCGACGATGACGGCAAGCCGCTGGTGATCGACCGCGCCACCGGCCGGCCCGCGCCCTTCGACCGGCCCGGCGTGCGCCCCGACCTGGGCGCCACGCTCGACCGCGACGGCGCCACCCATCGCACCGTGTTCCAGTTGATGGTCGAGAAATATCTCAGCCCCGACTACGCGCCCGAAGCCGTTGCCGACCGCTGCGGCGTGCCGGCCGCCAGGATCCGCGCCATCGCCGCCGAACTGGCCCGCGTCGCCTTCGACGAGGCCTTCGAGATCGAACGCGAATGGACAGATTTCCGCGGCGAAAAACACGCCCGCATGATCGGCCGGCCGGTCAGCTTCCACGCCATGCGCGGCATTTCCGCCCATGCCAACGGGTTCCAGACCTGCCGGGCGCTGCACACGCTGCAGATCGTGCTGGGCACGGTCGAAGTGCCGGGCGGCTTCCGCTTCAAGCCGCCCTATCCCAAGCCGGTTTCCGCCCACCCCAAGCCGCATGCCGGCGTGACGCCGGGCCAGCCGCTGGACGGCCCGCATCTGGGCTATGTCACCGGCCCCGACGACCTTCTGTTGCGCGAAGACGGCTCGGCCGCCCGCATCGACAAGGCCTATACTTGGGAAAACCCGATGTCGGCGCATGGGCTGATGCACATGCTGATCTCGAACGCGCATGCGGGCGATCCCTACCGGATCGACACTCTGTTTCTCTACATGGCCAACATGTCGTGGAACTCATCGATGAACACGCGCGGCGTCATCGATATGCTGACCGATACCGACGAGTCCGGCGAATACGTGATCCCGCGGATCATCTATTCGGATGCCTATTCGTCCGAGATGGTCGCCTATGCCGACCTGATCCTGCCCGACACCACCTATCTGGAGCGGCACGACTGCATCTCGCTGCTCGACCGCCCGATCTGCGAGGCGGACGCGGCGGCGGATTCGATCCGTTGGCCCGTGGTCGATCCCGACCGCGACGTGCGCCCGTTCCAGTCGGTCATGATCGACCTCGGCGCCCGGCTGGGCCTGCCTGCTTTCGTGAACGAGGACGGCAGCCCGAAATGGAAGGACTACGCCGACTACATCGTCAACCACGAACGCAAACCCGGCATTGGCCCGCTGATCGGCTTCCGCGGCAAGAACGGCGACAAGGTGGGCCGGGGCGAGCCCAACCCAGACCAGCTCGACCGCTATATCGAAAACGGCGGCTTCTTCGAGGCCCACATCCCCCCCCACGCCGCCTATTACAAGCCGTGGAACGCGGCCTACCAGGACTGGGCGGTTGCCTTGGGCCTCTACGACAGCCCGCAGCCCTATATCTTCGACCTCTACAGCGAACCGCTGCGCCGCTTCCAGCTGGCGGCCGAAGGCCACGGCGACCGCCAGCCGCCCGACCACCTGCGCCAGCGCATCCTCGACACGATGGACCCGCTGGCCACCTGGTACGAACCCGACCAGACCGGCAACGAGGGCTACACCATCACCGCGCTGACCCAGCGGCCGATGGCGATGTATCACAGCTGGGGGTCGCAGAACGCCTGGCTGCGGCAGCTGCATGGCCGCAATCCGCTCTACGTCTCCTCGAAGATCATGCGCGAGGCCGGCCTCAAGGACGGCGACTGGGCGCGCGTGACCTCGCCGCACGGGTCGATCATCGTGCCGGTGATGGAAATGGCCGCGCTCAACGACAACACGGTCTGGACTTGGAACGCCATAGGCAAGCGCAAGGGCGCCTGGGCGCTCACCCCCGACGCACCCGAAGCCACGAAAGGCTTCCTCTTGAACCACATCATCAACGAACTCCTGCCGCGCAGGGGCGACGGGCTGCGCTGGGCCAACTCGGACCCGATCACCGGCCAGGCCGCCTGGTTCGACCTCAAGGTAAGGATCGAAAAGGCCGCAAACCCCGAAGAGCGCACCGAATGCGACCCCGCCTTCCCGCCGATCAAATCACCCGTGGGCACGGGACCGAAGGAACTCCGCTGGAAGGTGGGCCGATGACCCGCCCCCTTCCTCTTGCGAGAAATATCCCGGGGTCCGGGGCAGAGCCCCGGTCCCGCCGACACCACATGCGCCAAGGGCTGACGGAATGACACAACTCCCCGCAAAGACAGAACGGAAGCTCGGGCTGGTGATCGACCTCGACACCTGCGTCGGCTGCCATGCCTGCGTGATCTCCTGCAAGGGCTGGAACACCGAAAACTACGGCGCCCCGCTCAGCGATCAGGATCCCTCCGGCGCCAACCCGCGCGGCACCTTCCTCAACCGCGTGCATTCCTACGAATGCCAGCCCGATGACGGCCCGGCCCAGCTGATCCACTTCCCGAAATCCTGTCTGCACTGCGACGATGCGCCCTGCGTCACCGTCTGCCCCACCGGCGCCAGCTACAAGCGGGTCGAAGACGGCATCGTGCTGGTCAATGAATCCGACTGCATTGGCTGCGGGCTCTGCGCCTGGTCCTGCCCCTACGGCGCGCGGGAACTGGATGCCGCCGAAGGCGTGATGAAGAAATGCACGCTCTGCATCGACCGGATCTACAACGAAAACCTGCCCCAGGAGGACCGCGTCCCCGCCTGCGTGCGCACCTGCCCGGCGGGCGCGCGCCATTTCGGCGACTTCGCCGACCCCGAAAGCAACGTGTCCAGACTGGTGGCCGAACGCGGCGGCATGGATCTGATGCCGGAAATGGGCACCGCGCCGGTCAACAAGTATCTCCCGCCCCGCCCCAAGGACCGGATCGAGGACAAGGCCGCCACGCTCGAAACCGTGGCCGAAGAACCCACCGGCTTCTTCGCCTGGCTCGACCGCGCGCTGGACCGCCTTCCCGGCGGACCGACCGGCAACAGGACGCAGAAAGAAACGGAGACCCTCTGAGATGCACCCGGCCCCCTCCGTCATCCTCTTCACCACCTTTTCCGGCCTCGGCTTCGGCCTGCTGTTCTGGCTGGGGATCGGCTATCCGCCCGTCACCGGCATGACCGCCTTCGTGATGTTCGCGATCGCCTATCTCTTCGCCGTGGGCGGGTTGCTCGCCTCAACCTTCCACCTCGGACACCCCGAACGCGCCATCAAGGCCTTCACCCAATGGCGGTCGAGCTGGCTCAGCCGCGAAGCCTGGGCCTCGGTCGTCTCGCTGATCCTGATGGCCGCCTACGGGGCAGGTCTGGTGTTCCTCGGCCAACGCTGGACGATCCTGGGCCTGCTCGGCGGCGTGATGAGCCTCGTCACCGTCTTCACCACCTCGATGATCTACACCCAGCTCAAGACCGTTCCGCGCTGGCACACGGCCCTGACGCCGGTCCGCTTCCTGGCCTTTTCGCTCGCCGGCGGCGCGCTTCTGGCCGGACAGATCCGTCCGGCGATCCTTCTGCTGTTGATCGCGGGCCTGGTGCAGATCATGCACTGGATGCGCGGCGACGGGGCGCTCGCCGCCTCGGGCACGTCGCTGGCCACTGCCACCGGCCTGGGCCGCATCGGCCCGGTCCGCGCCTTCGAGCCGCCCCATACGGGAACCAACTACCTGCTGGATGAATTCGTCCATGTCGTGGGTCGCAGGCACAGCCTCCAACTGCGCGTGATCTCTTTGATATTAATGGTGGCGATCCCGGTTGCCCTGCTGATGATGCCCTTCAATCACGTCATCGCCTTCCTGGCCGTGGCAAGCCACATCCTCGGCGTCCTGGTCGCCCGCTGGCTGTTCTTTGCCGAAGCCGAACACGTCGTCGGCCTCTACTACGGCAAGCGCCACGCCTGACCGCTGCCGCACGCGATAGCGGCGCCCGGAACCCGCCCCGGGCCCCCTCCCAAGCCGTGTCCCGGTCCGGATGCCGCCGGGGATCCCGTTCCCGCCACTCCTGAAAATCCCGGCCATTCGCTTCTTTCTGGTCGGAAATACCCCGGGGGAGCGCGAGGGGGCAGCGCCCCCTCGCCCCGGTCGGATCGCGCAGGCGATCCGAAACCCCTCCAACCGGGGCGCGAGTACCGATTTCAGGCCTCCGGCACCGCGCGCAGAAACGCCCGGACCCGCTCCGCCACCTCGCGCGGGTTCGAAATCGGCAGCATGTGCCCCGCCCCTTCGACCACCTCCGAACGCGCCTCGGGCAGCCGCCGCGCCAGACCGTCATTCACCACCTCGATCACCGGGTGGCTGGCGCTGCCCCTCAGCAGCAGGACCGGAACCCGCACCCGGTCCAGAACGCCGGGCTTCAACAGCCCCGGCCGGTCTTCCATCACCGCGCCGTGGCTCGCGGGCACATAGTCGATCGCGCGGATCATCGCGGCGCGGGTCTGCTCGGGCAGATCCGGCCAGCGCGGGCCCACGCCCCCGCCCCACATCCGGTTGAACAGCCGCGCCGCCAGTTCCCTGTCGCCGCGCGCATGGGCCTCGGCAAAGGGGCGCGCTTCTTCGTCATGCCGGGCGCGGATTTCCGGCGCGTCCTGCGCGGCCACCGCGAACAGAACCGGCTCGATCAAAATCAGGCTGCGCACCCGTTCGGGGTGTTCGACCGCCATCCGCAGCGCAACGGTCCCGCCAAAGGAATGGCCCATCACGTCCATGCGCCCCTCCATCAGCGGCAGCACCGCCGCCAGCGTGCGGTCCTGGATGTCGCCCTGGCCGTCCCAGTCCGGGCTGCGCCCATGCGACAGCATGTCGGGCGCGGTCAGCGTCACCTCCTCGGCCAGTTCGGCCGCCAGCCCGCGCCAGGCGCCGGAATGGGCCAGCGTGCAATGCAGCGCCAGAACCTTGCGGGGTCCATGCCCGAAATGGCGCACATGGAGCGGCTGGGGAACGTTGCCCATGTCCTTCAACGCTTCGCCCTTTCGGCCAGGTATGCATCGAGATCCTCAAGCCGGTCCTGCCCCCAGAACCGTTCGTCATCCGCATTGACGATGTAAAACGGCGCGCCGAACACGCCCCGCGCCACGGCCTCTTCGGTATTGGCGGAATAGATCTCGGCCCCGGCCAGAAGCCCGCTGTCGGCCAGCGCGGGATCGAACCCGGCCTCCTCCAGGCAGGCGCGGATCACAGCGTCATCGGCGACATCCCTTTCGTCCGCCCAGACCGACCGCGTGAAGGCGTGAACCAGCCGGCCAAGGTCGCCACCGCCGGCCCTCGCTGCTGCGACGACCGCATAGGAGGACGGCGCAGGATTGGTGGGGAAATGCGCCGGCGCAACATTGATCGGCAGCCCCCGCTTGCGCGCCTGGCGCCGAAGCTCCTGCAACCGGTATTCCTGCCGCGCCGGGGGGCGCTGGGCGGGCGGCGTGCCGCCGGTGCGGGCAAAGACGGCAACGATGTCAATCGGCTTGTAGGCGATCGTCACCCCATGCCGCGCCGCGATCTCCTCCAGCCGGGTGCCGGCGAGATAGGTAAAGGGTGAAATCGTCGAGAAAAAGTAATCGATATCCACCATGCATCTTTCCCCGCCTTGACCTTTGCGCGACCCTAAGCCCGTGCTAAGCGGGGTTCAACATCGCGAATCGCTCTTTTCAGTCACCGCTGCCCGGGGAAACCAGAAAATGCCGCCTCGCAACGACCCCAAGCTGATCGCTGGGAACGCCAACCTTCCGCTGGCCAAGGCCATCGCCCGCCGCATGTCGATCCACCGCGGAATCTCGGTGGGTCTGGTCGATGCCCGGGTCGAACGGTTCAATGACGGAGAAGTCTTCGTCGAGATGTTCGAGAACGTCCGGGGCGAGGACATGTTCATCATCCAGCCCACGTCGAACCCCGCCAACGACCACCTGATGGAGCTGCTGGTGATGACCGACGCGCTGCGCCGGTCTTCGGCGCGTCGCATCACCGCCGTGATCCCCTATTTCGGCTATGCCCGCCAGGACCGCCGCGCCCGCGCCCGCACGCCGATCACCGCCAAGCTGGTTGCCAACATGCTGACCGGCGCCGGCATCGCGCGGGTGCTGACGCTGGACCTGCACGCAACCCAGATCCAGGGGTTCTTCGACATCCCCGTGGACAACCTCTATGCCTCGCCCGTGTTTGCGCTGGACATCAAGACCCATTTCCGCGACCGCCTGGACGAGCTGATGGTGGTCAGCCCCGACGTGGGCGGGGTGGCCCGCGCGCGCGAACTGGCCAAGCGGATCAACGCGCCGCTGGCCATCGTGGACAAGCGCCGCGAGAAACCCGGTGAAGTGGCCGAAATGACCGTGATCGGCGACGTGACCGGCAAGACCTGCCTGATCGTCGATGACATCTGCGACACCGCCGGCACCCTGTGCAAGGCCGCCGAGGTGCTGATGGAAAGCGGCGCCAGCGAAGTGCACGCCTATATCAGCCACGGCGTGATGAGCGGCCCGGCGGTCGAACGCGTCAGCAATTCGGTGATGAAGTCGCTGGTCCTGACGGATTCGATCAAGCCCAGGGCCGAGGTCGAAAACGCCCCGAATATCCGCATCGTGCCGACCGCACCCCTCTTTGCCCAGGCGATCCTGAACATCTGGAACGGCACCTCCGTGTCGTCGCTGTTCAACGACGAAACGCTGGGTCCGATCTACGAATCATTCTACGCCGCCGCCTGATCCGTCCCGCGCGCCGTCATGGCGCGCCGGGTCCGCCGAACTGGTCCAGCAGCCGTCTGAGGTAGTCCCTCTCGATCCGCGGGCGGGCGCCTTCGCCGGCGCGGCGGCGGATCTCGTCCAGAAGCTCCCGCGCGCGGCGATAGACGTCCTCGCCCTGCAAGAGCCCCTCGTCCGTGCCCAGCGCGCCGGTCGAGCCGATGCTGCGGCCCAGCGGGTCGCGGTTCTGTCCGCCCTGCGCGGTCTCGCTGTTGCCCTGCCCCTGCCGGTCCGGCTGGTTCTGGGCCAGCGCCTCGCCCAGCGATCGCATCCCTTCGCGCAGGGCATCCATCGCCTCGGCCTGACGGTCGATCGCGCCGGGCAGATCGTCATTGCGCAGAGCGTCCTCGGCTTCGCGCATCGCGCGCCCGGCGCGGTCCAGAGAATTGCGCGCGGCATCGCCTTCCGGCCCCAGCCCCGGCAACCCCTCCTGCTGGCGGCGCAACTCTTCGCGCAGCGCCTGCTGGCGATCGGCAAGCGAGCCCTGCTCTTCGCCGCCCCGCCCGCCGCGATCCGCCTGCCGGTCGCCCTGGCCGCCGCCCTGCCCTTCACCGTTCAGGCCCTCATGGCTCTGGCCCCGGCCTTCGCCGCCGTTGCGACCTTGGTTCTGGCCGCTCTGGCCCGATTGCGCGCCGTCGTTGAACTGCTCCTGCAGATCGCGGAAGGCCTGATCGCTCAGCCCCTGCTGGCGGCGCAGGGTTTCCGCCAACCCCCGCATCGCCCGGTCGCCTTCGGATTCGCCCTGCTGGCCCTGGCCCTGCGTGACGCGCATGTTTTCCATCATCTGCTGAAACTCGCGCAGCGCCTCCATCGCCTCGGCCATGCGGCCCTGTTCCATCAGTTCCTGGATGCGGTCCATCATGCGCTGCAGGTCCTCCTGCGTCATCTGCATGGTGTCGCCCTGCGGCTGGTCGTCCTGCTGCTGCCCGTCCTGCTGGGCCTGCCGCGACAGCTGGCGCAGGTAATCCTCGGTGGCGCGGCGCAGCTCGTCCATGAGCCGGGCAATTTCCTGATCGCTGGCGCCGTTCTTCATCGCCTGTTCCAGCCGCTCCTGCGCCCGCCGCATCCGTTCCAGCGCATCGCCCAGATCGCCCTCTTCCAGCTGGATCGCCAGATCCCACAGCGCCTTGGCGATCTCGTCCTGCCGCTCGGTGGTCAACCCGTAGCGGGTGAAGGTTTCCAGCCGCCGCACGATGAAGCTCAGGCGCATGTAGTCGGTTTCCTTGCGGAACACCTCGCCCGGCCGGTGCGACACCGCCCGCAGCACCTTCGCCACGCGCGGCGCATTGGCGCGCGACCACAGCAGGTCGCGCCGCTGTTCGGCCACCGCCGCCGCCAGCGGATCAAAGAACCGCCGCGCCGCGAGTCGGGTCGGGAACGGTTCGGCCCGCGCCTCCTGATCGGCGGCATCGACCACCGACAACGTGACCGTCACCGGCAGGTTGGCCCAGGGATGCTGCGAGAAATCCTCGACCAGCTTTTCCTCGAATTCGCGCCGGTCGCCGGTAATCGGCATCGGCAGATCCAGCGTCACCGGATCGCGCGGATCGGGCGCGGCCGCCAGCCCGTGGCGGCGGTCCACGGCCTCCAGATCCAGAGTCACCACCGCCCGCCCCGCGACAACACCATAATCGTCTGCGGCGGCAAAGGGCAGCACGAATTCGCCATTGGCCCGCGTCGTCGCTTCTCCGGCTACCGCGACGCGCGGGGCGTCGTCCGGGATCACGGCGACGCGCCACGCCCGCCCGCCGGGGCCGTCGATCCTCAGTTCGCCATCGCGTGTCACGGTCAAGTCATGTTCGGTGGCCGGGGGCGCGTCGGGCGCGGGCGACCGGCCCGACACGGTTTCGGTCAGCGCGAGATCGCCCACCTGCCCGTAGAAGCGCAGCAATATCCGGCTGCCGGCGGGAACCTTCAGCTCTTCGCCCTTTGCGTCAGCCAGATAAACCGTCGGCAGCCCGGTGTAGCGCGGCGGCTCCACCCAGCCTTCCCAGGACGGCCCGGCTGCGGCCGATGCGCCGCCGGGGCCAAGTTCGGCCACCGATCCGATCCGCCAGACCGAGCCAAAGACCAACGCCACCGCCAGCGCCAGCGCCGCCGCATAGCGCAGGGCATAGGGATCCTGCCGCGCCACCCGCAGGTCGGGCTTCACCGGTCGCGCGGCGCGGGCGCGTTCGGCCATGCGTCTCTGGTGTGCCTCCCACACCGCGCGCGAGGCCGGATCGCCCGCCCCCACCGCCTGCGCATCCAGCACCGCGCTGATCGGGTGGCCCGTCAGCGTCGCGTCCAGCCGGGCCAGAGCCTGCATGCGTGACGGCCAGCGGAACCGCCGCACGCCCCAGCCGAAGGTGATCAGAGCAGCCAGCGCGGCCATCGCGCCCGCGCCCCAGACAAGTTCGATCGCGATGAGATCGTGCAGCCCCAGCATCAGCGCGGCCAGCACCGCCATCGCCACCGAGATCAGCGGCCAGAAGGCCCGCCAGGCCCGCTCCGCCACCATCCCCGCGCGGGTCAGCCGCAGCGGCCAGCGCAGGCGGTGCAGGATCGTCTCCGGTCGGGGCGTATCAGAGGTCAAATCAATCTCCCGGCGGGGCCAGTTCATCAGCCCCGCGCGGCAGATCGCGTCAGAGCCATTCGGGGATGGTATCGCGGTTTATGATTTCGTCAAAGCTCGGCCGTCGGCGGATAACCGCGAATTGATCCCCGTTCACCATGACTTCGGGCACCAGCGGGCGGGTGTTGTATTCGCTGGCCATCACCGCGCCATAGGCCCCGGCGCTGCGGAACGCGATCAGATCGCCCGCGTGAACCGGCGGCATCAACCGGTGCCGGGCAAAGGTGTCGCCGGTTTCGCAGACGGGCCCTACGATGTCGAACGGATGTTCTTCGACCCCCGGCGCGGGTTCATCGACGGGGATGATGTCGTGATGCGCCTCATACATCGCCGGGCGGACCAGATCGTTCATGGCGGCGTCGAGGATCAGGAAATCCCGTCCCTCGCCCCGCTTGACATAGATCACCCGCGACACCATCAGCCCCGCGTTGCCCGCGATCAGCCGGCCCGGTTCGATCTCGATCTCGCAGCCCAGATGCCCCACCGTGCGCTTGATCAGCGCGCCATAGTCGAAGGGCAGCGGCGGCGCCTCGTTCGACTGCGTGTAGGGAATGCCCAGGCCTCCGCCCAGATCCAGCCGGCGGATGTCATGGCCGTCGGCGCGCAGGGCATCGGTCAGTTCCGCCACCTTGGCAAAGGCCAGCTCGAACGGCTCCAGATCGGTCAACTGGCTGCCGATATGGACGTCGATGCCGACGACCTCCAGCCCCTTGAGACCGGCGGCGCGGGCATAGACCTCGCGCGCCCTCGCGATCGGGATGCCGAACTTGTTTTCCGACTTGCCCGTGGCGATCTTGGCGTGGGTGCGCGCGTCCACGTCCGGGTTGACCCGCACCGCGATCGGCGCGACTACGCCCAGATCCAGTGCAACCGCGTTCAGCACCTCCATTTCCGGCTCGGATTCCACGTTGAACTGACGGATCCCGCCCCGCAGCGCGGTGCGCATTTCCTCGGCGGTCTTGCCGACGCCGGAAAACACGATGCGCTCGCCCGGCACGCCGGCGGCGCGGGCGCGCAGGTATTCGCCCATCGACACCACGTCCATGCCCGCGCCGGCCTTGGCCAGAGCGGTCAGGATCGCCTGATTGCTGGCGGCCTTGACGGCAAAGCAGACCAGGTTGTCCAGCCCCGCCAGCGCCTCCTTGAACAGCTGGTAGTGCCGCAGCAGCGTGACCTGCGAATAGACGTAGAACGGCGTGCCGACCGCGGCGGCGATTTCGGCCACGGGCACGTCCTCGGCGTAAAGCTCGCCATTGCGGTAGAGAAAATGGTCCATGGGCCGCGATTAGGCCAAAGGCGGGCGCAGATCAAACATTATCCGCAAGGCGTTGATGCAGGACACTCTTTCGCGGCGTCATGTCACGAGATTCAAGTCACGGGCCGCGTGCGCAGGAAAAGGTAAAGCGGCAATCCCGAGCTCGGCCCGATCACCCAGGTCGCGGGAACCGCCCACAACGCCGACCAGTTCCGCCGCACCGCGACCTCGGCCAGGATCCAGACGGTGAGCGTCAGCGCCACCACGACCCAATCCCAATGAACCGTGACCAGATACTGGTCGGCATAGGCGCTCCAGCCGGCCCGATCCCACGGGATGGCCCGGATCGCGGGACCGGGCTCAGAGACGATCCGCCACACCGGCAAGGCCGTGCCGACCACCGCCAGCGCCAGATAGGTCATCCGCAACAGCGACATGGGGCTTCAGAACCCCGGAGCCCGGGGCGTTTCCACGCCGCGGCTGACCGAGGCCCCGACGCGGGCATAACCCGAAACCGACACGCCCGATTTCGGCGCCTCCTTCGGCGCGGGCGCAGTCGGCGGCCCATCCGCGCCACAGGCGGCAAGGCCCAGAAGGCAGATCACCGCCAGCGCCGCGTTCCTCATCCCACGATCCCCTTCCACCGTTCGATCTGTTCGCGCACCCGCGCAGGCGCGGTGCCGCCATACGACATGCGCGAGTTTACAGAGTTTTCCACGCCCAGCACAGTGTAGACGTCCGCGGTGATGCCCGGATGGACCGACTGCATGTCCTCAAGGCTCAGCTCGGGCAGGTCGCAGCCCTGTCTTTCGGCCATCGCCACCAGCGCACCGGTGACGTGATGCGCCTCGCGGAAGGGAAGGCCCGGCACCCGCACCAGCCAGTCGGCCAGATCGGTCGCGGTGGAAAAGCCCGAGCCCGCCGCCGCCGCCAGCGCCTCGCGGTTGGCGGTCATGTCGCGCACCATGCCCTCCATCGCCGCCAGGGCCAGCATCCAGTTGTCGGCGGCGTCAAAGACCTGTTCCTTGTCCTCCTGCATGTCCTTGGAATAGGCCAAGGGCAGCCCCTTCATCACCATCATCAGCGCGGCATTGGCGCCGAAGATGCGGCCCACCTTGGCGCGGATCAGCTCGGCAGCGTCGGGGTTCTTCTTCTGCGGCATGATGCTGGAACCGGTCGAGAACCGGTCAGAGAGCGTCACAAAACGGAACTGCGCGCTGGACCAGATCACCAGTTCCTCTGCCAGACGCGACAGGTGCATGGCGCTGATCGAGGCGACCGACAGGAATTCCAGCGCGAAATCGCGGTCGCTGACCGCATCCAGAGAATTGGCGGCGGGGCGGTCGAAGCCCAGCGCCCGCGCGGTCATCTCGCGATCAATGGGAAAGGACGTGCCCGCCAGCGCCGCCGCGCCCAGGGGGCATTCGTTCATCCGGGCGCGGGCATCGCGCACGCGGGACAGGTCGCGGCCGAACATTTCCACATAGGCCATCATGTGATGGCCCCAGGTCACCGGCTGCGCGGTCTGCAGATGGGTAAAGCCCGGCATCACCCAATCCGCGCCCGCCTCGGCCTGCGCCAGTAGCACCCGGATCAGCGCTAGAAGCCCCGATTCGGCGGCATCCAGCTGCTCGCGCACCCACAGCTTGAAATCGGTCGCCACCTGGTCGTTGCGCGACCGCGCGGTGTGCAGCCGCCCCGCCGGTTCGCCGATCAGCTCCTTCAGCCGCGCCTCGACATTCATGTGGATGTCCTCCAGCGCGGTGGAAAAGCTGAACGTCCCGCCTTCGATTTCTGACAAGATCGTGAGAAGCCCTTCCCTGATCGCCTCGGCATCGCTATCGCTGATGATGCCCGTCGCCGCCAGCATCGCGGCATGGGCCCTCGACCCGGCGATGTCCTGCGCCGCGAGCCGCTGATCGAACCCGATCGAGGCGTTGATCGCCTCCATGATCGCGTCCGGTCCCGCGGCGAAACGGCCGCCCCACATCTGGTTCGAGGTCTGATCTGCCATGTCGTGCCCCTTCGGAGGAAAAATGCGCCTGATACGTTTCGCTCTCCTTTATCTGGCCCTTTCGCTGGGTGCAAACGCCGCCCTCGCAACGGATGCCGCGCGGCTGAAAGGGATGGCCACGGGCGACATGCGCAAGCTGGTCTTCCATGACCAGCCGAAACCGGTTTCCGAAGCGACCTTCTTTCTGGAAGACGGCAGCGAGGCGACGCTTGCCGATTTTCGCGGCAGATATGTGCTGGTCAATTTCTGGGCCACCTGGTGCGCCCCCTGCCGGGCCGAGATGCCGACGCTGGTCGCCCTGCAGGACGAATTCGGCGGCGACCGGTTCGAGGTGCTGACGCTGGCGACGGGCCGCAACCGCGCCGCCGCGATCGACAGATTCTTCGACAAGGCCGGCGTGACCAACCTGCCCCGGCACACGGACCCGAAGATGGCCGTGGCGCGGGACATGAACGTGCTGGGACTGCCGGTTTCGGTGCTGATCGACCCCGAAGGCCGCGAAATCGCCCGGCTGACGGGCGAGGCCGACTGGCATTCCGACAGCGCCCGCGCGATCGTCGAGGCGCTGCTGGAGGGGGACTGACCGCGAACCCCGAGGGCAACCGCGCCGAGCGGCACCGTTCGCCGAGACCGGTTGACCCAACGCCAGGTTTGACAGAACCGCCCTGTCTTCGCCAACACTATGCGGCAAGGAGGATTCCATGCCGCTAACCGTTCTGCTGGCCCTCGTGGTCGGGGGCATTTCCGGCATCGCGCTGCTGCTGCACCTGACCGGGCGGTCGCGGCTTGCGGTGCTCGACCCCGAAACCGCCGCGGCCGCCTGGACGCGTGAAAACCCCGGCGACGAGGTGGTCGAGGCCACCGTCAGCGCCGATGGCCACGCGGCCCTGATCCTCACCCCTCAGGGCAAGGGGCTGGTCTGGGCCGTGGGCGCGGATACCACGGCCCGGCCGTTGCGCGACTTCGACCTGATGGAAACGCCGCAGGGCCTGACCGTGCTGTTTCACGACTTCACCGCCCCGCGCGCAAAGATCCGCCTTGCTGATGTCGAACGCCGCCACTGGCTGAACCTGATGGATCCCACATGACCGATACGCTGCATTACCCGGACGTCGTGCAATGGGCGGTTCCGCTCTTCATCGCCGCGATCCTGTTCGAATTCTTCTGGATCCAGGCCAGGGGCCGCGGCGGGCGGTATGAAACCCGCGATGCACTGACCTCGCTGGTCATGGGGGCGGGCAACGTGGCCGAAGGGCTGATCCTGGGCTTCGTCACCTGGGGCTTCTTCATGTGGCTGTGGGAACTGACCCCGCTCGATCTCGGCGCCTCGATCCCGGTGGTGTTCCTCTGCTTCGTGCTCGACGACCTGCGCTATTACTGGGTGCACCGCTTCGGCCACCGCATCCGCTGGGTCTGGGCATCCCACGTCAATCACCACTCCTCGCAGCACTACAACCTGACCACGGCGCTGCGGCAGACCTGGACCGGCACGTTCACCTTCATGATGGTGGTCCGCGCGCCGCTGATCCTGCTGGGCTTTCACCCGGCGGTGGTGCTGTTCGTGGGGGGGCTGAACCTGATCTACCAGTTCTGGATCCATACCGAAGCGATCGGCCGGATGCCCCGCTGGTTCGAAGCGATCTTCAACACCCCCTCGCACCACCGCGTCCACCACGGCCGCAACCCGCGCTACCTGGACGCCAACTATGCCGGCGTCTTCATCATCTGGGACAAGCTCTTCGGCACTTTCGTCCCCGAGGACGACGCGGAAAAGCCCGACTACGGCCTCGTCCGCAACCTCGGCACCTTCAACCCGCTCCGGGTCGCCTTCCACGAATGGATAGGCATCTTCCGCGACATCACCCGCCCCGGCCTGACCCTGCGCCAGCGGCTGGCCTATGCCTTCGCCCCTCCGGGCTGGAGCCATGACGGCTCGCGCATGACCTCCGATCAGATCAAGTCCCGCTTCGCCGCGCCCCGGCCGGGGCCGGACACGCCCCGCCCTCTTCATCTTGCGGAAAATACTCCGGGGGGGTCGCCGCAGGCGACGGGGGCAGCGCCCCCGCCCCGCTGAAAGACGCAAAGGCCCGGTCCACCGACCGGGCCTTTTCCGCCGGCGAACCACCTGCCGCAATCACTTGCCCGGCTCACTTGCCCGCGATCTTTTCTTCCAAGGCCGCGATCCGCGCTTCCAGCGCCGCGTTCTCCTCGCGCGCCTTCTGCGCCATGGCGCGCACCGCGTCGAACTCTTCGCGGGTGACGAAATCGCGATCCGCAAGCCAACGGTCGATCAGCGACTTCATCGCGTTTTCGGCCTCTTCCCGCGCGCCCTGGGCCACGCCCATCGCGTTGGTCATCAGCTGCGCCATGTCGTCCAGGAACTTGTTGCGGGTCTGCATGGACCATTCTCCGATTTTCAGCCTGCCCCCTATATGATCCAGTCCCTCCCGTTCAGCAAGGTTGACTTCGCCCCGGATTCGCGGGCACTCAGCCTCCATGCAGGCCGCCATCCAGTTTCCCGACATCTCGCCCGAGATCTTCTCGATCACGCTCTTCGGCGCGGAGTTCGCACTCCGTTGGTATGCGCTGGGCTATATCCTCGGCTTCCTGATCGCCTGGCGCATGGCCCTGCGCGCGATCAGCCGCCCCGCGCTCTGGCCCGACGGAACGTCGCCCATGACAGCCCGCCAGATCGAAGACCTGCTGACCTGGATCATCATCGGCGTCATCGTCGGCGGGCGGCTCGGCTTCGTGCTGTTTTACCAGCCCGGCTACTACCTGCAGAACCCCGCCGAGATCCCGCAGGTCTGGCACGGCGGCATGTCCTTTCACGGCGGCTTCCTCGGCGTGGTCATCGCAAGCTGGCTCTACACCGCCCGCCACGGCATCCCGAAACTGGCCGCCGCCGACCTCATCGCCCATACCGTCCCGCCGGGGCTGTTCCTGGTCCGCATCGCCAACTTCATCAATGCCGAGCTCTGGGGCCGCCCCACCGACCTGCCCTGGGGCGTGATATTCCCCGGCCCCGCCGCGCAGTTCTGCCCCGGCGTGACCGGCCCCTGCGCCCGCCATCCCTCGCAGCTCTACGAGGCCGCGCTGGAGGGGCTGGTGCTGGGCGCGGTTCTGCTGTGGCTTTCCTACAGGCGCGGCGCCTTTCACCGCCCCGGCCTGATCACCGGCACCTTCCTTGCCGGTTACGGGCTGGCGCGGTTCCTGGTCGAATTCCTGCGCCAGCCGGATGCTCAGTTCGTCTCGCCCGGCAACCCGCTGGGGCTGGCCGTTCACATCGGCGGCTACGGGCTCACCATGGGTCAGATCCTGTCGCTGCCGATGCTCGCGGTGGGGCTCTGGCTGATCTGGCGATCGCGAGGCATGGCGTGACGCTGAGGGACGCAATCGCGGCCCGCATCCGCGCCGGCGGGCCGATCTCGGTGGCCGACTACATGGCGGAATGCCTGCTGCACCCGACCTTGGGCTATTACACCACCCGCGACCCGCTGGGCGCGGCCGGCGACTTCACGACCGCCCCGGAAATTAGCCAGATGTTCGGAGAGCTGATCGGTCTGGCGCTGGCGCAGGCCTGGCTGGATCAGGGTCGCCCCGCCCCCTTCACCCTTGCCGAACTGGGCCCCGGGCGGGGCACGCTGATGGCGGATCTGCTGCGCGCCGCAGGCGCGGTGCCGGGGTTCCTGGAGGCCGCCGAAATCGTGCTGGTCGAGGCTTCGCCCGCGTTGCGTGCCGCGCAGGCCCGGGCGCTGTCGGGCCACGCGCCGCGCTGGCTGGAGAGCGCCGCGGATCTGCCCGACCAGCCGCTCTTTCTGATCGCCAACGAATTCTTCGACGCCCTGCCGATCCGCCAGTTCCAGCGGGCCGAAGGCGAGCTGTGGTCGGAACGCCTGATCGGGCTGCGGGGCGATGCGCTGACCTTTGGCCTGGGCGCGCCAACCCGCCAGCCGGCTCTGGATGGGCGGCTGGGCGACACCCGCCCCGGCGAGATCGTCGAGATCTGCCCCGCCGCCGCGCCGATCACCGGCGAGATCGCCCGCCGAATCGCGACCCGTGGCGGGGCGGCTCTGATCGCCGATTACGGCGGCTGGCATTCGATGGGCGACACGCTGCAGGCCCTGCGCGGGCACGCATTCACCGATCCTCTGGCCGACCCCGGCCAGGCCGACCTGACCGCGCATGTGGATTTCGAGCCGATCGCCCTGACCGCCCGCGATGCAGGCTGCGCCCATACCCGGTTGACGCCTCAGGGCGTTTTCCTCGAACGGCTTGGCATCACCGCCCGCGCCCGGGCGCTGGCGCGGACCGCGCAGGGGGCGGCGCTGGAGCAACTGGTCGCGGCGCATCGGCGGTTGACGCATCCCGAGGAAATGGGAAACCTGTTCAAGGTGCTGGGGCTTCATCCTCCCGGCGCCGCACCTCCGCCCGGACTCGACCCATGACGCTGGAAATCCTCACCTCCGACCGGCTGGCACCGTTGATGCACGGGTTCTTTACCCGGCGCGGCGGGGCGTCGTCGGGGGTGTTCGAGGGGCTCAACTGCGGCATCGGTTCGTCGGACCTGCGCGAAGTCGTCGAGATCAACCGCGCCCGCGCCGCCCAGGCGCTGGGGGTCGCGCCCGACCGGCTCGCCGCTGTCCACCAGGTCCATTCCGCCGATGTCGTCGCGCTGACCGAACCGCCCGCCGAACGGCCCAAGGCCGACGGGATGGTGACGGCGACGCCGGGGCTGGCGCTTGCGATTCTGACCGCCGACTGCCAGCCGGTGCTGTTCGCCGACCACGAGGCGGGCGTGATCGGCGCGGCCCATGCCGGCTGGCGCGGCGCGCTGGACGGCGTGCTGGAGGCCACCATCGACGCGATGGAGGATCTGGGCGCGCGGCGCGACCGCATCGTTGCGGTGATCGGGCCGAGCATCTCCCAGGACGTCTACGAGGTCGGGCCCGAGTTTCGGGCACGGTTCCTGGATCAGGATCCCGACAGCGACCGCTTCTTTGCCCCCGGTCAAGGCGACCGTCAGCATTTCGATCTGACCGGCTACGGCCTGCACCGTTTGCGCCGCGCCGGCGTGTGGCACGCGGAATGGACCGGTCACTGCACCTATTCCGACCCCGACCGGTTCTATTCCTTCCGCCGCAGCACCCATGCGGGCGAAGCCGATTACGGGCGGCTTCTCTCGGCCATCCGGCTCTGACGCCGCGGCGCCCCTTTCCTGCCACGCTCGCCCACCAATTTTCCCCGGCCCTGCCGCATCGCTGCCCAAATCGGCGGTCAGTCTGAGACCATCGAATGACCGGCCACAGGCCACCATCCAGGCAGGAGCAGCCCAATGAAAACCCGTTTCATCAAGTCCGTGATCCAGGCCGCCCGCGATTGCGACACCGACATGCCGTGGAGCCGCGCCGCGAAAAAAGGCAAGCCGGCATCGCGGAAAAAAGCGGCACGTTCCGCCTGATCCCCCCATATCCTGGGTCCACATACCGCATGTGGAATCCGAAAGCCCGGCCGGGGCTGCCCGATCGCCGGCCGGCAAGAGACCCCGCTTCGCCGTCATGGCGAGGCGGGACCAAAATCGACGAATCTATGACGAAATCATGACCGACTGTTGAGCAAACCCAAGGCAATGCCAGCCGATGTTCAGGATTGATGCACAAATGATGGACATTATCCTCAGATTTTTGACAAGTTCGGCGCATTTTCGCCATGTTTCGACTCGTGCAGATGCAGACCACGTTTCCGTTGTCCGTCTGACGTTGTCGGTGGGGGCCGACGCAGATGCGACCCGATTTGAAAGGGTAGCCCTATGACGATCCCCGCCTCTCTTGCGCGTGCCGCACGCAATGCGGTCGCCACCAATGCGCTCATCTCCGATCCGGCTGCCCTGCGCGCCCACAACCGGCCACAGATGCGCCGCTATGACGTGATGGCGCTGGCGCCCAACGGGGACATCATCGAAACCCGGCATGTCGCCCCGGCCCTGCCCATGTTCGAAGGCGCATTTTGCGCGTTTACCCGTGGCTCGCTGATCGAAACCGACTGCGGCCCTGTGGCGATCGAGGATCTGCTGCCCGGCGACCGGATCCTGACCGATGACGGCGAAGCGCGGCCGGTGCTGTGGAAAGGTCGCGTGACGCTGGTGCCGGGCCGCCCCGACGCCAAGGGACGCGTGCACAAGCTGACCCGGATCAATCCCGACAGCTTTGGCCTGCAACGGCCGATGTCCTGCCTGATTGCCGGTCCGACGGCGCGAATTTTCCGCCAGTCCGAGAAATTCCGCAAAAGCTATGGCCGCCGCTCGGTCCTGGCGCCTTTGCAGGAATTCATCGACGGCATCAACGTGACCGAAACGGCGCCGCCGACCTCGGTGGAGCTGTTCCACCTCTGCTTGGACCGCCATTCACTGATCCGCATCGGCGGCATGCAGTTCGAAACCTATCACCCCGGGTCGGACGCGCCGCGCACTTTCGGCCACGCGCTGCGGTCTCTCTATCTGAGCCTCTTTCCGCATGTCAGCCAGCTCGCCGATTTCGGCCCGCAGCTCTTTCCGCGCCTCGACGATCCGCGGCCGCAGCCGATTTCAGCCTGATCTCAGGCGCTACGGTTCAGCCGCTCCTCGAGCACGTCGAAGGGCACGCCGGGTTCATCCTTGGCGCAGCGGATCACGAGCGAGGTCTTGACGCTGGCCACGTTCGGCGTGGTCAGCAACTCCCCGGTCAGGAAGTTCTGAAAGGTGGACAGGTCGGGGGCGACGCATTTCAGGATGAAATCCACCTCGCCGTTCAGCATGTGGCATTCCCGCACCAGTGGCCAGTTGCGGCAGCGTTCCTCGAACGCGTCCAGTTCCGCCTGCGCCTGGCTGTCCAGCCCCACCATGGCAAAGACCTGCACCTCGAACCCCAGTTCGCGGGCATTCACGTCGGCATGATAGCCGCGGATCAGCCCAGCCTCCTCAAGCGTGCGGACCCGCCGCAGGCAGGGGGGCGCGGATATCCCGACCCGCTTGGCCAGTTCGACATTGGTCATCCGGCCATCGGCCTGCAGTTCGGCCAGAATCTTGCGATCGATCGGGTCCAGTCGTGCGGCGACCATGAAGAGCTCCTTTGATTTGCGTTTCTTATAGCAGCGCGCAGGCGGTGCGCAATATTGTTTCGCGGCGGCGCAACAATCTTTTCCGCGCCGCCCGGCATTGCCCGGCAGGCATGGCGGTCCTGCGTCGAATCGGGGGTTTCCGAGCGCGGGTGGCGTGGTTATATCCCTGCCCGACCGGCCGCAATGGCCGCCTGACAAACCTGACGGGGGAAGACCATGGCCGACACGCGCAACACCAGGGTTCTGATCATCGGCTCCGGCCCGGCCGGCTATACCGCGGGCATCTATGCCAGCCGCGCCATGCTGAATCCGATCCTCGTGCAGGGCATCGAACCCGGCGGGCAACTGACCACCACCACCGAGGTCGAGAACTACCCCGGCTTTACCGAGATTCAGGGCCCCGAGCTGATGATGAAGATGCAGGAACACGCAGCCGCCATGGGCTGCGAGATCGTCGGCGACATCATCACCGAGCTCGACCTCAGCGAACGTCCCTTCCGCGCCAGGGGCGACAGCGGCACCACTTATGTCGCCGACGCGGTGATCCTGGCCACCGGGGCACGGGCCAAGTGGCTGGGCCTGCCGTCTGAGGAAAAGTTCAAGGGCTTCGGCGTTTCGGCCTGCGCCACCTGCGACGGATTCTTCTATCGCGGCGAGGAAATCGTCGTGGTCGGCGGCGGCAACACAGCGGTCGAAGAGGCGCTGTTTCTGACCAATTTCGCCTCCAAGGTCACGCTGATCCACCGCCGCGACGAGCTGCGCGCCGAAAAGGTGCTGCAAGAGCGGCTTTTCAAGAACCCCAAGATCGAGCCACTGTGGTTCCACACGCTGGAAGAGGTGGTCGGCACCGAGGATCCGCTGGGCGTGACCGGCGTCAGGGTCAAGAACGTGAAAACGGGCGAGATCGCGGAAATCCCCTGCAAGGGCGTGTTCATCGCCATCGGCCACGCGCCGGCGAACGAACTGGTCAAGGACCAGCTCGAGCTGCACCACGGCGGATACGTCAAGGTCGAACCGGGCAGCACGCGGACCTCTGTCCCCGGCGTGTTTGCCGCGGGCGACCTGACCGACCATGTCTATCGCCAGGCCGTGACCAGCGCCGGAATGGGCTGCATGGCCGCGCTGGATGCCGAGAAGTTCCTGGCCGAACAGGACGGCTGACCGCGCACGGGGGCGTGACTTGACCCGCCACGCCCCCTGCCCGCACAGTTCCGGGCAGGACTGACGGGGAAACGCGGGTGCACATTCTCTTTCGCGGCAACTGGACGACGCGGGCGCGGCTTCTGTCGGGGCTGGTTCTGTTCGTCTTCGTCCTGTTCCATTTCCTCAACATCGGGCTGGGGCTGATCTCGCCCGAGCTGATGGAGCGCGCGCAGGACTGGCGGCTGGCCGTCACCCGCAGCGCCCCCGGCACGGTGCTGATCCTGGGCGCGATGGTGACGCATTTCCTGCTGGCGCTGGCGCGGCTGGCGGGACGGCGCACTCTGCGCATGCCGCTCTGGCAAGCGGTGCAGATGATTTCGGGACTGCTTGTGCCGCCGCTTTTGATCGCGCATGTGGTGCATGTCCGGCTGGCCCACGAATTGTTCGGCGTGAACGACCGGATGGGGTATCTGGTGGCGCTGATCTGGGGTTCGCCCAGCGCGTGGAAACAGGCGCTGCTGCTGCTGATCGTCTGGACCCATGCCTGCGCAGGGCTGCATTTCTGGCTGCGCCTGCGCCCGTGGTGGCACCGGGCATTACCGGCGATGACCGCGTTGGCGGTGCTGGTTCCGGCCTTCGCGCTGGCGGGGTTCGTCGCCGAAGGGCGCCACATCTCGGCCCTCCTGGCCGACGCGCAGGCCCGCGCGGCCCTGGTGGAGGCCTGGAACTGGCCCGACTCGGATGCGTTCGCGCAGCTCGCCCGGATCACGGACTGGGCGCTGTGGGTGTTCTGGGCGATGGTGGGGCTGGCGCTGGCGGACCATGTCGGGCGGCGGCTGGTGAACCGGCTCGGCCACCGGGTCACGATCCGCTATGTGGACGGCCCCGAGGTGACCGCACCCGAAGGCCCCACCCTTCTGGAAATCTCCCGTATGACCGGAGTGCCGCACATGTCGCTGTGCGGCGGGCGCGGGCGCTGCACCACCTGCCGCGTGATCGTCGAGGACGGCGCCGAAAACCTGCCGCCGCCGTCCCCTGCGGAACAGGTCAGCCTGAACGTCGTCAACGCCCCGCCCGGCGCGCGGCTGGCCTGTCAGCTGCGCCCCTGCGGCCGGATCACCGTGTTCCGCGTCTTTCGCGCAGACGGGCGTCGCCGCCGCGCCCATGCCACGCAGGGACAGGAGCGGCGGCTTGCGGTGCTGTTTCTCGACATGCGCGGGTTCACCGAGCGCACGACGGGGCAGCTGCCCTATGACGTGGTGTTCCTGCTGAACCGGTTTTTCGACGCCATCGTGCCCGCCATCACCGCCGCCGGGGGGACGGTGGACAAATACCTGGGCGACGGGCTTCTGGCCGTGTTCGAAACCGAGGGCACAGCGGGTTCCGCCCGCGCGGCGCTGCATGCGGCGACCGGCATTGGCACCGCGCTCGAGCAGTTCAACCACGACCTTGCCGCCGAGCGCGCCCCGCCGGTGCGGATCGGCATGGGGCTGCATCTGGGCACGCTGGTGCTGGGCGAGATCGGCGCCGCGGGCGCGGCCCCGCGCACGATCATCGGCGACACGGTGAACATCGCCAGCCGGCTCGAGGCCAAGACGAAGGAGCTGGACGCGACCGCGCTGGTGTCGCGCGAGCTGCTGGAGGCCGCCGGGGTGGACTGCCACGCGCTGGATCTGGTCACGGTCGAACTGCGGGGCGTCGCGGGGCCGGTGCAGGCCCTTCCGGTGCGCTCGCTGCCCTCGCTGGCGGCCCTGCCCGGCCTGCCGGACTGACCGCTTGGCCCGCCCGTTTGCCGCCGTCATGCGCGCGGCAAATACCGGCTATCGCCATGGCTCATGCCAATCGCGGCAGCGGGCCGGAACATCTGCCTCAATCTTGCCGAGATGCCGGAAAACTGGTGCATTTTCGCCCTACCCGCGTGGCAATCCGTTCCCTTTTGCGCCCTGCCTCACCGCAGTTTCTGGACATTGCAACCGCTTCGGGTCTATCCCCCCGGCAACCCGGCCGGCGCAGCCGACGCAAACCTGACCATCGAGAGATTTGACATGACGATGCTTGCCAATCTGGCTCCGATTCCGGAACTCTACGTTTCCTACGATTCCGCCCAGAAACTGAAGGTCGAGGCCGCCAACCTGAAAAGCCACGACCTGACCCCGCGCCAGATCTGCGACCTGGAATTGTTGATGAATGGCGGGTTCAACCCGCTCAAGGGGTTCCTGTCGGAAGAGGACTATGACAACGTGGTCGAGAACATGCGGCTGGCCGATGGCACGCTCTGGCCGATCCCGATCACGCTGGACGTGTCCGAGGAGTTCGCCGAGGGGCTTGAGATCGGCGAGGACATCGCCCTGCGAGATCAGGAAGGCGTGATCCTGGCCACCATGACCGTCACCGACCGCTGGACCCCGGACAAGTCGCGCGAGGCCGAAAAGGTCTTTGGTGCCGATGACGTGGCGCATCCGGCGGTGAACTACCTGCACCACACCGCGGGCAAGGTCTATCTGGGCGGCCCGGTGGTCGGCATCCAGCAGCCGATCCACTATGACTTCCGCGCCCGCCGCGACACGCCCAACGAGCTGCGCGCCTTTTTCCGCAAGCTGGGCTGGCGCCGCATCGTCGCCTTCCAGACCCGCAACCCGCTGCACCGCGCGCATCAGGAACTGACCTTCCGCGCGGCGCGCGAGGCGCAGGCCAACCTGCTGATCCACCCCGTCGTCGGAATGACCAAGCCCGGCGACGTGGACCATTTCACCCGCGTGCGCTGCTACGAAGCGGTGCTGGACAAATACCCCGCCGCCACCACCACCATGAGCCTTTTGAACCTGGCCATGCGCATGGCCGGCCCGCGCGAGGCGGTCTGGCACGGGATCATCCGCCGCAACCACGGCTGCACCCATTTCATCGTTGGCCGCGACCATGCCGGCCCGGGCAAGAACAGCGCCGGCGAGGACTTCTACGGCCCCTATGACGCGCAGGATCTGTTCCGGCAATACCAGGACGAGATCGGCATCGAGATGGTCGATTTCAAACAAATGGTCTATGTGCAGGAGCGCGCCCAATACGAACCCGCTGACGAGATCGCGGACCGCGAAAACGTCACGATCCTGAACATCTCGGGCACCGAACTGCGCCGTCGCCTGCGCGAAGGGCTGGAAATCCCGGAATGGTTCTCCTTCCCCGAGGTGGTCGAAGAGCTGCGCCGCCGCTTCCCGCCACGCTCCAAGCAGGGCTTTACCGTGTTCTTCACCGGCTTTTCCGGCTCGGGCAAATCCACCATCGCCAACGCGCTGATGATCAAGCTGATGGAGATGGGCGACCGGCCGGTGACGCTGCTGGACGGCGACATCGTGCGCAAGAACCTCAGTTCCGAACTTGGATTCTCGAAGGAGCACCGCGACCTCAATATCCGCCGCATCGGCTATGTCGCCTCTGAGATCACCAAGAACGGCGGCATCGCCATCTGCGCGCCGATCGCCCCCTACGCGGCCACCCGTCGCGCGGTGCGCGAAGAGATCGAGCAATATGGCGCCTTCGTCGAGGTGCATGTCGCCACCTCGCTGGAAGAATGCGAACGGCGCGACCGCAAGGGGCTCTACAAGCTGGCCCGCGAGGGCAAGATCAAGGAATTCACCGGCATCTCGGACCCCTATGACGTGCCCGAGAACCCCGAGCTGCGCGTCGATACCGAAGGCGTGGACGTGGATACCTGCGCCCACCAGGTGCTGCTGAAGCTCGAGAGCATGGGGCTCATCGCCGGCAGCCGCTGAGACACGACAAAAGCCCCGTCGATTGCCGTCGGCGGGGCGCAATTTCATTTCCGAACAACCATTTTCTTGCCCCGGCTGCCACTTCGGGGGCTGCCGCCCGCCCGTGATGCGCCAATTCAGACGCGCGTCCAGTATTGCACCACGTCGTTGTCGGCCCGCGCGACCTCCACCAGCCGGAACCGCGGCGCGGACTCGAGCCGCTCCACCCCCATCGCGCCGATCGCGGGGATGCCTTCGCCGCCGATCGCCAGCCCGGCCGAGAATACCACCAGTTCGTCCACCAGATCCGCCGCCAGCAGCGAGGCCGCCAGCGACCCGCCGCCTTCGCAGAATACCCGTGTCAGGCCGGCCTCGCCCAGCTGACGCAGGATGTCCCCAGGATCAAGCTGGCTGCCCTGTTCCGCGCAGGGGATCAGCCGCGCGCCCAGCCCTTCCCACGCGTGGCGGCGTTCGGGATCGGCGCCAAGACCGTGACACAGCCAGACCGGCAGCTCGCGCGCCGTCCGCGCAAGCTGGCTGAGCAGCGGCAGGTCAAGAAACCGCGACACCACGATGCGAACGGGCTGGCGGTCGATGCCCAGATCACGCACCGTCAACGACGGATCGTCCGCCCGCGCCGTGCCGCCACCCACCATCACCGCGTCATGCCGCGCGCGCATTCCATGCACCAGCCGCCGCGCCTGCGGCCCCGTGATCCATTTGCTCTGGCCGGTCGCCGTGGCAATCCTCCCGTCGAGGCTCTCGGCGAGTTTCAGGGTGACAAGGGGACGACCCTGTTCGGTCCTGAGGAAAAACCCGGCATGATCGCGCGCGGCGTCGTCGGCCAGAACGCCTGTCGTCACCGCGATGTCATGCCGCCGCAGCATCTCGAACCCCAGCCCCGACACGCGCGGATCGCTGTCGGCCAAAGGCGCGACCACCCGCGCCACCCCGGCCGCAATCAGCGCCTCGGCGCAGGGCGGGGTCTGGCCGTGATGGGCGCACGGCTCGAGCGAGACATAGGCCGTCGCCCCCCGGGCCGCCTCGCCCGCCTGCGCCAGCGCCACGGTTTCCGCATGAGGCCGCCCGCCGGGCTGGGTCCAGCCCCGCCCTACGATCCGCCCGTCGCGCACGATCACGCAGCCCACCGCCGGGTTGGGCCAGCAATTGCCCATGCCGCGCCGGCCCAGCGACAGGGCCAGCGCCATGAAACGGATGTCGTCGGCGCTCACTCTTCGGTCGGTTGTTGCGGCCGCAGCTCGTGGACGAAGCTTTCAAAATCGTCCGCGGCCTGGAAGTTCTTGTAAACGCTGGCAAAGCGCACATATGCCACGGTGTCGATCCGGGCCAGCGCCTCCATCACGATCTCGCCGATCTTGCTGGACGGGATATCGGTTTCGCCCATGCTTTCAAGCCGGCGCACGATGCCGGAAATCATCTGGTCGATGCGTTCCGGTTCGACGGGCCGCTTCTGCATCGAGATGCGGATCGAGCGTGCCAGCTTGTCCCGGTCGAAATCCTCGCGCCGGCCGTTCGACTTGATCACCACGAGATCGCGCAGCTGCACCCGTTCATAGGTGGTGAACCGCCCCCCGCAGGCCGGACAGAACCGCCTGCGCCTGATCGCCACATGGTCCTCGGCCGGACGCGAATCCTTCACTTGGGTGTCAATATTTCCGCAAAACGGGCAGCGCATGGGCCCATCCCTTCATTGATTACCGCCTCAATTTGTGGGCGCTTCCCCCCACTTACCCACAAGTATATGGGAGCCTCCAGAATTTGGGTAGGGGAGAATTTCGACCCCAATATGCGCGGTCCACCTGCGGCGCCCGTGTCACACCGGCGCGTCAATGCCGCAAACCGGGCAGTCCTCGCGCCGCTTCAGCCGGATCTTGCGGCATTCTGCGTAAAGCGCGTCATAGATCAGCATCTCGCCGCGCAGGGCCTGGCCCGCACCGGTGATGACCTTGATCGCCTCCAGCGCCATCATCGCCCCGACGACGCCCGGCAACGGCCCGATCACGCCGGCCTCGGCGCAACTGGGCGCCAGCCCCGGCGCGGGCGCCTGCGGAAAAACGCATTGATAGCAGGGGGTGCCACGGGCCGGATCGAACACGCTGACCTGGCCCTCCCATTGCGACAGCGCGCCCGAAATCAACGGCTTGCCCAGCGCCGCCGCCACCCGGTTCGACAGATAGCGCGTGGCGAAATTGTCGGTGCCGTCCAGGATCACGTCATAGTCTGCGAAAAGCTCCGCCGCGATCTCCTCCTCCAGCCGCCGGTGATAGGGCTTGACCACCACCGCCGGGTTCTGCGCCTCCAGCGCCGCCTGAGCCGAAAACACCTTGGGCACGCCGATATCCGCCTGCCTGTGGATCACCTGCCGCTGCAGGTTGGCGTTTTCCACCACGTCGTCGTCGATCACCCCGATCGTGCCGACGCCCGCGGCGCCCAGATACATGAGCGCCGGAGACCCCAGCCCCCCCGCGCCGATCACCAGCACGCGCGCCTGTTTCAGCTTCTTCTGCCCCGGCCCGCCGATTTCCCGCAACACGATGTGGCGGGCATAGCGGCCCAGCTCCATTTCCGAAAACGTCTCTGCGCTCACCCGCGCCTCCTGCCTGACCTCGACCGGCCTCGCCCGCCGCTTCAGCGCGCAAACCCCGGCCGCATATGCAGCGACGATGCCCGCACCCCCCAGAAGATACAACCACGGCATCACCGACCCGCCGGTCGCCGCGCGCATTGGATGGCCGTCGGGCAGGGTCAGCTGCACCGCGATCACGATGCCGAACAGGATCGCCTGCGTGCCCAGCCGCGCCCGCACCGGCACCCGCATCAGCGCCCCCATCGCCCAGAGCGCCGCGGCCATGCCCAGAACCAGCAGCATCAGCCCAAACCTCAGTCTTGGCCGGTCGATCCGAACCCGCCGCTGCCGCGCGCGGTTGCGCCCAGCTCGTCCACCAGCACGAACCGCGCCCGCAGAACCGGTGCCACGACCATCTGCGCGATCCGGTCGCCATGCCGGACGACGAAAGGCTCCTGACCGGCATTCATCACGATCACGCCGAGCGGCCCGCGATAGTCGCTGTCGATCGTCCCCGGTGCGTTCGGCAAGGTCACCCCATGCTTCAGCGCCAGCCCCGACCGGGGCCGGATCTGCACCTCATACCCGTCCGGAATCTCGATCCTGAGCCCCGTCGGCACCAGCGCCCGCGCCCCCGGCGCCAGCACCATCTCGCCGCGATCGGGCAGGTTCGCCCGCAGATCCGCCCCCGCCGCGCCCGCGGTCGCATAAGATGGCAGCGGCACGGACCGATCCGCCCCCTCGTCATGCACCACCCGGATCGGGATCACGCCCATTCCTGCTTCTTTCTGGTCAAAAATACCCAATTCCCGATCCCTGCCTCACGCGCCCAGCGCCGCGGCAATGCGCGCCGCCAGCCACCGGGCGACCTCTTCCTTGCCCATGCGCGGCCACTCCTCGACCCCCTCCTCGGTGATCAGCACCACGGCATTCTCGTCCCCGCCCATGATCCCGGTTTCGGGGCTCACGTCATTGGCCACGATCCAGTCGCACCCCTTGCGTTCCCGCTTGGCCCTGGCATGGGCGATCACGTCGTCGGTCTCGGCGGCAAAACCCACCACCAGCGCCGGACGCCCCTCTTCCATCCGGGCCACGGTCTTCAGGATGTCGGGGTTCTCGGCAAACTCCAGAACGGGCAGACCGTCGCGGCTCTTCTTCAGCTTGCGATCGCTGGCCTGCGCCACCCGCCAGTCGGCCACCGCCGCCGCGAAGACCGCCGCCTCCACCGGCAGCGCCGCCTGCACCGCCTCGAGCATCTGCTGCGCGGTTTCCACCCGCACCACCTGCACCCCCAGCGGCGGGGGCACCTCGGCCGGGCCGGTCACGAACACCACCTCGGCCCCCAGTTCCGCCAGCGCCCGCGCCACCGCCGCGCCCTGCGCCCCGGACGAGCGGTTGGCGATATAACGCACCGGGTCGATCGGTTCATGGGTCGGCCCCGAGGTCACCAGCACCCGCCGCCCCGCCAGCGGCCCGGCGCCCAGCGCCGCCTCGATCGCCGCGACGATCTCCAGCGGTTCGGCCATCCGTCCCGGGCCGTATTCGCCGCAGGCCATGTCGCCTTCGTTGGGGCCAACGAACAGCACGCCGTCGCGCCGCAGCGTCTCGACATTGCGCCCGGTCGCGGGATGTTCCCACATCCGCACATTCATCGCCGGAGCCACCAGCACCCGCTTGTCCGTTGCCATCAGCAGGGTCGAGGCCAGGTCATTTGCCAACCCACCGGCCATCTTCGCGATCAGATCGGCTGTCGCGGGCGCGACCACCACCAGATCCGCGCTGCGGCTCAGCTTGATATGGCCCATCTCGGCCTCGGCGGTCAGGTCGAACAGATCCTGATGCACCGCGTGCCCGGCCAGCGCCGAAACCGAAAGCGGCGTCACGAACTGCGCGCCCCCCGCCGTCAGCACCGGCACCACGGACGCCCCCCGTTCGCGCAACCGGCGAATCAGATCCAGCGCCTTGTAGGCGGCGATCCCGCCACCGATAATCAGCAAAATGCGCCTGCCCTGCAGCATCCCCGCGCCCCCTGATGCGAAAACCATTTCGACAATAGGTCGATGCGAACGGAACTGCCAGAGACCAGATCGCCCCACCCGGCACCCGACCGGCCAAAGCGCTATCCCTTGTTTTCAAACACCGCACAAGGGTCCGGCCGCTCGACCGGGGGGCTGTCCAGAACCGCGTCGAACCTGCCCCGAATCCGGCCGCCTTCGGACTGGCCCAGGGAAAACACCCGCAGCCCCGGCCGCACCCGGCGCAGCACCTCGGGCACGCCCCGATCCGTCCGCGCGTGCCCGTTGCCGGTGATGACGACGACGGGTCCGCCCGTATCCTCCACCGCGCGCACCGCCGCTCGGGCCAGAATCGCATCGCGCAGACGCTGGAAATCCACCATCATCTTCAACTGCTCCTTCGGCAGGGCATGGCAATGCGCCTCGTCCTGTTCGTCCAGCCGCGCGGCCAGTTCATCCTCCGGCAGCGGCACCATCAACCCGTATTCCGCGGCAGCCGAGCCGAACACCACCGCCATCCCCTGCTTGCGCAGCACCGGCGCGGCCTCGCGCGGCAAGAGCCCGCCATAGATCGGCAATCCTTGCGTCGCCTCCAGCAAGGGCACATACATGTCGAAATTCGGCCATCCCTTGCGCGCCGCCGCGACCGCCTGCGCCAGGTGTCCCTCGCCCTCAAGCCAGCCTGCGTTGATCCGCGCCGCCGTCTCGGGCGAAATCATCTCCCACACGACGGCCTTGGGCCGCAGCGCGCGAATTGCCGCCAGCTGCACCGCGTGATGGCGCGGGTTGTCATGCACCTCGCCCAGAATTACCACGTCCGCGACGCGCATGCGATCCAGCACTTCCGCCGGGATTTCGGCCTCGGGCAAGGACTCGGCCGCCCGCAGCGGGACGGCCCACAGCGCCAGAAGGGCGCAGACCAGAATCGTGAATGCTTTCATGAAAGGAAGTGATGCACCTCGCGCGACCGCGCTTCAAGGCTCTTGCGCATCTTGGCCAAGGCCTGCGCCTCGAGCTGCCGCACCCGCTCCTTCGACAGGCCCAGTTCGTTGCCCAGACTTTCCAGCGTGCGCGGCGCATCACGCAGCTTGCGTTCGCGCAGGATGAACCGTTCGCGCCGGGTCAGCCCCTTCATCGCGTTCAACAGCCATTCGCGCAGCTGCGCCTTGTCCAGTCGGTCGACAACGGTCTCTTCGGTTCGCGCGTCCTCGTCCACCAGCGCGTCGATCCATTCGCGCCCATCCTCGTCCGAAGACTGCACCGCGTTCAGCGACAAATCCGAGCCCGCCAGACGGCCCTCCATCATCTCCACGTCGCGCAGCGGCACGCCAATCTCGGTCGCGATCAACTGCCGCAGCTGTTCGCGATCCAGCGTCGCGCCCTCCGCCTGCGCCTCGCGCTCGAGCCGCGCCTGCACCCGGCGCATGTTGAAAAACAACGACTTCTGCGACGATGTTGACCCGGTGCGCACCATCGACCAGTTGCGCATGACGTAATCCTGAATGCTCGCCTTGATCCACCAGACGGCATAGGTGGAAAACCGCACCCCCCGGTCGGGATCGAACTTGGACGCCGCCTTCATCAGCCCAAGGCCGGCCTCCTGAATCAGATCGCTCATCGGCGCACCATAGCGGCGATAACGCCCCGCCATGGAAACGGCCAGCCGCATGTAGGCGGTGATGAGCCGATGCAGGGCGGCTTCGTCCTGATCGTCCCGCCAGGCGCGCGCCAGCCGCAATTCGGTTTCGGCATCCAGCATCTCGGCCCGCATCGCCTGCCGCGGCAACCTTCTGTCGGACCTGTCCCGAGCACTCATAGGATCCTCCCCCGTCGCCGCACCTTCGACGACCTTGCCATTCTGACCAGAATACGCAGAACTTGGCGCGGCGGATGAAAAACAGGTTACAAAAAGTGTCTTCAAGAGTCACATTCATTCTGGGCGGCGCGGCATCGGGCAAGTCCGCCTTCGCCGAGGAAATCGTTGAAAATTACGTAAAATCAAAGGTTTATCTGGCGACATCACAATATCTCGACGACGAGATGCGCGCCAAGGTGGCGACCCACCGCGCCCGCCGGGGGCCCGACTGGACGACGATCGAGGCTCCGCTGCACTGCGCCGCGGCCCTTGCCCGCCTGGGCGCGGACCAGGTCTGCCTTATGGATTGCGCAACGATGTGGCTGACCAATCACCTCCTGTCCGGCAGCGACATCGACGCCGAACAGGCCGCGCTTCTCTCCGCCATCGATGCCTGCCCGGCCGATCTGGTGATCGTCTCGAACGAGGTGGGCCAGGGCATCGTGCCCGAAAACGCTCTCGCCCGCCGCTTTCGCGAAGCTCAGGGACGGCTCAACATCGCGCTCGCCGGGCGCGCCGACCGCGTGATCCTCATCGCCGCCGGCCTGCCGCTCGCCATCAAGGGGGCTCTGCCATGACCCGCCTCTTTCTGGTTCGCCACGGCCCCACCCACGCCAAGGGCATGGTCGGCTGGACCGACCTGCCCGCCGATCTCAGCGAAAGAGCCGCCATTGCCCGCCTTTCGGCGCACCTGCCCGGGAACGCCCGCGTCGTCTCGTCCGACCTGACCCGCGCCATCGCCACGGCCGACGCCATCCAAGGCCCCCGGCCCCGCCTGCCGCACCTGCCCGACCTGCGCGAAATCCATTTCGGCCAGTGGGAAATGCGCCGCTTTCCCGACATCGAGGCCGAAGACCCCGTGCTCGCCCACGCGTTCTGGGAAACTCCCGGCGACGTGCGCCCCCCCGGCGGCGAAAGCTGGAACGACACCCGCGCCCGCGTGGATGCCGCCATCGACCGCCTCGTCACGGAATACCGCGGCGCGAATCTCGTCGTCGTCGCCCATTTCGGCGTGATCCTGACCCAGGTTCAGCGCGCCCTGCGAACCACGGCGAACGACGCTCTCGCCCACCGCATCGACAACCTCTCGGTTACCGAACTCGCGATGGACGCCAACGGCTGGGCCGTGCTCCGGATCAACCACCGCCCGTGACGCGCGCTCCTCTTCCTGCTTCTTTCTGGTTCCAAATACCCACTGCCGAACGGCGCCGCCCGCGGCACGGCCGATCAGGCGAGAAACCGCTCGGCCACAGCCCCTGACAGGAAACTCACGCGCCCGCCCGCAATGGTCGCGCCAACCCGCCCGGTTTCGGCGTCCAGAACCACCAGATCCGCCCGCTTTCCCGGCTCCAGCCGCCCGCGATCATCCAGTCCCAGCACCCGCGCCGGCCCTTCCGAGATCAACGCCCAGGCCTGTTCCAACGTCAGCGCCTGTTCGCGCACCAGCCGCAACGCCGCCAGCCGCAACGCCGGATAGTGATAGTCGGACGCCAACGCATCGCATAGCCCATCGGCAATCAGCGCCGCCGCTCCGACATTGCCGTTATGCGACCCACCCCGCAGCACGTTGGGCGCCCCGAGCACGATCGCGTCGCCCCCCGACCGCGCGGCCTGCGCCGCCGCGCGGGTTTCGGGAAATTCCGAAATCCGCACCCCCCGCGCCCGCCACACGGTGCGCATCTCGGCGGACCGGTCGTCATGACTGCCCATCCGCACCCCGCGCGCCGACAGTTCCGCGCACAACGCCTCCAGCGCGGCGGGCACCTCTTCGGCGCGCGCATGCAGCGCCCGCATCCGTTCCAGATGCGCCTCGGGGCTGCGCCCGGCTTTCAGTGCCTGCCCTGTCAGACGCGGCGGCCGCCGCCCCTGCGCCAGCCGGTCATGCGGCAGATGGTCGTTGAAAACGACGTAGTCCACCCCCCACCCGGCCAGCCGATCGGGCAGGGAGGGATAGTCATCGAGCATATGCGTCTCGAACCGCAACTGCCCGATCAGGTCGGTCGCCACCTTGTCCCGCAGCCCCGCCAGCGCATGGAACAGCCGATCCGCGAAATCCGGTCCACGCAAACCGCCCTCCCAGCTCCAGAACTGGGCCAGAACGGCGGACGTGATCCCGTTCGCCGCCAGTTCGGCCTCGGCCGCCGCCAGCCCTTCGGCCAGATCACGCACCGCCCCCCGCCGCGGCGCAACGTGGCGCTCGAACCCGTCGCCATGCGCATCGATGATCCCCGGCAGCACCCGGAACCCTGACAGGTCCACCGCCCGCCCAACGGGAGGCTCGACAATGCGCCCGTCGGCAAAGGACAGCCGGTCCCGCACCAACCCGGTGCCCGGTCGCAGCACCTGCCCGCCGACAAGATCCAGCGCCAGCCCGGTCATCGAGCTCGCCGCGGCGCGATTCCAAAGGCGATGCCGCCCAGAACCAGCACGGCCCCGGCCAGAAACTGCGGGCTCGGCACCTCGCCCAGAAGTGCAGTGCCGCCCGCCACGGCGATCACTGGGGCACTGAGCTGCACCAAGGCCGCCGTCGCCGCCTCGATCCGCGGCAGAACCGCATACCAGAGCGCATAGCCCAGCCCGGACGTCACCGCCCCCGAAATGATCGCCAGCCAGAATCCCGTCCAGTTGCCAGCCGCATCAAACCCACCCGAGAAACGCGCCGCCAACGCCACCATGGGCAGCGTCAGCAGAAAGTTCGCCCCGGTCGCCGCCAAGGGATCGGCCGCGCCCCGACCGGCCAACGTATAGACGCCCCATCCAATCCCCGCCGCCACCATCAGCGCCGCGCCCACGGGCTCGGCCTGCCATCCGGCACCGGGCCAGAGGATCAAGGCCAACCCGGCAAAGGCAGCCGCGGCCCCCGCAACCTGTCGCACTGACGAGCGATGCCCCATGGCCGCCGCGATCAGAAACATCGACATCTGCACGGCACCAAACAGGATCAGCGCGCCCACGCCGGCGTCCAGAGTCCGGTAGGCCAGCGAAAAACCGATCATGTAAACCGCCAGCGCCGGGGCGCCGACCAACTGGCGCCGCCCCATCGGCAGCCGCGTGCGCCGCACAAGCGCAAGAAGGGCCAGTATCAGTGTGCCCGAGGCCACGCGAAGATAGGCGAAAGTTTCCGGCGTGATCCCGCCGCTGCCCACCGCCATCCGGTTCAGGATTGAATTGGCGGCAAAGGCGGTCATGGTCAGGGCAAGCAGCAGGGCAAGGCGCAGGGTCATGGGCAAAGGTGATGACGCAGCGGCCCCGCGCGGTCAACCGTGGCCTGCGCGGGCCGGGCGGTCATTCGGCCATCGGCCGACTCTGCCAAACCCCGGGCGATCCGGCAAAGACTTTGGTGCCACAGCAATCTCGCGGCCGCAGGCCTGGCTCGCCCCCGGGAATGCTTCGAACGTCCCGCGCACAGGCGCCGCCCGGTTTCACTCACCGAAGGCGTCAGCACATCGGAAACCGTTCTTCCAGTGTCGACAGGGAAATCGTCCCGAGACGCGCCCCGCCCCGGACCCTTCATCTTGCGAAAAATACTCCGGGGGAGCGCGAGGGGGGAGCGCGAGGGGGCAGCGCCCCCTCGCGCCGGTCGGATCGCAAAGACGATCCGAAGTCACCATTCTTGCCGGCCGGTTCCACTTGCAGCACGATCTCGGAAGATTGCTCGGCCTGCGCGGGGTCAGGCCGCGACGGTGAAGCACCTGCCAAGGAATCCGAAGGATGAGCAAACCGCGCAGGACCGCCCGCCTGACCGCCCGAGGCCCGGCACAGAACTTCTCCCCGACCTCCCGCCAAGGCAGCCGGAGCATCTGGTGTCCCGGTGCGCATGACGCGCAAGCGGCTGGCGCGGCCCATACGAAAAAGGCCGCCCCGAAGGGCGGCCTCAGTCGTGCCTTTGGGCGTCGATTACATCATGCCGCCCATGTCCGGCATGCCAGCGCCGGCGCCGGCAGCCGCGCCTTTCGGCTCGGGCTTGTCGGCCACCATCGCCTCGGTGGTGATGAGCAGACCGGCCACGGACGCGGCGTCTTCCAGCGCGGTGCGGACCACCTTGGCCGGGTCGATCACGCCATAGGCGAACATGTCGCCATATTCTTCGGTCTGCGCGTTGAAGCCGAAGGAAATGTCGTCGCTTTCCTTGACCTTGCCGGCAACCACGGCACCGTCAACACCGGCGTTCTCGGCGATCTGACGCAGCGGAGCCTCGACGGCCTTGGCCACGATGGCGATACCGGCGTCCTGATCCTCGTTGGCGCCCTTCAGATCCTTCAGAACCCGGCCGGCACGCACCAGGGCGACGCCGCCGCCGACCACGATACCTTCCTGAACGGCGGCACGGGTCGCGTTCAGGGCGTCATCGACGCGGTCCTTGCGCTCTTTCACCTCGACTTCGGTCATGCCGCCGACGCGGATCACGGCAACACCGCCGGCCAGCTTCGCCACGCGCTCCTGCAGCTTTTCGCGGTCGTAGTCGCTGGTGGTTTCCTCGATCTGCTGACGGATCTGGTTGACGCGGGCCTCGATCTCGGCCTTGTCGCCGGCACCGTCGATGATCGTGGTGTCGTCCTTCTTGATAACGACCTTCTTGGCCGAACCCAGCATGTCGATGGTCACGTTCTCGAGCTTCATGCCGAGATCTTCCGAGATCACCTGGCCGCCGGTCAGGATCGCGATGTCCTGCAGCATGGCCTTGCGACGGTCACCAAAGCCCGGCGCCTTGACGGCGGCAACCTTCAGACCGCCGCGCAGCTTGTTGACCACCAGCGTGGCCAGGGCTTCGCCTTCCACGTCCTCGGCGATGATCAGCAGCGGCTTCTGCGACTGGATCACGGCCTCGAGCAGCGGAACCATCGGCTGCAGCGAGCTCAGCTTCTTCTCGTGCAGCAGGATGAGGCAGTCTTCCAACTCGGCCGACATCTTGTCGGCGTTGGTCACGAAATAGGGCGACAGATAACCGCGATCGAACTGCATGCCCTCGACGACCTCGGTTTCGGTCTCGAGCCCCTTGTTCTCTTCGACGGTGATGACGCCCTCGTTGCCGACCTTCTGCATCGCGTCGGCGATCTGGCGGCCGATTTCGACTTCGCCGTTGGCCGAGATGGTGCCGACCTGGGCGACCTCGTCGCTGTCCTTGACTTCACGGGCCATCTTCTTGATTTCCTCAACCACCTTGTCGGTGGCCAGGTCGATGCCGCGCTTGAGGTCCATCGGGTTCATGCCGGCGGCCACGCGCTTCATGCCCTCGGTCACGATGGCCTGGGCCAGCACGGTCGCGGTGGTGGTGCCGTCACCGGCTTCGTCGTTGGTGCGGCTGGCCACTTCCTTGACCATCTGCGCACCCATGTTCTCGAACTTGTCCTCAAGCTCGATTTCCTTGGCGACCGACACACCGTCCTTGGTGATGCGCGGCGCGCCGAAGGACTTGTCGAGAACCACATTGCGCCCCTTGGGGCCGAGGGTCACCTTCACCGCGTCGGCGAGGATGTTGACACCGTGAAGCATCTTGTTGCGGGCTTCGGTGTCGAACTTGACGTCCTTTGCAGCCATTTTCAGTTACACTCCTGATTTCGTGCGTTTCTTGTTCAGCTCATGCGATCCGGCAATCGGAACGATCAGGCGGCCTTGGCGGCGGCCTCGTCCTCGATGATGCCCAAGATGTCGCTTTCCTTCATGATGAGCAGCTCTTCACCGTTGATGGTGACTTCGGTGCCCGACCACTTGCCGAACAGGATCTTGTCGCCTTCCTTGACCGACATCGGGATCAGCTCACCCGAGTCCTTGCGAGCGCCCTCGCCGCAGGCGACCACGATGCCTTCACTGGGTTTTTCCTTCGCGCTGTCGGGGATGATCAGTCCGCCGGCGGTCTTTTCTTCGCTTTCCACGCGGCGCACCAGCACCCGGTCATGCAGAGGTTTGAAAGCCATCTTTGCAGCTCCTTGAGGCTCAAAGTCCGTTATCCATCTCCTCCCGCGCTCCTCGGCGGGAGATATTATCACTCACCGCTGGCGAGTGCTAACGGGGCTTAGCTAGGAGCAGACACGGATTCTGTCAACAACCCCGAAGCATTTTTTTGCCCGGCCCCGGCCCGAAGCAGCGCCATGCAGAGGTTTACTTTGCCGCCTCCCCGACGGACAGTCGGGATGAAGGCCACAGGGGAACAGATCCGCATGCAGATCGACGCGAACGGGATACGGCTTGAGGTGGAACTGCACGGCCCGGGTTCGGGTGCGCCCATCATCCTGATACGGGGCCTCGGCACGCAACTGGTCCATTGGCCGGCCGCGCTGACCGAGGGCCTTGCCGCGCGCGGGTTCCGGGTTGTCATCTTCGACAACCGCGATGTCGGCCTGTCGCAACGCTGCCCCGCGCCCGGTGTGCCGTCTTCCGCCGACGAGATCCTTGAGGCGCTGCGACGTGGAGTCCCTCTTCGCCCGGCCTATACGCTCAATGACATGGCGCGCGATGTCGTTGGCCTGATGGACGCGCTGGATATCCCACGCGCGCATGTCTTCGGCATCTCAATGGGGGGCGCCATCGCCCAGATTCTGGCGCTCGATCACGGCGCAAGACTGTTGACCGCGACCTTCGTGATGACCGCCTGCGGGCCGTTTTCCGCGATCAGCGGGAGCGAACCCGAATCAACCGCCGAACTGACGTCGCGCCTGTTGAGCCGTCCTCAAGGCCTCGCGGACTATGTCGCCTCTCAGATCGCCGAGAGCGCCCTGTGGGGCAGTCCCGGATTTCCTGCCACGGACGAAGAACTGCGTGAAATGGCGGCGTGCGCCCATGCGCGGGGCGTGGATGCGCAGGGAATCAACCGGCAATTCCTGGCCGTCGCGTCGCAGCACGGCAGATGCGAGGCGCTGCGCCGCCTCGCGCTGCCCTGCCTTGTCATTCACGGAACGCACGACGCCCTGATACCGCCGGACAAGGGTCGCGAACTCGCCGACATCATCCCCGGCGGCGAATACAAACAGATCGACGGGATGGGGCACATGATAACCACAGCCCTTGCCCCCCTGATCGTCGAAACGGTCAGCGACTTTGTCGCCCGCCGCGCGGGCTGAGGCCGGAAGAACCTATTCCAGCTCTTTCGCCGCCAGTGCCCGATGGATTTCCCGGCGCACCAGCTTGCGGACATTTCGGGTGATCCGTTCGCCCAGAGCGCCCTGAAGTTCCTGGCGCACGATGTCCGCGACCAGTTCGCGCAGGCTTTCTTCGTCCAGCACCGCTTCGTCGTCGAAAACCGATACAGGCTCCCGGGAGTCGTCCGATGCGTGGGGCTCAGGAGGCCTGTGCACGAACATTCCGCGGATATCGCCGCCCGCCCCCTTGCCTTCGCCGTCCTGCGCGCGCCCGTCAGCGCCGTGGCCGTCCTGCTCCGGCATTCCCTCCGGTTGCGCGGCAATCGTTTCCCTTTCGAACACGCCCCGGATCACGCCCGCCGGGGACGACCGGGAGGGATTCCCGCCGTTCTCCCACTCGATGGGCCGGACTGGCGTTCCGGCATAGTCGTCTTCGCCGGGGCCGTCCGGTTCGAACTGCTCGTGACTGCGCCCGATCGCTTCTTCCAGGGCCTTGATCTTGGCGGTGAGGTTCTCGGTGCGCCGTTCGAAGTCTTCTTCCAAAGCCTCACCGTCTCCGATGCCCTCCTCCGCCGGCTCAATGATGTCGTCCGAAATCGATTCCCGAAAGCTGTCCGCGCCTTCGTCTGCCTCCCGATCCGTCTCTGCGCGCGGATCATCGGCCGGTTCCCCCCCCTTCAGGTCGCCGGATGACTCGCGCTCCACCAGATCCAGATGCAGGCGGGGCTGGAATTCTCCCGCCGCCCCTCCGTCTGAGGGATCGATCACGTCGTTTTCGTCGGGCCTTTCGGTCACCGCTTCACACCCGGCCTCGCGTGCCGACGCGAACAGAGTCGCCTCGGGGTCACGCCACGGCTCTTTGCCCACGTCCAGCCCGCTCTCGGCGTCGGGCGAATCGTCGACGCGGTCGGGTTCGAATGCCGCGGCCATCTCCGGCTCGGGCGCGATGCCGGTCTCTTCGCGCTCTGTCTCTGCAGGTTCGGCCTCGACAAGATCGATACCGTCAGGTGCGGCACCCTCATCCGCGGCGTTGTTTCCGAACTGATTACTAAACCATCCGGTTTCGTCCCGCAGCGCATTGATCTCGTCGATCCATGATTCGCTTTCGCCCTCTGACGTCTCGTCATCCGCCACCCGCAAGGCCGGCGTGAGCACGAGCTTGTCCTGCGCGACCCGTTCGCGGGAAACGACCCGTCGCGGCCCTATACGGCTGTCTTCGCTGACAAGTCGCCGAATCGAGGACAGAACATCCTCGATAACGGTCTTTGATACTGGATCAGACATGTGCTCGCCCATTCTCGCCTCTGGGCGAGTTTAACCCCCGTTGCGACTTCTCACAACAGAAAGGGCCGCGTCCTATTTCTTGCCGATCGCCTGAAGAACCCGGTCCAGATCCTTGCCGCGCTTGCTCAGACGCGCCGGGGCGTCCTTGACCATGTTGTAGTAAAGCGTCGGATCATAGATCTGCACGGGCAGGCCCAGATGCTCGGCCGTCAGAAGGCCTTGGGCGAACAGCACCTGGTAATAGGCAAAGGACAGCTCGCCGCGCGCCTGGTTGCGCAGGGTCAGCGCATCAAGCAGATCCTGCTCGGCGATCAGCACGTCAAGCGTCGTGCGCGCGCCCAGCTTGGCCTCTTCCCGGGTTCCGTCGAACGCCACCCGCGAGGCCCGAACCTGTTCCTCGGTCGCCTTCAAGCTGGCCCGCGCGGTGTTCAGGCGCACATAGGCATCGGTGACCGCCTGGACGACCTGATCCTTGACCTCCAGCAGATTGCCCCGCGCCGCGTCCCGCTGCGCCATCGCGCGGCGATGCGTGGCGGCCAGCGCGCCGCCCTGAAAGATGGGCTGCTGGACGACGACCGACGCCGCCGCATTGTCGGTGCTAAACGACGTGCCCGAATATTCGGTGATTCCGGCCGACAACCGCAGGTTGGCGGTTGGTCCGTAGGCCTTGCTCGCGCTCAGCACGTTCAGTTCCGCCGCCTTCACCTGATGCTGGACCGCCTGAATCTGCGGGTGGTTGCGCTGCGCGACGGATTGCGCGTCCTTTTCAGAGGCCGGAATCCTGGGCAGGGGCGGCTGGCCGCTCAGCTTGCCCGGCGCATGCCCGACCACATTCACATATTCCGCCCGTGCACTGGCCAGTTCGCCGCGCGCCGTCGCCAGGCCGGACTGGGCATTGGCCACGCGCGCCTCGGCCAGGGCGACGTCGGTGCGGGTTACTTCACCGACATCAAATCGGTCCCGCGCGGCCTTCAGCTCCTCTTGCAGCACGCGCAGGTTGTTTTCCCGCAGCCGCACGTTTTCCTCGGCGATCAATGCGTTGACATAGGCAGCAACCGCCCGCAGCATTACCTGCTGTTCGACCTGCAACAGCGACTGCCGGGTGGCGAGCACGGTTTCCTGCGCCGCCTGTTTCCTCAGCCGCGAGGCCCCGCCGTCATACAGCAGCGCATCCAGCTGCAGCCCCGTGAAGAAGGAGCTGTCGTCATAATTGTAGGAAACGCCAAAACGGCTCACCCCGTCCGTAAAAGACCGCGTAACCTGGGTCGTCCAGGTCACCACGGGACGCAAGGCGGCGACGGCCCGCGCCACGTCTTCGTCCGCCGCACGCAGCAGGGCCCGGTTCTGTTTCAGCAGACCGCTGGTGTTGTAGGCACCGACCAGAGCGTCGGCAAGGTTGTCGGCCTGCGCCGCCCTCGGCCCCGCTCCGACGGCACCCATCGCGATCCCTCCGGCAAGGACCATCGCCCGAACCAGACCTTTACCAAATGCTCTGCTCATGACTGCCATTCCGATCACTCTGTAGCTTTGGCCCAATCCTGAGGCCTTTCCATGTCCCGAACAATATCGCCGGCGCCGACTTCAGCACCGCATAACGTTGTCACAATGCGAATTCATGCTCTCTTTCAAAGCCGGGAAGCACCCGGGCCGAGGCATTGAACTCGAACCGCCAGGACACCGCACCGCCGACCTTGAGCCCGGTTTTCACCGTGCCCAGCGCGCCGTCCATGAAGATCGCGGCGATCCGGCCGCCTTCCTTCAGCTGATCGATCAGCGCATCGGGCACGCGTTCGACCCCGCCTTCGATCACGATGACATCATAGGGCCCGTGCTCGGCGGCGCCTTCGGCCAGCGGGCCGGCATGGACGATCGCATTGTCGGCCCCGATCTCGGCCAGCAGCGGTTCGGCCTCGGCGGCCATGGCTTCGTCCTGCTCGACACCGACCACGGCCTGCGCCATCCGCGCGATCACCGCGGTCGAATAGCCCAGCCCGCAGCCCACATCCAGAACCAGATCGTCCGGGCCGATGGACAGAGCGTCCAGCATCTTCGCCAAAGTCCGAGGCGGCAGCAGCTCGCGCCCGCCGCCGAGATCGACACATTCGTCGGCATAGGCGGCCTCGCGCCGGGCGTCCGGCACGAACAGTTCGCGCGGCACCTCCAGCATCGCCTCGATGATCGGGAACTTGGTCACGTCCGAGGGCCGAATCTGGGTATCGACCATGACGCGGCGGCGGGTGGCGAAATCGGTCATTGCAGCGCTCTCTCGCTCTTTCGGGTCGAAGCGCTTTTGCCACATCCCCGCACCGCCGGCAACGGGCTGCATCGGGAAAACGCAGTCGCCGCCCCTGCGCGAGGTGCGACAGATCGGCCCTTGCCGCGCCCGCATCGACGGCTCCGACGCCGCGCAGTCTATACCCCCAGCGCCGCCAGCACGCCAGGAAGCGCCTCGGGCAGGTCTTCGGCGATCACCCCCGGGCCCACGGCCCGCGCGCAGTCCACATGCAGCCACACGGCGGTTTCGGCCGCTGTCACCGGCGGCAGGCCGCGCGCCAGAAGCCCCGCGATCAGCCCCGCCAGAACATCCCCCGCCCCGGCGGTGGCCAGCCAAGGGGCCGCGCGGTCGCCATGGGCGGAATGCACCGCCGCCGCCCCGCCCGGCGCCGCGATCACCGTATCAGGCCCCTTGAACAGGACCACGCAGCCGGCCCGGTCCGCCGCCTCGCGCGCGGCGTCCACCTTGGAGTAGGCCGGTCCGCTGCGCGGCGGTTCGGCCAGGCGGGCGTGAATGTCGGGAAAGAGGCGTGCGAATTCGCCGCCATGGGGTGTCAGCACGCAACCGTCATGCAGCACGCCGGACAGCCCCGAATCGCCGGCCAGCAGCGTCAGGGCGTCCGCGTCCAGCACGGTCGCCCGCCCCGCCTCCAGCGCCGCCTTGACCAGCGCGGCCTGGGCCTCGGCCGTGCCAAACCCCGGCCCCAGGCACAGGGCGTTGAACCGGCGGTCCGCGAGCAGCGCCGACAGCGCCGCGCCATCCGCGATCCGGCGCAGCATCAGGGCGGTGATCTGGCAGGCGACCTCCTGCTGCGCGGCCGGCGGCACGCCCAGAGTCACCAGTCCCGCCCCCACCCGCAGCGCCGCCCGCGCGGCCAGCCGCGCCGCACCGGTCCGCCCGGCCCCGCCGCTCAGCACCAACGCGTGTCCGTGGCGGTATTTGTGATCGGCGTCGCTCTTGGCCAGGCGCTCGGGCGCGATCGTGCAGGCGCGCGCAACAGGGCCATCCGTTTCGCGCAACAGACCGCCGCCGGACCGGATCCCGATCGGCTTGACCGCCACATGACCCGCCGCGATGGTGCCCGGATCCAGCCGGTGCCCCAGCCGGGGACGCTCGAAGGTCACGGTCAGGTCGGCGCCGGGACGCGCATCCGGGTTCTGCGCGGCGATCACCGCGACGTCGAACAGCGCCCGCCCGCTGTCCGAGCAATAGCCCGACGGCATGTCCACCGCGACCACGCGGGTGCGGGACACGGTGCCGCGCATCCGGGCCAGACGTCTCAGGGCGGCGGTCGCCCGGTCGTCCAGCGGGCGCGACAACCCGGTTCCGAACAGCGCATCCACAGCCAGATCGGCCCCTGCGCCCGCCTCGCCCGCGTTGAATGCCTCCAGCGGCGCGACCGCCCCGCCGGCTGCCCGCCATCTGTCGCAATTCGCCTTGGCATCGGCGGGCAGGCGCGCCGGGTCGCCATAGGAGAAAACGTCAACCCCCCAGCCCCAGCCCCGCAGCAGACGGGCGATCACATACCCGTCGCCGCCATTGTTTCCCGGACCGCACAGCACCACCGCCCGGCCCGGCACCGCAGCCAGGTCGGGCCAGTGCGCGAACACGGCCTCAACCACGCCCCGCCCCGCGGCCTCCATCAGGTCAAGCCCGGTCAGCCCGCCCTCGGCCATCGCCCGCCGTTCGATCGCGCGCATCTGCTCTGCCGTGAGAAGTTCGCTCATTTCGGTCCCTCGTCCTGTGCTCACGATTCAAAACTGCCCGCAATTTGTGCAGCTCGCCCAAATTTCGATCACAACGCCGGCACAATTTCCGACTGCGCGCCGTCCCTGACCGTATCCGATTGTGCCCTGCCACAAGAAGTGATCTGACGCGCAATGACAAGGATGCGAGGAGTGCCGCGATGAAGAAGATCGAAGCGATCATCAAGCCGTTCAAGCTGGACGAAGTCAAGGAGGCGCTGCAGGACGCCGGCGTCCAGGGACTGAGCGTGATCGAGGTCAAGGGCTTCGGCCGGCAGAAGGGGCATACCGAGCTTTATCGAGGCGCCGAATATGTCGTGGATTTCCTGCCCAAGGTGAAGATCGAGGTCGTCCTTGATGATGATCAGGTGGACGGCGCCATCGACGCCATCGTGGGGGCGGCGAAAACCGGCAAGATCGGCGACGGCAAGATCTTCGTCAGCCCGGTCGAACAGGCCATCCGCATTCGCACCGGCGAAACCGGGCCGGACGCGCTGTAACGCAGACAATTTCCAATCAAGAGGACAATGGAAATGAGCAAGGACGCAGTTCTTCAGCTGATCAAGGAAGAAGAGGCGGAATACGTAGATATCCGCTTCACCGACCCGCGCGGCAAGCTGCAGCACGTCACCGTGCTGGCCGACCAGGTGGACGAGGACTTCCTGGAAGAAGGCTTCATGTTCGACGGCTCGTCGATCGCCGGCTGGAAGTCGATCGAAGCCTCGGACATGAAACTGATGCCCGACACCGACAGCGCCTATGTCGATCCGTTCTACGCCGAAAAGACCGTCTGCATCCATTGCTCGGTCGTGGAACCCGACACCGGCGAACACTACGAGCGCGACCCGCGCGGCACCGCCCAGAAGGCCGAGGCCTATCTGAAGTCCTCGGGCATCGGCGACGTGGCCTATTTCGGCCCCGAGGCCGAATTCTTCCTGTTCGACGACGTGCGGTTTTCCAACACCATCAACAAGGTGTCCTATCAGGTGGACGCCACGGATGCGTCGTGGAACACCGATGCCGAGTTTGAAATGGGCAACATGGGCCACCGTCCGGGCGTCAAGGGCGGCTATTTCCCGGTCAACCCGGTGGACGAGGCGCAGGATCTGCGTTCGGAAATGCTGTCGACCATGAAGCGGCTGGGGATGAAGGTGGACAAGCACCACCACGAAGTGGCCAGCTGCCAGCACGAGCTGGGCCTGATCTTCGACAGCCTGACCCGGCAGGCCGACGAGCTGCAGAAATACAAATACGTCATCCACAACGTCGCCCACGCCTATGGCAAGACCGCGACCTTCATGCCGAAACCGATCGCGGGCGACAACGGCACGGGGATGCATGTCAACATGTCGATCTGGAAGGACGGCAAGCCGCTCTTTGCCGGCGACAAATATGCCGATCTCAGCGACGAGGCCCTGTGGTTCATCGGCGGCATCCTCAAGCACGCCCGGACGCTGAATGCTTTCACCAACCCGTCCACCAACAGCTACAAGCGCCTGATCCCCGGTTTCGAGGCCCCGGTCCTGCGTGCCTATTCGGCCCGCAACCGGTCGGGCTGCGTGCGCATTCCGTGGACGGAATCGCCGAAAGCGAAGCGCGTCGAGGCCCGCTTCCCCGACCCGTCGGCGAACCCCTACCTGTGCTTTGCGGCCCTGCTGATGGCCGGCCTGGACGGCATCAAGAACAAGATCGATCCGGGCGAGGCGATGGACAAGAACCTCTATGACCTGCCCGCCGAGGAACTGGCCGGTATCCCGACCGTCTGCGGCAGCCTGCGCGAGGCGCTGGATGCGCTGGCCGCCGACCACGACTTCCTGCTGCAGGGCGACGTGTTCACCAAGAACCAGATCGACGGCTACATCGCGCTGAAGATGGAAGAGGTCGAACTTTACGAACACACCCCGCACCCGGTGGAATATCAGCTCTACTACAGCTGCTGATCCCTGCCTGCGCGGCGGGACGCGCGCGCCGTGTCCCGGAATGCAGCCTGAACATGATGCGCCCCGCCGACCTGCCGGCGGGGCGCATTGTCTTGTGAGGCGTATCGAACCACGCCCCCAGCGGCCGCCCCCCAAATTGCCGCGAAAACCGTTGGTTGGCCAGGTTTCACGCAGGACGCGATCGCCGCTTTTTTGCGTTGCACGGCACCGCGGGTTCGGATAAACGGCTGCTGCGCACCGCGCTCGGCCCATCGGACGATCGGGCCTTCGGTCTTTCCGGGCCAGGCTCGCACCTCGGGCCGGGCACGGTGGGAATTGACGGTCGCAGAGAAGAATGCCGGTGTAGCTCAGCTGGTAGAGCACGTCATTCGTAATGATGGGGTCGGGGGTTCGAGTCCCTTCACCGGCACCATTCTTCTCTCGCAAGGCGCTGTCATGTTCATGGTCAAGATCATGGCGCGATGTCAGCCTAACAGGCGCCCGCCACGACCGCGGCCCTTTCCTGTCTGATCCAGCATTGCCGGTTTCGCCCGCTGGACAAGCGCTGAGGCGCGGGCACCATGCCACGCCTCAAACGGACCGGGAAAATTTCCACCAAGCCGAAGCGCGGCATTCCACCACGCCGGACGGCCGAACGGATCGAGGCGTCAGTCCGACTTGAAACCGTAATTGCCGAAGCTGACCATGACCTCGTCGATTTCCGCCGCGCTCAGGATATGGGGTTTGCCAACGCTGCGGGCGAGGATCCAGCTGCGCGCTAGGGTTTCCAGTTCGATCATGCGCCACAGTGCCTTGTCGAGCGTTTCGCCCACAACCACCGCGCCGTGATTGGCCATGAGACAGCCGTGGCGGTCGCGCATGGCGCGGGCGACCTCGTCGCACAGATCCTCACCGCCGAACAGCGCATAGCCGGCCAGCGGCACGGTGTTGCCGCCAAAGGCCGCGACCATGTAGTGGCAGGCGGGGATCTCTTCGCGGTTGATGGCAAGCGCGGTGCAATGCACCGGGTGGGCGTGGACCACCGCGTGCATGTCGGGCTTGTCCCGCAGGAGCCGCTGGTGAAAGCGCCATTCGGTTGAGGGTCTCGGCCCGACGGGTGCGGGTTCGGCGGCGTCGAGCGGAACCGAAACGATCATCTGGGGCGTCATCGCCTCGTAAGGCACCGCCGAGGGCGTGATCAGCATCGCGCCGCCAGCCCGAACCGAAACATTGCCCGAGGTGCCCTGATTGATCCCCAGCGCATTCATCCGCAGGCAAGCGTCGATAATGGCCTGCCGGATTTCGATGCGGTCGGTGTAGGGCGTCTTCATGCCGCCGCCCGTTCGGGGAAGAGCGCCGCCAGCCCCTCGGCCGAGGCCGCGCAGACGCCGCGTTCGGTGATGAGCCCGGTCACCAGCCGGCCCGGCGTGACGTCAAAGGCCGGGTTGGCCGCGCCTGTCCCGTCGGGCGTCACGCGGACGGCGCCGATCCCGCCATCGCCCAGCGCCCCCTGAACATGGGTCACCTCGCCCGCGTCGCGTTCCTCGATCGGGATTTCCGCCACGCCGTCGGACACCGTCCAGTCGATCGTGGGCGAGGGAAGCGCGACGTAGAAGGGCACGCCGTTGTCTCGCGCGGCGAGCGCCTTGAGATAGGTTCCGATCTTGTTGCAGACGTCGCCGGTGCGCGTGGTGCGGTCGGTGCCGACGATCACCATGTCCACCAGACCGTGCTGCATCAGATGCCCGCCGGCATTGTCGGTGACATAGGCGTGCGGAATGCCGTGGCTGCCCAGTTCCCAGGCGGTCAGCGCGCCCTGGTTTCGCGGGCGGGTTTCATCCACCCAGACATGGATGGGCAGGCCCGCGTCATGGGCCTGATAGATCGGGCTGGTGGCGGTGCCCCAGTCCACCGTCGCGATCCAGCCCGCATTGCAGTGCGTCAGCAGGCGCACGGGCTCTCCGGTTGGTTTGCGGGCGGCGATTTCCCGAATTATCTCAAGCCCGTGCTCGCCGATCCTGCGGTTGATTTCCACATCCTCGTCGGCGATCGCATGGGCCAGTTCCAGCGCCGCCGCGGCGCGGTCCCGGGACGCGAGGGGGCGCAGTGCATTACGGCAGCGGTCCAGCGCCCAGCGCAGGTTGATCGCCGTGGGGCGGGTGGCGTTCAGCTGCTCCCATGCCGCGTCCAGGTGCGCATCCGACGGGTCCAGCCGCATCGCCAGCGCCATGCCATAGGCCGCCGTCGCCCCGATCAGCGGCGCGCCGCGCACCCGCATCTGGGTGATCGCATCGCAGAAATCCTGCAGAGTCGCGACCGGCTGCACGCGAAAGTCATGCGGCAACCAGCGCTGGTCGATGATTTTGAGAACCTGCTCGCCCCGGTCCCACCAGAGCGAACGGTAATGTGTGCCGTTGACCTTCATCGGGCCGCTCCATCGCCGTTCTTGCCGCTACCGCAGTGGCACAGCGCGGCCACCCATTGCAAGAGGTCAGCCGGCCTGGAACTCCGGCGCGTCCGAGCGATCAGTAGTGCCGCCGGCGGTCTGACGGACCCGGCAGACGATGACCCGCGCGCCGTCCTTTTCCTCGACCCGGTTGATGCGCACCTTGCCCAGACCCGGCAGGTTCAACTCGCGCCCCTCGGCCAGCATCTCGCCCAGCACGGCCAGCGTGGCTTCGGCCGCGGGCTTGGCGTCGCGCTTCTTCACGCCGGATGTCGCGACAACGCGGTCGATCAGTTCCTTCTTGCGCAGATCGGGCGCGGGTTCGGAAGCCGCTGCCTTGACCACCTGCGGCATCGGCGTCGGCGCCGTTACAGATGGCTGTTCCGGTGCGGGTGCCGGTTCAGCCTTTGCCGATGCCGATTTGGCCGTCTTGACTGTCTTGGCCGACCGCGCGGAGGTGGTCTTGCGCGTTGTGCGCGTTGCGGTGGATTTGACGCTGGTCGTCTTGCGGGTGGCGGCTCTGCTCGTTGCCATGGTCCTGCTTTCTCTTTGAGTTTTTGTCATTTTCTACTTCAGCATCCGCATTTATCCAAGCTTTTCGGCACATTTCGCCGGTCAAACCGGTCATGACCCCAGATATGGTGCGTAAAAGACGCAAAAAGGGCGGACCCCCGAAGGCCCGCCCCTGTTGCGTCCCAATGCCGAAGCGATCAGTGCGCGGTCTGCGCCGCCTCGCTGCCGGCGGCCGCGGCCGCCTTGGCCGCGGCGGCCTCCTCGGCGGCCTCGTCCCACTCGATCGGCTCGGGCTGGCGCACCAGCGCGCGCTCCAGCACCTCTTCGACGGTTTCGACCGGGATGATCTCCAGACCTTCCTTCACGTTGTCCGGGATCTCGGCCAGATCCTTTTCGTTCTCCTTCGGGATCAGCACCGTCTTGATGCCGCCACGCAGCGCGGCCAGCAGTTTCTCCTTGAGCCCGCCGATCGGCAGCACATGCCCGCGCAGCGTGACCTCGCCGGTCATGGCGACATCCTTGCGCACCGGGATGCCGGTCAGCACCGACACGATCGAGGTGACCATGGCGATCCCCGCCGAAGGCCCGTCCTTGGGCGTGGCGCCCTCGGGCACATGAACGTGGATGTCCCAGCGATCGAACTGCGGCGGCTTGATGCCGATCCGGGGCCCGATGGAGCGGACATAGCTGGATGCGGCCTCGATCGATTCCTTCATCACGTCGCCCAGCTTGCCGGTGGTCTTCATCCGGCCCTTGCCGGGCAGGCGCAACGCCTCGATCGACAGCAGCTCGCCGCCCACGCTGGTATAGGCGAGCCCCGTGACCACGCCGACCTGGTCCTCCTTCTCGGCCAGACCATAGCGGAACTTCTTGACGCCGAGGAACTCCTCGATGTTGTCCTCGGTGACCACGACGCGCTCGGCCTCGCCCTTGACGATCTTTGTCAGCGCCTTGCGGCAGAGCTTGGCGATCTCGCGTTCGAGGTTCCGCACCCCCGCCTCGCGGGTGTAATGCCGGATGATCGCGGTCAGCGCCTCGTCGGTCAGCTCGAACTCCTTGGCCTTGAGCCCGTGGTTCTTCACCTGCTTGGGAATCAGGTGACGCTTGGCGATCTCGCGCTTTTCATCCTCGGTGTAACCGGCCAGCGGAATGATCTCCATCCGGTCCAGAAGCGGCCCCGGCATGTTGTAGCTGTTAGCCGTGGTCAGGAACATCACGTTCGACAGGTCATATTCGACCTCGAGATAGTGATCGACGAAGGTGTTGTTCTGTTCCGGATCCAGCACCTCGAGAAGCGCCGCCGCCGGGTCGCCGCGGAAGTCCTGGCCGAGCTTGTCGATCTCGTCCAGAAGGATCAGCGGGTTGGTGGTCTTGGCCTTCTTCATCGCCTGGATGATCTTGCCCGGCATCGACCCGATATAGGTCCGCCGGTGGCCGCGGATCTCGGATTCGTCGCGCACCCCGCCCAGGCTGATGCGGATGAACTCGCGCCCCGTGGCGCGCGCCACGCTCTTGCCCAGCGAAGTCTTGCCGACGCCCGGAGGCCCGACGAGGCACAGGATCGGACCCTTCATCTTCTGGCTGCGCTGCTGCACGGCCAGATATTCGACGATCCGTTCCTTGACCTTTTCCAGCCCGTAGTGGTCGGCGTCCAGGATCTCCTGCGCCCGCTTGAGATCCTTTTTGACCCGGCTCTTCTTGCCCCACGGGATCGACAGCAGCCAGTCGAGATAGTTGCGCACCACCGTCGCCTCGGCGCTCATCGGGCTCATGGACTTGAGCTTCTTGAGCTCGGATTCGGCCTTTTCGCGCGCCTCCTTCGACAGCTTGGTGTTGGCAATCTTCTCTTCCAGCTCGGCGATCTCGCTGGCGCCCTCGTCGCCGTCGCCCAGCTCTTTCTGAATGGCCTTCATCTGCTCATTCAGGTAGTATTCGCGCTGGGTCTTCTCCATCTGGCTCTTGACGCGGGTCTTGATCCGCTTCTCGACCTGCAGGACGCTCAGCTCGCCTTCCATCAGGCCATAGACCTTTTCCAGCCGCTCGCTGATCACCAGCGTCTCGAGCAGATCCTGCTTTTGCGCGACGTCGATGCCCAGATGCCCGGCCACGAGATCGGCCAGCTTGCCCGGATCGGTCGCCTCGCTGACGGCGGCCAGGGCTTCGTCGGGGATGTTCTTGCGCACCTTGGCGTAGCGGGCGAATTCGTCCGCCACCGTGCGCAGCAGCGCCTGCGTGGTGGCCGCGTCGCCCGGCACCTCGGTCAGTTCCTCGGCGACGGCCTCGAAATAGGCGTCATTGTCAACGAATTCGGTGATCTTCACCCGGGTCTGGCCCTCGACCAGAACCTTCACGGTCCCGTCGGGCAGTTTCAGCAGTTGCAGAACATTCGCCAAGACGCCGGTGCGGTAGATACCCTCCGCCATGGGGTCGTCCTCGGACGGGTCGATCTGGCTGGACAGCAGGATCTGCTTGTCATCTGCCATGACCTCTTCCAGCGCCCGGACGGACTTTTCCCGCCCGACGAACAGCGGCACGATCATGTGCGGGAACACGACGATGTCCCGCAGGGGAAGGACGGGATATGTAGTGTTGAGAGGGTCTTGCATGCTCTATCCTTGGTGTTGGCAAGACGACCGGTCCCTGTAAGGCAACGCTGGCCGTCTCCTTTTCTGGTTCCTTGGAATATGGGGCGCGGCGTGCGCGATTCAACCGACCCAAGGGCCTGTCGAAGAATGGCCCTGCACGCCCAAATGCGCAAGGGCGCAATTTGGGCGATTTTCATGCGTCCGGGGCGGACGCGATCAAAGCGGTTCTATGTCGCCGAGCGCCCGCCGGGCGTGAAATTCGGCCTCCCACGCGGCAAACCGGCCCTCGGCGATGGCCGCGCGCATCCCCGCCATCAGCTCTTGGAAATAGTGCAGGTTGTGCCATGTCAGCAGCATGGCGCTGATGATCTCGTTGGCGCGGAACACATGATGCAGGTAGGCCCGCGAATAGCCGCGGCAGGCGGGGCATGTGCAGGATTCGTCCAGCGGGCGGGGATCCTCGCGGTGGCGGGCGTTCTTGATGTTGAGCACACCGTGGCGGGTGAACACCTGCCCCGTCCGGCCCGACCGCGACGGCAGCACGCAGTCCATCATGTCGATGCCGCGCTTGACCGCGCCAACGATGTCGTCGGGCTTGCCCACCCCCATCAGATAGCGCGGCTTGTCCACCGGCAGCATGTCGGGGGCGAAATCCAGCGTGGCAAACATGGCCTCCTGCCCCTCGCCCACGGCGAGCCCGCCCACCGCGTAGCCGTCGAACCCGATCGCCTTCAGCGCCTCGGCCGATTCCTCGCGCAGATCGCGTTCCAGCCCGCCCTGCTGGATGCCGAACAGCGCGTGGCCGGGGCGGTCGCCGAAGGCATCGCGGGACCGCTGCGCCCAGCGCATGGAAAGGCGCATCGATTCGGCGATCCGCGTCCGGTCGGCGGGCAGCGCGGGGCATTCGTCGAACGCCATCACGATGTCCGACCCCAAAAGCCGCTGGATCTCCATCGACCGCTCGGGCGTCAGTTCATGGCGCGAGCCGTCGATATGGCTGCGGAAGGTGACTCCGCGCTCGGTCAGCTTGCGCAACTCGGCGAGACTCATCACCTGAAACCCGCCTGAATCGGTCAGGATCGGCCCATGCCAGTTCATGAAACGGTGCAGCCCGCCCATGCGGTCGATCAGTTCCGCCGTAGGGCGCAGCATCAGGTGGTAGGTGTTGCCAAGGATGATGTCGGCGCCGGTTTCCCGCACGCTTTCGGGCAGCATCGCCTTGACGGTGCCGGCGGTGCCCACCGGCATGAAGGCGGGCGTTCGGATCTCGCCGCGCGGGGTGCGTATCACGCCCGTGCGGGCCTTGCCGTCGGTCGCATGCAGGTCAAAGCTGAATCCCTGGGTCATCTCGGTCCGGTCCCTTCTGAACGGGCGGCTTCTGCACCGAAAACCGCCCCCTTGGCAAGGGACCGGACGCTGGTCACGCCGCGCTTGCCGTCTTGGACCGCAGAAGCATCCCGAAAAGGTCGCGCGGGTCGTCCGGGTCGGCCAGCATGTCGAGCTCCTGATAAAGCCCGGTGCCGCGGATCCGGTCGCGGACATAGCGCAGGGCGCTGAAATCCTCGATGGCAAAGCCCACGCTGTCGAACAAGGTGATCTGCCGGTCGCTCGTCCGCCCCTGTGCCGCGCCGGTAATCACCTGCCACATCTCGATCACCGGATGGTCGGGGTCGAGCTGTTGGATCTCGCCCTCGATCCGGGTCTGGGGCGGGTATTCCACGAAAATGTCCGATCGCAGCAGGATGTCGCGGTGCAGTTCGGTCTTGCCGGGGCAGTCGCCGCCGATCGCATTGATATGCACGCCCGCGCCGACCATGTTGTCGGTCAGGATCGTGGCATATTGCTTGTCGGCGGTGCAGGTGGTGATGATCTGCGCCCCCTCGATCGCCTCTTCGGCGGTCCGGCACTTGACCACGTTGACGCCCTGACCTGCGAGGTTGCGGGCGCATTTCTCGGTCGCCGCCGGATCGATGTCATAAAGACGCACCGTCTTGAGCCCGCAGACCGCCTTCATCGCCAGCGTCTGGAACTCGGACTGCGCGCCATTACCGATCATCGCCATGGTATCGGCCCCCTTGGGCGCCAGATACTTTGCCACCATCGCCGAAGTCGCCGCCGTGCGCATCGCCGTCAGCAGGGTCATTTCCGTCAGCAATGTCGGATAACCCGTTGCCACATCGGCCAAAAGGCCAAAGGCGGTGACGGTCTGAAGCCCCTCCTTGGTGTTTTTCGGATGGCCGTTGACGTATTTGAAGCCGTAAGCTTCCCCGTCCGAGGTCGGCATCAGCTCGATCACGCCTACCTCGGAATGCGATGCCACGCGTGGGGTCTTGTCAAAGCTTTCCCAGCGGCGGAAATCGGCCTCGATATAATCGGCCAGTTCGCGCAACATGGGCTCCACCCCGATCAGGTGGATGAACTGCATCATGTGATCGACAGAGACGAAGGGCACCAAGGCCCTTTCCGAGGGTTGTGTCATGCGGCAATCCTTTCGGACTTGGAAACGGCCCGACGGCTCAGGTGGATGCCTGCGATCATGCAGCGCACCGACCCGCCGGCGGTCTCGATGGTGGGAACGGACAGCGGTAGCAGCCGCGCAGATCGCTCGATGACGGCGATCTGATCCGGGCGCAGCGCCTCCAGCGCCCGAGCCGACAGCGCCAGCAGGCGGCGCTCGCCCTCCAGCTCGATGGCGTTGCCGGCAAAGGCGGCGATCTGGGCCGGCGTCAGGTCGATCACCGCGCGCCCGGTCTCGGCCAGCCGGTCGGCCACCTCGCGCCGGCGGACGGGATCGGTGATGAGGCTCAGCCCGATCAGCGCGAAATCGGTGCCGATCCCCATCAGGACATTGGTGTGATAGATGGCCCGCCCCGCCTCGTCGGCGGCATCGAACGCCATCGGCTCGAAACTGAAATGGGTGCAGAAACGCTCCAACAGAACCGGGTCGGCCCGGCGCGAGCGCGCCACATAGGCCACTCGCCCGATATGGTCGAGCACCATCGCCCCGGTGCCTTCCAGCGCCAGCCCGTCCAACTCCAGCCCGGAATAGTCGATCACGTCCTGCACGCGATAGGCGCGTTTGAGCATGTCGATCACGTCCCAGCGCCGTTCGCGGCGGCGGTTTTCGGCGAACATCGGGTAGATGGCGACATGGCCGCCGGCATGGGTGGAAAACCAGTTGTTCGGAAACACGCTGTCGGGCGTGTCGCGGTCGCCGAAATCGTCGAAGACATGCACCGTGACCCCCGCGTTGCGCAGGGTTTCCACCGCAGTGTCGAACTCGGCCAGGGCACGGGCGGCGATCTCCGGCCCGTCGCCGGCAACCTGAAAGGCGTTGTCGCCGCTGGTCTCGGGGTTCGACCGGAACGCGTGCGGACGGATCATCACGATATCGGACGGGGCTTGCAGGCTCATGACAGGTAGCTCCGTGTCGGGCGGTCGAATACGCGGCGCCCCAGCGCGCTGGCGGCCAGGTCCACCATCAGCTGTGCCGTGCGGCCGCGTTCGTCCAGAAACGGGTTCAACTCGACGAGGTCCAGCGAAGTCATCAGCCCGCTGTCGCAGATCATCTCCATCACCAGGTGGCCTTCCCGCACCGTGGCGCCGCCCGGCACGGTGGTGCCCACGGCAGGCGCCACCATGGGGTCCAGGAAATCCACGTCCAGCGACACATGCAACATGCCGCCGGCCGCTGCCACCGTCTCCAGGAACGCAGCCAGCGGCCGGGCGATGCCCTGCTCGTCGATCTCGCGCATGTCGTGATAGCGGATCCGCGTGCCTTCCAATGCCTTCCGCTCTGCCGCATCGACCGACCGCAGGCCCATGATGCAGATGTTCTCCTGCGGCACCGGGTTTTCCACCTTTGGGAAACCGCCGAATCCGGGCCGCCCGGTCACATAGCCCAGCGGCGTGCCGTGAAGGTTGCCGGAATCGGTCGTCTCGGGTGTGTGAAAGTCGCTGTGCGCGTCCAGCCACAGCACGAATTGCGGCCGCCCCTTCGAGGCCGCATGGTTCGCCACCCCCGCGACGGAGCCCAGCGACAGGCTGTGATCCCCGCCCAGAAAGATCGGCAGGCCGCGATCCATCTGCTCCTCGGCCACACGGATCAGCCGGTTGGTCCAGCCAATGGTTTCGTTCGGCGCGAAAAGATGCGTCTCACCGGTATCCGGCGCATGCTCGGCCGGGGCCAGGTTGCCGATATCCTCGACCCTGTGGCCAAGCGCGCGCAGCGCCCGCGCCAGCCCGGCGGTTCGATAGGCGTCCGGCCCCATCAGGCAACCGGGTCGGCGTTTGCCGCTGTCCACGGGGGCCCCGATCAGAATGCAGGTCTTCGTCTTCATCTTCGGATCTGTCCGTCCGCGTTGCGGCCTGAAAATTTCTCCGAAACGCGTTGAAAACCAGTTGGCATTTTGCTCAATATGGATGCTGGCCGGCCATTTCGAAAGATATCATGGACAAAACGGACGAACGCCTGATCGCCGCCCTGCGCCACGACGCGCGCGCCTCGCTGTCGGATCTGGCCGCGCAGCTGGGACTGTCGCGCACCACGGTGCGTGCGCGGCTGGAAAAACTGATCCGCACCGGCGACATCGTGGGCTTCACCGTCGTGCTGAAAGAGGACACGATACGCGACCCGGTGCGCGGGTTGATGATGATCGGCATCGAGGGCCGCGGCGCCGGGCGGATCACCCGCCAGCTTCAGGGCATGCGCGAGGTGCGCGCGATTCATACCACAAACGGCCGCTGGGACCTGATCGTTGAACTCGGCACCGAAACGCTGGAGGATCTCGACGCGGCTCTCGCCCGCATCCGCAGCCTCGAAGGCGTCAGCACGTCGGAAACCAACCTGCTCCTAGCGACCAAGAAATCGACCTGAAACGCCCCCCATTCTCTTCATCTTGCCGAAAATACTCCGGGGGAGCGCGAGGGGGCAGCGCCCCCTCGCACCGGTCGGATCGCGCCAGCGATCCGAAACCAACGCTCTCTCCGTCCGGCTCCTCTAGCCGCGCACCGAGCCGTCGCCCTGCACCAGATATTTGAAGCTGGTCAGCTGAGCGGCCCCAACCGGGCCGCGCGCATGCATCTTGCCGGTGGCAATACCGATTTCCGCCCCCATGCCGAACTCGCCCCCATCGGCAAACTGGGTCGAGGCATTCTGCATCAGGATCGCGCTGTCCAGCCGCTCGAAGAACCGGTTCGCGGCCGCGGGATCCTCGGTGATGATGCAGTCGGTATGGGACGAACCAAAGCGCCGGATATGCGCAATGGCCTCGTCAATGTCCTTCACGGGCTTGGCGGCGATGATCATGTCCAGGTATTCCCGCCCCCAATCGTCCTCGGTGGCCGGAACGGTGTCCTCGATCCGCTGCAGTTCACCCGCCGCGCGGACCTCGACGCCGGCCTCGATCAGGGCGCTGATCACGTCGCGGCCGATCGTGTCCGCAACCTCTTCGTGGATCAGCAGGCATTCGGCCGCGCCACAGATGCCGGGGCGCCGCGTCTTGGCATTCAGCACGACGCGCAGAGCCTTTTCCGCATCCGCCGCCTTATCGATGTAGACGTGAACGATGCCCTCGAGATGGGCAAAGACCGGCACCCGCGCCTCGCGCTGCACCAGTCCGACAAGCCCCTTGCCCCCGCGCGGCACGATCACGTCGATGTAATCGGTCATGGTCAGCATCTCGCTCACCGCCGCGCGGTCGCGGGTCGGCACCAGCTGGATCGCGTCCTCGGGAAGGCCCGCCGCCTGCAGCCCCTCGACCAGACAGGCGTGGATCGCCGTCGAGGAATGGAAGCTCTCAGACCCGCCGCGCAGAATCACCGCATTGCCCGATTTCAGGCACAGCGCCCCGGCATCGGCCGTGACGTTGGGACGGCTTTCGTAGATCACGCCGACCACGCCCAGGGGCGTGCGCACGCGCCGGATATGCAGCCCCGACGGCATGTCCCATTCGGCGATCACCTCACCCACCGGGTCGGCCTGCCCGGCCACCGCGCGCAGTCCCTCCACAATGCCCTGAATGCGGGATTCGTCCAGCATGAGGCGATCCATCATCGCCGGGCTCAGCCCCTTGTCCCGGCCATAGGCCATGTCCTTTTCGTTCGCCGCGATGATCTCGGCGCGCCGGTTCCAGACCGCGTCTGCGGCCGCCAGCAGCGCCTTTTCCTTGGTTTCGGCACCGGCGAAGGCAAGGGTCTGGGCGGCGGCCCTGGCGCGACGGCCGATGTCCTGCATCAGGGCGGGGATGTTGTCGAGGTCTTTCATGTCAGTCGTCCTTCCTGCAGCGCGGCACCCGGCCGAAAGGGCGGGATTTGGGTATTTGTAACCAGAAAGAAGCAGCGAGTCAGAGTGCCATATCGTCCCGGTGGATCAAGACCGCACGGCCTGGATAGCCGAGGATGGTCTCGATTTCCGACGATTTGCGGCCGCGGATGGCGTCGGCCTCGGCCGAGGTGTAGCGGCTGAGGCCCTGGCCCAGCTTGCGCCCGTCCGGCGCGAGGATCGCCACCGGATCGCCGCGGCCGAACTCGCCATCCACGCCCGTGATGCCGGCGGGCAGCAGGCTCTTGCCGTTGGCAAGCGCCCGGGCCGCGCCCGCGTCCACGGTGATGTCGCCGCGCGGCTTCATCGCGGCGATCCAGCGTTTGCGCGCGGCGCGCGGGTCGATCTGCGCCGGAAACAGGGTGGATGACGCGCCGTTTTCAAGTGCTTTCAGCGGGTTCAACGGCGACCCTTGCGCAATGACCATGGCGCAGCCGCCGGCAGTGGCGACCTGCGCTGCCATCAGCTTGGTCTTCATGCCGCCCTTGGACAGGCCGGATCCGGCATCCCCCGCCATCGCCTCGATCTCGGGCGTGATGCGCTCGATCACGTCGAACCGGCGCGCCTGCGGATCCGTGGCGGGGTTGCCGGAGTAGAAGCCGTCCACGTCCGACAGCAGAACCAGCAGGTCGGCACCGACCGTCACCGCCACCTGTGCGGCCAGCCGGTCGTTGTCGCCATAGCGGATCTCGTCGGTTGCAATCGTGTCATTCTCGTTCACGATCGGCACCACGCCCAACCCGATCAGTGTGGCCAGCGTCGCGCGCGAGTTGAGATAGCGGCGCCGGTCGGCAGTGTCCTCCAGCGTCACCAGCACCTGCGCGGCGGTGATGCCGTGGGGCGCGAGCGCATCTTCGTAGGCGCGCGCCAGGCGGATCTGGCCCACCGCGGCGGCGGCCTGCGCCTGCTCCAGCGCCAGTTCCGCGCCGCCCAGTCCCAGAACGCCGCGTCCCAGCGCGATGGAGCCCGAAGACACCAGAACCACGTCGGCCCCGCGCGCCTTGAGCGACGCCACGTCGTCGGCCAGCGATTTCAGCCAGTTCCCGCGCAGCCGCCCGGTGTCCCGGTCCACCAGAAGCGCCGAGCCGATCTTGACGACGATGCGCTTCGCGTCGCTCAGGGGTGCCAAGGCGCGGTCTCCTTGGCGGGCTTGTGGCGCAGGCGATCCTCGTCGATCTGCGCACGCAGGGCGCGCAGCACCTCGGTGACGCCCGTGCGGCTCACGCCCGACATGGTCAGCACCGGGCCGCCGCTGACGCGTTGCAGTTCGGCCCGCGCGTCGGCAAGACGATCGTCGTCCAGCGCGTCCACTTTGTTCAGCACCGTCACCCGCGGCTTGGCGGCAAGATGCCCGCCATAGGCTTCGAGTTCGTGGATGATCGTGCGGTAATCCTCGCCGACGGCAGCAGAGGTGCCGTCCACGAGGTGCAGGAGCACCGCGCAACGTTCCACATGGCCGAGAAAGCGGTCGCCGATCCCCCTGCCCTCGTGCGCGCCCTCGATCAGGCCGGGGATGTCGGCCACGACGAATTCCACCCCGTCCACGCCGACGACGCCCAGATTGGGGTGCAGCGTGGTGAAGGGGTAATCGGCAATCTTGGGCCGGGCGTTCGACGTCGCCGCCAGAAAGGTGGACTTGCCCGCATTCGGCAACCCAAGAAGCCCCACATCCGCGATCAGCTTGAGCCTCAGCCACAGCGTGCGTTCGACCCCCGGCTGGCCGGGATTGGCCCGGCGCGGCGCCTGGTTGGTCGAGGTCTTGAAATGCAGGTTGCCCCACCCGCCATTTCCGCCGCGGGCAAGCTCGACCCGTTCGCCGACCCGGGTCAGGTCGGCGATCACGGTTTCCTGATCCTCGTCGAGAATCTCGGTGCCCACCGGCACGCGCAGAACGATGTCCTCGCCATCCTTGCCTGTGCGCTGCTTGCCCATGCCGGGGCGGCCGTTCTCGGCAAAGAAATGCTGTTGATAGCGAAAGTCGATCAGCGTGTTCAGCCCTTCGACCGCCTCGGCCCAGACCGAACCGCCCTTGCCGCCGTCGCCGCCGTCGGGGCCACCATATTCGATATACTTTTCCCGCCGGAAGCTGACGCAGCCGGCACCGCCGGACCCGGACCGGATATGGACCCTTGCAAGATCAAGAAATTTCATGGGTCACCCCTATCGCACAGGCCCGGCGGACCTCAATCACAGTTTCTTGCTGTAGGTCCAGGTCGGCACCGTGGCGCCGCGCGCCACCGAGTAGCTCTCGGCATCGCCCAGATATTCAAAGCCGCACCGCGTCAGCACCCGCGCCGAGGCCGGGTTGTCCTGGAACACGCTGGCGAACATCGTGTCATTGCCCAGCGGATTGGCGGCGACCAGCGCCTCGACCGCCTGGCTGGCCACGCCGGTATTCCAGAAGATCGGCGCCACCCAATAGGACACCTCGGCCTGGTTCCGGTCCAGCCGGCGCAGCGAGATGATGCCCTTGAGCTCCGGCCCGCCCGAGCGGGTGCCGTCCATCGCCCACACGTCTTCGTCCCGGCTCTCGGAGAGGGCGCGCGCGATGAAGGCCTCGATCGCGCCCGGCGGCAGCGGGTGCGGAATCGAGGTGGTCATGCGCGCCACGCGTTCGTCGCCTGCGTAATGTTCGATCAGCCCCTGATCCGACCGGCGCAGCGGCCGCAGGTCGAACTGTTCGGTTTCCACCACGGGCTGGTTGATGATCGCATCCATTTTCATGTTGCGTGTCCCTCCTCCGAACACTTCCTCGTGTGCGGGCAAACCCTGCTCTTCTCCTCAACCTCAGGTATTCACGCGCCTTGACTGGATCAACGGTTGATGTCGGAAAACTGAAGAGGGGACCGGCCGGTTCGCCGATCCCCCCAGAATTGTCCTCAACCTACGGGTTTACGGCTTACTCGGCGGCCTCCGCTACCGGAAGGACCGAAATGAAGGTGCGGCCCTTGAGTCCCTTGTGGAACTTCACGGCGCCCTCGGCGGTTGCAAAGATGGTGTGATCCTTGCCCATGCCCACGCCCTGGCCCGGCCAGAACTTGGTGCCGCGCTGACGCACGATGATGTTGCCCGGAATGGCCGTCTGGCCACCGTAGAGCTTGACGCCAAGGCGGCGACCGGCAGAGTCGCGACCGTTACGGGACGAACCGCCTGCTTTCTTGTGTGCCATGTCTGTTCTCCTTAGCCCTTGGCCAGCTCTTTGGCCTGCTCAACCCATTCGGGCTTGATCTTGATCGCGTCGATAGCAGCAATATCGTCTTCGGACAAGGCAGCGATCTGCGCAAAGGTGGTCAGGCCGGCATCGTTCAGCTTCCTGGCGGCGGCGGGGCCGACGCCGGTCAGCTTGGTCAGGTCGTCACCGGCGGCCTCGGCGGTGGCTTTCGCCGGCGCGGCCTTCTTCGGCGCGGCGGCGGGAACCGAACCGGCACCCACGGCGGCCTTGACGCCGGTCTTGTCGGCGCCCGAGGTCAGGATCTCGGTGATCTTGACCAGCGTCAGCTTCTGGCGGTGGCCCTTGGTGCGCTTGGAGCTGTGCTTGCGGCGGCGGCGAACGAAATGGATGACCTTTTCGCCCTTGATCTGGTCGATCACCTCGGCCTGAACGGCCGCGCCGTCCACCAGCGGAGAGCCCACCACCGGGGCGTCGCCCCCGAGCATCAGAACTTCGTTGAACTGGATCTTTTCTCCGGCGTCGGCCGCCAGCTTTTCGACGCGCAGCACGTCGCCCGGCTGAACCTTGTATTGCTTGCCGCCGGTCTTGAGGACAGCGAACATGTCCTTTTCCTTCTCTTCTCCCGCGTCCTTCGGCCCCCGGTTCCCCGGGCGTTTCGGCTGATGCCGCCTCGAACAGCGCGCCCTTTGAGGGCGTCATGACTACGAATCCCGGCGCGATGGATCCGGCCGGGATGCGGGCTTTTGGCAGGATCGGCCGCACCTGTCAAGCCCGTCGAATCAAGCCCGCCGACGGCCCCTCAGATGTCCTGTCCAGGCTGCAGGGTCGCCATGCGCGTCGCCAACGCCTCGAACCGGTTGGCCATGATTTCGTATTGCACCGCATTCAGCAGCGCATAGACCCGCTGCATGGCGGGATCTTCCAGCGCCTCGGCATAGGCTTCCAGATCGGCGTCGCTGAAATCCCGATAGGTATAGGCCGCACCGGCCAGCGCGCTTTCCTGCAAAGCCGTGCGCAGGCGCGGCTCATCCCGCAGCAGCATCGCGCGCAGCTCGTCGGGATCGACCTTGAGATCGATCACCCCCGCCGCGCTGGCCGCCAGCATAAAACGATACTGGATCTCCTGGATCGCCCGGACGCTGCTGCCCGTGCTGTCGATGGCCTTGTTCATCCGTTTGAGCAGTTCCAGCCGGCCGCTGCCGGTCCTGACCATCTCGGCCACGAGCCGGCGGCCCTCTTCCTGCTTGGCCTCGTCGTCCTCGATCATGTGAGAGTCATTTTCGGCCGCGACGAGGCGCTGGCCAAGATCCGAGGCGTAGAACTCCACCGCATGGGCCAGATCATCGGGGTCGAGCGTCTTTTCGAGGATATCCAGCGCCATGCCACGCATCCTGGCTGTGTCGAACACCTCTTTCGTCAGCCGCGTCCACTCCGAGCCGAACGCGCCCGCGTCGATGCCCAGCAACCGGGGCGCGTCGCCCGCGCTGAGCGCGATGCTGTCCAACGCCACGTCGAAACCGGTGGTCTTGAGAAAGGCCTCGATACGCGCGCGGTCCGCGGCGCGGCTCGCGGCCGGGAGGAACAGGGCGGCGGCCAGAAGGGCCATCGCCAGGGCGCGAATCGCGGCCACGGCGGCAAGGCGGAGCGGGGTCGTCGAAATGGCTGTAGTCATGGGCGGAATGTAGGACAAAGCCGGCGCGGCGCAAAGCAGAAGAATGCCGGGGAGGCGACGGGTCAATTGGGGGTTGTCACGGGGCGAAAACCCGATTATGTGCCCATCAGCCCCGCGGAGAGGTGCCGGAGTGGTCGAACGGGGCGGTCTCGAAAACCGTTGTCCCTTCACGGGGACCCAGGGTTCGAATCCCTGTCTCTCCGCCATACCATCCCGACCTGACCTGCGACCCTGATCGACGATCCACTCGCTGTGGGCGACGAGATCTGCGAAGACGCGATGCGCGCGAAGAGCGCCGCGCATGGGTATTTGGGACCAGAAAGAAGCAGGATCGGGTTGCCGGAAATGCCCGCGGCACGCGGACGGTCGGCGAGAGCTGTTCCGAGCCGTGCGTGCTGCCCCCGAAAGGGTACCGGCAGAAGTGGAGGCGGATCGGATGCGGCTTGCTGGCGCAACCTATCCTTTCGACAGATCGACCGCTGCCAGCCCCAGTTCGCGGGCCGTGGCCAGGGACAGGATGCCCGAGTCCAGCCCCCTGGGCTCTTGATAGCGGCGAATGGCGGCGCGGGTGCGGGCGTCCATTTCGGCGGTGATCGGGCCGTGATAAAGCCCCCGCACCGCCAGCGCGCGCTGGACCGAAGCAATGAATTGCGGCGTCAGGGTATCCGGGCACGGTGTCTCGAACCAGGCCTCCTTGCGCTCGCGCACGATCTTCTGGGTGGTTTCCGTGCGGTAGCTGGCCGGGCGGATGACCGCGCCATCCGGGGCCAATTCCGCGGGACGCGCCAGAACCTGTTCGGTCACCGTCTCGATCACGGCCGGGGTCACATGGCGCCCCCAGCAGGTGCCGGGGCGCGCGCCGGGCGGGGCGGCCTGCGCGCTGCGGGTGATTGGCGGTTCTCCGACCAGCGCGCCCTCGATCCGATCCACCTGCCCGGCACAGGCCGACAGGACGGCCAGCGTCAGCGCGACGGGAAACCATTTGGGCAGGATCATGCTCGGGCCTCTGTCTCGGGCGTTTTGCGGCAGATTACTCCAAACCGACCCGTGGCGCAAAGTCCGGCGGCGGCGCCAGCAGGAGATCCAGCATGGACGAGATGTCCTCGATCCGTTCGGCGATCACATGGGTCACCGAATGTGCCCGCTGCAACCGCCCCGTCACCCGCAGAAGCCGCCCCGCGATCACCGCCCGGCGAAAGCGTTCGTAGACCTTGCGCCAGACGATCACGTTGACCACGCCGGTTTCGTCCTCGAGCGTGACGAAGATCACCCCCTTGGCGGTGCCGGGGCGCTGGCGAAGGATCACCAGCCCCGCCACCGCGACCCGCGCGCCGTCGGGCGGGTCGTCCAGCCGTGCCGCGGGCAGACAGGCGGGCGGGCGCGGCCAGTCGGAGGGCGGATGTGGGACGGGGCGTGAAGGCATTAGAACATTATGAGAACATATCGCCTTGATGTCCAGCACCGCCGCGCCCATGTCGCAAATGGGTCTGGCACCCGGACCGGGGCTTGACTAGATATTTGCGCGAAACACCGAAGGGGACCCGCGAAGATGGCAAAGATTACCTATGTCGAGCATGACGGCACCGAGCACACGGTCGAAGTCGCCAACGGCCTGACCGTGATGGAGGGCGCGCGCGACAACAACATTCCCGGCATCGAGGCCGATTGCGGCGGCGCCTGCGCCTGCTCGACCTGCCATGTCTATGTTCATCCCGACTGGGTGGCCAAGCTGCCGCCCAAGGAAGACATGGAAGAGGACATGCTGGATTTCGCGTGGGAGCCCGATCCGGTGCGGTCGCGTTTGACCTGCCAGATCAAGGTCACCGACGAACTGGACGGCCTGATCGTGCAGATGCCCGAAAAGCAGATCTGATGCGGCGCGCGCTGGCGGCCGCCCTGGCCCTGGCGGTTGCCGGACAGGCCGATGCCGGCGCGCGGATCGTCGCCGCGGAATACGCCGAGCCCACGACGCGCCATGCCCATGGCGTGCTGGGCGATGATGTGGAATGGGGCGCGCTGCGGCTGACGGTCATGGACAGCGCCGGCGCGACCCGCGCGATTCTGTTGCGCCTCCCCCGGAGGCGCGTGTTCGAGGACATCGCGCCGCGCGTCGTCACGCTGGCCGGCCGCGACGCGCCGCTGGCAATGGTGGTCGAAAGCGACGCGGGCCTGGGCGCGCGGCTGGCGCTGTATGACGCGGCGGGTCTGGTCGCGGCCACGCCGTTCATAGGGCAGGCCCATCGCTGGCTGGCGCCGGTCGGCGCGGCGGATCTGGACGGCGACGGCCGGACCGAGATCGCCTATGTCGATCGTCCGCACCTGGCGCGGATCCTGCGCATCTGGCGTTTCGAGGATGGCCGGTTGCGCGAAATCGCCTCGGCGGCGGGGTTCAGCAATCACCGGATCGGCGAGGCGTTCATCTCGGGTGGGCTGCGCGACTGTGGCGAGGGACCCGAGATCGTCACGGCGGATGCGGAGTGGAAGCGGGTTCTTGTCGCGCGCCTGCGCAACGGGCGGATCGAACGCCGGGATTCCGGAGCCCTTGACAGCCCGGCGCGCATCAATGCGGTCATGGCGTGCCGGGCACGCCTCGACCCGTGAGGCTCGCACGTTGCCCCGCATGTTGCCCCGTATCGAGCGAGGGGGCGCTGCCCCCTCGCGCTCCCCCGGGGTATTTCCGACCAGAAAGAAGCAGCACCGCGGGGTGTCCCCGGGTGCCGGTGGTCAGACCGGGATCACGGCGAGGGCGACGCGGCGGCCTTCTGCCAGGAGCACGTTGTAGGTGCGGCAGGCCGCGGGCGAGTTCATCGTCTCCACCCCGATGCCGGCATTTTCCAGCTCGGCGCGCAGGTCGGCGGGCAGGTGGGCGATCTCGGCACCGGTGCCGATGAAAAGCACGTCGATTTCGCCCACCATGTCAAGAAGGGCCCGCCGATCGTTGAGTCCGCCCCAGGGCCTGGTGCCGGAGGGGCTGGCGATCATCGCGCCCTGGTGGATGCGGCCGCCGATGCGGAAGAACCCCGCACCATATCCGTCGATCGGTTCGGCATCGGTATAGACGACTTCGTTGATGCGCATGGTACGCGCCTCCTTGCCTGCCGATTCAGCGGCGCCCACGCCGCGGGTGTCGTGTCAAGACATAGGCCGGGTACGGCCCCGAGGCAAACCACAGGGGCCGATCCGTTCATCAGGCATCCACGTTGGCGAACTGGTTGCCGGCAGTGTTCGAGGGCTTGGACCAGTCGCGCTTGACCCCCAGCCACAGCAGGATCGCAGAGGCCACGAAGATCGACGAATAGGTGCCGACGATCACGCCCCAGATCATCGCGAAGACGAAGCCGCGGATGACGTCGCCGCCGAGTAAATAGAGCGACACGAGCGCGATCAGCGTGGTGACCGAGGTCATCAGGGTCCGCGACAGGGTTTCGTTGATCGAGAGGTTCAGCACTTCTTTCAGCGGCTTCTGCTTGTATTTCCGCAGGTTTTCGCGCACCCGGTCGAACACCACCACGGTGTCGTTCAGCGAATAGCCGACGATGGTCAGAAGGGCGGCGATGATGGCGAGGTCGAACTTCAGCTGGATTTCCGAGAAGATGCCGATGGTCAGCGTTACGTCATGCACCAGCGCCAGCACCGCGCCCACCGCGAACTGCCATTCAAAACGCAGCCAGATATAGACCAGCACGGCCGCGATCGACAGCAGCACCGCGATGATGGCGGTCTGGATCAACTCGCCCGACACTTTGGGGCCGACCGATTCCACCGACACGATGCGCAGGTCGGGTGAGACCGACTTGAGCGCCTTTTCGACCTTGCGTGTCAGGTCCGCCGTGGCGGCCTCTTCGCCTTCCTGCGCCTGGATTCGGATCATGGCGACGTTCTCGTCCGGCCCGAAGGTGGGGTCGAACACCTCGGAGATCACGATGTCGCCCAGCCCCAGCGGCGCAAGCGCGTCGCGATAGGCGCCCACGTCCACGGGTTGCGTGCTTTCGATGCGGATCGTGGTGCCGCCGCGGAAGTCGATGCCGTAGTTCAGCCCGCGCACCCCGAACGAGATCAGCGCCAGCACGATCATAAAGCCCGAGATGCCCAGCCAGAGTTTCCAGCGGCTGAAGAAATCGAACGAGGTCTGTTCGGGAACCAGTTTCAGTTTCATCTCATACCTCGATCGTCTTGGGGCGGCGGCGGTCGAACCACATCACGATCAGCAGCCGGGTCACATAGATGGCGGTAAAGACCGAAGTCACGATCCCCAGCCCGAGCGTGATGGCGAAGCCCCGCACAGGCCCCGACCCCATGGCGAACAGGATCACCGCGGTTATGAGCGTGGTGATGTTGGCGTCCAGAATGGCCGAGAGCGCCTTTTCATAGCCCAGTTCGATCGCCCGGGCAGGCCCCTTGGCGGTCCGCAACTCCTCGCGGATGCGTTCGTAGATCAGCACGTTGGCATCCACCGCCATGCCCACCGTCAGCACGATGCCGGCGATGCCCGGCAGGGTTAGCGTGGCGCCGATCAGGGAGAGAAGGCCGAAGATCAGGGCGATGTTCAGCGCCAGCGACACGTTGGCGAAGATGCCGAACAGGCCATAGCTGAGCACCATGAAGACCAGCACCGCGACAAAGGCGACCACGGTCGCGATCTTGCCCGCTTCGATGCTGTCCTGGCCCAGTTCCGGGCCGATCGTACGCTCTTCGAGGAAATTCAACCCTGCCGGCAGGGCGCCCGCCCGCAGGAGAACGGCCAGATTGGTGCTTTCCTCGATGGTGAAGCGACCGGTGATGATGCCGGACCCGCCGGGGATGTGCGACTGAATCACCGGGGCGCTGATCACTTCGTCATCCAGGACGATCGCGAAGGGGCTTCCGATATTGTCTCGGGTATAGTCGCCAAAGCGACGCGCGCCGGATGTGTCGAACCGGAAGGTAACCGCGGGCCGGCCGTTCTGATCGAAGGAAGGCTGGGCATCCACCAGATCCTCGCCGGTGACAACGGGGGCGGCCTGGATCACGTAATAGACGCCCTCTTCGTCCATCGCCGGCAGCACCTTCTGGCCGGCGCCGGCGCGGACATTGGGGTTGGTTGTGCGGCTCACCACCGGGTTGAAGGTCAGCCGCGCCGTGGTGCCGATGATTTCCTTCAGTTCGGCCGCGCTGCCGATGCCGGGCACCTGGATCAGGATCCGGTCGGTGCCCTGGCGCTGGATCGTGGGTTCGCGCGTGCCGACCTCGTCGATCCGGCGGCGGATGATTTCCAGCGCCTGGCGCACGGTGCGGTCGGTGACCGCCTGTTTCTCGGCCTCGGTCAGGGTGATGACCAGCGTATCGCCCTCGGCGCGCACATCGATGTCATTGGCGCCGGCGGCGGTGAGGCTCTGGACCGGACGGGCGAGTCCGCGGACCACCTGGATCGCGCGGTCCATGCCGTCGGGGTTGCCGATGCGGACCCGCAGTTCATCCGGCTTCTCGGACGGCAGCAGCCGGATCGTGCCGATCACGGCGCGTTCGGGGCGCAGGGCGTCGCGGACCTCGGGCCAGAAGGATTCCATCCGTGCCTCAAAGACGTCCGCGACGCGGACCTCGGCTAGAAGATGCGCGCCGCCGCGCAGGTCGAGGCCCAGATTCACCAGCCCCGACGGCAGCCATTCCGGCCACTGCGCGGCCCGGGCCCGCAACTCGGGACTGTCCTGGCCGACCTCGAGCGCGGCGCGGGCGTCATTGGCCTGTTCGACGCGGGTATAAAAGGCGTTCGGCAGCGCCAGCAGGATGCCGGCGGCGCAGATCAGCCAGATCAGCACCCGTTTCCAAAGATCGATCTGAAGCATCAGCCCGCCCCGTCACCGTTTGTCGTGGAGTTACTTTTCGGCCGGTTCGGTCTTTCTCAGAACCTGCGCGATGGTGTTCTTGACCACGCGAACCTTTACGCCATCGGCGATCTCGACCTCGATTTCGCCATCTTCCTTGACCTTGGACACCTTGCCGATGATCCCGCCCTGGGTGACCACCTGGTCGCCGCGGCGCAGGGATTCGACCATGGCCTGGTGCTCTTTCATCTTTTTCTGCTGAGGCCGGATCAGCAGGAAATACATGATCGCGAAGATCAGGATGAGCGGAATGAACTGGGCGATGGCGCCACCTTCCATGGGTCTGTCCTCTTGTTCGGAAGAGGCCCCGACGGGCCCCGAAAATTCTGCGCGAACCTATGCGCTGGGCCGTGGCTTTGCAAGGCGGGTTCTGGCGCTTTCGGAAACGCAGGGACAGGGGGCTGTCTGCCCCCTCTTGCCCCTGCGGGGCAATTCACCCCCGAGAGTATTTGCAGGCAAGATGAAGCGAAGGGGGCGTGAAGGGGGGCGTCGCGCCCGGCGCATCATGCCCCCTACCCCTCGCCCCGTGCTTGGGGCATAAGGCAGCGAAAGCCTGAGTCAAACCGACGGAACAGATCCATGCACGACATCCGCGCCATTCGCGAAAACCCCGACGCCTTCGACGCCGCCCTTGCCCGCCGGGGCGAGCCGCCCGTGGCCGCCGAACTGCTGGCGCTGGACGAGCGCCGCCGCGCCGCGATCACCGCTGCCGAAGAGGCGAAGGCCGCGCAGAACCGCGCCGCCAAGGCGATCGGCGCGGCCAAGGCCAAGGGGGACGAGGAAGAATTCGAGCGCCTGCGCGCCGAGGTGGCCGCGAAGAAGGACGAGGTTCAGAGGTTGCAGGCCGAGGCCAAGGCGCTGGACGCCGAGTTGCACGAAAGGATGCTGTGGATTCCCAACCTGCCCGCCGAGGACGTGCCCGACGGCGCGGACGAGTCGGACAACGTGGAAATCCACCGCTGGGGTGAGCCGCGCAGCTTCGATTTCCAGCCGCTGGAGCATTTCGAGATCGAGGGCGTAAAGCCGGGGATGGATTTCGAGACGGCGGCGAAACTTTCGGGCGCGCGGTTCGTTCTGCTGAGCGGAGCGGTTGCGCGGATCCACCGGGCGCTGGCGCAGTTCATGCTGGACACGCATATCCAGGAAAACGGCCTGACCGAGGTCAACGGTCCGGTTCTGGTGCTGCCCGAGATCATGGAGGGCACCGGCCAGCTGCCGAAATTTGCCGAGGACAGCTATCGCACCACCGACGACTGGTGGCTGATCCCGACATCGGAGGTGACGCTGACCAATATCGTGCGCGATCACATCATCGAGGAAAGCTATCTGCCGCGCCGTTATACCGCGCATAGCCTGTGCTTCCGCTCCGAAGCCGGCAGCGCGGGCAAGGACACGCGAGGCATGCTGCGCCAGCATCAGTTCGAGAAGGTCGAGATGGTGTCGATCACCCGTCCCGACGAGAGCGACGCCGAGCAGAAGCGGATGCTGCGCTGTGCCGAGGGGATCCTCGAGACGCTGGGCATTCCCTACCGCACGGTGGTTCTGTGCACAGGCGACATGGGGTTCGGCGCCCGCCGCACCTATGACATCGAGGCCTGGCTGCCGGGGCAGAACACCTATCGCGAAATTTCGAGCGTTTCGACCTGCGGCGATTTCCAGGCGCGGCGGATGAATGCGCGGTTCCGCCCCGCAGGCGGGGGCAAGCCCGAATTCGTTCACACGCTGAACGGGTCGGGGCTGGCCGTGGGGCGCTGTCTGATCGCGGTGCTGGAGAACGGGCAGAACGCCGATGGTTCGGTCACGCTGCCCGAGGCGCTGGTGCCATACATGGGCGGCAAGCGCACGCTGACCGCGGAGGGTGAGCTGATGTGATCCGCGGCGGGCGGCTCGACCGCCTGCCCCGCATCACTTTTTCTTCTTTTTCTTCTTGGCCTTGGCGGCCTTTTCCGCCTTGAGGGCCTGCGCGAGTTTGCGGGCCTTTTTCCGGGCCTTTTTCTTTGCTCTCTCGAATTCGGCAGCCAGGGCGGCGGCGCGTTCGGCGGCCTTGCGGGCCTTTTCCTGGGCGCGGGCCAGCTTGCGCGCGCGCGCCTCTTCCTCTTCGTGGCGGCGGCGGGCCTTTTCTTCCGCTTTTCGCGCCTTGCGCACAGCCCTGTCCTCTTCCCCGGCAGCCGGGAGCGCCCCGGCTGTTGCGGGTTCGGGCGGGAGCGCCTTGGCGGGCGGTTCCGCCGCGAGCATCCCGGTCGGGACGTTTCGGTCCTTGGGCAACGCCTTGGGTGCAGCTTCGGATTTCGGCAGGGCCGCGGGCGGATCCTCGGCCGGGAGCGCCTGCACCAGCGCCTGCGCCGCCGCGATGAGACGCGTCGCCCGCCGCGCGCCGACGCCGCGGATCATCTGAATGTCGTCCGGGCGCGCATCCGCGACCGCGCGGGCATCGCGATAGCCATGCGCCTCGAGCGCCCTGGCCAGCGCCGGACCGACGCCCTGTATTCTTTTCAGCTCGGCCATGAAACCTCCTCTTGCCATCATGCGGCGGCCACCCGGCGCGGACGGCGGTCCCGTTTCGGAAAGGGCACCAGGCGGCCGGCCTCTTCGTCCCACAGCTTGAGGTTCAGCGCACGGACGGCCTCGATGAACCCGATTCGGCGCGGGGCGAATTCGGGAGGCAGTGAATAGTGGCACTTGCGCAACCGATAGCTGGGGATGCGGGCGTTGCAATGGTGAATGTCGTGCAGGGTGATGCAGGCCACCGCCGTGTCGAACCACCAGCCGAAATCCAGCGCCGACGATCCCTGAAGCGCGGCGACCTGCGGGTCCAGGTCGGGGCGCCGGTTCCAGTAGGTGTCTTCGAAATTGTGTTGAAGATAGACCAGAAAGACGCCGATCATGCCGCCCAGCAGGCTGGCCGCGAAATAGATGCCCAGCCCCTGCCAGCCCGAAAGCCCCCACAGCAGCGAGACCCAGACCGCGATCGCGGCATTGTGGAACAGCACCGGCACCACGCCGAACCGTGTTGTGTTCTTGGGCCAGCGGTAACGGATGAAATAGGTGAAGAACGCCCCCACCGGGATCAGGATGAAGGGGTTGCGGTAGAGCCGGTAGAACAACCGCTCCCAAAACCCCGCGGCGTTCCATTCGGCGACGGTCATCGTGTGGATCTCTCCGGTTTCGCGATGGGCCAGATTGCCGACATTGGCGTGATGCAGGTTGTGGTTCTGCTTCATCACCTCGAAGGGCGCAAAGGTAAAGGGCGACAGCACATGGCCGGCGATTTCATTCTGCGCGCGCGTTTCGAACAGCGAATGGTGCCCGCAATCATGTTGCAGCACGTATAGACGCACCGCCGAAAAGGCATGCACGACCATTGCCGGGATCAGCACATACCAGCGATCCGCCTGCGTGATGGCCAGGTAGAGCGAAGCGAAATAGACCGCGAAGGTGGTGCCCAGGCTCAACCCCGCCAGGCGGTTGTCCCTTTCGGTAAAGCTTCGGGTATGGGCGCGCAGATCCATCACTCACCGGAACACGATTTTCAACAATGCGCCAACAGGATAGCGGCAAAACGCAATACGGCAACCCGTGACCGGCAAAACCGGCCCGCACACGGGGGACAAAGGCTATTTGTCGCGCCGTTTGATCCCGTAGAGTTCCAGCCGGTGACCGCGCAGTTCGTATCCCAGTTTGGCGGCGATTCGCTCCTGCAACGCCTCGATCTCGGGATCGACGAATTCGATCACCTCGCCGGTGACAAGGTCGATCAGGTGGTCGTGGTGGTCGCGATCGGCATCCTCGTAACGCGCCCGGCCATCGCCGAATTCCAGCCGTTCCAGAATGCCGGCCTCTTCGAACAGCTTCACCGTGCGATAGACCGTGGCGATGGAGATGCCCGGATCGACCCGGCTGGCGCGGGCATGGAGTTCCTCGACATCGGGGTGATCGTCACTTTGTTCCAGCACGGTCGCGATGGTGCGCCGCTGGCCGGTCATGCGCAGGCCGCGGGCCTCGCAGCGGGCGATGATCGTCTTGGACATCAGCTTTCCCCGGATGTGAGTTCTGGCCCGGTTTTATCGCGGCGCGCGGGGCTCTGCCACCGGCTTTTCGTCACGCGTGACGTTCCGCCCCCCGGGCTCGCCCCGCCCGCCCTTGCCCGCCGTTCCGCGGGCCGGACCTTCCGCACCGTCATCGGAAGTTTTCCCGGCAAGCGGTTGACTTTCCGCGCCGCGACCGTCATGTGCAGGGTCAGGCACCGTCTTCTGCCGCGTGAGCAGTCGATCGCGGGATCATCCCGCCTGGCCCCGAACGGGGACGCAAACAGGACGGTCGCCCATTCCATCCCGACATCACGCGTGGGACGACGGCGCAAGCCGGCCCGCATCTGGCATTCGGCCAGCGGACCCGAGGCGATGCGTCCCCCGAAGACGCCGCGCGGATGCGGCGCGCACCGGCCTGTCATCGGGACACCCGGACAGGTTCGAAAGGACAGAAATTGAACGACTTCCAATCCATGGGCCTGCCGGCCCGACTGCTCGAGCGGCTTCACGCCATGGGCTTCGACGCCCCGACCCCGATTCAGGCCCGGGCGATTCCGCACGGGATTGCGGGGCGCGACGTGCTGGGGCTGGCGCAGACCGGCACCGGAAAGACCGCCGCCTTCGGCCTGCCGCTGGTGGCGCAGATGATGGATCACGGCCGCAAACCCGCCCCCCGCACGGTGCATGGCCTCGTGCTGGCGCCGACACGGGAACTGGCCGGACAGATCGCCGGCACCCTGCGCGATCTGACGGACGGCTCGCGCCTGAAGATCGCCGTGGTCGTCGGCGGCCAGTCGATCGGCGCCCAGATCCGACGGCTGGAGCGCGGCATCGACATCCTGGTGGCGACGCCGGGGCGGCTGATCGACCTGCTCGACCGCGGCGCGCTGACGCTGGATGCGGCGCGGTTTCTGGTGCTGGACGAGGCCGACCAGATGCTGGACATGGGCTTCATCCACGCGCTGCGCCGGATCGTGCCGCTGTTGCCGGCGGAACGCCAGACCATGCTGTTTTCGGCGACGATGGCCAAACAGATGAACGAGATCGCGCAAAGCTATCTGACCGATCCGGTGCGCATCGAGGTCACGCCCCCGGGCCGCGCCGCCGACCGCATCGCCCAGTCGGTGCATTTCGTCGAAAAATCGGCCAAGACGGGGAAGCTGATCGAGCTTCTGGACGAACACCGCGACGATCGCGCGCTGGTCTTCGGACGGACCAAGCACGGCTCGGAAAAGCTGATGAAGGTGCTGGACAAGGCCGGGTTCGCCACCGCCTCGATCCACGGCAACAAGAGCCAAGGCCAGCGCGACCGGGCGATCGCCGCCTTCAAGTCGGGCAAGGTCAAGGTGCTGGTCGCCACCGACGTGGCCGCGCGGGGGCTGGACATTCCGGACGTGAAACACGTCTACAACTACGACCTGCCCAATGTGCCGGACTCTTACGTCCACCGGATCGGCCGCACCGCGCGGGCCGGCAAGGACGGAGCGGCGGTGGCCTTCTGTTCGCCCGACGAGATGGGCGAGCTGAAGGCGATCCAGAAGGTGCTGGGCATGGCGATCCCGGTGGCATCGGGCGAACCGTTTGCGCCGCTGGACGAAGCCGAGACGCCAAAGCGCCGTGGCCGGAACCGGCCGGCGCGCAAGGGCGCGGCCCCGTCGGACGGCCAGCGCCGTCGGCGGCGCGCGCGGCGCAAGGCCGCCTGAGCGGCGCTCAGGCCGGGGCCGGCAGGATGTCGGCCCAGATCGGCAGGTGGTCCGAGGCGATATGCGCCGGCCGCGCGTCATGCACGCCAAAGGCCCGGACCGCCAGCCCTTCGCTGTGCGCGATCCGGTCCAGCGCCCCCACCGGCCGGGGCGAGGGATAGCTGGGCCGGGGCGGCAGAAACCGCATCTTCGGCGCCAGCCGGTCCAGCGGGGCGTTGTTGGACCATTCGTTGAAGTCGCCGGCCCAGACCATCGGCAGGGGCCGCAGCCGTTTCAATTCCTGCCACAGATGGGTGACCTGCGCCTGCCGCGACTGCGGCAGCAGGCCCAGATGCACGCCCACGACCCGCACCAGGCCGATCGGCGTGTCGAACTCGACCCGGACCGCGCCGCGCGGCTCGAACCCCGGCAGGGAAATGTGCCCCTTGCCGATCTCGGCCAGGTCGTCGCCGCGCCAGATTACCGCGTTGCCGTGCCAGCCCAGCGACCCCGCTCCGCCCAGATCGACCACATTCCAGCCGGCTTCTTCCAGCACGAAATGCGGCAGCGCCGCGGGACGCGGCGGCAGGCGCTTGTCGGCCTCTTGCAGCACGACGATATCGGCCCTGATCCCCTCCAGCACCTGCAGGATGCGCCGGGGCTGTCGGCGCAGGTCGAGGCCGACGCATTTCTGGATGTTGTAGCTGGCAATGCGCAGACGGGGAAAGGGACTCATCGGTGCGAAACGCCTGAATTCTGTCCCCTTCTTTGTGGGGATCGCGGCTGGGAATGACAAGGGCAGGACCGGCGCGGCGCCCGGTGCAGAGCGCCGTTGCCCAAAATTCAGGCAGTCATGTGCCGCAGAAGGTGGCCTGCACCACCTCGTCCGGCGCGGGCGGGCGTTGCAGGTCGGCGTGATCGGGCTGATCCTCGAAGGGCCGCGCGAGCACTTCGTTCAGCCGGTGAAAGGGACCGTAATCGCCCGCCACCGCCGCCTCGATCATCTGCTCGATCCGGTGATTGCGCGGGATGAAGGCAGGGTTGGCCGCCTTGATCCCGGCGTGCGGATCAGGCTCTCCGGCCAGGCGCCCCCGCCAGCGGGCTTCCCATTCGTCGAAAGCCCTCGGATCGGTGAACCAGTCCCGCGCAGCCGGCGTGCCCAGCGCGCGGAACGTGTTGGTGAAATCCGCCCCCTGCGCCGCCATCCGCTCCAGCAGGTCCGCGATCAGGTCCGCATCGCCGTCGCGCGCCGTGGTCAGCCCGATCTTGCGGCGGAACAGGGCGAGCCATTCCTCCTCGATCCGCGCGGGCGTGGCGTGGACGATCTCCGTGGCCTCTTCGGCGGCCGCCTCGCGGTTGTCCATCTGCTGGATCAGCGCGGTGGCGAACTGCGCCATGTTCCAGACCACGATCCCCGGCTGGTTGCCATAGGCATAGCGCCCGCCGTGGTCGATGGAACTGAAGACCCGGCCCGGGTGATAGTCGTCCATGAAGGCGCAGGGGCCATAGTCGATGGTCTCGCCCGAGATCGCGCAATTGTCGGTGTTCATCACCCCGTGGATGAAACCCACCCCCATCCACAGCGCGACCAGCCGCGCCTGCGCGTCGCACACCGCGCGCAACAGGCCCATCGGTCCCTCCGCATCCGGGTAGTGCCGGGCGATGGCATAGTCGGTCAGCCGCTTCAGGTTGTCGATGTCACCGCGCGCGGCAAAGACCTGGAACGTCCCGACCCGCAGGTGGCTGGCCGCGACCCGCGTCAGCACCGCGCCCGGCAGGGGGCGCTCGCGGATCACCTCCTCGCCCGTCTCCACCGCTGCCAGCGCCCGCGTGGTGGGGATGCCCAGCACCGCCATCGCCTCGGAGACGACATATTCGCGCAGCACAGGCCCCAGCCAGGCCCGCCCGTCGCCGCCCCGCGACCAGGGCGTGCGGCCCGAACCCTTGAGCTGGATGTCGCGGCGCAGCCCGTCCGTGCCCACGACTTCGCCCAGCAGGATCGCGCGACCGTCGCCCAGCTGGGGGTTGTAGCGGCCGAACTGGTGCCCGGAATAGAGCTGGGCCAGCGGCTCGGCGCCCTCGGGCAGGGCATTGCCCGCAAAGATCTGCGCCATCTCGGTCAGATCGCCGGGCGAGACGCGCAGGATCCGCGCGAGGTCATCGTTGAAGGCGATCAGGCGCGGCGCGCGCACCGGCTGCGGCGCCTGCCGGGCATAGAAGGCTTCGGGCAGGCGGGCATAGGTGTTGTCAAAGGGGATGCGGATCGTCATGCCCGAAAGATATGCGCCAGATGCAGAAATTCCACAAGCGCCCGCGCTGCCGGGCGGGGACGTGCCCCCGGATCGCTTGTGATCGGGGGCCGGGCCGCTTAAGTCTGGCGCAACCGCAATTTCGAGAGGTCACCCGATGCTCCAACTCCGCTTTCCCGTCCGCGATGCCGCTACCGAAGCCGGGGCCAGAGAACTTGGCGATCTGCCGGTCTGGAAACTCGACGATCTCTACAAGGGCGAGGACGACCCGAAGCTGGCCGAGGATCTGGACTGGCTGGAGAAGGCCTGCGCCGATTTCGCCGCCGATTACGAAGGCAAGCTGGCTGATCTGGACGCCCAAGGCCTGCTGCGCTGCATCCACCGACAGGAGGACATCAACCGGGTCGCGGGGCGGATCATGTCCTTTGCGGGGCTGCGCTATTACCAGCTGACCACGGATGCGGGCCGAGCCAAGTTCCTGTCCGACTGCCAGGAAAAGATCACGAATTTCACGACGCCGCTGGTGTTCTTCGATCTGGAGCTGAACCGGATCGACGGCGCGGTGCTGAAGGCGCATATGCAGACCAGCCCCGAACTGGCCCGCTATCGCGCCATGTTCGACCGGATCCGCGCGATGAAGCCCTATCAGCTGAGCGACGAACTGGAGCGGTTCCTGCACGATCTGGGCGCGGTGGGGGACGCCTGGCAGAAGCTGTTCGACGAAACCATCGCGGGGCTGGTGTTCAACGTGGATGGCGAAGAGCTGAACATCGAAGGCACGCTGAACCTGCTGACCGAGCAGGACCGCGCCAGGCGCGAGGCGGCGGCGCGGGAACTGGCGCGGGTGCTGGGCGAGAACGTCAAGATCTTTGCCCGCGTCCACAACACTCAGACCAAGGAAAAGGAAATCATCGACCGCTGGCGCAAGATGCCCAGCCCGCAGATGTCGCGCCATCTGGCCAATGACGTGGAGCCCGAGGTGGTCGAGGCGCTGCGTAGCGCGGTGGTCGCCGCCTACCCCCGCCTGAGCCACCGATATTACGAGTTGAAGCGCAAGTGGCTGGGGCTCGACCGGATGCAGATCTGGGACCGCAACGCGCCGCTGCCGATGGAGGACACCCGCACCGTGCCTTGGGAAGAGGCGCGGGAGACGGTGCTGGAGGCCTATGCCGCCTTCGACCCGCGAATGGCCGAGATCGCGCGGCCCTTCTTTGAAAGGGGCTGGATCGACGCGGGTGTGAAGCCGGGCAAGGCGCCGGGGGCCTTTGCCCACCCGACGGTGACGGATGCGCACCCTTACGTGATGCTGAACTATCTGGGCAAGCCGCGCGACGTGATGACGCTGGCGCACGAGCTGGGGCACGGGGTGCATCAGGTTCTGGCGGCGGAACAGGGCGAACTGCTGTCGTCAACCCCGCTGACGCTGGCCGAAACCGCGTCCGTTTTCGGCGAGATGCTGACATTCCGCGCGATGCTGGAGAAGGCCGGCGACCGGACCCAGCGCAAGGTTCTGCTGGCCGGCAAGGTCGAGGACATGATCAACACAGTGGTCCGTCAGATCGCGTTCTACGACTTCGAATGCAAGCTGCACGAGGCGCGGCGGGCGGGCGAGCTCACGCCCGAGGACATCGGCGCGTTGTGGATGAGCGTGCAGGCCGAGAGCCTTGGCCCCGCCTTCGACTTCATGGAAGGGTACGAGACTTTCTGGGCCTATATCCCGCATTTCGTCCACTCGCCCTTCTACGTCTATGCCTATGCCTTTGGCGACGGGCTGGTGAACGCGCTCTATTCGGTCTATGCCGAGGGCGATCCAGGCTTTCAGGACAAGTATTTCGAGATGCTGAAGGCGGGCGGATCCAAACACCACGGGGAGCTGCTGGCACCGTTCGGACTGGATGCGTCGGACCCGGCCTTCTGGGACAAGGGGCTGAGCATGATCGCGGGGTTCATCGACGAGCTCGAAGCGATGGAAGGCTGAACGGGCGATGGGCACGCCCTCTGCTTCGATCCGCGAGCGGTTCAAGGGGTTTCTGGAGCGGGTGCGTCGCCGGGTGCCGCCGGGGCTGCGGCTGGTGCTGGGGCTTTTGCTGATTCTGGGCGGGGTGCTGGGGTTCCTGCCGATTCTGGGTTTCTGGATGATCCCGCTGGGGATTGCCGTGGCGGCGCTGGATATCGAACTATGGCGCCGCTGGCGCCGGCGGCAGAAAAACGGGCGCAAGAGGTAACGCCGGATTTCGGATCGCTGGCGCGATCCGACCGATGCGAGGGGGCGCTGCCCCCTCGCGCTCCCCCGGGGTATTTCCAACCAGAAAGAAGCAGGGTGAGCTTTTTCGGCCAAGAGAAGCGAGGCCGCCATGGGGCTCCGCCCGCTCGCGCCTCGGACTGTCCCCCGGACCTCTCCGCCGGGCTGCGCCCCCGGACCGGCGCTCACCCCTCAATACGAGTGAGGTCGGCGACGGCGAGGCAGGTCTGGCGGATGTCGTGCAAAAGGTTCAGCCGGTTGCGGCGGATCACCGGGTTGTCGGTGTTGACCTGCACGTCTTCGAAAAAGGCGTCGATCGGTCCGCGCAGGGCGGCCATCGCGGCCATCGCGGCCGGGAAATCCTCGGCCTGCAGCGCACGCGCGATCTTCGCGTTCGCCTCTTCCAGCGCCGCGAACAGCGCCTTTTCGCTGTCGGTTTCGGCCAGCTTGAGATCGGCGCCGAAGGAGTATTCCACCCCGTCCCTTTCCTCGGCTTGGGTGAGGATGTTGTTGGCCCGCCGAAACCCCTGCAGCAGGTTCTCGCCGTCCTCCGTCCCCATCACCTCTTGGAGGGCGCGGGCGCGCTTGACCAGAAGCGCCAGATCGTCATTGCCCGGCATCGACAGGCAGGCGTCGATGATGTCGTGCCGGATGCCCTGGTCGCGCAGGAACACCTTGAGCCGGTCGTGGATGAAGGACAGCAGATTGTCCGACAGCCCCGGCACCCGGCGCTCGAGCCCGCGCAGGATGGATTCCTCGCTGTCCCCCGAGACCCGCTTGCCGCGGAGCCGCGCCATCACCGTCTCGAAGGCCGCGCCAAAGAAGCCGTGGCGAGCGATCTCGGCGACGATGTCCACCATCGCCTCGCGCTCTTCCTCTTCGGCCTCGTCGTGCAGGTGCTGCTTGTGCCGCATCAACTGGGCGTCGATGAACCGGCGCAAGGGCAGGCGCAGGTCGTTTTCCAGCACCAGCCGGATCACGCCCAGCGCGGCGCGGCGCAGGGCGAAGGGATCCTTGGAGCCCGTGGGCTTTTCGTCGATCGCCCAGAACCCGGTGAGCATGTCGAGCTTGTCGGCCAGCGCCACCGCCACCGATACGGGCGCCGTCGGCACCGCGTCCGAGGGGCCTTGGGGCGAATAATGTTCCTCGGCCGCCGCGGCCACCGCCGCATCCCGCCCCGCGGCCGCGATGTAGTAGCGGCCCATCGTGCCCTGGAGCTCGGGGAACTCATAGACCATCTCGGAGCTGAGATCGGCCTTGGCGAGTTCCGCCGCCTCCTGCGCGCGGTCCGCATCGGCGCCCACCGGGCCGGCAAGTTCCGCCGCCAGCGCCCTGATGCGCCGGATCCGGTCGCCCTGGCTGCCCAGCCGGTTGTGAAAGGTCACCTCGTCCAGCGACCGGACCCATTGCAGGATGTCCGTCTTCGCCACCCGCAGATCGTTTTCCCAGAAGAACTTGGCATCGGCCAGCCGAGCCGCCAGCACCCGCCGGTTGCCGGCAAGGATCGCCGCGCCGTGGTCGGCGGTTTCGCGGTTGGCCACCGTGACAAAACGTTCGATGCGGCCCGTCGCGGGGTTCCGGACCGAGAAGAATTTCTGGTGCTCCTTCATCGAGGTCTGCAGAACCTCGCCCGGCAGGTCGAGGAATTCCTCGCCGATCTCGCCCATCAGCGGAACCGGCCATTCCACCAGGCCGGCGACCTCGGCCAGCAGGCCCCTGTCCTCGACCACCTCGAGCCCCGAGGCAAAGGCCAGATGCGTGGCCTCGTTCCAGATCTGGTCGGCGCGCTCTTCGGCCGACAGGATCACGCGGGCCTGGCGCAGTTTGGCCACGTAGTCCTCGAAGGAAGACACGGTGATCGGCGCCGGCGCCATGAAGCGGTGGCCGCGCGTTTCGTTGCCGGCCCTGATGCCTTCGATTTCCATCGGCACCACCTGCGCGCCGGTTTCATCGGTCAGGATGCACAGGATCGAATGCAGCGGGCGCACCCAGCGCAAGCTCCCCGAACCCCAGCGCATCGCCTTGGGCCAAGGGAAGGAGCGGATCGTCGCCTCGAGCACCTCGGCCACGATTTCGGCCGCCGGGCGGCCGGGTTTCTCGATCTTGGCAAAGAACACCCTGCCCTTGGTCGTGTCGCGTTCCTCCAGCTGGTCGCGGGTCAGCCCGGCGCCGCGCAGGAAGCCCTCGATCGCCTTTTCGGGCGCGTCTACGCGGGGGCCCTTGCGTTCCTCGCGCACGGTAGGGGATTGCGCGGGCAGCCCCTCGACCGCCAGCGCCAGCCGGCGCGGGGTGGAAAAGGCCTGCGCGGCGGCATAGGTCAGCCCGGCCTCGACAAGACCGTCGGTGATCTTTCTTTTCAGATCCTCGGCGGCGCGGGTCTGCATCCGCGCGGGGATTTCCTCGGAAAACAGTTCGATCAGAAGGTCGGGCATCTCGTGCTCCTAAGCCTTTGCGGGCCGGCGGCGGGCGCCCCGGCGGTGTCGGTTTCGGCAGATCGGCAACCCGCCATCGGGACGGTGCGGTTCATTCGGCGGCCTTTCCCGGCCGCGGCGGGCAGGCCTCGCCCACCGGCGTGCCGTCCCAGGCCTTGCGGCCGCAATCGTTCGGTTCGTTCCAGGCCCAGCCGCGCCCGTCCTCGGCGATGGCGACCACCCGGTCCACGCCGTAATGGATGTTCTTCTGCCCCAGGTAAAGCCGGACCGATCCGTCCCTGAGCCCCGCGTCGATGGTCTCTTCCTCGAAACAGTCGAACCAGTCCGGCGCCACGCGCGGCTCTTTCGGCGGCAATTCCACGAAGCGGCCCCCGAGCGCCGCCGGGTCCTCGGACAGGGTGAAACAGGCGCGGTAGCGGATCGGCGAGCTGTCGGCGTCGATGGCGCGGAAATCGGCATAGGCGACAGGCTCGGGCTGGCCGGTGGCGACCGACACCATCTTTACGTCCTGCCCCGGTCGCGGGGTCACGTCGTAATAATATCCATAGACCTGCATGTAATACATCCCGACCCCGAACAGGGCGGACAGGACCACCAGTCCGATGGCGATGACCTTGCCGCTCATTCGCTCCAGCCGCCCGCGGGGGTCTGGACGAAGGCATCGGCGCATTGCTTGGCCAGCGCCCGCACCCGGCCGATATAGGCCTGCCGTTCGGTGACCGAGATCACCCCGCGCGCGTCCAGAAGGTTGAAGATGTGGCTGGCCTTGATGCACTGGTCATAGGCGGGATGGGCCATGATGATCCGCTTGCCGGTCTTGGGGTCTATGGCGGGCTGGGACAGGATCGCCAGACATTCCTGCTCGGCCTCTTCGAAATGGCGCAGCAGCATGTCCGTATCGGCCACGTCGAAGTTCCAGCGCGCGTATTCCTCTTCGGTCTGGCGGAACACGTCGCCATAGGTCAGCGGGATCGGCGCGTCGGGATCGTTGAACGGCATGTCCATCACATGCTCGATGCCCAGCACATACATCGCCAGCCGTTCGAGCCCATAGGTCAACTCGCCCGAAACGGGTCGGCAGTCATGCCCACCGACCTGCTGGAAATAGGTGAACTGGCTGACCTCCATGCCGTCGCACCAGACCTCCCAGCCCAGCCCCCAGGCGCCCAGCGTGGGGCTTTCCCAGTCGTCCTCGACGAAACGGATGTCGTGCAGGTTCATGTCGATGCCGATCGCCTGGAGCGATCCCAGATACAGATCCTGCAGATCCGGCGGGCTGGGCTTGATGAGCACCTGATACTGGTAATAGTGCTGCAGCCGGTTGGGGTTTTCGCCATAGCGCCCGTCGGTGGGCCGGCGCGAGGGCTGCACATAGGCCGCCGCCCAGGGCGCGGTCCCGAGGCTGCGCAGCGTGGTCGCGGGGTGGAAGGTGCCGGCGCCCACCTCCATGTCATAGGGCTGCAGGACGGCGCAGCCCTTGTCGGCCCAGTAATTCTGAAGCCGCAGGATGATCTCCTGGAAAGAGCGCGGCGCGCTGGTCGTGTCGGTCATCATTCACCCCTTGTTGCGGCCCCGGATCCTGCACCCGGAGAGGCCCACGCGAATGCGTGCCTTTCCTATGCAAGCGCCGGTGCGGGGTCAACGGCGCAAATCCCCGCCCCGAAGGGGAATTACGGCGTGGAATTCGATGCGCAAACCTGCTTTATCCTTGGTGAACATTTCCAGCGCCAGAGGCAAGAAGTCGATATGAAGAGTGCATTGACCACGTTTTTTATGCTGATCTGGATCATGCTGCGTCCGGCGGCCGCGCAGCAGGCCACTTGGATCCAGATCGAGGCGCAACCCAGCCTGCGCGCCGCGCAGGATCGCGCGCGGTATTTCTCCGAACGGCTCGAGGACGTGCACGGATTTGCGCTGGGCGGGGGCTGGTATGGCATCATGGTCGGCCCCTACAGCCGCGCCGATGCCGAACGCGCGCTGCGCCTCTACAAGGCCGAGGGCCGCATTCCGGGCGATTCCTTTCTGTATCAGGGCGCTGCGCTGGGGGCGCAATTCTGGCCGGTTGGCAGGACACCGGCCACGGCACGGGCCGCGACACCGACCCCCGCCGCGACCTCAACCCCACAACCGCAGGCCACCGCCCTGCCCAACGAAACCCCGGCGCAGGCGCGGCGCAGCGAACGACTGTTGAGCGCGCAGGAGCGGCGTGCGTTGCAGATCGCGCTCAGGGCGGCGGGGTTCTACAACTCGACCATCGACGGCGTGTTCGGACGCGGCACGCGGGCGGCGATGGCCGACTGGCAGGCGGCGCGGGGGTATGAACCCACAGGCATCCTGACCACGGCCCAGCGCAAGGCGCTGATGGACGAATACAACGCGCCGCTGATTTCGGTGGGGATGCAGCGCGTGCTGGACCCGCAGGCGGGGATCGAGATCGCGATGCCGACCAGGGAGGTGAAGTTTTCCCGCTATGAACCGCCTTTTGCCCATTATGAGAGCGCGGGCGATCTGGGCGTGCGGCTGATCCTCATCAGCCAGCCGGGCGATCGGGCGACCCTCTATGGTCTGTATGACATCCTGCAGACGCTGAAGATCGTGCCGCTGGAGGGTGAGCGCAAGCGTGGCAAGACCGATTTCGTGATCGAGGGGCGCGGCAATGGCATCGTCACCCATGCCGAGGCCAGCCTGAAGGACGGGCAGGTAAAGGGATTCATCCTGGTCTGGCCGCAAGGCGACGAGGATAGGCGCGCCCGCGTTCTGGCCGAGATGAAGGCGAGCTTCACCCGAACGGAGGCGGTTCTGGACCCGGCCGCGGGGGGCGACGCCGAACAGCATGTCGATCTGGTCTCGGGCCTGGAGCTACGCAAGCCGCGCCTGTCGCGGTCGGGTTTCTTCGTGGACGAAAAGGGCACGGTCGTGACCACCGCCGAGGCGGTGCAGGGCTGCACCCGCGTGACGATCGCCGAGGACTACCCCACCCGCGTGGCGGCGGTGGATGCCGCGCTGGGCGTGGCGGTTCTGACCCCCGAGGAACCGCTGGCGCCCTCCGTCGTGGCCCGGTTCCGCGCCGGCACGCCACGGCTGCAATCCGAGGTCGCGGTGGCCGGATATTCCTATGAGGGTGCGCTCGGCGCGCCCTCGCTGACATGGGGGAAGCTGGCCGACATCTCGGGCCTGAATGGCGAGCGCGAGCTTGACCGCCTGGCACTGGCCGCGCTGCCCGGAGATGCGGGCGGGCCGGTCATGGACACAGGCGGCAACGTGATCGGCATGCTGCTGCCCGACCCCGGCGGCGCGCGGACGTTGCCGAAACGGGTGAGCCTTGCCGCCGATGCGCAGGCGATCCGGGAGGTACTGGATGCAGCGGGCCTCAGTCCCGCAGACGCGGAGCTGGCTGCCGGAGAGCTTTCGCCGGACGCGCTGGCGCGCCGGGCTGACCGGATGACCGTTCTGATCAGCTGCTGGAAGTGAGGCGAGCGAGCGAAGTCGCTGCCTTTTGCGCTCTGACGGAAGACGTCAGTCCGGTTTCGGATTGGCTGCGCCAATCCGACCGATGCGGGGGGCTTTGCCCCCCGCGCCCCCCAGAGTATTTGGGGCAAGATGAAGGGAACGGGCAGCATGCCCGGCCCCGACCGCCCGCAAATGCGTTGGTGTCACGCCGCGGCAAGCCCGGGGGTGAGCCGGATCAGCGTCGGCCGATCGGCGGCGAAGGCCGCGCGGACCGTTTCCTGCATCTCCGTCAATGTGGCCGGGGCGGCGGCGTTGGCACCGTAGGCCCGGGCCAGCGTGCAGAAATCCGGGTTGTGCGCAATCACCGCGTTGGGGGCGATCTGCGCGGCGACCATGCTGTCCTCGATCTCGCCCAGCTTGCCATTGTCCCACAGGATGATCGGCAGCGGCAGCCCAAGTTCGACCGCCGCGCCCAGTTCCTGAAGGGTAAACTGAAAGCCGTAGTCGCCGGCGATGGCCATGGTCGGCAGGCCGGCCGCGTGCCGCGCCACCGCGCCGCCGATCGCCGCCGGCAGCGCATAGCCCAGCGTGCCGAATCCGGTCGGGTGGTGCCAGTGGCCGGGGCGGTCCATGTCCCAGACCTCCTTGGCGACATAGGCGAACTGGGTCATGTCGGAATAGATCATCGTGCCTTCGGGCGTGCAGGCGCGCAGGGCATCGCAGACCGGCACGATGCCGGGGCGTTCGGCATCCGACTCGGCCCGCCAGCGGGCACGGGCGGTGGTGGCCTCCTGCGCCGTCCAGCCGGTGGCGGGCGACGCATCGGCGGTGGCCCGGTCGAGCGCGCGCAGGAAATCGCCCGCATCCGCGAGCAGCCGCAAATCGGCCCGGTGGCGGTCGGAAAGAACCTGGGGGTCGATGTCCACCCGCACCAGGGGCGCGGTGTGGCCCAGGCGGTCGCGCCAGAGGTCCACCTCGGCCAGTTCGGTGCCCACGGCAATCACGAGATCGGCGCTGGCGACGATCTCGGCGCTGGCCGGGCGTGGCAGGGTGGCGCCGAAGTTCAGCGGATGATCCGGACCGACGATCCCGCGCCCGGCATAGGTTTCGAACACCGCCGCCCCGAGGCGGTTGAGCAGCGCACGCCATCCGGGCTGCCGCGCGCCGCCGCCCAGGATGAAGAGCGGACGGCGGGCGCAGGCCAGCCGCGCGGCCAGATCGCCCAGATCCAGCGCAGCGGGCATGCGCCGGGCCGGTTCACCGCGCGCGGGCGCGGGCGGGGCGTCGGCCTCCAGCAGACGGATCGGCACCTGGATGTGGCGCGGGCGCGGGCGGGCGGTGGCGAATTCGTCCAGCGCCCGGTCGATCAGGGCATAGGCGGCCCGAGCATCAGGCGCCTGTTCGGACCATTCGCAGACGGTTGCGGCGGCGGCGCGCTGGTCGCGCATCTGGTGCAACTGCCCGCGCAGGGACACCGCATCGTCAAGACAGGACGAGATCACCAGCATCGGCACCGAATCCGAATACGCCTGCCCCATCGGCGTCATGATGTTGCACAGACCGGGGCCGGTGATGACATAGGCCACGCCCGGTTTGCCGGTCGCGCGGGCATAGCCGTCGGCCATGAACCCCGCACCCTGTTCGTGACGCGCCAGCACATGGGTCAGACCGGCCTCTTCGATGCCGCGATACATTTCCTGATTGTGCACGCCGGGGATGCCGAAGATGACCTCGACCCCGCGAGCCTTCAGCATGTGGGAAATCTGCGCCCCCAGCGGACGAACCGCCTGCGCGCCTTCGGATCTGGTCATCAGGCCCTCCAGAATCTTGCCGTGAAAATCGCATAGACCGACAGCACCTCGAGCCGCCCGATCAGCATCGCCGCGGACAAGAGCCACTTGGCCATCGGGTTCAGCCCCGCGAAATTGCCCGCTGGCCCGATCTGATCGCCCAAACCGGGGCCGATATTGGCCAGCGCCGTGGCCGCGCCCGACACCGACGTGATGAAATCCAGTCCCGTCAGCGCCAGCGCCACCGAGAACACCCCCAGCGACACCACGAAGAACAGAAAGAACGCCATCACCGAACTGAGCACGTCCGGCGTCACCGGACGCCCCTGGTAATTGACCGGAAACACGCCGTGCGGATTGCGGATCCGCTTCATCTGCACCCGGATCGAGGAAAACAGCAGCTGATAGCGGAAGATCTTGACCGAACAGGCGGTCGAACCCGCGCAGCCGCCAATCAGCCCGATGAAAAAGAACAGCGCGATCAGGAAGCTGCCCCAGCCCATGTAGTCCACGCTGGCATAGCCGGTGCCGGTCAGGATCGACACGATGTTGAACAGCGCCTCGCGGAAGGCCTGTTCCCAGTGATGCGGAAAGATCCGGGTCAGCACGAAGGCGGTCAGCACCACCAGCACGAGGATCGTCAGAAGGAAGGCGCGCACCTGCGTGTCCCGGAACAGCGCCCCTGTATTGCCGTTGACCATCTGCACATAGCGGACGAAGGGCAGCGCGGCGAGAATCATGAAGACCGACGCCGCATATTCCGGCGCGCCCGAAAAGGTGCCGAAGGAGGCGTCGTAATTGGCGAACCCGCCGGTGGACACGGTGGTGAGAGCATGCACGATCGCGTCGAAAGGTTTCATGCCCAGGCCCAGATAGGTCAGCGTGCAGGCAATGGTCAGCCCGATATAGATGGTCGAGATCTGCGCCGAGATCTGAGCCGCGCGGGGCAGGATCTTGCCCATCGTATCAAAGGCCTCGGTGCGAAATATCTGCATGCCGCCGACGCGCAGTTCGGGCAGGAACACCATCGCCACGACGATGATGCCGATGCCGCCCAGCCATTGCAGGATGCCGCGCCACAGCAGGATGCCGCTGGGCAGATCGTCCAACCCCGAGATCACGGTCGAGCCGGTGGTGGTCAGGCCCGACATCGCCTCGAAGAAGGCATCGGTCAGGGACAGTTCGGTCGCGCCCAGCATCAGCGGCAGCGCTCCGAACAGCGGCAGCGCCGCCCAGACGATGGTGGCGATCAGAAAGGTCTGCTGAAGCGTGAGCCGGTCGCGCACCCCGTTGGCGCAGCTCAGCGCGACGAGGCTGCCGATCAGCACCGTGATCGTGCCGCTTTCCAGAAAGACCGGCCAGTGGCCGTTTCCCTCGACGAGGTCGGCCAGCAAGGGCAGGCTCATGGTCGCGCCAAGGATGGCGACCAGCAGGCCGATCACGTATCCGACGGGGCGCAGGTCCAGCATGGCCCGCAGGGTTGGCGGGTCCGGGCCGGACTGTCAAGCAGCCCGGACCAGCCGCGCCGAGGTTTCCGGCGGCAACGCCGGGTCAGCCGCGCGAGCCCTTGTCGGGCGCCGGCATCGAGGGCGGCGGCGACGGTGCGCGCTTGCGACGAGGCGAGGGATCGGGCGCGGACTTGGGCTCCGGTTCGGCTTTGGACCTGGGGTTCGGCATCGCCGCTTGGGTCGCGGGCTTGGGATCGGGTTTGGCGGCTGACTTGGGCGCGGGCTTCGAATCGGCCTTGACCGCGGATTTCGGCGCGGGTTTCTCCGCAGCGCCGGCCGTGTTGGTGGCAGATTTCACTGCGGCCTGCCGCGGCTTGGGCGCCGGTTTCGAATCGGCGGTAGTGGGTGTCGCGGCCGCCTTGCGCGCGGCGCTGGCTGGAACGGCTTTCTTCGCTGCGGGCTGGTCCGCCGAAACTTTCGGCACGCTCTTGCGCTTGCACGCACGCGGTTTCGCCTTCGTCGGCGCGGGAGGCACAGGGCGCGCCACGCTCCAGACCGCGAGGGCGGCCTTCTGCATCTGCAAGGTCGCCTCGGTCATGGACTGCGCAAGTTCCATCTGCGCAGCCAACGCCTCGCCCGCCACGCGGATTGCCGCCGCCTGCAACTCCATCGGATTCGGGAACGGTGTCATGTCCTGTCACTCCTGTTCAGGGTCAGGGCGACTCCGGATCGACGCGGGACGGCGAGCGGAGTCGCGTCTCATCCCGATCATAACGCGAATCTTTCGCGATTGCAGAACAATTTGCCGCAGCGCAGCGATTCCGTGCGAATTCCGGCTCAGCCGACGTGGAACAGCGTGGAAAACAGGCGCGGATCCAGGCTCGTCGCGGCGAAGGTCTCGCCCTCGGTCAGGATGCTGACCGCATCGTGGCTGTGCAGGCTCTCCTGATGGCTGGCGACGATACGGAAATCGCCGATGCGCGGATCGGCCCGCAACTGTTCGCAGAACAGGCGCGCCGCGTCCTCGACGAAGATCGGGTTGGCGGCGTTCAGCTCGGCAAAGGCCTGCTCGTCTTCGCGCTTGACCATGACCTGGGTTTCGGTCGGCACCGCGCGGCGGGACAGTTCGATCAGATCCTCGAACCACAGGCAGGGACCGTCGCAATTCACCTGGACGGATATCCGCGCCACCGACCGCTGCGAATGCGGCGTGGCCAGCTGACCGCGCTGCGATCGGGCATGTTCGCTGAGTTCCAGCGAACAGGGACAGGTCGAGGAATAGACATAGTCGAGATGCATGAACTTCTGCCGCACCCCGCCCATGTCCACCAGCTCCAGCGCGATGTCGTAATACTGATAGCCCGACAGCCCCGACCGCAGGCTTTCCACCTTCATCGGGAAGGAAAACCGCATCATGATCCGGGCGTCGAAACTGTCCAGATCGGTCATGTAGTCGTCCAGCGCGTGTTCCATCACCTCGAAGCTGAACGTGCGCTCGGCATGGCGATAGAAGCTGCGCATGATCCGCGACATGTTGATGCCCTTCTTTTCGGCGTCGAGGCTCACGGTGCCGGTCACGCTGGTCTCCAGCGTCACGTCGCCGTTGTCGCGGGTGTGGAACCGGATCGGCAGGCGGAAATTCGAGATCCCCACATGCTCGATATGCTGCTTGGCGCCTCGGATCAGGCTGGAGGGCCCGTTCTGCAGATCGGGCAGCGTGGCCTTGTAGGCGTGATCGGCATCGAATTCATGCGGATAGTCGCGCGACAGATCCGGATAGTTCGACACCGCGCGCCCCGGCAGAAGGCGCGCGATGGCCGGATCGAGATTGGAGATCTCGGTCGGCGAAGCCGTCGCGGCCCATGTCCGCAACAGGTCGAGCGCCGCCGCGGCCGCTTCCTGATCTGGCGTCTTTTCGATGTCGCGGGTCTGAAGGTTCATGCGCGTTTCCCCCTGATCGCAGGTTCGGACCTCAAGATATGCTCGCAGCCCCGCAGTTTCCAACATTTTGTTCAAGATTACGCCTCCGGGTGCGAACCGACTCAGATTTCACCGGCCATCGCCAGAGACGCCCCGCCCGAAACGTCCCGCGCTTCGTTCCGGTTGAAAATGCCCCCAGTCCGTTGGTGATGTGGCGGCGAGCCGTGGGCGCGGGTGGCGTTCGAGTCCACCGGCGGTCATGACGCGCTGCTGTGTGCAGCGCCGACGCGGGCCGGCAACGCATCGCCGGGGCTGCAAACCGCTGCGCGATGCGCTTTCCATGTCGGCGTTCTCGGCCGCCTGCCATGACCCCGGCGTGCGAGCCTTCTCCGAAAGGCGCGGGGCCGGGGGCAAGGCCCCAGGCAGACCATCATCGCCGCCGCGCGAAAGCTGCTGCGCGTCCTGAACGCAATGATCCGGGAAAACAGACCGTATCACTGGGCCTGTGGAACGCACTTGCCGAAGAGGTGGGGGGCTTGCCCTCCCATATTGGCGGGAATGCTAATAACCGCGCCCCGCGCCGGTCGGATTTGCGCAGCCGATCCGAAGCGCCGGCCTCACACCTTGTAGGTCGGGTGGAATCTGCCCGCCGGCGACAGAGTGAAGATCTCGAACCCGTCCGCGGTCACGCCGATGGAATGTTCGAACTGCGCCGACAGCGACTTGTCGCGGGTCACCGCGGTCCAGTCATCAGCCAGGATCTTGGTCTCGGGACGGCCCAGGTTCACCATTGGCTCGATGGTGAAGAACATCCCTTCCTCCAGCACCGGCCCGGTGCCGGGGCGGCCGTAATGCAGCACGTTGGGCGGTGCGTGGAACACCTGCCCCAGCCCGTGCCCGCAGAAATCGCGCACCACGCTCATCCGGTGCGCCTCGACGAAGGACTGGATGGCGTGACCGATATCGCCGAAGGTATTGCCCGGCTTCACCATCTCGATCCCCTTGAACAGCGCGTCATGGGTGACTTGGATCAGCCGCTCGGCCTTGCGCGACAGCTTTCCCGCCACATACATCCGGCTTGTGTCGCCATACCAGCCATCCACGATCACCGTGACGTCGATATTCAGGATATCGCCGTCCTTCAGCACCTTGGGCCCCGGAATTCCGTGGCAGACCACATGATTGACCGAAATGCAGCTGGCGTGCTGATAGCCCTTGTAGCCGATCGTGGCCGAGGTCGCGCCCGCCTCTTCGATCATCCGCGTGATGATCCGGTCGATCTCGGCCGTGGTCTGGCCCGGAAAGACATGGGGGATGATGTCGTCCAGTATCTTTGCCGCAACCTGACCGGCCTTGCGCATGCCCGCGAAATCCGCGGGTTCATGGATACGGATGCCGTCGCGGGTCACGCGACCATTCTTTGACTTGCGCACGTTCCGGCCTCGCTCGATCGGTTCAACGGCCCTTATTTAGGCCCGCCGGCCGACAAAGGCCAGAGGGCTTCATTCCGCCGCGGCCCGTTCCTGGCGGGGGGCATCCTGCAGCTTGCCCCCCATCAGGCTTTCGATCAACACGCTCATGACCTCGGCCTTGTTGCGTGTGCCGGATTTTCGATAGATCGCATGCAGATGAGCCTTGACCGTGCCCTCGGCATTGCCGCGCAGCTCGGCAATCTCGGCGGTCGAGAACCCCTTGACCAGAAAGGTCGCCACATCCCGCTCTGCCGCAGTCAGGCCCCAGTCGTCAAAATGCGCCTCGATCACGTCGTGCACGGCGGCACTGGCCATGTCCAGGCTGTTCTCCAGATGCGCCTTGCGCCGCAACAGACGAAGGACGAAGAAGGTAACTGATTTCGAACATCACCGAAACGGCCAGCGTGACCGCTGCAAATGCCTCGACATACAGGTGCGGGTCGGTCGGCGTCATGCTGCCGGTGTCCCCGAAATCGCGGAACAGGTCCACCACGAAGAACGCGGCGCAGAAGATCTGCGCCGGTATCAAAAGCATCAGGGCAATCGGTCTGCCCGAGTTCCGATCCATCAAGGCCAAGGCCCACCTATGCCTGTGCGCCGGGGAGCGTCTTTGCCCCCGTCACCATCGCACGCGGCAGATTAACCCCTGTGCGCCGGCTTTCATAAATCACGGCGGCAATGTGTAGCACCACCGAAATCTCGGCCCAGGTCACGAACATTTCGTGCAGCTCCTCGAGCCATTCCACGCCCCAGAACATGTCGGTGGTCATCAGCCAGCCGGTCAGGCCGATCAGCAGAAGCGTCACGATCAGGTTGTAGATCATGAGCGCCCCCAGCGGCGTATGCCCCAGATGGATCCGCCGTCCCGTAGCGATGTCGCTGATCTGCTCCATCGCGGCGGACAGGCTGGGCCGAAAGCTGCTGAACCGGGCGTAACGGGTGCCGATCAGACCCCAGACGATGCGAATCGCCACCAGGGCGATCACGAAATAACCGATCCACAGATGCAGCTTGCTTTCCTCGTCGATCACCAACGCATTTGCCGCAAAGGCGGCCACCAGCGACCAATGAAACAGGCGGACGACCGGGTTTCAGACCTTGACCTTTCGCGTCATCAACATCTCCTTTTGACAAGTCCCAGTGCCCGGCGGCACCGGAACCCTGCTGGCGTTCGTCAGTCATCGACCTTGGTCTTGACCACCTCCAGATTGGAGTCGAAGTAAATCTCCATCTTCTTGCCATCCTTCATGGCATAGGCTTCGTAATAGCCATCCTCGGCCTTGACCCGGCGCACATCATGGCCCTCGGCCTGAAGCTTCGATTTGATCTGCGAGGCGATTTCCTGGGGAACGGCATCATCGCTGGAGGCCAGGGCCGAGCTTGCCGGCAGAGCGATCGAAAGAGCCAGAGCGAAGGCGGTTGCGGTCTTGAACATGGGTTTCTCCATTCCCTGGGTTGCGTTCGGTTTCATGTATCGTTCGTTCGGTGCGTCGGCCGGGCACGTTGCCTGGGCTTGGGGGATGATGGCCTGGCGCCCGCCGACACCGACCGATCTGCCCATGATCGGCTGTCCACACCATTGACCACAGGTTTGCATCGGCCGGCATCGGCTGGCCGTTTAGGGCCCTAAACCTTTGGTTTAGGCGACAAGTCGCTCAAGATTTTTCTTTTTTGGTCAACGCATTAAGGAATTGCGACCGGCAATGGTGCGCGCGGCTCGATTCCCTTGGGCGAAATATCGCAACCCAGCGCCAGAACCTCGACACCCGCCGCGCGCGCCTGTCGCAGCGCCTCGGCATAGGCGGGATCGATATCCTCGGCGACGCCCACCCGAAGGGAATCGGTCCGCTGCACGAGATAGAGCACCACCGCCCGGTGGCCGGCCCGCGCCATTTCCGCCAGTTCCGCCATGTGCCGCGCCCCGCGCGCGGTCACGCTGTCGGGAAACTCCGCAAGCCTTGGCTCGCGGGAAAGCGTCACGCTCTTGACCTCGACATAGGCATCCGGCAGCCCCGGTTCGCTCAGCAGGAAATCGATCCGGCTGCCCCGGCCATAGGCAACCTCGGCGCGCACCGTGCCATAGTCGGCCAGCGCGGCCACCTGTCGCGCCTGCAGCGCCGCGCGCAGGGCGCGGTTGGGCACCGAGGTATCGACCCCGGTGAAATGGCCGTTCTCGTGATCCACCAGCCGCCAGCCGAATTTCAGCTTTTTCCGTGGGTCGTCATTGGGTTCCAGCCAAATCCTGATGCCCGGGTCGGCGAGCCCCGTCATCGAGCCCGGATTGGCGCAATGGGCCGTGACCTCGCGCCCATCCTCCAGCCGGCAATCGGCCAGGAACCTCTTGTAGCGGCGGATCAGGCGGGCGGGGACGAGAGGGGTTTGAAAGCGCATGAATCCCGGCCTATACCTGCCACCAGGCCCGCGCAAGGCCGGGCCGGAAGGAGGCAGACATGGCCAGTTCGACGGCGGCCAATCCAACTGCGGCAATGCTGGTGATCGGGGACGAAATCCTGTCGGGCCGCACCCGCGACGCCAACATGCACCACCTCGCGGGCGAGCTGACCCGGCATGGGATCGACCTGAAAGAGGCGCGCTTCGTGGCCGATGACCACGACGCGATCATTGCCGCAGTGCGTGCCCTTTCAAAGGCTTACGACCATGTCTTCACCAGCGGCGGGATCGGCCCCACCCATGACGACATCACCGCCGAGGCGGTCGCCGCCGCCTTTGATACCCCGATCGGCGTGCGCGACGACGCCCGCGCGATTCTCGAGGCGCATTACCGGCAGACAGGGATGGAGCTGAACGAGGCCCGCCTGCGCATGGCACGGATCCCCGAAGGGGCAGAGTTGATCGAGAACCCCGTTTCCGCCGCGCCGGGCTTTACCTTGGGCAATGTTCATGTGATGGCCGGGGTGCCGGCGATTTTCATCAGCATGCTCGCCGGGCTGCTGCCGCGAATTTCGGGAGGCGCGCCGCTTGTCTCGCAGAGCCTGCGGGTAATGCGCGGCGAAGGCGAGATCGCCGGGCCGCTCGCACGGCTGGCGGCGGATTTTCCGGATCTTTCGATCGGCAGCTACCCGTTCCAGAAGGATGGCGCATTCGGCACCAATATCGTGATCCGCGGGCAGGACGGCGCGCGGGTGGACGCCGCCATGCTGCGGCTGGCAGAAGAGATGAAGGCGTGACATTCGACGACCGGACCCTGACCGCGCTGATCGACGGAACCTGGCCCGCGGCCGGCTATCGCGATCTTGGCCCCTTCACCCTGCGCGAGGGGCGCGGCGGCGGCAGCCGGGTGTCGGCGGCCACAGCCAATGGCCCGGCGACCGAGGCCGAGATCGGCGCAGCCGAGGCCGCCATGCGGGACTGGGGGCAGACCCCGATCTTCATGATCCGGCCCGGCGACGCGGCGCTTGACGCGCAGCTTGCGGCGCGCGGATACGAGGTTTTCGATCCGGTGAACGCCTGGGCCTGCCCGGTGGAACGGCTCATGGACCGGCAGATCCCCCGCGTGATGATCTTTTCCGTCTGGGAGCCGCTGGCGATCCAGCGCGAGATCTGGGCCCAGGGCGGGATCGGCCCGGCCCGGCTGGCCGTGATGCACCGGGCGCGGGGGCCGAAGACCGCGCTTCTGGCCCGGTTCCGCGACAAGCCCGGCGGCGCGGCCTTCGTTGCCGTCCATGACGGCGTGGTGATGTTGCACGCGCTGGAAATCCTGCCGCACCAGCGCAAACAGGGGCTGGGGCAGTGGATGATGCGCGGCGCCGCCTTCTGGGCCGCCGAACAGGGGGCGCACACGCTGGCGGTGGTCTGCACCAAGGCCAATACCGGCGCCAATGCGCTCTATCGCTCGCTCGGGATGGATACCGTGGGGGCCTATCACTATCGCCGTCCGAGACAGGAGACCTGACCCATGACCGACCACCGACCGCCAACCGCGCTGAACCTGCCGATGGTGGACCCGCTGCCCGAGGCCACGCGGAAATATTTCGACATCTGCCAGGACAAGCTCGGCATGGTGCCGAACGTGCTGAAGGCCTATGCCTTTGATATCGACAAGCTGAATGCCTTCACGGCGATGTACAACGACCTGATGCTGGGCGACAGCGGGCTGTCCAAGCTGGAACGCGAGATGATCGCGGTGGTGGTGTCGTCGATCAACAAGTGTTTTTACTGCCTTGTCGCCCATGGCGCGGCGGTGCGGCAGCTGTCGGGCGATCCGATGCTGGGCGAGATGATGGTGATGAACTGGCGCGTGGCGGATCTGGATCCCCGACAGCGGGCGATGCTCGAATTCACCGAGAAGCTGACCAAGGCCAGCGCCACCATCGAGGAAGCCGACCGTCAGGCGCTGCGCGACGTGGGCTTTTCCGACCGCGACATCTGGGACATCGCAAGCGTGGCGGGGTTCTTCAACATGACCAACCGCGTGGCCAGCGCCACGGCCATGTGGCCCAACGAAGAGTATCACGCACAGGCCAGATGACGGGTCGGATGACAGGTGGGACGACGCAGGCAGTTGCCCTTTGCGCCCTGCTAGCCGCCGCGCCTCTGGGTGCGGTGGAACTGCCTCTGCCGGAGGGCGCTGCGCCCGTCTTTTCGGAAAACCGCGCGCTCGACAGCTATGGCCTGCCCGTGGCCCCGTTCGATGGCGGAGCCGTTCCCGTGCTGACGTTCGAGGGGCGCGTGACGCGCCGGGCCTGGCGTCTTGATGCCGGCGCGGGCAGTCTCGAGGTTCTGGCACCCATTCGGGCGGCTCTGATGGCGGACGGCTATGACATCGTTCTGGACTGCGCCGACCGCGACTGCGGCGGGTTCCAGTTCCGGTTCGGCATCGAGGTGCTGCCCGCCCCGGACATGTACGTGAACCTGCGAGATTTCAGGTTCCTGTCCGCCATCCGCGGTGACGGCGAAGCGACGGGCGTGCTGGTCAGCGCCAGCCCGACGGCGATCTACGTTCAGCAGGTGGACGTGACGGCCGAGGCGGCGTCCGGGCACCCGTGATGCAGGGCGTCGCAGCCGGTGCGGGGTTGGATGGTTCGGCAGCTCGGAACCGATGGTTTCGGATCGGCTGTGCCGATCCGACTGATGCGGGGGGCTCTGCCCCCCGCACCCCCCGGAGTATTTGGGGGCAAGATGAAGATTGAAGGGCGCGGTGTCCGGGTCAGCCATCCGGGGCGATGCTCTGCCAAAAAAAGCCCCGCGTGGGCGGCGCGGGGCAGTCGGGTTGCCAAGGGAAGCAACGAGTCGATCATTCAACCGGCAAACGGGCGTGCTACCAGTCCTTCGGCCCCTTGTCAGCGAAGGTCTGGGCAAGAAAGTCGATGAAAGCGCGCACCTTGGGCTGGGTGAACCGCCCCGGCGGATAGACCGCGTAGATGCCCTGCGTTTCCACCGGCAGCGAGGGCATTGCGTCCTCGACGAGGCCTTCGGCCATCGCCTTGTGGTAGATGTAGCTGGGCAGATAGGCGATCCCCAGCCCCGAGATGGCCGCGTTCAGCAACGACTGGCCATCGTTCACCGTGAGCCAGCCGGTGGTGCGCACCTGGCGCTTTTCGCCCGACGGCGCCGTGAGTTTCCAGACCGCGCTGCTGGACTGGTTGGCATAGTGCAGCAGCTTGTGCTCGTTCAGATCGTCGATCCTTTGCGGGCGGCCGTATTTCTGGAGATAGCCGGGGCTGGCCACCAGGCGTTTTTCGGTTTCGGTCAGCTTGCGGGCGCGCAGCGAGCTGTCCTCGAGTTCGCCGATCCGCAGGGCCATGTCGAAGCCTTCGGAGATGAGTTCGACATAGCGGTTGTTCAGAACCATGTTGATCGTGATGTCGGGAAATTCCGAGAGGAACTCCCCCAGCACCGGCGACAGGTGCATGACCCCGAAATCGGTCGCCACGCTGATGCGCAAGAGCCCCGAGGGCGCCGACTGCATCGCCGTGACCAGCGCGTCGGCCTCGCCCGCGTCGTTCAGCACCCGGCGGGCGCGATCGTAATAGGCCAGCCCGATCTCGGTCGGGCTGACGCGGCGCGTGGTGCGGTTCAGAAGCCGCGCGCCCAGCCGCGCCTCGAGGTTAGAGACGTGTTTGGAGACGGCCGATTTGGAGATGCCCATCTTCTTGGCCGCGTCCGTGAAGCCACCCTGATCCACCACATTGGCGAAGGCTTCCATTTCGGTCAGACGGTCCATGCTCGTAACCCCAGTTGCGATTGCTCTGTCGGCGTTTATCCGCCGCAAAAGGGGCAGGATCGGGGCACCCTTGGGATAATATCGCGGATTTGTCGGGGATCGTTTATGGCAGAGAAACGAACCATCGGCGGTCAGAATCCCAGTTCGGTTGCGAGAATCCACAATGGCAGCGTTGCGGCGCTGAGCAGCGTGGATTGTGCGATCAGGGTCGCCACCAGTTCCCGATCCGCGCCGAAGGCCGAGGCCAGCACATGGGCGGCCGAGGCCGTGGGCAGAGCGGCGAACAGAACCAGCACCGAAGCCAGCGCCGGATCCACCCCAAAGCCAAGGCTTGCGGCGAAGGTCAGCGCGGGCAGGGCCACCAGCTTGGTCGCGCAGATATAGGCGTCGAAGCGGGTGAGCCGCGCCAGCGCCCCCCAGTTCATCGTCGCCCCGATCGAGATCAGCGCCACCGGGATCGCTGCCTGAGCCAGCATCTTCAGCGGCGCCATCACCGGATCGGGCAGGTGAAGGCCGGACAACCCTACGGCGACGCCCGCGAGGCTGGCCAGCAGAAAGGGGTTCAGAACCACCTTGAGAACGGTCTGGCGCAGGCCGAGACTGCCACCCCGCGACAGCGCCGTGATGGCAAAGAGGTTTGCCACCGGAACCGCCATGCCGACCGCCACCGACAGGATGCCCGGATTGCCCCGGCTGAGCGTGCCCAGCGCGACGAAGCCCACCGCCGTGTTGAACCGCCACGCGGTCTGCCACGCGCCGGCAAAGTCCAGAAACCGGGCAGGCCCAAATCGCCGCGCGCCCCAGCCGATCGCCAGCCCCGCCAGCAGGATCGTCCAGACCGCCGGGCCGATCCGCGCGATGTCCGCCACCGCGATCGGGCGGGACGAGGCGGCGACGAACAACAGCGCCGGGAACAGGATCTCGAAGTTGAGCCGATCCAGACCCTGCCAGGCGTTCCCCGACAACCGATTCCGCACTGCCCCGCCCAGGGCGACCATCAGAAAGCTGGGCAGAAGCCCCAGAAGAATCGTGATAAATACCATTTTCGTCCCCCGGGCATGAGGCTAAGCATGGCCGGGGAACGTGGCAAGACCCCAGCGGCGGCCTTGCCCCCAATGGTTGATTACAGGGCGGCGGCCAGCCGCGTGCCCTGATTGATCGCGCGCTTGGCGTCCAGTTCCGCGGCCACGTCCGCGCCGCCGATCACGTGCGGTTTGATCCCGCGCGATTCCAGCTCATCGGCCAGCGAGCGTTCCGATTCCTGTCCCGCGCACAGCACGATTGTATCGGCCCCGATGACGGTGGGGTTCTCGCGCGTCTCGCCGAACGAGATGTGCAGTCCGTCGTCGTCGATGCGTTCGTAATTGACCCCGCCCAACATCTTGACGCCTTTCATCCGCAGTTCGGTCCGGTGGATCCAGCCGGTGGTCTTGCCCAGCCGCTTGCCCAGCGCCTCGGCCTTGCGCTGCAAGAGCGTGACCTCATGCGCGGGCTGGCCCGGCTGCGGTCCCTCCGGCGCCAGGCCGCCCCGGTTTTCGGCCGGGTCGGTAACGCCCCATTCGCGCATCCATTCCGGCAGGTCCAGCGTGGGCGAGTGGCCCTCGTTCACCAGATATTCGGAGACGTCGAAGCCGATGCCGCCCGCCCCGATCACCGCCACCCGGCGGCCGACCGGCTTTTTCTCGCGCAGAACGTCGATATAGGTCAGGACATTGGGCCGGTCCTCGCCCGGGATCTTCGGGTCGCGCGGGTTGACGCCGGTGGCAATCACCACCTCGTCGAACCCGGTCAGGTCGTCGGCGCCGACCTCGCGGCCCAGTTCGAGCTGGACGCCCAGATCGTCCAGCATGGTGCGATACCAATCCACCAGGCCCCAGAACTCTTCCTTGCCGGGCACCTGCTTGGCCATGTTCAGCTGGCCGCCGATCTCATGGGCCTTGTCGAACAGCGTGACCTTGTGCCCCCGCTCGGCCGCGGTCAGCGCCGCCGAGAGCCCTGCCGGGCCCGCGCCGACCACGGCGACGGTCTTGGGCTGCGTTGCCTTTTCGATCACCAGTTCGGTCTCGTTGCAGGCGCGCGGGTTCACCAGACAGGTGGTCAGCTTGCCGCTGAAGGTATGATCCAGACAGGCCTGGTTGCAGGCGATGCAGGGGGCGATCCGGTCGGCCTGCCCCGCCGCGGCCTTGGCCACGAAATGCGCGTCCGCCAGCATCGGCCGGGCCATCGACACCATGTCGGCGCAGCCTTCGGCCAGCACCTGTTCGGCAACTTCCGGCGTGTTGATCCGGTTCGAGGTGACGAGCGGGATGCCCACCTTGCCCATCAGCTTTTTCGTCACCCAGGCAAAGGCCCGGCGCGGCACGCTTGTGGCGATGGTGGGAATGCGCGCCTCGTGCCAGCCGATGCCGGTGTTGATGATGGTGGCGCCGGCCGTTTCGATCGCCTGCGCCAGCTGCACCACCTCATCGAATGTGGACCCGTTCGGCACGAGGTCGATCATCGAAAGGCGGTAGATGATGATGAAATCCTCGCCCACGGCCTCGCGCACCCGCCGGACGATCTCGATCGGCAGGCGCATCCGGTTTTCGTAGGGCCCGCCCCAGCGGTCCGTTCGCTTGTTGGTGTGGGTCACCAGGAACTGGTTGATGAAGTAGCCCTCGGAGCCCATGATCTCGACCCCGTCATAGCCGGCCTGCTGCGCCAGAACGGCGGCATTGACGATGTCGCTGATCTGTTTCTCGATCCCTTCTTCGTCCAATTCCTTAGGGGTAAAGGGCGAAATGGGCGACTTGATCGCCGAGGGCGCGACGCATTCGGGCGAATAGGCATATCGCCCGGCATGCAGGATCTGCATGGCGATCTTGCCGCCCGCGTCATGCACCCGCTGCGTGATCACCGAATGGTTGGCCACGTCTTGGTCGTTCATCATCCCCGCCGCCCCGGGCAGAACGCCGCCTTCGCGGTTGGGGGCGATGCCGCCGGTGACCATCAGCGCCACCCCGCCGCGGGCGCGTTCGGCGTAGAATTCGGCCACGCGGTTCCAGTCGCCGGTTTCCTCGAGCCCGGTATGCATCGACCCCATCAGCACGCGGTTCTTCAGCGTGGTAAAGCCCAGATCCAGCGGGGCCAGAAGATGCGGATAGTCGGTCATGAGAAAACTCCCCTCTCTTTCGCCGCAGAGGATTGCCGCGCGGCGCGGGCATTGTCACGTCAAACGCCGCGTCATGGCGAATGGACGGGACCGGTCGCCAGGGAGGCTGTTTCCTTGGAGCGTGGAAGGGGTGGGTTCGGATCGCTTTCGCGATCCGACGGTGGCGAGGGGGCGCTGCCCCCTCGCGCTCCCCCGGAGTATTTTCGGCAAGATGAAGACAAGGAGTCGATCCGACCGGGCCTTTTCCGCCGGCCTCGGCCGCGCGGGCAGTTCCCTTGGGGGGCGTCATCCTCTAGACAGGCGTCGCAACTGCAAGGAGGCTGCCATGACACCCGAGGAAATCGCCGCCCTGCCCTATCGACGCAATGTCGGCATCATGCTCGTCAATCGCGACGGGAATGTTTTCGTCGGCCAGCGCCGCGACAGGTTCGAGGAGGCCTGGCAGATGCCCCAAGGCGGGATCGATGACGGCGAAAACCCCCGCACCGCCGCCCTGCGGGAGTTGGAGGAGGAGATCGGGGTCCGCCCGGATCTGGTGGAGGTCGTCGCCGAAACTTCCGACTGGCTGCCCTACGACCTGCCCCATGACATCGTGCCGCAGATCTGGAAGGGGCGCTATCGCGGACAGGAGCAGAAATGGTTCCTGATGCGATTTCTCGGCTCTGACGATCAGATCGACATCGAGACGGAACATCCGGAGTTCAGCCGCTGGCGCTGGTCGGCCCCGGACCAGTTGCTTGACCGGATCGTGGCGTTCAAGCGTGAAGTCTATGCCCGGGTGCTGAAAGAATTCGCGCCCTATCTGCATGAGCGAGGATGAGTGGCGCCCCGGGCGGGTTGGATTCCCCCCCGGTTCGGCGTAAAGCCCTGTTTCATCCAAGATCGGAGATCCGTTCGCCATGAACATGCTGTCCACCTTCATCAAGCCGATGCATCCCGAGGGCCGCAAATTCGTTGCGATCTTTGCCGCCGTCACGCTGGTTCTGTTTCTGATCTGGGACGTGCTGGGCTGGATCGGCGTGGGGCTGACGATCTGGTGCTACTACTTCTTTCGCGACCCCGAGCGGGTCACGCCCTCGCGCGAAGGCGTCATGGTCAGCCCCGCCGACGGGATCGTGTCGCTGATCGAACCCGCCGTGCCCCCCGCCGAACTGGGGATGGAGGACGAGCCGCTCACCCGCGTCAGCGTGTTCATGTCGGTCTTCAACTGCCATGTGAACCGCGTGCCTATCTCGGGCGAGATCACTGCCGTCGCCTATCGGCCGGGCAAGTTCCTGAACGCCTCGCTCGACAAGGCCAGCGAGGACAACGAGCGCAACTCGCTGCGGATCCGGATGAAGGACGGGCGCGAGATCGCCGTGGTGCAGATCGCGGGGCTCGTGGCGCGGCGGATCGTCTGTTTCGTGACGCCGGGGCTGTGGATGCAGACGGGCGAGCGGTTCGGCCTGATCCGTTTCGGCTCTCGTGTCGATGTTTACCTGCCCGATGGGGTCGAGCCGCTGGTAGAGGTGGGCCAGACCATGATCGCGGGCGAAACCGTCATCGCGCGGCTTGACAACCCCGAACAGAAGGGCTGAGCCATGGCGCGGCGTCCGGAACGCACCCGGTCGGAATTCTCGCTGGTGCACCTGCTGCCCAACATGATGACGATCGCGGCGATCTGCGCCGGCCTGACCGCAATCCGCGCGGGCGTCAACGGCGGCTTCGGTTCGGCGGTGCTGTTCATTCTCGCCGCCGGCGTTCTGGACGGTCTGGACGGGCGCGTCGCCCGTCTGCTGCGCAGCGATTCCAAGATGGGCGCGGAACTTGATTCGCTCGGGGACTTTCTGAACTTCGGGGTGGCGCCGGCGCTGATCATCTATTTCTGGGCGCTTCAGGACATGAGCCGCTTCGGCTGGATTTCGGTGCTGGTCTTTGCGGTTTGCTGCGTGCTGCGTCTGGCGCGGTTCAACGTGGCCGCAAAATCAGAAACCCCGGACGAAAACCCCGGCTATTTCGTGGGCGTCCCCGCACCCGCCGGCGCGATGCTGGTGTTGCTGCCGATCTATCTGTTCTTCGCCTCGGACCGGGCGATCATGATGCCGGACCTCATGATCGCGCTCTACATGGTTCTGGTCGGCCTTCTGATGATCAGCCGTATCCCGACCTGGTCGTTCAAGACGGTCCGGATTTCACGCGAGAACGTCAAGTTCCTGCTGGTCGGTTTCGCCTTTGTGGGTGCGGCGATCCTGACTTACGCCTGGGTCACCATGGTCGTGATCTGCGTCGTCTACGCCCTTTTGATCCTGTGGTCGGCGCTGACCCTGCGCCGACGACGGCACGATTCCTCTCCTTGACCTTTTCCTCATTCCCACACGGCCTGAATTAATGGAACTCAAAAACGTTCAAAGCAGTTACGCCCGCTGGGCGCCAATCTACGACAAGACTTTCGGCGCGGCGACCAATGCCGGGCGGCGGCGGGCCACCCGGTTCGTTAACGACCACGGCGGCGACGTGCTGGAGGTGGGCGTCGGCACCGGCCTGTCGCTTCCGCTCTACGGCCCGAACGTGAAAGTGACGGGCATCGATTTCAGCCAGGAGATGCTGCAGAAGGCCAAGCGCCGCGTGGCCGAGATGAACCTGCAGAACGTCACCGCCCTGCGCCGGATGGACGCGCGAGAGATGGACTTTCCTGATGAAAGCTTCGACATCGTGGTGGCGATGCATGTCCTGTCGGTCGTGCCCGAACCGGAACGCGTCATGTCCCGGATCGCGCGGGTCTGCCGCCCAGGCGGGCGCGTTGTCGTCACCAACCATTTCGCCCGCGACAAGGGCGTGATGGCGATGCTGGAACGCGCCCTGGCCCCGCTGGAGAGCCTGATCGGCTGGCACTCGGATTTCGAGATCGACACCGTCCTGCAAGAACCCTCGCTCAAAGTCGAGACGCGCGAACAGCTGCCCCCGCTGGGGATGATGACCTTCCTCGTCCTGCGCAAGGACCGCTGATCCGCGCCGCCCGCCAAACTGCACGCGGCGCACCCCAGCTTCATCTTGCCTCAAATACTCCGGGGGAGCGCGAGGGGGCAGCGCCCCCTCGCCCCGGTCGGATCGCGCAGGCGATCCGAAACCTTCGGTCACGCCCAAGACAGCACATGACACGGCAAGTGTCGCCGGCGGCCTCAGGGCCGGAAGATCGGCACATGCGGGCCGGCCGTTTCGGGGAAACCGTCGGTCAGCCGCGGATCGTCCGCGATCTCCACCTGCTGGCGCACCGGCATGAACCCGCTGCGGCGGTAAAAGGACAGCGCGCCGGGATGGTCAAGCGTGCAGGTATGCACATGAAACCGCCCGATCGGCCGCGCCCAGGCCCGCGTGATCGCCTCGTTCATCAGAAACCGCCCCGCCCCGGTGCCTATCAGCGCCGGAGTCACGCCCAGAAAGGCCAGCTCGCACTCGCCGGGCTCGCGAAAGTCCAGTTCCAGCAGACCCTCGGCCCGGTCGCCGCGAAACAGGCCATATACCTCCACATCCGGGTCGCGGATGATCTCGGCAAGCGCCTCCTGCGGCATCCGCAGGCGCGAAAACCACAGCCAGTCCAGCGCGCCGACCCGGGTAAAGAGATCGCGATACCAGTCAGGTTCGGGATCGCGCACGCGGCGCAACTCCAGCCCGTCGGGCGCGGGCACCGGGCGCAGGGGGGCGGGTTCGCGCATCTCCAGATGCGTGACGATCGCGGCCACCTTTCCGGGGGGGATATCGTGGAACCCGTCGCCCAGCATCACACCAGCCCCTCGGCACGCAACAATTCCAGCACGTTCGCGTCGGGGCGCGGGCCGACATGGCCGATCACCTCGTGCGCGCAGACGACACCCATGCGCGCGCAGGTCTCCACGTCGCGCCCGGTGGCCATGCCAAACAGGAACCCCGCGGCGAACTGGTCGCCCGCCCCGGTCGTGTCCACCGGGTCGATCCGCTGCACCGGCACGTCGGTGCGCACCGTGCCCTCCATCACGCTGACCCCTTCGCCCGAGCGCGTGCAGACCACCAGCGGGCACAGCGCCGCCGTCAGCACCAGCGCGTCGTCGATGTGGTCGCTCTGAAACAGCGACTGGATCTCTTCCTCGTTGCCGATCACGAAATCCATCTCGTGTTCGATCAGCGACAGGAAATCGGTCCGATGCCGGTCCACGCAGAACGGATCGCTGAGCGAGATCCCCACGCGCCCCCCGCCCTTGCGGCAGTCGCGCGCGGCCTCCAGAAACGCCGCCTTGCCCTTGTCCTTGTCGAACAGATAGCCTTCGAGAAACATGATCCCGGCCCGGCCCGCCACGTCCGACGGCACGTCCTGTGAACTCAGCTCGGCCGAGATGCCCAGATAGGTGTTCATCGACCGCTCGCCATCGGGCGATACGAAGATCATCGAGCGCGAGGTCGGCAGCTCTCCGTTCGGCACCGGGGGATTGACGAAATCCACCCCGTCCTCGTTCATCGCGTCGGCGTAGAAATGACCCAGCTCGTCATCGGCCACCCGCCCGATGAAGGCGGTCTGAAGCCCCAACGCGCCGGCCCCGGCAATGGTGTTGGCGACCGACCCGCCCGGCGCCTGCACCCGGTCGCGCATGGCCGCAAACAGAGCCTCCGACCGGTCGCGGTCCACCAGCTGCATGATGCCCTTCTCGATCCCGTTCTCGGCCAGAAAGGCATCGTCGCCATGGGAAATCACATCGACCACGGCGTTGCCGATGCCGACGAGCTGATAGGTCTTCATAGGTTCTTGTCCTCGTATGGGCAGAGATCGCGGATCAGGCAGTTGGCGCAGGCCGGCTTGCGCGCGCGGCAGACATAGCGGCCGTGCAGGATCAGCCAGTGATGGGCGTGCAACAGGAAGTCCACCGGCACATTGTCCTCGATGGCGCGTTCGACGGCATTGACGTCCTTTCCCACCGCGATGCCGGTGCGGTTGCCGACGCGAAAGATATGCGTGTCCACCGCCTGCGCCGGAAAGTGCCACCACATATTCAGCACCACATTCGCCGTCTTGCGCCCCACGCCTGGCAGCGCCTGCAGGGCGGCGCGGGAATTGGGCACCTCGCCGCCATAGTCATCGACGAGGATGCGGGCCATCCTGATGATGTTCTTCGCCTTGTTGCGGTAAAGGCCGATCGTCTTGATGTGCTCGATCAGCCCCTCTTCGCCCAGATCCAGCATCTGCTGCGGGGTACGGACGCGGGCAAACAGCGGCCGCGTGGCTTTGTTCACCCCCGCATCCGTGGCCTGTGCGCTGAGCGTCACCGCCACCAGAAGGGTGTAGGCATTGACATGCTCCAGCTCGCCCTTGGGTTCGGGGTCGGCCGCGTGGAACCGGGTAAAGATCTTGCGGATCGTGTGGTAATCGAGTTGCTGTGCCATCGCCCGCCTTGATGCCGCAGCCCAGTCGCCGCCGCAACCGCCAAAAGCGCAGCTTTCGGGTCGCGGAGGCGGAGGCGGGTCGCTAGATTCGCGGTATGGATACACCGGAGAACGCGATGACCATGGCCGAGACCGAAGAGGGCTATCACTACAACGTGGTGCGGCGCGCCATCGACCTGATCGACGCGGGCGGCGAAACCCTGTCGCTCGAAGATCTGGCGGCGCGGATGAACATGAGCCCGGCGCATTTCCAGCGGGTTTTTTCGCGCTGGGTGGGCGTCAGCCCGAAACGCTATCAGCAATATCTGACCCTGGGCCATGCCAAGCGGCTGCTGCATGAGCGGTTCACGACGCTGGAGGCCGCGCACAACCTCGGGCTGTCTGGCACGGGCAGGCTGCACGACCTGTTCCTGCGCTGGGAGGCGATGAGCCCCGGCGAATATGCCCGTCAGGGCGAGGGGCTGAAGATCCGCTGGGGCTGGTTCGACAGCCCGTTCGGGCCCGCGCTGGCCATGGGCACGGCACGGGGTTTGTGCGGGCTGGCCTTTGCCGCCGAAACCGGGGCCGAGGCTGCGATGCAGGACATGATGGCGCGCTGGCCCAGGGCGCGGTTCGTGGAAGACCCCGAGGCGCTCCATGGCTGGGTCACGGCGGCCTTCGAACGAAAGGGCGAGACTGCGCTGCACATGATCGGCGCGCCCTTCCAAATCAAGGTATGGGAGGCGCTTTTGCAGATCCCATCGGGTCATGTGACCACCTATTCGGAAATCGCCCAGGCCGTGGGCAACCCTCGCGCGGTGCGGGCGGTGGGCACGGCGGTCGGGCGCAATCCGGTCAGCTGGCTGATCCCCTGCCACCGGGCGCTGCGCAAATCCGGGGCCTTGGGCGGCTATCACTGGGGGCTGCCGGTCAAGCGGGCGATGCTGGCCTGGGAGGCGGCACGCGCCGAAGGCTGACCGCCATCGGCGGCGAATTGCCGGCTGATGCCTGTTCCGCCTTGCCCGGCGCGGCGGCAGGGGCGATATAATCGCGTGCAATCAATCCGGTGACCGGACAAGAACGGGCAGAGCAGAAAGGTTCCCCGACATGAAGACGATCAAGATTTCGGCCGCACTGGCGCTGAGCGCCGCGCTGGGGCTGAGTGCCTGCAACGATCCCGCGCAGCTGGCGGTGAACACCGATCCGCAGAAGAACACCAAACAGGGCGCCATCGCCGGCGGCATCATCGGCGCGGGGCTGGGCGCGATCTCGGGCGCATCGAACAAGACCACTGCGGTTCTGGGCGGCGCGGCGGCGGGCGCGATCCTGGGCGGCGCGATCGGGGCGTCGCTGGACCAGCAGGCGGCCGAACTGCGCCAGCAGCTGGCCAGCGAGGGCATCACCGTCACCAATACGGGCGACCGGTTGGTCGTGTCGCTGCCGCAGGACATCACCTTTGCCACCGACAGTTTCACGGTGCGCGACAACCTGCGCCCCGACCTTGCGCGCCTGTCGCAGCATCTGAACAAATACCCCAAGTCCACCGTGCAGGTGATCGGCCACACCGACAGCGACGGCGATGCGGCCTACAACCAGCAACTGTCCGAGCGCCGGGCCGCGGCGGTTGCGGCGGAACTGGAGCAGAACGGCGTTTCGGTCTATCGGATCGTCACCATCGGCCGGGGCGAAGAGCAGCCGATTGCATCGAACCTGACCGAGGAAGGCAAGGCGCGAAACCGGCGGGTTGAGATCGTCATCATACCGCAGAAGTGACGGCCGGGGCATAATACGGCGAAAGGGGGAAGGCATGAGCGATCCGGTTCTTCTGGGCATCTGCGGCGCGCTGCGGCGGGAATCGACCAACCGAAAGCTGTTGCGCGAGGCGGCGCGGCTGTTCGGCCCCTGCGACTATGTCGAGGCCGATCTGCGCCTGCCGCTGTTCGATGCCGACCTTCAGGAGGCCGAGGGCATACCGGTCGAGGTTCAGCGGCTGGCCGATCAGGTGGCGGCGGCGGACGCGGTGGTGATTTCGACGCCGGAATACAACAAGGCGCCGCCCGGCGTGCTGAAGAATGCGCTGGACTGGATCAGCCGAACCGAGGGCAAGCCCTGGCAGAACAAGCCGGTGGCGGTAATGTCGGCGGCAGCCGGGCGCGCAGGCGGCGAGCGGGCGCAGTCGCTCCTGCGGCTTTACATGGTGCCGTTCCAGACCCGAATCCTGCAGGGGCCGGAGTTGCATGTGGCCGACAGCGCGGCGCAGTTCGATGCGGCGGGGCGGCTCGTCAGCGAGCGTTATGCGCGGGTGCTGGGGCAGCTGATGGCGAAACTGCGCGCCGAGATTGAGTGCTGCGGCCGAGGACGGGGCGAGACAGGTTCGGATCGCTGACGCGATCCGACCGACGCGGGGGCTCCGCCCCCGCACCCCTGGGGTATTTGCAACCAGAAAGAAGCAGGAGCCGGAAAAGCGCCGAAGCCAGCGAGTCCGGATGCGGTTGCGGCGGGCTGTGGCAGCGGGGCTTGCGCCGGTCAGCCGTGGTCCTTGAGCAGGCGCTGTTTCTGACGCGTCCAGTCGCGTTTGGCCTGTGTTTCGCGCTTGTCGTGAATCTTCTTGCCGCGGGCGATGCCGAGCTTGAGCTTGGCCAGGCCCTTGTGGTTGAAGTAGAGCACGAGCGGCACCAGCGTCATGCCCTTGCGCCGGGTCGCGTTCCAGAGATCGGCCAGTTCCTTGCGGCTGACCAGAAGTTTGCGCCGGCGGCGTTCCGCGTGGCCGAAGGTTTTCGCCTGTTCGTAGGGGGGGATGTAGCTGTTGACCAGCCACAGTTCCCCGTCTTCGACCGCCGCGTAGCTTTCGGCGATGTTGGCGCCGTTTTCGCGCAGGGATTTCACCTCGGACCCTTCAAGCACGATGCCGCATTCGATATCGTCTTCGATCGCGTAATCGAAGCGGGCGCGCCGGTTCTCGGCGATCACCTTGTAGTTGGGGTCGGGTTTCTTCCTGGCCATGGCGCAGAGGTTTAGGCGCAGCCCGCGGGCGGTGCAAGCGGGATCGGCGCGGCAAGGTCCGGGGCGGACCGGGGTGCATCAGTCGCCCAGCTTGGCATGCACCTCGTCCAGATCGATTTCGCCCACCGGCATCTTGTTGGCGGGGTTTTCGAAGTCGTATTTGAACAGTTCGAAATCGCGCTTGTAGATTTCGTAGACGAGATGCATCGACAGATCGTCGAAATAATCCTCCACCGGGTGGGCGCGTTTCGGTCCATGCCCTTCGGATTCGTTGAAACGCGGAATCTCGTCCAGGTTTACCGGGTGCGGCGTTTCTGTATTGTCCAGAACCTTTTGCATGCCCTCGTTGAATTTTTCGGTCCAGAAGATGTGGTCATAGCGCCCGCCGTTCACGATGAAGGTCGAGATGTGACCCGACATGGCCGACCAGTGAATGTCAGGATCCATCGGCCGACGCCAGCGGATCGTGTCTCGCGCAAAGAGCAGAAACCGGCGGAAGCTGCGGATCTGGTCGAATTCCTGCTTGCCGTCGTCGCCGCCGACCTCGATCCCGTATTCGTAGATCAGCTTGGGCACCAGATTGCCGCGATAGCGTTTGCCGTTGCGCTGGATGCCGCAGATCTTGTCGAAGAAGGACGACAGGACCCGGGTGTAGGGGTTGCGCACGCAGGTGAAGGCATAGGATTTGTGCGCCCGGACATTTTCCGTGATCGGACCCTGGCTGGATTCGAACGCCCATTTGTGCAGGCCGTCCTGCGCGTCATGAATGTCGCCGTCGAAGAACCGGCCGTGATCGGAGTAATACATGATCTGGCCGATGGTCGAGCAGGCGCATTTCGGCACCACGCGATAGACCATGCTTTCGCTTTCCGTCATCCAGGTGCCGGGGAAACCCATGTCGCTCGCCTCCTGTTCCCGCTTCTTGTCTGTCTGGTCTCACAACGGGCTCTGTTTCAGAAAACCAGACAATAGCTGTTTATTCAATCACCGTTCATCAGTATCAAGGCAGACAAGGGGCAGGAAGAAGAGAACATCGTTCCACAATGGCAAGAATTGCGTATATCCTGCTGTGCCACAAGGACCCGGATGCGATCGTCAAGCAGGCCCAGCGGCTGACTGTGGCGGGTGATTATATTGCGATCCATTTCGACGGCCGCGCGCCGCAGGAGGCCTATGACCGGATCCGCTCGGCGCTTGCCGACAACCCCAACGTCACCTTCGCCCGCAAACGGGTGAAATGCGGCTGGGGGGAATGGTCGCTGGTGGCCGCCACGCTGAGGGCGGTCGAGGCGGCGGTCGAAGAATTTCCGCGCGCCACGCATTTCTACATGCTGTCGGGCGACTGCATGGCGATCAAGACCGCCGAATACGCGCACAGGTTTCTTGACGAGCATGACAAGGACTTCATCGAAAGCTTCGATTTTTTCGAAAGCGACTGGATCAAGACCGGGATCAAGGAAGAGCGGCTGATCTACCGGCATTTCTTCAACGAACGGAAGAACAAGACGCTGTTCTACTGGTCGCTGGATATGCAGCGGCGGCTGGGGCTGAGCCGCGAGATCCCCGCCGACATCCAGGTCCAGATCGGCAGCCAGTGGTGGTGCCTGCGGCGGCCGACGGTCGAGAGGATCCTCGACTTCATCCGGCAGCGGCGCGACGTGGTGCGGTTCTTTCGCACGACGTGGATCCCCGACGAAACCTTCTTTCAGACGCTGGTGCGCCACCTTGTGCCGGAGCACGAGATCGAGACGCGCACGCTGACCTTTCTGATGTTCACCGACTACGGGATGCCGGTGACCTTCTACAACGACCACTACGACCTGCTGCTGAACCAGGACTATCTGTTCGCGCGAAAGATCAGCCCCGAGGCCACGCAGCTCAAGGCGCGGCTGGGGCGGCTTTACGCGGCGCGGGGGATCGAGTTCCAGATCTCGAACGAAGGCCGCAGCCTCTACAAGTTCCTCGCCGGGCGCGGGCGAATCGGCCGGCGCTTTGGCATGCGGTTCTGGGAGGTGGAAAGCTCGCTGGGCCGCGACCGCGAATTGCTGATCCTGGTGTGCAAGAAGTGGCACGTCGCCAAGCGGCTGCTGGAACAGATCCGGCGCGTGACCAACATCCCCGGCATCGAATACCTGTTCAACGAGGAAAGCACCCCCCTGCCCGATCTGGGCGGCATCCAGAGCACGCTGGAAAAGCGCACCCGCCACCGCCGGGCGCTGATGCAGATGCTGTTTGAGTATTTCGACACCGACCGGCTGATTTTCTGCATGGATCCGTCCAACATGGATCTGCTGCAGGATTTCTATTCGGACCGCTCGGTGACCCGGATGCTGGAGATCGAGTGCCAGTTCTCCGACGAATACCTGATCGGCCATGCCCGCCGGGTCGGGCTTGCCGGTGAACGCACCAGCAAGGAGACGCTGGACCGGCTGCTGCCCACGATCCGCAACGATCTCGCCTACGAGGCCGACCGGATCCGCGACGCGAATTTCCCGCGCTATCACCGCATCCACGAAACCGCCGCGCCCGAGGAAAACGCCCCCAAGATCGCCGAGTTCCTGTCGATCGGGCGGGATCAGGCGCTGGAGCTGGCGCGCACCGAATACCTGTTCGCGGACTGATCCGGCAGCGCACTCAGCGCCGCCCGCCGCCGGTCAGCCAGCGGCGGACCCGGCCGCCCTTTTCCTCGATCGCATCGCCGGCGGCATAAAGGCTGTCCTCCATCTCTTCCAGAACGGGGTCGATTTTCGCTGCGCGTAACCTCCGCCACCGCACCCGGATGGCCCAGAGAGCCGCGAACAAGAGCGTCAGGAAGATGATGTTGAACCACGGGATGATCCGCACGTCGGGGCTGTCAACCTCGCGGATCGAGATGGCGTTGGGGTAGATGGAAAAAAGGTTGGACCGCCAGCCGTAATGGGTGATGACCACCCAGCGCGGATTGTCGGCTGTGGATTTCAGATCGGCGGCGCGGGTCTGGAGGTTCGAGGTGTTGAACTTGAAATAGGGCGGCCAGCCCCAGCCGGTATCCTCGTTGCGGTACTCCATCGGCTTGCCGTTCTTCAGGATCGCCGCGATGAAGAACACGTCGCGGCTTCCGACCTTTTCGGCGTCCCCCGCCCCGGCATGGGAATAAAACCACCAGTTTTCGCCGAAATCGACGCGTTTGGTATAGGTATCGGTGATCCGCCCCACGTCATGTTGCGGCAGCGTATAGTGCAAAAAGGCCGCGACGATCGCGATGACCAGCACCCGGAATGTCCATTTCACGTAAACCCACATCGCCCTGCCTCACCTGTTGACCCATTGCACGATGGCGACCAGCGCCACCCACGGCACCACGTATATGGCCAGCAACAGCTTGTGCCGCAAGGATTTCTCGTAACCTTCGAGCCCGGCCTCGACAAAGGCCTCCAGATTGCCGGGTTGTCCCTCTTCGCGCCATTTCGCCTCCAGCCGATCGCGTTCGCGCGCCCGCGCGCGCAGCGAAAACACCACATAGGCGATCGTCTGCACGATCAGCAGCGGGATGAAGAAACGCAGAAACGCGATCATGTCGCCCTCACCGGTCTGGATACACCGTGATACCCGGCGCCGGCCCAGACGGCAACGCGCGGATCAGGCAGAGTTGAGCACGGTCGGCGCAACCCACCAGCCCGGCCGGGCGGCAGAAAGGCGTCCGGCCGCCGCGCGCGCGGCCTCGGGGGTGTCGAACAGCCCGAAACAGGTCGCGCCAGAGCCGCTCATCCGCGCAAGCAGGGCGCCTTCGGCCTCGAGCCCCCTGAGCACCCCGCCGATCACCGGCGCGACGGATTCGGCCGCCGGTTGCAGGTCGTTGCGCTGCGCCGCCAGCCAGTCGATGAACGCCGTCCGATCGCCATTCTGCGGGATTGGACCCATCGGCGCGTTGTCGCGACGCTCCAGCCGGCGGAATACATCGGGCGTGGACACCGCCACGCGCGGGTTGACCAGAACGGCAGGCAGCGCGGGCAGGCCCTCGACCGGCTCCACCACCTCTCCGATGCCGGACATGCGCGCAGCCCGCGCCAGCAGGCACACGGGCACATCCGCGCCCAGATCTTCGAGCCGGTCCGGCAGGGCATGACCCATCTGCCGCAAGGCACGCAGCACCGCCGCCGCATCGGACGAGCCGCCCCCGATCCCCGCAGCCGCGGGCAGCGTCTTTTCCAGCCGGATGTCCACCGCCGCGCCGATCAGTCGCGCGGCCCGGAGCGCCAGGTTGCGCGCATCCGCGGGCACGCCCGCCGCCATCGGCCCGGTCACGCTCAGGCCGGCCTGCCGCGCCGGCCGCAGCCACAGCCGGTCCCCCAGATCGGCGAAAACCACCAGCGAATCAAGCAGGTGGAAACCGTCCTCACGCCGCCCGGTCACATGCAGGGTCAGGTTGATCTTGGCCGGCGCAAAGGCCTCAATTGTCGCCATCTGCAACCTTCATCAGGGGCGGAGAGCCTTCCTCGGCCAGAACCCGGTCCAGCCCGACCTCGAGCTTGCGTCTGATGCGGTCGGGGTCCACGTCCTGGTTTTCCTCATCCGGAGAGATGAAGGACAGCGCCCGCCGCCACTGGAACCGCGCTTCGCGATAGCGGCCCACCGCCCAGTAGACGTCGCCCAGATGGTCGGTCACCACCGGGTCCACCGGCATCAGTTCCACTGCCTTTTCCATGTGCCCCACGGCTTCGTCATAGCGGCCCAGCCGGAACAGAACCCAGCCCAGACTGTCCACGATATAGCCGCTGTCGGGCCGCGCCTCGACCGCCTTCTCGATCAGCGCCAGCGCCTCGTCGAGCTTGACCTTCTTCTCCACCAGCGAATAGCCGAGATAGTTCAGCACCTGCGGCTGACCGGGGTTCAGCTCCAGCGCCTTGCGGAAATCGGCCTCGGCCTCGGGCCACTTGTCCTGCCGTTCGCGGCTGATGCCGCGGGCATAATGCAGAAACCAGCGGTCTGGCGAATCCTCGTCCGTCAACTCCAGCGCGCGTGTATAGGCCTTTTCGGCGCCGGCATAGTCGTTTTGCTGACGCAGCAGATCCCCCAGGGACGATGCCACCTGCGGCTGTTGCGGCGCGCTGCGGGAAAGCTGTTCCAGAACCTCGATCGCAGCGTCGATCTTGCCCGCCTGCCGCAGCACCTCGGCCCGGCCCAGTTCCGCCGCGAAATGTTCCGGTCTGTCGGCAGGGATCTGCTTGTAGGCCTCGACCGCCAGATCGTATTGGCCGAGACGCTCCAGTATCCGCGCGGCCATGATCTGAGCATCCAGGTTCATCGGGTCCAGAAAGGCCGCCATGCGCGCATAAAGCAGAACATATTCGTCGGCCGCATCCCCATCCAGCGCCGCGCCGATGGAATAGAACACCTCGGCAATGCCTTCGCGGGGCGAGCGCACCATGTCAAAGGGCAGCCGCGCACCGCTGGCAAGCTGGTCGGCCACGGCGGTCAGCGCCGGATCGGTTCCGCCGGCAAAGGCGTCGGCCAGCATCTGCAGCGCATCGTCATTGCGTCCCAGCTGTGACAGGATCCGGGCCCGCGCCAGCACCGCCCGCCGCGAGATCAGGGATTGCGATCCGCCGTCGCCCGAGAATACCGCCTCGGCCCCTTCGAAATCCCCGACCGAGGCCAGCGCCAGCGCCTTGTGATACATCGCAAAGCCCCGCACGCCGCTTTCTTCGGCCACGCGGTCGAATTGGGCCAGTCCCTTCTTGACCGACCCCGCGCCAAGCCGCGCCCAGGCCTGCACCAGCCCGTCCACCAGCGGCCCCACGCCGCCCTGATCGGGCCCACGCTGCAGGACCGTCGCAAAGTCGCCCTTGGCCACCAGATCGGCCAGCACGACCATATGCGCCGCCTGGCTGCGCAGGCCCTGCTCCTCGATCCGGCGGGCGATCGGCACCGCCTCGTCGAACCGGCCCAGCGCCATCAGCGACTGCACCGCCTTTTCCATCAGGGCGGCATTGTCCGGGGCAAAGCCCAGCGCCCGGCGGTAATACTCGGCCGCGGCGTTGAAATCGTCGTCGAACATCGCCTGCCGCCCGGCGAGGTAGGCACCCGAAAAGGACGTCGCATGAACCGGCGACGGCCCCGCGACGGAAACCGTCAGCGAAGCGGCTAGAGCGGCCACTGCCGCGCGGAGATTGAGAAAAGACACTGATCCGGACCTGCCTGTGATCTTGGGTTGGTCCCAAGCTAGGCCCTTGCATGGCGGCAGGCAATGGCGCGAATGCGATATCGGCGCCATTGCCCGAATTTTCGCCTACATGTTGGGGTAATTCGGCCCGTCGCCGCCCTGCGGGCAGGTCCAGTTGATGTTCTGGCTAGGATCCTTGATGTCGCAGGTCTTGCAGTGCACGCAGTTCTGGAAGTTGATGACGAAGCGCGGCGCCTGTCCCTCTTCCTCGATCACCTCATAGACCCCGGCCGGACAATAGCGCTGTGCCGGCTCGGCGTATTTCGGCAGGTTCACCTTGATCGGCACCTCGGGATCCTTCAACCGCAGATGGCAGGGCTGGCTTTCGTCGTGGTTGGTGAAGGAAAACGCCACGTTGGTGAGCCGGTCAAAGCTGATCTTGCCGTCGGGCTTGGGATAGTCGATGGGCCTGTGCTTCGCCGCCTCTTCGGTCGAGGCCGCGTCGGTCTTGCCATGTTTCAGCGTGCCGAACAGCGAGAACCCGAACAGGTCGTTGGTCCACATGTCGAACCCGCCTAGGGCGAGGCTGGCCATCATGCCCCACTTGGACCACATCGGCTTGACGTTGCGGACCTTCCTCAGATCCTTGCCGATCGGGCCGGTCCGCACCTCGGTTTCGTATTCGGTCAGCTCGTCCGAGGCCCGGCCCGCCTTGATCGCGGCATGCGCCGCCTCGGCCGCAGCGATGCCCGACAGCATCGCGTTGTGGTTGCCCTTGATCCGCGGCACGTTGACCATGCCCACCGAACAGCCCAAGAGCGCCGCGCCGGGCACCACCATCTTGGGCATCGACTGGTATCCGCCCTCGCTGATCGCCCGCGCACCATAGGCCACGCGCTTGCCGCCCTTAAGCAGCTCGGCCACCATCGGGTGATGCTTGAACCGCTGGAACTCCATGTAGGGATAGAGATAGGGGTTCTTGTAGTTCAGGTGGACGACAAAGCCCACATAGACCTGGTTGTTGTCCAGATGATAGATGAACGACCCGCCCCCGGCATTGCCCCCCAGCGGCCAGCCCATCGTGTGGATGACGGTGCCTTCGCGGTGCTTGGCCGGGTCGATCTCCCAGATCTCCTTCATGCCGATGCCGAATTTCTGCGGCTCCTTGCCGGCACTCAGGTCGTATTTCTGGATCAGCTCCTTGGCCAAAGAGCCGCGCACGCCTTCGCAGATGAAGACATATTTGCCATGCAGCTCCATGCCCGGCTCATAGTTCGGCCCCGGCGTGCCGTCAGAGTTCTTGCCGAACTCGCCGGCGACCACGCCCTTGACTTCGCCATTGTCGCCATAGACCAGCTCCGAACAGGCCATTCCGGGGAAGATCTCGACGCCCAGTTCCTCGGCCTGCTCGGCCATCCAACGGCAGACATTGGCCATCGACACGATGTATTTGCCGTGATTCGACATCAGCGGCGGCATCGGCCAGTTGGGGATGCGGACACCGCCCGCCTCGCCCAGCATGTAGAACCTGTCGTTCTTGACCGGAACGGTGATCGGCGCGCCCCTGTCCTTCCAGTCGGGGATCAGCCGGTCCAGCCCGCTGGTGTCCAGCACCGCGCCCGACAGGATATGCGCGCCCACTTCGGACCCCTTTTCCAGCACGACCACGTTCAGGTCGGCATCAAGCTGTTTCAGACGGATGGCCGCCGACAGGCCCGCGGGGCCCGCTCCGACGATCACAACGTCATATTCCATCGCTTCGCGTTCAATCTCGGCCATCGCGTCGCTCCTTGATTGTTTGTCCCCCACGCGCCCCGGTCCCTCTGCGGCGCAACAATATTTCGCGGTTGCTTAGCGCCTGCAGCATGAATTGGTCAATCAAAACCCTGCGACACAACCGCCAGGCCGACAATTTGTCGTTCTCAAACGTCAACGCGGCAGGCAATCGCGGCTGTGCGCGGACGCACAAGCGCCGTGACGGGGCGGAAATTGCCACTTGCACGCCCGCACCCTACATCCTTGGCCAACCAAAGGAGGCTTTGCCATGTCGCTGCGTTGCGTTCTCGAAACCCGCCTCGCCGCGCCGACGATCGAAGGCGCAGGCGTGCATCTGCACCGCGCCTTCGGTTTTCAGGATCCTACCGAACTGGACCCGTTCCTACTGTTCGACGATTTCCGCAATGACGACCCGGCGGCCTATGCGCGCGGCTTCCCTTGGCACCCGCACCGGGGAATCGAAACCATCACCTACGTCCTGGCCGGCACGGTCGAGCACCGCGATTCGCTCGGCAACAGGGGCACGCTGGGCCCCGGCGACATCCAGTGGATGACGGCGGGTTCGGGCATTCTCCACCAGGAAATGCCGGCCGGAAACCGGCGGGGCCAGATGCACGGATTTCAGCTCTGGGGCAACCTGCCGGCGCGCGACAAGATGACGGCGCCGCGTTATCAGGACATTCCCGCAGTGGAAATCCCCGAGGTGACTGACGATGACGGCACTCGCGTGCGGGTGATCGCAGGAAACTTCTGGGGCAGGAGGGGCCCCGTGGACGGCATCGCCGCCGATCCGCAATACTTGGACGTGTTCGTGCCCGCGGGCATCCGCAAGACGCTGAAGATCGACACCCGCCACCGCGCCTTTGCCTATGTGTTCGAGGGCGAAGCCGCCTTTGCCGACGCGGCAACCCCCACGGGCGTGCTGATCGAAAAGGCCTTGGGCGAACAGGAGGTCGTCTTTCGCGACCCCTCCGGCGACCGCACCCTTGTCCGGTTCGGCGCCGGCGACGAGATCACGCTGCAGGCCGGCCCTGAAGGCGTGCGTTTCCTGCTGATCTCGGGGGCGCCGATCAACGAACCCGTCGCCTGGCACGGCCCCATCGTCATGAACACGCGGGAAGAGCTGCTGCAGGCCTTTCGCGAACTGCGCGAAGGCACCTTCATCCGCAAGGGCTGACCCGCAGGCCGCACGCGTTCCGGAAGGGCTGGATTTGGGTATTTGAAACCAGAAAGAAGCAGAAGCGGGCGCGCGATCCAGCTTCTTTCTGGTCGGAAATACCCCGGGGAGCGTGAGGGGCAGCGCCCCTCACATTGGTCGGATCGGCCAAAGCCGATCCGAAACAACACTTGAACTCAAACCGCCGAATGACGTCTCAGACGTGCTCGATCCGCAGCGCCACCGGTGCGCTGGCCACCACATCCAGCTTGCGCATCAGCTTGAGCGCCTCGTCGATCGCCGTTCTCGTCGTCTTGTGGGTCACGATCAGAACCGGCGCCGACGGCTCGGAATGGCCGTATTGCCGCATCCGGTCGATCGACACGCCCGCATCCCCCAAAATCGTGGCAACCTTCGCCAAGGCGCCCGGGCGATCCACCAGCTTCATGCGCAAATAATACGGCGCCGGCAGGCCGGTGCGCGCGGGCGGCAGTTCCTTCAGCATCGCCGCCGGTTGCCCAAAGACCGGAAGGCGAATGCCGCGGGCCAGGTCGCAAATGTCGCCCATCACCGCGCTGGCGGTGGGGCCCTCGCCGGCACCGGGGCCGCGCAGAACGATCTGCTCCACCGAGTCGCCCTCGATGACCACCATGTTCGTGCCACCCTCAAGCTGCCCAAGCGGCGACTCCGCCGGCACCAGACAGGGCTGCATCCGCTGCTCGAGCCCCCGCGCCGTGCGCTGCGCCACGCCCAGAAGCTTGATGCGGAAGCCCATGTCGGCCGCCTGCCGGATGTCCTCGAGCTCGATATGCTCGATCCCCTCGATCTCGACACCATCGAAATTCGGCCTTGTGCCAAAGGCGATTGCGGCCAGGATCGCAAGCTTGTGCGCCGCGTCGATGCCGCCCACGTCCAGCGTCGGATCCGCCTCCAGATACCCCAGTCGCCCGGCCTCTTCGAACAGCGCGTTGTAGCCCAACCCTTCGGCCTCCATCCGGGTCAGGATGTAGTTGCAGGTGCCGTTCATCACCCCCATCACGCGGGTGATCTCGTTGCCGGCCAGCCCCTCTGTCAGCGCCTTGATGCAGGGAATGCCGCCGGCCACCGCGGCCTCGTAGCGGATCGAGCGACCCGAGGCCTCGGCCTGTTCGGCCAACGTCTGCCCATGCACCGCCAGCATCGCCTTGTTCGCGGTCACCACATCCTTGCCAGCCGCCAGGGCGGCCTCGGTCGCGGCCTTGGCCGGGCCGTCCGAACCGCCCATCAGTTCGACGAGCACGTCCACGTCCTCGCGCACCGCCAGCGCAACCGGGTTGTCCTCCCAGTCATAGCCCGACAGGCTCACGCCGCGGTCGCGGTTCCGGTCGCGCGCGCAGACGGCCGAAATCTCGATCCGCCGCCCGGTGCGCGTCTCCAGAAGATCGGCATGGCGACGGATGATCTTGACCACTCCCACTCCGACGGTCCCCAGACCGGCAATTCCAAGGCGCAGCGGTTGTGACATCAGGCGTCGTCCTTTCATGATGCGTAACAGGTGTTGCCTTAGCCGGTTCGCGCAGGTGGTGCAACGCGGGGCGGCGGCTCAGCCTCCCGCCCCTTCGTTCAGCATCGCCTCGGCGCGTCGCCTCAGCCTTGCCCGGCGGGCGTCCAGTTCGGACTGAAGCTCACTGGCCTCCTCCTCGGGCGCGGGCAGCGGCACCACCGCCCGATCGATCGGCACCAGAGCGGGATACCGCGAATCGCGCAGATCCTCGTTGATCGAAGCCGCCAATTCGGGAATTTGCGCACAGCCCGCCGCCAGACCGATCCACACCAAGGCCAGCCCCGCCCGGCCAAGCCGGGCGGCGTTCACGGGCTGCGTGAATTTTCCGCACATGCGCATGACGCAGTCATGCCCGCTCGTGCAGGAACGCGCAAGCGGGGGTTTTATCTGAACGTATGTTCAGTTACCGTTGCCGCATGGCACGAACCCAAGGATCCCATTCCGACATCACCGGCCCCCGCATTCGCGAGGCGGCGCTGCGGCTCTTTGCGCGGCAGGGCTATGCCGCCGTTTCCATGCGCCAGATCGCGGCCGAGGTGGGCGTTCAGGCCGGCGCGCTCTACAACTACATCCCCGACAAGCAGAGCCTCTTGTTCGGGCTGATGAAGGGGCATCTGGACGAGCTTCTGGCCGCGCGCGCCGCGGTCGTCCCTGCCGACAACGCCGTGGACCGGCTGGAGGAGTTCACCCGCTTCCACATCCGCTTTCACCACGACCGGCCCGACGCGGTGTTCATCGCCTACATGGAACTGCGCAACCTCACGCCCGAGAATTTCGCACGGATCGAATCCCTGCGCCGGCAATACGAAAACGAACTGGAAGACATCCTGCGTCAGGGGGTGACCGAAGGCGTGTTCGACGTGCCCGACACGAAGGTCGCGACCATGGCGCTGATCGCCATGCTGACCGGCGTGAACACCTGGTTCCGCGAAGGCGGCCGCCTGTCGCTGCCCGAAGTCGAGACGATCTACTGGACGATGGTGCGCAAGTCCGTCGCCCGCTGAACCGCAAGGCAAACAGGGGCGCCGCCCGGCAGTCCGGCCGATGCGGTGCCGGAATGAGGACGGTCAGTTGCCGGACGCGCTGGGGAAGACCGGCAAAGCGCCGCCGCCGGCTAGCCCCGCGCCGCTGGAAGCCGCCTCGAGCACGGCCAGCCGGTCGGCGGACTGGCCCAGAACCGGCGCTCCACCCTTCCTGGCCGCGTCCACCGACATCTGCATCCAGTCATGTGCCAGCTGCTTCTGGGCCTGCGAAACACCGAAACCTTCGCGCAGGTGATGGGCCACGACTTCGCCATAGCCCATCTGTCCGGCCGCGCTCAGCAACACCGCCGATGCCAGAGCCATCTGCGCGTCGTCGGTGCGATAGCCCACGCCCAAGCAGATCTTGCCACCGGCGATCAGCTGATCCATCGGCTGGCCGGAACTGCGCAGGAACTGCCCGGCGTCGGCGATCACGCGCTCGGGCCGGTCGGTGGCGACAGTCGCAGTATAGGGCTCCATCGCCTGCGCGAGCCCCGCGCATTGCTGTTCGATCTGGTCGGGCGTCATGTTCGGGATCGACGCCTCGAGCCGCGCGCTTTCAGCCATCGCCTGCGTACGCGCCAGGCAGAACTGTTCGTTGAGCGCGAATTGCGGATCGCTCACCCGCCCGGCCGTGGTCAAACCGCCATTGGCCGCCGTCAGAACGCTGACCTCGTTGCAGTGTTCGTTGATCGACCGGCTGGCCCCGCCCACCGGAAAGCTGGGCAAAGCGGTCGTGTTCGACCGCGCCGCGCTCTGCGGCGGCGCCGTCGGCACGGGGGCGGGAGCAGGAGCGGGAACGGGGGCGGGAACGGGGGCGGGAACGGGCGTCGCCGTGTTCGTCACCGGCGCCTGCTGCGGCGTCCGCGTGGAGATGCCGAGCTGTTCGTTGCGATAGGCGCGCAACAGCCCGCGCGGCCCCTGTGCGGCCAGGATCTGGTTGTAGGGCGGCACCTGCGCCGAGACCAGCGCCCGCTGATAGCTGTTCAGCAGAAAGTCGCGTTCGTAGGCATCAAGATAGCCGTCCGCCGTATAGCCCATTTCGGCCTGGAACTGCGCGATCGCCGCGCGCGAACGCCGCCCCAGCACGCCGTCCGCCGCACCCGCGGGATACCCGAAATAATTCAGCGCCGTCTGGATGTCGCGATTCTGCGCCCGCTGATAGGAGCTGGACCTCTGCCGGGCCGCCGTGGCCTGTTTGCGCTGCTTGTTCTTGTTGACCTCGTTGACGATGATGCCGCCCAGGATCGCACCGCCCAGAAGCGCCGCGGCATTGTTGTCAGCCATCGCCCGCGTGACCGGCGTCACGATCATCGTGGTCGCCAACAGGGAAGCAAAGACCTTTCGTCTGAACATCTTTCAATTCCTCATCGAAATCCGCGACCACGCATGGCACAACGCCGGCCAGACCGCGGGGAACAAATGTGAACACCCTTCGGACCCCAGCCCACCAGACAAACCCGAGAGTGTCAAGAAACAAAGGCTTGATCCTCTTCGCGCGCGGGCCGCTCCGACCTGTTCCAGAGCCAGTTCCAACAGCGCCCGCGCCCCCATATCGGGCTTTTGCGCAAAACGCGACAAACCCTCCCAGAACCGGCGGAAATTCGCGCGCAATTCGACCTGGCGGGACAGCTCCAGCTCTTCGTCCAGCACGTCATGGGTGGTGTCGCGTTCATAGTCGTCGGCCTGCCCCGCCAGAGCCTCCAGCGCGGCGCGATAGGACAACAGGTAGGTGGTTCTCTGCGCCCTGAGCTCCCCGATTTCGCGCAGATGCGCCTGCACCTGCCGGTCCAGCATCTCCGACCGGCCCCCGGCGCGCTGCAACTCGACCAGCATGCGGATATTGGCGGCCTTCGCCTCGATCGCGCGGGCATTCGCGCGCAGGGCGCCGACGAACATCGCGCCCGACAGAAGCGTGGAGCGCGCCGACTGCAGCCGCGCGGTCTGGGCCCGGTCGCGGGCGCGGCGCAGCTCGACCAGAACCGCGCTCAGCCCCAACTTGCGCCGGGGATCGGTTTCGGCCGCGATCAGGTCGGTCAACAGCTGATCGGGATCTGCCGCCGCGCCGGGGATGCCGCCCCGGTTGCGCGCCTGCCACGCCGCACGGATCCGGGTCAGCGCCGCGTCCGAAGTCACGACGGGGGCGGCGATCACCAGCCGCACGCCGAACGTGTCCAGCCGCATCGGCACGCCGTCCCGGTCATTGGCGGGATATTCGGTGCGCCGCGCGCTGTAGAGATCTTCGGCTGTGGACAGGACCGAACCGCCCCGCGTCACCACCCCGCCCGCCTGCCCGTGCAGCCGCCCGCCCGCGTTCAGCCGAAAGGGGCCGAGCACCAGTTCCTCGGCATTGCCGTAGATGTCATAGAGCCCCAACGGATTGGGCCGGCGCAAGCCCACCGCCCCCAGCCGCCCGCGCCCGGACCCCGGCGCCTGATAGAGCGCGTGGTCGCGCATTTCGCCTTCGTCGAAATACACCTTTTCCGCGAACCGCGCCGCATCCACCCGCGCGCCGCCCCGCGCGGCGAATTCCCATTCCTCTTCGGTCGGCAGCCGCACGAATCCCGGCTGTCCGTCCGACGAAGGCAGCCGGTCGCGGGCATGATTCAGCAGCCATTCGGAATAGCGCCGGGCCGCATCCACCGCGTCGAACCAGCTCAACCCGCCCTTCGCGACCCGGTCGCGACGGTTCGGGTCCAGGCAGTCGCCGTGCAGCGCGCGCCATTGCCCCACGATCATCTCGTAGCGGGCGATGTAGTAATGGCTTTCCCCTTTGTTGCCGGCAAAAGCGCCCCGCAGAAACGCCGTGCGCAACCCGTCCGAGTAACTGGCCAGATCCGACGCCTGCCCCAACAGCAGCCGCCGGTCGGCCAGTGGATCGGCGGCATCGACCGGCACGGTCACTTTCTGGAACGCCATCGCGCCGCCGCAGGGCATGGGCAGCACCAGGTCGGCCCGCGCGCCCCGTTCTGCGGCCTGGTCGGTCAGGGTTACCGGCCAGGGATCGGCCCGTGCTACCCCCGTCACCGCAAGCAGCAGGATCGCGGCCAGTCGCCTCATGCCCCCTCCCTGAGTACGCGGGCCGGATCCACACGCTGCACCGACCAGGCCGCGGCTCCGGCCGCCCCCAGCACCAGCGCCAGCACGGCGGCGCAGATCGCCGCGCCCTGCCCCGGACCGATCACCGCCAGCGCCGCGCCTTCGGGCATGCCCTGGCCGAACATCGCCTGAGCCACCTGCCCCGCGATGGCATACAGCACGAAAGACAGCGCCAGCCCCAGCGCCGCCGTCACCAGGCCCTGCACCATCGGAAACAGCGCCAGATCGCGGGCCGGAACCCCCAGCAGCGCAATCCCCGCCAGCACTTGCCGTTTGCGCGCCGCATCCGACCAGAAGCCGAAGACCAGCGCCTCCCCCATGCCCCCCGCCGCCAGCGCCGCCGTCAGTGCCAGCGCCAGATCCAGCCGCCGCCCCAGCCCCAGAAGCGACTCGACATCCCGCGTCCGCGCCGTGGTGGCCGCGCCCAGCGCGGATTCGATCCGCGCCTGAAGCGGGGCAAGCGAGGCCAGGTCGCGGGCATAGACCCGCAGCCCCGCATAGGCCGGGGCGCGCTCGTCCAGATCGCGCGTGCCCTCGATTCCATATTCGGGCAAGCTGTAGGAATCATAGAACGCTTCGATCACCTCCAGCATCTCCAGCGGCGCCAGCACCGCCCGCCCGGCCACGGCCCTTTCGGGCAGGACTGCCGCCACCGTCACCGGCAGCACCAGTTGCCGGGGCCGCCCCTCAGCCTGGCTGACAAGCTGCAGCGCCGCCCCCTCGCGCACCATGAGCTGCGCGGCAAGCTGGGCGCTGATCGCCACCCGGTCGCGGCCCAGCGTCACCCCCGCCGGCAGCGTCGGATCCCCCGCCCCCGACGGCACCACCAGCGCCGGACGCATCCGCCGCGTGTCCGGCGCGCGCACGTTCATATAGTCATATAGTCGAACTGACTGCGCACCTTGGGCGTGAGAAAGGCGATCTCGGGCCAGTCGCGCAGGGGCGCGATGTCGGCCTCGGTCAGGGTGGCATTGCCGGCGGTGTCGATCTGCAGGTTCGCCGGATCGGCCAGCATTTCGCCGATCAGCGCCGAATAGACCCCATTCTTGACCCCGAACAGGACCAGGAGCGGCACCAGCACCCCCACCATCACCGCCACGTTGCAGATCAGAAAGAACCGGTCGCGGACCAGATCCCGCAGGGCCAGCCGGGCGATCAGCATGGGCGCGCCTCCAGGCGGCTTATGACCTCGCCGGCGCCCCCCGGGCGCGACCGCCAGCGACAGGCGCGCGATGCCGAAACGCCCGATCCGGTCCAGATCGTGGCTGGACAGGATCACGCCGCTGCCCTGCGCCGCCGCGGTTTCCAGCAACAGCGCCATCACGCGGTCCGCGCTTTCGGGATCGAGCGCGCCGGTCGGTTCGTCCGCGATCACGAAGGGCGGGCGATGCGCCAACGCGCGGGCCACCGCCACCCGCTGCCGCTGCCCGATCGACAGCGCGCCGGGCTGCAGCCCCGCCACCGGCTCCAGCCCGAGCCGCGCGAGCAGCTCGGCGCACCAGGCCGGGTCACCGCGCCCGGTGATGCGCTGCGGCAGAGCCACGTTCTCGGCCACGGTCAGAAAGGGCATGAGTCCGCCGGTCTGCGGCACGAAACCGAACAGCCGCCCTCGCATCTGCGCCAGCGCCCGCCCGCGCGCGCCCTGCCGCCAGAGCGCGGCCAGATCGTGGCGCTCGCCATTGACGACCTCGTAGGCCACCCCGGCCGCGGGCGCGCGCATCAACCCCAGCAGTTCCAGCAGAAGCGTCTTGCCTGACCCGCTGGGTCCCGTGAGCGCCACCGCCTGCCCGCCGGTAGGGGTGATCTCGTCCCAGACCAGCCGGAACAGCCGGTTGCCGTCGCGCAGGGCATGGCCGCCCGCCCCCATCCGCAGCGCCGCGGTCATGGCGCGTCAGGGCAACACGTCGAACGGCATGGCAAAGACATGCTCGCCATCGGGCGCCCCCTCGTAAAGTGCGGTCCAGACATCCGGATAGTGCAGCCACTTGCGGTATTGCGCCAGCTTCTGGCGCATTCCGTCCAGGATCCGCCGCCGGTTCATCGCGCTTTGCCGCCAGCGCCGTTCGGTGGTCAGCATCAGCTGGCTTTCATAGGGCAGATCCTGAAGAAACTCGAGCGCCCCGCCCAGCGTCTCGGTTTCGGGATTGACCAGCCGGTCGGGGTTCTGCGCCATCCGCGCCACCACGTCGCGCACCTGGGCAAAGAAGGCGTCGCTGTCGGCATCGCCGCGCGCGCGTTCGCCCAGCGTCAGCAGATTGTCCAGCAGTTCGGCCATGGTCGCCATCTCGTTCTTGGTCACCAGAAGCCGCGGTTCGACCGCCAGGCGGGCGGGGTTATCGACCGCCTTCTCCGACAGCCAGCCCTCGATCACGTCCGGCGCCTGGGTGCCCTTTTCCCGCCCCAGCCAGGCCAACCGCATGGCCAGCCCCAGATCGACCAGTTCCTGGCCGCGTTCCTCGGGGCTCAGCACCGGGCGCTGGTCGCGGGCCTCGCGGATCATGTCGGTCAGCGCCGTGACCAGCCGCGTCACGGTGTCCTCGAACGCCTGTTCCGACCCGTCGGGGATGCCATAGTAGTAGCTGTTGCCGTTGAACCGGCTGAGCGCGCGATACTGCCGTTCGGCCCAAGCGTTTTCCTCGGCCCCCGCGGCCGGCGTCTCAAGGTGCAGCGTCATCACCGCCACACCCTTGTCCTGCGCCGCCCGCTGCAACTCGGCCGGGCCGATATCCGTTCGCGCGTTGGGGTCACCGGGGGCCTTGGGGCCGGCATCGGTAATCAGGAACACGATCCGCGCGTCAAAGGGCTCGGCCCCCGCCGGCTCCCAGTCGGTCAGCGACACGGCATCTTCGACACCGGCAAGGCTGTCCTCGCGGAAACCGGGCGAGTTGGCGCGGGCCACACGGGTGGCGGCGCGGATCGTGGCGATCACCGGCGTCTGGTCGCTGCGGCGTTCCAGCGGCAAGAGCGTGCGCGTGCGGTATTCCAGCCCCGGCGCGGCCTGCGGGTTGTCGCGAAACCCGACCACGCCGAACTGCACGCGATCACCGATCTCGGTCCCCTCGATCCCGCGCACGATCCGTTCCACCGCCTTTTGCGTGCGCGCGATATAGGGCCCCATCGACCGCATGGTGTCGAACACGAACACGATCCCCGCGTCGAAGCTGTCGGAAACCGCCGAGACATTGGCCGGGTCTTCCCGCAGGGGCACCGAGGCCACCTTCATCAGCAGGTTGTCCTCGTTGCTGACCGGGTGCAGATCCTGCTCGAAGTCGAGGATCGGCATCAGATAGAGCTGTTTGACGATGTCCACGTATTCGGCGGGTTCCACGGCGACGATACCGGCCTCGGGGTCGGGCTGGCCGCGCGCGATCCCGTCCAGCAGCCGCGCCTGCGTTTTCGGCAGCGCCGGATCCGCCATCAGCCGCCGCAGCGCGTCGGCATCGCGGAACAGGATCTGGCGTAGCCGGCCCGCCGGGTTGGTGAAGGCCGCGACGATGTTGTGCTTCCATGGCACGACCTCTTCGGCCCTGACCCAGCCCTCCGGCCCCTTTGCTACCGACCGGCCGATGCGGAACCAGCCTGGTTGACGGTCATAGACATAAAGCGGTTGAAAGGCGGGAAACTGGCGTCCGGCCGACGCGTCGGGCGCGGGGTGAAGATGCGCACCCGGCCGGGTCAGAACCCGCTGGTAAACCGTCTTGCGCCCCCTCGACCAGCAGGGGGCGCGCGGCATCCCGAGCCGACGCCGGCCCCGGCGCCGCCAGCATCAGGGCAACCAGCAGACCGACCGACATGCGCCTAGCGGCAGAAATCATCGAACGCTCCCTTTTCCAATGTGCCGGTGGCCTCAGCCAGACGGCGGCAGACCTGTTCGAGCCGCGCCTGCGCCCCTCTGCTCCTGCGCCCACCGCGCGGGCATAATATTCGGCGGCCTTGGCCGGATCGTCGCCAAAGCTCAGCCCGATCCCGGTTTCGATCGGCTCGTCCAGGGCCTTGCCGTCATAGAGCATGCCGAAAAGTTGCAACGCCGCTCCGTCGCCCCGCGCCGCGGCGTCCTCTACCAGCCGCAGGGCAACGTCGGGATCGACCTTGCCCGCACAGGCCCGCAACGCGCGCCCCGTCGCGTCGAACCCGCCGCCCGCGGTTGCCAGCGCATCTGTCGCGCAGGGATCCGCCACCGCACGGGTTTCGGAAATCTCGCTGGCCGGAGCGGTCGAGCGCGGTGCATCGTCGGGCCAGTACCGGAGCGTGGCGAACACGGCCACGAGCAGGATCAGCGCCAGCGCGGACGGCACCGCGAAACGCCGCAGCGGGGAAGTGTTTGCCTGATCCGGCTCTTCTGCAGCCTCTGGCGCATCCTCCCAATCCGGTTGCGATACCGCGACCTCCGGGTCGGGCTCCGGCTTTTCGGCCACGGGCTCTTCCACTGCTTCCATCACCGGAGCAGCCGGTTCGGCGACATCCTCCCGGTGCGGCGCATGAATCGCCCCGAGCGCCGCCGCTGGCGGCCCGGGCGGCACGTCGTCGGGCCAGATGAGTTCGGCCGCGACCGGCCCGAGGGAAATCTTCAGAGTCGCGTATTCCTCGACGTGATCAACGATGTCCGGCCCGATGCGGACGCGAATCACATCGCCGTCACGCTCCACGGGACAGGGGCCAAAGGCATGGGGCTCGCCCTGCCACGCCCCATCCGGCCCCAGCCATTTGCCAGCAAAGGCATCCTGCACCGTCACCGAAACGCTGTCGGCCGACAGCGCACCCGCGGGCAGCTCCAGAATGGCATACCCGCCGGCCGGTTCCCTGGGATCTGGGCGAACGGTCAGGGTCATGCGGTCCGGCGCGCCTCCAACCCCGCGAGAATCTCGCCCAGCGCGAGGTTCTGATCGATGTCGATCTCGCCGCCGACGCCGTCCTTGGCATTGGCCTCGAACAGCGCATCCAGCGCGAACACCCAGTCGGACCAGTAGTCCTCGGCCACCGGGCGGGGGCGCGACGGCAGGTCGTCGGCACTGTCAGACTCCGGACGGTCGGCAAAAACCGGGCGCCGGCCACCGTCCGGCTGGTCCACATGGGGCCGCTCGGACTCCGGCAGATCCCGCATCCCCAGCGTGGCGACGAAATCGTTGATCACCTCCGCGCTCAGGATCGCGGCGGGCGCGGCCAGCCGCGCGTCGATCGGCGCGGACAGCGCGGCCGAGGCCACCATCACCCGCTCGCCCCCCCCCACGACATGGTGGTTGGTCAGAACCCGGCCCGGCGCCACGACAAAGCCCGATCCGACCGCCAGCCCCTGTGCCCCGCGCGCCAGCACCAGCACCGAACGCGTCTCGATCCAGTCCAGCAGCGTCTGCCCCGCCTCGTCCGGGCCGACCTGCACGCGCCCGGCCGGGCTGGGCAGGATCGCGTCGGGGCGCGCGGCGGCCCGTTCGGGCGGCGCGGTGCCCATCGGCGGCGGCACCAGCCCGTCCGGCGTGACCCCGTCGGGCAGCAGCAGCACGCCATCGGGGCGGCACATCGCGCCGTCCAGCACCGCCTGAAGCTGATCGCGCCGCGCGCGCAACTCCGCGTTCAGGGCCTGCTGCGCAGCCAGCCGGGCATGGTCGTCGATCGCCGCCGGCGCGGGCTTGGGGAAAATCCGCGTGCCCGGCATCACGAGCCAGGCCAGCACCAGCCCGGCCAGAACCAGCAGCACCAAGAGCGGCGCCCAGGCCCAGGCAGAGATCGTCATGGCATGCCCGGACACGCCCGTCGCCGCCGCGGCGGGCCGCGCATCGGTCGCGGCGTGGGCCGCGGACCCGGTGGGCGCGGCCCCGGTCAGCCGGTCGAGGTTCAGCGGCAGATACCGCCCCAGCGTCGCGGCGTAATGCGCCGGCCGGGCCGAGACATTCGCGCCGCCGCCGCCGGGCAGCAGCCCCCAGTTCACGATCACCGGGCGGCCATCCACCACCATCACGTCATCCCCGCCCGGCACGCTGAGCGCGCCCAGCACCAGATCTGCGCAGGACCGATCCCCAGCCAACGCCCGCAACGGCCGCAGATGTTCGGCCAGATAGGCCTCGGCCCGATCGCGTTCTTCCCCCGTCAAGGCCGAAAGCGGCCGCGCCTCGCCCGTGCCGCGCGCATACCACGACACGGTGGGGGCGCCGCATCGTTGCCGCGGCTGACCAGCGGCTCGGCAAACAGCGCCGCCGTGGCCGGGCCAGCCCGGTCGGACAAGAGCGCGTGCAGCTCGGCATGGCGCTCCAGCACCGGACGTCCGCCGGCCTCGACCAGGTCCGAAGGCGAGATGCGGGTCTTGGTCAGAAAGAGATCGGCCATGTCGTCACCTCCTGGCACGGCGCAGCGTGGCCGAGCCCCGCCCATTGGTTTCCGGTTGATAGGTATCGCATTGCGCCAGCCCCTTGGCATCCAGCGAACAGGTGATGTCGCGCCGGAACACGTACATCCCGTTGCCGCAGCGCAGATTGCCCGGCTCGCGCATGGTCAGCCGACCGTTTCCGGGCATCCGGCCGCTGATCCGGCCCTTCCAGCTGATGCCGTTGGTGGCGCGCATCTCTTCGGTGCCCCGGCCGTTCCTGTCGAAACAGATACGCCAGTAGTTGAACCGGGTGATCGCCCCGGTGTCGATGTCGCGCGCAGCGTAATCCGAGGACAACAACCAGCAGCCCTCCATCACCGAAATGTCTTCCTTGTCAAAGGCTTCGGGGTCCAGCCCGCTGGGCGTGGGCGGGCGGCTCTGGCGCAACGGCCAGGCACTGCGTCAAGGCCAGCGCCTTCTCCAGCGCCGCGATCCGCGCCCGCAGCGCCTGCGTCTGAGTCTCTTCCCGCGCAAGCTGCCCCAGAACCGCCCGGTCCGGGGCGGCTTCGCACCATTCCAGCACCGCGGTTGAAAACGGCACGCGCAGGCCGCAGGCCTGCAGCGCCAGCCAGGCCGAGGCCCCGACCGTCGGCACCAGAAGAAGCCCGAACGGAATTACCGCAAACCGCATTGCATCCTTCATCCCGCCGCCGACCACTGGGGGACGCAGGGTGCCTTGGCCTACCCTACGCCGCGCGGCGTTCGTGTCGAAAGGGCGACAGCCGCCCGCAAGCACCCGTGACAGCACGAAAAAAGCCGATTCCGGCAAAGTTCCGCCCGTCCGGCCGGGCATGGTGAGACGATTGCGCGCCCGCGACTGCGCCCTTGCGGCGGCAATGGCGGGCGGGCTATTGGCAGAGACAGGCGAACCAGAGCACGAGACGGATTCATGACCACATGCACCCAACCGGCCCCTTTCGACGACCAGATGCTGTCGCTGGCGATCGCCCGCGTCTCCGAGGCCGCGGCGATTGCCGCCGCCGGGCTGATCGGGCGCGGCGATGAAAAGGCCGCCGATCAGGCCGCCGTGAATGCGATGCGCGAACAGCTCAACGGGCTCGACATCGCCGGCACGGTTGTCATCGGCGAAGGCGAGCGCGACGAGGCGCCGATGCTGTTCATCGGCGAAGAGGTCGGCACCGGGGCCGGCCCCGCGGTGGATATCGCGCTGGATCCGCTGGAAGGCACCACGCTGACCGCCAAGGACATGCCCGGCGCGCTGACCGTGATCGCCATGGGACCGCGCGGGTCGCTTCTGCATGCGCCCGACGTCTACATGGACAAGCTGGCCGTGGGACCGGGCTACGCCCCCGAGGTGGTGACGCTCGACATGTCGCCGGCCGAGCGGGTCGAGGCACTGGCCCGTGCCAAGGGCTGCGCACCTGCCGACATCACCGTCTGCATCCTGGACCGGCCGCGCCACGCGCAGATGATCGCCGAGATACGCGGCACCGGCGCGGCGATCCGGCTCATCACCGATGGCGACATCGCCGGTGTCATGCACTGCGCCGAACCGGAAAAGACCGGCATCGACATGTATATGGGATCGGGCGGCGCGCCCGAAGGTGTTCTGGCGGCGGCGGCGCTCAAGACCATGGGCGGGCAGATCCAGGGGCGGCTGCTGTTTCGCAACGACGACGAACGCGACCGCGCGGCAAGGGCCGGGATCACCGATCTGGATCGGGTCTATGCCCGCGACGACATGGCGACGGCGGATGTCGTGTTCGCGGCGACCGGCGTGACCGGCGGCAATCTGCTGCCGCGCGTACGGCGCAACGGCGGCTGGGTGGAAACCAGCACGCTGCTGATGCGGTCGGCCACCGGATCGGTGCGGCGGATCGACTATCGCGGCCGGCCGTGACCGCATGGCCGACGGGGACGGAGGACACGCGCCCTTGGCCTATCTGGGGGTCGAGCGATCGCTGACCTGCCGCCGCTGGGTCGGGCCATCGGTCGAGACCGAGCGCGCCGCCGAGGCGATCGCCCAGCAGACCGGCCTGCCCCGACCGCTGGCGCAGGTGCTGGCGCGCAGCGGCGTGCCCCCGCACGAGGCCGAATCCTATCTCTCGCCCAGGCTGCGCGACCTGCTGCCCGACCCCCGCCGTCTGAAGGACATGGAAAAGGCCGCGGCCCGGTTCCTGTCAGCCGTCCGGCGCAACGAGAGGATCGCCGTCTTCGCCGACTATGACGTGGACGGCGGCGCCTCTGCCGCGCTGCTGATCGACTGGCTGCGGCAGATGGGGCGGGCGGCGACGCTATACGTCCCCGACCGGATCGACGAAGGCTATGGCCCCAACGCGCCCGCCATGCGCGACCTGGCCGCCCGCCACGACCTGATCGTCTGCGTGGATTGCGGCACGCTCAGCCACGATGCGATCGCGGCGGCGCGGGGCGCGGAGGTGATCGTGCTGGACCACCATCTGGGCGGCGAAACCCTGCCGCCCGCGCATGCGGTGGTGAACCCCAACCGGCAGGACGAGGATGGCGATCTGGGCCAGCTCTGCGCCGCTGGCGTGGTATTCCTGTTCCTGGTCGAGACACGCCGCCAGATGCGCGCCGCGGAGCTGGGCGAAGGGCCGGACCTGATGGCGATGCTGGATCTGGTGGCGCTGGCGACCGTGGCCGATGTCGCGCCGCTGACCGGCGTCAACCGCGCGCTGGTGCGGCAGGGACTGGAGGTCATGCGCCGCCGGGCGCGGCCCGGTCTTGCCGCGCTGGCCGACGTGGCGAGGATGGATACCGCGCCCAATACCTATCACCTGGGTTTCCTGCTGGGGCCGCGCGTGAATGCGGGCGGGCGGATCGGCAAGGCCGACTTGGGCGCGCGGCTGCTGTCCACGACCTCGACCGCCGAGGCCGCCGCGCTGGCGCAACGGCTGAACCAGCTGAACGAGGAACGCCGCGCCATCGAGGACGCGGTGCGCGCCGCCGCGCTGGAACAGGCCGAATCGCGCGGGCTGGACGCACCGCTGGTCTGGGCGGCGGGCGAAGGCTGGCATCCCGGCGTGGTCGGCATCGTCGCCTCGCGGCTCAAGGAGGCCACCAACCGCCCCGCCGTGGTGATCGGGCTGGACGGGGACGAAGGCAAGGGCTCGGGCCGGTCGATCGCGGGCGTGGATCTTGGCGCGTCGGTCCAGCGGCTCGCAGCCGAGGGGTTGTTGCTCAAGGGCGGCGGGCACCGCATGGCCGCCGGTCTGACCGTGGCGCGCGACCGGCTGGAGGCGGCGATGACGCGGCTGGCCGAACTGCTGGCCCGGCAGGGCGCGGGGCGGGCCGGGCCGGCGGATCTGCGGCTGGACGGGCTGATGATGCCGCGCGCCGCGACGCATGAGCTGATTGCCGATCTCGACCGCGCGGGGCCCTTTGGCCAAGGGGCCCCGTCGCCGCGATTCGCCCTGCCCTCGCTGGTGGTGCGTCACGCCCGCCAGGTGGGGGACTCGCATCTGAAGCTGACCTTGGCCGACGATTCGGGCGCGGCGCTGGACGCGATTGCCTTTCGCGCCTTCGACAGCGATCTGGGCCCGGCACTGGCAAACCACGGCGGCGCCCGGTTCCATGTCGCCGGACGCCTTGAGATCAACCATTTCCGCGGTCAGCAGCGGGTTCAGCTGCGGCTGGAAGACGCCGCGCGGGCGTGACCACCCGTCACCCGGTCGAGGGGCAAAAAATTTTCACCCCATCCCCAATTTTTTCCCTTGCGCCCCCGGGCGGTATTCCTTAAAGACGCGCTCACACCGGATGGCCCGTTCGTCTATCGGTTAGGACGCCAGGTTTTCAACCTGGAAAGAGGGGTTCGATTCCCCTACGGGCTGCCACTTCATCTCGCTTCCACAGGCTTCAAGATCGCACTGCCAAGCGGTTGCTGTGACATTGTTTTTCCGGTGTTCGCCGGGTGCACCGGGCATGTTGCGCCGGCAAGAACCTTGTTGTGTGCCCTGCCCCGCGCCTAAGCTGCCTTCGCACCGCCCATGCGCATTGAAAGGCGGGACAGGAGGGAATCCCGGTGACGGACAGAGCAACGAAACCACAAGCGAAACCGGCCCCCGCGCCCCCGGAGAGACGGCAAACCGACCTACCGTGGAAATCCCCCAAACCGGGGCGCGAAGACCCCGAGGCCCCCGCGTTGATCCGCGCCCTGATGGAAAGCCCCGAATACCGTCAGGCCGATCGCGACGTCGCCTTTCTTCAGCAGGATGCGACGCGCGGCGTGCGACTGCAGCTTGACTACCAGAAGGCGGAAACACTGCTGGAGAGGGCCGGAATCGAACATTCCATCGTGGTCTTTGGCAGCACCCGCATCCCCGAACCCAGAGCCGCAAGAGAAAGGGCGGAAGAGGCCCGCGCGCGGCTGGAGCTGACCCCCCATGATTCGCAGGCCGCCCGCTGCCTGCGCGTGGCCGAACGCATCCTCGACAAGAGCCGCTACTACGATGAAGCCCGCGCCTTTGGCCGGATCGTGGGACAGGTCAGCCACGAAACCGGCGGCCGGCTGGTGCTGGTCACCGGCGGCGGCCCGGGCATGATGGAGGCGGCCAATCGCGGCGCGCATGACGCGGGCGCCCCGACCGTGGGGCTGAACATCACGCTGCCGCATGAACAATATCCCAACCCCTATCTGACGCCGGGGCTGTGTTTCAGTTTCCACTATTTCGCCATTCGCAAGCTGCATTTCCTGCTGCGCGCACGGGCTCTGGTGATGTTCCCCGGCGGCTATGGCACGATGGACGAGATGTTCGAGGCGCTGACCCTGATCCAGACCCGCAAGATCGCGCCGGTTCCGGTGGTTCTGGTCGGGCGCGAGTTCTGGTGCCGCGCCTTCGATCCCGATTTTCTGGTCGAGGAAGGCGTGATCGACCCCGAGGACCGCGACCTGTTCTGGTATGCCGAAACCGCACAAGAGGCCTGGGACGACATCTGCACCTGGTATCGGCGCAGCGGCCGGCCTCTCGTCGAGGACGCGGCCCGATGAGGATCTCCTTTCACGGGGCCGCGCGGGGCGTGACCGGATCCTGCCACCTGGTCGAGATCGGCCGCCGCCGAATTCTGATCGATTGCGGCATGTTCCAAGGCAACAAGGAGCTTGACGAGGAAAACGCCCGTCCCTTCGGCTTTGCCGCCGGGTCGGTGGACGTTCTGCTGCTGACGCACGCGCATCTCGACCATTGCGGGCGCATTCCCCTGCTGGTGCAACGCGGCTTTCGCGGCGAGATCATCTGCACCGCCGCCACCCGGGATCTGGCCCGGCTGGTGATGATGGATGCCGCCCACCTGCAGGAGGAAGACGCTCGCCATGCCCGCCGGCACGGCCAGCCCCGCGCGCCTCTCTACGACACGATGGACGTGTTCGACGCGCTCGACCGTTTTGGCAGGACGGCCGAGCTTGGCCGCGCGGTCGATCTGGGCCACGGGATCCGAGCCACCTTCTTCGAGGCGGGCCATATCCTGGGCTCGGCGAGCGTGCTGCTGGAAGCCGAAGAGGACGGCCGCACCCGCCGCATCCTGTTTTCGGGAGATATAGGCCCGCGCGGCCGGCCGCTGCTGAACGATCCCGCCCCGCCGCCGAATGCCGACGTGGTGGTCATGGAAACCACCTATGGCGACCGCGATCACCGCTCGCTTCAGGCTTCGGTCGATGAGTTGTTCGCAGCCATTCGCGGCGCTCAGCGGCGCGGCGGGAACGTCATCATCCCCACCTTCGCCTTGGAACGCGCGCAGGAGCTGCAGTTCTTTCTGCGTCAGGGCGTTGCCTCCGGCGCGATCGGACCGACGGTCGATATCTATCTTGATTCGCCGATGGCGATCTCGGCCACGCGCCTGTTTCGCCGCCACCCCGAGGCGCTGAAGCCCGACCTTGCCCGGATGCTGACCCGGGGCAAGGATCCGTTCTCTGTCAAGGGGCTGCACTATGTGACCGACCCGTCGGAGTCGCGCGATCTAAACCGCATTCGTTCAGGGGCGATCATCATGGCGGGATCGGGCATGTGCACCGGCGGACGGGTGCGCCATCACCTGAGCCACAACCTCGCCCGGCGCGAGAACGCGGTGATCTTCGTCGGATTCGCCGCCGAAGGCACGCTGGCGCGGCTCATCATCGACGGCGCACCCACGGTGCGCCTTTTTGGAAAGGAAGTCCACATTCGCGCCCATATCCACACGATCAACGGCTTTTCGGCCCATGCCGGCCAATCGGACCTTCTGGACTGGCATCGCCGCGCCGGAAGCCCAAGACACAGCTTTCTGGTCCACGGCGAACCCGCGGCCATGCAGGCCTTTGCACGCAAACTCGGCCACCCCGAAGTCGAGATTCCGCTGTTGCACCAGACTTACGATCTGTAGTCCGGGTTCGGAAAGCGCCGTCTCGCCGGACATGTCCGCGCGCAACCGCTAGGCTGGCCCATTTGCCCCTTCGAAATACGCAACGCCCTGCCCCGAAATTCCTGCTTGTTTTTCACCGATCAACCGCATAGACACGGCCTCGGAGACGTGGCCGAGTGGTCGAAGGCGCTCCCCTGCTAAGGGAGTATACCGGAAACGGTATCGAGGGTTCGAATCCCTTCGTCTCCGCCACTTGCCATAGAGAGACTGTTCTCCCGATTTGGCTGCGGCCGGATTTTTCCGTTGTTTTCGAGAGTTATGCGGGAGGGGCTATTCACCGGCCTCAACGTTAGGAGGACCGGACGCGGTCTCTCAGGGCCGATATTCTCTGGACCTCTCGACTGCTCGCATTCGATGTAAAGCCCGCAACTGTTTGAAAATTCTCGGACATTTCCTTAGGCAACCTAAACACTTCGATGCCAGTGGCATTCGTGGAAATGGACTATAATCCAACCCGTTCTAGTTCCCGCCCGCCCTCGCATCTCCCTATCGTCATTAAGTGTTTTCGGCGACGGCGGCATCGTGTCGGAGGAGGATACCATGAATCCCCGAGCCGCCGCGACGCACGCTTCGCTCGCGAGAGTTGGTGGCTTCGCGCTTGTAGACTCGGCCGTCTGGGACCTGTCCGTCGTCAGAGTTTTTCGGACAGCGCAAGCAGTTTCGTAACGGAGGCTCTGGTTCGGTTTCTGTCTGAGTTTAGGCGGCAGCGGCTTGATGTTGCAACCGGCG
>NZ_FNVD01000055.1 GCF_900108275.1 Jhaorihella thermophila
TTGGGCGACACCGCCGCCAGCGCCTGGTCATTGGCCGGCGCCGGGCTGCGGGCTGTCCGGGATATGCGCGCGGCGCATCCCGACCTGCGGGCCGCTGCCGGGCATATGCTGCCGGCGGTGGACGATGGCCTGCCCACCCAGTCCGAGCTGATCCAGCTCTCCGGCGCGCTTTTTGCGCTGGCCCGGGCACATAAGGCGGCCGCCCCCGATCTCCATGCGCTGCTGATGGAGGCGCAGGCCCTCGTCGAGGCCTGGCGTGGCAATCTCGCCCTGATGGGCCTGCCCCGCGCCGCCTGAGATTTTCCGACCGGCCTGCACCCTTTTCCCTGTCCGGGTTTCCGGACAGGCCCCGCGGCCTGTCTTCATCCCTTTCTTTTCCTCTCCACCCGCCCGCAGCCCTGCGGGCCTCGGGTGGACTCTGTCCAGAGTTTTTTTCAATGCCCACCAGCAAAACGCTGTTCCCGTTCCCCATTGATGGGGCGTTCCATCCTGTCTTCCTCGGCCCTGTCAAAGCCCAGTGGACTTCCGCCGCCGAGCGCAAAGGATTCTCGCTGATCGGCCGTGCGGTGGACCGCCTGCACGTGGTCCTCGGCTGCCACACTTGCGGCCAGCCCACGCTCAAGCGGATCAACGTGGTGCGCGACCACGCGCCCGAATGCCCCCACTGCATCGCCGCCCGCCGCGCCGAGGCCGCGCGGAAGATGGGCGCCCGGCTGATCGCGCCGGACCCGCAGGGTGACCGGCATTATGGCGTCTATGAATTTGCCTGCGGCCACACCGGCCGACGCCAGCATCACCGCGTCGAACGGGCCGCCGCCGGCGGGCACGGGTTGGGCTGCGAGACCTGCACCGAAGCCCGCCACGCCGCCGAAGCCGAGGCGCGGGATTGGCAGCTGATCGGCCGGGCGCGGCGGCGCCACCCCGGCTATCGCCGCTATGCGCATACCTGCGGGCACCGGCAGGACGTGGCGGTGGCCAACATGCGCCATGGCGATGTCGATTGCGCGGGCTGCGGGGAAAGCTGGGCGTCGAAGCCGAGCCAGATCTATCTCTTCGACTTCACCCTGCCCGATCTGCCGGTGGTCAAGCTGGGGTTCAGCTCGAACCCCAGCTTTCGGCTGCGCCAGGTGCAGCGGGATCCCGGACAGACGCAAGGCAAGCTGCTGCGTGCCATTCCCATCGAGTCCGGACATCGCGCGATCTGCATCGAGAAGGCCCTGCACGCGCACATCCGCGCGCATTGCCCCGACCTGATCGTGCCGCCCGCGCTGTTCCGGGGTCCGATCCGGACGACCTCCGAGATCTATCACCATCACGCCCGGTCCTACATCCAGGCGCTGCTGGAGGCGGTCGCTGCGGGTTGGGACCCCAGCGCCTCCGGGTCTCCGGACAACGCTGCCGCCTGATCCGATCCGGGGCCGCCAATCTGCGGCCCCCATTCTCCACCTTGTCCGGAGTTTTCTTGATGCCCCAGACCCCACGCCCCGCGCCCGCCGGCGCGCTGTCTCCGCATGCCTTGTCGCTCCTGCGTCCGCTGCTGCGCCGCATCGCGCTGTGGCACCGCGACCTGACCGCTGATCTCCAATCGGACACCGGCCCTGACGACGTGTCCGGCACCGGCCCGGCCCGCCCGGACGTGCGCTCCTTGCCACCGCTCCTGCGTATGGATGAGCCCTATGGCGCCACGCCGGCGGTGCATGGGATGCGCGATCGCGACATCGCACGCGCGATCTCCGAATGCCGAGACCCCTGGGCCGAGGCGCATGGCACCGGCGATACCAACCGCCTGTCCGATCCTCCGATCGAGCCGATGGTGGCTGCCGCCCGTTTTGCCGCCTTGTTCGACGGCCCCGAGGACGTGGCCGCCGTCACCCGCGACCGGGCGCTGACGCTGATCCTTGCCCCCAGCTCGGAGGATCGCCGTCTGCTGTGGGCGCAGATGGATTCGATCCTCGGCTGGCTGGCGGAACTCGACGTTCCCGGCGGTGCCCGCTGGCGCGG
>NZ_FNVD01000027.1 GCF_900108275.1 Jhaorihella thermophila
CCGCAAGCGCCCCCATTCCGCCCTTGGCGGCAAACCCCCAGCCGTGGTCTACTGGCTGAGAAAAGACGAAACCCAACCCGGTCAGCAGGAGCAAAGAGTAGCTTAAATCAATCCGGAAACTGTCCAGACATTGGGGAGTAGCTCAAACCGAGGCCTTCGTGCATACGTTCAAGCGCGATTATCTCCAGGTCAACCCGCTGCCCGATACCGCGATCGTTCTGAGATTGATAGGAGACCGGATCGAAGACTATAACGAAAACCACCCGCACAGCGGCCTCAAATGGCGCTCGCCACTAGAGTTCATCAGGGCCAAAACCGAAACCGCTTAGGTGTCCGGTGAAACGGGGGCCAGTTCAGCACGCCAATAACCTGCATGGGGTTCTCCTTCTCTCTTGTCCCTCAACAACAGATTCGGAAAACCCCTCCTCAACCTCAAAGTCTCACATGTGTCTGAACCTGGACAGAATGCCGCGCGGCTTTCCGCGTTCCCGCTTCTTTCTGGTCACAAATACCCCCGCCGGAGGCACCGCCGCCCGCCTCGGAAACCGCGGCGGGCGGCTCAATAACAGCGGCCCGCGCAAAATGCGCGGGCCTCATTTCCGAAAAACCGGATGGATCAGTCCGCCTTTTCCTTCTTCTTCTCCTGGATCTCCTCGCCGGTTTCCTGATCGACGGCCTTCATCGACAGACGCACCTTGCCACGGTCATCAAAGCCCAGCAGCTTGACCCAGACCTCCTGACCCTCCTTCAGCACATCAGACGGATGGTTCAGGCGGCGGTTCTCGATCTGGCTGACATGAACCAGCCCGTCGCGCTTGCCAAAGAAGTTCACGAAGGCGCCGAAATCGACGATCTTCACCACCTTGCCCTTGTAGATATGACCCACTTCGGGCTCGGCCACGATCGCGTGGATCATGTCATACGCCTTCTGAATCGCTTCGGCGTTCGGCGAGGCGATCTTGATCACCCCGTCGTCGTTGATGTCCACCTTGGCCCCGCTGGTCTCGACGATCTCGCGAATCACCTTCCCGCCCGAGCCGATCACTTCGCGGATCTTGTCGGTCGGAATGGTCATGGTCTCGATGCGCGGCGCATGGATCGAGAACTCACCCGCGTCGCTCAGCGCCTTGTTCATCTCGCCCAGGATGTGCAGCCGGCCGGCCTTAGCCTGCTCCAGCGCCTTCTCCATGATCTCGGGCGTAATGCCGGCCACCTTGATATCCATCTGCAACGAGGTGATGCCCTTCTCGGTGCCGGCCACCTTGAAGTCCATGTCGCCCAGATGGTCTTCGTCGCCCAGGATGTCGGTCAGAACCGCCCATGACCCGTCTTCCTCAAGGATCAGACCCATGGCGACACCGGCCACGGCGGCCTTGAGCGGCACGCCGGCATCCATCATCGACAGCGACGACCCGCAGACCGTGGCCATCGAGGACGAGCCGTTCGATTCGGTGATTTCCGATACCAGCCGGATCGTATAGGGGAACTCGGTCGGCACCGGCAGCACCGCCTGCAGCGCGCGCCAGGCCAGCTTGCCGTGACCGATCTCGCGGCGGCCCGGAGGACCGACACGCCCGACCTCGCCCACCGAATAGGGCGGGAAGTTGTAATGCAGCAGAAAGCTCGACTTGAACGTGCCGTGCAGCGCATCGACGAACTGTTCGTCATCACCGGTGCCCAGCGTGGTCACCACCAGCGCCTGAGTCTCGCCACGGGTGAAGAGCGCCGAACCATGGGTGCGCGGCAGCAGGCCGGTTTCAGCCGAAATCGGCCGCACCTGATCCAGCGCGCGCCCGTCGATGCGGCGGCCGTTCTTGACGACGTCACCGCGCAGCACGGCGCTTTCCAGCTTCTTGATCGCCGAATCGATGTTGGGATCCTCGCGCTGTTCCTCGCTCAGCGCCTCCTTGATCTCCTGCCGGGCGGCGGCTACGGCGGCGACGCGGGCCTGCTTGTCAAGGATCGCATAGGCCGCGCGCATCTTCTCCTCGCCCGCGGCCTTCACCGACTCGTAGAGCTCGGAGTAATCCGGCGGAGTAAAGTCGAAGGGTTCCTTGGCGGCTTCCTCGGCCAGCTCGATGATCAGGTCGATCACCGGCTGGATCTGCTCATGCGCAAAGGTCACCGCGCCCAGCATTTCTGCCTCGGACAGCTCGTAGGCCTCCGATTCCACCATCATCACCGCGTCCTTGGTCCCGGCAACGACCAGATCCAGCCGCTGTTCGGGGTTCAGGCGCAGCTCGTGCATGTCGTCCACGGTGGGGTTCAGCACATATTCGCCGTCCACATAGCCCACGCGGCAGGCGCCGATCGGGCCGCGGAACGGCACGCCCGAAATGGTCAGTGCAGCGCTGGCCGCGATCATCGCCACGATGTCGGGGTCATTGACCAGATCGTGGCTCAGCACGGTGCACATCACCAGCACTTCGTTCTTGAAGCCCGGCACGAACAGCGGCCGGATCGGGCGGTCGATCAGGCGCGCGGTCAGCGTCTCCTTTTCGGTCGGACGCGCCTCGCGCTTGAAAAAGCCGCCGGGCACCTTGCCCGCGGCATAGTATTTTTCCTGATAGTGAACGGTCAGGGGAAAGAAGTCCTGATCCGGTTTCGCCTCCTTGGCGAAGGTCACGTTGGCCATGACCGAGGTCTCGCCAAGCGTGGCAACGACGGAACCATCCGCCTGACGGGCAATCTTGCCCGTTTCCAGTGTGAGCGTTTCTTCGCCCCACTGCATCGTCTTCTTCGTAATGTCGAACATCAGCGTATCCTGTATGAGAGCGCTCCCAGGCCCATCCCGGGTCTCTCGTTGGCATGGCGGCCCCATTGCCGCCGACCCCATCATCCTTCCATGCGCCGGGGTCAGAGCGTCACGTCTTCGGATTCTGCGCGCTTACAGGATTTTTTCCGGTTTGGAAAGCGGTCTCGTTCACGCGGTTCGCAAGCAACCGGCGCAAGACCCGATTGGTGCCATCGGGTTTCCAATGGCCCGAGATTCGCGACACCGTTTCACGAAAACTGACACCCGACAATCTTCCGGTTGCACCAAAACCCAAGCAAGTAGCTGATATATATTAAAATAATTCGCTGTTTCCACATGCGAAACAATTTGTTTTTAGTCCAAACTGTAGATTCGGCGGCGAGAATTGGGCCGGATTGTGGCGACGCTGCGCACTGGGCCGGGGGGCTTGACGGCGCGAGGGCTTGCCCAACACTGATCTGGACGGAGCCTTTTGATGATTCATGCTGTGACCCGGTGTCTGCCTGCCCTTGTCCTTGCCGCGACCCTGTCGGCCTGCAGCGCGACACCGCCCTACGAAGACCCGGACAATCCCACGCCGGTCGCGCAAGAGAGGGCCGATCAGGTCAGTCGGACCGAACTCGACCCGCAGACGACGATCATGGGCATCGCTGACCGGGCCGCCGGGGATCCGGGCGACCGGCCGCGGATCCTGGCCATGGGCGACAGCATGATGGCCTGGCACGGCGCCATCGGCAAATCCATTCCCGACGTTATCGCCGAAACGCTTGACGCAGAGGTGGCCAGCCATGCAGTGTCCGGGGCCAGGGTGATCTACCGTCTGCCGTTGACCGGCGCGATGGGCATGAATATCGGCAAGCAGTTCCGCGACGGCGGCTGGGACTGGGTGGTGATGAACGGGGGCGGCAACGATCTGTGGCTGGGCTGTGGCTGCATGCTGTGCGACCGCAAGATGGATCGCCTGATCTCCAAGGACGGCGCGACCGGCGCCATTCCCGAAATGGTCGCGCGCGCCCGCGCCAGCAATGCCCGCGTGATCTATCTTGGCTACCTGCGCAGTCCCGGCGTCGGCTCGCCCATCGAATATTGCAAGGACGAGGGCGACGAGCTCGATGCGCGCCTGGCCCGCATGGCCGAGGCAATGGACGGCGTCTATTTCCTGTCGATGTCCGATCTCGTGCCATTTGGCGACCGCTCCTATCACGCGCTGGACATGATCCACCCGTCGATCAAGGCCAGCCGGGAAATCGGACAACGGGTGGCAGCCTTGATGACCGAACTGGACAGCTGAACATCAACGGACACCCGGCGGCGCCAGCTCACCGGGACCAGGCGGCCGGCCTGTGCGGCTCGAACGGCCGGGCGCGAAGATGGAACGGCCTTTGCGCCGCCGCACGCGGAAATGATCGCGCATGCGCGGCGCTTTGGTGTAGGCTTGTTCCCTGTCGGCAACCATCCGGAGAACGTTCCATGCGTTTGCTTCGAACCTTGGCCGCGGTTTCAGTCTGTTTGGCGTTTGCAATTTCGACCGCCGCCGCCGCGCCGATCCCCTATCGGCTCGACACCGAACGGTCCAAGGTCGGGTTCCATGTGCGGTTTGGCCCAGACAAGATCACCGGCGAAATACCCGTGCAGTCCGCCGACATTCAGATCGATTTCCAGAACCCCGCCAACAACCGGGTCGAGGTTATCCTTGATTCCACGCGGGCGCAGGCCAGCTTTCCCTTTGCCACCCAGGCCATGCGCGGCCCCAAGGTTCTGGATGCCGACCAGTTTCCGACCATGATCTTTCGCAGCACCGGCGTGCGGCTGCGCAGCAGGGAATCCGCCGAGGTCGCAGGCATGTTGACTCTGCGCGGACAGACCCATCCGGTCACCCTCAGGGCTCAGCTGTTCCGTCAGCGCGGCACCGAGCCGGGCGACCTGTCGCGCCTTCTGCTCAGGGTGACGGGGCGGATCAAGCGCAGCACCTGGGGCGCCACCGGGTGGATGGACATGGTCAGCGACGAAATCGACCTCGACATGATCATTCGCATCGAGCGCGCGCCATGATGTCGGGGACGCTTGTGAATACCCCGAACCGTTTCGGGCTGATCACGCGTCTGCTGCACTGGGCGACGGCGATAGCGGTGTTGGGCCTGCTGGTGTTGGGCACCTATATTGCCCGGATGCAGGTGAACCTGTCCAACCTGTGGCTGTTTGGCCTGCACAAGTCGATCGGCGTGACCGCTCTGCTGCTGACGCTGCTGCGGATTGCCTGGCACATCTGGACACCACCGCCGCCCCCTCTGCCTGACGCGAGATGGCGCATCGCGCTGGCCCGGGCGGTCCACCGGGCGATCTATGCCCTGCTGTTGCTGACACCGATCTTCGGCTGGGCGGCAAGTTCGGCCACCGGGCTGGATGTCGTCGTGTTCAACCGCTGGACGCTGCCAGCGATGGCTCCGGTCTCCGAAGCATGGGAAACGGCGCTGTTTCTGATCCACCGGGTGCTGGCGACGACGCTGGCGGTGCTGATCGTGGTCCATGTCGCGGGGGCTCTGACCCGCCGGGACGGAACCCTTTGGCGCATGATCTGGGGTCGGCCGGTGCCGCCGCACGGGGCATGACCCGCTGAACAGGTCGAAGCGATGGGGGAACTCAATGAAAAAGGGCTGCCAAGGCAGCCCTTTGCATTCTCGCGGGAACTGGCCAGCCTCAGCGGCGCAGGCCCAGACGTTTGATCAGATCCTGATACCGGGCCTCGTCCTTGCGCTTGAGATAGTCCAGCAGCTTGCGGCGCTGCGCCACCATCTTGAGCAGGCCGCGACGGCCGTGGTTGTCCTTCTTGTGCACCTTGAAGTGCTCGGTCAGGGTCGCGATGCGCGAGGTCAGAATGGCGACCTGAACCTCGGGCGAACCGGTATCGCCTTCCTTGGTCGCGAATTCCTTCATGACGCGGGCTTTTTCTTCCGCAGTGATCGACATCGGGGTCTCCTTTGCAGGTTAGAGTGGATGGCGCAGGCCGGGATGTCGTCCAGCACAGGCCCGTGGAGATGGTCCGGCCAGAAATCCGCAGGGCGGCTGATTCTGGCGTGGATGCCGGCATGTATGCCAAATCGCCGCAAAAGGCAAAGGCGAATTGCGCCCCGGATCAGGCCGAAGGCGCGGCAACGCCCCGCACGACGCTGCTGTCCATGAGCACGATGTCGTCCACCGATGGCGCACCATCCGCCGCCACCCGGACCACGGGAACGCCGTCGATCACCACCCGGAACAGGCCCGAACCATCGCTTTCGGGCGTGATTTCGACATCGGGGTCGGGTGACTTCGCCAGATCCCAAGCTATGACAAGGCGGTCCTCTTCGGGGTCAAAGTCCATGATCCGGGCCTGAGGCCCTCCGACAATCCAGTCGCCCGCCAGGAAGGAATCGTGGCCCGCGCCGCCGGTCATCACGTCGCCCGCGCCGGCAACCAGCGTATCGTCGCCGTCCCCGCCGTTCAGAAAGTCGGTTTCGGCCCCGTCATCGGCGCCACTGACCGCATCAGCGCCCCTTCCTCCGAACAGAACGTCGTTGCCGGCGCCTCCGGCCAGGGTGTCGTCGCCGTCATTGCCGTGCAGCTGGTCATTGCCTCCGCCGCCGTCGATCGCATCCGCCCCCTGTCCACCATGCAGCGTGTCGTCACCCGCGCCACCGCCCATGCCATCATCGCCGAACCCGCCAAAGGCCAGATCCGAACCGTTGCCACCATCGATGCGGTCGCTGCCGTCGCCGCCGTCGAGGCTGTCCGTGCCATCGCCACCGATGAGGGTGTCCGCGCCCTCTGCACCATAAAGATCATCGCGACCGGAACCGCCCGCGATGCGGTCATCCCCCGAATATCCGTTGATCTGATCGTCACCCGCCCCGCCCGCCAGGTTGTCGTCCTGCGCGGAGCCGGGCAGGATCACGTCCGGCGGCGGATCGCCGGTCGCATCGCCCGCCTCGGCCTTTCCGGTGCCCTGGTCCAGAAGATCGCTGCCGGCATCGGCGCCGCTGCCTGATCCGGACGTGCCAAGACCGGTATCACCGGCGGCATCTTCATCAGGCTCTTCCACGGTGAAATCGGCCAGCATCGCGCCGCCAACCGCCAGGAGGCCAAGCATACCCGCCAACAGGAACATCGGACTACTCCGCCATCGGACCCACCAGTCCCGATAGGGCCACAATCAAAGGCTAGGGTCAAACTCAATCCATTGAAATGGTTAACAAACCGTTGCAGAGACCCACATCTCCGGCTGTCGCGCATAAGCAACATACAGCGGGTGGCGCGGGTGGCCGGCGCGGGTCAGGCCAAGGTGGAACAGCGCGCGGCCGGTGGCGCGCAGCAATGCCTCGACCGCGCGGCCACGATCCATGAACTCCCCATGCGCCCCCCAGCCGGCGATCACCCGGTCGGCCCAGACCGCCCCCTCGGCGATTGCCGCGTCATTGTCCGGGCCGACCGGATCGGCCGCCCGGCGCAGGGCGCGCGGGTCGGTTTCGCGCCAGGCAAAGATGTTGGTCACCCGGAACCCGCCATATCCAAGCGCGCGGGCGCGGCGTTCGCAGCGTTCCACGGTGGGGTCGTTCTGCACTTCGGTCGCGGTCGAAGGGTTCAGCATGACGAAATTCACCCGCGGCGCGCGCGCATCCCAGACCCTTGTCAGCGCATAGCGATATCGTTCGCAGTCCGAATAGACCGCGACCGAATCCGCATCTGCCTTGCGAAACGCGCGCTCGATCATGGCCGCCCCCCGTTGCCGAAACCGCCGCACCTTAACCGCGGACAGCGCCTGCTGCCAAGGCGCAGGTTGAAGCCGTCCCGGTCCAAGGTCTATGATCGCCCCGACCCTGACGGCATGCAGCAGGGCCGGCATTTCCATCATCCCGTCGTTCAGGCCGGGACAAGAGGGCAAGACGGATGGGCATTTTCGACTTTCTCAGCGGCGAATTCATTGATGTCATTCACTGGGTGGACGATACCCGCGACACGATGGTCTGGCGGTTCGAACGCGAAGGCCACGCGATCAAGTATGGCGCAAAGCTGACCGTGCGCGAAGGCCAGGCCGCGGTCTTTGTCCACGAAGGCCAGCTGGCCGACGTGTTCACGCCGGGGCTCTACCTGCTGGAAACCAACAACATGCCGGTGCTGACCACGCTGCAGCACTGGGACCACGGGTTCCAGTCGCCGTTCAAGTCCGAGATCTATTTCGTCAACACCACCCGGTTCACCGACCTGAAATGGGGCACAAAGAACCCGGTGATGCTGCGCGACCCCGAGTTTGGGCCCACGCGTATCCGCGCCTTCGGAACCTATTCGATCCGGGTCAAGGATCCGGCGCGGTTCCTTGTCGAAATCGTCGGCACCGACGGCGAATTCACGATGGACGAAATCAGCTTTCAGATCCGAAACATCATCGTGCAGGAGTTTTCCCGCGTGATCGCAGGGTCGGGCATCCCGGTGCTGGACATGGCCGCCAACACCGCCGATCTGGGCCGGCTGATCGTGGCCGAGGTCGCCCCGGTGCTGGACGCCTACGGGCTGGAGATGCCGGAATTCTACATCGAAAACATCTCGCTGCCGCCCGCGGTCGAAGAGGCGCTGGACAAGCGCACCTCGATGGGGCTGGCGGGCGATCTGGGCAAGTTCACGCAATATTCGGCGGCCGAAGCGATGACCGCCGCCGCCCGCAATCCCGCCGGTGGCGGCATGGCCGCCGGGCTGGGCGCGGGCATGGGGCTGGCGATGGCGCAGCAGTTGGCCGGCCAGATGCCGGCCCCGCAGGTGGGGCCCTGGGGCGCGATGCCAGCGCAGGCGCCGCAACCCGCCGCGCCGCAACCGGCCGCCGCGCCGCCGTCACCGCCCCCGCCGCCTGCGATCGAGAAGGTCTGGCACATCGCCGAGAACGGCGAAACGCGCGGACCCTTTTCGCGCGCCACGCTGGGTCGGATGGCCGCGACCGGAGAGCTGACCCGCGACACCCATGTCTGGACGCCGGGGCAGGACGGCTGGCGCCGGGCCGGCGAGGTGCGCGATCTGGCGCAGCTCTTCACCGTGATGCCCCCGCCGCCCCCGCCACCGGGCGCCTGAGCCGCCAGCCGGGACCACCCGAATGCAGGACGCCTCTCCCCCGGTGCAAGAGCATCGCTTTCCCTGCGACCAGTGCGGCGCGGACCTGCGGTTCGACCCCGCCCATGGAACGTTGACCTGCGATTTCTGCGGTTTTTCCAAACCGGCGGGCGGCGGCCCCTGGGGCGGGCGCGCGATCCGCGAGCGCGACTTTGCCGACGCGATCCGCCAGCGGTTGGGCGCGGCGGAGATGGAGGAGACGCGCACCGCCACCTGCTCTAACTGCGCCGCCGTGTTCGAGTTCGACCCCGCCGTTCACGCCGCGGAATGTCCGTTCTGCGCCACGCCGGTCGTCACCGACACCGGCACCAACCGGCACATCAAGCCGCACGCCCTGCTGCCCTTCGCGCTGGACGAACGCGCCGCGCACAAGGCGATGACGGACTGGCTGGGCCGGCTGTGGTTCGCGCCGGGCGGGCTGAGGCAATACGCCCGCAAGGGGCGGCGGATGCAGGGGATATATGCGCCCTACTGGACCTTCGACGCCGATACCTCCTCCACCTATTCCGGCGAGCGCGGGACGATCTACTACGAAACGCGCACGGTCATGCGGAATGGAAAACGAATGCAACAGCGCGTCGCCAAGGTGCGCTGGCGCCCCGTCTCGGGCCGCGTCGCGCGGTTTTTCGACGACGTTCTGGTGCTGGCCTCGAAAAGCCTGCCGAAGCGGTTCACCGACGCGCTGGAGCCGTGGGATCTGTCGGAGCTGGAGCCCTATCAGCCCGGCTACCTTGCCGGGTTCCGGGCCGAAGCCTACACAGTGCCGCTGGAGGACGCCTTTGCCGAGGCGCGCGACAGGATGGACCGGGTGATCGCCCGCGACGTGCGGTTCGACATCGGCGGCGACCAGCAGCGCATCCACCGCATCGACACCACGGTGCGCGACGTGACCTTCAAGCATATCCTGCTGCCGGTGTGGCTTGCCGCCTACAAGTATCGCGGCAAAACCTACCGTTTCGTGGTGAACGGCCGCACGGGCCGGGTCCAGGGCGAACGGCCGTGGTCAGCGGTCAAGATCGCACTGGCCGTCATCGCCGGGCTGATCGTGGCCGCCGGCGTGGGATACCTTGCGGCCACCAGCCAGTAGCGGTTTCAGCCGACGGGCGGGATCTTATCCTCGAGCGGCGGGATCTTGTATTCGGCCTCGACCCCCGGTTCGGGTTCGGACTCGGGGCGATAGCGGGTGATCCACTCCTTCGCCTTGTCCAGCTCTTCCATGCGGAAGGCTTGGACCTCTGCGCCGACCAAGGGGGCAAACATCCGCACCGCGCCTCGCACCCAGGCCTTGTCGGACACGACCGCGACCCGGGCGAAATCGCCGATATGGCGCAGGCCCAGCTCGGCATCCTCCCACGCCGCCCCGGCGCTGAACCCTTCGAAATCCGGCCCCAGCACGTAGAGAAGATTGACCTTGCCTTCCTTGCTGATGCGGGCCTCGATCTCGGGGATCAGCGTGTTTTCGTAATCGTCGGCCTCGATCCTGCCCTTGGCCTCGACGGCGACGACATCCGCCGGGAAACCGTCCAGAAACTCGAAATGACCCTTGTCGCCTTTGCTCATGGCATCCTCCGCTGGTTCATCTCCAAGATAGGCGATACCGGCGAAAACGAAAGGGGCGATGCCCGCCCCCTTCTTCTGGCTTGCGCCCGACCGCTCGCGTCAGCCGCGGGCGATCTTGATCTTCTTGGCCTGTTCCACGGCTTCCTTGCTCTTGCGCGGAATCCGGATATGCAACACGCCATCCTTCATCGTCGCTTCGGCCTTGTCGCCGTCGGCATCCTCGGGCAGGCGGAACGACCGGCGGAACGCGCCATACTGGCGTTCGCTGAAATACCAGGTATCGCCCTTTCTCTCTTCCTCGGTCTTCTTCTCGCCACGAACGGTCACGACGCCGTTTTCCACCGTCAGTTCGATGTCGCCCTCGGAGACGCCGGGCAGCTCCATACTGATGTCATAGGCGTCGTCATTGCTGGATGCCTCAGAGGCCGGGCTGAGCCATTCCGACAGCCGCGTGGCGAATGTCCGGAACGGATCATAAAGCGACGGCCACAGCGAACCCGTGTCAGTCTTTTCAACCATTTTGACCCTCCATGAACTGATTCCCTTTGCCAAGGATTTATGAACGGTTTCACGAAATTCTACATTGATCCCTGTCAAAATCCGCGGCCCCTTGCGCCGGCCGGCGATCCCCGCCATCTTCGCCGCCACTGGAACCGCACCGGGGAACCGCCCGTCATGACCGTAACGCCCGCCGATCTGGACGCGCTCTTTGCCGCGCGCCATTCCTGCCGCGCCTTTCGCCCGGACCCGGTGCCGCGCGCGGTGATCGAGCAGATCGTCGCCACCGCCCGCCGCGCGCCGTCCTGGTGCAACGCACAGCCCTGGCAGATCGTCGTGACCAGCGGAGAGGAAACCGAGCGATTCCGCGCGGCCCTGTGGGCGCAGGCGCAAAAGGGCGGGCACGCGCCCGATATCCCGTTCCCGTCCGGCTATTCCGGTGTCTACCAGCAGCGGCGCCGCACCTGCGGCTGGCAACTCTACGACGCGGTGGGCGTGGAAAAGGGCGACCGCGCCGGATCCGCACGGCAGATGATGGAAAACTTCCGCCTGTTCGGCGCGCCCCATTGCGCCATCCTGTCCAGCCCCGCCGAGCTGGGCCCCTATGGCGCGATGGATTGCGGCGGCTTCGTCACCGCCTTTGCGCTGGCCGCGCAGGCTGCGGGCGTTGCGACGATTCCGCAAGCGGCGGTGGCGTCCTTTGCGCCTTTCCTGCATGACTGGTTCGGCATCGGCGACGATCGGCTGATCCTGTGCGCGATTTCCTTCGGCTATGCAGACACCGACCACCCGGCCAATGCCTTTCGCACCGAACGCGCCGGTCTGGACGAGATCGTGGACTGGCGCGGCTGAGACACGACGACGGGAGAGACAGCACATGCGAGCCCTGATCCAGCGGGTATCCCGCGCAAGCGTCACCGTGGATGGCGAGGTGATCGGCAAGACCGGGCCGGGACTTCTGGTCCTGGTCTGCGCCATGGCCGGCGATACCGAGGCGCAGGCCGAGCAACTGGCCGCCAAGATCGCCAAGCTGCGAATCTTCAAGGACGACGCCGGCAAGATGAACCGGTCGGTGCGCGATATCGGCGGCGGGGCGCTGGTGGTCAGCCAGTTCACGCTGGCTGCCGATACCTCGCGCGGGAACCGTCCCGGCTTTTCCGCCGCCGCCGCCCCGGCCGAGGGCGAACGGCTCTATGAATATTTCGCCGCCAAGCTGGCCGAACAGGGCATACCGGTGGAAACCGGCCGCTTCGGCGCGGACATGGCGGTCGATCTGGTGAATGACGGGCCGGTGACGATCTGGATGGAGATCGCGCCGGATGACTGAGACGCTGCGGAACCTGGCGGTCGAGCTTTGGCGCGCCGGGGTCGCGGCGGTGGATGGGTATGCGGCGACCCGCGCCGCGCTGGTAGGGGCGAAGCGCCCCGACATGGTGCTCGCCGTCGGAAAGGCAGCGGCGGCGATGACGCGCGCGGCGCTGGATGCCTTCGGGGACGTTCCCGCGCTTGTCGTTACCAAGGACGGGCACGCGCAGGGTTTGCCGGGGGCCGTCCGGGTGATCGAGGCATCGCACCCGGTGCCGGACGCGCGAAGCCTCGCCGCCGGCCGTGCCCTGCGCACGGCGGTCGAGGCGATGGCGCCGGGATCGCGGCTGCTGCTTCTCGTTTCGGGGGGCGCCTCGGCGCTGGCCGAAGATCTGGTCGAGGGGGCAACGCTGGAGGATCTTGCAGCGTTGAACCGAAAGCTGCTGGCCGCCGGTTTGGACATCGCCGCGATGAACGCCGAGCGCCGAAGGCTGTCGCGGATCAAGGGCGGCGGGTTGCTGTCGCATTTCCGGGGCGCGACTGCGCTGGTGCTGGCGATTTCGGACGTGCCGGGGGATGACCTTGCGGTGATCGGATCCGGGATCGGTCTTGTGCCGGAAGGCGCGGACTTCGACCATGCGGCGCGGATCGTGGCGTCGAACGCGATCGCGCGGGCAGCCGTGGCGCGGGCTGCGCGAGCGCGCGGGCTGGAGGTTCTGGCCAATGAAGAGGCGTTGCACGACGAGCTGGGCGCGCTTGCGGCGCGCTGGGGGCCGCGGCTGCGCGAGATGGAAAGGGGCGTGATCGTGCTGGGCGGCGAGCCGACGGTGGTGTTGCCGGAGCGTCCCGGCCGCGGCGGGCGCAATCAGGCGCTTGCGCTGGCGCTCGCGCGGGAGATTGCCGGAACCGAGGATCTGGTGGTCGTGGTGGGCGGCACTGACGGGACCGACGGGCCGACCGACGCGGCGGGTGGCGTCGTGGACGGGGGCAGTTGGGGGCCGGGCGCGGCCGAGGCCCTGGCGGCGGCGGATGCGGGAACCTGGCTGGCCAAGCGAGGCGATCTTCTGGTGACGGGACCAACCGGCACGAACGTTATGGATCTGCTGGTGGCACTGCGCGCTTGACAGAGACGATACGCGGCCGCGACTGTCGGTGCTCGGGGGCGCTGCCCCCGTCCGCGCGGAGCGCGCGGACTCCCCCGGGGTATTTGCGACCAGAAAGAAGCAGGGAGGATCGGGGTGATGGGCGGGAACGTGTTTCTGCACGAGATCGAGGAGCTGCCTGATCTGGGGATCGTGTTGTCGGACGGCTGCCGGCTGTCGGCACGGGTGTGGCGGCCGGTGGACGCCTGCGACGATCCGGCGCCGGTGATCCTGGAATACCTGCCCTATCGCAAACGCGACGGGACGGCCGCGCGGGACGCGCTGACCCATCCCTGGTTCGCGCGGCGGGGCTATGCCTGCGTGCGAGTGGACATGCGGGGCAATGGCGACAGTCAGGGGCTGATGGAGGACGAATATACCGCGCAGGAGCTGGCCGACGCGGTCGAGGTGATCGACTGGCTGGCGGCCCAGCCGTGGTGTTCGGGCAGCGTCGGCATGATGGGAATCAGCTGGGGCGGGTTCAATTCGCTGCAAGTGGCGGCGTTGCAGCCGGAGCCACTGAAGGCGATCATCACGCTGTGTTCGACGGTGGATCGTTTCGCCGACGACATTCATTACAAAGGCGGCTGCCTTTTGAACGAGAACCTCGGCTGGGGGGCAACCATGTGGGCCTATTCGTCGCGCGCGCCGGATCCGGCGCTGCGGGCGGACTGGCGCGAAATGTGGCTGGAGCGACTGGAGGCGGAGCCGTTTATGCCCGCGGTCTGGCTGCGTCATCAGCGGCGGGATGCCTACTGGCGGCACGGGTCGGTCTGCGAGGATTATTCGGCGATCAAGGCCAGGGTGCTGGCGGTCGGCGGCTGGGGGGATGCCTACAAGAACGCGGTGCCGCAGATCGTCGCGAACATCCCCGGCGCCAAGGGGATCGTCGGCCCCTGGGTTCACAAGTATCCGCATTTCGCGGTGCCCGAGCCGCGCATCGGGTTCCTGCAGGAGGCGCTGCGCTGGTGGGATCGGTGGCTGAAGGGAATCGACACCGGGGTCGAGGATGACCCTGATTATCGCGTCTGGCTGATGGACGGGGTGCGCCCCGCGACCTGGTATACCGCGCGGCCGGGACGGTGGATCGCCGATGACCGCGCGGTGGCGGTGCAACGGTCGGTCCAGCGGATGCATTTGACCGATGGCGGGCTGGCGGAGGCGTCGGCACCGCTGGCGGCGCGCGTGCGGTCGCCGCAGGATTGCGGCATGGCGGCCGGAGAGTATTGCGCGATCTGGCTGGGGCCGGAGATGCCGGGCGACCAGCGCGGGGATGACGCGCTGTCGGCCTGTTTCGACGGGCCGACGCTGGAGGCCGATCTGGACATCGTCGGCGCGCCTCGGGTGCGGTTGGGCGTCGCATCGGACCGACCGCAGGCGCAGGTGGCGGTGCGGCTGAACCATGTGCACCCCGACGGGGCCTCGACGCGGATCACCTATGGCGTGCTGAACCTCAGCCACCGGGATGGCCATGCCGAGCCCGCGCCGCTGGCGCCGGGGCGGGTGCATGATATCGCGCTGGACCTCGACCACATCGCATATCGCGTGCCGCGCGGGCATCGGCTGCGGGTGGCGGTGTCGTCGGCCTATTGGCCTCTGGTCTGGCCATCACCGGAGTCGGCGACGCTGGAACTGACCGGCGGGACCATCGACCTGCCCCTGCGGCCGACGCTGGGCGGGGACGAATGGGCATTCCCGCCGCCCGAGACGGACGAGCCGTGGCAGACCCGCACCCTGCGCGAGCCGGCCCATGTGCGGCGGATCGAGCGGGATCTGGTCACGGACGAGGTGCGGCTGGTGATCGAGGACGATTTCGGCATGGTCGAGGATTGCGACCACGGCGGGATCAGCGGATCGGTGGCGCGCGAGCTCTGGTCGATCCAGCCCGACGATCCGCTGTCGGCACGCGGGCGGTGCCACTGGACCGAAGAAACCGGCCGGGGCGACCTGCGCCTGCGCACGGAAACCTTCTGCGAGATGTGGTCAGACGCCACGCAGTTCCATATGACCGCGCGGCTGGAGGCCTATGAGAACGACCGGCTGATCTACAAACGCGACCTGACCGACAGCGTCCCGCGCGACAATCTGTGAAAAGGGCGGGGCGCGACATGCGCATGCCGGTTTCGGGGCAGACCGGACCGCCCGCCTCACTCTGAATGAAAGGGACAAACGCGCGAGGCGGGGATATGGACAACAGGCTCTTGCTCATCATTCTGGACGGGGTGCCGTGGCGCAACTGGCGACGGCTCTTCGGCAATCTCGAGGGCTGGGTGAAAAGCGGAGATGCCCGGGTCTGGAAACACCGGGCGGTGCTGCCGTCGATCTCGGCCAGCTGCTATGCCTCGATCCATACCGGTGTCGCCCCGGCCGAACATGGCTGCACCGGCAATGCCAACGTGTTCCGGCTGAACCACCCCGACATCTTTTCCCAGGTCCGTCTGGCAGGCGGGGTGACCGGGGCGGTTGCGCATTCCTTCTGGTCCGAATTCTTCAATCGCACGCCGTTCGACCTGGTGCGGGACATCGAATATGACGAACCCGACAGCCCGACCATCAATCACGGCCGGTTCCACACCATGACCGGCTACGGGCACACCAACCAGATGACGCCCTGCGACGTGGACCTGTTCGCAACGCTCACGAGCCTGTGCCAGCGGTTCGGGCTGAACTACGGGATGCTGCATACCTGCACGCTGGACAGCATGGGCCATCGCTTCCGGCATGACTGCGCCGAGATGAACCACGCCTGTTTCACCATGGACGAGATGCTCGCGCCCTTCATCCGCCGCTGGCGCGAGGTGGGATACGAGGTGATCGTCACCGCCGATCACGGGCAGGACGATCTTGGCCATCATGGCGGACGGTGCGAGCTGCAGCAGGACGCGGCGCTATACTATTTCGGCCCGGCCGAGGGGCCGCCCGAGGACACGGTGATCGACCAGCTGCAACTGGCGCCGACGATCCTCAGCCGGCTGGGCGCGCCGATCCCCAGGACGATGCGCGGCGGGGTGTTCCTGCACTGACGGTCAATCCCAGGGCCAGAGCCCCTGACCCAGCGCCTCGATCGCGGTTTCGATCCGCTCGAAGGAGGCAGCGGCGCGTTGCACCGAGTGGCGGGCGCGCAGGTAGCCGTGGACAAGGCCCGGTTCCTCGACCAGATGGGCGCGGCAGCCCGCAGCGCGCAGGTTTTCGTAATAGGCGATCCCGTCATCCCGCAGCGGGTCGCATTCGGCGACGAAGATCACCGTCGGCGGCAGGCCGGAAAAGTCGGTATCGCTCAGCGGCGCATAGGTCGGATCATCCACCGGGGCCGGGAGGCCGCCTAGCCGGGCCTGCCGATAGAACAGCATGTCGGCGCGGGTCAGGCAGGGCGCATCGGCATGTTCGACATGGGATCCCCCATCCATGTCGTCGCCCAGCCAGGGATAGACCAGCACCTGGCCCAGGATGCCTTCCAGCCGTCCCCGCGCATGATGGGCCACGGCCGCCGCCAGAGTGCCGCCGGCGCTGTCTCCGGCCAAAACGACGCCCGCGCCATATTCGCGAGTCACCCATCGGGTCGCGGTCCAGCAGTCCTCGAACGCCGCGGGGTGGGGATGGTCAGGGGCCAGCCGGTAATCGACCGCCACGACACGAAAGCCGGTGCAGGCGCAGATCTCGGCGCACAGGTCGTCGTGACTGTCCAGCCCGCCCACCACGAAACCGCCGCCGTGAAACCAGATCACGGTCCGGTTCGGCTGTCCGGCGGAATAGATGCGCACCGCAACGCCATCGGCCGTGGCATTGCGCGCCGCGACTCCCTCGGGATAGGGCACGGCAAAGGCGTGGCACAGCGCATCATAGGCGGCGCGCTGCTCCGCGACGGTGGCATTCCCGGCATCGGGCGGCGCGAAAGACCGGACCTTTTCGATGAAGGCCCAGGTTTCCGCGTCGATCCGCTCCCGGTAGTCCATCAGGCGGCTTTCTCGGTCTCCTCGGCCCATTCCCAGGGGCGCGTGAAGTTGCCCAGCACGTTCTCTACCGCGCTCTGGTCCGCGCCGTTGGCCTGAACCTGCGCCACGAGGCCCCGCTTCTTGTCGTCGATGACGCCGACCACGCGCGCGGGCACGCCGGCCTCTTCCAGCGCCTCGTTGTAGACGCGGGTGATCGCCAACTTGCGCAGGTCGGGCTTGAACACCTTGCCGACTGCGGTCTTGGGAAGCTCTGGCAGGATGCCGATGAACTTGGGCCGGGCGGCGCGTTCGTGAACGTGGATGCGGCAATAATCCATCAGCTCTTCGGGGGAAACCGACGCGCCGTCGACCAGTTCGACATAGGCGCAGGGCACCTCGCCCGCATGGGCGTCGGGCTGGCCGATCGCGCCGGCAAAGGCCACGGCCTCATGTCCCAGCAGCGCCTCTTCGATCTCGGCCGGGTCGATATTGTGGCCACCGCGAATGATCAGATCCTTGGCACGGCCCGTGATCCACAGATACCCGTCCGCGTCGATCCGGCCCAGGTCACCGGTGCGCAGATACTTGTCGAAATAGTAAAGATCGCGGTTCTTGTCCTCTTCGGTATAGGTGTGGCCGGCATAGATGCCGGGGTTCGACACGCAGATCTCGCCCACCTCGTCCACGCCGCATTCCACCGGACCCTCGGGCGTGTTCTTGAAGATCTTCACATCGGTATAGGGGAATGGGATCCCGACGGATCCGATCTTCTTTTCGCCATCCACCGGGTTGCACGAGACAAGACAGGTCGCTTCAGTCAAGCCGTAGCCTTCCACGATGTTGACACCGGTGGCCTGCTCGAACCGCCGGAACAGCTCCACCGGCAGCGGCGCCGAGCCGGAAAAGGCGGTCTGCACGGTGCTGACATCCGCGTCCACCGGGCGCTGCATCAGGGCGGAAATCGCGGTGGGCACGGTGATGATGAAGGTGATCTTCCAGCGTTCGATCAGCTTCCAGAAATTGTCGAACACGCCCTCGCCGCGATAGCCCTGGGGGGTCGGGAACACCACATGCGCGCCGCTGGCAATCGCCGACATCAGAATCACGTGCACCGCGAAGACATGGAACAGCGGCAGCGGGCAGATGATGTTGTCGGTTTCCTTGAAAAGCAGTTTGTGCCCCAACCAGCCGTTGTAGACCACGCCGGAATACTTGTGCTGGGCCACCTTGGGCATGCCGGTGGTGCCGCCGGTGTGGAAGTAGAAGGCCACGCGGTCGCGGCCGCTGTCCTCGAAACTCAGTGTTTTCGGTTGCTTCGCCAGTTCCTTGTTGAAGTTCAGATAATCCGCATGCGCGTGTTCCGCCTTGCCTTCGATCCTGGGCCGGATCAGCGGAACGATCCACGACTTCGGCGGGGTCAGGTATCGATTCAGATCAACCTCGAGCACGGTCTCGACATGCGGCGCGTGGCGGACCGCCTCGTTGACCTTCTGCGCCACGTCCGTCTTCGGGAAGGGCGCGAGCGTCACCACCACCTTGGCGTTGGTTTCACGCAGGATCGAGGCGATCTGTTCGGGCTCCAGCAGCGGGTTGATGGGGTTGACGATCCCTGCGATCGCACCGCCCAGAAGCGTGAGGATGGTTTCGTTGCAATTGGGCAGCACATAGGCCACAACGTCGTTTTCGCCGATGCCCAGCGACCGGAACAGGTTGGCCGCTTGGCTGGACTTTTCCAGCAATGCGCGCCAGGTGAGCGTTTCGGCCTTGTCCTTCGGCCCCGAAAGCAGCTGGAAGCTCACCGCATTGCGATCGGGAAACCTCGCGGCCGTTTCCGACAGCATCTGATACAGCGTGACGGGCAGGTCGCGCTCTTCCCAAGCTGCTTCGGCCTCGACGGCCAGGCGGTCTTCCATTCCGGCGAATGTCATGTCTGGTCTCCCCTTTCCCGGTGTCGTCGCCCCGGGACTTCTCTTTTTGCCCAAAATGGTCGCAAACCGCCTTGGGCGCAAGGCTGACACCCTGCACCTGACCCTGCGGAACCGGGTCTGACGTTGCGCCAGAACGCGCCGATCAGGACGCTTCGGCGCGTTTCGGCAAGATCCAGTCGGGTCGGGGGAAGTGACAAGTATAACCGTTGGGATGCTTTTGCAGGTAATCCTGATGCTCCGGCTCGGCCTCCCAGAACGGACCCGCGGGTTCGACTTCAGTCACTACGGGACCCGGCCATAGCCCCGACGCGTTCACATCCGCGATCGTGTCCAGCGCAACCTCTTTCTGCCTTTCGTCCAGATAGAAGATGGCGGACCGATAGCTCAGCCCGATGTCGTTGCCCTGCCGGTTCGGCGTGGTCGGGTCGTGAATCTGGAAGAAGAAGGCCAGAAGATCGCGATAACTCAGCCTGTCGGGGTCGAAGATCACCTCGACCGCCTCGGCATGGGTTCCGTGGTTGCGGTAGGTTGCATTCTCGACATCCCCGCCGGAATAGCCGACGCGGCTGCGGATCACGCCGGGCAGTTTGCGGATCAGCTCCTGCATGCCCCAGAAACAGCCGCCCGCCAGAATGGCCCGTTCGGTTCGTCCGGTCATTTTCGACCCTCCACTTGCGGCAGGTATTCGCCGTAGCCTTCGGCCTCCATGTCGTCGCGATGGATGAACCGCAACGCCGCCGAGTTGATGCAGTAGCGCAGCCCGCCGCGGTCGAGCGGGCCGTCGGGGAAGACATGGCCCAGATGGCTGTTGCCATGGGCCGATCGCACCTCAGTGCGGATCATGCCCAGGCTGCGGTCTTCGCGTTCTAAGATATTGGCCGGTTCGATCGGCTTGGTGAAGGCCGGCCAGCCACAGCCGCTGTCGTATTTGTCGGACGAGGCAAACAGCGGCTCGCCCGATACCACGTCCACGTAGATGCCCGGTTCGTGATTGTGCAGATACCGCCCCGTCCCGGGCGGCTCGGTGCCGTTCTCCTGGGTCACATGGTATTCTTCGGGGGACAGGGCCGCGATGGCCTCGGGAGATTTCCGGTAGTGCGTCATGCCGGGATCCGTTCGCTGCACGGGTTTTCAACCTGTGCCATTACATGGAGCGCGGACGCGATTTGCCAAGGGGATTTGCGGCTCCCGGATTATCGGCAGGTCGACGGCGACAAGCCCGCGTTCAGGTTCGATCGGTGCGGTCTTTTGTTTTTGGGCTGGTTATCATCGTTCAGAGAGATTGGAGTGATTGTTAGGTTTGGCGGTGACCTACTCTCCCA
>NZ_FNVD01000014.1 GCF_900108275.1 Jhaorihella thermophila
ACAAGGCTCAGACGCCATACACCGCCCCGTCATCACCCTCGGCCAAGGGCGGTGACGGGGGCAGATTAGCAAAGCCAAGATACAGAAGGGTCAGGGCCTGGGATCGGGGTTCACCGTGTGCCCGTCCACGGCAATCACCTGTCCCGACACCAGCCTTGCGGCGTCCGACGCCAGAAAGACCGCCATCTCGGCCACGTCGCGCGCCTCGATGAACCGCCCCATCGACGTGCCCGCGGCATAGCCGGCATAGACCTGATCCCGCGTCATCCCCTTGGCGGCGGCTTCGCGCTGCAACACGCCCTCCATCCGCAGCCCCTCGACCGCGCCGGGACAGATGGCATTGGCGCGCACGCCGTAGGCGCCCAACTCCATCGCCAGCGTCTTGGTCAGCCCGATCACGCCCCATTTCGCCGCCGCATAGGGCGACCGGTTCGGATAGCCATATTGACCCGCCGTCGAAGAGGTCAGGATCATCGCCCCCGCCCCCTGCGACTTCATCATCGGCGCGGCGTATTTCGCGGCCAGGAACGCACCATCGAGGTTGACCGCGATGCAGGCCCGCCAGTCGTCCAGCGTCACGCCCTCCACCGGCGCCGTCGGCCCGGCGATCCCGGCATTGGCGCAGAGCACGTCCAGCCCGCCCCATCCCCGGCGGATCTCGTCGAACATCGCCGCCATTGCCGCCTCGTCCGCAACGTCCACAAGCGACCGCCCCCAGCCATCGGGGCAGGTGTCCAGCGCCGCGCCATCCACATCCGCCACCCAGACCCGCGCGCCCCGCGCCGCGAACGCCTCTGCCATCGCGCGCCCCACGCCCGAAGCCCCGGCGGTGATCAAAACCCGCTGGCTCACTTCGGCGCGCGGATCGACGCGCCCGCCCCCTCGGGATAGCCCAGCCCCGCCTGCGCCCGCGCGATCCGCGCCATGTTGGCCTCGATCTCGGCGCGCGGCGCACAGGGGCGACGGGTTTCTAGACTGACATGCAGCAGGAAATGCTCGCCCGTCGCGATCAGATCCTCGCCACGACACATCCGGTGAAACAGGTGCAGCTTCTTGCCCTGCCCCAGCAGCATCTGCGTGCGCACCGCGATCCGGTCGCCCGCCAGTGCCTCGTCCAGATGCCGGATATGGCTCTCGGCGGTGAAATAGCTGCCCCCCGAAGCGATGTAATCCGCATCGCAGCCGATCAGCTCCATGAAACGGTCGGTCGCGCGCGCAAAGGCGTCCAGATAGCGCGATTCGGTCATGTGCCCGTTATAGTCGGTCCAATCGAGCGGCACGGCCTGCGCAAAGGTCAGGATCGGGCGCGAAAGGTCCTCCACCTCGTCGATCCGCCGCGCCAGGTCGGTGCCTGCCTTCAGCCGCGCATCCTGCGCGTTCAGCACCGCACCCGCGCCCCAGTCGTTCGCCTTGAGCGCCCGCATCATTCCGACCAGGTTATCGTCGCGGATCCGCTCCAGTTCGCGGATGGAATAGGCGCCGGATTGCGCATCCGACTGCTCGGCGATCATGTCCACCAGATCGTCGGTGAATTCGGGCACGTCCATCAGCCGGGTCCAGGGCCACTGCAGCGCCGGGCCGAACTGCGCCATGAAATGCCGCATCCCCGCCTCGCCGCCGGCCACACGGTAGGTCTCGAACAACCCCATCTGCGCCCAGCGAATACCGAAGCCCATGCGGATCGCTTCGTCCACCTCTTCGGTGGTGGCGATCCCGTCCTTCACCAGCCACAAAGCCTCGCGCCAGACGGCCTCCAGAAAGCGATCCGCAACATGGGCTTCGATCTCCCTGCGCAGATGCAGCGGGAACATACCCATGGCCTCCAGTGCCGTCTTCGCCCGAGAAATCACTTCGGGGTCGTTTGCCTCGGTGGTCACCAGTTCCACCAGCGGCAGCAGATAGACCGGGTTGAACGGATGCGTCACCACGATCTGACCGGGGCGCGCCGCGCCCTGCTGCAACTGCGAGGGTCGGAAACCGCTGGTGGACGACCCGATCACGGCGCCCGGATCGCATGCCGCCTGGATCTCGCCATAGACCTTCCGCTTCAGCTCCAGCCGTTCGGGCACGCTTTCCTGCACCCAAACCGCGCCTCCCACGGCCTCGTCCAGCCGCCCGTGAAAACTCAGCCGCCCCTCCGGCGGCAGCGGCGCGTCCGACAGGCCCGGCAAGGACCGCCGCGCATTCGCCAGAACCTCGCCGATCTTCCGTTCCGCCTCTGGGTCGGGATCGAACACGCGCACGTCCCACCCGTTCAACAGAAACCGCGCGGCCCAGCCGCCACCGATCACGCCCCCGCCGACAATCGCCGCAACACCCGCCATGACAGACTCCTCCCGCTTCTTTCTGGTCCGAAATACCCCGGGGGTCCGGGGGCTGGCCCCCGGTCCCGCCCCGTCCACCCGCGCGGCCGGCCCGCCTCAACGCGCCCGCGGCGCCCGCTTCACCAGACCCAGCTTGCCCCGCACCTCCTCGGGGCCGATCACCCGCGCCCCCATGTTCTCGACGATGGTCACCGCGCGCTCCACCAGTTGCGCATTGGTTGCCAGCACGCCCTTCTCCAGCCAAAGGTTATCCTCCAGCCCCACGCGCACATTTCCCCCCGCCAGCACGGCGGCGGCAACATAGGCCATCTGGTTGCGCCCCAGCGAAAAGGCGCTGAAGGTCCAGTCCTCGGGCACGTTGTTCACCATCGCCATGAAGGTGTTCAGGTCGTCCGGCGCGCCCCACGGCACCCCCATGCACAGCTGCACCAGCGCCGGACTCTCCAGGATCCCGTCCTTCACGAGCTGCTTGGCATACCACAGATGCCCGGTGTCAAAGGCCTCGATCTCGGGCTTCACGCCCAGCGCGGTCATCATCCGCCCCATCGCCTGCAACATGCCCGGGGTGTTGGTCATCACATAGTCCGCCTCGGCAAAATTCATCGTGCCGCAATCCAGCGTGCAGATCTCGGGCAGACACTCGGCCACATGCTCCACCCGCGCAGCCGCGCCGATCATGTCGGTGCCCGCCTCGTTCAGCGGCAGAGGCGCCTCGGGCGGCCCGAACACCGCATCGCCCCCCATTCCCGCGGTGAGGTTCAACACCACGTCCACATCCGCCTCGCGTATCCGCTCGGTCACCTCGCGGTAATACTCCACCTTGCGCGACGGCACCCCGGTTTCAGGGTCGCGCACATGGCAATGCACCACGGCCGCGCCGGCCCGCGCCGCCTCGATCGCGCTTTCCGCAATCTGCGCCGGGCTGCGCGGCACATGCGGGCTGCGATCCTGCGTGCTGCCCGATCCGGTCACGGCACAGGTAATGAAGACCTCTCGATTCATGGACAGTGGCATCGGCACTCCTCCTGTGAACTTTCGCAAATCCTGCCCTGCCTTGCCCGTCACAAGTTTTCTCAATACGAAGAAAACTTGATGACACGCGAAAAAAACATCCTGACAACCGGCACCGCCCCCCTCGACGTGGCCGTGCTGGTGATGAATGACAGCAACACACTGTCGCTGGCGGCGGCCGTGGACCCGATGCGCGCGGCCAACCGGGTGGAGCGGCGGCGCCTCTTTCACTGGCACTACCATACCGCTACCGGCGCCCCGGCGCGGCTGACCAGCGGCATCGACGTCCCCGGAGAGGCCCTCGCGCGCCTCGATCGCTGCGACCTGCTGCTGGTGGTGGCGGGCTTCAACCTCGAACGACACGCAACCCCTGCCCTCTGCGCCGGGCTACGCCGAATCGCCGCGACCGGCGCGGCAATCGCCGGCATCGACGGAGGCCCGTGGCTCATGGCTACGGCCGGCCTGCTCGACGGCCGGTGCGCCACCACCCATTGGGAAGACCTCGACCGCTTTGCCGCACGCTTCCCCGAGATCACGGTCCTGCCCCACCGCTATCATATCGATGGACGATTTCTCACCAGCGGCGGAGCCATGCCGGCGGTGGACATGATGCTGCACCTGATCGGCGCGCGTTTTGGCGCACCGCTCGCCACGCGGGTTGCGGGCGCCTTCATCCACGACACCCCCGCCCGCCCGATCCGCGCCCAATCCCGCATCGGCGCCGACCCGCGCCACAACCACGTCACCGCCCGCGCCAGCGCCCTGATGGAACAGACCATCGGCGCGCCCCTGCCGGTGCGCGACATCGCGCGCCAATGCGGGGTCAGCCCGCGCGTGCTGGAACAGAACTTCCGCCAGCGCCTCGACACGACGCCACGGGCGCACTACCTCGCGCTGCGCCTCGCCGAAGCCCGCCGCCTGGCCACCGATACCGGCCTGCCCATCATCGACATCGCGCTCGCCACCGGCTTTGCCTCGCCCTCCAGCTTTGCGCGCGCCTTCCGCGCGGCACATGGCACTTCCGCCCGCGCCCTGCGTCGGGTCCACTCTCCCTGACCAGCGCCCCGCTTCTTTCTGGTCCCCAATACCCCCGCCGGAGGCACGCGCCCGCAAGGGCGCGTTCATCTCACCGCGCGGGCGGAATCGAATAGGTCATCGTCGCCCGCGCCACCGGCTCCGGCCTGCCTTCGGAAAACATCAGCACATCCCCCACCGCCAGGCTGCGGCCCAGCTTGAGCAGCCGGCATTCGGCCACCACGTCGCGACCCGCCTCCGGCTTGCGCATGAAATCCACCGAACAACTCGTCGTCACCGCCAGCGCCTTGCGCCCTACCCGCGCCAGCACCATCGCATAGACCGCGCAATCGGCCAGCGCGAACATGGATGGCCCCGACACGGTGCCGCCCGGCCGCAAGTGGCGTTCATCCGTCAACAGCCGCATCGTCAAGGACGTCTCTTCCAGCCGGTCGATCGCGAAATCGTCGCGAACCTGCGGGAACACCTCGGCCATGTAATCCATGACCTCCTGCGCATTCATTGCCAGAGTCATTCTTTCCCTTTCCTCCTGCCCATCCTAGAGTTGCCCCGAGATGCACGAGGAGGACAAGATGGCAATTCTGGAACGTCACGACACAGGTGCGGTCGCCCATCTTCGGATGAACGCCCCCGAGCGCCTCAACGCGCTCAGTGACGAGATGCTGGCCGCCCTGCAATCCGCATTCGACGCGCTGAAGGAGGATCGCTCGATCCGCGCGGTGATCCTGTCAGGCGCGGGCAAGGCATTCTGCGCAGGACATGACCTCAAGCAGATGACCGCCGCCCGCCAGGCGCAGGACGGCGGCAAGGCCTACTTCAAGGATCTCTTCGACCGCTGCACCCGGATGATGCTGACGATCCAGGAACTGCCGCAGCCGGTCATCGCCCGGGTGCACGGCATCGCCACCGCAGCGGGCTGCCAGTTCGTGGCATCCTGCGATCTGGCCATTGCGGCCGAGGGCACGAAATTCGGCGTGAACGGCGTCAACATCGGCCTTTTCTGTTCCACCCCCATGGTCGCGCTCAGCCGGAACATTCCGCGCAAGCAGGCCTTCGAGATGCTGACCACGGGGCGGTTCATCGACGCCACCCGCGCCGAGGCGCTGGGCCTCATAAACCGCGCCGTCCCGCCCGAGGATCTGGAGCGTGAAACGGCGGAACTGGCAGAAACCATCGCGTCGAAACTGAGCGCCGCGGTAAAGATCGGCAAGCGGGCCTTTTATGAACAGGTGCAGATGCCGATCGAACAGGCCTATGCCTATGCAGGCGAGGTCATGGTCGAAAACATGCTCTATCGGGATACGGAGGAAGGCATCGCCGCCTTCATTGAAAAGCGCGACCCAGAGTGGCAGCAATGACCGGCCCTGCCCCTGACCTGGACCACGCCGCCCCCATAATTGCGGCAGAACGGGGGCAAGACTTGGATTGTTTCATGGCAAGAACCTGACTGTTTCCAAAATCAGACTCAGAAACCGCCATCAATCGTGCTACGTTTACAATGTATTAAGTATTCTGTTGTGTGACGAAACATTTTTGCTGGACCGTCTTGCTCGATCGGTGCTCATGGTCATGCGCCGGGGTGGTGATCGGCAAGGCGGCCCAATTGATTCCGCTCCCTGTCTTTCCGACCAGGACGGGATCGCCACCGAGCACAGCCCCAACCTTGCGATCACGGCAGGTGGTCACAGCATGTGAGTCCGCCGCTGTGCCGCGCTCACATACCCCCCCGTTTCAGACCGATACCCCCTTCGCATGGAGGCTCAAACCTGCCCCGACTGCCGGCATTCGCGCCGAACGCCGGTGATCTCGGCGGCCGGCAAATGTGGCAGCGCCTTCGGGCGGCTTCGCCTCAGCTGCCGTCGCTGATCCCGGTATCGCGCGGTGCGGCTCTTGCCGCTTGTCCAAACCATAACCCCCAGAACAATAACAAAAATCCCGATGTTCGGACTCGAAAACAACAAAATCATTCCAATCAGTACGATCAGCATTCTCTGATCCCGTTTGTATTTGCATTGGCTCCTGTCGCTATATCGCGTCAGACCAAAAACTCAAAAGATTTTCCTCAAATTCCCCCAAAATGCGACCCAAAGCCCAAAAGAGGCGAACAATTCGCCGCAAACAGCGAAATTGTAGAAGACCGCCTTACAACCCCAACTTGTCTCGCATGAAGGCCAAAGCAACCCCGAGTCCATCCGGGGAAATCCCGTGGCCGGTGCCTTTCATGACATGCGCATAGACGTCCTTGAAGCCGGCCTTCTGCAGCCCCTCGACCGCCTCGGGCAGCGACTGGACAGGCACTACGTCGTCCTGATCGCCATGCACCAGAAGCACCGGCATGCGCACCTTGACCTCCTCGGCCAGAAGATCGGGATGCAAGAGACGGCCCGAAAAGGCGACGACGCCCGCAATGGGATCATCGCGGCGCGGGACGATGTGCAGGCTCATCATCGAGCCCTGCGAGAACCCGAACAGCACCACCTGCTCAGGCAGCACGTCCTCGTCCACCATCAGCGCGTCGAGAAAGGCGTTCAGATCATCGGCCGCCGCCTGCATGCCAAGTTCGGCCTCTTCCTGCGACGATCCGTCGATCCAGGGGATCGGGAACCACTGATAGCCGAACGGCATGCCGGGAATCGATTCGGGCGCGTCCGGCGCCACGAACAGCGTATCGGGCAGATGCTCGCCCAGCGGATCGGCCAGGCTGAGCAGGTCGGCCCCATTGGCGCCATAGCCATGAACGAAAACCACGATTGAACGGGTCGTGCCCGACAGCGGCCCCTTGCGGCCGGCCCTGAGAACGCGTGTCATCTGATCCCTTCCCTGCCTCGTGCCAGACGGTAATAGGCCCACAACAACCGCGCCGCAACCGACCGCCAGGGCGACCAGGCCTCGGCCATTTGCCGCAGTGCGCGCTCCTTCGGGCGTTCTGGCAACTCGAACAGGATCCGCGCCGATTCCTGCAGCGCCAGATCACCGGGCGCGAACACGTCCGCGCGACCCAAGCTGAACATGGCATAGATCTCGGCGGTCCAGACGCCGATCCCCGGAACCGCAACCAGCGACTTCACCACCTCGCGGTCGGGCATTTCGCGCAAGGCGGCATAGTCGATGCCCGCTTCGGCCAAGGCCTTGGCATAACGGATTTTCTGCCGGCTCAGCCCCGCCGCGCGCAGCTCGTCCTCGCTGGCGCGCAGGATCGGTTCGGGGGCCGTAAACCCCGCCGCCTGCATCCGCCCCCAGATCGCGTCGGCCGCCGCGACCGAAACCTGCTGGCTCACGATCGCCCCCAGAAGCTGTTCGAACCCGTCCGCGCGCCGACGCAGAGGCAAGGGGCCGGTTTGCGCAAGCGCAGCCGCAAAGCGCGGCTCGCGGTCCGCCAACCATTCCGCCCCCTCGGCCACACAGGCCGGAGTTTCGATGATACGTCCGACGGCCACAGCTACCCCCGCATTTTTCGTTCCACGCCCATGCTGACGCCACGCCGCAGGCGTGGCAACCGCATTGCATGTTAACACATTCAGGGATAGGCAGACGTCATGACCGCCGTGACCGATACCAACCCGCTCGCCGACGACCGCAAGGCAAAGCGCAATGTCGCCGTTCTGGTGGCCGCGCAGGCACTGGTGGGCGCACAGCTTCCGATGTTCTTCGTGATCGCGGGGCTGGCGGGCCAGCAGCTGGCGCCGAGTGCCTGCCTCGCCACCCTGCCGATTTCGCTGATCGTGTTCGGGTCGATGACCACGGCGCCGTGGCTCAGCCCGCTGATGCAGCGAATCGGGCGCAAACCGGGCTTCATGGTCGGCGCCACGGGCGGCGCGATCGGCGCGGCCGTGGCGGCCTATGCCCTGACGATCGAAAGCTTCTGGGTCTTCGTCCTTGGCGCCTACCTGACCGGCGTCTACATGTCGGCGCACGGTTTCTATCGCTTTGCCGCGGCCGACACCGCATCCGACCGGTTCCGACCCAAGGCGATCTCCTATGTCATGGCGGGCGGGTTGCTGTCGGCAATCATCGGCCCGCAGATCGTGGCTTGGCTGACCGGCGGCACGGCGGACGCATCGGTGATGCGGTTCTTTCCGGTCTATGCCACCGCGATCGGGCTGAACCTTGGCGGAATCCTTCTTTTCACCCTGCTCGACATCCCCAAATTGCCCCCCGCGCCCGAAGGCACCCCACGGGGCCGCACCCGGTGGGAACTCATCACCACGCCCAGGATTGCGGTGGCGATCATCGTGGGCATGGTGTCCTACGCGCTGATGAACCTGGTGATGACCTCGACCCCGCTTGCAGTGGTGGGCTGCGGCTTCGGCGTGCCGGACGCAAGCCATGTGGTCACCGGCCATGTGCTGGCGATGTATGCGCCGTCCTTCTTCACCGGCCACCTGATCGCGCGGTTCGGAGTCGAACGGATCATGGGGGCGGGGCTGTTCATCCTCGCCGCGGCAGGGGCGGTGGCCCTGCAGGGGGTGGAACTGACCAATTTCTTCGTCGCGCTGATCCTGCTGGGGATCGGCTGGAACTTCGGCTTCATCGGCGCCACCACGATGCTGGCCGGCGCGCACGAACCGCATGAACGGGGCCGGGTGCAGGGGCTGAACGACCTTCTGGTGTTCGGCGGCGTGACCTTCGCCTCGCTGGCCTCGGGCGGGTTGATGAACTGTTCGGGCGGCACGGCGCAGCAAGGCTGGACCGCCGTCAACATGGCGATGGCGCCGTTCCTGTTCCTCGCCGGAGGAGCGCTTCTTTGGCTGGTGCTGCACCCGCGCCGGGACGAATTCTAGTCGCAGGTTGCGCGACGGGCCCGCCTGCCCTATCTGGCAGCGCATGACAGAAACATTGCACATCGTCGGCGGCGGCATGGCCGGGTCCGAAGCCGCTTGGCAGGCCGCAAGAGCGGGCATCAACGTGGTCATCCACGAAATGCGCCCCAAGGTGGGAACCTTCGCCCACCGCACCGACAAGCTGGCCGAAATGGTCTGCTCCAACTCGTTCCGTTCGGACGACGACGAACAGAACGCGGTGGGCCTTCTGCACTGGGAGATGCGTAAGGCCGGTAGCCTCATCATGCAGGCTGCCGACGCACATCGCCTGCCCGCCGGCGGCGCGCTGGCCGTGGACCGTGAACCGTTCTCGCAGATGGTGACCGAGCGCCTGCGCACCCATCCCAACGTGTCGCTGTCCACCGAAGAGGTGACGGATCTGCCCGACACCGGCCACTGGATCTTCGCCACCGGCCCGCTGACCTCGCCCGCGCTGGGCGAAGCGATCCGGCGCGCAACAGGCGCCGAATCGCTGGCCTTCTTCGACGCCATCGCGCCGATCGTCTATGCCGACAGCATCGACATGTCGGTGGCCTGGCGGCAATCGCGCTATGACAAGGGCGAGACAGAGGAAGAGCGCACCGCCTATGTCAATTGCCCGATGGACCGCGACCAGTACGAGGCGTTCATCGACGCACTTCTGGCCGCCGACAAGACCGAGTTCCACGAAGGCGAAGAGACTTCCGCACCCAATCCCACCCCATATTTCGACGGCTGCCTGCCGATCGAGGTGATGGCCGAGCGCGGCCGCGACACGCTGCGCCACGGGCCGATGAAACCCGTCGGCTTGACCAACCCGCACCAGCCAGACGTGAAACCCTACGCCGTAGTCCAGCTGCGCCGCGACAACAAGCTGGGCACGCTCTACAACATCGTCGGTTTCCAGACGAAAATGAAATACGGCGCCCAGACGCAGGTGTTCCGGATGATCCCGGGGCTGGAAAACGCGCGCTTTGCCCGGCTGGGCGGGATCCACCGCAACAGCTTCATCAATTCGCCGACGCTTCTGGATTCGCAGATGCGGCTGAAGTCGCGCCCCAACATCCGCTTTGCCGGCCAGATCACCGGTGTCGAGGGCTATGTCGAAAGCGCCGCGATGGGCCTCTTGGCGGGCCGCATGGCCGCCGCCGAAATCCTGGGCCGCCCGCTGCCCGATATCCCACAGGACAGCGCAATGGGCGCACTGATTCACCACATCACCGGCGGGGCCGAGGCAAAGACATTTCAGCCGATGAATGTCAATTTCGGCCTGTTCCGCCCGGTCGAGGGTCTCAAGGGCGGCCGCCGCGGCCGCAAGGACCGGTACAAGGCCTATACCGACCGCGCCAAGGCGGCGTGGCTTGACTGGCTCGGCGCGGCGGCGCTGGACGCGGCCTGACAGGGTTGGGGCCTCGGGTGCGCTTCGTCACGCGGTTCGCCCCCTCGCCCACCGGGCCGCTGCATCTGGGCCATGCCTATTCGGCCATGCTGGCCCATGACATGGCACGCGCGGCAGGCGGCGTTTTTCTGCTGCGAATCGAGGACATAGACCGCACCCGCAGCCGCCCGGAATGGGAGGCACGGATCTTCGACGACCTGCACTGGCTCGGGCTCGACTGGCCGGAACCGGTGATGCGCCAGTCCGACCGCCTGCCCGCCTACCGGGCCGCGCTCGACCGGCTGACGGACATGGGACTCACCTACCCCTGTTCCTGCCGGCGGGCGGATATCGAGGCCGCCGCCTCCGCCCCGCAGGAAGGCGTACCGCAATTCGGCCCGGACGGGCGCATCTATCCCGGCACCTGCCGCGCGCGCCCGATGAGCGAGATGCGCGGCGGCGACGTGATCCGGCTCGACATGGCCCGGGCCACGGCGGCGCTGCCCGACACCGCGTTCACCGAAACCGGCCCGCGCCACGAGGGCACCCACCGCCTCGACCCCGGCCACCTCATTCGCGCGGTTGGCGACATCGTGCTGGCCAGACGCGGCATGGGCACGTCCTACCACCTCTCGGTGGTGGTGGACGACACCGCCCAGAACGTCACCCATGTCGTGCGCGGCGAAGACCTGTTCGACGCCACCCGCATCCACGTTCTGCTGCAAACCCTGCTGGGCCTGCCCGTCCCGACCTACCACCACCACCGGCTGATCCGCGACGACGCGGGCCGCCGACTGGCCAAACGCGATGACGCGCGCGCCATCGCGAAATACCGCGCCGAAGGCGCCGCCCCCGCCGATATCCGCCGCATGGTCGGCCTCTGACCGCCCCCCTGCTTCTTTCTGGTTCCAAATACCCTCGCCGAAGGCATGGCCCGCAGGGCCATTCCCCGCCGACGCCTGCGACAAAAACCGCCCTCCCCGGCTTGACCCGCCGCCCGATTCCGCCTAAACGCTGCCCACGAGTTTCCGGGCGCGGCCGAAGGCGGCGCCCCTGTTCATTTGGCAAGGGCACCCCTGTTCCCGCGACAGGAGCGGCCGGCCAGCAGAGATGAAGGAAGAGACACATGTCGCGCCGTTGCGAACTGACCGGTAAAGGCCCGATGACTGGCAACAATGTCAGCCACGCCCACAACAAGACCAAGCGCCGGTTCCTGCCGAACCTGAACGAGGTGACCCTGCAATCCGAAACGCTGGGCCGTTCGTTCAAGCTGCGGATCTCCTCGGCCGCGCTGCGCAGCGTCGATCACCGAGGCGGGCTGGATGCGTTTCTGGCCAAGGCCAAGGACGAGGACCTCTCGCCCAACGCGCTGAAGATCAAAAAAGAGATCGCCAAGGCCCAGGCCACGGCCTGATCGCCTTTCGCCGCATCCGCGGTTGTCAACCAGCCCCGCGCCGCCCGCGCGGGGCTGTTGGCGTTTGCGGTTGAAGCCGCAGCGAATCCGGGCCAAAACGACTCCGACATGCGGCCGAGTTTCCGAATCCATTTCGCGCTCGCTCTGGCGCTGCTGCTGGTCGTCACCGGCCAGGCGCTGGCGATGGCGCGCGGAAATGCCGGGGCGGCCGGGCAGATCGTGCTCTGCACCGGGACCGGCCCGGTCATCGTCTTCGTGGATGAGGACGGCCAACCGATCCAGCCCCCGCATTATTGCCCGGATTTCGCCCTCCACCTCATCGGCGACGCGATGCTGCCGCCCGAAACGGCGGTGCCGGCGCAATTGCGTCCCGCGCCGATGCCGCCGGAACCGGCGCGCTTCGCGGTGCCGCGCCCCCTCCCGGCGCCCAACGCGCGCGGCCCGCCCCGCCCTGTCTGACCTTTCGTCCTGCACAACCCACAGACCATTCAGACAGGAGACGGACCATGTCCCTCAAGACGCTTGCCTGCGCGGCCGCGGCCGCCATCACCCTTGCCCTGCCCGCCTGGGCGGATACCACCGGCATCATGATTCAGGATGCCTATGCGCGCGCTTCGATGAAAATGTCCAAGACCGGTGCGGCCTTCATGGTCATCATGAATCACACCGACCAGGACGACCGCCTGATCGAGGCCCGTTCGGACATCGCCGATCGGGTCGAGCTGCACACCCATGTCGCGACCGGCGACGGCGTGATGAAGATGCAAGAGGTCGAGGACGGCTTCCCCATCCCGGCCGGCGGCATGCATGCGCTGGCCCGCGGCGGCGATCACGTCATGTTCCTCGGCCTCAGGAAACCCCTGGAACAGGGCGACAGGATCCCGCTGACGCTGGTCTTTGAAAAGGCCGGAGAGGTGCAGATCGAAGTCCCCGTGGACCTGACCCGAAAGCCCGGCATGGCCATGCAACACAACCACGGCCAGATGCAGAACACGGATAACTGAAGCCTCCACGGGCCGGCCGCCGCACGGCCGGCCCCTACCCTTCGGCCCGCGCCAAGAGCATCTCCACCCAGTCCGGCACGACCTGCGTGGCAGGCCCAAGGAACCGCTCGGCAAAGGCGGCGCTGACTTCGGACGGCTCCAGATTCAGTTCCACCGTATGCGCCCCCGCCGCCGCGGCCTCGTGCACGAAGGCCGCCGCCGGATAGACCTGCCCCGAGGTGCCGATCGCGGCAAAAATGTCGGCCTCGGCCAGATGACGATAGATCCTGTCCATGTGATAGGGCATCTCGCCGAACCAGACCACGTCGGGCCGCCCGGCCGCGGCGCCGCAGGACGGGCAGGGCTCGCCGACCGCCATCTCCTCCGGCGCGCGCCAGCGATGCCCGCACACGGCGCACAGCGCGCCCGCCAGTTCCCCGTGCATGTGGATCACGCCCGACGCGCCCGCCTTTTCGTGCAGCGCGTCCACGTTCTGCGTCACGATCACCACCTCGCCCGGCCAGTCACGCTGCAGCCGGGCCAGCGCGCGGTGCGCCGCGTTCGGTTCGGCCTGCGCCGCCTTGACGCGCCGGACGTTGTAGAATTCCTGCACCAACGCGGGGTTGCGGGCAAAGCCTTCGGGCGTGGCCACGTCCTCGATCCGGTATTGCGTCCACAACCCTCCTGCATCGCGGAACGTGCCCAGACCGCTTTCGGCCGAGATGCCGGCGCCAGTCAGTATGACGATCTTTTCCATGTCCCCTCCTTGCGATAGAGAACCTTGCCGAAAGGAGCCGCCCATGACCACCCGGATTCTGTTCGTCTGCCTTGGCAATATCTGCCGCTCGCCCGCCGCCGAAGGCGTGTTCCGCGCCCTGATGCCCGAGGCCGTGACCGACAGCGCCGGCACCTCGGACTGGCATGTGGGCGAACCACCCTATGGCCCGATGCAGGCCGCCGCCCGTGCCCGCGGCTACGACATCTCGGACCTGCGCGCCCGGCAGTTCGTGGCCCCGGACTTCGATCGCTTCGACCTGATCCTGGGAATGGATCGCGGCAATATCGACCGCATTGAGCGGCTGCGCCCGGCCCGGTCACAAACCCCTGTCCGCCTGTTCACGGATTTCGCCCCCGAAACCGGCGCCACGGAGGTGCCCGACCCCTATTACACGCGCGATTTCGACGGCGCGCTGGATCTCATCGAACGCGCCGCGAAAGGACTGCGACAGGCGATCCTCGCCGGCGCCGCCTTCAAGATTTAAGAAAACCCGAAACTCCGGGAATTTCTTGCGAAATCTCGCAGGGCCGGGCTTGCGCGGATGGCTTCCTGCGGAAAGGGATGAAGCAATCCCTTTCCCAAGAGCGCGCCATGCCCCTGATCGACACCCCAATCGACGGCCCCCGGCTTTTTCAGCTGATCCGGTCAGCCGTCAACCAGGCGCAAGTGGCCCTCCAGCCAAGGCAGGCGCGACACGGCCGGATCGAGCATCTGGCTGCGCAGCAGCTGCCGCATTGCATTGGCGATCTCGCGCGGCACTCGGTCGCTCCAGTCCGCGCCAGCGAACAACGAAATCGTTCGCGAAAAGGCCGCGCCGGGCAGGGCAAAGGCGTCGATCTGATCATGGAACCGCTCGGCCCGCATATAGCCAAGCCCCGTGGTGATCGCCCAGCCCAGCCGCCGTGCCACCATCGCCATCAGCGCAAGATGGCTGCCGATCTGGAACCGGTCCTCGAAATCCAGTTTCTGCCGCGACAGGTGCGTTTCGATCTGTCGGCTGATGAGCTGTTCGGCCGAGTAGCGCAGGAACGGCAGCGCCGCGAGATCCCGCAGGACATGCTGTCGGTCGCTCACCTCTCCCTTGGGCGCGACAAGGATGAAGGGATCGCGCACCAGGGGATATTCGACCACGCCCTCCAGAACCTCGCCCGTGCTGGCGGCCACGGCGACATGCAGGTTGCCCTCCTTGATCGCCTTGGAAATTTCGTGGCTGGGCGCGGTCGTCAGCGTGAACCGGCAGCGGGTCAGGCTGTCGGCCAGAATGGTCGCCAGCCGGGGTGTCAGATCATTGTCGAAATCGTCGATCAGCCCGATGGACAGCGTGCTGAGATTGCTCAGGTCCATCACGGTCAGTTCGCTTTGCGCCAGACGCAGTTCGGACAGAACCTTGCGCGTCCGCGCCAGAAAACTGCGCCCCGCCGGGGTCAGGCGCATCGGACGGCGGCCGTGATCGACCAGCTCGACACCCAGTGCGGCTTCGAGGTTGCGCATCTGCTGCGACACCGCCGGCTGGCTGAGCCCCGTAATCTCGGCCGCCTGCGCCACCGAGCCGGTCCGCGCCAGCGCCTCGAACACTTCCAGCCCGCGCAAGGTCACACCTTTCATCAGCATTTGCCGGCCTCCTGCAGTTTCAACTTTTTTGAAACTCCGGGCCGCACCGGTCAAGCCCCGTCAAGCCCCCGCAAGCGAGGTCATCCATGCCCGTCGAGCACCTGAAGAAAGCCACCGGACTACCGCCGAACCCGAAAGGCGACGCTGCCGACGTCGTGCAGGTCATGCTGGCCTGCCTCAAGAATCAGGGCGAAGCCGCCGCGCGGGACTATGCCAGACGGCTTGATGGCTGGCGCGGAGAGATCGTGGTGGACGATGCCACGATCGCCGCAGCCGCCGAACAGGTGCCGGCCGATCTCAAGGATGCCATCGGCTATGCCCACGACAACATCCGGCGCTTTGCCAAAGCCCAGCGAGCGACGGCGCAGGATATCGAGGTCGAACTGCGCCCGGGCCTGTTTGCAGGGCAAAGGCAGATCCCGCTGACCACGGCCGGCGCCTATGTGCCGGGCGGGCGGTATGCGCACATCGCCTCGGCGCTGATGACCATCACCACCGCCCGCGCCGCCGGCGTGCCCAACGTGATCGCCTGCGCCCCGCCGCGCGACGAAAACGGGATTCACCCTGCAGTGCTCTATGCAATGTCGCTGGCCGGCGCCGACCGGATCCTCTGCCTGGGCGGGGTTCAGGGCGTGGCCGCGTTGGCCTATGGCCTGTTCGGCGGACCGCCCGCCGACATCCTGGTCGGTCCCGGCAACCAGTTCGTGGCCGAAGCCAAGCGGCAACTGTTCGGCCCCGTGGGCATCGACATGTTTGCCGGCCCGACCGATTCGATGATCCTCGCCGACGCCACCGCCGACCCGCTCACCGTCGCGTGGGATCTCGCCGGCCAGGCCGAACACGGCTACAACTCGCCCGTCTGGCTGGCCACCGACGACCGCGCGCTGGCAAGCGAGGTTCTGCGCCTCGTGCCCCGCTGCATCGCCGAACTGCCCGACCCCAACCGGGGCCAGGCCCAGGCAGCCTGGGACGCGCTGGGCGAAGTCATGCTCTGCGCCGACCGCGAGGAAATGGCCGCGACCGCCGATGCCTACGCCCCCGAACACCTGCATGTGCAGGCCGCCGACCTCGACTGGTGGAGAACGCGGCTGCGCGCCTACGGCTCGCTGTTTCTCGGCGCGTCCGCCACCGTCGCCTTTGGCGACAAGGCGTCCGGCCCGAACCACGTTCTGCCCACCTCGGGCGCGGCCCGCTACACCGGCGGGCTTAGCGTGCACAAGTTCCTCAAGACCGTGACCTGGCAGCGCGTGGACGACCCCGCCCTGCCCGACCTGGCCCGTGCCACCGCCACGATCAGCCGGGCCGAAGGCATGGAAGGCCACGCCCGCACCGCCGATATTCGGCTCGACAGACTGCGCGCGCAGGCAAGGCGCGCCGCAAATTGAAAGGACAAGGCATGAACCTCGCCAAGTTCCCCCGTATCCGGCTCGGCCACCTGCCGACCCCGCTCGAACCGCTCCCGCGCCTGTCCGAGGCGCTCGGCGGCCCGGAAATCTGGATCAAGCGCGATGACTGCACGGGGCTTTCGACCGGCGGCAACAAGACGCGCAAACTGGAATTCCTGATGGCCGAGGCGCAGAAGCAAGGCGCCGACATCGTGCTGACGCAGGGCGCGACGCAATCCAACCACTGCCGCCAGACCGCCGCCGCGGCGGCGCGGCTGGGGATGGACTGTCACCTGCTGCTCGAGGACCGCACCGGCTACGACCACGAAAACTACCGCTACAACGGCAATGTCCTGCTGGACGTCCTGCATGGGGCAACCGTCGAACATCGCGGACCGGGACTGGACATGAACGCCGAACTCGATGTCGTGGCCGACAGGTTCCGCGCCGAGTGCCGCAATGCCTATGCCATTCCCGGCGGCGGCTCCAATCCCACCGGGGCGCTCGGCTATGTCAACTGCGCGCTGGAACTCCTCGGCCAATTGGTCGATCTCGGCCTGAACGTGGACCACATCGTCCACGCCACCGGCTCGGCCGGCACGCAGGCGGGGCTGGTCACGGGACTTTGCGCGATGAATGCCGGGATCCCGGTGCTCGGCATCGGCGTGCGCGCGCCGAAGGAAAAGCAAGAGGAAAACGTTTTCGCCCTCGCCGCCCGCACCGCCGAGAAACTCGGCTGCCCCGGCGTCGTCCGGCGCGAGGACGTGGTCGCCAATTGTGATTATGTCGGCCCCGGCTACGGGATGCCCGCCGAAAGCACGCTCGAAGCCATCGACCTCTTCGCCCGATACGAAGCCATCCTGCTGGACCCGGTCTATTCCGGCAAGGGCGGGGCGGGTCTCATCGACCTCATCCGCAAGGGCCACTTCTCCAAGGGCGAACGCGTGGTTTTCCTGCATACCGGCGGCGCGATCGCCCTGACCGGCTATACCCACGAATTCGACGTGGCGGCCAAAGCATGACCCCGCCCCTTCATCTTGCGCCAAATACTCCCGCCGGAGGCATCGCGCGCAGCGCGATTCCGGGTCTCGCGCCCGCGACCGGAAACGGGACAGCAGAGGCATGAAACCCGTCGGCATTCTCGGCGGCATGGGGCCAGAGGCCACGATCCTGCTGATGCAGAAGGTCCTGGCCGCCACCCCTGCGCGCGACGATGCCGACCATGTGCCGCTGATCGTGCACCAGAACCCGCAGGTGCCTTCGCGCATCGCCGCCCTGATCGACGGAACCGGTCCGGACCCGGCCCCCGTGCTGGCGCGAATGGCCCGCGACCTGGAGGCGGCGGGGGCGCGGGCTCTGGCCATGCCCTGCAACTCCGCGCATCACTACGCAGGCGCGATCCGCGCGGCATCGCGCCTTCCGTTTCTCGACATGCTGGCGCTGACCACCGATGCCCTGGCCGCACGCGGCGCGCGGACAGTCGGCCTCTTGGCTTCGCCGGCGGTGCGGCTCACCGGGGTCTTCGATGCCGCCTTTGCCGCGCGCGGGCTCTCGTCCCTGTTTCCGCAGGACGATGCACCGATCCTGTCCCTGATCCGCGCGGTCAAGGCAGGCGCGCCCGCGGATTCGTCCATCATGACCCGCGAGACCGAAGCCCTGCTGTCCCGCGGCTGCGATCACATCCTGATCGCCTGCACCGAGCTCTCTCTCCTGACCCCGGATCTGCCCGGCGGGATCGCGTGGACCGACAGCCTTGACTGCCTGACCGACGAAATCATCCGCTTTGCCCGCTCCGCCTGAACGATTTGACCCGCACCGGGGCACGGTTCAGCCGCAGACCTCCTGCACACGCGCGCCAAAGGCCTTGTAGCGTTCCCACAGGATCTCGTCCCCGCGCCGGTCGGACTGGCGGACTTCCTGCGCCATATGCGGTTCCTTGATCCATTTCGCCACCTTGCGGCGTTCGCGGAAACTCAGGCTGCCGTTCGCCACCTTCTGGATACAGCGGCAAAGCTCGGGCGTCGCCGCCGAACGATCCGACTGGCGGCATGCGCGTTCGATCACCCCCGCCGACACGGGCGCGGCCGACATTGCCGCCAGAGCAACCGATCCCACAAGAATCGCCATCACCATATTCATTTCTGCACCCATCTTGCCTCGTGGCCGCCGGAGCCCGCCCGGCCCCCGTTCTTGCCCGGCACTATGACCCACAAACGCAGCCGTTTCAATTCGCCGCCGAATCAGTCGCCAAGGGGCCAATGACACGGCTTCGGCAAACGGGTCCGCGCCTCAACTTTGCGAAATTCTTGCCTGCCACAGACAAAGCCCTGAAATTCCGCCCGGATTTCCACCGGTCAAGTCTGCTTGACGGGCTGCGCGATCCCCTCCATATCCGCAGCCATGACCGACCTTTCGCATATCCGCAACTTCTCGATCGTCGCCCATATCGACCACGGGAAATCGACCTTGGCCGACCGGCTCATACAAGAGACCGGAACGGTCAAGGACCGCGACATGAAGGAACAGCTGCTCGACAGCATGGATATCGAGCGCGAACGCGGCATCACCATCAAGGCCAACACCGTGCGCATCGAATATGACGCGGATGACGGCGAACACTACGTTCTGAACCTGATCGACACGCCGGGCCATGTGGATTTCGCCTACGAGGTAAGCCGGTCCATGCGTGCCGTCGAAGGTTCGCTTCTGGTGGTGGACAGCACGCAGGGGGTCGAAGCGCAGACGCTGGCCAATGTCTATCAGGCGATCGAGGCGGATCACGAGATCGTGCCTGTCCTGAACAAGATCGACCTGCCCGCATCCGACTGCGACCGGGTGGCCGAACAGATCGAGGACGTGATCGGCATCGACGCCACGGACGCGATCCGTGTCAGCGCCAAGACCGGCGAGGGCATCCACGAGGTGCTCGAGGCGATCGTGACCCAGCTGCCGCCACCCAAGGGCGACCGCGGGGCGCCGCTCAAGGCGATGTTGGTGGACAGCTGGTATGATTCCTACTTGGGCGTGGTCGTTCTGGTTCGGATCATGGACGGGGTGCTGAAAAAGGGCGACCGCATCCGCATGATGTCCACCGGCGCCACCCACCAGGTGGACCGGATCGGCGTGTTCCGTCCGCAGATGGAAAGCGTCGATGAACTCGGCCCCGGCGAGATCGGCTTCATCACCGCTTCGATCAAGCAGGTTCGCGACACCCGCGTGGGCGACACAATCACCCATGAACGCAAACCCTGCGCCGAGCCGCTGCCGGGGTTCAAGCCGGCCCAGCCGGTGGTTTTCTGCGGCCTCTTTCCGGTGGACAGCGCCGAGTTCGAGGATCTGCGCACTGCGATCGAGAAGCTTGCCCTGAACGACGCGTCCTTTTCCTACGAGATGGAAACATCAGCCGCGCTGGGGTTCGGCTTTCGCTGCGGGTTCCTCGGGCTTCTGCACCTGGAGGTAATCCGCGACCGGATCGAGCGCGAATATGACATCGAGCTCATCACCACCGCGCCCAGCGTGATCTATCACATCTACATGAAGGACGGCTCGATGTTCGAGCTGCACAACCCCGCCGACATGCCCGACCCGTCCAGGATCGACCGTATCGAGGAACCGCGCATCAAGGCGACGATCCTCGTGCCCGACGAATATCTGGGCGATGTGTTGAAGCTGTGCCAGGACCGGCGCGGCATCCAGCTGGACCTGACTTATGCCGGCAACCGGGCGATGGTGGTCTATGATCTGCCGCTGAACGAGGTGGTGTTCGACTTCTACGACCGGCTGAAATCGGTGACCAAGGGCTATGCCAGCTTCGATTACCAGTTGACGGGATATCGCGCCGACAATCTGGTGAAGATGCAGATCCTCGTGAACGAGGAACCGGTGGATGCGCTGTCGGTGATGGTGCACCGCGACCGGGCCGAGACGCGCGGCCGGGCGATGGTGGAAAAGCTCAAGGAGCTGATCCCGCGCCACATGTTCAAGATCCCGATCCAGGCGGCGATCGGCGGCAAGGTGATCGCGCGGGAAACGCTCAGCGCCCTGCGCAAGGACGTGACGGCGAAATGCTATGGCGGCGACGCGACGCGGAAACGCAAGCTGCTGGAAAAGCAGAAGGCCGGCAAGAAGAAGATGCGCCAGTTCGGCAAGGTGGACATCCCGCAAGAGGCGTTCATCTCGGCCCTGAAGATGGATACCTGACACGCCGGGGGCTTTCACCGGCGCGCGCCCTGCCCTATCTGTGACCCGCAGCGTCACGGAAAGGGCAAGCCATGGCACGTTTCCTGATCGTTCTGGGTGTGATCCTGATCCTCGCCGGGATCCTGTGGCCGCTGGCCGCAAAACTGGGGCTGGGGCGCCTGCCCGGCGACATCGTGATCGAGCGCGAAAACACCCGCATCTTCATTCCCGTGACCAGCGCGATCCTGGTTTCGGTTGTTCTGTCGGTGGTGCTGAACCTGATCCTGTGGCTGACGGGCGGCGGGCGCCCCTGACCGCGCTGCCGAGGCCGCGTCAGAATTTCTTCTCGATGTCCTTCACCGTCTTGGTGATGACATGACCCGCGGTTTCGATGTCGCGCCCCGCGCCCTTGGCCGTTTCGCAGGCGGCAAGACCCAGAAGGGCCAGGCAGGCAAGAATCGCGCGCAAGTCTCGTGGCTCCGTTCGTTGTCCATTCCGCCACCGCATAGCCGCAGGCAGGCGGAACAGGCAAGGCCCCCAACGGCCCATCGGCGGGTTCCAACCGATGGCGGGGTGCAAAACGAAAAGGACCGCCCCGGCAGGAGCGGCCCCGATTTCCTGGCGCCAGACAAGGATTATTCCTTGCTCTCCTCCTTGCCCTCCTCGGCGGGGGCGGCGGCCAATTCCTCGTCTTCCGACGCGGCCGACCCGATGTCCTCGAACAGTTCGGCAATCTCGAATTCGGCCTGGGCCTCTTCCTCGGCGGCCAGTTCCTGGATCGACTTGCCCGACGCCTGCAGTTCGGCCTCTTCGGCCGACCGGGCGACGTTCAGCTTGATCTCGACCGTGACTTCGGGGTGCAGGACCACGGACACGGTGTGCAGGCCCAACTCCTTGATCGGGCCGGTCAGCACGACCTGCTTGCGGTCGATGGTGAACCCTTCCTCGGTGGCGGCGGCAGCGGCGTCACGGGGCGTGACCGAACCATAAAGCGCCCCCGATTCCGAAGCGGAGCGGATGATGACGAACTGCTGGCCGTCCAGCTTCTCGGCCAGCGCCTCGGCTTCCTTGCGGGTCTCGAGGTTGCGGGCCTCCAGCTGTGCCTTCTGCTCTTCAAAGCGGCGGATGTTGGCCTCGGACGCGGTCAGCGCCTTGCCCTGCGGCAGCAGATAGTTGCGCGCATAGCCGGGCTTGACGTCCACGACGTCGCCCATCTGGCCCAGCTTGGCGACACGTTCCAGAAGAATGACTTGCATCGCGGGGCCTCCTTATTTCACGACATAGGGCAGCAGGGCGAGATAGCGCGCGCGCTTGATCGCACGGGCCAGTTCACGCTGCTTCTTGGCCGAGACGGCGGTGATGCGCGACGGCACGATCTTGCCGCGCTCGGAGATGTAGCGCTGCAGCAGGCGGGTGTCCTTGTAGTCGATCTTGGGCGCGTTGTCGCCCGAGAACGGACAAACCTTGCGGCGGCGGAAAAACGGTTTTGCGGCCATGGGTCAGGCTCCTTTCCTTCGGGCGGGGATCAACGGCGGTCGCGGCGACCGTCGCGGTCGTCGCGCTTCTGCATCTGGACCGACGGGCCTTCTTCGTGCTCGTCCACCTTGACGGTCAGCACGCGCATCACGTCCTCGTGCAGGCGCATCAGGCGCTCCATCTCCTGCACGGCCGGCGCCGGGGCGTCGGTCTTCATGAAGGCATAGTGGCCCTTGCGGTTCTTGTTGATCTTGTAGGCCATCGTCTTGAGGCCCCAGTATTCGCTGTCAACGACCTTGCCGCCGTTGTCGGCGAGAATCGCGCCGAAATGTTCGATGAGCCCTTCGGCCTGCGCGTTGGACAGGTCCTGACGCGCGATCATTACATGCTCGTAAAGCGGCATGTGCACTCCTGTTTCTGTCAAGGCGCATTTCAAAGGTGGGGCCAGTCCTTTCGCGGCCCCGCCACGAGGGATGCGCGGTTCACATGGTTTGCGAAAGGATGGCCTCGTATACACGGATTCGCGTCCGGGGCAAGGGGGGCATCACCGCGCTGTGGCCCAGGCGACCGTTCTGCCCGCCAATTTCCGCGTCCTTGCCCAAATCCTGACGTTTTGTCAGCGATCATGTGAACAGACGGCCAAAAGGCCGCGTCAAAATCGGGACAGGAGCGACCAAAATGGCCGCAACGGGCGAAATCATGATGCAGGAGCAGGTCAGGCTGCCCGATCTTCAACCTGCGAAACGCAGCTACAGGGATGCGATTCCGCTGATCATAGCCTTCGCGCCAAACTGGCCGATCGTTTCGGCAATCTTCAGGATCGTCGGCACCGCGCTGATCATCAGTTCCGGGGCAATGTGGCTTGTGACGGGATCGCAGTTCAGCCCGGACCTCATGCTGATGAAGCTGGGGCTGTCGCTGATCTTTCTCCTCAGCGGCCTGGCCATGCTGATGGTCCATCACGTGGACAACCGTCCCGACGCCTATTTCGACCCGATCCGGTGCGAGGTGCGCGTTCTGCGCAAGGACAAGCGTGGCCGCCCGCGGTCGGTGCTGCGCCGCGACTATGACTCGCTGGGATCGGCCCGTTTCCACGGCCGCTTGGTCGAGGTCTTCGACGTGGACGGGTCGCTGCTGATGCGACTGCCGGTCGATGACGCGGAAACCCGTCACGCCCTGCGCATGCAGCTGAGCGGTTTCGTCAACATCACCAGCTGACCGGGTTCGAATACAAATGGGTGCCGGGGGACGGCGGACCCGAAAAAGGCGCGTGACGGGAAACCGCCACGCGCCTTGAGTTTTCCCGGAGCGGCTGGAATTCAGAACTTCCAGCGCGCGCCGGCCAGGATCGACGAAGCGTCCTTGTAGCTGGTGCCCGGCTCGCTCAGTTCGTAGTTGCGCCAGGCGACGTAGGCTTCGACGTTTTGCCTGTCGAACTTCTGAACGGCGCCGATGCCCCAGGACTTGGACTGCGACCCGGCGACGGTCATGTCGTCGCCGTCGTAGTAGTCAACCGCCAGCGCCGTCTTGCCGGCTGCGAACCAGTCCGCCTGATAGCCCAGCTTGCCATAGGCATAGTTGCCGCTGTTGCTGCGGTCGCCCAGGGCGACGGTCACGTTGAAGCCCGAATCATGCAGCGCGCTGAACGACCCGATCGTGTCGTGGAACTTCGCGGCCGCGCCCGGATCGGTCTCGGCATACGCCAGAGCACCGCGCAGCTTGAAGCTGCCGGCCTCGCCGGAATAGCGCACCGCGATATCGGTCACGCTTTTGTCGGAGCCGACGGTCAGGATATCTTCACCGTAGGAGACCGCAACGCTGAACCCGCTGAAGGACGGGGTGTCATAGCGAACGCGGCCCAGGCGACCGCCGTCGAAGGACGGAAAGGCCGAACCCAGCGTCTTGGTGGAAATCGCGCCGGCGGTGGTGCGGAACTTGTAGCCGCCCGCCGTATCGCCGATACCGTTGTATTGCGCCAAGGAGGTGCCGGACAGGTCGATATCGGCAATGCCGTCGCTGGCCATGCTGCCTTGACCGAACGAGAACTTGCCATACTGGTCGGTGGCCCAGGCAAAATCCGCCTTGCGCAACGACTTGCGGTTCCAGTTGATCCAGTCAGGCTTGGAACCTTGGGTCATGCCCGCCGAAGCCCGCAGCCCCAGCGCAGTTTCAAAGTTGAAGCTGAGCGTGCCGTTCGCCATTTCCTGACGCAGCCACAGGCCGACCCGGCTCTTCGAGTTGGTGTTGTCCACCAGGTTCGAATAGCTCTTCACGCCGTCGTCCACCGACTGATAGGCCGGGTTGAACTGCCCGTAGAGCACCACCGAACCGCCCGAGCCGTTTTCGTATTTCATTTCAGCCGCAGCAGGCACGGCCAGACCCGTGGCGACGGTAGCCGCCACGACAGGGAGGAGACGTTTCTGTTTCATTGTCCCGTTCTCACGGGTGTTAAAAAATGCATGCCGTCACGCGGGGAGGAGGATCCGCGCGCCGACATGTCGGATGTAAGTCCGTCTTCCACCGTTCCAACCGCACGGGAAAAAGGAAATTCCGTGACCCCACGGCACTTCACTCAGTTAGGTCACAGAGACGCAACGTCAAATTTTTTCATCAACCAAACGCGGCCACGCGCCCTGATGGCGCATGGCATTTCTTTTATCGCAACCGCCATGCCTCGCCAATGGAGTCGGGGACGGCCCGGCGGGTCACCTCATCCTGATCGCGTCGGTGGTGAACAGGAAGTCATCCCCGCCCGCGCCGGAATGGCACGCGATGCAGCCCTTGTCGGCGCCCTTGGCAACCTTGCCGGCCAGCCGCATCCCCTTGGGATTCTTGTCCAGCGACCCGTCGGGAAGGAACTTCACCCAGAACCAGTCCTGATCTTCTGGGTCGAACCCGGCCTCGCGCCGGAACATCACCGTGATCGCACCCAGATGCTTGGCCGGATCGGCCTGCACCTCTTCGACGCTGACACCGGCCGGACCATAGTTGCGCTTGACGACCAGATCGCCGGTATGCCCGTCGATGGTCGCCTTCGTATAGAAGGTTTCCAGCATCATGCCGTGCGGATCGGTGCCTTCATAGGGCAGCGCGCATATCGCATTGTCGCCGGCCAGGTTGAGCGACTCCATCGCCGCCCAGATCTTCGCCGCATAGGCCGCGTCATCGTCACTGCCAAAGGGCGGCATCCCGTCTGCGAATGCCAACCCGACCGAACAGAGCGCCAGAACCGCGGCCGTCGCAAGTCGTTTCGTCTTCGATCTCCCTTGTGCCTTGTCGTTGACGCCGCCAGCCTGGCCCCGCCCCCCGAGCACGAGGAAATCAAAGCCGCTCACCTTGCCGAGATCGGTTCGTGCATAAGCGTGAATGGACTTACCCCCCGCTGGCGGGAATGCTTTCGTCAAGCACTCGCGGAACGAAACAGTGGGGCCGGCATGGCGCGACTTGTCCCGATCCTCATGTGCGTTCTGGCGCTTTGGCCCGCAACGGACGGCCGGGCCGGAACTGCGGGCCATGCGGTCTGCATCCTTAACGCCACGTCCCGGCCGCTCTTGCTCGTGGCCGAGGCCCCCGACGGCACGCGCGCGGCGGCAGAAGTCGCACCCGGCAAGGCGCTGTGCAGTCGGGCCAAACGGCCCGCAACCGGCAACGGCATGGTCGGCGCGTTCACCGACATCGACGAGATCGAAGGCTGCTCGCGGCTCACCCGGCCCGGCCGGACGCAGGTTCTGGTCGAATACCACGATTTCGACCGCTGCATCTGGTCCGAGGACTGACCGCCCCTAGCCCCGACGCCGGCGTCTGCGGCCGCCCGTGGCGCCTTCGCCTCCGCCGGTGTTGAAGGACACGTTCGGCAGGGTCACGACCTTGGCCAGCTCCGGGAACGGGTCGGTCTTGTGCGGAATTGCGTTGGCGGCGACGAAATGCTCCTGAAACCGCGGCTCGATCGCGGTTTCGACCTTGGTGATTTCGCGCACCACGCGCTCGATCTCGGCCCGCGCGCCGATATTGCACAGCGCAATCCGCGCGCCCGTGCCGGCGGCGTTGCCGGCGCTGGTGACCTTGTCCAGCGGACAGTCGGGGATCATCCCCAGCACCATCGCGTGCCTGGTCGAGATATGCGCGCCGAACGCGCCGGCCAGCACCACGCGGTCCACCCGGTCCACCCCCATTTCATCCATCAAGAGCCGCGCGCCGGCATAAAGCGCCGACTTGGCCAGCTGGATGGCGCGGATGTCGCCCTGGGTCACGGCGATGCGCGGGCCGCCGGTCGCGCTGGCGTCGTGGATCAGGTAGGAGTGCGTCCGGCCTTCCGGGATGCAGCGCGGCGTGCCCACCTGCTCGGCCGAGCCGATCAGACCGCTTTCGTCCAGGATCCCGGCCATGCGCATCTCGGCCACGGCCTCGATGATGCCCGACCCGCAGATGCCGGTGATGCCGGTCGCGGCGACGGCCTGCGCAAAACCTTCCTCGTCGGACCAGAGGTCACAGCCGATCACGCGGAACCGGGGTTCCTTGGTCACCGGGTCGATCTCGATCCGCTCGATCGCGCCGGGTGCGGCGCGCTGGCCGCTGGAAATCTGCGCGCCCTCGAAGGCCGGGCCGGTGGGCGAGGAACAGGCCAGCACCCGCCCCTTGCGGCCCAGCTGGATCTCGGCATTGGTGCCCACATCCACGATCAGCACCAGATCATCGGACTTGTTCGGCTCTTCGGCCAACGCAACGGCGGCGGCGTCCGCCCCCACATGCCCCGCGATGCAGGGCAGGACATAGACACGGGCGTTTTCGTTCATCACCGTCAGGTCGAGGTCGCGCGCATCCAGCGTCACCGACTCCGACGTGGCCAGCGCAAAGGGGGCCTGCCCCAGCTCCACCGGATCGAGCCCCAGCAGCAGGTGATGCATCACCGGGTTGCAGACGAACACTGCCTCGAGGATCTGGAACGGCCGGATGCCGGCCTCGGTCGCGATCGCCTCGGTCAACCCGTTGATCGCGTTGCGCACGGCATTGGTCATCTCGGCCGCGCCGCCGGGGTTCATCATCGCGTATGAAACCCGGCTCATCAGGTCTTCGCCAAAGCGGATCTGCGGGTTCATCACGCCCGAGGACACCTTGACCTCGCCATTGCGCAGGTCGGTCAGATGCGCGGCGATGGTGGTCGAGCCCAGGTCGATGGCAAGGCCGTAGATCCGGTCCTCGGTCAGGCCGGGCCATATTTCCACGATCCGCGCCGCGTCGTCGCGGTGATCCTTGTTCAGCGCCACGGTGACCTGCCACTTGCCCTTGCGCAGAACGGGTTGCAGGCGCGACAGGATCGACAGGTTCGCCGTAACCTTCTCTATCCCCCATTGATCGCGCAGCGCGACGGCCAGCCGTTCCAGATCGCCGGTGGGTTCGTGCATGTCCGGTTCGGCTACTTCGACGAAATAGAGATGCGTGGCCGGGTCCATGGTGATCGCCCGCGCGGTCGCCTCCTTGCGAACCACCTGTCGATGCACCTGGCTTTCGGGCGGCACGTCGATCACCACGTCGCCTTGCACAGTGGCCTGACAGCCCAGCCGCCGGCCCTCCTTCATCCCGCGCTTGTCCTTGTAGCGCTGTTCGACCTTGTTCCATTCGCTCAGCGCATCCGGCGTCACCGTAACCCCGTGCTTGGGGAACTCGCCGAACTGCGGCTGCACCTGACATTTGGAACAGATCCCCCGCCCGCCGCAGACACTGTCAAGGTCCACGCCCAGCTGCCGGGCCGCGGTCAGGATCGGCGTGCCCTTGGGGAAACGCCCGCGTTTGCCCGACGGGGTAAAGATGACAAGAGGATCCTGCGTGTTCTCGGCGGTCATGTCCCGGTCCTGTTCGTTCGCGCGTGCGACGAACATATGCGCCTGCGCGGGAAACGAAAGGCGGTCAGCGGCAATTTCCGGTCCGCCCGCGTCATCCGGCCCGGCCGCGATACCAGTTCAGCACATAGACCCGGATCGCCGAGGCGAGTCCCGACTCGACGCCGCGCGCCTCGTCGATCTCGGCGGCCAACTGATTCAGGGGCTTGCCCTGAGCCGCCGCGATCTCACGGAAGGCGGTCCAGAACGCGTCCTCCAGCGATACGCTGGTGCGGTGCCCGCGCAGGGTCAGCGACCGCTTGACCGGGCGGCTGCTCATGCGCCGTCGTCATCCTTGCGGTGCCGGTCGAGATGCCGACGGGCCTTCTCCTCCTCGGCCCGCTCGAGTTCACGTTGGGCGCGGGTGCGACCGAACCTTGCGGCGTTCTCGTCCGCGCGGGCCTTTTTCTCGGCGCGGATGCGCTGCTTGCGGACGGTGCGAAGATTGACGATGCGGGCGGTCATGGGCGGCCTCGGTCGGGATCTGGGGCCAACGCTAGCGGCGCGGCGCAGGGCGATCAACCGCAAAGAAAAGGCCGCCGGATTACCCCCGGCGGCCTTGCGTCAACGATCGCGCGGCGCGGCGATCAGGCGTCCCTGGGGCCGATCATCTGTTCGGGGCGAACCACACGATCAAAGGTTTCCTCGTCCACGAAACCCAGCCGGACCGCCTCTTCGCGCAGGGTGGTGCCGTTCTTGTGCGCGGTCTTGGCAACGATCGTGGCCTTGTCATAGCCGATTTCGGGCGCCAGCGCCGTGACCAGCATCAGGCTTTCGCGCATCAGCTTCTCGATCCGCTCTTCGTTGGCCTTCAGCCCGTTCAGCAGCCGCTTGGTAAAGCTGTCGGAGACGTCGCCCAGAAGCTGGATCGACTGCAGCAGGTTGTAGGCCATCATCGGGTTGTAGACGTTCAGTTCGAAATGGCCCTGGCTGCCGGCAAAGCCGATCGCCGCGTCATTGCCCATCACATGGGCACAGACCTGGGTCATCGCCTCGCACTGGGTCGGGTTGACCTTTCCCGGCATGATCGAGCTGCCCGGTTCGTTCTCGGGCAGGATCAGCTCGCCCAGACCCGAGCGCGGGCCGGAGCCGAGGAAGCGGATGTCGTTGGCGATCTTGTAGAGCGACCCGGCCACCGTCTTCAGCGCGCCGGACATGAACACCATCGCATCATGGGCGGCGAGCGCCTCGAACTTGTTGGGCGCGGTGACGAAGGGCAGGCCGGTGATCTCGGCGATGTTGGCGGCAACGGTGGTATCCCAGCCCTTGACCGTGTTGAGCCCGGTGCCGACCGCGGTGCCGCCCTGGGCAAGCTCGTAGATCCCGCCCAGCGCCATCTCGACCCGCGCGATGCCCTGCCGCACCTGATGGGCATAGCCCGAAAACTCCTGCCCCAGAGTCAGCGGCGTGGCGTCCTGGGTATGGGTGCGGCCGATCTTGATGATGTCCTTGAACTCTTGCTGTTTGGCCTCGAGCCCCGCCAGCAGCGTCTTCAGCCCCGGCAGCAGCACGTCGTGGGTCAGCTGCGCGGTGGCGATGTGCATCGCGGTGGGGAAGGTGTCGTTGGACGACTGGCCCATGTTGACGTGGTCGTTGGGGTGCACCGGATCCTTGGATCCGATCACGCCGCCCAGGATCTCGATCGCGCGGTTGGCGATCACCTCGTTGGCGTTCATGTTGGACTGGGTGCCGGACCCGGTCTGCCACACCACCAGCGGAAAGTTGTCATCGAACTTGCCCTCGATCACCTCGCCGGCGGCCTGGATGATGGCATCCGCGACCTTGGGATCCAGCTTGCCATTGGCCTTGTTGGCCATGGCGCAGGCCTTCTTGATGACGCCCAGCGCGCGGATGATCGGCACCGGCTGTTTTTCCCACCCGATGGGAAAGTTCATCAGGCTGCGCTGGGTCTGCGCGCCCCAATACTTGTCTGCCGGAACTTCGAGCGGGCCGAAGCTGTCGGTTTCGGTGCGGGTCTGAGCCATCTGTCACTCCGTCCTGATAAGCCGTGCATGCAGTCGCATGCCGTTTAGCGGCGCCGGCGCTACGGCGCAATCGGCCAGTTCGGCGCAGGCCGACCGTTTCACGATCGCGGCACGCGCCCATATGCGCCATTGCCGCGCAACCGCCAGGCTGTAAGATGACACTCTGATCGGTCGGCATTTGCCCCGGGGGTCAAGGGAAGAGGAAACCCAAATGCAGCCCAACGCACGATTCGGCCTGAACGCCATCCCGCTCCGGCTGATCCCTCTGATCGCGCTGACGCTCATCCTGCTGTCGGGCTGGTTCTCGCCCGCATCATCAAGGCACGGTGCCCCGATCGAGGACTTTGTCGGCGACTATGTCGGCGAAGCAATGATGGTCACCGCCGACGGCGAAACCCAGCGCCGCGATCTGAGCGTGAGAATTCGGGAAACAGAAGACGGGTTTTCCGTCAAATGGACCACGATCACCTACAAGGCCGAGGGCAGAACCAAGCAGAAGACCTACGAGATCGAATTCCTGCCCACCGACCGCCACTGGATCTATTCCGCGGCGATGCGACGCAACGTGTTCGGACACGAGGTGCCGCTTGATCCGATGAAGGGCGAACCCTTCGTCTGGGCGCGGATCATGGGCAAGACGCTGACCGTCTATTCATTGTTCATCGATGACATGGGCGGCTATGAATTGCAGCAATACGACCGCACCTTGGCCGATGGCGGTCTGCAGCTGGAATTCAAGCGGTTCCGGAACGGCGAGATGATGCGCTCGGTCACCGCCTTTCTGGAACGGCAATAGCGCCGGCTATTTCCGGAACTTGTCCAACGGCACGATCTCGGCATCGGCGTGGCTGGCCGGTGCCTCTTCGGCTTCGTCCGGTTCCACCTGAGCGTCGCCTTCCTCGTCCAATTCGTCTTCGGTCGCCTCGAATCGCAGCCCGAATTCCACCGAAGGGTCGACAAAGGTGCGAATCGCATCGAACGGCACATGCAGACGCTCGGGCGAATCGCCGAAGTTGAGCGTGACGCTGAACCCGTCGTCATCCACCTCCAGATCCTCGAACCAGTGCTGCAGCACAATGGTCATGTCCTTGGGATACCGCTCGGCCAGCCAGTCGGCGAGTTTCACGCCGGGATGGCGCGTGTCGAAGGAAATGAAGAAGTGATGCGCGCCCGGCAGGCCGTTTTCGGCCACATCGTCCAGAACCTTGCGGATCAGACCCCGCATCGCGTCGTGCATCAGGTTTCCGTAGTCGATTTCGCGCGCCATCACGTTCCCCTTGGCTGGTTCCGAAAGCATAGGGGATTCGGTGAAAAACGAAAGACCGCGCGCCATTATTCGGGGCAGATTTTCGACCGGCGCGGACCCGCTGTCGGCACGGGTTCGAACCACGTTCGGGCCCTGCGAAACTTGGGGAAATAAAAGTGCAGGCTTCTGTTGCCAGGTGCCTGCGAACCCCGCCTTACGCGGCTAGGCGAAAGGACTTGATTTTCGGTCTTTCGGACTGCTTACGCAGCCAGAGCAACCGGAGCACGATTGTCGTTGGCAATTATGCTTTTCGGACCGATAACGGTGGTACCTCACCGGGACAAAGCAACGCCTTTACACGTTCGTCGATCCTGTTTCGGCCCCATGATCCCCCAACGAAGGCATTTGGTGGAGCCGCCGGGTACCGCCCCCGGGTCCGATCCGCTTATTACGCGCGCGTTTATGTCCATAGTTCCCTGAGGAACAAGGCGAATATAGGCCAACGCGATCGCGATTTGAAGAGGGGGAGGCAGGAAAAATCGCCCCGCCGCAGCCATGGGCGCGCCAAGATTGTGCCCGTTTTCATGGTCAGGCTGGGTGCCGGAAAGTTTTGGGAAATAACCATGCGCACATTGCTCATCATTACCGGCCTGGCGGTCCTGGCAGGGTGCAGCAGCCCACGCGGCGTGGGATTCGACGACTATTCGACCTATACGCAATCCAACCCGCGGCCCGCCGACCCCGAAGCGATCCATGAAGAAATCCTGATCGAGCGCGGAATCCGAAAGCCGTCGGACGCGACCGACTGAATTCAGGCGCAGTGTGCCTGTTCTGCCTTTTCCATCGCCTCGGCGGTGGCCTCGAGCGCGAGCAGGATCGAGGCGTGACGGTTCTTGTAGTCCCGCGCGGGCAGCAGCACCTTCAGCCCGTCGAACGGCGGCTCGGGCACGGGGCCGTTTTCCTTGAGCATCGCGCGCAGCTGATCGCGCGCCTTTTCCACCTGCTCGCGGGTGCATCCGATGATGTTGCGCCCCACGACCGAGGCAGAGGCCTGGCCCAGCGCGCAGGCTTTCACGTCCTGCCCGAAATCGGCGATGCGCCCGTCCTTGACCTTGACATCCACCGTCACCGTGGACCCGCACAGCGGCGAGCGTTTCTTGACCGTGGCATCGGGGTTTTCCAGTCGCTCGTGATGCGGAATGTCCGCGGCCAGCGCGAGAATCTGCGTCGAGTAGAGCTTGATCAGGTCGTTGTCCCCGGACATGGGTCTTCCTTTCGGGCTTTCGCTTGCCACGTTTCCCATACATAGTCGCGGCACCTGTGGTTGCAAAAGGTTTTTGGCCGATGACTTTCGATCCTTCGACCTTGGTCTACAACGAATCCGGACTGATCCCGGCGATCGCTCAGGACGAGGGGTCCGGCGAGGTGCTGATGATGGCCTGGATGAATGCCGAGGCCGTGCGGCGCACGTTGCAGACGCGGCGCGTCACCTACTGGTCGCGGTCGCGGCAGGCGTTCTGGGTCAAGGGGGAGAGTTCCGGCCATGTGCAGGAGCTGGTGGATTTCCGCGTGGATTGCGACCGCGATTGCGTCCTGGTGATCGTGCGCCAGACCGGGCCGGCCTGTCACACCAACCGGCGCAGCTGTTTCTATACGGCAGTGCGCGATGGCGAAGAGGTCGAGCTGATGTCGCCCGAGGCATGAGGCGGACAGGCCGCGGGAATGGCCCCTGCGGGGCCATGCCTTCGGCGAGAGTATTTGGAGCAAGATGAAGGACCGGGTGCGATCAGGCAGCCCGGTCGTCCTTGTCGAGCTCGGCCAGAAGGTCGCGCGCGGCGGCGGCGGGGCTGAGGCTGCCTTCGGCAACGCGGGCGGCCAGTTCGTCCATCGCGGCGCGGGCCTCGGTCGTTTCCAGTTTTGCCAGCAGGGCGTGGCGAACCTCCTGGTCGAACCAGTGGCGGGCCTGTGCCGCGCGGTTGCGCGCCCAGAAGCTGTGTGCCTTGCGCCACTCCACCAGTTTCTGCATCTCCGCCCAGGCCTCTTCGAGCCCCTCTTCCTGAACGGCCGAGACGGTCATCGCCTTGGGGAAGCCTTCGGGATCCTGCGGGCGCTTGCGCAACAGCCGCAGCGCGCCGGCATAGTCGGCACAGGTGCGGATGGCGGCGGGTTTCAGGTCGCCGTCGGCCTTGTTCACGAGGATCAGGTCGGCCATCTCCATGATGCCGCGCTTGACCCCCTGCAATTCGTCCCCGCCGGCGGGCGCCAGCAGCAGCAGAAACAGGTCCGACATTTCCGCCACCACGGTTTCCGATTGCCCCACGCCCACGGTTTCGATCAGGATCACGTCAAAGCCCGCGGCCTCGCACAGCGCCACTGCCTCGCGCGTGCGGCGGGCGACGCCACCCAGATGCGATTGCGACGGCGAGGGCCGGATGAAGGCGTTGCGGTCGCGCGAGAGGCGCTCCATCCGGGTCTTGTCGCCCAGGATCGAACCGCCCGAGCGGGCCGAGGACGGGTCCACCGCCAGCACCGCAACCTTCAGTCCCTTGGCAGTCAGCATGCAGCCGAAGGCCTCGACGAAGGTGGACTTGCCCACGCCCGGCGTGCCCGAAAGGCCGATGCGCAGTGCCTCGCGGTGGTGCGGGCGCAGCCGGTCGAGCAGTTCGGTCGCCTGCGCGCGGTGGTCCTCGCGGCTGCTTTCGACCAGGGTTATGGCGCGGGCCAGCGCGCGCCGGTCGCCCTGCAGGATCCTTTCGGCCAGTTCGTCCAGGTTCATCTTGTCCGCCTCCGCTTGCCCCGCGCTTCTTGCCGTGCGACAGCGAAGTTGTCCAGTTTGTGAAACGGAGCGGGTCCGAATGTCACGGGGTCTGGTTTGCCTCATCCTGTCCTGCCTTGCGTGGGGGATACCCGCGCAGGCGGAGACCATGCGCTTTGACGTGACCGCGCTGGGGTTCAAGGTAGGCGCATTCGAGATGTCGGCCGAGGAAACCGCGACCCGGTATTCCGTTTCCGCCCGTTTCGGCACGACCGGCCTTGTCCGCCTGTTCCGGGACATGGGGTTCGAAATGCGGGCTTCGGGCCGGCGGCTGGGACGGGAATTCTTTCCGGATGACTATTCCGAAGAGGTGAATACCGGTCGCCGGACGTCGTCTGCGCGGCTGCACTATGTCGGCGGCGTGCCGCAACTGACCGGGGGCGCTGTCAGCGACGGCGAAGTGGCGCCGCTGGATCCTGCCACTCAGGGGGGCACGCTGGATCCCCTGACCGCGCTGTTCACTGTGCTCAGGGATCAGAACGCCGAAACCCTCTGCAAGGCGGACATGCAGATATTCGACGGCGGGCGACGCACGCGGGTCATTCTGACCGGACGGATCGACACCGGAGCGGCGGTCACCTGCACCGGGCAGTTCCGGCGGATCGCCGGTTATCCGGACCACGACCTGGAGGCGCGCGGCGTGGTGCCGTTGACCATCCGCTACGCGCCCGGGGACAACGGCAGGATGCGGGCGCAATCGGCGCTCTTGCGCACGAGCTACGGGCCGGTGGGGCTGCGGAGGCGGGACTGACCGGCTCTGGACGATGCGCGCGGGTTCGGGAATAAGGCGGGCGATGACCACGCCCTTGCCCATCGACGATGCCCTGCCCGAACTGCTGGACGCCTTGCGCGACCACGGCAGGGCCGTGCTGCAGGCGCCGCCGGGGGCGGGCAAGACGACGCGCGTCCCGCTGGCGATCCTGCAGGCGGGGCTGGTGCGGGGCCGGGTCGTGATGCTCGAGCCGCGCCGCCTGGCCGCCCGCGCCGCGGCCGAGCGCATGGCCGAAACGCTGAGCGAACCGGTGGGCCAGACCGTCGGATACCGGATGCGGGGCGCGACCAAGGTGTCGAAGGCAACCCGGATCGAGGTCGTGACCGAAGGGATCCTCACCCGGATGCTGCAACGCGACCCCGACCTGCCCGGTATCGGCGCGGTGATTTTCGACGAATTCCACGAACGATCCCTGAATGCCGACCTCGGGCTGGCGCTTTGCCTCGAGGTGGCGGGCGCGCTGCGCGACGACCTGATGCTGCTGGCCATGTCGGCGACGCTGGATGCCGGCCCGGTGGGCGCGCTGATGCAGGCCCCGCTGGTGACGTCGCAGGGGCAGAGCTTTCCTGTGGAAACCCGATGGCTCGACCGCCCTCTGGGACCGAAGGCGCGGCTGGAAGAGGCGCTGGCGGACCTTGTGGTGCGGGCCGAGGCCGAGACGCGCGGCATGGGCGGCGGACTTCTGGTATTCCTGCCCGGCGAGGCCGAGATTCGCCGCGCCGAGGCCGCGCTGTCCCGGCGCCTGCCGGCAGATTGCCAGATCCGGCCGCTCTATGGCGCGATGCCCTTTGCCGCCCAGCGCGCGGCGATCGCCCCAGCCCGAAACGGGCGCAAGGTGGTGCTGGCAACCTCAATCGCGGAAACCTCGCTGACCATCCAGGACGTGCGGGTGGTGGTGGACATGGGGTTGGCGCGGCGGGCGCGATTCGATCCCGGCTCGGGCATGTCGCGTCTGGTGACGGAGCGGGTGACGCGGGCCGAGGCCGAACAGAGGCGCGGCCGCGCGGGCCGGGTGGCCGAAGGGGTCTGCTACCGGCTGTGGACCAAGGGCGAGGAAGGGGCGCTCGCCGCCTATCCGCCCGCGGAAATCGAGGCCGCCGACCTGACCGGGCTGGCGCTGGAGCTGGCGCAATGGGGCGCGCATGAAGCCGACCTGCCGTTCCTGACCCCGCCGCCGGCCCCGGCGATGGCCGAGGCGCGGGCGCTGTTGCGCCTGCTGGGGGCGCTGGACGGGCGCGACCGCATCACCGATCATGGCCGCGAACTGGCCGCGCTGCCGCTGCATCCGCGTCTGGCGCACATGCTGGCGGTGGCGGGGCCCGATGCCGCGCCCATCGCCGCCCTGGCCGAGGACCGCGACCCGCTGCGCGGCGCGCCCTGCGACCTGTCGCTGCGGCTCAGGGCTCTGCGCGACCCCGCAGCGTTCCGGCGCGAACAACCCTTCGAGGCGAACCGCGCCGCGCTGGACCGGATCCGGGCCGAGGCCGACCGGCTGCGCAAGGCGGCGGGCAAAGCCCGGCGCGCAGGGCTGAGCACCGCACAGATGGCCGCGCTGGCCTGGCCCGATCGGATCGGCCGGCGGCGCAAGGGGGACGCGCCGCGCTTTGTCCTGTCGGGTGGCAAGGGCGCGGTGATGGAGGATCACGACCCGCTGGCGGGCGCGCCCTGGATCGTCGCCATCGACACCGACGGCAACCCGCGCGAGGCCCGCATCCGCATGGCGGCGCAGATCGGCGAGCGCGAGATCCGCGACCTCTTTGCCGACCGGATCGAATGGGTGGATGTCTGCGAATGGTCGAAGCGCGACCGCCGGGTGATCGCGCGCCGGCAGGAACGGTTCGGCGCGGTGGTACTGGACGACCGCATCTGGAAGGACGTGCCCGAGGACGCGGTGGCCCGCGCCATGCTCGACGGGGTGCGCGACCTGGGGCTGCGGCTCGACGGCGCGGCGGCGCGGCTGGCGCGGCGGGTGGAACTGCTGCGCACCGCCGGCCACGACCTGCCGGATTTCTCGGAAACCGGGCTGATGGAGACGCTCGAGGACTGGCTGTTGCCGATGCTCGGCGGCGTGCGCAGCGCCGAGGACTGGAAGCGGTTCGATCCCCTGCCCGCCCTGCGCGCCGCGCTGAGCTGGGAGCAGACGCAGCTGCTGGACCGGCTGGCGCCCGCGCATTTCACCACGCCGCTGGGACGCAAGGTGCCGATCGACTATGGCCCCGAGGGCCCGGAGATCGCGGTGCGGCTGCAGGAGCTGTTCGGCGTTACCGAACACCCCGCCGCCGCGGGCCAGCCGCTCAAGATCACGCTGCTGTCGCCGGCGCAGCGCCCGGTGCAGGTGACGCGCGATCTGCCCGGCTTCTGGGCGGGGTCATATGCGGATGTGCGCAAGGACATGCGCGCGCAATACCCCAAGCACCCCTGGCCGGAGGATCCCACCCGGGCCGACCCGACCTTGCGCGCCAAGCCGCGCCGCTGACCCCTTGCCGGGCGCCGCCGCCCGCGTCTAAGGTCGCGGACAGCTGCAAACGCGGAGACCCCCATGACCCCCGAACTCGCCGAGAAGGTTCTGTCGGAATATTTCGCCGAATGGGTGCAGGCGCTGGACCTGACCGTGGCCGAGATCAACGGCGAACGCGCCCTCTTTCGGATGCCGCTGGGCAACCATCTGGCGCGGGTCGGCGGGATCGTGTCGGGGCAGGCGCTGGCCGCGCTGGCCGACACCGCGATGGTCTTTGCCATCTTCGGCCACACGGGCGAATTCAAACCCTACGCCACCACCGACCTGCACACCCAGTTCCTGCGCCCCGGCGTTGGCAGCGCAATCCTGTGCGATGCCCGCGTGGTGCGCGCCGGCAAGCAGCTGGTCTTTGCCCGCGCCGAGATGAGCGAAGAGGACAGTGGCAGGATCGTCGCCACCGCCACCGGCACCTTCTACGCGCCGTGAGAGGGACACATGCGCAGCTTTGACGAAATCTACGCCATCTCCGCCGCCCGTCACGGCGGTCCGGAAGCGCTCGAGGCCGCCTTGCCCCGCCCGCTCTCGGTCGGGGAACTGGCCGCGATGCCCGATGACCGCTGGCTTTCGGTCATGACAAAATGCATCTTTCAGGCTGGGTTCAACTGGAAAGTCATCGAGTCGAAATGGGCCGGGTTCGAAGAGGCCTTCGACGGGTTCGACGTCGGCCGCTGCGCCTTCATGGATGACGAGAAATTCGACTCGCTTCTGCGCGACACCCGGATCGTGCGCAACGCGCCAAAGATCGCCACGGTGCGGGAAAACGCGGCCTTCCTGCTGGAGTTGCGCGAAGAAGGCGGCGCCGGCCGCGTGCTGGGGGGCTGGCCGTCCACCGATTACATCGGCCTTCTGGACATGCTGAAGAGTCGCGGCGCGCGGCTGGGCGGGATGACCGGGCAATACGCGATGCGGTTCGCGGGCCGCGACAGTTTCATCCTGTCCCGCGACGTCACCGCCCGGCTGGTCGCCGAAGGCGTGATTGACAAGCCCGCAACTTCGAAATCCGCGCTGCGCGCGGTGCAGGCGGCGTTCAACACCTGGATGGACCAATCGGGCCGGTCGCTTACCGAAATCAGCCGCGTTCTGGCGATGAGCCTGTGACGGCCGTTCTTGCCCGGCCATGCCCCAGCGGCTAGCGTCCGTTCCATGAGACTGCGCGCGATCGCCCTGTTCCTGATCCTTTCCGCCTGCGGCCGGCCCCTGACCGATACCGAGGCGGCCTTTGCCCAGCGCATACACGGCGCGTCGCTGGACACGTCAAAGGTGCGGCTGGTCGAGGGCGCCCCGGTCGGCCCGATCACCTTTCACCGCAAGGCGCGCCCGCGCGTGACCTGCCGCGAACGCATCCTGCCGCCGCCGCGGGACGAGATCGTCACCACCAAGCCCGCCGCGGTGACGCTCTACAACCACGTCTTCTTTACCCGCGACTGGTATGCGCCGAACTACCTGCCCGGCTATCCCGATCGGCTCTATCTGCTTCAGGCGATGCTGCTGGCGCATGAACTCACCCATGTCTGGCAATGGCAGAACCGCGCCCTGACCGGCTACAGCCCTTGGCGGGCGGCGGTCGAGCACGGCGTGATGGATGACCCTTATCTTTTCGACCTGTCCGAGACGCCAGACTTTCTTGATTTCGGCTATGAACAGCAGGGCGGCATTGTCGAGGAATACGTCTGCTGCCGCGCAATCGACCCTCAGGGCGCGCGCACCCGGCGGCTGCACGAGATGCTGCGCCGGGTCATGCCGGTGTCGGACCTGCCCAAGGGCCGCGAAAGCGACGTCTACCTTCCGTGGAAAGATGCGGATCTCGGGGGTGTCTGCAGCTGATCGCGGTGTGGCAACCCGACCGCAAAACCGGCACCACCGCCCCGAAAAGCTGGCCTGCGGCGGCGTCCAATGTTAAGAAGGGTTCGAGCCGACCACGGATAACGAAACGATCCGGGCGGCAAGAGGCAGTTTCAAGGGCAGCACGATGGCATCGTTCATCGACAATTTCTACATCATGGATCCCTATGCGCCCCCGAATCCGGGGGCGACGCTGATCCGTCATGACTATGTGGTCAACGACCGCAACAATGACGACCTGATCGGTGGCGGACGCGACATGATCGACGGCGTGCGCATCCGCGCCGCCTATCCCGGCGACACCGTGACGGTCGAGTATCCGGACGGCACCGTTGATACCATCGTCGGCGTCACATTCTACCTGCGCGACGGGCGCGAGGTGTTTTCGCCCATCGACGGCAAGACCTTGCAGGACGCCACCTTCATCAGCTCCAGCTGGGTGCCAACAAATGTCGCGGTCACGCCCGAGCAGATGCAGCTGATCTGCTTCGCCCCCGGCACGCGTATCCGCACGCCGGACGGGGCCCGCCCGGTCGAGACGCTCGCGGTTGGCGATCTGGTCACGACGCTGGACAACGGCCAGCAACCCATCCGCTGGATCGGCCGCCGCGTGGTCGAAGGCCGCGGCGACTTTGCGCCCATCAGGTTCCGAAAGGGCGCGATCGGCAACCGCCGCGATCTGCGCGTGTCGCCCCAGCACCGGATGCTGGTGACGGGCTGGCGGGCCGAGCTTCTGTTCGACGAAGCCGAAATCCTGGTGGCGGCCCGCCATCTGGTCAACGGCGACACGATCCATCCCGACCCCTGCGGTGACATCGAATACATCCACCTGATGTTCGACCGGCACGAGGTGATCTTTGCCGAAGGCGTGCCGACCGAAAGCTTCCACCCCGGCGACTACGTGATGGCGCAGGACCGCGCACTGATGGCGGAACTGACGACCCTGTTCCCGGAGCTGAAAACCGCGCCCGAATGGATGACCGCGCGGCGCGTGGTCAAGGGATACGAGGCCGCGCTGATCGCCGCCTGATCCACCCACCCCCGGCGCGCCCGCTTGACCTTTGCGCAGCGGCCCCGCATGGTCGCCCCGCGACCGAGCAGAGAGACCCATGGCCGGCAACCCCGCCCCTTTTGCCCCCTATGAATGGATGATCGCCTGGCGCTATCTGCGCGCCCGCCGGGCCGAAGGCGGCGTCAGCGTGATGACCTGGATTTCGCTGATCGGCATTACGCTGGCGGTTTTCGCCCTGATCGCCACGCTGGCGGTGCGGTCCGGGTTCCGATCGGAGTTTGTCGGCACCATCCTGGGCGCCAACGCCCACGTCACCGTCTACAGCGCGGCGCGCGTGACCGAAACCGGCCGGCGCGACCGCACGATCCCCGACTATGCCGAAATGGCCAAACGCATCGCCGCCGTGCCTGGTGTTCTGCACGCCGCGCCGGTGGTGCGCGGACAGGTAATGATCTCTTCGGCCAATCGCAGTTCGGGCGCAGAGGTGCACGGCATTTCGGCCGCCGATCTTGCCCGCCTGCCCGGCATCGTGGACGGCGACGGCGACTACGGCGACCTCTCCCGCTATGACGACGGCATCGCCATCGGCGCCGGCATCGCCCGCGAACTCGGCGTGACCGCAGGCGACCGGGTCAAGCTGATCTCGCCCAACGGGGTGCGCACGCCGATGGGCACCAGCCCGCGGGTCAAGTCCTATCCGGTGGTCTATGTCTTCTCGGCGGGCCGCTACGACATCGACCGCACCCGCATCTACATGCCCTTTGCCGAGGCGCAGTCCTACTTCAACCGCGAAGGCGTCGCCGACGAGCTTCAACTGCGCGTGGCCGACCCTGAGGCGGTGGACAGGCTGGCCCCCGCGATTCAGGCCGCCGCGGGCGAGAACGCCCTGGTCTGGACCTGGCGCGACGCCTCGGGCGGCTTCCTGCGCGCGCTCGAGGTCGAGGACAACGTGATGTTCGTGATCCTGTCCATCCTCGTTCTGATCGCCACCATGAACATCGTCTCGGGGCTGATAATGCTGGTCAAGAACAAGGGCCGCGACATCGGCATCCTGCGCACGATCGGGCTTGGCGAGGGGGCGATACTGCGCGTGTTCTTCATCTGCGGCGCGGCCACGGGCGTCACCGGAACGATTTGCGGCGTGATCCTCGGCAGCCTGTTCGCGATCTACATCGATCCGATCTTTTCCTTCGTGAACTACGTGATGGGCGGCGGCGTCTGGGATCCGGCGATCCGCGGCATCTACGCCCTCCCGGCCGAGTTGCACCTGGCGGACGTACTCAAGGCGGTGGCGCTGTCGCTGGGGCTCTCGTTCGTCGTGACCATTTTCCCGGCCCGCCGCGCGGCCCGGCTGAACCCGGTCGAGGCGCTGCGCTATGAGTGACCCGGTCCTGCGCCTGTCGGCCATCGAAAAGACCTACAACCCCGGCACCCCCGGCGAAGTCCGCGTGTTGCGCGGGGCCGATCTGACGATCCGGGCGGGCGAAGTCGTGGCGCTCGTCGCCCCCTCGGGCGCGGGCAAGTCCACGCTTCTGCATATCGCGGGGCTGCTCGATCAGCCGGATGCCGGCGGGGTGGAAATCGCAGGGCAGGACATGACCGGACAGAGCGACCGCGCCTGCACCGCCGCGCGGCGCCGCGACGTCGGCTTCGTCTACCAATTCCACCATCTGCTGCCCGAATTCACCGCCGAGGAAAACGTAGCCCTGCCCCAGCTCGCCAACGGAGAATCGCGCTCTCGGGCCCGCGCCCGCGCGCTCGACCTTCTGGCCCGGGTCGGGCTTTCAACCCGCGCCGACCACCGTCCCGCCGCCCTGTCGGGCGGCGAGCAGCAGCGCGTCGCCTTCTGCCGGGCGCTTGCCAACGCCCCGCGCCTTCTGCTGGCGGACGAACCCACCGGCAATCTCGACCCGGCCACCGCCGATCATGTGTTCGACACTCTGATGGACCTCGTTGCGCATACCGGCATGTCCGCTCTGATCGCCACCCACAACCCCGACCTGGCCGCCCGCATGAACCGCACCGTCCGGCTGGAGAACGGCCGGCTCGTATCCTGACCCGTTCCTTCATCTTGCCTGAAATACTCCGGGGAGCGCGAGGGGCAGCGCCCCTCGCATCGGTCGGATCGCGCCAGCGATCCGAAACCGCCCGCCTCTCCCGCTTGACCTGAATCATGGCGCGCCACAGGCGGGCCGGTCAAACTGACACGGCGAATGCAGAGGGGAATTTTCATGCAACGCGTGTTCGTGCCTTTGCTGGCTGCGGTTCCGCTCCCGCTGGCGGCCTGCGCGACCACGCCCGAAGCCCAGGGGCGCGCGATATCGCGAAAATTGCACCCAATGCCACGTTCGGACAGGGGCCGGGGACGGCCCGATGACCGCCGCCTTGCCCATCCCTCCGGCCAACCTGCGCTCCCTTGCAGCCCGCAACGACGGCGCCTTTCCCTCGGAACGGGTCATGACCACAATCTACGGCTGCTGGGGCGAGGACGACCAGGCCCTGATGCCGTCTTTCGAAACCGCACTCGACGGACCGCAGGTCAACTGGTCCGCATCGGACGGCCACACCGTCCCGACGCCCGAGGCGCTTGTGGCTCCGGCCGGATACCTCAGCACATTGCAGGACCGATGAAGGAACACCGCCCATGACCAACGGACATATCATGCTCACTCTGACCCTGGCCGCCGGCATGACGTTCGCCGGGCCGGTCCAGGCCCAGGATCCCGAGCGGGGCGCCGAACATTTCCGACTGAATTGCGCCACCTGCCACGGCATCGACGGGACCGGACATGGACCGATGGCCGGCGTTCTGGTGATCAAACCCGCCGACCTGACGCGGCTGAGCGCCGCAAACGGCGGCGCGTTTCCGACGGGACGCGTCGTCCGCCGCATCGACGGGCGCGACCCGCTGGTCAGCCACGGCAGCCCGATGCCGATCTTCGGTCAGTATTTCCAAGGCCGCGACGTGGCGATCAAGGCCCCTGACGGACAGCCGATCCTGACCAGCGAACCGATAGCGGATCTGGTGGCCTATCTCGAAACGATCCAGAAAAACTGACCTGTTCCCGATCGGGTGCGCCTTGACCGTTCCGGGCAGGTCAATTGCCGGGGCAGCGGGTGACCTCAAGCCCCTTGCCCATGGACCCGATCAGGGGATCCACCGCGCCCCGCAGGGCGCTGTCATAGTCCACCAGCAAGTGCGCATAGGTCGTCTCGCCCCATTCGCCTTGACCCGCACAAGCCGGGTTCTTCTCGACGCGCATGTAAAAGATGGCCTCGCCGTCTGCTCCTTACACCCCCGACAACACGAACCAGTCGTCGCCGTTCGCCTCGTAGGTTACCGAGCCGCCGTTGCCGACAAACGCACCCCGCGTGAACTCTTTGTATTGGTCCATGGCGCCCGCCGGTATCGTTCCCCCGTGGATCGCGACCGTCGCCCGGCCGTCCGGCGTCTGATAAATGCGGCCCTTCCCGTCCTTCATCTCGGTCCAGGCGGAGAAATCCACCGGGACCATTCCGGCGATACCGAATTCGGGGTTCTCGTAACGCGTCAGATCTGCAGCGCGCACCGCCGCTGCGCCCGCCGCGGAAACCGCCAGACACGCCAAGGCCGTCTTGATCAGGTTGAACATCGCGGTCTCCACCAAACGAAAGTCCCGCCAGCCTTGCACAGCCTGCGCCCGTCAGCAATAGCCGCGGCACGTCATGGTTCCGCCGATCAGAAAAGGGGAAGCCCGGCGGCTCCCCTTTCCCGTGCGGTTTCTGCGTCGCAAAATCGGAGGCGGTCAAAGCCCCCGGACCTTGTGCCCGGCATAGATCTCGGCCACGCGGGCCACCGCGGCCTCCGGACTCAGTTCCTCGCTTTCGCCGGTCCGGCGCGAGGTCAGCTCCACCACCCCGTTCTTCAGCCCGCGCGGGCCGACGGTGATCCGCCAGGGCAGGCCGATCAGGTCCATCGTCGCGAACTTGGCGCCGGCGCGTTCCTCGCGGTCGTCATAGAGCGGCTCCAGCCCCGCCGCCGTCAGCGCGGCGTAAAGCTTTTCACAGGCGGCGTCGGCCTCGGCATCGCCCTGCTTCAGGTTGACGATGCCGCAGTGGAATGGTGTGACGCCCTCGGGCCAGATGATGCCGTTGTCATCGTGGCTGGCCTCGATGATCGCTCCGACCAGACGGCTGACCCCGATCCCGTGGCTACCCATGTGAACCGCGATCTGGTCGCCGTTCGGCCCTTGCACGGTGGCGCCCATCGGTTCGGAATATTTGGTGCCGAAATAGAAGATCTGGCCGACCTCGATCCCGCGCGCGCTGCGGCGGCGATCCTCGGGGATCTGGTTGAACAGCGCCTCGTCATGGGTTTCGTCGGTGCGAGCATAGAGCGAGGTGAACTCCTCCATCACCGCGCGGCACTGATCCTTGTCGTTATAGTCGATCTCGCGCTCGCCCAGACGGATGTCGGTCACGGCGCTGTCATAGAACACCTCCGATTCGCCGGTTTCCGCCAGCACCAGAAATTCGTGCGTGTCCTCGCCGCCGATCGGACCGGAATCGGCACGCATCGGGATCGCCTGCAGCCCCATCCGTTCATAGGTGCGCAGATAGCTGACCAGATGGCGGTTGTAGGCGTGCAGCGCGTCCTCTTTCGTCAGGTCGAAATTGTAGCCGTCCTTCATCAGGAATTCGCGCCCGCGCATCACGCCGAACCGCGGGCGGATCTCGTCGCGGAACTTCCACTGGATCTGATACATGGTCAGCGGCAGATCGCGGTAGGATTTGACATGGGCGCGGAAGATGTCGGTGATGAGCTCCTCGGCCGTGGGCGTATAGAGCATGTCGCGGTCATGCCGATCCTTGATCCGCAGCATTTCCTCGCCATAGGCGTCATAGCGGCCGGATTCGCGCCACAGATCCGCCGATTGCAGGGTCGGCATCAGCATCGGCAGATGGCCGGCGCGGATCTGTTCCTCGTGAATGATGTTCTCGATCTTGCGCAGCACCTTGAAGCCCAGCGGCAGCCAGGAATAGATTCCGGCGCTGGCCTGCTTGATCATGCCGGCGCGAAGCATCAGCCGGTGGCTGACGATCTGGGCTTCGGCGGGGTTCTCCTTGAGAACCGGAAGGAAATAGCGGGAAAGGCGCATGTCTGCTGTCCCTCGTGACGGATTGCGTTTGCGGGGAAATAGGACAAAGGCGGCGGGCAGGCAATCGGCAAGGCGCGATTTATGCGCGCGCGATCGGGCCACCGCCCGCCGCCAAGCCTTCTCGCCGGGCCGGCGCTCTTGCATGGCCGGCGGTCATGGGCCAAGAACGTCGAACAGGACGCAACGAAGGACCCAAGCCGGTGACGGTCAAGCAGCAAGCGAAATACTGGGGCATCGGCCTTGCGGTCTTTGCGACCGTGCTATGGATGCTGGGCGATGTGCTGCTGCCCTTCGTGCTGGGCGGTGCGATCGCCTATTTCGTCGATCCGCTGGCCGACCGGCTGGAACGGCTCGGCCTGTCGCGGGTTGCCGCCACCGCCGTCATCACGCTGGCCTCGGTGCTGCTGTTCGTCATCATGGCGCTTCTCGTCATCCCGACCCTGATCAGCCAGGCGCAGGATCTGTTCCGGATCATGCCGGAGCTGTTCCGCGACCTGCGTGGCGCGATCGAACGCCACTTTCCGTCGCTTCTGGATCAGAACTCGACGGCGCACCAGACGCTGGCGGCGATCGGGGACAGGCTCAAGGAACGGGGCGGCGCGCTGATCCAGACGGCATTCGCGTCGGCCATTTCGGTGATCAACATCCTGTTCCTGATGGTGATCGTGCCAGTGGTATCGGTCTATCTGCTGCTCGACTGGGACCGGATGGTTGCGCGCATCGACGAGTTGCTCCCGCGCGACCACGCGCCGGTGATCCGGCAACTGGCCTCCGAGATCGACGCGACGCTTTCCTCCTTCGTGCGCGGCATGGGGACCGTCTGCATCATCCTGGGCACCTATTATGCCGTCGCGCTGATGGCGGTGGGGTTGGATTTCGGGCTGGTGGTCGGTTTCGTGGCCGGGCTTGTGACCTTCATCCCCTATCTCGGCGCGCTGATCGGCGGGGCGCTGGCGATCGGGCTGGCGCTGTTCCAGTTCTGGGGGGACTGGATGTCAATCGGGCTGGTCGCGGGCGTCTTCGCCATCGGCCAGATGGTCGAGGGCAACATCCTCACCCCCCGTCTGGTGGGGCAGTCGGTCGGGCTGCATCCGGTGTGGCTGTTGCTGGCGCTTTCGGTGTTCGGCGCTCTGTTCGGGTTCGTGGGCATGCTGGTCGCCGTGCCGCTGGCCGCGGCGCTGGGGGTTCTTGCACGGTTCGCCGTCGCCCAATACCTGAAGAGCCGCCTTTACCTGGGCAATGTGGAACTGGACGAACCCTGATAATGGCCGAACAGCTGAGCTTTGACCTGCCCCGCCGCACCGCGCGGGCGCGCGAGGATTTCTTTGTCTCGCCCGCCAACGCGCTGGCGGTGGCGCTGATCGACGACTGGCGCAACTGGCCCGGCGGCAAGCTGGCGCTGAGCGGCCCGGCCGGGTCGGGCAAGACGCACCTGACGCATGTCTGGGCCGCACACACCGGCGCGCGGATCGTCCCGGCGGGGGATCTGACCGAGGACGCGGTTCCGGATCTCGCCCAAGGCCCCGTCGCGGTCGAGGACGTGCCGGAAATCGCCGCCGATCCGCGCGCGCAGGCCGCCCTGTTTCACCTGCACAACCTGGTTCTGGCACAGGGGCACCGGCTGCTGATGACCGGGCGCGACGCGCCGCGACACTGGGGGCTGACCCTGCCCGACCTGCAAAGCCGGGTCGAAGGGGCGCAGAACGCGACGCTGGACGAACCCGACGACGCGCTTCTGGCCGCCGTTTTGGCCAAGCTCTTTGCCGACCGGCAGATCACGCCCCGGCCCGATGTGATCCCGTTTCTTCTGCTGCGGGTCGAACGGTCCTTTGCGGCCGCCGCAGCGGTGGTGGACCATCTGGACCGGGGCGCGCTGAAAGAGGGCAAGCCGTTGACGCGACAGCTTGCCGCGCGGCTTCTGGCCGATTTCCGGTCACATGGGGACGGGTCTGGCGATTGACCGGAACGGCGCGATCCCGCATCCTGCGCAGGGTCCAGAGGGGGATGCCATGAACGAGCAACCGCGAGCCGAGAACCCGAACTGGGGGCCTTTCGGGCGTCCGCTGTTCAACGACCCCAGTTCGCGCGCCCTGTCGCGGGTGGGCGTGGTGGATGTCGGGTCGAACTCGGTGCGGTTGGTGGTGTTCGACGGCGCGGCGCGGTCGCCGGCCTATTTCTACAACGAAAAGATCATGTGCGCGCTGGGCGAGGGGCTGGCCGAGACCGGGCGGCTCAGTCCGCGCGGGCGGGAACGGGCCCTGAACGCGATCCGCCGGTTCCAGGAAATCGCCAGGGGCCTGCGCCTGCCGCCGCTGATCGCGGTGGCCACGGCGGCCGTGCGCGATGCAGAGGACGGGCAGGATTTCTGCGATGAGGTGCTGCGCGAAACCGGCCTGCGGATCTGGATCATCGACGGCGACGAAGAGGCCCGGCTGTCGGCGCAAGGGGTGCTGCTGGGCTGGCCCGGCGCCTATGGTCTGGTCTGCGACATGGGCGGGGCGTCCATGGAACTGGCCGAGATCGACGGCAACACTGTGGGCAAGCGGATGACTTCGCCGCTGGGGCCTCTCAAGCTGCGCCATATCAAGGGTGGCCGCCGCGCCCGCAAGGCGGTGATCAAGGACGTGGTCGAGGACATGCGCCGGCAGATGGGCAAGCAGCGCGACCGGCTGTTCCTGGTCGGCGGCAGCTGGCGCGCGATCGCCCGGATCGACATGGCCCGGCGCGGCTATCCGCTGACCGTTCTGCACGAATACCGCATGACCGCGAAATCGGTCCGCGACACGCTGCATTTCATTGAAAAAAGCGATCTGGAAAAACTGCGCAACAGGGCCGTCGTCTCCGCCGCCCGGATGGAGCTGGTGCCGATCGCCATCGACGTGCTGCACCGGCTGGTGCGCACCTTCAAGCCCCATGACATCGCCATCTCGAGCTATGGGATCCGCGAGGGGCTTCTGTATGAGCAGATGCCGCAGGAACTGCGCGACCGCGACCCCCTGATCGAGGCCTGCTGGTTCGCCGAAGCCAAGGACGCGCGGATGCCCGGTTTCGGCCGCAAGCTGTTCGATTTCGTGATGCCGCTGTTCCGCTCAGCCAAGCCGTCGCGGGTTCGGATCATCAAGGCCGCCTGCCTGCTGCATGACGTCAGCTGGCGGGCCCATCCAGACTATCGCGCGGATGTCTGTTTCGACTATGCCACCCGCGCCAATCTGGGCGGGCTGAAACATTCCGAACGGGTGTTCCTGGGGCTGGCCCTGCAGCACCGCTATCGCAACAAGCGGCCCTCCGAGCGGTTCGGCGCCTTCTACGACCTGATCGACGACCGCAGCGGGAAAGAGGCCGAAATCTTGGGAAAGGCGATGCGGCTGGGCGCGATGCTGTGGATGCAGCCGGACACGGCCATCGGGGAATTGCGATTCCAGCCCAAGAAAAAGCGGCTGGAACTGGTGCTGCCGCCCGAGGCGGAGCCGCTGTTCGGCGAGGTGGCCGAGGCGCGGCTGATGTCGCTGGCTCAGGCGCTCGAGGCCGAGGTCAGCGTGACCTTCAAGACCTGAAGCGCGCTACAGGTCCGTCGATTCCACCTCCTCGCCGTTTTCCGGTTCCTTCTCCGGTTCGTCCTGGGGGTCGGGTTTCCGCCGGATGATGATGTCACCATTTGGCAGGATCTCGGGCTTTTCATAGCGGCTCCAGTCCTGCACCTCGTCCACGAGATCCATGAAGGCCGGCCCCATCTCTTCGATGAAACTGCGCATGGACGGCCCGAATTCCTCGGCCAGCCCCCGCAGCTCCTCCAGCTTCGGCTCCATCTCCTGGCGCAGCCCTTCCATGAACATCTCAAACCCGCGTTGCATGAGAGAGCTTCCGTCTCCCTCCTCGGCCACGGCTGGCGCGACCGAAAGCGACAGGGCGATGGCAAGCGGGGCAAGGGCAAAACGGCATGTCATGAAAACGAAGATAGGCGCGATGCGCCCGAGCCGGAAGGGGATGTTCAGATTTCGATGTCCAGCGTCACCGGGAAATGGTCCGAGGCCGCCAGTAGCGCCTCGCGCAGCTCGGGCACGCGCCAGCATCGTTCATTGTCCAGCGGGTGCCAGATGCGCCATTCCGGCCGGCGCGACATCAGATCCTGCGAGATCATGATATAGTCCAGCAGCGCCTCGAGATACTGCTCCTGGTCGGGAATGCGGAACCGGGCCGTGGTCGGCACCGCGCCGGGGCACGGCTGCACCGCCCGGCGCGCGTGCGGGTCGAAAAGATCATCGCCCAGAAGGATCTCGACCGAGGACCGCCCGAACAGCTCTTCGAACTCGTCCAGGCCGGGGCCATCGTTCAGATCGCCCATCAGGATGACTGGCTCTCCCGCCGCCAGATGCGCGTCGATGCGCGCGCGCAGCCAGATCGCCTGGGCCAGCTGCTTGCGCCGGTTGGCAATCGCCGCACGGATCATGCCGTCGCGGGTCTTTTCCCCGTAGGGCGCAACCGATTTCAGATGCGCGCCGATGATCCGCAGATGGGTGCCCTGCGCCGTGGTCACGTCCAGCTCCAGCGGCGGCTTGGAGAAGGTCACCAGATCCTCGGTTCCGTCGATGTCCAGATCGATGCGGAACACGCCGTCGAACCGGGGCGCCTCGCGGCTGCCCTTCTTGCCGGTGGCATCTCCTTTCGGATCATGCCGCGCGGTCAGCCGGTCGGGGTCGTAAAGCATCGCGATTTCCTGATGGGTTTCGTTGGCAAACCCCATCGCCACCGACCGCGTGCGCAGATCGAATGCCCGCGCAAACCGTTCCAGCGCCCGCACCGTGTCCTGCCGCCGCCCCGTGTTCGGGGCCTCGATGATCATCACCGCGTCCGCATCCATCGCCGTGAACACGATGCCCAGCGCCTCGACCTGCCGGGCGCGGGTCACGCCTTCGCGCCCCGACGGTTCGTCATCGACCAGGATTTCGTCGTCGCGGTCGAACAGCTCCGCGAACCATTCCACGTTGTAGGTGGCCAGTCTCATCGTCCACCATCATGCCCCGCCATGGCCGCCCCGCCAAGCGGTCAGGCCACACCGTTGATCTGGTCCCAGGCCCGGTTGATGGCAATGAGCCGCTTCTCGGCCAGCCGCACCGCCTCTTCGGGCACGCCGCGTGCCATCATCGAGTCGGGATGCGTCTCGCGCACCAATTCACGCCAGACCTTGCGGATCTCCTCGATCGGCATGTCGCGCGTCACGCCCAGCACGGCATAGGGGTCGGACTGCTCCTGCGGCACAAAGCGTGCACGCAGGGTCCGGAACGTCTTTTCCTCCAGCCCGAAGATCTCGGCCACGTCCTCGAGAAAGGCGTTCTCGTTGGGGTGGTAGAATCCGTCGGCCATGGCGATATGGAACAGCCCTTCCATGAGGTCTTCCAGAACCTTGGGATTGTCGCGGAACATGCGCGCGATCGACCGGGCATACTCCCGGTACCCGGCAACGTCCGTCCGCGCGAGGTTGAACACCCGCGCCGCGCCCGGTTCGTCCTTCCTGGCGATCTGAAACACCTCGCGAAAGGCGGCGACCTCGTCGCGCGTCACCTGCCCGTCCGCCTTGGCCATCTTCGCGCCCAGCGCGATCACGGCAATGGCAAAGGCCACGGTCCGCTCGGGCGGGGTGCGCAGGCGTTCGAACACGGCGCGCAGGGGCTCTCCCTTACGCAAGGCCGAGACGGCTTCGGTTATCCGCGACCAGATCGACATGGCCGCACCCTAGCGGCCCGAATCCGTCTTGTCAGGTGCGTCACTCGGACCCGCGCCAGCATTTTCTGCATCAGCACCAGATCCAGCCAGCGGTCGAACTTGAACCCCACCTCGGGCAACCGCCCCACCTCGACAAAACCGAGGGCGGCGTGAAAGGCAATGCCGCCCGGATTGGCCCCGCTGACCCCGGCGATCAGGACACGCACGCCCCGCGCCCGCGCCTCCGCCTCGAGCCGCGCCATCAGCGCACGCCCGATTCTCCGCCCGCGCAACCGGGGCGCCAGATGAATCGTGTGCTCGGCGGTGTGAACGTAACCCGGTCCGGAACGAAACGGCGCGAAGGCGGCAAAGCCGATCACTTCGCTGTCATGCTCGGCCACGACGAAGGCCCCGCGCCGCGCCGCAATCTCCGCCGCGATGCCGCTTTCGGTCTTTTCTTCGGTCGTGAAAGTGACGAAGGTGTCGCGGATGATCGGGTTCCAGATGGCGCAGATAGCGGCGGCGTCCCCGGGCGCGGCCGCTCGGATCGTCACGCTAGCACCCGTTCGCCGTGGGGCGTCTCGAACCGCGCCGACAGCGCCGCGGACCCCGCCTCGAACTCCACCCGCCGATCGCTGAATCCCGCCAATGCCTGCGCCAGCTCACCGGCGCGGGGATGTCGAACGGTCAACCGCGTCAACCGGCACCCCGAAGGCGCCAGCATCGCCGCCGGGTGCTGGTCGCCCTCCCACTCGATCAGCGCCGGAAACAGATTGTCGAACGGCAGCATTCCGTCCTCCGGCACGGCCATGCGCCAACGCAAGTCGCCCCGGCTCACCGCCACCGGCCGCCCCGCGCCCTCCGGCAGCCGCGCCAGCGCCGTCTCCAGATCATCGACCCGGCAAATCCAGTTCGACAAACGCGGCACACCCTTGAACCGATCCAGACCGAACCACCGCGCCCGCGCCGGCGCCGGCGCCGCCGGGTCCACCGCGATCGCTTCCAGATACAACCCGTCCGCCAGTCCCAGCAGCCGGTTATGCGTCCCGAACAAGTCGTGCCGCCCACCCGGCTGCATCGCCACGCCCAGCGCCGCCTCGACATGCGCGGCGGCCCGCGTCAAATCAGCTCCGGCAACGGCAATGTGATCCAGCTCCATAACCAACCGGCCCCCTGTTTCCTCTTGCCCTAAATATCCTCGGGGGTGAATTGCCCCAAAGGGGCAAGAGGGGGCAGACAGCCCCCCCCCCGCCGCATCACCTCCGCGCCTCGCGGATCAGGCGCAGAATGTCCTTCGCCGCTTTCGGAATATTCGTGCCGGGTCCGAAAATCGCCTTGACGCCGGCCTTGTAGAGAAAATCATAGTCCTGCTGAGGGATCACCCCGCCGCAGATCACGATGATGTCCTCGGCGCCCTGCGCCTTCAGCGCCTCGACCAGCTGCGGCGCCAGCGTCTTGTGACCCGCCGCCTGGGACGAGATACCGACCACGTGCACGTCGTTGTCCACCGCGTCCTGCGCCGCCTCTTCCGGCGTCTGGAACAACGGCCCCACATCCACGTCGAACCCGATATCGGCAAATGCCGTCGCGATCACCTTGGCGCCGCGGTCGTGCCCGTCCTGCCCCATCTTGACCACCAGCATCCGCGGCCGGCGGCCTTCTTCCTCGGCGAACCGCTCCACCTCCTTCTGGATCGCGGCAAAGTCCTCGTCGCCCTCGTAGGCCGCGCCATAGACCCCGGCCAGCGTCTTCACCTCGGCGCGGTGCCGCCCGAACACCTTTTCCATCGCCATGCTGATCTCTCCCACCGTTGCCCGCGCCCGCGCCGCTTCGACCGCCGCTTCCAGAAGGTTTCCGCCCTCCTTCGCGCGGCGGGTCAGTTCCTCCAGCGCCGCATCGCAGGCCGCCTGATCGCGTTCCGCCTTGATCTTCTGCAGCCGCGCGATCTGCGCCTCGCGCACCTTCTGGTTGTCCACCTCGAGAATGTCGATCAGGTCTTCGCGGTCCTTGCGATACTTGTTGACCCCGACGATCACCTCTTCGCCCCGGTCGATCATCGCCTGCCGACGCGCGGCGGTTTCCTCGATCCGCATCTTCGGCATGCCGCTCTCGACCGCCTTGGTCATGCCGCCCATCGCCTCGACCTCTTCCATGAGCGCCCAGGCTTTCTCGACCAGCTCGTTGGTGAGCGCCTCGACATAGTAGGAGCCCGCCAAAGGATCGACGACATGGGTGATGCCGGTTTCCTCCTGCAGGATCAGCTGGGTGTTCCGCGCGATCCGGGCCGAGAAATCGGTGGGCAGCGCGATCGCCTCGTCCAAAGCGTTGGTGTGCAGCGACTGGGTGCCGCCCAGAACCGCGCTCAGCGCCTCATAGGCGGTGCGGATCACGTTGTTGTAGGGATCCTGTTCCTGAAGCGACACGCCCGATGTCTGACAATGCGTCCGCAGCATCTTGGAGCGCTCGTTCTTTGCCCCGAATTCGGTCATCACCCGGTGCCACAGCGTGCGGGCCGCGCGCAGCTTGGCAATTTCCATGAAGAAATTCATGCCGATGGCGAAGAAGAAGCTCAGCCGGCCGGCGAACTTGTCCACGTCCATGCCGGCATTGATCGCGGCGCGCACATATTCGCGCCCGTCGGCCAGCGTATAGGCCAGCTCCTGCACCAGGTTCGCCCCGGCCTCCTGCATGTGGTAGCCCGAGATCGAGATCGAGTTGAACTTGGGCATGTAATCCGAGGTATAGGCGATGATGTCGCTGACGATCCGCATCGACGGCTCGGGCGGATAGATATAGGTGTTGCGGACCATGAACTCCTTGAGGATGTCGTTCTGGATCGTGCCGGCCAGAACGCTCTTGTCATGGCCCTGCTCCTCGCCGGTGACAATGAAATTGGCGAGGATCGGGATCACCGCGCCGTTCATGGTCATGCTGACGCTGACCTTGTCCAGCGGGATGCCGTCGAACAGGATCTTCATGTCCTCGACGCTGTCGATGGCGACGCCCGCCTTGCCCACGTCGCCCACGACGCGCGGATGGTCGCTGTCATAGCCGCGGTGCGTGGCCAGGTCGAAGGCCACAGATACCCCCTGCTGACCGGCGGCCAGGTTGCGGCGGTAGAAGGCGTTGGATTCCTCGGCCGTCGAAAAACCCGCATATTGCCGGATGGTCCAGGGCCTGCCGGCATACATGGTCGCCCGCACGCCGCGCGTGAAGGGGCCGAAACCCGGCAGGCTGCCCATATGCGGCAGCCCCTCGATATCCTCCTCGGTATAAAGAGGCTTGACCGTGATGCCCTCGAGCGTGGTCCAATCCAGATCTTCCAGCGGCCGTCCGCGCAGCTCCTTTTCCGCCAGCGCCCGCCAATCGTCGAGTGTCTTCTTCATTCCGCTTTCCTCTCGTCAGTCTCAGGCCCGGTCTTCGCCAGGCAGTCCCGCATCCGTTTCATCCAGCAGCCGCGCAAGGCCATCCGCCCCGGCCGCCAGCCATCGCAGATCCTCGTCGTGCCGCTGCCGCAGCAGCGCCGCCTGTTCGTCGGAGAAGGGGTTCCAGCGTCCTTCGCTCTCCGGCAGTTCGGCGGCTTCGCGGGCGTCCAGCCGACGGCGCAGACGGGACAGATCCGGCGTCTCATTCTTCCATTCGCCGGCGTGATCGAACGGCGCATCGCATTGCGCGATGGCCCGCAACTGCGCGTCGGCGCGGCCCGCGAAGCATTCGAACGGCGCGACCAGAACTGTCGCCCCGCCCGCCGCCTGTGCGATCTCCTCGATCACACCGCGCCATCCGCGCGACAGAGAGGCGATGGCCGCCAGTGTAACCGGCCCCGGCAAACCGAGACCGCGCCCGACGCCATAGCCCAAGGCCGAGGCCCAGTAGCGATCCAGCGCCCGGATATTGAGGACGACCGCCATGACGTTTCCGCCAAAAGCGGAGACATGGCTGGCCACGCGATCACCGGCCCGCAGATACAGATCCGCATCCATCCGGTTGTCGCGCATCGAGCCGACGATGTTTTCGTCGCTTACGATCAGCGTCTTCACGCCGCGTCTCGCGCAGCGTTCCAGATGCGCGCCGATCCGGTCGGCGGCGGCGGCCAGGATTGCCGGCCCCTGCCCCAGCGCCGGGCGCGGGATCACGCCCCGCAACAATCCGCCGCGCGTGCGGATCGGCCCCCAGAACCCGATCCCCTGCCGCGCCAGAACCGGCGTGTTCCGCCGCAGGTAGGACTGAAAACTGGTGGTCGCGCAACGGTGCGCCCCGACATGCAGAATGACATCGACGGAACCACCGCGCCCCCCGCTTCCCGTCGGGCGACGGGCCGGTTTTCCGCGCGGCTCCAACGGGCTCATGCCCGGCCCTCCATCGCACCGGCGTGCAAGGTCCTTTTCCGCACATTGTTCAATTCGGTGGTCGCAATCGCCACGCCTGCGGCTATATTCCCTATGACAGGAGGCCCAATGATCCGCCCATTAGCCATTGTTTTGACGATCTTATTCCCCCTTGTCCCGCAAGCGGCGGACAGGCCTGCGTCCGAAACCGCCGGCGAAACCGCGACCGAACAGCCGCCGCTGATCCGCCCCGCCGGAGACACCGGCCTTGGCGAATTTCTCTGGACCAACCGGGTGCTCGTGGTGTTCGCCGACAGCCCCGCGGACCCGCGATACCAGGACCAGATCAAGTTTCTGCAGGAGGGCGAGGACATGCTGCGCGATCGCGACGTGATCGTGCTGACCGACACCAGCCCCGCCGACCGCACGCCAGTGCGCCGCAAACTGCGCCCGCGCGGCTTCCAGCTGACGCTGGTGGACAAGGACGGGGTGGTCAAGCTGCGCAAGCCGGTGCCCTGGACCGTGCGCGAAATCGCCGCCACGATCGACAAGACGCCGATGCGCCTGATGGAGGTCGAGGAACGCCGCCGCAAGGCCGCGCAGGAAGCACCGCGATAGGCCGCCTCTTCGCCTCGTCTCGGGATATGCCGTCGCATCGGCTTCATGTTCCGCCTTTCCGGCCAGGGGCTTCCCGGCCAGATGCCGGGAAACATCCCCCTCACCGGGTCACTCGAACTCCATGATCACATCGTCCACCGCAAGGCTGTCGCCCGGCTCGGCATCGATCCGCTTGACGACGCCGCGGCGCTCGGCCCGCAGGATGTTTTCCATCTTCATCGCCTCGACGGTGCACAGCGCCTGACCTTCCTGCACCTCGTCGCCTTCCTTGACGTCGATCCGCACGATCAGGCCGGGCATCGGACACAGCAGCAGTTTCGAGGTGTCGGGCGGCAGCTTTTCGGGCATCAACTGCCACAGCTCGTCCTGACGCGGGGTGCGCACATGCACCTTGAGATCCGCGCCGCGGTTGCGGATGCGGAAGCCGCCGGTGATCTTGCCCACCTTCAGCACCAGCGTCTCTCCGTCCACGTCCAACGTGGCCAGCGAATCCCCCGGCGTCCAGTCGCTGGCGACGCGCTTCTTCTCGCCATCCTCGAAGGTCACGGTCGAGCCCGCCGGATCGGCGTCGATCGTCACCGGGAAGCGTTCGCCCTGAAGGCTTACCACCCAGTCCACGCCGACGCGGCGTTCGTGGTTGTCCATCCGCCCCGAGACACGGGTGCGGCGGATCTCGGCGACGCGGTGCATCGCCGCAGCGGCTGCCGCGATCATGCGCAGCCGATCCTCGGGCAGCTCGACGCCCTGGAAGCCTTCCGGGTATTCCTCGGCGATGAAGGCGGTGGTCATGTCGCCGGCGCAGAATTTCGGGTGGTCCATCACCGCCGACAGGAACGGCAGGTTATGGCCGATCCCCTCGACCTCGAAACTGTCGAGCGCCACCCGCATCGCCTCGATCGCGGCATCGCGGTCCGGCGCCCAGGTGCACAGCTTGGCAATCATCGGGTCATAATACATGCTGATCTCGCCGCCTTCATAGACGCCGGTATCGTTGCGCACCGCCGTCGGGCCTTCGGGCGCATCGCCCTGCCATTTGCCCGATTTCAGCAGCGGCCCCGCCGCCACCTCGGCCGGCGGACGATAGCGGGTCAGCCGCCCGATCGAGGGCAGGAAGTTGCGATAGGGATCCTCGGCATAAAGCCGGCTTTCGATCGCCCAGCCTTCCAGCTTCACGTCGTCCTGCGTGATCGACAGCTTCTCGCCCGCCGCCACGCGGATCATCTGTTCCACCAGATCCACACCGGTAATCAGCTCGGTCACCGGGTGTTCCACCTGAAGACGGGTGTTCATCTCGAGGAAGTAGAAGTTCTTGTCCCCGTCCACGATGAACTCCACCGTGCCGGCGCTGGAATAGCCCACCGCCTTGGCCAGCGCGACCGCCTGCTCGCCCATCGCCCTGCGGGTTTCGGGGTCGAGAAACGGCGACGGCGCCTCTTCGATGACCTTCTGGTTGCGGCGCTGGATCGAACATTCCCGTTCGCCCAGATAGATGCCGTTGCCGTGGCTGTCGCACAGAACCTGGATCTCGATATGGCGCGGCTGGGTGACAAATTTCTCGATGAAAATCCGGTCGTCGCCAAAGCTGCTGGCGGCTTCGTTCTTGGACGACCGGAAGCCTTCGCGACATTCCTCGTCGTTCCAGGCGATCCGCATCCCCTTGCCACCGCCGCCGGCGCTGGCCTTGATCATCACCGGATAGCCGATCTCGCCGGCTATCCGCACGGCCTCGTCATCGTCCTCGATCAGGCCCATATAGCCCGGCACGGTGCTGACGCCGGCCTCCTGCGCGATCTTCTTCGAGGTGATCTTGTCCCCCATCGCCTCGATCGCGCCCACGGGGGGGCCGATGAAGGCCACGCCCTCGGCCGCCAGCGCCTCGGCGAATTTCGCGTTCTCCGACAGAAAACCATAGCCCGGATGCACCGCCTCGGCCCCGGTGCCGCGGATCGCCGCCATCACCTTGTCGATGACGATATAGGACTGGTTGGCCGGCGGCGGGCCGATATGCACAGCCTCGTCGGCCATCTGGACGTGCAGCGCGTGCTTGTCCGCGTCCGAATAGATCGCCACCGTCTGGATGCCCATCTTGCGGGCGGTCTTGATGACCCGGCAGGCGATTTCGCCCCGGTTCGCGATCAGGATCTTCTTGAACATGGTCTGTCCTTCGTCTTGGGGTTGTCCGAACGCGAAAGACCGCCCGCGGGCACAGGATCCGGGGCGGTTTCGCGCATGTCTGCGGCCGGTCCGACGAGGGACCGGTTTTTCAGGAAATCAAGGCCGCGCCTTGGTTCGGGGCGGTCAGTTGCACTTGTCCGGATAGGTCTGGCAATAGGCCACGTTGGCCGCGCCGCCCGCGATGGCGCCCACGACCGGATCGCCGTCAACGATGAGCGATCCGAGCATCCCCGTGCCCGCGCCGTAAAGCGCCTGTTCGGTCGCGTTGTCGCCGCAGGCCGCAAGGCCCAGTGCCAGCGTCGCTGCTGCAATGGTGCGAAGCTTGAACATCCTGCCCGTCCTCCTTCTTTTTTGTGGGAGATCGCGGTCAGAAGACACCCGAACCGCGGCGAAGGCAAGACGAACCCCCCCTCAGCTCCGCTTCGGGCGAAAGCTTGCGCAAGGGGCGCAGACCCGCATGGCGCTTGCCGGATCGGCAGGATCGGGGGCAGGCCGACAAAATATTGTCCGGCCTGCCCCCTGTAGGAAGGGGTCTTAAAGAAAAATGCGGGTCTTGGAGGTGAACACCGGGGGAAGTGCCCGCCACCCGCAAGATCGACCGTGGGGGCAAAGATGACGTCTGCCAAGCGTGAGGCTCCGGCACCGCAGGATCCGGCCGGATTTCGCCGAAAACGGCAGCATGCGCGCAAAACTCCGCCCATTTCGGGCAAAGGTGCAGCGGAATGGCAGGTCGATCCGTGGCGCATCTTCACCCTCCGAACACCTCGGGGAAGGAGGCGCGGGCCACCTCGACGTCGATTCGCAGCAGGGCCTCGTAGCTTTGCGGATCGAACGGATCTTCGGCTGGCACGACTTCGCGGCCGAAAAGCCAGCTCAGCCGCCCGGCGTCGAGATTGCCGCGCTCAAAGGGTTCCTCGCCGAAATAGTCCCACAGCGCCTGCATGAAGGCCGCATCCGCCCGCCGGTCGGCCGGCTTGCGATCGGCATAGCGTTCGCGCCGCACCAGAGGCGTCACGCCGCGCGGATTGGGGCGGCGGATCGTGAAGTGATAATCGGTGCCCGGCAACCGGCCGGGAAAGCCGCGATGTTTCAGCATGGGCGCCCTCCGCAGAAAGTGAACGCGCCGGACGGCAAGGGGGGCGTGGGACCTGTGCGCGGTCGGGTCATCAGTAGTCCTCCCATATGCAGGCGCCGTCTTCGATCCGGTAGGCTTCGAAGACCTGAACCGCGTCGGGGGCCGCCTTGCCAAAGGGAACGGGGCGGTCGGAAAACGAAATGGCCACGCGGTCCGGTTTCAGCTCGTGGTGGTCGAGATAGGGCAGCACCAGATTGGCGCAGAGCCAGTCCATGTCCTCGGCCATGCGGTCGTGATCGTCCACCTCGGCTTGGGAAAGCCCCTCGGAGACGAACCGGAACCGAACCCACAACTCGCCGGGCCGGGTGTCGGTCAGCACCTCGTGCAGGGAAAGCGTGCGTCCCGAAGGCACCCGGATGTCGGGTGTCTGGGCCGCGGCCGACACCGAAGCCATGGATAAGCAAAGAAGGGTTGCGAATCCGCAGCCCCAGCTCCGCCCTGCGGGGCGGCCTCCTCCTGCCGGGGCTGCAGGCGCTGCGCCAGCTGCGCGCGCTGTCCTGTGTGTGACGCGGCTGATCATGGCGCTGATTCGCCTTTCGTGTCAAATGCCGCGGGCGACGTGATTTCGATCAGTTCCATGTCGTCCGAATGCCGCACTTCGCGGTGGATGATGCCGGGCGGCTGCAGCACGCAGGATCCGGCCCGCAGGAGCTGTTCGCCCTGGCCTTCGTATTCGAACACGACCCAGCCCTTCAGGACATAGACCATCTGAAAGTCCAGATCGTGGCTGTGCCATTCCCCTGGGCTTTCCATGCCGGGCACGGCGCGGATCACATGGGCGCCGAATCTGCCCCGGGTGGCGTCGCGAATGCCGAGATCGCGATACTCGAAGAACGCGCGCAGGCCTTCGCCGACGAAGGGGGAGTCGTCGGCGTGGGACACGGTGAAGGCCTGGTTCTTCCAGAGGCGGGTCATCGGGTCTTTCGGCTTTCGGCGCGGCGCCCGTGTCGGGCGCCGGCCAATGGGTATTTGGGACCAGAAAGAAGCAGCAGGTCAAAGCGGAATGTTGTCGTGCTTCTTCCAGGGGTTGGTGAGTTTCTTGTTGCGCAGGGATGCAAAGGCCCGGCAGACCCGGCGGCGGGTCGAATGCGGCATGATCACCTCGTCGATGAAGCCGCGCTCGGCCGCGACGAAGGGGTTGGCGAAGCGGTCTTCGTAATCCTTCTGCCGCTGCGCGATCTTGTCGGGGTCGCCCAGCTCGGAGCGGTAGAGGATTTCGACCGCGCCCTTGGCGCCCATCACCGCGACCTCGGCCGTCGGCCAGGCGTAGTTGAAATCTCCGCGCAGGTGCTTGGAGCTCATCACGACATAGGCGCCGCCATAGGCCTTGCGGGTGATGACGGTCACCTTGGGCACCGTGGCCTCGCCATAGGCGAAGAGAAGCTTCGCCCCGTGCTTGATAACGCCGCCATATTCCTGGGCCGTGCCGGGCAGGAAGCCGGGCACGTCCACGAAGGTCAGGATCGGGATTTCGAAGGCGTCGCAGAAACGCACGAAGCGTGCCGCCTTGCGCGAGCTGTCGATGTCGAGGCACCCCGCCAGCACCATCGGCTGGTTGGCGACCACGCCCACGGTGCGACCTTCGAGCCGGATGAAGCCGGTGATGATGTTCTTGGCGAACTCTTCCTGGATCTCGTAGAAATCGCCCTCGTCCGCGACCTTCAGGATCAGCTCCTTCATGTCGTAGGGCTGGTTCGGGTTTTCGGGAATCAGCGTGTCCAGCGACCGGTCGATCCGATTCGGATCATCGAAGAAGGGCCGAACCGGGGGCTTGTCGCGGTTGTTGAGCGGCAGGAAGTCCACGAGGCGGCGGATTTCCGCCAGCGCCTCGACGTCGTTTTCGAAGGCACCGTCGGCCACGGAGGATTTCCTGGTGTGGGTCGAGGCGCCGCCCAGCTCCTCGGCGGTCACCACCTCGTTGGTTACGGTCTTCACGACGTCGGGTCCGGTCACGAACATGTAGGAGCTGTCCTTGACCATGAAGATGAAGTCGGTCATCGCCGGCGAATAGACCGCGCCGCCCGCGCAGGGGCCCATGATCACGGAAATCTGCGGGACAACGCCCGAAGCCATGATGTTGCGCTGGAACACCTCGGCATAGCCGGCCAGCGAAGCCACGCCTTCCTGGATGCGGGCGCCGCCGGAGTCGTTGATGCCGATCACAGGGGCGCCGTTCTGCATGGCCATATCCATGATCTTGCAGATCTTTTCGGCATGCGTTTCGGACAGGGAGCC
>NZ_FNVD01000012.1 GCF_900108275.1 Jhaorihella thermophila
CCGCAAGCGCCCCCATTCCGCCCTTGGCGGCAAACCCCCAGCCGTGGTCTACTGGCTGAGAAAAGACGAAACCCAACCCGGTCAGCAGGAGCAAAGAGTAGCTTAAATCACGCCGGAAACTGTCCAGACATTGGGGAGTAGCTCAAACTACTTCGAGCTTCGCCAGTATGTATCGCCGATCAACAAGCACTGCGAGACAGATTATGTAAGAAAGGGAACAACTTCGATCCCGGTTCCAGGTTCGGATGTCAGGATCACTGTTCCAAAGCGCCGTCGCCTCGCCCCCGTCATGCACACTCCTGCGATGCGGGCGGGCATCCACACAGTCGATCCAGACGAACGGAACCCGAAGCTGCCAGACCTCGCGAGGCTTTTGTATCAGCCTTGGCTCTACCACGGCACACCACTGTGGAGAAAGCTGCAGGGCCGGTAGCTGGCGCTCTCGCCCTCTTTGGGGTGGTCCGCCGTTATGCTTGGTATCCAGAGGATCACAATGGCATCGAAGAGACAAAATTAGCCTCCTGGGACTTGTCGAGTGGTCAGATTCAGCGGGCGCCGCGTGAGAGTTGCCTCATTGTATTGATCAACCCAAGGCAGATTTCGGGATGCAAATCGCATTCGACCGCGATAGCCTCCTGACAACACGAGCAATTCCAACACAGGCAGCGAGCCGCCCATGTCCGACACGCTTTCCGATCTGATCCTTTCCCTTGTCCCCGAAGACGGCTCTTCCATCGGCAACGGCGCGATGTTCGCCCTGCTCGAAGAGCGGGTGCCCGGCATCACGCGCGAGCAATACGACGCCGCGCGGGATGAGCTGATCGAGCGGGGGATCCTCGGCCGTGGCCGCGGGCGGGGCGGGTCGATCTATCGAGCCGATGTGGCCGAGCTGTCGCTGGAGGCGACCGAAGAGCCCGAAACCAAGGCGAGCGGCGCCAAGAAGCCCCGCAAGAAGGCCTCGCGCAAGAGCGGCGAGTCGGCCGAGGTGCTCTCCTACCGCCATGCCGACACGCGGGTGAACAACCCCGAGGTCGGCATGGTCCATGCCACGACCGACCCGGACGGCCCGCCGCGGGTGTGGAAACATGACCCGCACCTTTCGCCCGAGCTGATGTTCGACATCGGCCGCTCCTACATCGAAAACCTCATCGACGACGCGCTCGCCTCGGGCGATGCCGAGACCATGCGCGACGCGCTGGAGGAACTGCGCCGCCTGCAGGCGCCCTATCTGAACTGGACAGGCAAGGCCGAGCGCACGAGCTTCGAGGTCGATACCGTTTCGCTGCATGTGCATGAGCGCATCGACCCGGCGACGATCCTCGCCAACGCGGCGAAGCGGCTGAAGGGCAAGGATGCGGCCGAGCAGTGGCGCCAACCTGACCTGTTCGCGGCCCCGTTCGAGAACCTGCCACTGCGGCAAGCCTTGGATTTCTACCAGCACGAGAAGGGATGGGCGAACCGGCTGGTGGCGGGCGACTCGCTTCTGGTGATGAACTCGTTGCTGACCAAGGAGAGCATGAGCGGCAAGGTGCAGATGATCTACATCGACCCGCCCTATGGCATCAAATACGGCTCGAACTTCCAGCCCTTCACGAACAAGCGCAAGCTGGCAGACTCGGACAAAGATGAAGACCTCAATCAAGAACCGGAGATGATCAAAGCATTCCGGGATACCTGGGAGCTCGGCATCCATTCCTACCTCACCTATTTGCGCGATCGGCTGATGCTCGCTCGAGAGTTGTTGAGCGATAGCGGCTCGGTGTTCGTGCAGATCTCAGATGAGAATGTGCACCTCGTGCGCGGACTTCTCGACGAAGTTTTTGGTATAGAGAATTTTGTATCGCAGATTTCGTTCTCCAAGACGGGCTCTGTCACGGGCAGTCACCTTGGGAAAATCTGCGACATCCTTCTATTCTATGCGAAAGACAAAGATCGCCTTAAATACCGCACTCTGTATGAGAAGAAGCCTGAGATTGATGGCGAATATTCTGAGGATCCGCTTAAGTCAGATGGATTCAGAACCACCACGACCCGCCCCTACGATCTCATGGGAAAGAGCTGGCCATGTGGTGCCAATGAGCACTGGAAAGTGCCTGTCGAAGGTTTGGACAGAGCAGCAAAAGCGGGGAGGATTATTCCTAAAAAGACCTCCCTTCGCCTCAAAAAGTTTGCGACCGACTTCGAATACAAGGTGTTTCACTCTGTGTGGCTCGGCTTTGGTGGTGCATCCAACATGCAGTACGTAGTCGAGACAAATACGCGCATAGTCGAGCGATGCATTCTTATGACTACTGACCCAAGTGACCTGGTCCTCGACATTACCTGTGGGTCAGGGACGACGGCATTTGCCGCGGAGAAGTGGGGAAGGCGTTGGATCACCTGCGATACCTCGCGCATTGCTACCACACTGGCTAAGCAACGGCTGATGACCGCGTCCTTCGACTACTACGCGCTCAAATACCCCCATGAGGGGCTGAAGGGCGGCTTCGATTACGAAACCGTGCCGCATATCACGCTGAAGAGCATCGCCAACAACCCCGACATCGACACGATCTGGGACGAGGAACACCCGAAGATCGAGGCCGCGCTTGCCGCGCTCAACGCGGCCCTCAAGGGCGCGCCTGTCCGCTACCGCTCCCCCCAGGGCGGGCGCAAGGGACAATGGATCGACTTCTCGGCGCCGGACAGCGAAACCGTCACCCTGCCCAGCGGCGAGGTCGCGAAGGTCAACGAACTCCTGGAATGGGAGGTGCCCTTCGACTTCCCCTCTGACTGGCCCGAGGCGGCGCGCGCGCCTTTCGAGGCTTTCCACAAGGCCCGCCGGCAGATGCAGACGCGCATGGATGCCGCCATCGCCGCCCATGCCGACCAGGAGGTGCTTTACGACAAGCCGCGCATCGACAAATCGAAGCTGCGCATCACCGGCCCCTTCACCGTCGAGGCCGTTCCCGCCCCGGTGGTCAAGAGCCTTGACGAGGCCGCCCCGCCCACGGAGGCCGACGAGAGCGTCGCCCGCATGGGCGAGACCGCCCGCCAGGCCGCCTGGCGCGACGAGCTGCTGAAATCGGGCGTGCGGGCCAAGGGCGGGGCCAAGCTGATGCTGGCCGAGCTGGAACCGCTGCCCGGCACGAAGTTCCTGCACGCCACCGGCTCGCTCGCCGATACGGGCGAGCGGGTGGTGGTGAGCTTCGGCCCCGAATATGCCGCGCTCGAGCAGCGCCAGGTGGAGGAGGCGATCAACGAGGCCTTCAAGCTGATGCCCCAGCCGAAGTTCCTTCTGTTCTGCGCCTTCACCTTCGACCCCGAGGCAGCAAAGGACATCGACGAGACGAACATCCCCGGCATGACGCTTCTGAAGGTGCAGATGAACACCGACCTTCTGACCGAGGACCTGAAGAAGAAGCGCGCCAGCAACGAAAGCTTCTGGCTGATGGGCCAGCCCGATGTGGAGCTGCGCAAGCGCAAGGACGGGCTGTGGGAGGTCGAGGTGCACGGCTTCGACTATTTCGACCCGCGCAAGGGCACGGTCGTCTCGGGCGGGAAGAAGCAGATCGCGATGTGGGAGCTCGACACCGATTACGACAACCGCTCGCTCATGCCACGGCAGGTGTTCTTCCCCATGGCGGGCGCCAAGGACGGCTGGAACCGGCTCAAGAAGACGATCCGCGCCGAGCTGGACGAGGATCTGCTGGAGGCGTTCCACGGCACCGTCTCGCTGCCCTTCGAGGCGGGCGAAAACAGGCGCATCGCGGTGAAGATCATCGACGACCGGGGGATCGAGAGCCTGAAGATCGTGGGGCTGGAGGAATAGCTCCATGTCGCTGATCATCAACAACCCTTACGAGAAGCCCGACAAGCACTGGGCCGAGGGCAAGGCCGGCAAGCTCGAGATCGTGCACGAGCGGCGCCCGGCGAGCTACGAGGTGTTCGACGCCCGCAACAACACCAAGCGGGTGGAGAAGCTGGAGCTCGTCAACACGATCCGCTCGCGGGTGGAGCAGTGGCGCGAGGATGGCTGGCCCGGGGTGACCATCGTCACCCGCAAGCTCCTCGAGCACTGGCACGACCGGGCCGAGGGGGTGCGTCAGTATCCCTTCTACTTCTGCCAGCTCGAGGCGATCGAGACGCTGATCTGGTGGGTCGAGGGCGCGCAGGTCTACAAGCAGGGGATCGCCATTCCCGGCGATGGCGGGGCCTGGCAGCGGCTGTGCAACAAGATGGCCACGGGCGCGGGCAAGACCACGGTGATGGCCATGATCATCACCTGGCAGGTGCTGAACGCGCTGACCTACCCGAAGCGTAACAAGGACTTCAGCCGCGCGATCTTCATCGTCGCCCCCGGCCTGACGGTGAAGGAACGCCTGCAGGTTCTGCTGCCGAGCGAGGGCAGCTACTACGACGAGTTCAACCTCTGCCCCACCGAGTCCATGCGGCAGAAGCTCAACCAGGCGGAAATCCTGATCGAGAACTGGCACACGCTGATGCCGCTCAAGGACACGGCACGATCGGTGGTCAAGCTGGGGCCGGAGTCCGACGAGGCCTTCGCCCGCCGGGTGCTGGGCAAGCTGGCGCACTACAAGAACATCGTGGTGATCAACGACGAGGCTCACCACGCCTACCGCAAGCCGCCCGAGGTGAAGATCAGCAAGAAGCAGGCGGCCGAGCAGGGTATCGACCTTGACGAGGCAACGCGCTGGATCGAGGGGCTGGACCGCATTCACAAGACGCGTCGCATCCAGCGCTGCTTCGATCTGTCTGCCACGCCTTTCGCCCCGACCGGCAAGAAGAGCACCGATACCGCGCTGTTCGACTGGATTGTCTCGGATTTCGGTCTGAACGATGCGATCGAGGCCGGGCTGGTCAAGACCCCGCGAGTGGTGGTGCGTGATGACGCCCTGCCCGATACAAAAACGCTGCGGCCCAAGCTCTATCACATCTACCGCGATCCATCGGTCTCCGAAGACCTCAATCGCAAGGCGGAGCCGCACGAGCCCCTGCCGAAATTGGTTCAGGACGCCTACACGCTGCTTGGCGCGGACTGGCTTGAGACTCGTCGGCGATGGGAAGAAGCCGGACACACCTCGCCTCCCGTCATGCTGACGGTATGCAACCGCACCGAAACGGCGGCGCGCATCGAGTATTATTTTAACAGCGGAGATTCCGTTTGGCCGGAACTGCGCGCGCCCGAGCGAACGCTCCGTGTGGATTCGAAGGTTCTCGAGAAGGCAGAAGTCGGTGAAACCGCTGGCTCGGACAAGGATTACGAGAACCGTTTGCGGGAGATCGTCAAGGCGGCGAATATTCCCGAAACCAAGAAGAAGCGGCTGCTGGAGCTGAAGAAGGAGGAGCTGCTCCGCGAGGTCGTTGACAATGTCGGCAAGCGCGGTCAGGCGGGCCAGGATCTCCAGAACGTCATCTCGGTCGCCATGCTTTCGGAAGGGTGGGACGCCAAGAACGTCACCCACATCATGGGTCTGCGCGCCTTTACTTCCCAGCTCCTTTGCGAGCAGGTGGTTGGCCGGGGTCTTCGGCGCGTTTCCTATGATCGAGATGAGAATGGGCTGTTCATCCCGGAATACGTGAACGTCTTCGGCGTTCCGCTAACCATTTCTGAAACCGGCGAAGGGGGGGAAGCCCCGCCGCCAGCGAAACCCAGCACGCAAATCGAAGTTGTCCCGGAACGCGCCAGCCTGGAAATACGGTGGCCGAATATTCTGCGCGTGGAGTCCGTCATCAGACCAACGCTGAATGTTGACTGGAAGAACGTTTCGCCCCTGGTCCTCGACCCAGCCGCTACCCCAATTGCCGCCGATCTGGCTCCGGCGCTGGGCGGCGCAACGGACATGGGGCAAGTGACGGCAATCGATCTCGAGAAACTACCCGATGGATTTCGTCTGCAGCGGTTGATCTTCCAAGCTGCGAGGAAGGGTTTCGCCGAGCTTTCTCATGGCTTCTCGGGCACGCCGGATTTTCTTGCATCCCAGCTCGTGCGGATCATCGAGACATTCCTGAAGTCTCCTCTTCTGGAGATACCATCACTGTTTCACTCGGATCCCCTGCGCCGTCGCATCCTGATCGCGCTGAACATCGATCTGGTTGTCCAGCACCTGATGCGGCATGTGAAAGAACAGAACGTCGAGCGACTGACGCCGATCTACGATGACGAAAACCCGATTGGTTCAACCGGACAGATGCGGACCTGGTATACGACCAAACCGTGTCTTTCGACAGTAAAATCACACATCAGCCACGTTGTTGGCGATGCGGCTTGGGAGGGGTATGCGGCGAACGTATTTGAGAAGCGCGATGACGTTGTTTGCTATGCCAAGAATGACCACCTCGGATTTCAAATCCATTACATGTGGGGTGGATCTCGCAGGCGCTATGTCCCCGATTTTCTTGTTCGCCTGACGAATGGGATAACCTTGGTTCTCGAAATCAAGGGCCAGGACAGCAAACAGAACCGCGCAAAAAGGGCCGCGTTGGACGAGTGGGTGAAAGCGGTGAACGAGGCTGGCGGATTTGGTGCTTGGGCTTCGGATGTCGCCTTCAAGCCCTCCGAGATCGACGATATTATCCAACGACATAACAGCGGATAGGATGCGGACTGCTGTGGTCTCCCGATCTCTGGGTCAATACCGAACCGCTCCGGAAAATCCGGAGCGGTTCATGCTCTATGTCCTACAGCGGAGAATGCGTCATCCAGCAGCGCCCGCTTCCAGCTGTGGATCATCGTCGGGTGAACCCCGAACCGGCTCGCCAGCTCAGCGACCGTCTGCTCACCCTTCAGCGCCTCAAGCGCTACCTTCGCCTTGAACTCCGGCGAATGCTGCTTCCGTTTCGACATCTCTGATCTCATCTTCGTCGAAGATCAGCAGACAGCAATTTGTAGCCTACGTCAGCGTCCGATTTTCGGGGAGTAGCTCAAGCATTCCGAAACGCGAACAACGGGGATTTCGGCAGAAGTTGATCGAAAAACCACCTAGGTTGTCGGCAATCTCCGCCGGACAACTTTCGAAGATTTCTTCGAGAGATCAATCGCGCTATTCGCCTTGCTCGATCCGGCCATCCCGCTGTTTCCCAAGGATATTATTTCGGAAGGCTACTTTGGCGTGTGCCGGATTTCAACATTTATGGCATGGGCTAGGCCCTCGGGTTGCCTTTTTCCGTTTCAGGCCCGGCTCACCCCCGGCCCGTCGGAGCAAACCGCGTCGGACGAAACAATATCTTGTGGATAAACCGGCGGAAATCCCCACATTCAGCGTCAAATTCGTTGACGACTCGGCCTGAGAGGCCCCAGAGTCGTAATCCAACCGGAATCACCAAGGCCGCGCCGTGCGTTTCACGAAACTCAGACTGAACGGCTTCAAGAGCTTCGTCGATCCCACCGATCTGCTGATCGCGGACGGGCTGACGGGAATTGTCGGGCCGAACGGCTGCGGCAAGTCGAACCTGCTCGAAGCCTTGCGCTGGGTGATGGGCGAGAACCGGCCCAAGGCGATGCGCGGCAGCGGCATGGAGGACGTGATCTTTGCCGGCGCCGCGACCCGCCCGGCGCGCAACTTCGCCGAGGTCAGCCTGCATATCGACAACAGCGAACGGCTCGCGCCGTCGGGTTTCAACGATTCCGACACGCTGGAAATCGTGCGGCGGATCACCCGCGACGTGGGCAGCGCCTACAAGGTGAACGGCAAGGACGTGCGCGCCCGCGACGTGCAGATGCTGTTTGCCGATGCCTCGACCGGCGCGCATTCGCCGGCGCTGGTGCGGCAGGGGCAGATCGCCGAGCTCATCAACGCCAAGCCCCGCGCGCGGCGGCGCGTGCTGGAAGAGGCCGCGGGGATCTCGGGCCTCTACCAGCGCCGGCACGAGGCCGAGCTGAAACTGAACGCGACCGAGGCGAACCTGCTGCGGGTCGATGACGTGCTGGAGCAGCTCGCCGCGCAGCTGGCGCAACTGGCCCGGCAGGCGCGGCAGGCGGCGCGCTATCGCCAGATCGGCGAGGAACTGCGCCGTGCCGAGGGGATGCTGCTCTATCGCCGCTGGAAGGAGGCCGACGAGGCCCGCGCCGCGGCCGAGGAAACCCTGCGCGACCGCACCACCGAAGCCGCCCGCGCCGAGACCGCCGCCCGCCAGGCGGCCAAGGCGCGCGAGGCCGCCGAGGAAAAGCTGCCCGCCCTGCGCGAGGAAGAGGCGATCGCCGCGGCGATCCTGCAACGGTTGCAGGTGCAGCGCGACGCGCTGTCGGATCAGGAGGCGCACGCCCGCCAGACGATCCAGACGCTCACCGCCCGGATCGAACAGCTGGCCCGCGACATCGAGCGGGAAACCGGCCTGAACCGCGACGCGGGCGAGACTATCGAGCGACTGGAATGGGAGGCGCGCGAACTGGCCAAGGCGAGCGAAGGCCATGCCGACCGGCTGGCCGAGGCCGCCGAACTGGCCCACGATGCCGCCGCCGTCCTGCAGGAGCGCGAAGCGCTGTTGTCGGAGCGGACCGAGGACGTCGCCCGTCTGGCCGCCCGTCACCAGTCGGCCCAGCGCCTGGTCGAAGACAGCCGCAAGACGCTGGCCCGATCAGAGGCCGAAGAGGCCCGCGCGGCCGAGGCGATGACCGAGGCCCGCGCCGCCTTGCGCCGTGCCGACGAGGCCCACGAGGCCGCGCAGGAGGCCGAGGCCGAAGCCATCGCCGCAGCCGAAGAGGCCGAGGCGCGCCTGGCCGAGGCCGACGAGGCCCGCACCGAAACCCAGGCGCGCGAGGCCGAGGCCCGCGCCCGGCGGTCCGAGGCCGAGGGCGAAGTCAGCGCCCTGCGCGCCGAGGTGGCGGCGTTGGCCAAGCTGGTCGCTCGCGACACCGCCGAGGGCGGGCAGGTGATGGACGAGTTGCGGGTCGAGCCGGGCTATGAAAAGGCGCTGGGCGCGGCGCTCACGGACGATCTGCGTGCACCGCTGGTGGAGGCCAACGGGCCGTCGGGCTGGCTTCCGGTGCCGGGCTATGACGCCGACCAGCCCCTGCCCGAGGGGGCCGAGCCGCTCGCGCGGCATGTTTCGGGGCCCGAGCGGCTGGGCCGGCGCATCGCGCAGATCGGCCTCGTGGACGCGGAAACCGGCGCGCGGCTGCAGCCGCTTCTGAAACCGGGGCAGCGGCTGGTGTCGGTCGAGGGCGACCTGTGGCGCTGGGACGGGTTCCGCGCCTGGGCCGAGGACGCCCCCAGCGCCGCCGCGCTGCGTCTGGAACAGCTCAACCGGCTGGAGGCACTGAAACAGGATCTCGCCCGTGCCGAGGCGCAGGCCGAGGGCGCCCGCGCCGCGCACGAGATGCTCAGCCGCAGACTGGCCGAGGTGACCGAGGCCGACCGCGCCGCCCGCATCGCCCGCCGCGATGCCGACCAGCGCATGGCGCAGGCCGCCCGCGCGCTCAGCCAGGCCGAGGCCGACCGCAACCTCGCCCGCGGCAAGCTGGAGACGCTTTCGCTGGCGGTAGAGCGCCACAAGGAAGAGGCGATGGCCGCGCGTCTTCAGCTGCGCGAGGCCGAGGCGGCGCTGGCCGAGCTTGGCGATCTGGACAGCGCGCGGGCCGAGATCGAGGACATCAAGCAGACGGTCGAGGCGGCGCGGATCACCATGCTGACCCGGCGGTCCGCCCATGACGAACTGCGCCGCGAGGGCGAGGCCCGCACCCGCCGCGCGCAGGAGGTCGCCAAGGAGATCAGCGGCTGGAAACACCGGCTGGAGACCGCCGGCAAGCGCATCGCCGAGCTGACCGAACGCAAGACGGCGTCCGAAGAGGAACTGGCCGAGGCCGGCGCCGCCCCGGCCGAGATCGAGGCAAAACGCGACGAGCTGTCAGCGGCGATTGCCGAGGCCGAGGCGCGGCGCGCGGTGGCGGCGGATGCGCTGGCGGGCGCCGAGGCCGCGCTGCGCGAGGCGGTTCATGCCGAGCGCGAGGCCGAGCGGCTGGCCTCGGAGGCGCGCGAGGCGCGGGCGCGGGCCGAGGCGCGTCTGGATGCGGCACGCGAAACCGTGCTGCACGCCGCCGAGCGCATCGCCGAGGAACAGCAGGTGACACCGAGCCAGTTGCTGAACCGGCTGGAGGTGAACCCCGACGCGATCCCCGGCGTGGATGCGCTCGAGGCGGAGGTGAACCGGCTGAAACGGCAGCGCGACGCGCTGGGCGCGGTCAACCTGCGGGCCGAGGAGGACGCCCGCGAGGTGCAGGCCGAGCATGACGAGCTGGCCCGCGAAAAGGCCGATCTGGAAGAGGCGATCAAGACCCTGCGCAGCGGCATCGCCAGCCTCAACCGCGAGGGGCGCGAACGGCTGCTGACGGCGTTCGAGCAGGTCAACAGCAATTTTGCCATGTTGTTCAAGCACCTCTTCGGTGGCGGCGACGCGAATCTGGTCATGGTCGAAAGCGACGATCCGCTGGAGGCGGGACTGGAGATCATGTGCCAGCCGCCGGGCAAGAAGCTCAGCACGCTGTCGCTGCTGTCGGGCGGCGAACAGACGTTGACGGCGCTGGCGCTGATCTTTGCGGTGTTCCTGGCCAACCCGGCGCCGATCTGCGTGCTGGACGAGGTGGACGCGCCGCTGGACGATGCCAACGTCACCCGATTCTGCGACCTGCTGGACGAGATGGTGCGACGCACCGACACGCGGTTCCTGACCATCACCCACCACGCCGTGACGATGAGCCGGATGGACCGTCTGTTCGGCGTGACCATGGCCGAACAGGGGGTGTCGCAACTGGTTTCGGTGGATCTCAAGCGGGCCGAGTCGCTGGTCGCCTGACCGCCGATGGCAAACAAGGTCGGCAGGCATGGGTTTCGGATTGGCTGCGCCAATCCGACCGATGCGAGGGGCTTTGCCCCTCGCGCTCCCCAGAGTATTTGACGCAAGATGAAAGCCCGAGGGGAAAGCATTCTGCGGGCGATATTTCACGCCTCGCGCCGGGCGGAGACTTTTCGTATAAGACCGGAAAGAACTTCAGGAGTCGCTGCCATGTCCGGAGAACTGTCACCTATCGACAAGGCCAAGTTCGTCGCCGCCAAGCGCGCCGCCGATTTCGTCGAGGACGGAATGCGGGTGGGGCTGGGCACCGGGTCCACTGCCGCTTGGCTGGTGCGCTGTCTGGGCGAGATGGTGCGCGAGGAGGGATTGAAGTTCCGCGGCGTGCCGACCTCGACCCGAACCGCCGAACTGGCCCGCGAGGTCGGGATCGAGGTGGTGTCTCTGGACGAGGCAAAATGGCTCGACATCACGATCGACGGTGCGGACGAATTCGACGCCAATCTGAACCTCATCAAGGGCGGCGGCGGGGCGCTGCTGCAGGAAAAGATCGTCGCGACGGCCTCGGACCAGATGGTGGTGATCGCCGATGCCGGCAAGGAGGTGGAGACGCTGGGCGCCTTCCCTCTTCCGGTCGAGGTGATCCCGTTCGGCTGGCAGACCACGCAGGCGCTGATCGAGGAAACGCTGGTGTCGATGGACGTTCTGGGGCGCAGTGCGACCTTGCGGATGAACGGGGATGCGCCCTTTGTCACGGACGAAGGGAACTACATCCTGGACCTGCATCTGAACCGCATCGGCAATGCACGCCAGCTGGCGCTGGTGCTGAACCAGATGCCGGGCGTGGTTGAAAACGGCCTGTTCATAGATATCTGTGACATCGTTGTGGTTGGCTACGGCGACGGCCGGGTCGAACTGCGCGACATCAACGAAGGCACGGTGGAACATGACAGGCTGGATTTCGTGGAGAGCGACAACCTGTTCACCGATCTGGCCGACTAGGGACGGGATTGCATGACATTCGACTATGATCTGTTCGTCATTGGAGGCGGATCCGGTGGCGTGAGGGCCGCGCGCGTCGCCGCCGGTGAAGCGGGCGCCAGGGTCGCGCTGGCCGAGGAAGACCGATACGGGGGCACCTGCGTCATCCGTGGCTGCGTGCCGAAGAAACTGATGGTCTTTGCCAGCGAATATCCCGCCGCGTTTCAGGACGCCCGCGCCTATGGCTGGGACGTCGCCGCAGGCGGCTTTGACTGGCAGGTCTTTCGGGGGAAGCTGCATGCCGAGCTGGACCGGCTGGAGGGCATCTATCGCACCATCCTGAAGAACAACGGGGTCGAGACTTTCGATCAGCGCGCCCGCGTGGCCGACCCGCACACGGTCGAACTGGCCGACGGCACCCGCAAGACTGCCAGACACATCCTGATCGCCACCGGCGGGCAGCCGGTGCTGCCGGGCCTGCCAGGGGACGAGCTGGGGATCACGTCGAACGACCTCTTCCACCTCGACGATCTGCCCGAATCCATGCTGATCGTCGGCGGCGGCTACATCGCCTGCGAATTTGCCGGCATCATGAACGGGCTGGGCGTGCAGACCACCCAGTATTACCGGGGCGCCCAGATCCTGCGCGGGTTCGACGACGAAGCGCGCGGCCTGATCTGTGAGGAAATGTGCCAGAACGGCATCGACGTTCACCTGGGCACCACGATCTTGGAGATGAAGGCAGATCCCGGCGGGGTCCGGGTCAAGGCCACCAACGGCACCGAGCGCGTCTTTGCGAAGGTGCTGTTTGCGACTGGACGGGTGCCCAACACCGACGGGCTGGGGCTGGAAGAGGTCGGCGTAGAGCTGGGCCGCAAGGGCGAGGTGATCGTGGACGAATACAGCCAGACCGCGGTGCCGTCGATATATGCCGTGGGCGACGTCACCGACCGGGTCAACCTGACCCCGGTGGCAATCCGCGAGGGCATGGCCTTTGTCGAAACCGTGTTCAAGGGCAACCCGACCCCGGTGGATCACGCCCTGATCCCCACCGCCATCTTCACCCAGCCGGAATTCGGCACGGTGGGGCTCAGCGAGGAAGACGCGCGCGAGCAGGAGCCGATCGAGGTCTATTCGAACTCGTTCCGGCCGATGCAGACACTGTTCGCCGGCCGCAACGACCGGGTGCTGATGAAGCTGGTGGTCAGCCGGAAGACCCGCAAGGTGCTGGGCTGCCACATCGTGGCGCCCAATGCGGGCGAGATGATCCAACTGGCGGGAATCGCCATCAAGATGGGCGCAACCAAGGAAGACTTCGACCGGACCGTGGCGGTGCACCCCACCATGTCCGAGGAAATCGTCACCATGCGCGCGCCGGTCAGAACCGCTTGATTTGCAGGCGGGCGCGAACAGTTTATGAATGAGGCCGCACGAAGCGGTCTGAAAAAGGGAAAGAGACAGACATGGCTGGAAACAGCGGCGGCCCGTGGGGCCGCGGTGGCTCCTCCGGGGGCGGAGGACAAAGGGGAGGCCCCGGCGGCGGCGGAGGCCGCCGGCCCGAGGACGACGGCCCGCAGATCCCCGAAATCGACGAATTGGTGAAAAAGGGCCAGGAACGGCTGCGCGTGCTGATGGGCGGCGGCTCCGGTCGCGGAGGCGGAGGCGGGCGCAGCCCCGGCGGCGCAGGCGGTGGCGGACCGATGTTCACCCGCGGCACGATCGGTCTGGGCGTGGTGGCCGCAGCGATCCTGTGGGGTCTGGCCAGCTTCTACACGGTCAAGCCCGAAGAGCAGTCGGTCGAGTTGTTTCTGGGCAAGTTTTCGGAAATCGGCCAGCCGGGCCTGAACTTTGCCCCCTGGCCGATCGTGACGGCCGAGGTTCTGCCGGTGAAGGTCGAACAAACCGAAGAAATCGGCGCGGGATCGCGCGGTTTCGATGCCGGCCTCATGCTGACCGGCGACGAAAACATCATCGACGTGGATTTCCAGGTGGTCTGGAACATCGCCGATCCGGCCAAGTTCCTGTTCAATGTGCGCGATCAGCGCGAAACCATCCGCGCGGTGTCGGAATCGGCCATGCGCGAGATCATCGCCCAGTCGAACCTCGCCCCGATCCTGAACCGCGACCGGGGCATCATCGCCGACCGGCTCAAGGATCTGATCCAGGCGACGCTCGACACCTATGACAGCGGCGTGAACATCGTCCGCGTAAACTTTGACGGCGCCGACCCGCCCGAGCCGGTCAAGGACGCCTTCCGCGAAGTCCAGTCGGCCGGTCAGGAACGCGACCGGCTCGAGAAGAAGGCGGATGCCTACGCCAACCAGGTGCTTGCTGGTGCCCGCGGCGAGGCGGCGCAGACGCTGGAAGAGGCCGAGGCCTACCGCGCGCAGGTCGTGAACGAGGCACAGGGTGAGGCCAGCCGGTTCCTGGCGGTGCTCGAGGAATACCGCAAGGCCCCGGACGTGACGCGCAAGCGTCTTTACATCGAGACGATGGAGCAGGTTCTGGGCGACGTGGACAAGGTGATCCTCGACGAGGCCGCCGACAAGGCCGGCCAGGGCGTGGTGCCCTACCTGCCGCTGAACGAACTGCGCAAAAGCGGGGAGACGAAGTGATGAAGAAATCCACCTTTCTTCTGCCCGTGCTGGTGCTGGCGGTGATCGGCGTTCTGTCGTCGATCTTCATCGTGGACGAACGCGAAAAGGCGCTGGTCCTGCAATTCGGCCGCGTGGTGACGATCAAGGAGGATCCGGGCCTTGCCTTCAAGATCCCCCTGATTCAGCAGGTCGTGCGCTACGACGACCGGATCCTCAGCCGCGAGGTCGGCCCGATGGAGATCACGCCTCTGGACGATCGCCGTCTGGTGGTGGACGCCTTCGCGCGTTACCGCATCGTCGATCTCGGCCGGTTCCGCGAAGCCGTCGGCGCCGGCGGCATCGACTTTGCCGAAAGCCGGCTGGATTCGATCCTGCGCGCCAAGACCCGCGAAGTGCTGGGGTCCGTCAGCTCCAATGACATCCTCAGTTCGGATCGCGCCGCCCTGATGGCGCGGATCCGCGACGGATCCGTCGAAGAGGCCCGCGATCTTGGGCTTCAGGTGATCGACGTGCGGCTGAAACGCACCGACCTGCCGCAGGCGAACCTCGAGGCGACCTTTGCCCGAATGCGCGCCGAGCGTGAACGAGAGGCCGCCGACGAGATCGCCCGAGGCAAGGAAGCCGCCCAGCGCATCCGCGCCCAGGCCGACCGCACCGTGGTCGAGCTGATCTCGGACGCCAAGCGCCAGGCCGAGATCATCCGAGGCGAGGCCGATGCCGAGCGCAACGCGATCTACGCCGAAGCCTATGGCCGCGACCCCGAATTCTTTGAATTCTACCGGTCGCTGAACGCCTATGCGCGCGCGCTCAAGGGTGAGAACTCGACAATGGTCCTGTCGCCGGACTCCGAGTTCTTCAACTACCTCAAATCGTCGGGCAATTCGGGTTCGCCGGCGAATTGATGGCTACGATCCTGCTTGCGATCGGGCTTGTGCTGTTGGTCGAGGGGCTGGTCTGGGTGCTGGCCCCTTCGATCGTCGAACGCCTGCTGGAGGCGATGCGCGACCTGCCCGAACCCGCCCGCCGTCAGCTGGGCGCGCTGGCGCTGGTCACCGGGCTGACCCTGATCTGGATCGCCAAGCAGTTCGGCGCCTGACCGGCCGGCTTGCCGGACGCCCGGTCACGATTACATCATTGTAATGAATGAGGGCTGGCAACGCGGCCCGTTTGACCCCATCTTGTTCGCGGAACCGATTTTTTGCAGGGCGCCCGCCGTCCGCGAACAGGCCCGAAAGACGAGGAGAACTTCATTGCAGAAGACCGCAATCGCGATTTCATCCGCCCGCACAATGCCGATCGCGGCGCTCCGGGCATTTTGGCTCACCGTTCTGGCGACGATCCTGCTGGCGGCGCAGGTGGCGATCGTCCAAGCGCGGCCCGACAGCTTTGCCCCGCTGGTGGAAAAGGTCAGCCCGGCGGTGGTCAACATCACCACCACCACGTTGATCGAGGGGCGGTCGGGCCTGCAGGGGATCGTGCCCGAAGGCTCTCCGTTCGAGGATTTCTTCAAGGACTTCCAGAACCGCAACGGCGACCCGGACCGGCCACGGCGCTCGAACGCGCTGGGATCGGGCTTTGTGATCTCCGAAGACGGCTATGTCGTCACCAACAACCATGTGATCGAAGGGGCCGACGAGATCTCGATCGAGTTCTTCTCGGGCCAGACGCTCGAGGCCAAGGTGGTCGGCAAGGACCCCAAGACCGACATCGCGCTGTTGAAGGTGGAGGCCGACAAGCCCCTGCCCTTTGTCACCTTCGGCGACAGCGACACCGCCAAGGTCGGCGACTGGGTGATCGCGGTCGGCAACCCTCTGGGCCAGGGCTTTTCGGTTTCGGCGGGGATCGTGTCGGCGCGCAACCGGGCGCTCAGCGGCACCTATGACGACTACATCCAGACCGACGCGGCGATCAACCGGGGCAACTCGGGCGGTCCCTTGTTCGACATGGACGGCAAGGTGATCGGCGTGAACACGGCGATCCTGTCGCCCACGGGCGGCTCGATCGGCATCGGCTTTTCGATGGCATCGAACGTGGTGTCCAAGGTTGTCGATCAGCTCAAGAAATATGGCGAAACGCGGCGCGGCTGGCTGGGCGTGCGGATCCAGGACGTGACCCCGGACGTGGCCGAGGCGATGGGGCTCGACAAGGCCGCCGGCGCGCTGGTGACCGACGTGCCCGACGGCCCCGCCAAAGAGGCCGGGATCGAGATCGGCGACGTGATCCTCAGCTTTGACGGGGTCGAGGTGAAGGACGTGCGCGCGCTGGTCCGGCAGGTCGGCGACACCGAGGTCGGCAAGACCGTGCGCGTGGTGGTGTTCCGCGATGGCAAGCGCAAGACGCTGACGGTCACGCTCGGCCGCCGCGAAGACGCCGAACGCGCCGAAAACGGCGGCGACGAAGGCGGCCCGGCACCCGGCCCCGCGGGCGGCGAGATTCTGGGGCTCACGCTCCAGTCGATGGACGACGAGCTGCGCGCCGAACTGGGCCTGCCGGAGTCGGCCGAGGGGCTGGTCATCGTGGATGTGGATGAAATGTCCACCGCCTATGAAAAGGGCCTGCGCGCCGGCGACGTGATCACCGAAGCCGGTCAGCAGAAGGTGCGCTCAATCCGTGACCTCGAGGACCGCATCGCCGAGGCAAAGGACGCCGGGCGAAAGTCGATTCTCCTTCTGGTCCGACGCAGCGGCGATCCGCGCTTTGTGGCGCTGCCGATCGACGAGGACTGATCCCTTCGGACATCACGAGAATCGAAAAGAGCCAGGACGAGACTTCGCCTGGCTCTTTTCTCCTGGCCGGCCCCCGGTCGGGCCCCCCGGCGCACCCGCCGGCCAGGGGAGGAGGCCGATCCTCAGTGCATGCCGCCGATCCGGTCGATGCGGTTCTGCGTGTGCAGGAAATAGCGCGTCTCGGCCGCGATCCAGGCGCTGACCACATGCAGGGCCGGGCCAAGCTTGCGTGTCGAAACGGCCGGAACCGGGCGCCCTTGCGGTGCGGTGTATTTGGCTTGCATCTTGGTATCCTCCCTGTTTCGTGTCCCCGGGTGGTTCCGGTGTCTGCGAAGTTGAATCCAGACTGCCAGCGAATCGCCGCTCGGTCTGTGAACCGGGTTACAGAGCGGTAAAATGGATGGAACCGTGGTCAGAGCAGTTCGGTATCGGCCAGCGTTTCCAGCGCCGCGCGGTCAAGGATCGTGATCTCGCCGCGACCGACATCGACCAGCCCCTGCCGCTTCCAGGTGGCCAGCGCCTTGGACACCGCTTCGCGGGTGGCGCCCACGAATTCCGCCAGCTCGGCCTGTGAAAGCGCGATCCGGCCGTCCCTGCCCGGGTCGGAGAGGTAGAGAAGCTTGCGTGCCAGCCGGCTGCGCATCGGCAGGAACACCTGTTCGTTCAGCTGGCTGTTCATCCAGCGCATCCGCTGCCCGGCCAGGCGGATCATGTCGATCGCCAGTTCCGGGTGGCGCTGCAGCTGCGCCAGCACGTCGCCGCGCCGCACGCGGCAGACGCGGGTCGGTTTGATCGCGGTGGCCGTCGCCGTGCGCGGCCCCGGATCGAACAGCGCGATCTCGCCGAACACCGCGCCCGGCCCCATCAGGTCCAGCGCCAGCTTGCGCCCGTCGGCCGAGACCACCGAGAACTCGATCGCTCCTTCCACGATCGCGAACAGTTCGTCGCCCAGCTGCCCCTGCTCGATCAGCACCTCTCCGGGGACAAGATCGATCCGGCTGGCCTGTTCCGACATCACCTGCCGCAACAGGTCCGAGGCCTGCGACAGGAATCCGATTTCGGGAAGGGCGACGGTCATGACGATGGCACGGACAAATGAACCATGCGTCCATCCTAGAGGCGGAGGGGCGGTTTACCAAATCTTTTGGGTGGGTTCGAACAGGGAACGACCGATTCAGCGGTCCTGCTCGGACTCGATCAGGTATTTCTGCAACGTGGCGATCTGCAGCCAGAGGAAGACGAACAGCGCGATGGGGAAACCAAAGGTTTCGATCTTGACCCACAGGTCGGTGGACATGGTGCGCCAGACGATTTCGTTGGCCACGGCCAGAGCGGCGAACCCCGCGCACAGCCGCCGGGTCAGGATCATCCAGCCCTCGGGTTTCATCGGCAGCATATCGTTCATCACATAGGCCAGGTATGATCGGCCCTGCACCAGCCCTATCCCCAGAAGCCCGGCGAAGACGCCATAGACGATCGAGGTCTTCATCTTGAAGAACCGTTCGTCGTTGAACCACGCGGTCAGCCCGCCGAAGAAGATCACCATGAAAGCGGTAAAGATCTGCAGGCGGCTGACATGGCCGGTCTTCCACCACAAGATCCCCATTGCGCCCAGCATCAGCGGGACAAAGGCGATGGTCGAGACGATGAAGCCGGAATAGTCCGTGCCGAGAAAGCTGTAGGTTTCGTCGCGGATCGCCATGTAGATGAGGAAAAAGGCCAGCGGCGGGCCCAGTTCCAGCACCTGTTTCAGGATCGGGTTGATCGGTTTCTGCTCTGCCATGGGTCCGATCTAATCGCTTCAGCCGCCCATCTCAACCAGAACCGCGCCGGCGGCGATCAGGGTCATGAGCGCGATCCGGCGCGGCCCCACGGTTTCCTTCAGGACGAGCCAGCCGATCAGGGCGGCGAAAACGGTCGAGGTTTCGCGCAGAACCGCGGCCTCGCCCACCTTGTCCAGCCGGGTGGCCAGCATGATGGAGCCGAAACTGGCAAAGGCCACCAGCCCGCCGGCAAAGCCGCGCAGGATCAGCGGGCCGGGCGCGGGGCGGTCGGCCAGGCGGCGCCAGCGCAAAATGGCGATGGGCGGAAAGCTGAGCCCGTCGAGCATGAAGAACCAGGCCAGAAAGGTGAACGGATCGGCGGTGGCGCGGATGCCGTAGGCGTCGTAGGTGGTGTAAAGCGCAACGAACAGCCCTGTCGCAAAGGCCAGCGCCAGCGCGGTCCCGAGCGTCTCGCGCGCGGTTTCCAGAAAGGCAAGGTTGTAGGCGGCAAGGCCGAAAATGCCCGACAGCAGCACCGCCACCCCCAGCCATTGCAGGGCCGTGAAGGTTTCGCCGAACATCAGCCACGCGCCGATCACCGCGAACAGAGGCCCGGTGCCGCGCACCACGGGATAGACCACGGTGTAGGAGCCCTTGGAATAGGCGCTGGCCTGCAGGATCTTGTAGCCGGCATGGATCACCCAGGCGGTGGCGAAGATCGGCCACATGTGCGGTTCGGGCCAGGGCACGACGAAGAGCGCAAAGGGCGCTGCCATCAGCCCGTAGGCCCCGTCGATCACGCCGCGTGACAGCCAGGGGTCGTGCCGGCCCTTTTGCAGCGCGCCGAACACCGCGTGGAGAAACGCCGCCGCCAGGGCCAGGACCAGGGCAAGGTCGTGCCCGGCCGGCGTACCTTCGAGCGGGGCGAGCCAGCTGCTCATGGCTAGTCGGCGCGGAGAGCGGTCGGGCGGGGGGCTGTCTGCCCCCCGCACCCCCCGAGGGTACTTCCGACCAGAAAGAAGCCGAAACGCGCCGGCGCCATCAGTTCGCGTCGAGGCCGACCAGGGCGGCGGCGAATTCTTCGGGGTCAAAAGGGGCGAGATCGTCGATCTGTTCGCCCACGCCGATCGCGTGGATCGGCAGGCCGAACCTGTCGGCCAGCGCCACCAGCACGCCGCCCTTGGCGGTGCCGTCGAGTTTCGTCATCACGAGGCCGGACACGTCGGAGATCTTCTTGAAGGTTTCGACCTGGTTCAGCGCGTTCTGTCCGGTGGTCGCATCCAGTACCAGCAGCGTGTTGTGCGGAGCGGTTTCGTCCTTCTTGCGGATCACGCGAACGATCTTGGCCAGTTCCTCCATCAGGTCGGCGCGGTTCTGCAACCGCCCGGCGGTGTCGATCAGCAGAAGGTCGGCGCCCTCTTCCTGCGCCCTGGTCATCGCGTCGAAAGCCAGGCTGGCCGGGTCGGACCCTTCGGGCGCGGTCAGCACCGGCACGCCTGCACGGTCGCCCCAGACCTGGAGCTGTTCCACCGCCGCCGCGCGGAACGTGTCGCCGGCGGCGATCACGACCTTCTTGCCCGAAGCCTTGAACTGGCTGGCGAGCTTGCCGATCGTGGTGGTCTTGCCCGAGCCGTTGACCCCCACCACCAGCACGACCTGCGGCTTTTTCGGATAGAGCGGCAGGGGTTTGGCGACCGGTTCCATGATGCGGGCGATTTCTTGCGCCAGCAGCCGCTTGATTTCCTCCACCGAGAGTTTCTTGCCATAGCGGCCTTCGGCGAGATTGGCGGTGACCCGCATTGCCGTGTCCACACCCATGTCCGAGGCGATCAGCAGTTCTTCGAGCTGCTCCAGCATGTCGTCGTCCAGCGTGCGCCGCAGGACCGGTTTGCCCTCGCGCCGGCCCAGAAGGCGACCCAGAAGGCCGGGTTTGACGGCAGACGTCTCGGGCGGGGGCGGTGCGGGCGTGGGATCGGCCGGCTCGGGCTGCGGCGTGGGGACGGTGACCGGCTCTTCGGGCAGGGGGGCCGGTTCCGGCAGCTCGGGCTGGGGGGCGGGCTGCGGTTCGGGTTCGGGAATGGACGGTTCGGGTTCGCCGCCGAGTTCGGCGGGCTCCTCGGTGCCGCCTTCCTCGACGATCGCGTCGAGGCCCTGTTCGATGCGCGAGGAGGACTTGAACAGCCGCTCCTTGAGTTTCGAGAAAAACGCCATGGTCGTCTCCGCAAGGGGTTTCATCTCACCTAATGCGGATCGGGCGCGGTTGCAAAGGGATCAGGTGAAGGCCGCGACAAAGCCCGCCTGCGCGCCCCAGTAAAGCAGCCAGACGGCGTGAGCGGTCGCCCGGCGGGCCGGGTGTCGGTCGGGCAGCAGGAATTTCTCGGCCGCGAGGATCAGGTCCGAGGCGATGAAGGCCAGCGCGGCGGCCAGAGGCGCCACGAAGGGGAGGGCGAGGGCGGAGATGCCCATGCCGATGATGATGGGAATGTAGGCCAGAACCGGACCCCTGAGCGGGCCGGCGCGGCGGGCCAGGATCCATGCCACCACGAGGCCCGCGGTTGCGAGGGCGGCGGCCACCCACAGGCCCGGTGCGGAGGTTATCCGGCCGGGATCCGCCTGCGGCTGCGTGAGAAAGAGCGCGGAATAGGCCAAGTGCCCGCCGGCGAACGCACCCACGCCTGCCATGAAGCCCTGATCCGTTTCCCGCGACAGCAGCCAGTCGCCCAGCGCGCAGAGCGCGAGAGCCACCGTCAGGAGAGGTGGCCCGCCCGCCATCCAGACGAAGGCGGCCAGCAGGGCGACCGCCGCCGTCTTGATGACCGAGCGGGTCAGGCTCGGCGCCTGCGTGGTCAGGACCAGATAGGCGGCGGCGCAGAGCGTGGCGAGTGCGATCGGCAGGGTCATGGGCGCAGTCTGATCGCGCCCTTGGGACGGGTCAAAGCTGACGTCGCGGCGACCTGTGGCGCGGGGCGCGGAGGTTTGGTCCGGGGCGTGCTGGCGGGGGCCGCCGCGATCTGGCACAATCCGGTCATGCGCATGATCATGGCGATTCTGTCTCTCCTGACGGGGGGTCCGCTTGCGGCCGGAGAGCCGCTGTCGGCGAATGCCTTTGACGCCTATACGCGGGGCAAGACGCTGTATTACGCCCATCAGGGCGAGACCTATGGCGTGGAGCGCTACCTGCCCGGCCGGAAGGTGATCTGGTCGTTTCTGGACGGGGATTGCCGGCAAGGCCGCTGGTATGAAGAGGGCGGCATGATCTGTTTCGTCTACGAAGACCGGCCGGACCCGCAGTGCTGGCATTTCGAGCAGGGGCCGGGCGGCCTGATCGCGCGGTTCGAGAACGACCCGGAGGCGACGACACTTTACGAAGCGCGGGATCTTGACGAGGACATGATCTGTTACGGCCCGAAGATCGGCGTCTGAAGGGCCGGGGTCGCGCAACTGGGGCGTTTCGCGGGCGGTGAGCGGCATGCAGTGGGTATTTATGACCAGAAAGAAGCAGGGCCGGATGCTGTCCAGCACGTCAAGCCGTCAGAACAGAGTGGCTTGGCCGGGGTCGTCCGGACTGTCGTCCCGGCCCGATGGCTTGCGTGGCGGGGCGTTCGTGACGGGCAGGCGGCCGTCGGCGAACTCGATCTCGAGCGCGCGGTGTGGGAGAGCCTGCGCGCGACTGGTAACGGGCCTGCCCCCGGCCCGGACCACCGCATAGCCGCGCGCGAGTGTCGCCTTGTAGGAGAGCGTCTCACGCAGGCGGTCGGTGGCTTCCAGTTCGCGCCGCCAACGGTCGATCCCGCCGCGGGCCGCCGTGGAAAGGCGGTGCAGCAGGCGGCTCAGATCATTGCGGTGACGCACAATGGCGCGATCGGGCCGGGTCGCGACAAGCCGCGCGGCGAGCGTGCCGAGCCGTTCGCGGCGCATGGCCGCGGCGCGGACCAGGGCGGGCTCCAGCCGCGCGCCGAGCGCCGCGAAGCTGCGCCGTTCATGGGCGATGGCGCGCCGCAGGGTCGAGGCGCGGAGCGACCCGCCGAGTTCGCTCAGCTTCAGGCGGCGCGTCTGAACCCCGCGGATCAGCGCGTTGGGCAGCGCCTCGCCGGCGCGGTCGAGCCTTTGGCGTGGGCCTTCGAGCAGCGATTCGGGGCGCGGCAGGGCGCGGGACAGGTCCGCGAGCCGCTGGCGGCGCCGCGTGATCGCGTCACTGGCCGCGCGGGTCAGGCGCGCGCCGAAGTCGTCGCAGGCGGCGATCAGTTCCAACCGCACCGGCACCGCCATCTCTGCGGCGGCCGTGGGCGTCGGGGCACGCTTGTCCGCCACGTAGTCGATCAGCGTAGTGTCGGTTTCGTGCCCCACCGCCGAGATCAACGGGATCCGCGAGGCCGCCGCCGCGCGGGCGACGATTTCCTCGTTGAAGCCCCAGAGATCCTCGATCGACCCGCCGCCGCGGGCGACGATGATGAGATCGGGCCGGGGCAGCGCCCCGCCGGGGCTGAGGCGGTTGAAGCCTTCGATCGCGCGGGCGACCTCGGCCGCGCAGCTTTCGCCCTGCACCGCCACCGGCCAGATCAGCACCTTGCGCGGGAACCGGTCGCGCAGCCGGTGCAGGATGTCGCGGATCACCGCGCCCGATGGCGACGTCACCACGCCGATGATACGCGGCAGGAAGGGCAGCGGCTTCTTGCGGGCGGGATCGAACAGCCCTTCGGCGGCAAGCTGCTTCTTGCGCTTCTCCAGCAGGGCCATCAGCGCGCCCTGTCCGGCCACAACGACCTCGTCCACGTTCAGGTTGTATTTCGACTGCCCGCCGAACGCCGTCATGCGGCCGGTGACGACGACCTCGAGCCCCTCTTCCGGCATCACCGACAGGCCGGCGATCTGCCCCTTCCAAGTGGTGCAGGCCAGCACGTTGCGGTCATCCTTGATGTCGAAATAGAGATGCCCCGACCGCGCCCGGAACACGCGGCCCACCTCGCCGCGCACGCGGATCCGGCCGAACGCGCCTTCGAGCGTGCGTTTCACCGCGCCCGAGATTTCGGCCACGGTATATTCGGGCAGGTTCTGCCCCGGTCTGGGATCGTCGAGCAGGTCGGACATATCATCGCCTTGTGATGGTCGCGCGCAGACCTTAGAACGCCCGGCAAGCGAGGCCAAGCGCAACGGAGACACCCATGAACATCCTCATTCTCGGCAGCGGCGGGCGCGAACACGCCCTGGCCTGGGCGGTCATGCAGAACCCCAAATGCGACAAGCTGATCGTCGCGCCGGGCAATGCGGGGATCGCGCAAATCGCGGAAATCGCCGCCCTGGACATCGAGGACGGCGGCGCGGTCGCCGAGTTCGCCCAGGAAAACGCGATCGACTTCGTGATCGTCGGCCCGGAGGCACCGCTGGCCGCCGGCGTCGCCGACCAGTTGCGTGACACGGGGCTGCTGGTCTTCGGCCCCTCGGCCGAGGCCGCGCGGCTGGAGGCATCAAAGAGCTTTACCAAGGAGATCTGCGATGCCGCCGGTGCCCCCACTGCGGCCTATGCCCATTTCACCGATGCGGCAGCGGCCAGGGAATATGTACGAACCCAGGGCGCCCCGATCGTGGTCAAGGCCGACGGGCTGGCCGCCGGCAAGGGCGTGATCGTGGCGATGGACGAACAGGCCGCGCTGGATGCCATCGACGACATGTTCGGCGGCGCCTTCGGCGGGGCGGGCGCCGAAGTCGTGATCGAGGAATTCATGGAGGGCGAAGAGGCCTCGCTCTTCGTGCTATGCGACGGCAAGGACATCCTGCCGGTCGGAACCGCACAGGATCACAAGCGCGTGGGCGAAGGCGACACCGGGCCGAACACCGGCGGCATGGGCGCCTATTCCCCCGCCCCGTTACTCAGCCCCGACGTCGAACGTCGCGCAATCGAAGAAATCGTGCGCCCGACCATCGAGGAGATGGCGCGCCGAGGCATTCCCTATCAGGGGGTGCTCTACGCCGGCCTCATGATCAAGGACGGCCAGCCCAGGCTGGTGGAATACAATGTCCGCTTTGGCGACCCGGAATGCCAGGTTCTGATGATGCGGCTGGGGGCGCAGGCGCTGGACCTGATGCAGGCCGCGGCCGAAGGGCGGCTGGCCGAGGCCTGGGTGAACTGGGCCGACGATCACGCGATGACCGTGGTGCTGGCCGCGCGCGGCTATCCCGGCGCCTATGAAAAGGGCAGCGTGATCGGCGGGCTCGACACCCTGCCCGAATCGAGCTTCGAGATGTGCTTTCACGCCGGCACGGCCGAACGCGACGGGCGGATCGTCGCGGTGGGCGGGCGCGTGCTGAACGCCACCGCGCGCGGCGCCACCCTGCAAGAGGCCTGCGACCGCGCCTATGCCATGGTCGACGCGATCCACTGGCCCGAAGGCTTCTGTCGCCGCGACATCGGCTGGCGCGCGCTGAAGAACCTCTGACGGACAGTTGCATCGGGACGAAGGGCCGGGATGCACGCGACCGGCCGGAGTCGCGGCATCACCTCTTCATCTTGCCTCAAATACTCCGGGGGTCCGGGGGCAGCGCCCCCGGCCGGCCCGCCTCGTCGCGCCGCGTCAGAATGGCGCCGCCACGCGGAACCGCATGCCGATCCCGCCCTCCGGATGGCGAATCCGCAGCTCCTCGGAATGCAGCATCAGCCGGGGAAAGTCCCGCGCCGGCCCCGTTGCATAAAGCGGATCGCCCAGGATCGGATGGCCCAGCGCCAGCATGTGCACCCGCAGCTGATGACTGCGCCCGGTCTTCGGCATCAGCCGCACCCGCGTCGTGCCCGCCTCGTGCCGCACCACCCGCCACTCGGTCAGCGCGGGTTTGCCGGTTTCCCGGCACACCTTCTGGCGCGGCCGGTTCGGCCAGTCCACGATCAGCGGCAGATCCACCTCGCCCGTCTTCGGCTCCAGCCGCCCCCAGACCCGCGCGACATAGACCTTCTTGACCTGACGCTTCTCGAACTGCAGCCCCAGATGCCGCTGCGCGTGCGGGGTCAGGCCAAAGACCATCACGCCCGAGGTATCCCGGTCCAACCGATGCACCAGCAGAGCATCTGGAAACGTCGCCTGCACCCGTGTCAACAGACTGTCGGCCAGGTCCGGCCCCTTGCCCGGCACGCTCAGCAGGCCGGCGGGCTTGTTCACCACCAGCAACTGCGCGTCCTCGTGCAGGATCTCCAGCGGATCGGTGGGCGGGTCGTATCGGCTGCCATCGTCATTCATGGCCCCTCCCTACCGGCAGCGGTCTGACGCCACAAGTTCCCCAGCGTCGCGCTTGCCCCGCCCTGGCCCCTGCGCAAAGCTGCCGCCGACCATGAAACCGAGGAGAACCCCGCCCATGCACCCCACCATCGAACGCATGATGGAAATCGTCGCCAGCGGCGACGACAGCCTGATCGCCGAGATCCTCGCCGAGGACGTCCGTTTCATGCCGCCCACCTACTGGGCCACCTGGACCGGCCGCGAACCCGCCGCCGCCGTTCTGGGCCATGTCGGCAAGGTGTTCCGGGATTTCCGCTACCGCCGCGTGATGGGCGACGGCAAGGACTGGGCGCTCGAATTTCAGTGCAAGGTCGGCGACCTCGACGCGGTCGGGGTGGACCTCATCACCCTGAACGATGACGGCCTGATCGAAACCTTCGAGGTCGTGATGCGCCCCTACAAATCCGTGGGCGCCCTGCGCGAGGCCATGAACGCGCGGGTCCAGACCGACCCCCGCTTCCTGAAATTCCGCGAGGCCCTCTCGTAACAGCCCGCCGCCCATGCCGGTCCCGCTCGACGTGATCGCCCGCCTGCCGCTCGCCCCGCTCCTCGCGGCCCAGGCGGTGGCGGTGCGACGGGCCGCCCTGATCCTGCCCGAACCGCCCGGCCCCCGTCGCGGCAAGGCCGGAGACGGCCCGCCGCTGCGTCTGCTGATCGCGGGCGACTCCTCGGCCGCTGGGGTCGGCGCCCCCCACCAGGATGCCGCCCTCTCCGGCCAGCTGGTGCGCCGCCTCTCCCGCCATGTCCACCTGACCTGGCGGCTCGAGGCCGCAACCGGCGAAACCACGCGGGACGCCATCGACCGCCTCAAGCGCCTCGACGCCGGCCCCTTCGACGTCGCGATCCTGGCGCTGGGCGTGAATGACGTAACCCACGGCACCACGCGGCGCGGCTGGATCGCCGGGCAACGCGCGTTGCACGACCTGCTGCGCACCCGCTTCGGCGTGCGCCGGATCATCGCCTCGGGCCTGCCGCCGATGGGACAGTTCCCGGTTCTTCCGCAACCTCTGCGCTGGATCGTTGGACGCCAGGCTCAACGGTTCGACATCGACCTTGCGCGCATGGCCGGACCCGACCTGATTCACCTGCCCCTGCGCCTGGACCCCGACCCGCGCTTCGTGGCCCGGGATGGCTACCATCCCAGCCCGGCGGCCTATTCGGAATGGGCCCGCATGCTGGTCGAACACGTCCTGAACGACGGGTAACGGTCCCGACAAACAATGGTCCGGCCACGGTCGATCGTCCCATAGCCCCTCTTCTTTCTGGTCGGAAATACCCCGGGGAGCGCGAGGGGCAGCGCCCCTCGCACTATTCCTCCTGGTGCGCCTCCGGCGCAACGGGCAGCGCCCCTCGCTCCGGTCGGATCGATCCAGCCGATCCGAAATCGCGCCGCCCCGCTACAGCCCCTCGCGCAGCAGGATGATTTCCACCCGGTTGTTGCGCGCCGCCATCGGGTTTGGCACCGCCAGCGTGCGATCTGCATGGCCGGTGACACGCTTGATCCGGTCGGGCTCCATCCCGCCCTTCTCCAGCAGCCGCCGCGTCGCCATGGCGCGCGCCGCCGACAACGGCCAGACCGGATTGTCCGCCAGAACCACCGGCTGCGACCGGGTATGACCTTCGACCGCGACCCCGTTCACGACCATTTCCGAAACCTCCGCCACCACCCCGATCAGCGTCTTCATCAACGCGGTGGGCCGATCGGTGCCGTCCTCGAACAGCGGTTCCTCTTCGGTATCGAACAATTCGATGATCAGCCCCTCGTCGGTGATCCGGGTCTCGACATGACGCATCAGCGTGTCGCCCTCCAGAAGCTCGCCGGCACGGCCGTTCAGCGCGTCCTCCACTGCCTTCCACGCCTCCAGCTCCTGCGGCTCACCGCCTTGCAGATCCTGCCCCGACGCCCCGCGCGCCGCACGTTCCGCCGTGGCCCGGACATCCGTCGCCCCGATGCCGTCCCGTATCATGGTCTGATCCGCGAAAAGGCTCTCTCCTCCGAAGGCGCCTTCGCCGCCGCCGGATACCCGCGCGATCGGCACCTTCGGCGAAAAAAAGTCCGCCAGCCCCTTGCGCTGTTTCTCGGTCGTCGCGTTCAACAGCCACATCAGCATGAAAAAGGCCATCATCGCCGTCACGAAATCCGCATAGGCGACCTTCCAGGCGCCGCCATGATGGCCATCGCCCGATACGACCTTCTTCCGCTTGATGACGACCGGCGCGGCATTCGTGTGCCTGCCCATCTCCACCACTCTCCTTTCACCCACGTTCAGGGATAGGCAAGAGCGATTAACGGCGGGCTAACAGTTCAAATACGACACAGTTTCGAACCGGCCGGGCGCGCCGGGTGTGGGTAACTGGCGCGCCCGTCACGGCGTCAGTCCGCGCCTTCCAGCAGGATGTCGCCGAACTCTTCGCGCAGTTTGTTCTTGAGCACCTTGCCCGTGCCGCCCAGCGGCAGGCTTTCGACGAACACGGCGCGGTCGGGGATCTGCCACTTGGCGATCTTGCCTTCGAAATGGCGCAGCAGCTCGTCCTCGGTCACCTCGGCGCCGGGCCGTTTGATGACCACCAGCACGGGGCGTTCGTCCCATTTCGGATGCCGCGCGGCGATCGCCGCGGCCTGCTGCACGCCGGGATGGGTCATGGCAATGTCCTCCAGTTCGACGGTCGAGATCCACTCGCCACCCGACTTGATGATGTCCTTGGACCGGTCGCGGATGATCATGTAGCCGTCGGGGTCGATCGTGGCCACGTCGCCAGTGTCGAACCACCCGTCCGGCGTCAGCGCCGACTTGTCGGCCTTGAAATAGGTGTCGATGATCCAGTGGCCGCGGATCTGCAGGTTGCCCTGGGTTTCGCCGTCTTCGGGCAAGACATTGCCTTCGTCATCGACGATGCGCAGCTCCACCCCGTAGGGCGGGCGTCCCTGGCCTTCGCGGATGGCCTGGCGTTCCTCTTCCGACAGCGCGTCATGCTTCTGCAACAGCTGGTTCATCGTGCCCAGCGGGCTGGTTTCGGTCATGCCCCAGGCATGAACCAGATCGACGCCATACTTGTCGCGGAAGGTCGGAATCATCACCTTGGGCAGGGCCGAGCCGCCGACCACGGTACGCTTGAGGCTTTCGATCTTGCTGCCGGTCTTTTCCAGCGCCTGCAGCAGCCCCATCCAGATCGTCGGCACGCCCAGCGCGAGCGTCACCTTTTCGTCGTCGATCAGCCGCACCAGGCTCTCGCCGTCCAGATTCGGTCCCGGCAGAACCAGCTTGGCGCCGTTGGCGGCGGCGATGTAGGGCACGCCCCAGGCGTTGACGTGGAACATCGGCACCACCGCCATCACCGTGTCGCGGGCGGAAATGTTCAGCCCGTCGGGCTGGTTGCCGCCCAGCGTGTGCAGAACCGTGGTGCGGTGGGTGTATTCCACGCCCTTGGGATGCCCCGTGGTGCCCGAGGTATAGCACAGGTTCGACGGCATGTTCTCGTCAAGCTCCGGCCAGACGTAATCGTCTCCCTCGGCCGCGAGCAGCTCGTCATAGAACAACAGCCCGTCGAACTGTGCGATCGCCTCGTCGTCGCGCGGCCCCATCAGGACGAAGTGCTCGACCGTCTCCAGTTCCTTGCGCAGCCCCGCCACGGCCGGCAGGAAGGTCTTGTCAAAGAACAGAACCCGGTCCTCGGCGTGGTTGATGATGTAGATCAACTGTTCGGGAAACAGGCGCGGGTTGATCGTGTGGCAGACCAAGCCGGCCCCGGCCACGCCGAAATAGATCTCCAGATGCCGCCGGTTGTTCCAGGCGATCGTGGCGCAGCGCTGGCCGGTGCCGACGCCCAGCCGCTCCAGCGCCGAGGCGAGCCTGCGCGCGTTGGTCTCGATCCCGCCCCAGTTGGTGCGCTCGATCCCGCCCGTGGTTTCCACCGACACCACCTCGCCGGTCCGGTGATAATGCCCGGCATGGGCGATCAGCGAACTGATGGTCAGCGGTTTGTACATCATCTTGCCAAGCATGGAGTCTCTCCCCTTTCGCGCATCGCGCGGCTTCCCTTGCAGCAACAGGACCACGCCGGCGGCGCCGGCCTCCTCCCGATCGCGCGGGACTCTAGCGCCTGCCGCGCCCGGCGCAACGGGGGCGCGGGGTTTGACCCCGCGTCGGAAACGGGTTGCCGCCGAAAGTGACGCCTCGTCAGGATTCGAATGGATCGGGCGCGATATTGGCCCCGCAGACCAGAACCGCCACGGATTCCCCGGGTTCGGGCCGATATGCCCCCGATATCAGCGCCGCCAGCGCCGTCGCCCCCGCGGGCTCCACCAGCACCCGCCGTTCGCGCCACAGCATTTTCTGCGCCCGCGCGATGGCCGCGTCCGGAACCGTGACCGTTTCTATCCCAAACCGGCGGGCGAGGTCGAAACAGATCCCGCCGATCCGCCGCGCACCCAGAGAATTCGCCGCGATGCCCGAGACCTCCACATCGACCGGCGCCCCGGCCGCCAGCGCCGCGTTCAGGGCGCAGGAGGTTTCCGGCTCGACCGCGACCACCTTGCGCGCGCCCTGCAACCAGCCCAGCGCCCCGGCGATCAGCCCGCCGCCGCCCACCGCGATCAGCACCGTGTCGGCGCTCAGCCCCTGCGCCTCCCATTCCCGCAGCACGGTGCCCTGACCCGCCACCGTTTCGGGTGCGTCGTAGGCATGGATCTGCATCGCGCCGGTTTCGGCCTCGTAGGCGCGGGCGGCCTCCAGCGCGTTGGCGTATTCGCCGGGCACCACCGTCAGGTCGGCGCCGATGTCGCGGATCAGCGCGATCTTGGACGGCCCGGCCATCTCGGGGACGAAAATGCGCGCCCGATGCCCCAGCGCGCGGGCCGCATAGGCCACCGCCGCGCCATGATTGCCGCCCGAGGCCGCGACCAGCCCCGCCGCGGGCACCGGCCCCGACAAGAGCGTATTGAACGCGCCGCGCGGCTTGAAGCTGCCGGTGTGCTGCATCTGCTCCAGCTTCATCTGCACCGGAACATCCAGCCCGAAGCCGCGCGCCTCAAGCACCGGTGTCACCTGAACATGGTCCGCGATGCGCTGCGCCGCTGCCTCGATCCGCGATTTCCAGTCCATGTCGCGCTCCTGTCGCTGGTCTTGTCCGCGCGAACCCTATAGGGCTGGACCCGACGCGAAACCAGATCAATCGCACGGGGACACAAATGAGAGACGACCGCCACCGCATGTTCCGTGACGCACAAGCCGACCGCGAGGTCGCCGGCCACCTTCCGTCCACGCCCCAGACACGTTCGCCCACCTATCGGCTGGCCTTTGCCGATGACGAATTCCTGCTGCGGGACGAACTGCGCCCGGTGCGGCTGCAACTGGAACTGCTGAAATTCGAGATGCTGCTGAACGAGGCGCAGGTCGAAAGCACCATCGTCATGTTCGGCGGCGCGCGCATCCCCGAACCCGCCCGCCGGCACGAGGCGCGGACCGAAACGCTGGCCCGGCTGGCCGACTTTTACGACGAGGCGCGCGAATTCGCCCGACTGATGACCGAAAAATCCATCGCCTCGGGCAATCGCGAGAACGTGATCTGCACCGGCGGCGGACCCGGCGTGATGGAGGCCGGCAACCGTGGCGCGGCGGACGCGGGGGGCGTGTCGATCGGGCTGGGGATCGTTCTGCCGCACGAACAGGCGCCGAACCTCTATGTCACGCCGCACCTGTCGTTCAACTTCCACTATTTCGCGATCCGCAAGATGCATTTCCTGATGCGCGCCCGCGCGATCTGCGCCTTTCCGGGCGGGTTCGGGACGCTGGACGAAATGTTCGAATCGCTCACCCTGATCCAGACCGGACGGATGCAGCGCGTGCCGTTTCTGCTGTTCGGGCGGGAATTCTGGGACAGCGTGATCAACTGGGACGCCCTGGCCGATGCCGGCACCATCTCGCCCGAGGATCTGGACCTGTTCCGCTATGTGGAGACGGCCGCCGAGGCCGTCCACCTGATAGACAACTGGGAGCCCGCACCGCCGCGCGAGGAGATCCCCGGCCGATGAAAACGGGCCGGCGGCAGGCCGGTCGTCAGTTCATGTGTCGGGGCAGAATGCCCAGATCGGTGCCCTGCGGCAGGCGGGTCACCACCTGGGCGCCATCGACGTCGCGAATGCCAAGCCCGTAGCCGGCCAGGCGGAATTTCCATTCCCGCGGGCTCAGCGCCTTGGCGCGTTCGCGCCGGATCAGGTCCAGAACCGCGGCTTCGACCACGGTGCCACCGATTTCTGAATGTGCCATCAGTCCACTCCTGCAATTGTCTGCATGATGGAAACTGACTGTCGATCAGGGTGGGATTGGCGCGCGAATGAGGAAACTTCGGGGCAACCGGCGAAACTGTTTCCAATTCCGCGACGGTGGATCAGCCTTTCCGCTCTTCCCGCAGGCTTTTGAACACATAGACCGGCAACAGGATGCCGGCGATCAACGCCCCCAGCCACACGATCAGGGTGCCCAGCAGCAGGTTGGCGATGCCGCCCACGGTCATGCCTTCGACGAACATGTTGGTCAGCCAGAGCCCGACAAAGGTCGTCACCAACGCGGTCCCGCCCATCAGCGCCGGCATGCGTTTTCTCGAGATCCGGGTAATCAGGGGCGACGCGATCATGTAGATCACGGTAAAGACGACGACGGCAATGACAAAGGCCAGCGGCGCAACGTTGAACCCGTCCAGCAGGACCGTGGCTAGAAACAGGCCGATCGCATTGCCCGCAAGAGCGGCAACGGCGGACCAGAACAGACGAACCATGGGGCTATCCTCTCTCGCACAGTGCAATCTGCGCGCAGGTTAGTCCGCCCGGCGAATGTTTTCACCCCATTTGCGGGGTCTGCGGTCAGCCCTGACGCAGGCCCGCCTCGGCCTCGATCTCGCGGCGCGACTTGCGGGCGCGTTCGGTGGCCGATTTCAGCTGGCCACAGGCGGCCATGATGTCCTCGCCGCGCGGCGTGCGGATCGGGCTGGCATAACCGGCCTTGTAGATGATGTCGGCGAACCGGCGGATGCGGTCATCGGGCGATCGCCGGTAGGGTGCGCCGGGCCACTCGTTGAACGGGATCAGGTTGATCTTGGCCGGAATGCCCGCGATCAGCCGGATCAGCCGCCGGGCGTCTTCGTCGCTGTCGTTCACCCCGTCCAGCATCACGTATTCGAAGGTGATCCGCTCGGAGTTCGACAGCCGCGGATAGGCGCGCAGCGCCTCCAGCAGCTGTTCGATGTTCCAGCGGCGGTTGATCGGCACCAGCCTGTCGCGCACCTCGTTGGTGGTGGCGTGGAAGGACACCGCCAGCAGGCAGCCGATTTCCTCGGCGCAGCGGGCGATTTCCGGCACCACGCCGCTGGTCGAAAGCGTGATGCGGCGGCGCGACAGGGCGATGCCTTCGCCGTCCATCACCACCTTCATCGCGTCGCGCACGTTGTCGAAATTGTAAAGCGGCTCGCCCATGCCCATCAGCACGATGTTCGACAGCAGCCGGGTTTCGTCCTTGGGCTTGCCCGGCTCCGGCCATTCGCCCAGATCGTCGCGTGCCATCATCACCTGCCCGACGATTTCCGCCGCGGTCAGGTTGCGCACCAGCTTCTGCGTGCCGGTATGGCAGAAGGAACAGGTCAGCGTGCAGCCCACCTGAGACGACACGCACAGCGTGCCGCGTCCCTCCTCGGGGATATAGACGGTTTCGACCTCGTGCCCGCCGGCAATCCGCACCAGGTATTTCCGCGTGCCATCGGCGCTGATCTGGCGGCTGACGACCTCCGGCACCTCGATCACGAAGTTCTCGGCCAGTTGCGCGCGATAGCTCTTGGCAAGGTTGGTCATTGCGTGGAAATCACGCACGCCCCAGTGATAGATCCACTGCCAGATCTGCCCGACCCGCATCTTCGCCTGCCGTTCGGGCGTGCCATGCGCGATCAGCACCTCGCGCAGCTGGTCCCGCGTCAGGCCGACAAGGTTGATCGGCCCCTCCGGCGACCGGCGGGGAATGGTGACGACATCCTGCGTGATCGGCGTGGTCGGGACGGGCATGAGGCAAACTCGTTGAAGATTCGCGCGACAAGCGCCCCCTATACAGGGTTTTGCCGCGATTTCAAAACCCGCCGCGCCGACCAACACAACCAAAGGTTATCCCCGCCGGGACAGCCTTGAGTCCACGGGCTTTTTCGCCGCCTACTTGGCGCAACGCTTTTCGGCATCCTCCACCGCCGCGGTAAAGCCCAACAGAGAAAACGTGTCCTTGGTCTGGGTTCCCCGCTGCGAGCGCGCCGTGAGCACCGCATTCGTGCCCCGTTTCATCGCGGCGATGATCTTGGCGTCATCGGCGGACGTTGCCGGCCAGGCCCATTCACCGTCGGTGAACAATTCGAATTCGGTTCCGCCGATATCGAGATTGACGGTCGAGCCCTTGGCAAAGGGATAGCCCCCGGTAAAGGTCACCTGCCCCTTGACCTTGGCCTCGGGGCGGTAGAACACGAACAGCAGAATGTCGCCGCGACGCACGGCGACCACGCGGCCGTTCCGGGTGTTCACCGTCTTCTTGGGTGCGGACACCGCCCAGCACTCCTTGGGGTTTTCCTCGACGAAGACGCTCCAGTCGGTCTTGGCGGCGACGCGGTTGCTGCTCTTCTCCTGCGCCGCGGCCACGCCGGCCGTGGCGGTGAAGACCATCCCGGCCAGGCTCAGACACATCGCGACGCGGGCAAGTTTCTTTCCCATTTCGTCCAGACTCCCAGACTTCCTACCTCAATTTCCGGCGCGCGGGCGGATCTTGGCGATCCGTTTCGTCTTGCGCGCCCGTTCCAATACGGACATAGACACAATAGCCCGATCGCGACCACAGGCGAAAGAGCGATTGGCAGGAATTCGCCACCGTCGGAGACGCCACATGACCCAGCCCGTCCCCTTGGCCGAAATCTGGCGCGGCCCGTTTCTGGAAAGCCTGCATCTGGGACATGCGGTGATCTGCGACGATACCGGCCAGATCGTCCATGCCTGGGGCGATCCGCAGGCGCTGATCTACCCGCGCAGTTCCTGCAAGATGGTGCAGGCGCTGCCACTGATGACCTCGGGCGCGGCGGATGCCTTCGGCCTGACCGACGAACAGCTGGCGCTCGCCTGCGCCTCGCACAACGGCGCGGCCATCCACACCCGCCGCGTGCAGGCGTGGCTGGACGACCTGGGGCTTGGCGACGACGATCTGCGTTGCGGCCCGCAGGAACCGGCGGATATCGAGGAACGCAACCGCCTGATCCGGGCCGAACAATCCCCCTGCCAGTATCACAACAACTGTTCGGGCAAGCATTCCGGCTTTCTGACTCTTGCCAAACACCTCGGCGCCGGACCCGACTACATCGACATCGACCACCCGGTGCAGAAGGCCGTGCGCGAGGCGTTCGAAGAAGTGACCGCCGAGGACAGCCCCGGCTATGGCATCGATGGCTGCTCGGCGCCGAACTTTGCTACCACCCTGCACGGGTTGGCGCGCGCGATGGCGTGGTTTTCCTCGGCCCATGACCGGTCCGACACGGCCAGCCGGGTCGCGGCGCGCCTGGTGCGGGCGATGATGACCCATCCCGAACTGGTCGCGGGCAAAGGGCGCGCCTGCACCGTGCTGATGCGCGCGGCCGCAGGCCAGGCAGCGGTCAAGACCGGGGCCGAGGCCGTGTTCGTCGGCATCCTGCCCGAACGGCGCATGGGGATCGCGCTGAAGATCGCCGATGGCGGCACGCGCGGCGCCGAATGCGCGATCGCGTCGCTTCTGGTCGCGCTCGGCATCCTCGACGCCAACGACCCGGCGGTCCGGAAATGGATGAACGCGCCCATCCTGAACCGGCGCGGGATAGAGACCGGCAGCATCCGCCCGGCCGGCACGCTGCCGCGCAAGCTCTGAGCCCAAGCCCCGACCCGCTCTTCATCTTGCCGCAAATACTCCGGGGGAGCGCGAGGGGGCCGCGCCCCCTCGCCTCGGTCGGATTGGCGCACGCCAATCCGAAACGCCCATTCTAACCCGACGATTTCGGCAGTTTCGGGGCGCTGCGCTCCAGCGACAGTTCCGCGTCTGAGAACTTCCACGGCCCCCGGACACCTGGCACGCCTTCGGGACGGATCACCATGCCGCGATGGGCGATCTGGGGGTCGTTCAGCGCCTCCCCGACGGAATTGATCGGCCCGGCCGGCACCGTCGCCGCCTCGAGCGCGGCCAGCAACTCTGCCTTGCTCCACGCCGCCAGCGTTTCCTCGATCGCCGCCGTCAGATCGCGGCGGTTGGCCACGCGGGATTCGTTGTCGGCATATCGGGGATCGTCGCGCAGGTCCTCGCGCCCGATCACCTCGCAGAATCGGTGAAACTGCGCATCGTTGCCGACCGCCAGGATGACGTGACCATCGCGGACCGGAACCACCTGATAGGGCGCGATGTTAGGATGCTCGTTGCCCAGCCTCACGGGGCTCACTCCCGAGGCCAGGAAATTCATCGTCTGGTTAGCCAGCATCGCCACGGAACAGTCCAGCAGCGACATGTCGATATGCTGCCCCCGCCCGGTGCGGTGGCGCTGCTCGACCGCGGCAAGTATTCCGATCGCGCCATACAGCCCCGTCACCACGTCGGTGATCGCCACGCCCACCTTCATCGGCTGCCGGTCAGGCTCGCCGGTGATCGACATCAGGCCCGACATGCCCTGCAGCAGAAAGTCGTATCCCGCCCGCGAGGCATACGGCCCGTCCTGCCCGAATCCGGTCACCGAGCAATAGATCAGACGCGGGTTGACGCGGCTCAGGCTGCCATAGTCCAGCCCGTATTTCGCCAGCCCGCCCACCTTGAAATTCTCGATCAGGATATCGGCATCGCGCACCAGGTCGAGCACTGTCCGCCGCCCTTCCTCGGTGCGGAAATCGGCCGTCACGCAGGTCTTGCCCCGGTTCGCGGCATAATAATAGGCCGCCGTGCGGTCTCCGTCACGCTCGATGAAGGGGGGGCCCCATTTGCGGGTGTCGTCGCCCTGGGGGGATTCCACCTTGATCACCTCGGCCCCGAGATCGGCCAGCGCCTGCCCGATCCACGGTCCGGCGAGAATTCGGGCCAGTTCCACAACCTTCAACCCGCTCAGCGGCGCCATACTGCTCCCCTCCGGCATGAGTTTCACCGCATGGTTAGGCCCGACCACCGGACAAGGCAAGCGCGGCAGGGCGCGACCGCAGTGCGGTCACTCGGCCGCGGGGCGTCTGCCGTCGTCCGGGCCGGAACGAAGCTGGCGGATCATGTCATGCAGTGCCGGCTTGCGGATCGGCTTGGTCATGTAGCGATCAACCCCCGCGTCCAGGATCTCCTCGGCATCCTCCGGCAGGGCATGCGCAGTCAGGGCAATGATCGGCACATGGCCGCCCGTTTCGGCTTCGATCCGGCGGATTTCGCGTGTCGCGGCCTTGCCATCCATCCCGGGCATCGAGATGTCCATGAACACGATGTCGGGCGAAAAGTCGCGAAACGCCTCGATCGCTTCGATCCCGTTGTTCGCAAGACGCAGGTCGATGTCGAGCCCCGCCAGCATCTTGCGGAACACCAGCTGGTTGGTGCGGTTGTCCTCGGCTGCCAGAATGCGCAGCGGGCGCGGACACCCTTCCTCTGCGCCGGCCGCGCCATCCGCGCCCGCGGATGGCGCCGTCTCCTCTTGCGGCGGCGCGGCCGAACCGGGGTCCGGCTGCGCCAGTGCCTTCGCCGATTCCGAACGCAGTCGCGGCCCCCTTGGATCGGCCGGTGTGACGCTTGCCCCCAGCTCGGCCAGACGCGCGAAGAGATCCGCGCGCGGCACGGGCTTTTGCAGCATGCCCTGAAGATGCCGAAGCCCCGGATCATTCTTCGCCGCGCCCAGATTGGACGACAGCAGAAGAATCGGCACCCGGGTCCAGCCAGTCGCCCGCAGCGCCTCGGCCAGTTCCAGCCCGTCCATTTCGGGCATGGCGTGGTCGGTGATCACCAGATCCACGTCCGGCCGCATCGCCGCCAGCGCCTCGCCCCCCGATTCGCAGGCCGTCACCCGCGCGCCCAGCATTGCCAGCTGACGCTCCAGGATCTCGCGGTTGATCGGGTGGTCGTCCACCACGAGCACATGCCGCAACCCTTCGGGCAGGCGCGGTTCGGGCCGTTCCTCGGCCTCTGCCTCGGGCAGCGTCACGCGAAAACCGAAGCACGACCCGCGCCCCTCTTCGCTGTCCACCCAGACCGACCCGCCCATCAGCTCGACCAGCTGGCGCGAGATCGCCAACCCCAGACCGGTGCCCTCGAACTGGCGGTTGCGGTCATCCTCGACCTGGTTGAACTCGCCGAACACATGGTCGAGCTTGTCCGCCGGAATGCCGATCCCGGTATCCTCGACCGCCACGTGGATCGCGCAGCCTTCCGGTTGCGGCACGCCAGTGACGCGGATCAGAACATGGCCCTGCGGGGTGAATTTCACCGCATTTCCGACAAGGTTGGTCAGAACCTGCCGCACCCGGCCGCGGTCGCCCACGAACCGCGTCGGCAGGAACAGGTCGTAATCGACCAGCATGTCGATACCCTTGTCCCGCGCAGAGGGCTGCAGGAGCATCACCACCTCGTGAATGCAGCGCTCCAGGTCGAACGGCTCGGGGTGCAGGGTCAGCTTTTCCGCCTCGATCTTGGAATAGTCGAGCACGTCGTTGATGATGACCAGAAGCGCCTCGCCCGAGTTGCGGATGGTATCGACGTAGAGCCGCTGTTCATCGGTCAGATCGGTGTCGCCGAGGAGTTCGGCCATGCCCACCACGCCGTTCATCGGCGTTCGGATTTCGTGGCTCATGTTGGCGAGAAACGCCGATTTCGCACGATTGGCGGCCTCGGCCCGTTCGCGGGCGGCCTCCAACTCGACCTCGTATCGCACGGAGGAGGTGATGTTCAGCGCCAGGCTGACGACGTCGCCGCCATGTCCGCGCTGGTCGATCAGCTTGATGTATTGATCGTTCCAGGTGCGCATTACGATCGGTTTCGGGTTGGGCGCGTTCCACCGTTCGATCATCATCGCGCGCCATGCGTTCGGGGTCAGATCCTCGGTGTTGATGAGTCCCTCGTCGGTCAGAAGCTGCAGAATGCGCATGTAGCTGATGCCGGGACGGACTTCCTCGAGCCCGTCGAAAAAGTCGATATAGGCCGGGTTCGCGGCGATCAGCCGGTTGTCCGAATCGAAAAAGGCAAAACCGTCCTGAATCGCGCTGATCGACAGCCACAACCGCCGCTCGGCGATCTCGACCTTCTGGTTGGCGGCATGCAGATCGGATCGGGCGCGCTGGGCCTCGTCGCGGACGGTTTCGACCTCCGCCTGGGTCTGGCCGATCTTTCTGGTCAGTTCCATCGCGTGCCGGCCCAGCTTGCGGTTGGCGGCGAGAAGCTCGGCCTGCTTCAGCTCGAGCATCCGTTCGGCGGCCAGCCGCGCCCGCCTTTCCTGCGCCAGTTTTTCGGCAAGGCTCATCCGTGCCGACCTCCGCCTGTGAACCGCGTGGCGTGTGCCGCCCCTGTTTGCCAGTCGATGCTTGGCGAGTCGGAATGAATTCCAGGTTAAGCGCGACCGGCGGCAAGCGCGTTGAGGCGGACGGAGATGGCGCGGGCGCCGCCGCGACCGGGCCGGGGCCGAAACCGGAGAGGATACGGGACACCCGCGGGCGCCTCATGCGAGAGCGGGGGATTCGCAGGGGGGCTCTGCCCCCCGGGCTGCGCCCTCCCCCCGGAGTATTTTCCGCAAGATGAAGGGGGGCGGGTTTCGGGTCGCGCCGGCGCCTTTCGTTTCGGACTGCCTCTATCGCCGTCCTTCCCGCAGCCAGCCGCCAAGGATCAACGCCGATGCCAGAACCAGCACCAGCCATGCCGGCAGAAGCGGCGTCCGGGTGACGCCGCGGATTTCATGGGCGCCGCGCGGAGTGATCCCCATCCAGCCGCGCCCGGCGGCGACGCGGCCCTCGCGCACGGCGCGGATCGCGGGCAATCCGTTCTCGAGCCGGAAAGCGCCGCCGCGCATCGTCGCCAGAACCGGGGCCAGAATCTCGTCCGTCGCGATGGTTCGTTCGAATTCGCGCGGGGCCGCCGGGCCGAGGCCGATCACCGCGGTCCGGTCGCCCTCGGCCAGCCGGTAGAGTCCGATTTCGGGGCCGTCATAGAGCGCCTCGAACCGCCCGGGGCCGACCTGTTTCAGCGTCACGCTGTCGGTGCCGCCATCGGGGCGGGTGATCGTGACAGGGCCGACCGTATCGCCCAGGGTGCGGCGGATGACCCGCATCCGCTGGCCGGTTGCCTCGGCCTGGAGGGTTTCTTCCTCGAGTTCAGGTTCCTTCATCGCCCAGTGCGCCAGACGGCGGAGCAGTTCCAGCTGCGGGCCGCCGCCCTGATAGCCGCGGCTCCAGAGCCAGGCCTGATCCGAGGCGAGAAGCGCCACGCGCCCCTTGTCCACGCGGTCCAGGATCAGCAGCGGCGCGTCGTCCGCTCCTGTCATCACGACTTCGCCGGAACCAGGGTCGAGCTCTATCTGGCGCAACCAGGATCCCCATTCGCCGGCATGCGGCAACCCCGCCGTGACCGGGTGGCGTTCGCCGGTGTCGGTGACCTTCGGCCGGTAGCGGCGTTCGATCACGCGGGCGGTAGGGGCGGCGGGCAGGATGGTTTCCAGCGGCGAGCGGTAGATGCTTTCGGCCCCGGCGAAATCGGGGCCCGCCGCCACCAGAAGCGCCCCGCCCCGTCTGACGTAATCGGCCACGTTGCCCAGATAGAGCGAAGGCAGGATGCCGCGCCGCTTGTAACGGTCGAAGATGATGAGGTCGAAATCGTCGATCTTTTCCAGGAACAGCTCACGCGTGGGAAAGGCGATCAGCGAGAGTTCCTCGACCGGCACGCCGTCCTGCTTTTCCGGCGGGCGCAGAATGGTGAAATGCACCAGATCCACCGCGCTGTCGGATTTCAGAAGGTTCCGCCAGGTGCGCCCGCCCTGATACGGTTCGCCCGAGACCAGCAGAACGCGCAGCCGGTCGCGCACCCCGTTGATCTGAATCACGGCGGCGTTGTTGCGGTCTGTGATCTCGCCCTCGGCCTGCGGCACCGCAAAGCGGATCACGTTGCGCCCGCCATGGCCCAGCGTCACCGGAACGTCGATGTCGCGCCCGATCGGTATCATGTAGCGCTGGGGCGGCTCGCCATCCACCGATACGTCGATGGGCACCGTCGCCACGTCACGCGGGGCGGCGCCGTCGTCGTCCACGCGCAGGGTGAGCGTCACCGGCTCGCCCATGATGGCAAAGGCCGGGGCGTTGCGCACCGTCAGGCGGCGGTCCCAGTCGGTTGCATGGCCGGTCATCAGCAGGTGCATGGGCGCGGGCAGGTCGGGGGCCCGGTCGATGTCGTGCACCCGCCCGTCCGACACCGCGATGATTCCCGCCACCCGCGCGCGCGGCTCCTGGGCCAGCGCCTCGGACAGGGCGGACATCAGGCGGGTGCCCTCGTCGCCCGGGCCATCCGTCACCGTCACCCGGCGCAGTTCGGTGTTGGGGCGGGCCGCGATCTCGGCCGCGAGACGGTCGGCGGCGCGGATGGTCTGATCGGGGCGGTCTGACAGGGCCTGGCTCGCGGTCCTGTCCTCCAGCAGAATCACAATGTCGCTGAGCGGCGCGCGGTCCTCGACCTGCCAGACCGTACCCGAAAGCGCCGCCAGCAATGCCAGCGCGCCCAAGCCTCGCAGCCACCAGCCCGCCAGGCCCCGCCAGGCCGCCAGCGCCACCGCCGCCAGCGACAGGCCCGCCAGCGCGGCCAGCCAGGGCCAGGGCAGAAGGGGCGCGAAGATGACGGTTCCGGTCATTGCCCCAGCCTTTCCAGCAGCGCCGGCACATGCACCTGGTCGGACTTGTAGTTGCCGGTCAGCACATACATCACGAGGTTCACGCCAAACCGCCGGGCCAGTTCGCGCTGGCGTTCTCCGGTCAGGCCCCGCCCGACGAGGAACATGGGCGATCCGTTCTCGTCCACCGCCCAGGCCGCCGCCCAGTCATTGCCGCCGATCACCACCGGCGACACGCCGTCATTGAGGTTGCGAAAGGGCATGCCCTCGACCTGTTCGGCATCGGGCGGGGCGGCTTCGACCCAGACGTCGCGGCCGGGATAGCGGCCGGGGAAGTCCTGCAGCAGGTAGAAGGTGCGGGTCAGAACGTGGTCGCGCGGGACGGGTTCCAGCGGCGGGATGTCCAGCGGCGCGGCAATTCGCTGCAGGGCGCGGCCGTTGGGGCTGGAGGCCCCGAACCCGGCGATGTCGGCGTCGCGGGTGTCGAACAGTATCATCCCCCCCGACCGCAGATACTGGTTCAGCTTGGCATAGGCCGCGTCCGAGGGCAGCGGCTGGTCCGGCGTGATCGGCCAGTAGAGCAGGGGAAAAAAGGCCAGTTCGTCGGTTTCCAGGTTCACGCCCATCGGGTTGGCCGGCTCGACCGAGGTGCGGAAAAACAGCGTGTCCGAAAGCCCCTTGAGCCCCGCCTCGGCCACCTCGTCCACGCGACGGTCGCCGGTCAGGACATGGGCCAGAACCACTTCGCGCGTGGCCTCGATGGCGATCTCCTCGTCATCCTGCTGCGCGGTGGCGGGGGCGGGCGGCAGGGCGAGCAGCCCCAGCGCCAGGGCGGCGGCCACCCGCGTCGCGCCCAGCCGGCCCGAGAGCGCCAGCGACGCCACCACGTCCGCCGCCAGCAGGATCAGCGCCAGCGCCAGCAGCACCCCGCCCAACGGGCGTTCGGCGCGCACCGCCAGCCCCTCGACCGGCACGCCCTCCGGCCATGTGGCGGCCGCCAGCACGTCGCCCGCACCGATGACGTTGCGCGCCAGCCGCCGTTCGCCGTCATCGTAGAGGCCGGGGCGCAGATCCGGCCCCAAGGGCGCCGACACCAGCGCCGGACCGTCCACCCCCGGCAGGGTGCCCGCGTCGCGCAGCGTGCCGAACCCGTCGAGCACCTGCACCGGCGTCCATGTGGTGCCCTCGAGATCGGCCGCCTGCGGCATCCGGGTCGAAGAGGACACGGCCAGCCGCTCCAGCATTTCCACAAACAGCCCCGACAGCGGCAGGGTGGACCATTCGGCATTGGCGGTGACGTGGAACAAGACCACCTGCCCCTGCCCCACGGCCTTGCGCGTGACCAGCGGCGTGCCGTCGTTCAAGGCCGCGATCACCCGTTCGGCCAGCGTCGGGTCGGGTTGGGCCACCACCTGCGCGGTCACCTGAACGTCGGCGGGAATGCGCAACCCGTAAAACGGCGAGGTTTCGGAGAAAGGCGCCAGCGCCTTGGGTTCGCCCCAGCTCATCGTGCCGCCCACCGTCCGCCCGCCCGAGCGCAACCGGACCGGCATCAGCGGGTCTTCCTCGGCCCGGCTGACATCGCTGGCCGCAAGGCGCGGCCCGGCAAAGCGCAGCAGCATCCCGCCCGCTTCGACCCATCCGGTCAACGCGGCCTGTTCGGCGGGCGCAAGCCGGGCCACGTCGGCCAGCACGATCACGTCGGGGTTGGCGGGCAGCAGGTCCATCAGCGCCCCTTCCAGCACCTCCGCCGTGGGCACCAGCGCCTGCCGCAGATAGTGCAGCGGGGACAAAAGCTCGAGCCCCTCGCGGTCGGTTCGCCCGGCGATCAGCGCCACCTCGCGCCGGCGCAGCCCGTCATCGGCCAGCGCCACCGCGCCTGCCGAGCGCTGCCCCTGCAACTCGAACCGGGTGATCCGGGCGCGCAGTTCCGAGGGCAGCGACAGCGCGGCCTCGGCCCGGTCCTCTCCGGCCGGGAATTCGGCCTTGACCGTCGCCAGAATGCGGGCGTTGCCGGCCGGATCGCGCCCTTGGGCCAGGATCGTGACCTCGCGCGCGAGCCCGCCGCCCGACCGCCGCGCCACCAGATGCAGCGCGCCGTCGCGGAACTCGGGCCGTTCCAGCGCCAGTACCGGCGCGGCGGTCTGGAACACGCGCAACCGCCCGCGGTCGCGCAGGGCATCCGTGATCGCCGCCCGCCCCTCGAAGTCCAGCCCGTCCGTCAACCACAGCGTGTCGAACCCGCCCTCGACCCGGTCCAGCGCCGCCAGCGTGGCCTCCACCTGATCCAACGTCGGCATCCAGGGTTCCGGCCGCAATCCGGCCAACCCGCGGGTCAGAACATCGGCCGACTGGAACACGGGCGGTTCGGGCGCGGTCAGCCGCAGCACCGCGACCGGGCGCCCGGCGCGGCCGGCATCGGTCAGCTGCGCCTGCATCAGCGCCATCTTGTCTTTCCAGTGCGGCGCCCCGGCCCAGCCCGCATCCAGCACGATCAGCAGCGGCCCCGTCCCACCCTGTTCGCGCGGCTGTGGGTTCAGCACCGGGCCGGCAAACCCCACGATCGCGGCCGCCACCGCCAGCATCCGCAAGAGCAACAGCCACCACGGCGTGCGGTCGGTGACGCTTTCGTCATCCTTGAGCCCCAGTAGCAGCGACACCGCCGGGAACAGCCGCCGGATCGGCGCGGGCGGCACCGCGCGCAGGATCAGCCACAGGATCGGCAGCGCGGCCAGCGCGATCAGCAGCCAGGGCGAGGCAAAGCCGATGCCGAAGATCGTGGTCATCGCCCGCCCCCGTCCAGCGCGCGATAAAGCCACAGCAGCGCCGACTGCGCGCTCTCGCCGGTATGGTGCATGCCCACCTGCCAGCCGGTGCCATGGCAGAGCTGGTGCAACTCGGCCTTGCGCGCGGCAAGCCGTTCCAGATAGCGGTCGCGCAGTTCGCCGGCCTTGAGCGTTTCATGGGCCAGCGTGCCGCCGATGCTTTCGAAGATCGTCCGCCCGCGATAGGGGAAACTCTCCTCGGCCGGGTCCAGCACCTGCAGCAGAACGCCGCGCACGCCCCGGTCGGCGGCCTTGGTGAGCGCCTGCCGCACGCCGTCGATGTCGCCCAGAAAATCCGAGATGAACACCGCCCGCGCATGAGGGATCATAGCCCGGTGTTCAGGCGCGGCATAGTCCGCCGGGTCGTCCTGCGCAAAGGCCTGCGCCAGCCGCGCGATCTGGGCATTGCCTCGCCGCGGCGGCAGGGCGGTGCCCGTCAGCCCAACCCGTTCGCCCCCGCGCACCAGCAGGATGCCCAGCGCCAGCGCCAATAGCCGCGCCCGGTCGATCTTGGCGGGCAGGTCGGGTTCGGAGGCGAACCGCATCGACGCGCCCTGATCGACCCACAGCAGCACCGACTGCGCGATCTGCCATTCCCGCTCGCGCACATATTGCTGATCCCCCCGCGCGGAGCGGCGGTGGTCGATCATGCGCCTGCTGTCGCCCGCCTGCGCCGGGCGATACTGCCAGAAATCGTCGCCCATCCCGGCCCGCCGCCGGCCGTGTTCGCCCAGCAGCACCGTGCCCGCCAGATGCTCGGCGCGGGCCAGAAGCGGCGGCAGCCGGGCGGCTTCGCGCTCGGCGCGTTCGCGAAGGGATGGGTGCGTGGTCACGCGGCGGCCCCGGTGGGAACCAACCCGGCGGCGGTGGTGTCGATCAGATCGGCCAGGCTGTCGCCCCGCGCCCGCGCGGCAAAGTTCAGCGCCATCCGGTGGCTCAGCACCGGGCGGGCCATGTCGATCACGTCGTCCAGATCGGGCACCAGCCGGCCCTGCAGCAGCGCCCGCGCCCGCACCGTCAGCATCAGCGCCTGCGCCGCACGCGGCCCCGGCCCCCAGGCGACGGTTTCCGCGACTCGCTCCGAGACGCCCGGCTCGCCGGGGCGAAAGGCGCGCACGAGGTCGAGGATCGCCTCGACCACCGACTCGCCCACCGGCATCCGCCGCAGCAGGGTCTGCGCGGCGATCAGCTCGGCGGCAGTGAATACCTGTTCGGACTGCGCCTCCTCGGTGCCTGTGGTGGCCAGCAGGATCTCGCGTTCGGTGTCGCGGTCGGGATAATCCACGTCGATCTGCACCAGGAACCGGTCGAGCTGCGCCTCGGGCAGGGGATAAGTGCCTTCCTGCTCGATCGGGTTCTGGGTGGCGAGCACATGAAAGGGCGGCTCCAGCGGGCGGTTTTCGCCGGCGACGGTCACCATGCGCTCCTGCATCGCCTGCAGCAGCGCCGACTGCGTGCGGGGGCTGGCGCGGTTGATTTCGTCCGCCATCAGCAACTGGCAGAAGATCGGCCCCGGAATGAAGCGGAAGGACCGCGTGCCGTCCGGCGCGGTTTCCAGCACCTCCGAGCCGAGGATGTCGGCCGGCATCAGGTCGGGGGTGAACTGGATGCGGTTGCCCCTGAGCCCCATCACGGTGGACAGCGTCTCCACCAGCCGCGTCTTGCCCAGCCCCGGCAGGCCGATCAGCAGCGCATGCCCGCCGCACAGAAGCGCCGACAGCGTCAGGTCAACGACCCGGTCCTGGCCGATGAAGCGGCGGGTGATCGACGCGCGGGCGCGGGCGAGCTTTTCCTCGAGCGCCTCGATTTCGGCGATCAGATCGGCAGAGTCGGACATGACATTCCCTTCGTGCGACGTATATCCTGGGGTGAGTGTATCGCGCGCAGAGGAAATGGCAAAAGCTATGAGCGGACAAAAGCCTGTTACCCGGACGGCAGACGACATCGCCAAGACCGCGCGCAAGGCGAAGAAAACGGGCCCGGCGCCGGTACACCTGTGGAACCCGCCGTTTTCAGGCGATCTGGACATGCGGATTGCGCGGGACGGAAGCTGGCACTACCAGGGCTCGCCGATCCAGCGCCCCGAACTGGTCCGGCTGTTCGCGTCCATCCTGAAGAAGGAGGGCGAGCGGTATTTCCTTGTCACGCCGGTGGAAAAGGTGGGCATCACCGTCGATGACGCGCCCTTTGCGGCCGTGGATTTCGACGTGGCCGGCGAGGGTCGCGATCAGGTTCTGACCTTTCGCACCAACGTGGACGACACCGTTGCCGCCGGCCCGGAACATCCGATTCGCGTGCGCCGCGACCCTCAGACGGGCGAGCCGTCCCCCTATGTCATGATCCGCGCGGGGCTCGAGGCGCTGATCGACCGCAAGAGCTTTTACCGCCTTGTCGATCTTGGCGAACATCACGACGGCTGGTTCGGCCTGTGGTCTTCGGGCGTGTTCTTTCCCGTCATCCGGTCGGAAGAGCTGGAGGGGCTTTAGGATCGAGCTCCGCGACCGGGACTCGAAAGCCGCCAGCGGCGACCCCTCCGGTTCCATTTCGGCCGGATCCCCCGCACATCCGGGCATGTCATAACCAGTTCTAAACAAATTCGCCCCATGGTCGCGGCTGAAACCAAGTGTGAGAACGCACCGAGTCCCTGTCATGCCACGACCAGCCGACGGCAAAGCCGCACCATTGTCCGGAACATGGCCTGACAGGCTGCCGGTCCACCTTGCGGGACTTCTGGTTGCGATGCTGGCTGCAATCATCGCCCCGGCCGAGGCCGCGCCCGACGCGCGCACGCGGGCCGTCTGCGATCGCGCGGCCAACCGTGCGGCGCGTCAATACGGCGTGCCGGCCGATGTCATGTTGGCCCTGACGCGGACCGAAACCGGACGCGCCGGCCCCGATGGCCTGTATCCGTGGCCCTGGACGGTCAACCTGCAGGGCAAGGGGTTCTGGTTCGACAGCGCCGAAGAGGTGCGCGCCTTCGTTCGGCGCAGCATCAGGCGCGGGGCGCTCAGTTTCGATGTCGGTTGTTTCCAGATCAACTACAAATGGCACGGGGACGCCTTTGCCTCGGTCGAGGACATGATCGACCCCTGGAAGAACGCAACCTATGCAGCACGCTTCCTCGCGGAGCTGCACCGGGAACTTGGCGACTGGACGCAAGCCGCCGGCGCCTACCATTCCCGTACCGCACGTCATGCAAAGAGATATGTCCGACGCTTTGAAAGGATTCGCGCGACGTTGCCGAAAGGTGCGCGCCGCCTGGCAGGTCCGTCCGAACGGATGCCGCTCTCCGGTCTCGTGCCTGCGGCGGCACGGACGGATGGGCCGCTCCGTTCGGGGGGCGCTCCTCTCGGCTCGCTGGTGCCGACGGCCGCGGCCGACGCCGGTGCCTCGCTGCCACTCATATCGATGAACGAAAGGACCGGCTTCGGTGATTTCATCCGCGACTAGAGGCCTGTTCTCGCCGACGGTGCTGCTGGCCATCGCGCTCATGGCAGTCATCGTCATGATGATCCTGCCGGTGCCCTCGTGGCTTCTGGACATCGGCCTCACGGCATCCTTCGGGCTTGCGATCCTGATCTTCACACTGACCCTGTTCATCGAAAAGCCGCTCGACTTTTCGTCCTTTCCCACCGTTCTGCTGGCTTCGCTGATGCTGCGGCTGTCGCTGAACGTGTCCTCGACGAAACTCATCATCGGCCAGGGGCACACCGGCACCGCGGCCGCGGGCAACGTGATCGAAGGCTTTGCCCAGTTCATCATGGGCGGCAGCGTGTTTCTGGGCCTCGTGGTGTTCGGGATCCTGCTGATCGTCAACTTCATGGTCATCACCAAGGGTGCCGCGCGCATGGCCGAGGTCGGCGCACGGTTCGCGCTGGACGGGATGCCGGGCAAGCAGCTTGCCATCGACAGCGACATGTCGGCCGGCGCCATCACGCATGACGAGGCGCGCGCCCGCCGCGAACGCGAACAACTGGAAACGACGTTCTTCGGATCGCTCGACGGGGCCTCGAAATTCGTCAAGGGAGATGCGGTTGCCGGCCTTCTGATCACGCTTCTGAACCTCGTTATGGGGCTGGTCATGGGCGTGACGGTCCATGGCATGCCGTTTTCCGCCGCGTTCGAAACCTACGCCATCCTCACAGTCGGCGACGGGCTGGTGACGCAGATACCCGCCGTTATCATTTCGATTGCCTCGGCCCTTCTTCTGGCCAGAGGCGGCAACCAGGGGGCGACCGATCTGACCTTGCTGCGCCAGCTCGGCGGCCACCCGGCGGCGCTGGCCACCGTGGCGGTGCTGCTTTCGCTGTTCGCGCTGGTCCCCGGACTGCCCTTCGTACCCTTCATGATCGGTGCGGTGCTGCTCGGGGCGGCGGCCTGGCGCCTGAAAGACCGCGAGGAAAGCCCCGAGGAAGAAACTGCCGCGCCCGCCGAGCCGCAGGAACAGGCGCTGGGCGACATACTTCATCTCGACGATATACACGTCGAATTCGCACCGGATCTGGTGGCGATGGTTCTTGACCCCGGCGCCGGGCTGGATGCCCGAATCTCGAGCATGCGCAAACATGTCGCCAAGGCGTATGGTCTCATCCTTCCCGAAATCCGACTGACCGATCAGCCGGAACTGCCCACCGGCACCTATGCGATCCGCATCCAGGGGGTCGAACAGGCCCGTGGCGTCCTGCATCCCGATCTGGTTCTTGCACTGGCGGCCGACATGGAGGCCGATCTCCCCCAGGGCACGGACGTGACCGAGCCGGTCTATGGCGCCCCCGCGCGCTGGATCTCGCCCAAGGAGCAGGACGCCGCGGTGCTGAGCGGCGCGACCGTCGTGACGCCGCCGGAGATACTTTCGACCCATCTGCTGGAAACCATCAAGCAGAACTTCCCGAGACTGCTGACGCTCAAGTCGCTCCGTCGCCTGCTGTCGGAGATGACCCGGCTGTCGGACCCGGCCCAGGCGGAAGCGAACCGCAAGCTTCTGGACGAACTGATCCCGGACAAGGTTCCGATCGACATCCTGCACGGCGTGCTTCGGCTGCTGCTCGAGGAAAGGGTCTCGATCCGCAACCTGCCCCTCATTCTGGAAGCCATCGCAGAGGCCCGTCTGCAGGCGTCTCAGCCCGAGCAGATCTGCGAGCATGTCCGCCGGAGGTTGGGCTTTCAGCTGGTGGCCGAACTCACGCGCGAGGACGGAACGCTGCCGCTGGTTCAGCTGGACCCGCAGTGGGAGGAAACCTTTCAGGCCTACCAGCTGGATCGGGACGGGGGCGTTCCGGATGTCGCGCTGCCGCCGGCGCAGTTCAACCAGCTGGCGGACGGGATTGCCGAAACCCTGCGGCAGGTCTCCGAACGCGGCATTTTTGCCGCCCTGATCACCACCGCGCCCAGACGCCGATTCCTCCGGACTGTTCTGCGGACCCGAAACATTCAGAACCCGGTTCTGTCCTTCGACGAAATCGGCATCGACAGCCGGCCGGCGCTGGTCGGGACGGTGGCCGCATGACCGTGTCCGGAAACGACCTGATTGCGCTCTTGCACGGGCCGCTCTGGACCTGGTTCGCCGTATTCCTTCGGGTCGCCGGCGCCGTCTCGGTCGCGCCCGCATTCGGCCATCGCCTGGTTCCCCTCCGCATTCGCCTGGCCGTGGCCGTCATGTTTTCGGCTGTCGTGGCGCCCGCGATCGCCCCGGTGCCGGACCAGCCCACCAGCGGACTCCCACTTTCCCTGATTGTCACCGAAACCCTTGTCGGCCTGTGCCTGGGCATCGCCCTGCGGTTCCTGGTCTTCGGACTGCAGATCGCGGGAACCATCATCGCCCAGGCGACGTCGCTGTCGCAGCTTCTCGGCAATGCCGGGGAACCCTCTCCGACGATCGCGCAGATTCTTCATCTCGCGGCGCTTGCGCTGGCCATGTCCGCCGGGTTCCACACCCAGGCGGCGGAATACCTGATCCGTTCCTATGACCTCTTTCCGCCCGGACAATTGCCCCTACCGGGTGCGCTTTCGGCGTGGAGCGTTTCACATGCCAGCCACATTTTCGCGCTTGCCTTTTCGTTGTCCGCTCCCTTCGTGATCGCGTCGCTGCTTTACAATCTCACACTTGGCGCAATCAACCGGGCCATGCCGCAGCTCATGGTGACCTTGGTCGGCGCCCCCGCGATCGCCTTTGGCGGCTTGTGCCTGTTCCTGCTGCTCGCGCCGATCCTTCTGATGATCTGGCTCGACGCGTTCCATGAAACTCTCCTCTCCCCGTTCGAGACCGCACCATGAGCGAAAGCGACGACCGCAGCCAAGACAAGCCCCACGAGCCGACGCCCCAGAAACTCCGCAAGGCGCGGGAAAAAGGCGACATTCCGCTTTCTGCGGATCTTTCCCTTGCGGCGGGCTATTTCGGCTTCTTTCTGGTTGCGACGGCCTTGGGCGGGCATGTGGTTTCGCAACTCGGCAGTCCGCTCGGCGCCTTGCTCGACCGCCCGGACCGGCTGTCCGAGCAGGTCTTCGACGGCGGCGCGCGCGCGGTCTCGGGCCAGTTGCTGATGGCGCTTTCCGCGCCGCTTGGCCTGATCTTCGCCATCCCCGCGATCGCCGCACTGTTGTCGATCGTGGCTCAGCGCGGGCTGGTCTTTTCGGGCTCCCGCCTTCAGCCGAAACTCGCGCGGATCTCGATCATTTCAAACGCGGGGAAAAAGTTCGGGCGCGCCGGCCTGTTCGAATTCTTCAAAAGTCTGATCAAACTGATCGTTTACGCCGCCGTGTTGGGCTGGTTACTGCATGGGCGTCTGCACGACATCGTCGCCACTGTTCACATGCCCGCGCCAGCCGCCGCCGTGGAGCTGGCGCGGTTGTCCGTGCAACTGCTGGGGATGATCGTCGTCGTCGCGTTTGCGATCGCCGCCGTCGATACGGTCTGGCAGCACCTTGAATACCGGCGACGGCACCGGATGACGCACAAGGAACTGATGGACGAGTTCAAGGAGATGGAGGGCGATCCGCACGTCAAGCAGGAGCGGCGGCAGCGGGGACACGAGATCGCGACCTCGCGCATGATGGCGGACGTGCCGACGGCGGATGTGGTGATCGTGAACCCGACGCATTACGCGGTTGCGCTGAAATGGGACCGCGCGCCCGGCTCGGCCCCGGTCTGTGTGGCCAAGGGAGTGGACGAGGTCGCCGCAAGTATCCGCGCCGCGGCCGAAGAGGCCGGCGTGCCGATCCACTCCGACCCACCCACCGCGCGGGCGCTGCACGCGACGGTCGATCTTGGCCAGGAAATCGCCGAAGAGCATTACCGCGCCGTTGCCGCAGCGATCCGCTTTGCCGACCGGATGCGCAAAATCGCAAGGGAACAGTCCGCATGGAGATGAAAGACCTTCGGCAGCTCGCCACGCTGACCGAACTCATGTTTCTGAAAGAGGCCGAGCAGATCCGCCCGCTGATCGCGCAGGAACAGGGGTGCCGCCGGCGGCTGGCGCAACTGGACAAATCCGCGTCCGAAGCCGACCGCCACTATGCCGCCGACCCCCGGCTGCGGGCGAGCGGGGCGGAAATCGCCTGGAAATCGTGGGAAACGGGCACGCGATCCCGGCTCAACGTGGAACTCGCCCGGGTGGTCGCACTCAGGCGCCACGCGACCGAGCGTGTGCAGCGCGCCTTTGGCCGGGACCAGTCCATGCAGGCGCTGCTGCAGACCACGCGGCAAAAGGCGCTGCGCGACCATGCGCGGCGACAAGAGGCGCAGCTGTCGGAAGCCGCGCTGCTCAGGCCCCCGCGCCGGAATGCGCCGTAGCCTCCTCCAGAGGCGCGTCAGTCGTCCTTGTCCTGCGGGGCCGCGTCCGGATCGGCCTGACCGACGCCGCGAAACACGAACTTGAAGGGCAGCGCCCACAGCACCCCCAGACCGACATAGATCAGCAATTCGACCAGCAAGGGAGGGCGATCAAGCCAGTTCACCACGGTCACGGCGGCCACGATATAGATCGGCAGACCGATCAGAAGGATCACCAGAGACCAGCGGCGGCGAGCCTTGTAGGACAGTGCCATGGCCCTAGTCCGCGAAGGGGTCGGTCACGAGGATCGTGTCGTCGCGCTCCGGGCTGGTCGAGAGCAGCGCCACGGGACATTCGATCAGTTCCTCGACCCGCCGCACATACTTGATCGCGTTGGCGGGCAGGTCCGCCCAGCTGCGCGCGCCTTCGGTCGATTCCGACCAGCCCGGCATCTCTTCATAGATCGGCTTGCATCGGGCCTGGTGGTCGGCCGCGGTCGGCAGGTGGTCGATCCGCTCGCCGTCCAGTTCGTAGCCGACGCAGATCTTCAGCGTCTCGAACCCGTCCAGCACGTCCAGCTTGGTCAGCGCGATGCCGTTGATGCCGGAAATCGCGCAGGTCTGGCGCACCAGAACCGCGTCGAACCAGCCGCAGCGGCGCTTGCGCCCCGTGGTGGTTCCAAATTCGTGCCCGCGTTCGCCCAGCCGCTGGCCGTCGGCGTCGTGCAGTTCGGTCGGGAACGGGCCTTCGCCGACGCGGGTGGTATAGGCCTTGACGATGCCGAGAACGAAGTCGATCGCGTTCGGCCCGATGCCGACCCCGGTTGCCGCCTGCCCGGCGATCACGTTGGACGAGGTGACGAAGGGATAGGTGCCGAAGTCGATGTCCAGCAGCGCCCCCTGCGCGCCCTCGAACAGGATCCGCTTGCCGGCGCGGCGGCGTTCGTTCATCACCCGCCAGACCGGCCCCGCGAATTGCAGAATCTGCGGCGCGATCTCCTTGAGCTGCGCGATCAGCGCGTCGCGGTCCACCGGCGCGATCCCCAGCCCCCTGCGCAGCGGGTCGTGATGCTGCAGCGCCCGGTCCACCCGCGCCTGAAGCGTCGCATCGTCGGCCAGATCGGCCACGCGCACCGACCGGCGGCCGACCTTGTCCTCGTAGGCCGGGCCGATGCCGCGACCGGTGGTGCCGATCTTGGTGCCCTTGCTGGCGGCCTCTTCGCGCGCGCGGTCGAGTTCGCCGTGAATCGGCAGGATCAGCGGGGTGTTCTCGGCGATCATCAAGGTTTCGGGCGTGATCTCGACCCCTTGGGCGCGGATCGTCTCGATCTCCTGCACAAGATGCCAGGGGTCCAGCACCACGCCGTTGCCGATCACCGACAGCTTGCCGCCGCGCACCACGCCCGAGGGCAGCGCGTGCAGCTTGTAGGTCACCCCGTCGATGACCAGCGTATGCCCCGCGTTGTGGCCGCCCTGAAACCGCGCGATCACGTCCGCGCGTTCGCTGAGCCAGTCAACGATCTTGCCTTTTCCTTCGTCGCCCCACTGGGCGCCGACCACGACGACATTGGCCATGTCCGGTCCTTTTCATGACTCGAAAACCCGCGCCCGTATACCGATCGCGACGCGTCAGGGAAACCGCAATTTCGCCGCATCCGCCGTGCCGGGGCTGGACAGGACTCGCGCTTTGCGCGATTCTGTAGCGCAAGAGTTTGACGAGGGGCAATTTCGCGATGCTGGGCCTGTTCCTGCGCTGGCTGTTCGCCTTTGCGCTGATCGCGCTGACATACAACCCTACGCCGTGGAATTATGTCCGCTGGTCCACCACCCATCACGAAGCGCGCCTGTCCCTGGTGGTGTTCCTGGGGCTTCTGCTGCTGATCGGCTACATCATCTACCTGCGCGCAACGCTGCGGTCGATCGGTGCAGGCGGGATGCTGCTGGTGCTGGCGGTGGTGGCGTCGATGCTGTGGGTGCTCCGCGACTATGGCGTGTTGCGGTTCGACCAAGCGGACGTGAACCTGTGGCTGGGGATCTTCGCGCTGTCGGTCGTGCTGGGCATCGGCCTGAACTGGAGCCATGCCCGCCGCTATCTGTCGGGCCAGCAGGACATGGACGACGTGGACTACTGAACCGCCGCCAGCCGTTCGGCGAACCGCTCCAGCGTTGCGCGTTCGGCATCGCCCACCTGTGCCACGCGGCTTTTCCACAGGGTCGCCTGGCTTTTCAGGATCAGCCCGTCGGACAGGATCTTGAGATGATTGGCCCGCAGCGTCTCGCCGGTCGAGGTGATGTCGGCGATCGCCTCGGCGGTTTCGTTCTTGACCGTGCCCTCGGTCGCGCCCTGGCTGTCCACCAGCGCGAAATCGGCAACCCCGCCCCGGACCAGAAACTCGCGCACCAGCCGGTGGTATTTCGTGGCGATCCGCAGCCGGTGCCCGTGCCGGGCGCGGAACGCCGCCGCGACCGCGTCGAGGTCGTCCAGCGTATCCACGTCCACCCACAGCTGCGGCACCGCCAGCACCAGATCGGCCTGACCAAAGCCCAGCTCGGCCACGGGTTCGACCTGGGTTTCCCACAGGGGCAGCTTTTCATGCACCAGATCGGTGCCGGTGACGCCGAAATGGATCCGCCCCGTGGCCAGTTCGCGCGGGATCTCTCCGGCCGAGAGCAGCACCAGCGACATGCCCTCGATCCCCTCGATCGCGCCGGCATATTCGCGGTCCGACCCGGTGCGCTTCAGCCGGATGCCGGCCCGGTCGAACCAGTCGAAGGTCTTTTCCATCAGCCGCCCCTTGGACGGCACGCCCAGCTTCACGGTCATGCCCGCGCCTCCCGTTCCAGCGCATGCATCAGGCCGGGGCGCAGCACGCCGCCCACGGCGGGGATCTCTGCGCCGTCGCCCAGCCGCCGGGTCAGCGCGTCATAGCGCCCGCCGGTGGCGATCGGCGGCAGGTCGGGGCGGCCCTCGGCATAGAAGCCGAACACGAAACCGTCGTAATACTCCATCGAGGTGCGGCCATAGCTGGCCTCGAAATCGAGGTTTTCCACGTCGAGTCCACGCGCGGCCAGCGCCTGCAGCCGCGCCTCGAGCCGCGCCAGCGCCGGTGCGATCTGCGGCAGGTCCACCGCCACATCCCGCAGCCGCTCCAGCGCGAAGGGCGCGGTTTCCCGCACCGCCAGCAGCGTGTCCAGCGCGGCCATCTCGCGATCCGAGATCGGCGGGACCTCGGCGTCGGCGCGCAGGGCCTCGATCCGTTCGGCGATCTCGGCGACGCTGCGCTTGCCGATCGCGGGCGGCAGGTCGGCAAGCGGATCGGCCTGCGCCAGCAGCGCCGTGCGCGACGGCGGTGGCGGCACGCGGCCCGAGAACCGGTCCAGCAGCGCGCGGAACCGGCGCGGGTGCCAGATATGGCGCATCAGCGCCGCCTTGCGCGCCTCGGTCGTCCGCAGCCCCTGCACGGCGGCCATCAGGATGCCGATATCCCCCGTCGCGGCGCGCAGCGACAGCCCCTCAAGCGCCTGCGCGATCAGAGCAAAGACCTCGGCATCGGCCTCGGCCGGGTTCTCGCGGTCGAAGATCTCGTAGCCGACCTGGATATATTCGTTGGCGCGGTCGGGGTCGTGCTCCTGCCGGCGGAATACCTCGCCGGCATAGGTATAGCGGGCCGGTTCGGCGCCATGGGCCATGTGCATCTGAACCACCGGCACGGTGAAGTCGGGACGCAGCATCTGCTCGCCCCGCAGCGCGTCCGAGGTGACATAGGCGCGGCCGCGGATGTTTTCGCCGTAAAGGTCCAGCAGGGTTTCGGCGGGCTGCAGGATCGACGCCTCGACCGCCTGCGCGCCGGCGGCTTCGAACCGCGCGCGCAGCTGTGTGGCCAGCGCCCGGATTTCGGCGCGTTCCGGCATCAGTCCTGCCCGATCCCGTGGCTGGCCAGGATCTCGCGCACCTTGGCCACGAGGTGCCCGCGCGGCACTTCGAACTGGCTGGGGCGTTCCTTCCATTCCTCCAGCGTCGCGCTTTCGGCGATCTGCGCGCCCAGGATCAGATCCTTGACCTGCACCACGCCGCGCGCCTTTTCGTCGCCGCCCTCGATCACCGCGACCGGGCTGTGCCGGCGGTCGGCATATTTCAACTGGTTGCCGAAATTCTTCGGGTTGCCCAGATAGACCTCGGCGCGGAGGCCGGCATTGCGCAGCTCGGCCACCATCGCCTGATAGTCGGCCATGCGGTCGCGATCCATCACCGTGACCACGACAGGACCGTGGGTGACCGCCTTGATCCGCCCCTTTTCGCGCAGCGCGGCCAGCAGCCGGTCAACGCCGATGGAGACGCCCGTGGCCGGCACCGCCTGCCCGGTGAAGCGTTTCACCAGATCGTCGTAGCGCCCCCCGCCCGCGACCGAGCCGAACTGGCGCTTGCGGCCCTTGTCGTCGAAGATGTCGAAGGTCAGCTCGGCCTCGTAGACCGGGCCGGTGTAATAGCCCAGGCCCCGCACCACCGAGGGGTCGATGACGATGCGGTCGGGGCCGTAACCCTGGGCGTCGAGCAAGCCCGCGATCTGTTCCAGCTCGTCGATGCCCTCGGCCCCCATGGCCGAACTGCCCACCGCCGCGCGCAGGTTGGCCAGCGTCGCCGCCGAATCCGCACCGCGAGAGGTCAGGAAGGCGACCACCGGATCGGCCTGCGCCTCGCTGAGCCCCACCCCGTCGATATAGGCCCCCGAGGCGTCCAGCCGCCCCTTGCCGAGCAGCGCCCGCACGCCGTCCTCTCCCACCTTGTCGAACTTGTCGATGGTGCGCAGAACCGCGTCGTGCTGTTCCGCGTCCTCCAGCCCCATCGCTTCGAGAACGCCGTTCAGAACCTTCCGGTTGTTGATCCGGATCAGGTAGTCGCCGCGCGGGATGCCGACCTCTTCCAGCGTATCCGCCAGCATCGCGCAGATTTCCGCATCCGCCGCCATGCTGGCCGCGCCCACGGTGTCGGCGTCGCACTGGTAGAACTGGCGATAGCGCCCCGGTCCCGGCTTTTCATTGCGCCACACCGGCCCCATCGCATAGCGGCGATAGGGCGTGGGCAGGTCGTTGCGATACTGGGCATAGACGCGCGCCAGCGGCGCGGTCAGGTCATAGCGCAGCGCCAGCCAGTCGCCCTTGCCGTCGTCTTCGTCCTCGCGCCAGGCGAAGACCCCGTCATTGGGCCGGTCCACGTCGGGCAGGAACTTGCCCAGCGCCTCGACCGTTTCCACGGCACTGGTTTCCAGCGCCTCGAAGCCGTAGCGGTGATAGACCCCGGCAATGGTGCGCAGCATCTCGGTGCGCTGCGTGACTTCGGCGCCGAAATAGTCGCGGAACCCTTTGGGCGTCTCGGCCTTGGGGCGGGGCTGTTTCTTCTGCTTGGCCATTGGGGTCAACCCGTCAAGATACGTTCGCGGCGGGGTCTATCCCAAGCCCCGCACAGGGGCAAGGCGCGGCCCGACGACGAAAAGGCCCCGCCGCGCGGGCGGGGCCGATTTGCCGCAGGACAGGCATGCAAGACACCCGCATCCCGGCCGGGCGTTTCGGGTCGGCAGGGCCGACCCGACCGATGCGAGGGGCGCTGCCCCTCGCGCTCCCCGGAGTATTTCCGGCAAGATGAAGTAAGGGCCGGGGCACGACGCCACGCGCCAGCTTTGTCTGCGGCCGCGGATCACGACCCCGAGAGGGTTACTGCGGGATCTCGCCCTCAATGCCTTCGACATAGAAGTTCATGCCCAGAAGCGTGCCGTCATCGGCCACTTCGCCCTCTTTCAGCCAGGGCGTGCCGTCCTGCTTGTTCAGCGGGCCGGTGAAGGGGTGGTATTCGCCCGCGGCGATCGCGTCGCGCAGGGCCTCGGCCTCGGCCTTCACGTCGCCAGGCACGGCCGAAGAGATCTCTCCGATCTTGACCATGCCTTCGCGGATGCCGTCCCAGGTGCTGACTGATTCCCACGTGCCGTCCATCACCGCCTTGGTGCGCCGAACGTAGTAAGGGCCCCAGTTGTCGATGATCGAGCTGACGCGCGGCAGCGGCGCGTATTCGGCCATGTCGGAGGCCTGGCCAAAGGTGATCACGTTGCCGGCCTTCTGCGCGGCGGCCTGCGGCGCGGTCGAATCGGTGTGCTGCAGGATCACGTCGGCGCCCTGTTCGATCAGGGTCTTGGCGGCGTCGGCCTCCTTGGCCGGGTCGAACCAAGTATAGACCCAGACGATCTTGAACTCGACGTCGGGGTTGACCTTTTTCGCGTGGATATAGGCGCTGTTGATGCCGCGGATCACCTCGGGGATCGGGAAGGAGGCGATGTAGCCGATGATGTTCGACTTGGTCATGCGGCCCGCGATCGTGCCCTGCACGGCGCGGCCTTCGTAGAAGCGCGCGGAATAGACCGACACGTTCGGCGCGGTCTTGTAGCCGGTGGCGTGTTCGAACTTCACCTTCGGGAACTTCTTGGCGACGTTCTGCACCGCGTCCATGTAGCCGAAGGAGGTGGCAAAGATCAGATCCGCGCCGTTCAGCGCCATCTGGGTCATCACGCGTTCGGCATCCGGGCCTTCGGGCACCGATTCCACATAGACCGTTTCGACCTTGTCGCCGAACGCCTCGACCACCGCCTTGCGGCCCTGATCGTGTTCATAGGTCCAGCCGCCGTCGCCGACCGGACCGACATAGACGAAGCCGACCTTGGTCTTGTCGGCCATCGCCGTGGTGGCCATGCCGAGCGCCAGTGCGGCCGTGGCCAGAAGTTTCGTGAGTTTCATGCAGGTTGCTCCCATGTTGATTGTCGTTGCCGCCTCAGGTCGAGGCATGGAATGTGCGGCCCAGCGAGGCCGGCGCGCTGCTTTTGTCGGCCGAAAGGATGACCAGCACAAGGATTGTCACAAGATAGGGCGACATTGCCAGATACTCGACCGGAATCGCAACGCCCGCCGCCTGAAGATTGAGCTGCAGGACCGTGATTCCGCCGAACAGCCAGGCGCCGATCAGAACGCGCCATGGCTTCCAGCTGGCGAACACCACCAGCGCCAGCGCGATCCAGCCGGCGCCCGCGGTCATGCCTTCGGTCCACTGCGGCACGCGGACCAGGCTGATATAGGCCCCGCCCAGCCCCGCGCAGGCGCCGCCGAACAGGATCGCCAGCACGCGGATGCGCACCACCTTGTAGCCCAGGGCGTGCGCGGCGTCGTGGTTCTCGCCCACCGCCCGCAGGATCAGACCGGCCCGGGTGTATTTCAGCACCGCCCAGGTGCCGGCGACCAGCGCCAGCCCGAGATACAGGATCGGATCCTGGGCGAACAGGATCGGCCCCAACACCGGAATATCGCTGAAAAGGGGGATGTCGATTTCCGCGAAATGCGGCGGCTTGATGCCGACATAGGACTGCCCCATGAGCGAACTCAGCCCCAGGCCGAACAGCGTCAGCGCCAGCCCCGAAGCCACCTGGTTGGCCAGTGCCACCTGGGTCAGCAGCGCGAACAGAAGCGCCAGCACCGCCCCGCCCGCGGCCGCCGCGAGAAAGCCCAGCCAAGGCGAGCCGGTTTCGACCGATATGGCAAAACCGGTGATCGCGCCGACGATCATCATGCCCTCGACGCCAAGGTTCAGAACCCCTGCCCGTTCGACCACCAGCTCGCCGATCGCGGCCAGAAGGATCGGCGTCGCCGCCACCATCAGCGAGGCCAGCAGCAGGACGGGATTGATTGCGCTCAGGTCCATGTCAAGCCACCCCTGCCTTGCCGATGCGGATGCGGTAGTTGGTGAGAAGATCGAAGGCCAGCAGGAAGAACAGCAGCATCCCCTGGAACACCTGGATCGCCGCCGCGGGCAGGCCCATCTGCGACTGCGCGATGTCGCCACCGATATAGGTCAGCGCCATCAACAGACCCGCCAGCAGGATGCCGAACGGGTGCAGCCGGCCCAGAAAGGCCACGATGATCGCAGTGAACCCGTAGCCCACGTTGAAGTCGATGCTGATCTGCCCCGAAGGACCCGAAACCTCGAACAGCCCCGCCAGCCCCGCCAGCGCCCCCGACAGCCCCATGCAGAACAGGATCAGCCGCGGCGGGCTGACACCGGCAAAGCGGGCCGCGCGCGGGGCCTCGCCGGCGAGCCGGATGTGAAAACCGCGCATGTGCCGGTTCAACAGCACATAGGCAAAGATCACCGCGATCATCGCCGCCACCACGCCCCAGTGCATGCCCGAGCCCTCGATCAGGTCGGCATTGTGGGCCGATGGATATTGCTGCAGGTTTCGGCTGCCCGGAAAACCGTATCCTTCGGGATTCTTCAGCAGGCCGAGGCTCATCGACGCCAGCAGTTGCTCGGCCACGTAGACCAGCATCAGTGACACCAGGATTTCGTTGGTGCCGAACCGCACCTTCAGAACCGCCGGGATCATGGCCCAGACCCAGCCGCCCAGCGCACCCGCGATCACCATCAGCGGGAAGATGAACCACGCCTCCATCGGGTAGAAGGCCAGCCCCACACCGGCGCCGACGATCGCGCCCATGATGTATTGGCCTTCGGCGCCGATGTTCCAGATGCCCGCGCGGAAGCCGAGGCTCAGCCCGATCGCGATCAGCACCAGCGGCGCGCCCTTCACCAGAAGCTGCGGGCGGTAATAGAACGAGTGCTCGCCAAAGAGCGGCTCCCAGAAGATCGTGCGGATGGCCTCGACCGGGTTCTTGCCCAGAACCGCGAACAGGATGCCGCCGAACACCATCGTGGCCAGAACCGCGATGACCGGCGTCGCCACCGACCAGACCTGCGACGGCTGCGGCCGCTTCTCCAGCGCGATCATGCGCCGCCTCCCTTCGTTTCCATCGATGCCCGCGGTTCAGACATGCGCCACCTCCATGCCATGCGCGCCCCCCATCAGAAGGCCGATTTCCTCGACCGTCAGCCCCTCGACCGGGCGGGGCGCGCTCAGCCGCCCCTCGTTCAGGGCGGCGAAGGTGTCGGAAATCTCCATCAGTTCGTCCAGATCCTGGCTGATGCAGACCACCGCAGCACCACCGGCCGCGAGGTCGAGAATCGCCTGCCGGATCGCCGCCGCGGCCGAGGCGTCCACGCCCCAGGTCGGCTGGTTCACCACCAGCACTTCGGGATTTTGCAACACCTCGCGCCCGATCACAAATTTCTGCAGGTTGCCGCCCGACAGGGACCGCGCAGCGTTGTCGGGCCCCGGCGTGCGCACGTCGAACGCCTCGATGATCCGCTGCGCAAAGGCCCGCGCCGCGTCCCAGCGGATGAATCCGTTGCGTTCCAGGTTTTCCCGCACCGATCCGGTCAGGAGCGCGTTTTCGGTCAAGCTCATGTCGGGCGCTGCGGCATGGCCCAGCCGTTCCTCGGGCGCGGCCAGAAGCCCAAGACGACGCCGCTCGGTCGGACCCAGATGCCCCACCGCCACACCGTTCAGCCGGATTGCGTCGGGTTCGGCCGGCAACTCGCCCGACAGCACGGCCAGCAGTTCGTCCTGCCCATTGCCGGCCACCCCGCCGATGCCCAGAACCTCGCCTTTGCGCACCGCCAGATGCACGTTGCGCAGCGGCGTGCCAAAGGCCGAGGGCGAGGCCACCGAAAGCCCGGTCACGTCCAGCGCGATCTCTCCGAACGCGCGCCGGCCCCGTTCCGGCGCCTGCAGCGCGCTGCCCACCATCATCTCGGCCATTTCGGCCGCGGTGGTCTCCGACGGCACGCATTCGCCGACATTCTTTCCCAGCCGCAGGATCGTCGCGTGGTCGCACAGCGCGCGGATCTCTTCCAGCTTGTGGCTGATATACAGGATCGAGGTGCCCTCGTCGCGCAGCTTGCGCAGGGTTTCGAACAGGATCCGAACCTCCTGCGGAGTCAGAACGCTGGTCGGTTCGTCCATGATGAGCAGCTTGGGATCCTGCAACAGGCAGCGGATGATCTCCACCCGCTGGCGTTCCCCGGCGCTCAGATCCCCCACGGTTCGAAAGGGATCGAGCGGCAGACCATAGGTCTCGCTCACCGCGCGGATGCGGCTGGCCAGATCGCGCATGGGCGGCGGATCCTCCATGCCCAGCGCGATGTTTTCGGCCACATTCAGCGCGTCGAACAGCGAAAAGTGCTGGAACACCATGGCGATGCCGTCGGCACGCGCGGCGCGCGGCTCGGGCGGGGCAAAGGGCCGGCCGCGCAGCCGCATCTGACCGCTGTCGGGTTTCACCAGCCCGTAGATCATCTTGACCAGGGTGGATTTGCCAGCGCCGTTCTCGCCCAGAAGCGCGTGAACTTCGCCCTCCTGGATCTCCAGCGACACATGGTCGTTGGCAACCACGCCCGGATAGGCCTTGGTCAGCCCGTCGATGCTTAGCAGCGGAACCGTCACGCGCGCATGTCCTTCTTCTCCGTCCCCTGTTCCCGACGCCGCAGCAGATCCGCCGCCACGCCCACCGCGATCGCCTGCGGGTGCTTGCCCAGCCCCGGCTCGCCGATCGGGCAGGTGATGCGGGCGATCCGTTCGGGCGGATGACCCAGCGCCGCCAGCCGCGTGCGGAATCGCGCCCACTTGGTAGCCGAGCCAATGAGCCCCGCAAAGGCGAAATCGTGCCTCAGCAGGCGGTCGCACAGCTCCAGATCCAGCGCATGACTGTAGGTCAACACCAGATGCTCGGCCGCGGGCGGCGCGTGCCGTACCAGTTCGGCGGGCTTCGCCGCAGGCAGAACGGTGACGCCTTCGGGCACAGCCTCGGGAAACCGGTCGGGCGCGGTATCCACCCAGGTGATGGCCACATCCGGCAGCGGGGCCAGCACGCCCACCAGCGCGCGCCCCACATGGCCCGCCCCCCAGATCCAGACCTGCCGGGCGGGCCGGTGCACCGGCTCGACCATCCAGCCCTCGACCAGCTGCGGCCGCACCGGCACGCCTTGGGCGCGCGCCTGCACCAACAGCCGCCGCACCGCCAACGGCATCTCGCCCACGGCGCCGACGGGGCGCGCGATCACGTCGCCCTCCAGCCCCTCGACACTGTCGTAAACTTCCGTCAGCAACACCACGGCACCGCCGCAGCACTGGCCCAGATCCGGCCCCAGCGCATGGCGCGACAGCCCGACCCGGCCCGCACGCGCGGCCTGCGCCGCCTGCATCTCCAGCGCCCCGCCGCCGATCGTGCCCTCCTGACCGCTGTCCCAGACCAGCATCGCCGCGCCCACCTCGCGCGGGGACGACCCGCGCACCTCGGCCACGACGACGCGGGCCACGGCCCCATGCCGATCAATCGCCGCGCGCAGGGCATCCACGTCAAACCCCATTACGCACCCTCCGGATCGCGGCCCAGACCCGCTCGGGCGTGGCCGGCGCGTCCAGCGCCGGATAAACATCCCCAAAGGACGCCACCGCGTCGCTCAGCGCCAGCCAGGCTGAAATCCCCAGCATGAAGGGCGGCTCGCCCACCGCCTTGGACCGATAGATCGTCTCCTCGCGGTTGCGCCCGTCCCACAGTGCGACATTGAACACGTCGGGCCGGTCGGAACAGGCCGGGATCTTGTAGGTGGAGGGCGCATGGGTCATGAGCCGCCCCCTGTTGTCCCAGACCAGCTCCTCGGTGGTCAGCCACCCCGCACCCTGCACATAGCCCCCCTCGACCTGGCCGATATCGATCGCCGGGTTAAGCGAGGCGCCGGCATCATGCAGGATATCCGCGCGCAGAATCCGGTATTCCCCGCTGCGCGCATCCACCGCCACCTCGGTCACCGCGCAACCATAGGCAAAATAATAGAACGGCCGCCCGCGCCCCCGCAGCCGGTCCCAGGCCAGCTTGGGCGTGCGATAGAACCCGGTAGCCGACAGACTCACCCGCCCCTCATAGGCCATGCGGGCGGCTTCGGCGAAACTGACGGACTCCGCGCCCACATGCACGCGTCCGCCCTCGAACCGCACTTCGGCGGCATCCGCCTGGAACCGTTGGGCCAGATGCGCCGCGATCCGGTCGCGAATCGTATCACAGGCCGCCTTCACCGCCATCCCGTTCAGATCGCTGCCCGACGACGCCGCCGTGGCCGAGGTATTGGGCACCTTGCCCGTATCGGTCGCGGTGATCTTCACCGCCTCCAGCCCGATCCCGAAACGGCTGGCCGCCACCTGCGCCACCTTCTGGAACAATCCCTGCCCCATCTCGGTGCCGCCATGGTTCAGATGCACCGACCCGTCCTGATAGACATGCACCAGCGCGCCCGCCTGGTTCAGATGCGTCAGCGTAAAGGAAATCCCGAACTTCACCGGCGAAAAGGCGATCCCCTTGCGGATCGCGCCGCCGCGCGCGTTCCAGGCCCGCACCGCCGCGCGCCGCGCAACGTAATCGCACCGCTCCAGCAGCGCCTCGGTCATCGCCCCCAGTTCGAAATCCTCGACCTCCATCCCATAGGGCGTCGTGTTCCCGCCTCCTGCTTCTTTCTGGTCCGAAATACCCCGGGGGGAGGCCGCAGGCCGGGGGGCAGCGCCCCCCTTTGCGGCCTCTGCATAGTAATTCCGCCGCCGCAGCTCGACCGGATCCATCCCCAGCTCATGGGCCACGTGATCCATCACCCGCTCGATCCCGACCATCCCCTGCGGCCCGCCAAAACCTCGAAACGCCGTCGCACTCTGCGTGTTCGTGCGCAGCCGGTGGCTCTCGATCCGTACCGCCGGCAGGCAATAGGCATTGTCGGCATGCAGCATCGCCCGATCCGCCACCGGCAGCGACAGATCCTGCGCCCAGCCGCACCGGGCGTAATGCGTGAACGCCACGCCAAGGATCCGTCCCTCCGCGTCCACCCCGGCGCGATAGTCGATACGGAAATCGTGCCGCTTGCCGGTGATGATCATGTCGTCATCCCGGTCGTAGCGCATCTTGCAGGGCTGCCCGGTCACACACGCCGCCACCGCGCAAGCCACCGCCAAGGCGTTGCCCTGGCTCTCCTTGCCGCCGAACCCGCCGCCCATGCGCCGCGTCTCCACCCGCACCGCATTCATCGGCACGCCCAGCGCCTCGGCCACCTTGTGCTGGACCTCGGTCGGATGCTGGGTCGAGGAATGGATCATCATGTCCCCGCCCTCCTGCGGCAGCGCGAGCGCGGCCTGACCTTCCAGATAGAAATGCTCCTGCCCGCCAATCTCGACCCGGCCCTCGATCACCCGGAGCGCGGCAGCGATCGCGGCCTCGGCATCGCCCTTTTCCCAGACCACCGGGCCATCCTCGAACCGGCTGTTTGCGGCCAGAGCCTGCTCCACGGTCAGGATCGGCTCTTCCTCGTCATAGTCGATCCGCCCCAGCCGGGCCGCGCGGCGGGCGGCCAGATGGCTTTCGGCGACGACCAGAAAAACCGGCTGGCCCACATAGTTCACGCGGCCATCGGCCAGCAGTGGCTCGTCATGGACCGAGGGCGAGACGTCATTGGCAAAGGGCAGATCCCCCGCCGTCAGCACCGCCACCACGCCGGGGGCGGCGCGCACGGGGTCCAGATCCATCGACAGGATCCGGCCCCGCGCGATTGTGGACAGACCGAAGGCCAGGTGCAGGCAGCCCGCCGGCACCGGGATGTCATCCACATAGCGCGCCTGACCGGTGACATGCAGCGGTGCCGCGTCATGGGGCAGCGAGCGCGAGACGGTCATGGCTGCACCTCCAGAACCGACGCCGGTTCCCCCAGATCTTCGGCGAAACAACGCTCCAGCATCGCCTGCGCGGCGCCCAGCCGATAGCCGGCCGAAGCCCGCATGTCCGAGATCGGCGCGAAATCCTCGGCAAAGGCAGGCAGGGCGGCATGAATGGTATCTTGGTTCCACGGCCTTTCGATCAGTGCGGCCTCGACCGCACGGGCGCGTTTCGGGATCGCCGCCATGCCGCCAAAGGCGATCCGAGCCTGCGCCACCCGGCCATCCTCGACGCGGATGTTGAAGGCGCCGCAGACGGCCGAGATGTCCTGGTCGAACCGCTTGGACAGCTTGTAGCAGCGCAGGCGGTCGGGCTGGCGTGGAAAGCTCACGGCCTCGACGAATTCACCGGCCCGCCGGTCCTGTTTCCCGTAATCGATGAAGAAATCTTCCAGCGGAAGGGAGCGGCGTTCGTCGCCACGGCGCAGGTGCAGGGTCGCGCCCAGCGCGATCAGAGCGGGCGGGTTGTCGCCGATGGGCGAGCCGTTGGCGATGTTGCCGCCGATGGTGGCCGCACCCCGCACCTGTTCCGAGGCAAAGCGGCGGATCATTTCGGCATAGGACGGGTGCAGGTCGGCGACGGCGGCGCGCACCGCGTTCATGTCGGCCATCGCGCCGATACGCACGGTTCGGTCGGTGATCTCGATGGATTTCAGATCGTCGCAGCCACCGAGAAAGATCACCGGTTCGATGTCGCGCAGGGCCTTGGTCACCCACAGCCCGACATCGGTGGCGCCCGCGACGAGCGTGGCGCCGGGATGGGCGGCGAAGATATCGGCGAGTTCGTCCGCATTGCGCGGGCAGCGGGCGTGCATGGGGGGCTCTGCCCCCCGGGCTGCGCCCTCCCCCCGGGATATTTGCGGCAAGAGGAAGGACTGGTCGGCGCGCATCCAGTCCGGGACGGGTTCGCGCGCGGCGGCCCGGGCGGCGCGGATGATCGGGGCGTAGCCGGTGCAGCGGCAGAGATTGCCGGCGAGGACGTCGTCGAAATCGGTGCGGCCGGAGAGGTGCGCGGCGACCAGCGACATCACGATGCCCGGCGTGCAGAAGCCGCATTGCGAGCCGTGGTGGTCGATCAGCGCCTGCTGGACGGGGTGCAATTCTCCGTTGGGACCGGAGACGCCTTCGACCGTGCGCACCGCGCGGCCATGCAGCTGCGGCAGAAACAGGATGCAGGCGTTCAGCGCCCGCGCACCGGCCGCGTCGGTCACGATCACCGTGCAGGCGCCGCAATCGCCTTCGTTGCAGCCTTCCTTGGTGCCGGTCAGCCGGCGCTCTTCCCGCAGCCAGTCGAGCAGCGTCCGCGTCGGCGGGACGCGATCAAGGCTCACGCTCTCTCCGTTCAGAAGAAAGGTGATGGTCATGTTTCAGCAACCCGTCGCCTTACCCTGTTGAACCCGTCTGCCCCCCTTCGATGCGACGTAGAAAGGAGGCGGGCCTTTTTCGTTGCGCATCAGCCTAGGAAGCGCGGGCGCGGTCTGGCAAGAAAAACAAGGGGGCGAAGCCGGCCGGGCATTGTGGCCGCCGCGGGCGGCAAATACCGAAAAGACACGGATTTCATGAGGGTTTGCGGCCACAGCCGAGCGGCGGCTTGAAGGACTTTCAGGAAAAGGCGAAAAATCGCGCTGCATTTTCAGGCATTTCCGCCCGCGCGGGCGCCGTTCCCTTTGGCGGGCCGCTGAGGTAGCGTGTCGACATGAGCAGTTCCCCCCGATTCATCCATCTTCGCGTGCACACCGAATATTCGCTGCTGGAGGGCGCGGTGCGGCTGAAGAAGCTGCCCGATCTGTGCCGCACGCATGACATGCCGGCCGTGGCGGTGACCGACACCAACGCGATGTTCTCGGCGCTGGAATTTTCCGTGACGCTGAGCGGCGCGGGCATCCAGCCGATCCTGGGTTGCCAGGTGGATCTGGCATATCAGCCCGTTCAACCGGGGGAGAAGGCGAAGGCGCCCGCGCCCGTGGTGCTGCTGGCGCAGTCCGAGGCGGGATACGAGAACCTGATGAAGCTGAGCTCCTGCCTGTATGTGCACAAGGCAGGCCAGCTGCCGCATGTCACGCTGGAGGAACTCGAGGCGCTGTCGGGCGGGCTGATCTGTCTGACCGGCGGGCCAGAGGGGCCGGTGGGCAAGCTGCTGCAGGCCGGGCAGCGCCCCGCGGCGGAGGTGCTGGTGCAGCGGTTGGCGCGGGCCTTTCCGAACCGGCTCTATGTGGAACTGCAGCGCCATCCGGGCGAGAACGGCCTGCCGGAGGCCGAGCGGCTGACCGAGCGCGGCCATGTGGAAATGGCCTATGCGATGGACCTGCCCCTGGTGGCAACCAACGACGTCTATTTCCCCACGCCGGACATGTACGAGGCGCATGACGCGCTGATCTGCATTGCCGAAGGCGCCTATGTCGATCAGCAGGAACCGCGCCGCCGCCTGACGCCGCAGCATTACTTCAAGTCGCAGCAGGAGATGGTGACGTTGTTCGCCGATCTGCCCGAGGCGGTCGAGAACACCGTCGAGATCGCCCGGCGCTGCGCCTTCATGGCCTACAAGCGCAAGCCGATCCTGCCGAAATTCGCCGATGACGAGGTGGAGGAACTGCGCCGGCAGGCCTGGGAGGGGCTGGAGCGGCGGCTTGCCGTCATTCCCCACGCCGCGCCGGTCGAAGACTATCACGAACGGCTGAAGTTCGAGCTGGGCATCATCGAGCAGATGGGCTTTCCAGGCTATTTCCTGATCGTGGCCGACTTCATCAAATGGGCCAAGGCGCATGGCATCCCGGTCGGCCCTGGCCGGGGCTCGGGCGCGGGGTCGCTGGTGGCCTATGCGCTGACCATCACCGACCTTGACCCGTTGCGCTACAGCCTGCTGTTCGAACGCTTCCTCAACCCCGAACGGGTGTCGATGCCCGACTTCGACATCGATTTCTGCATGGATCGCCGCGAAGAGGTTATCCATTATGTGCAGGAGAAATACGGGCGCGAGAAGGTGGCGCAGATCATCACCTTCGGCGCGCTGCTGTCCAAGGCCGCGGTGCGCGACGTGGGCCGGGTCCTGCAGATGCCCTATGGGCAGGTGGACCGGCTGTCCAAGATGATCCCGGTCGAGGGGGTGAAACCCGTCAGCATAGAAAAGGCGCTGCAGGACGAACCCCGCCTGCGCGAGGCCGCCCGCGCCGAAGAGGTCGTGGACCGGCTGCTAAAATACGGGATGCAGCTCGAGGGGCTTTTGCGCAACGCATCGACCCATGCCGCGGGCGTGGTGATCGGCGACCGGCCGCTGGACCAGTTGGTGCCGCTCTACCAGGATCCGCGATCCGACATGCCGGCGACCCAGTTCAACATGAAATGGGTGGAGCAGGCCGGGCTGGTGAAGTTTGACTTTCTGGGGCTGAAAACGCTCACCGTGATCCAGAACGCGGTGAATCTGATTCGGCAGTCTGGGCGGCACCTGCACATCGCCGCCGACGGCACGCAGCTCTATGATCCGCCCGAAGGCGCGGTGGACGAGATCAACGCGATCCCGCTGGACGACGAGAAGACCTACAAGCTTTATGCCGCGGCCCGGACCGTCGCCGTGTTCCAGGTGGAAAGCTCGGGCATGATGGATGCGCTCAAGCGGATGAAACCCACCTGCATCGAGGACATCGTGGCGCTGGTGGCGCTCTACCGTCCGGGCCCGATGGAGAACATCCCCACCTATTGCGACGTCAAGAACGGGGTGAAGGAGCGGGAATCGATCCATCCGCTGATCGACCACATCCTGGAAGAAACTCAGGGCATCATCGTCTATCAGGAACAGGTGATGCAGATTGCCCAGGTGATGGCGGGCTACTCCCTTGGCGGCGCCGACCTGCTGCGCCGCGCGATGGGCAAGAAGATCAAGGAGGCGATGGACGCCGAGCGCCCGAAATTCGTCGAGGGTGCCAAGAAGAACGGGGTGGACCAGAAAAAGGCCGAAGAGGTCTTTGCCCTGCTGGAGAAATTCGCCAATTACGGCTTCAACAAGAGCCACGCGGCGGCTTATGCGGTGGTCAGCTATCAGACCGCGTGGCTGAAGGCGAACCACCCCGTCGAGTTCATGGCCGGCGTCATGAACTGCGACATCCACCTGACCGACAAGCTGGCCATCTATTTCGAAGAGGTCCGCAAGGGTCTGGGCCTGCCCTGGGTGCCGCCCTGCGTGAACCGGTCCGAAGCCACCTTCAACGTGGTGAACGGAGAGCTGGTCTATGCGCTGGGCGCGCTCAAGAACGTGGGCGTCGAGGCGATGCGGCTGATTACCGATGCCCGCCGGGCGGATGGGGTGGACAAGCCCTTTGTCAATCTCTTCGACTTTGCCCGCCGGGTGGATCTGAAACGGGTCGGCAAGCGGCCGCTGGAGATGCTGGCCCGCGCCGGGGCCTTCGACCAGCTCGACCGCAACCGCCGGCGGGTGTTCGAAAGCCTCGATGCGGTGGTGGCCTATTCCGCTGCGATCCACGAACAGAAGGCCAGCGCGCAGGTGTCGCTGTTCGGCGAATCCGGCGACGACCTGCCCGAGCCCCGGCTCGCCAACGTCCCCGACTGGCTGCCGGCCGAACGGCTGGGCGAGGAATTCAAGGCCGTGGGCTTCTACCTGTCGGGGCATCCGCTGGACGATTACGCCCTGGCGCTGCGGCGGGCGAATGTTCTGACGCTGGATCAGGTGCTGGAAAAGGCTCAGGGCGGGCCGCTGGTGGCGAAACTGGCCGGCGTCGTGGCCGGTCGGCAGGAACGCAAGTCGGCGCGCGGCAACCGGTTCGCCTTTGTCCAGATGAGCGATTCCACCGGCGCCTTCGAGGTGACGCTGTTTTCCGAAGCGCTCGAGGCCGCGCGCGACCACCTGGAAACCGGCTCCAAGGTCGTGCTCACGGTCGAGGCGACGCTGGAGGCCGATCAGCTCAAGCTGCTGGGCCGGTCGGTAGCGCCGATCGATTCGGTCGTCTCGCGCGGGGCGGCGGTGGGGCTGCGGGTGTTCATCAATGACGCCTCGGCGGTGGACATCGTGGGGTCGGTGCTGGACGACGCGGCCAAGGCTGCGCGCAACGCCGCCCGCGGCCCGGTGGTGCTGTGCCTGACGGATCTTGGACTGCCGGGCGAGGTCGAGATGGACCTGGGTGCCGAATTCGCGATCAACCCCCAGATCAAGGGCGCGATCAAGAGCCTCGACGGCGTGGTCGAGGTCGAGGAGATCTGACCCCTACCAGTGCGGCGGGCGTTCGTCGCCCAGGATCACCCCGCCGCTCTGCGCCGCTTCGCGTTCGGCCTCGCGCTGCATCAGCATCTCGACCCGCCGCGTCAGGCGGTCGATCTCGGCCTGCTGGCGGGTCACCACGTCGCTGAGGTCGTCCACCGCGCGCATGAGGTGGGCGATCCGTTCTTCCAGTTCGTAAATCTGTGTCATGGGCAGGCGTATAGCGCCGCCACGTCATCGCGCCAACCATGTTGCCCGCGCGCGCCCCTTGGCCCACCATCGCCGGCAGGGAGGATCGCGAACATGACCGTCATCGTCGAAACCAGCGAAGGCATCACCACCGTCACCATCAACCGCCCCGAGGCGCGCAACGCCGTGAACCCGGCCACCGCGCGGCAGCTCTATGACGCTTTCCTTGCCTTCGAGGCCGACGATACCGCCAAGGTCGCGATCCTCACCGGGGCGGGGGGATATTTCTGCGCGGGCTTCGACCTCAAGTCCGCCGGATACGCCGAGGCCGACGACTGGCTGCGCGCGGTCCAGATCCCCGACGACTGGACCGACCCGATGGCGCATCCCCTGCCCGGACCGATGGGGCCGACGCGGCTGATGCTGACCAAGCCGGTGATCGCCGCGATCGAGGGGCCGGCGGTGGCCGGCGGGCTGGAGCTGGCGGCCTGGTGCGACCTGCGGGTGATGGCCGAAGGGTCGATCACAGGCGTGTTCTGCCGCCGCTGGGGGGTGCCGCTGGTCGATGGCGGCACGGTGCGGCTGCCGCGCATCGTGGGACAGGGCATCGCAAACGACCTGATCCTGACCGGCCGCGAAGTGGACGCCGAAGAGGCGCTGGCCATCGGGTTTGCCAACCTGATGTGCGACCGGGGCGCGGCGCTGGAGGTGGCGCGGGATCTGGCCCGCGACCTGACCCGGTTTCCGCAGGCCTGCATGCGTGCCGATCACCTGTCGGCCCGGATGCCGCCGGAAGAGCTCGCCGCCGCGCTGCGCCGCGAATGGGCCTCGGCCTCGGCCTTCGAGGCAGAGGGACGCGAAGGCGCCGCCCGCTTTGCCGCCGGCAAGGGCCGCGGCGGCGATTTCGGCGACATCTGACCCCTGCGCGGGGACGCGTCCCGACTTGGCTTCGACGGGCTTTGCGCCCATGATGCGCCAAACGGACAAGGACACGGCAATGATCGACTTTCTGGTGATCGGCGGCGGCATCGCCGGGCTGTCGGCGGGGGCGCGGCTGTCGGCGCATGGCACCGTCACGCTGCTCGAGGCCGAAGAGGCGCTGGGCTACCACGCCTCGGGCCGCTCGGCGGCGATGTACGAGGCCAATTACGGCCTGCCCTCGACGGTGGCGCTGAACATCGCCAGCGGCGAGTATCATCGCACCGCCAATGGCGGCTATCTCAGCCCGCGCGGCCTGCTGGCGGTGGGGCGGCCCGAGGACGCCGACAGCTTTGCCCGCGACCTTGAGGAACTGAAGCTCGACCCCGTTCCGGTGGCCGAGGCGCTGGAGATGGTGCCGATCCTGAACCCCGGCCGGGTGGCCTTTGCCGGCTATCACGCGGCGGCCTGGGATCTGGACACCGACCGGATGCTGCAGGACTTTGCCAAGGTGATCCGCGCCAATGGCGGGCAGGTGCTCACCCGCCACGCGGTCACGGCCATCGCGCGCGACGGCGCCGGCTGGCGCATCAAGGCCGGCGGCCAAACTTTCGCGGCGCGCGCCATCGTCAACGCTGCCGGCGCATGGGCCGACCGCATCGCCGCGCTGGCCGGGGTCGCGCCCATCGGCATCGTCCCCCACCGCCGGTCGATGGCTCGCCTGCCCGCGCCTGGCGGCCATGACGTGACCGGCTGGCCGATGATCATGGGGCCGGGCGAGTCGTGGTATGCCAAACCCGACGCGGGCAAGCTTCTGGTATCGCCCGCCGACGAAGATCCCGTAGAGCCGCATGACGCCTGGGCCGACGACATGGTGCTGGCCGAAGGACTGGCCCGCTACGAGGACATGGTGACCGAACCCGTGACGCGGGTGGAGACCAGCTGGGCGGGGCTGCGCAGCTTTTCCCCCGACCGGGCGCTGGTTCTGGGACCGGACCCCGATCACACCGGTTTCATCTGGAGCGCGGGCCAGGGCGGATACGGGTTTCAGACCGCGCCCGCCGCGTCGCAACTGCTGTGCGATCTCGTCACCGGCACTCAACCCGCGCTTGATGCCGAAACCGTCGCCGCGCTGAAACCCGACAGGTTCCGCCGATGACCGACGAAGGGAAACAGGAGCCGCACAGCCTTGCCCTGCCCGCCGAAGGGGAAAAGCTGTTCGCCCCATCGGCAGAACGCAACACGGGGCCGCTGTGCGACCTGCTGGATCAGGTGGCCCCGCGCAAGGGCCGCGCGCTGGAAATCGCCAGCGGCACCGGCCAGCATGTGGTGGCCTTTGCCGCGCGTCTGCCGGGGCTGACCTGGCAGCCGACCGAACCCGGCCCGACCCGCCGCGCCTCGATCGCGGCCTATGTGGCCGAATCGGGGCTTGCCAACATCGCCCCGCCGATCGCGCTCGACGCCACCGCGCCGGGCTGGGGCGCGGCCCATGCCGGCCAGGCGCTTATCTTTCTGGCCAACCTTCTGCACCTGATCCCGATGCCACGGGCCGAAACCCTGATCGCCGAGGCCGCGCGGGCGCTGGCGCCCAGGGGGCGGCTGGTGATCTACGGCCCCTTCATGCGCGCGGGCGAACTGACCAGCGAGGGCGACCGCCGGTTTCACGCCGCACTGGTGGCCGAAGATCCGTCCATCGGCTACAAGGACGACTTCGACGTGATGGACCTGATGCAGGGCTCGGGTCTGGACATGGTGCAGGTCGTCGAGATGCCCGCCAACAACCTTGCGCTGGTGGCGGAAAGGCGCGCCGTCTGATCAGGATCAAGGTGCGCCCTGCAACGGCATGCTCTGACATGTTCCGAAACCAGAATATGGACAGGAGGTTCTCCCATGGCCTGGCAGGACAAGCTCAAGACCACCCGCGACGGCCTGCGCAATCTCAACCGCGCGATCCCCGACACCACCCGCGCCTTCGGGGCGCTCGGCAAGGCGGTCAAGGAAGGCGGCACGCTGGACTTCAAGACCAAGGAGTTCATCGCGCTTGGCATCTCGGTGGCCGACCGGTGCGAACCCTGCATCGCCTTGCATACCGAGGCGCTGGTGCGCACCGGAGCTACTCGCGAAGAGGTCGCCGACGTGCTGGCCATGTGCATCCAGATGGGGGGCGGGCCGGCAATGATGTATGCGGCCCGCGCGCTGGAATGCTACGACGAGCTGTCCGCAGAGGAATGACCTTGGCGAGAGTCGGCTGAAATCAGGGGCGGCGCCGGGATCGGTCTGCACCTGCCGGCCGGCGCCCCTACCCTTCCAGTTTCACCCCGGCCGCCTTCATCGCATCGACCGCAGCCCCGAGCGATCCGTCGAGATCGATCGCCCGGCATGCATCCAGCCGCACGGTCACCTCGAACCCCAGCCGCGCCGCGTCCACGGCCGAATAATGGACGCAAAAGTCGGTCGCCAGCCCGGCCATGGTCAACCGGTCGATCCCGCGCGTGCGCAGATAGCCCTCCAGCCCGGTCGGCGTTTCGTGATCATTTTCGAAAAAGGCGGAATAGCTGTCGATCGCGGGATTGAACCCCTTGCGAATGATCAGGTCGCCATCGGTGCGCAACCGCGGGTGAAACGCCGCGCCCTCGGTTCCCTTCACGCAGTGATCGGGCCACAGAACCTGGGGGCCATAGGGCATGTCGATCATGCCAAAGGGCTCGCCCCCCTCATGCGACGAGGCAAAGGACGAATGGCCCGCCGGATGCCAGTCCTGGGTCAGGATCACCGCGTCGAACCGGTCCATCATGGCGTTGATCGGCGCGACCACTTCGTCCCCGCCGGGCACGGCCAACGCGCCGCCGGGGCAGAAATCGTTCTGGACGTCGATCACGATCAGGGCGTGGGTCATGGCAGTCTCCTTTCGCCCACCATCGGTAGGCCGGCGCGCATCGGGCGTCAATGCGGCCCTTGCGCGGATGGCCCGGGCGGACTAGACCCCGCCCCATGTTCACGATCGCGGCCCTTTATCACTTTTCCCGGTTCGAAGACCCGGCCACGCTGCGCGGCCCCCTGCTCGATCTGTGCCTGGCACACGACATCAAGGGCACCCTGCTGCTGGCGCGCGAAGGCATCAACGGCACGATCGCCGGCCCGCGCGCGGGCATCGACGCGGTTCTGGCCCATATCCGCGCCCTGCCGGGCTGCGCGGACATGGAATGGAAGGAATCCACCGCCGACAAGCCGCCCTTTGCGCGGATGAAGGTCAGGTTGAAGAAGGAAATCGTGACGCTGGGCCAGCCCGACGTGGACCCCCGCGCCCGTGTCGGCCATTATGTGGAGCCTCGGGACTGGAACGACCTGATCCGCAACCCGGACGTTGCGGTGATCGACACGCGCAACGACTACGAGGTGGCGATCGGCACCTTCGAGGGCGCGATCGACCCGAAAACCCAAAGCTTCCGCGACTTCCCCGCCTGGTGGGAGGCCAACCGCCACCGCTTTCACAACAAGCGGATCGCCATGTTCTGCACCGGCGGGATTCGCTGCGAGAAATCGACCAACTGGCTGCTGGGCCAGGGGGTCCAGGAGGTCTATCACCTCAAGGGCGGGATCCTGCGCTACCTCGAGGAAATCCCGCCCGAGAACAGCGCCTGGCAGGGCGACTGCTTTGTCTTCGACGAACGCGTCAGCGTCGGCCACGGCCTGCGCCCGGGTCCGCACATCCTCTGCCGCGGCTGCCGCCGGCCGATCCTGCCGCAGGACCGGGAGCGCCCGGAATTCGAGGAAGGCGTCTCCTGCCACCTGTGCTTTCGCGAAACTACCGAGGCCGACAAGGCCCGCTTCCGCGAGCGTCAACGCCAGATCGAACTGGCCCGCAAACGCGGCGCGACTCACTTGGCAGGCGCCTGAGCGCCCCTTCATCTTGCCCCAAATACTCCGGGGAGCGCGAGGGGCAGAGCCCCTCGCATTCGCCCTTGCCCCCCGACGCAACGGTCAGGGCCTCGCGCACCCGCCGATCACACCGCCTCTGCGCTGGCCCGCGGCCGCGACCGCAGCAGAAGCGTCCCGATGATCCCCATGTTCAGCATGTTCCAGCCGATCCCGTTCAGGAACGCCCACCGGTAGCTGCCGGTCAGATCATAGATCCAGCCCGACATCCACCCGCCCAGCGCCATGCCGAGGATCGTCATCATCATCACGAACCCCACCCGCGCCCCGGCCTCGCGCGCGGGCATGTATTCGCGCACCACCAACGCATAGGACGGCACGATCCCGCCCTGGCTCAACCCGAAGACCGCGCTCACCACATAAAGCGGAACCAAGCCGTCCCAGGGCAGATAGAGAAACAGCGCGATACATTGCAGGGTCGAGCCGATCAGCAGGGTCAGAACCCCGCCCAGCCGGTCCGCGACCAGGCCCGAAATCACCCGGCTGACCACCCCGCCCAGCAGCATCAGCGACAGCATCTCGGCCCCCACGGCCGGCCCATAGCCCAGGCCCACGCAATAGGCGACGATATGCACCTGCGGCATCGACATCGCCACGCAACAGGCGATCCCGGCCAGCCCCAGCATCCATTGCAACGCACGCGGTGACAGCCCCGCGCTGCGCGCCTTCAGCGCGGCGGCGGCCTCGGCTTGGCCATGCGCCTCGACCGGCACCCGGCGCCGCAACAGCAGCGCCAGCGGCACCACCACCGCCAGCGTGATGAGCGCGAGCGCAAGATAGACCTGCCGCCAGCCGCTCTCGGCGAGAAGGCCGGCCAGCAGCATCGGCCAGACCGCGCCCGACAGATAATTGCCGCTGGCTACCAGCGCCACGGCAATGCCGCGCCGGCGCAGGAACCAGTGCGAGATGTCCGCGATCAGCGGCCCGAACCCGACCGCCGTTCCCAGCCCCAGCGCCACATGCACAGCCGACAGCACCAGAATCGACGGCGCCAGCGTTGCAAGCCCATAGGCCGCCGCGCTTGTCACCGCAGCCGCCATCAGGGCCGTGGTTATTCCGAACCGGTCCACCATACGGCCGATGACCAGATTGCCCAGCGCGAAACCGACCATGGTCAGCGTGTAGGGCATCGACGATTCCGCCCGACCGGCGCCGAATTCGGCCTCCACCGCGGGCATCACCACGATCACCGCCCACATGCCGACATTGGCCACCGTGGCGATCGCCAGCGTGACCAGAAGCCGCAGCCAGGAATAGCCGCTGTCGTGAATTCCCGTGCCGTTCATGCCGCCACGCTAGGCGGGATGGCTCGGCTTGACCAGATCCCGCGCGGCCCTTTCGCCGATTCATGGCATTGTCTGGCTGCCGCCGCGCCGCTATAGGGCTGGAAACGCAGGACCAACCGGAGAGGCCCCATGTCGAACGCCCAGCTCGAAGCCGCCATCGAAGCCGCGTGGGAGGCACGCGACACGATCACCCCCAGCACCGGCGGCGAGACCCGCGAAGCCATCGAAGAGACACTGAACGCGCTGGACAGCGGCACCTTGCGCGTGGCCGAGAAACGGGCCGACGGCAGCTGGCACGTCAACCAATGGGCCAAGAAGGCCGTGCTGCTGGGGTTCCGGCTGCACGACATGGAAATTCACGACGGCGGCCCGCAAGGCAGCGGCTGGTGGGACAAGGTGGACAGCAAGTTCAAGGGCTGGGGCGAGCACGAATGGAAGGCCGCCGGTTTCCGCGCCGTGCCCAACTGCGTTGTGCGCAAATCGGCCTATATCGCGCCGGGCGTGGTGCTGATGCCGTCCTTCGTCAACCTGGGCGCCTATGTGGACGAAGGCACGATGGTCGATACCTGGGCCACCGTGGGATCCTGCGCACAGATCGGCAAGAACGTGCATCTTTCCGGCGGTGTCGGCATCGGAGGCGTGCTGGAGCCGATGCAGGCCGGCCCGACGATCATCGAAGACAACTGCTTCATCGGCGCCCGGTCCGAAGTCGTCGAAGGCGTGATCGTCCGCGAGGGTTCGGTGCTGGGGATGGGCGTGTTCATCGGTCAGTCCACCAAGATCGTGGACCGCGAAACCGGCGAGGTGATGTATGGCGAAGTGCCGCCCTATTCGGTGGTGGTCGCGGGCACCATGCCGTCGAAGGGCGGCGTGAACCTCTATTGCGCGGTGATCGTCAAGCGGGTGGACGCAAAGACCCGTTCCAAGACCGGCATCAACGAACTTCTGCGCGACTGACACGGCCGGCATGGCGCGTCTGCTGATCGTCTGGCATTCCCGCACCGGCGGCAGCCGGCAGATGGCCGCGGCCGCCGCCCGCGCGGCCGAGGCCGAGATCGATACCCGCCTGCTGCCGGCGCAGGACGCCGGGCCCGAGGATCTTCTGGGCGCCGACGGCTACATCTTCTGTGCGCCCGAAAACCTGGCCGCCCTTTCGGGGACGATGAAGGAGTTCTTCGACCGCTGCTATTATCCGGTGCTGGGGCGGATCGAGGGGCGGGCCTATGCGCAGATGATCTGCGCCGGGTCCGACGGCGAAGGCGCCGCGCGGCAACTGGCGCGGATCGCCACCGGCTGGCGCCTGAAAGAGGTGCAACCGCCGCTCATCATCTGCACCCATGCCCAGACGCAAGAGGCGATCCTTGCGCCCAAGACGATCCCCGAGACCGAGCTTGACCGCTGCCGCGAACTGGGCGCGGCGATGGGGGCGGGGCTGGGGATGGGCATGTTCTGATCGGCTTTCCGACCGGCTCGACATTGACCCCCAGGAAAGCGGCGGCTATGGCCCGCGCATGGAACAGCAGAAGAAACAGTCGCGCCAGAAGGTCTATACCCTTCTGGTCGAGGTGGGCCGCAAGGCCGGGGACGGCCTGCCCGACGGCGCCACCGGCGCAGCGTTGATGTGCTATTCAAGCGGCGTCGACGAGGCCGAAGCCGTGCGCGAAACCGTCGCCATCCTGAAACAGGCCGACATGGCGCCGCTGGACGTGACCGGTTATGGCACGCTGGAAGAGCGCGAGGCACAAGGCCACGAAATCGACGACGCGGAACGCGCCCTGATGCAGCGTGCACTGGACGAAAACGCGGTGATCGTGGCGCAAGTAACACCGTTCTTTGACGACGAATAATCCGGCTTGGAAACGACCGTCACGATTACGCCATGCCATGTCTCGACGGGCTTGGCACCGAACTTTCGTAAACGCGACGGAAACAGGATCGCGGAAAATGGATCCGGTTTTCGCGGGACGGGCAAGTTTCGGTCGGGTCCGGCGGCTCTGGACGGACTGGCCAGCATGAGTGCGTCCTTCATTCGGCGGATCTTGGTTCGGTGAAAGAAGGCGATTCTCTGGACGCCACGAAGCGTTCCGATCCCGTCGAGCGCTTCGCTGGCGATACTGGAAAGACCAACCCGCATGGCTCGAGATCGGACGCCATCAGGTATCCTGCCGCGCGATATCCGTAATCAACACAGTTCGAACGGAGTCCCCGATCTGGGCGCGCGCTTCTTCCAGAAGGGCGGCTCTGAGCGCGTCCAGTCGTTCGACCCTGGTGAATGCTCCATCAAAAGTCCCCATCACGGCTTGATCGAACAGAACGCGCAGGAATCCGTCACGCAGTTTCGGCTCTCGCTGATAGACCGTTTCGGCCATGCCCTGTTCAACCTCAAGCCCCAGGGACAGAACCACAAGCGCCGCGACCTTGTCGTTTTTTACCAAGGGCACAACGAACTGGTTGTTCAACTTGACGAACTCGGATTCCGCGCTCTTGTCCGCGTGGGTTTCGACCTCTTCGACGAATGCTTCGTGACTTTCCGGGTTCGGGTCGGTCAGAAACATCCCAGCCGCCACACCGGCGCCGGTACCGATCAGCAGGGACAGGATTGGCAGCAGCTTGGCAATCATTGCATGCCTCAGAAAGGGAGAACCGCGTCGAGGATCTGCTGGCCGTATCGGGGCTGCTGCAGATCGGTGATCTGGCCTCGGCCGCCATAGGAGATCCGGGCCGAGGCGATCTTGTCATAAGTCACTTCATTGCGGCGCGAGATGTCCTCGGGCCGGACATATCCCGATACCAGCAGCTCGCGCATTTCGAAATTCACGCGGACCTCCTGTGAACCCATGATCGACAGAACCCCGTTGGGCAGCACGTCCACCACGGTCGCGGCGATGCGGAGCATCAGCTTCTCCTTGCGCTTGACCGACCCCTTCCCGGAACTGCCGCTGGAAGAATCGACCGTCACGGCCTCGTCCAGCGACGCGCCCGCCGGCAGTTTTCCGTTTGCGCGTTGCGGCAGGCCGAACATGTGCGGAACGCTCAGCGATTCCGATCCGCTTCGCGAACGGGACGTGTCGTTGGAGATCTCCGCCTTGTCGTCGATCTCGATCACCACGGTCAGGATGTCACCCTTTTTCTCGGCCCGCCCGTCCCCCAGCAGCGAATGCTGGCCGCTGCTCCAGAGCGAAGACCGATCGACCGTTCTTTGCGATCGCGCATAGGCGGGCAGACCGGGCCACATCATCGCCACATGCTCCGCCCCCGCGTCATTGGCCGAAAAGCTTGGCGGCTTGCCGAGGTGGTCTACACGGCCGCATGCCGACACAAGTAGAGCCGCAGACAGGGCTTTTGCCCAACAGATTGTTTTCATGATTATTTTTCAACCTCTACTGTCCCGTCGCCGCTTATCCGCCCCGTCACCGTCGCCTTCGAGGACAGATTCATCACCCTAATCAGATCTCCCTGCGCCCCACGCCCCAGGGCCCGTCCATCCACCGAAATCCGCAGCGCGCCGCTTCGATAGACAAGCGTCACCAGCTGGTTGCGCTCCACTGATGCGGGGGGGCCAATATCGTTCGCCCTGACCGGCCGACCTGCGTACAGCATGACCCGCGCCTCATTCCCGACCACCTCGGAGGGGTCGCGAAACCCACCCGGACTTTCGATCGGACGCACCGCCAGATCGGCGGCCGATATGACCTCGTGGGCGCGGATGGTCCGGGCGGCAACGACGACGTCAGCCGCGGCCGAAGTCCCCAGGAGCGCGGCGATGCATGCGAACTTCCACATCACCGGACTTGCGTCGTCGCGCGCATCATTTCGTCCACGGCCGAAATGACCTTGGCGTTCATTTCATAGCCGCGCTGCGCCTCGATCAGCTCGGTGACCTCGCGCACCGCATCGACCGAACTGTCCTCGAGATAGCCCTGGCGCAACGTCCCCAACCCGTCCGTGCCGGGTGTTGCGACGATCGGTGGACCGGAGGCCTCGGTCTCGGCGAACAGATTGCCGCCCAGCGCTTCCAGCCCCTTCGCATTGGTAAATCCGGCCAGCGTGAACTGACCCAACAGCTGCCCTTCGGCATTGTCGGCGAAATAGGCATAGACCTCGCCATCGGCGTTGATCGAGATGCTTCGGGCCTCTGGCGGGATGACGATTTCGGGGGACACGACATAGCCCTCGGATGTCACTACCACGCCTTCGGCCGACCGCTTCAGGCTGCCATCGCGGGTATAGGCCGTGGCACCCGACGGCAAAGTGACCTCGAGATAGCCTCGGCCCTCGATCGCGATATCCAGATCATTTCCGGTGGCCGACAGCGATCCCTGGGCAAGGTGGACGGTGACAGCAGCCGGCCGCACGCCCATGCCCAACTGAACACCCGTGGGCAGGACCGTCCCATCGGCGGCATTGATGGTCCCCGGTCGCGCAACCTGTTGATAGTGGAGGTCGGAAAATTCCACACGGCGGGCGTTGTAGCCGGTCGTGTTCATGTTGGCGAGATTGTTGGAAATGGTTTCCACCCGCATCTGCTGGGCACTCATGCCAGTGGCTGCTATATGAAGGGCTCGCATATCGATATCCTGTTCAATGGTCAGCGAAGAAGAGCCTTGACCGCATCGCGGATGCGCCGGTCTTCGGCGTCCAGAAAACTCTGCCCCAATTCATATGCGCGCTGGATCTCGATCATCCGGCCGATCTGACCTATCGCATCCACGTTCGACTCCTCCACCGCGCCTTGGGAAATGTTGACCTCGTCAGCCGGGACAATATCGCCCTCGACCCGAAACATGACGCCGTCTTCCCGGACCAGCTGACTGTCTGCATCGGGCAGGAACACGCCAATCCGCCCGAGCGCGCGATCGCCGGCGCTGATGGTTCCGTCGGCGCCGATCCTGACATTCGACGCATCGGGCGGCACGAAGATTGGCGCACCTCCTTCGTCCAGCACCTTGTAGCCGTCAGGCGACACCAGATCACCATTGGCGTCAGGCGCAAAGGCGCCCGCCCGGGTCAGCCTTGGCCCATTGGGGGTTTCCACCATGAAAAAACCCTCGCCTTCGATCGCGACATCGAAGGTGCCCCCGGTGTGCGTCAGCGCACCCTGCAACATCGAGGTGTTGCGGACGCGTGCCTGTGCCATCGACAGCGGATCGGCACTTTGCGCGGCGCGAACGAACTCGGAAAAGACGAGTCCTTCCTGCCGGTATCCGGTCGTCGAAACGTTGGCGATGTTGTTGGCAACGACCTGCATTTCACGCAACAGGGCGGATTGCCGAGACAGGGTCACATAGCCGGTGGTGCTCATTGCCAGCCTCCCGCGATCAGTGGAATGATCTCGCCCTGAAAGAACGAAATCAGCGTGTTGGTCATGAATGACATCGACACCCAGAACACGGCCACGATGGCGGCCAGCTTGGGCGCGAATGTCAGGGTCATTTCCTGGATCGAGGTCAGAGCCTGAAAGAGCCCGACCACGATCCCCGTCACCAGGGCAACGCTCAGAATCGGAAAAGCCATCAGAACCGCCGCCCAAAGTCCCTGGCGGAGCGTGTCCAGAAAAACGCCTTCACCCAGCATCTCAGATCGGCATTCTCAGGATTTCCTGGTAGGCCTCGACCACCTTGTTGCGCACGGCAATCGCGGTTTCCACCGCCAGTTGGGTCTGGGCCAGCGCCTGCACCAGCATGTGCGGATCTGCATCGCCGACCATCGAGGCCTTTGCCATCTGTTCTCCCTGGCGCAGGGTTTCCGCGAAATCCGCGGCCGCAGAGCGGATCGCTGCGCCTGCGGCTCCCGACGCCGGTTCCGGCCGCGTCGCGGATCGCGCCGCGGCATAGTTCTGAACTGCGCTTACGCTTCGAGCGTCCATTCTGGATCTCCCTTACTTGCGAAGAAGGTCGAGCAGGGACGAGGACATCTCGCGCACCTGTTCGAACATTTTCAGATTTGCCTCATAGCTGCGCTGAGCCTCGCGCGCGTCGGCGATCTCGATCATCAGATCCACATTCGAGCCGTCGTAGTAGCCGTCGGCATTGGCCAACGGATGGGACGGATCGTAGACCTTGTTCAGATCGCGCTGATCGAGCTGAACACCGCCGACCTGCAGCAGGTCGATGCCCTGCGAGCGATCATGGACGGTCCGAAACGGAACCGTCTTGCGGCGGTAACCGGGCGTGTCAACATTGGAGATGTTTTCGGCTACATGACGCAGGCGCGCGGATTGGGCGCGCAGGGCGCTCGCGGCAACCGCCATGGATTTGGAAAACTCGCTCATCGCTGCCCCTTATCCGCGCCCTATCGCGGTACGCAGGATGTTCAGCGATGATTTGTAGATGGCCAGGGCCCGGCCGTGTGACCGCTTGGCCTCGATCGCCTTCAGCATCTCCTGCTCGATCGACACCGTGTTGCCGTTGGGATCCGCGCCTTCATCGGTCACGAAAGTGCGGAAATGCGCATCCGACCCCTCGCGCGCATTCAGGTGCGTCGGGCGGGTCGCGCGCATGTCCATCGCGCCGCCGTCATCAATGATCGCAGAAAAGGAGGCGATGTCGCGCGCCTTGAAACCGGGCGTGTCTGAGTTGGCCATGTTCTGGGCGATGACCGCCTGCCTTGCCGCAGCGTGGCGCGCCATGGCCGAGGCCAGTCTGAATACATCCAGGTTTTCAAACATCGGGCTTCTCCCTCGATTGGCTTCAATCATGGCTTAACCCCGATTCGTTTAGAAAAGGTTTTGAGTTCCCTGCAGGAGCGTTCGACCATGCAACACGCCCTTTCCAACCTTCTCCGCGAGATTGTATCGATTCCCGTCGCGCGCCACGCCGGTCGGGTTCAGTCGGTGTCCGGTGGCGTGATCCGGATCCTGGGTCTCTCGAGCCGCGCGACCACCGGTGACCGGCTCGAGTTGCGGCGACGCGGCGGGGCTTCGCTGTTCGGCGAGGTACTGCAGATCGCCCGCGACCAAGTGACCATGCTCCCCGAGCGCGCGCCTGCGGGCGTCGGCGTGGGGGATCTCGTGCTTCTCTGCGGGCAACCGGATTTCCGCCCCGATGACAGCTGGATCGGGCGCATCGTCGATCCCCATGGCAACCCCCTGGACGGAAGGCCCCTGGTGCGCGGCGCGCAACCCCGCGACATCGCGGCCCCACCACCACCAGCCGCAGAACGGCGGGCAATGGGGTCGCGGGTGTCCACCGGGCTTTCGGTGCTTAACACGATCCTGCCAATCGTTCGGGGACAAAGGGTCGGACTCTTTGCCGGCTCCGGCGTCGGCAAATCCCATCTGCTGGCCCGTCTTGCCTCCCACATGGATGCGGACGTGGTCGTGATCGCGCTGATCGGAGAGCGGGGCCGCGAGGTCAACGAATTCGTACACAAGACCTTGGGGCCCGAAGGGATGAAACGGTCCGTCATCGTCACCGCCACATCGGATCAGTCCGCTTTGACCCGGCGCCGCTGCGGGCTCGCGGCAATGGCCGTGGCTGAACATTTCCGCGATTCGGGCCGGAACGTTCTGTTCCTCGCCGATTCCGTCACGCGGCTGGCCGAAGCGCATCGCGAGGTCGCCGTGGCCGCTGGCGAACCGCCGGCCCTTCGCGGTTTTCCGCCCTCGGTGACGCCGCTGATCGCCGGCCTGTGCGAACGGGCCGGTCCGGGAACGGAAGGTCAGGGCGACATCACCGCCATCTTCAGCGTCCTGGTTGCGGGGTCGGACATGGATGAACCGATCGCCGACATTCTGCGGGGCGTTCTGGATGGCCACATCGTTCTGGACCGCGACATTGCAGAACGCGGCCGGTTTCCCGCGATCAACGTCCGCCGGTCCGTGTCCCGGTCGCTGCCTGAGGCGGCATCGCCGGAAGAGAACGAACTGATCGCCCAGGCGCGGCGTCTCCTTGGCGCCTATGAGCGGTCGGAAATCATGATCCGGTCCGGCCTCTATGCCGAAGGCGCCGACCCGGTTCTGGATCAGGCCGTCGCGGTGTGGCCCGAACTGGACGCGTTTTTCGCGCGGCCGGAAACCGGAGGCATCGACGACAGCTTTCGCCGATTGGAACTGATCCTGCGGCGCAGCGGCGCGCGGCCTGTACGGCAAACCGGCTGATGCGCACCGAGCGCCGTCATGGCGGTCAGCAACGGGCGCACAGTGTCGGGGCCCTGGGTCAAAAAAATCTGGATGACCCTCTTGCAGAGTCCGATCGAGGCGCGTAATTACCCGCTCGTTGCTGGGGTGTAGCCAAGTGGTAAGGCAGCGGTTTTTGGTACCGTGTACCGTAGGTTCGAATCCTACCACCCCAGCCATGAAGCCCTTCGAACGACGCAAAATCAATGGGTTAGACAAACCCGATCCCTCTGCTATGTCACAGCCTCGCGAATCTGAGACACAGACTGAGACACACGCCATCGCAAGCTACGCCCGGAAACGGCGCGACTCGCGCCGTCGGTCGGGCCACCGCCACGCCGGCCCCTACCTCATGCGACGCGGCCGCATCTTCTATTTTCGCAAGCGCCTGCCACGCTGCCGAAAAAATCTTTTTCTCTGTCTTTCGCTTCGAACCCACGTCCCGCTCGACGCCGTGAAACGCGCTGCTGCGCTGCTCGCCGTCTGCGAAAAAACGGAACCCGGAGTCCTGGACGCAATGACGAAGAAAGACCTTTCCCCCGCCGATGCCCGTGCCCTTCTGATGGAAATCCTGCGCGCCGAGCTTGCACGCATCCTCGATCGGCAAGCTGAGGCGGCGATCTTCGAATACATCAATGGCTTCTACAGTCCGCGCCGCCGCCACTCAGCACTGGGCTGGAAAAGCCCCGTCGCATTCGAAGGAAAGTTGGCGTAAACGAGCACTCGAGGCGGCACAAAAGCGCGACAGGTCCACTCCTGCGAGGGAAAGCAGCCGTAGTCCGGGTTGTGCCGGTCGGCGAGATACCACAGCACGAGCTTGGTCGCCGGTTTCAGGCCGCGCTGACGGATCGCCCAGGTGGTCGCGTAATGGCTCATCGCGCACCCTCCTCAAGCCGGGCCATCGCCCAGGACTTGGCCAGGGGCATCGTCGAGGACTACGAGAAGGACCTGCCCACGGCCGTCGCCTGCTTCATGGACGATTTCGAGGCCTGCATCGCCCATCTCAGAATGCCCGTCACCCACCGCCGGGCGATCAGGGCCACCAACCTCCTGGAACGCCTCTTCGTCGAGGAACGTCGACGCCTGAAGATCATCCCCAACGCCTTCGGAGAGCGCCCAGTGCTCAAGCTGATGTTCGGCGCCATGACCCGCGCCGCGGAGCGCTGGCGAAGGGTCCGCTTCACCGAGTTCGAACGACGCCAGATCGCCGCCGTCAGAGAGGAACTCGCCGCCGAATACAAGGCCGCCAACATAACCCCACACGCCTCTCAGCAGGCCCGCTCCGCTACCGAAATTTCCAGCAGTTCTCAGACTTGACCCGAATGCCGGGCGCCTGCGCGGCCGGAACAGACCGAACACATGTGGGGAACGCTCGGCGGCACCGGCGTTGTTGGCGCTACGTTGGCGCTCGGTTTAGCGTTTTGTGCGACAGGCGCACAAGTGTTTGAAAATACGCGAGTAGTGCCGCTTTCGTCATATCGACCAGCGGTCTCATAACCTGAAGGTCGCAGGTTCAAATCCTGCCCCCGCAACCATTGTTATCGAACGGCCCCGGGGACCCCTCCGGGCCTTCGTTTTTCCCTGATCTTCCAAGGCCATGATTGCCGCGAGCTCGCCAACGAGTTCGATGGCCAGCCCGTCGCCTTCGGGCACGAGGCGAATCTCCGACAGAAGGCCTCGCAGGATGCGCGCGGCTTCGCCCTTCTCCCCCTCGGCATTCAGCGCCTCTACAAGCGCGTCGATCTTCTTTCGATAGACATCGGCAAGGCCGGGGTGCAGTCGCAGGGGCTCTTCCTCCTTCTGCGAAAGCAGTTCCGTAAGCTCTGCCTTCCGGGCCTCGAGCCGGGTCAGTTTCTCCTTCATCGACGGGTGGTAGAGGCCTTCGCAGACCGCCTCGACGATCTGCTCGATCTGCTTCTCGACCTTGGCAAGGTCTCGCCGGGCCTTGACCTTTTCGGCCTCCGCCACGCGTCTCAGCGCATTGTATTCCCTACGATAGGTTTCCACGAACTCCGCAATCAGTTCGGCATCGAGCAAATGGTGCCGGAGCCCGTCCAGAACCCTTTCTTCCAGGGTCTGTCTTTCAATGCTTCGCCGGTTGTCGCAGGTGCCCTTGTTCCGAGCCGCCGCGCAGCCATAGCGGCTCTTGCCGACGAGCGTGTAGCCGCCACCGCAAGCGCCGCAGACCAGCAGCCCCGAGAACAGGTAGCGTGGGCGCCGCGCCCTCTCGGGCCGCGCAGAGCCATCCACCCCCATGGCTTTCCGCGCCTCCTGCTGCCGCGCCTTGACGGCGTTCCAGAGCTCATCGTCGACGATGCGAAGGTGGGGCACTTCCTCGATGACCCATTCCTCCGGCGGGTTGGGGCGGGCCTGCCGCTTGCCGGTATCAGGATCCTTTATGAAGGATTGCCGGTTCCAGACCAGCCGGCCGAGATAGAGTTCGTTGTTCAGGATGCCGGTGCCGCGTTTCCAGTTGCCATAGATGGTTGATGCCGACCAGGCGCTGCTGCGCGGCCCCTTGATACCATCACGGTTCAGGCGGCTCGCGATGGTCCTCGGGCTGTCGCCCTGCAGGTACTCCGTAAAGATGCGCCGGACGATTTCGGCCTCTACCTCGTCAACTTCCCGCTCGCCGGTCGTGAATGTTCCGTCGGGCAAGGGTTCTCGCTTCAGCCGATATCCGTAGCAGAGCCCGCCGGCGGACTTGCCCTGACGGACTCGCCCTTCAAGGCCACGATGGGTTTTGATCGCGAGGTCTTTCAGGAACAGCGCGCCCATCGTCCCCTTCAGGCCAATATGCAGCTCGGTAATTTCGCCTTCCGAGACCGTGTGGGGGGCGATCCCGTTGAAGGTCATTTGCTTGTGGAAACCCGCGATGTGCTCCTGGTCGCGGCTGATCCTGTCGATGCTTTCCGCAACCACAAAATCGAATTTTCGGCTGCGGGCGTCCTCGAGCAGCTTCTGGAAGCCCGGGCGCAGATGCGTGGCACCGCTCAGCCCCATATCGGTGTAGATTTCGCCCGCGACCCAGCCCTTCGCCTCGATCAGCTTCATGCACGAACGGACCTGATCCTCGATCGAGGCCTCGCGCTGCATGTCGGTCGAATAGCGGGCGTAGATGACGGCGCGCATCGGTGGGCCTTGCACTCCTTGGCATTTCCAGGCCCACCCAATTATGCGCATAATCAAGCGCTTGTCTGCAACTTTCGATTGCACCCGGGTGCAATGCAGATCTAAATGAAAACAATGCCTTGCAGAAGGCAAAGGTCATGAACTTTGCGATCAGCCCCGCTTACGCGTGCGCCTCGCCTCTTTCCAGCAGTTGCCAATGACCGACTGATAGCGCCAGTTCGCCGAACGCGACGTGGCTAGGTTGTAGTGTTTGTAGGACATGTCGAGCGACGCGTGACCCAGCACATCGCGGATGATACCGACGTGTTCGGGGTCGATCTCGGCAATCGACGTTGCCGCAATGTGGCGGAACGCGTGGGCACGAAATCCTGTACCGAACTCCCGGTCGGTCAGTTGGGCAAGCTCCCGTTGTCTGAAGTCAGCACCTATCGGACAGATTTAGGGGTTTGAGCAACGGAGGATTTCTGGTTCATCGAAGCCATCAAGGAGCGAAGATGAACAAGAAATCCGGAACAAGCAAGGATGCCGCTGACAAGCTGGTCAGAGGCATCAAGCGGAAGACCCGTAAACAGTATTCAGCGGAAGAGAAGATCAGGATTGTCCTGGCTGGCCTGCGCGGTGAGGAAAGCATCGCTGCACTGTGGCGCCGCGAGGGTATTGCCGAGAGCCTGTATTACTCCTGGTCGAAGGAATTCCTCGAAGCCGGGAAGAACCGGCTCGCGGGCGACACCGCCCGGCAGGCGACGGCCCCTGAAGTCAAGGAACTGTGGTCCGAGGCGTTGGCGCTGAAGGAGGTCGTTGCGGAACTGACGCTTGAGAACCGGTTGCTCAAAAAAACGTATGGCCCGTCCCGTCTGCAAGAAGTTTCTGTTGGCGCTGATTGCGGTCTGCAAAAACGTATCCGGCATGTCGGCCAGTTGGCCGCCGCCAAGATGGAGATCCGCGCACTCTGTTCCTCATAAGCATGTCGGCTTCGATCGAGCCGCATTTTTTTACCAGGTTTGC
>NZ_FNVD01000020.1 GCF_900108275.1 Jhaorihella thermophila
CCGCAAGCGCCCCCATTCCGCCCTTGGCGGCAAACCCCCAGCCGTGATCTACTGGCTGAGAAAAGACGAAACCCAACCCGGTCAGCAGGAGCAAAGAGTAGCTTAAATCAAGCCGGAAACTGTCCAGACATTGGGGAGTAGCTCAACAGCCAGCCCTCCGCCGTCCATATGCAAGAGATGTCGGCTCCCCATTTCCGGTCCGGTTTTTCGGCCTGGAAGTCCCGGTCGATCAGGTTGGGCGCGACAGGCCGGGCATGCTGGCTGTCCGTCGTGCGCTTGAAACGCCGCTTGGAGCGAGCGATCAGGCCGTTTTCCCTCATCAACCGCGCGACGCGCCGCCGACCGATCCGATGGCCGTCATCGACAAGATCGCGGCGCATGCGCGGGCTGCCATAAGTGCCGATGGACAGCTTGAACGCCGTCCGGATGTGAGCAAGAAAGACCATGTCGTCGCGTTGGCGGCGGCTGGCTGGCCGCGTCTTCCAGGCAAAGTATCCGCTCTGACTAACGCCCAAAGCGGCACACATCCGGGAAACTGGAAATCGGGCCTTCTCGGCATCGATGAACGCGAAGCTCATCGATTTCCCTCCTTCGCGAAGAAGGCCGCGGCTTTTTGGGAATGTCACGCTCCTGCTTCAGGATCGCGTTCTCCCTGCGAAGCCGTTTCACTTCCGCCTCTGGATTGTCCTTGACGTCCTGCGGTTCAGCTTCCCCTCGATAGCGGCTCACCCACCGGGTCAAGGTCGAAAGCCCGATCCCCGGATCGTCCGCAACCTCCCTTCTTGTCCTGCCGCTGGTCAGCGCCAGCCGGACTGCTTCACGCCGAAACTCCGGCGTCGGTCCATTTCCATGGGACATTGAACACCTCCTGTCCGTCCAGTTGGCGCTCTCCACTTTTGCGAAGCAAGTCCAGTCCTTCTACGAAACAGTCGAAGCGCTGCAGGCCGACCTTGATGCCTGGCTGGCTCACTACAACACCGAACGCCTGCATCTGGGCTACCGCAACCAGGGCCGCCGGCCCATCGAAACCGTCATGTCATTCGTCAGTCAAGAAGGTTAAGAGAACACTCTATCGTCACCCGGTGACCGGAGCAACATGGCCCGGTCGAGGACGAAAACCACGATGGCTCAAGGAACTGGAAGCAGCCGGAACGCCCCCGGAAAAAGCTGTCTTGGAAGAGTAGGGCCCAGACTGCGGCACTGGTTGGGATTGCTTGGTTTGGCCTCGTCTGGGAAGGTGGCGTTTATGTCTGCCGTTGCGTGTCGGCATTATTTGTTATTTGCTCAAAGGAACAACGGCAAACACCCACAGCCCGGAAGGGTGAATGCCTTCCGGACCGAGCTTTGATATCTTGTTACAACCGAAGCCGGCTCAGTTCGTGCCGGTGGTGGTCGTGGTGGTCGTGCCCGAGCTGGACCCGCCCGCCGCGGCGCCCAGCAGAATCAGGCCGCCACCGGCCAACAGAGCGCCGTTGACGCCGGTGAAGGCCGCGCCGCCGGTGCCGCCGGACTCCAGCAGCTTCAGGCAGGCTTCGAGTGCCTTGTTGGCGGGATCGGCGCAGTTGAATTCCTTGCCATCGACGGTGACGATTTGCGCACCGGCCGAGGTGGCAAGAACGGTTGCAGTCAAGGCTGAAGCGAGCGCTTTGCGGATCGTCATCTGGAATCTCCTAAAGTGTTGCCGTCATTCAGATACCACGCCGACCTGCGAAAGACAAAGAGCGATCTTTGCGCTGTCATCGGATCGGCGGCCGCATGGCCGCCTGCGGACAGCAAAGCCGCCCGCACCGGCGGACGAGCGTCGCGGGTCTCTCGACCTTTTGCACGAACTGTGACCCCAAAGCCGCAGCGGCGGACAATTTTCGGGGCCAAGGCGGCCGGAACGCCGGCAGGATTCGCTTGCGGTTTGATTTTGTGGCGGCGGTTTGGCAAAGATGCGGTCAAAATGAAACGGTCGCACTTGACGAGCAGCGGCCCATTTTGAGGCAGTGAACAGGCAGGGCTCCGGTTTGGCGGGCTTTTCAAGACGTATTTTTTATGGCGCGGGCGCAATCGGCGCCCTTGTCGCATCGTCGGTGCCGCCGAGCGCGCAGAACCTGTCCACTTACGGCACCCCCGGCCTGATCGACATGCCGACCGCCGAGACCATGCCGGACGGACAGCTGGCGGGCACGGTATCGGTCTTCGAGAATACGCAACGTTACACGACCACGTTCCAGATCCTGCCGAGGTTGTCGGGAAGCTTTCGGTATTCGATCATCGGCGGGGACGGGTCCCAGAAAACCTATGACCGCAGCTTCGACGTCCACTACCAGTTCCTGACCGAGACCGCGCGCCGTCCGGCAATGGCGATCGGCTTGCGCGACATCATGGGGACCGGGATCTATTCTTCGGAATATGTGGTGGCAACCAAGACTGTCGCCGATCGGCTGCACCTGACCGCAGGCATGGGCTGGGGACGGCTGGGCAGTCGGGGCGGGTTCACCAATCCTCTGTCCATCTTCGGAAATGGCTTCAAGACCCGGCCCGGACGCGGCGCAACCGGTGGTTCGCGGGGCGGCAAGCTGACCACGGATGCCTGGTTCCGGGGCGATGCGGCGCTGTTCGCGGGTCTGCGCTATGACGTGAACGACCGCTGGTCGGTGATGGCCGAATATTCGTCGGACGCCTATTCCGAGGAAAGCGCCAAATACGGGTTCACGCCCGACATCCCCTTCAACTTTGGCGTCAGCTACCGGTTCCGGAACGGACTGACCGCCAATGGCTATTACATGTATGGTCAGAGCCTCGGCTTTCAGCTGAGCTATGCGCTGAACCCCAAGCACCCTCAGGCGCCGGGCGGCGTCGGGCCGGCCGCACCCGCCCTGAAGCCGGTGTCGCAGGTGGCGGCGGCAAGCTGGAACCAGGCGACCGAAGTCGCGCAGCGGCACGAGAATGCCCGCGACGTGCTGAGGGCCGAACTGGACCGCGAAGGCATCCGTATGGTGGGTTACGATGTCTATGGCGACACCGCCACGGTCGAGATCGAGAACAGGCGATACGACGCCTCGGCGCAGGCCGTGGGGCGGACCGCGCGGGCAATGGCGAACACGCTGGATCCTTCGGTCAAGACCTTCCGGGTGGTTCTGACCAAGCAGGGCGTTCCCGTCAGCCGGATCACCACGAGACGCGCCGACCTCTACAAGCTGGAACACGAGGTGGACGGGAGCTGGCGCAGTTTTGCCCGCGCGGGGATCGCGGATGCCGTTGTCGGCGTGCGCGGCGAACCCCTGCCCCATGCCTGGCCGCATTTCGCCTATCGTTTCGGGCCTTATCTGACCTTCTCCTTCTTCGATCCGGACGACCCGCTGCGTTACGAGGTCGGGGCACAATTCCGGGGCGACTACATGATCCGGCCGGGGCTGGCGATCTCGACCGATCTGCGGCTGCCGCTCTTTGGCACGATGGACAAGGTCACGCGCGTATCCAATTCGGTGCTGCCGCATGTGCGGTCGGACTGGGCGAAATACGCGCGGGAATCGACTTTCCGCATCAATCGGTTGACCACGGACTATTATTGGCGCCCCGGCAAGGATCTCTATGCCAAGGTGAGCGCGGGTTACCTCGAAGAGATGTTCGGCGGCGTGGCGGGAGAGTTGCTGTGGTATCCGCAGGGCAGCAAGCTGGCGCTTGGTGGAGAGATCGCCTATGCCCGCCAGCGCGACTATGACATGCTGCTGGGGTTCCGGGACTACGACGTGGTGACGGGCCATGCCTCGATCTATTACGACCTGCCCGCCGGGTTCCGCGCGCAGGTCGACGCCGGGCGCTATCTTGCCGGCGACTGGGGCGCCACCTTTGCGCTGGACCGCGAGTTCAACAATGGCTTCAAGGTGGGCGCGTTCTTCACCCGCACCAACGTGTCCGCGGCAGAGTTCGGCGAGGGCTCGTTCGACAAGGGAATCCGGTTCGAAATCCCGCTGTCCTGGTTCACCCGCGAACCCACGCGAGAAACCTTCGGCCAGACGATCCGGCCGCTGATGCGCGACGGCGGGGCGCGGTTGAACCTGGCCAACCGTCTGTATGACTACACGCGGGATGCAAACGGCACGCAGCTTGCCAACCGTTGGGGGCGGTTCTTCAGATGATCGGTCGTGCCACCCGTTTCCTTGCGCTTGTCGCGCTTGCCGCCTGTTCCAACGCCGCGAACGAGGATGACGTTTTCGTCAAGGCCCTGAACCTTGGCGGCGACAAGGTGGTGCCGCGGGCGCAGGCGCTTTACGATGCGGGCGCCCCGCGGATCGTGATCGGCATTCCCAAGACGGACAGGTCCGCGATCATGGTGCTGGAGGCGCGCCGCGACGGGCTGGAGACCTGGCTTTCGGCGGATGGCGCCGCCGTGATCCTCGATCGCGGCCTGCTGCGGGGCACGCGGGGGCTGGGCGCGGGGCTTCTGGCGTCGGACGTATCGCAGTCCGCCGCGCTGGTGCTGGCCGGGCGCGAGGGCCGGGCGACACGGTTCCATACCTTCCTGACCGGCACCGACGAGACGGTGACCCGAACTTATGAATGTCGGGTCGAAGACCGCGGGGCGCGGACGGTGGAGCTGGGCAGCCGCCAGGTCTCCACCCGCCTGATGGCCGAGAGCTGCAACAGCACCGACCAGCAGTTCGTGAACCTCTACTGGGTGGACGACGGAGACGGCCGAATCGTGCTGTCGCGGCAGTGGACCGGAGACTACCTGGGGGATATCTCGCTGAGGGCGGGCGATTCGCGGTCCTGATCGGGGAGATTCGTCAGCCCTTGGTGATGACGGGGGAAGGATTCGCTGTCCTGTGGGTGTCGGGACACGATTCGCAGGTGCCCGATCTGCCAATCCATTGAGATTGTTTCCAAAAAACGAACAAATTGTTTGCGGCTGCCGAGAATTTTAGCGTCTTACCGAGACTTTGCGGGTGACAACAGGTTTCCAGACCGTTAAGACTCCACCTGTCTGATCCTGTTTCTCGTCAGTTTTCGGCGCGGATGTCTCTTGCCGCAAAACGTTTCTGAATCAAATGCTTGCTGTCTCGGTTGCTGCCTTCGTCGCGTCATTGGCCACCTGCCTTGGGTTGATCGCCATCGCCCCGAAACTCGCCTTCCAGAAAGCCGCCTTGGCGGACACCAGGGCGCGTCAGGCGTCACATGTCAGACCCACCCCCAGGGTCGGCGGCCTGTCGCTGGCCGCCGCGGCGCTGGCCTTTCTGGCCCTGTTCGAGAGGGGAGGGTTCAGCGATCCGTCGGGTCTGATTCTGGTTTCGGCGCTGCCGATCTTTCTTGTGGGTCTCAAGGAGGACGTGTCCCGTAACGCGAGCCCGAAGGTCCGTTACGGCGCCGCTATTCTGTCGGCGCTGCTCGCCTTCTGGTTGCTGGGGCTGTGGATCGACCGGGCCGCCCCGTTCTGGCTGACGGCAATGCTGGCCTTTGCGCCGGTCGGGGTGGCGATCACCGTCTTCACCACCGCCAGTTATGCCCATGCCTTCAACCTGATCGACGGGCTGAACGGGCTGTGCGCGGGCACCTCGGTCCTGATTTCCGCCGGGCTGATCGCCGTGGCGATGCAGTCGGGGCAGGACGGGCTGGTGCCGCTCTTGCTGATGATGATCGGAGGGCTGGCCGGATTCCTCGTTTGGAATTTTCCGGCGGGCAAGATCTTTCTGGGCGATGCCGGGGCCTATACGATCGGCCATGTCCTGTCCTGGATCGGCGTCGCGCTGATCGCAAACAGCACGCAGGTCTCCGCCTGGGCGATCATGCTGATCTTTTTCTGGCCGCTGGCCGATACGCTCTTTGCCATCGCCCGCAGGGTCGGGTCCGGTGAAAGCATCGACACGCCGGACCGGATGCATTTCCATCAGCTGGTGATGCGGGTGCTGCAGCTGACCATCCTGGGCCGCAACCGGCGCGAACTGGCCAATCCGCTGGCGACGCTGGCGCTGATGCCCTTGATCGGTGGCACCGTGGCCTTGGGTGTGGTCTTCTGGAACGACAGCCGGGCGGCGGTGCTGGGTCTGATCGGCTGCGGCGCGGCCTTCGTGCTGGGGCACGCGCGCCTGCGCCGGCTGGCGCGGCGGTATCGCAAACCGGGCACCGTTGAGGCCCTGAAGTCCAAGGAGAGGAAAACCGCCGAGAAACCCGTGGAAAAGGCTGCATGAGCGACATGACCTCTGCGACCGATCCGGCCTGGAGCCTAGTGCAACTCAAGCCCAACGGACTGAATACCGCCCTGCGCAACCTCGGGCGGCAGGGGTTCGAGGTGTTCGTGCCCCGCCATTCGGTCACGCGCCGCGTGGGGGGGCGGTTCCGTGACCGGCTGGAGCCGCTTTTCCCCGGTTACATCTTTGTCGAGGTGGGCCGGGCCGCCAGCCCATGGCGCAAGATCAACAGCACGCTGGGCGTGGCGCGGCTGGTCCAGTTCGGCTCCGGCGGCCCGGCAATCGTAGCGTCCGCGCTGGTCGAGGGGCTGATGGCGCGCTGCAATGGCGACGGGGTTCTCGAGCCGATCTCGGAGATCGCGCCGGGCGACATGGTGCGGATCAGCCGCGGTCCCTTTGCCGATTTCGTGGCCAAGGTCGAAACCATCGACAAGGACCGGCGGGTCTGGATGCTGCTGGACCTGATGGGGCGGCAGACGCGGATCGCGGTCTCGGCGCGGGACGTCTCCGCTGCGTGAACGGAGGGACCAGGTTGCGACCTATTGGCAACGACAGGGAAAAAATCCTTTCCGGGCAGGTTGTTCCGGCAACCCGATCGGGGTCTATTGGAGTGTAATTTCGCGTCAAGCGAGTATCCGTCATGCCCGGCGACGAAACGGGCAGCCGGAGATCTCGGGACAGGGACAAAAGCAGAATCGGGCAGGTTCGCAGATGAAATGGAAAGTCTTGGCGTCAGCCTTGGTGCTGGCGGGTTGCGGCGTGATCTACAACGCCCCTCACGTTTCCGAAGGCGTCGATGATTCCGGCGTCAAGGTCCGGGTGGTGCCCGTGACACCGGAAACGGTCGCGATGGCAAACCGGACTCCCTATACGCCCAAGGCACTCCCGGCGGCGTTCTTTGCCTCGGCGGGCGGGGCCGGCGGGATGAAGGGCGCGGGCGCCCTGCCCGAACCGGCGCTTCTGCCCGAGGCGCGGCCCGGCCGCCTGGAGTTGCGGGTGCCGGATCCGGTGCCGGACGCGCCCTACCGGATCGGCGTCGAGGACGAGCTGCGCCTGGCCGTTCCGAAGATGGGTTCGACCGCCGAGGAACTCACCGGCCTTCTGGCCAAGGCAACCAGCCGCGAAGGCTATCGCGTGCAGGATGACGGCACGATCTCGATCCCCGATGTCGGGCGGGTGCGCGTGGCCGGCAAGACCCTGGAAGAAGCCGAGGACGCGATCTTCAACAAGCTGGTCGAAGCCGGGCTGAACCCGGTCTTCAGCCTCGAAGTGTCGGATTTCCGCTCGCAGCGCGTGTCGGTGGGCGGGGCGGTCAAGAAACCCACCGTGGTGCCGATCACGCTGTCTCCGCTGCGGCTCAACGAGGCGCTGAGCGCCGCCGGCGGCGTGGCCCTGCAGGATCTGGACTATGCTTCCATCCGGATCTTCCGGGACGGCAAGCTCTACCAGATCCCGGTGAAGGAGCTTTATCGTCGGCCCGACCTGCAAAACCTGCGGCTGAAGAACGGCGACAGCATTTTCGTGGATACGGATTTCGAACTCGACAAGGCCAAGGCCTATTTCGAGCAGCAGATCCGCCTGTCCGAATTCCGGCAAAAGTCGCGACAACTGGCCTTGGACGAGCTGAACGCCGAGATCGATCTTCGGCGCGGCGAACTGGAAGAGCGGAGAAGCAATTTCGAAGCGCAGTTGAAGCTGGATGCCGTGGACCGCGATTACGTCTATATCACCGGCGAAGTTGCCCGCCAGTCGCGCTACCCGCTGCCGTTCGAGCATCGGGCGACACTGGCGGACGCGCTCTACAGCGAGGGCGAAGGGGTGATGTCGCGCACAGGTGATCCTAGGCAGATCTACCTGCTGCGCGGCTCGAACGATCCGGCGGAATTCGGCGCGATCACGGCTTGGCAGCTGGATGCCTCGAACGTGGCCAACCTTGTGCTGGCAACGCGCATGGAGCTGCGGCCCAGCGACATCATCTTTGTCGCCGAACAGCCGGTCACGTCGTGGAACCGCGTGCTGACCCAGCTGACGCCCTCGATCGTGACCTCGAGTGTGGCGGCGTCGGTGAACTGATCGGGCAACCCGTCGCCCGGGAACAAGGCACGCCGCGTTCGCAGGAGCGCGGCGTGTTTTCTTTCATATGCCGTGAGGTGCCGCCCTTTGAGCGCGCGGCGCCTGTGGGACGGGAGTGGGGCCGCTGCCCCCGTCCGCGCGGGTCGCGCGGACTCCCCCGGGGTATTGGGGACCAGAAAGAAGCAGGAGGGCCGACCTTCCGGTCTGGCGGGTTGGGGGTTGCGCGGAGCAGGCCGGCGGTCGGCGGCCGCCCTCTCTTCAATGCAAGAGCCCAGACCAGCGGTGGCTGGCCCGGGCTTTGAAATACGGGGCGGCGGCGGCGATCAGTTCTTGTAGTATTTCGCGCCGTAGCGGGCATAGGCGCCATACTTGCCGCCATAGCCGTATTTCTTCATGCCCTTGCGGTTGATCATGTTCAGCACAAGGCCGGTCGGGCGAATGTTGACGGATTCGAACATGCGTATCGCATCCACGATCTGGTCCTGTTCGGTCGAGTCCCATTTTACCGAGAACACCAGCGCATCGGCCACTTGGGCGATCGTCCGCGCATCCGGCACCACCAGAACCGGCGGGGTGTCGATGATGACGATGTCATAGCTGGCACGGGCCTCGGCGATCAGTTCGGAAAAGCGGTCCGACGCGAAGACGTCCGCCGCGTTTACCGAGGTCTTTTCCGCGCGCAGGAGATCCGCGCCCACGAGGCCGGATTTCTGCACCGCCTCGGTCAGACTCTGGCGCCCGGTCAGGACGGAAAGCAGCCCGCCACCGTCATGCTGGTCCTGGAAATAGCGCTTGAACGCCTGACGCCGCATGTCGCCCTCGATCAGCAGCACGCGCTTGTTGAGGCCGGCAAAGCTCTGCGCCAGCGCGATCGACAGCGTGGTCTTGCCTTCGCCCGGAATCGATGAGGTCAGCATGACGACCTGCGGCGGCTGGTCCACGTTGGAATAGAGGATCGAGGTGCGCAGGTTGCGGATTGCCTCCGCTCCGGCCGATTCGGGTTTTGCCGCGAGGTATTCGATCTGTCCGCGCCGCTTGCCGCCGGGTATCATCGGCACCTGCCCCAGCACCGGCAGCCGGGTGAGGTTTTCCAGATCGTCCGCAGTGCGCACCGTGCGGTTGGTGAATTCGCGCAGCAGCACGAAGGCCGCGCCCAGCATCATGCCCAGAATCGCAGCCAGCGCGAAGATCCGGGCCTTTTTCGGCGCCGAGGGAACGGTGGGGATCACGGCCTCGGACAGCACACGGCTGTCGGCCTGCTGGATGCCTTGCTGGGCCGAGGTTTCCTGCAGCCGGTTCAGGAAATACTCGTAGACCGAGCGCAGCGCCTCGGCCTTGCGCGTCAGCTGTTCCAGCTGCACCAGATCCTGCGACTGCATCTTGATCTGCTCTTCGATCTGCGCGACCGCCGCGCTCAGGCTTTCGATCTGTGACCGGCTGCGGGCGACGGCCGCCTTGGTCGAATTCATCAGCTGCAGATAGCGCGTCTGGAACACCCGGTCCGACATCGTCGGCGTCGGCGCGCGGTCGCCGCCGATCTCGGCCGCCACCTCTGCCATTGCGGCGCGGTCCTTGCTTTCCCAGGCCTGTTCGAGCCTGGCAAGTTGCGCCTCCTGCGTGGCCAGGTTCGACTTCAGGATCGCAATCCGGTCGCGCGTGTCCTTGGCCTGCCGGTTCAGCGCCTCCAGCGCCTCGGGGCTGACCAGTTCGGTGCGGGCGTTGAAATCCTTGACCGCGGTTTCGGCTTCGGCCAGATCGCGCTCAAGCAACGCCACCCGTTCGGCCAGCCAGTCGGTGGCTTTCCGCGTCGCGTCGAACTTCACGTCCAGCTGGTTGACGATGTAGAGATCGGCCAGCGTGTTGGCGATTTTCGCGGACTTCTCGGGATCCTCCGTGGTGACGCTGATCTTGAAGACATAGCTGTTGCGGATGTTGGAGACGTTGATCTTCTCCTTCACCGCGGTGACGACCTCCTCCAGCACGATCTCGGGCGTGGGCGGCGGGGCAACCTCCTGCTCGCCCGCGATCATCCCGCGCACCCAGGCCTGCAGCGTGCCAAGAGAGAAACCGGGTTCTTCGAGCAGTCGGGAGTTGAATTCGGGATCTTCCACCAGGTTCAACTCATTGACCAGCTTGCGGGTCAGGCCGCGGGATTTCAGAACCTCGAGTTCGGTATTGATCGTCGCCTGGTCACCCGAGAGCCCAGAGATCACGTTTTCGAAATCGACAACCTGGCCCTGCCGGGAATCCAGCGCCACATAGGATTCGGCCGTGTAGACCGGCACCGCGGCCACGAAGACGTAGTAACCGGCGATCAGGATGGCAACGAGCGTGGTGAAGGCGATCCACAGCTTGCCGCGCCAGAGCGTCCGTACCACCTGCAACAGGTCGATCTCGTCATCCTCGACCGGCTGCTGCAACATCAGCGGCGCCGTCTGCGCGCCGCGCGGTTCGATCAATTTGCGGTTGTTCCTGACCTTTTCGTCCAATGTCCGTTCCACGTTCATGCCGGTTCTATTCTCTATTGCGTCCGCCGAAGCAGCCTCGATTCAATCTTGTTCGGAGCAATTCCGGCGCCTGACTAGGCCAATTGGCGGCATTTTGCCAGTCTCCACCTGCCGTGGCGGCGAATATTCTTCCTTTCTTGTGCCCTGCCCGTTCGTGGTATATCCCACAGGCGGCATTCCGTCCACAACTCGGGCAGCGAAGGAACAGGGAATCAACCATGCGTGGAGTGCTGGGACAGGTCTTTTCTTCCCGTGACGAACGGCGTCCGAGGCATTTCCTTTCCCCGCTGACGGTTGCCCGGCCGGCCTATTACATCGGCGACATCCACGGCAATTACGATTCGCTTGCCCGCCTCATGGACGTGCTCGACAGGGATCCGGCGCGCGAATCGACGGTCGAAGTCGTGTTCCTGGGCGATTACGTGGACCGGGGCGAGAGATCCCGCGAGGTACTGACCCTGCTCCAAGCCATCTCGCGCGAGGCGCCGCAATCGGTCATCATGCTGATGGGCAATCACGAACGCATGATGCTGGACTTTCTGGTGGACCCAGCGCGCAAGGGGGCCTTTTGGCTTACCAATGGCGGGCTGCAGACGCTGGCAAGCTTCGGTATCGGCGGCGTGACCGAGAGCGCCTCGTCCGCGCTGATGGAAAATGCGGCCAAAGCCCTGGCCGAAAAGCTGACGCCGCCGCTGATCGAATGGCTTCAGGGGCTGCCGCTGTGGCATCAGAACGGCAACCTCTTCGCTGCGCATGCCGGAGCCAATCCGGACCTGCCCGTGAACCTGCAATCGGAAAAGACCCTGCTCTGGGGCCATCCCGAGTTTCGCGAGACCCCCCGCGAAGACGGCAACTGGATCATCCACGGCCACACCACATATGCCCATCCGCAGGTGGTGGATGGCCGCATCGGCATCGACACCGGAGCCTATCACTCGGGCATCCTGACGGCGGCCTATGTCCAGCCGCATGCCCCGGTGCGGTTCATCGACAGTCGGGCCTAGGCCGGCTGACAGGGCGGGATCCAGGGTCGTCTGCGGCCGAAGGCTCGGGCGGTGGTTTGATCCGGATCTGGCGTCGCCGGTTTTGGGCGGGTGCCTCGCCTCTCTCTTCCAGTGCGCTCGGAACCGCTGAACGGTTTCCAGAGCCGTGTAGAACGCCAGCCGTTTGGGAGTGGCGGCTGTAACCCCCGAGATGTGGCGCTGGCGGCGGCATTCACCGCATCAGTTCACCTCTCCTGCGGAGCGTATGCTCGCGCTGCGAGGCCTGGATTCGTCGTTCAGATCTTGCACATAGATCGTGGAAACTGCGCCCTCGTGCAGCTGAACCTCGGTGACGGGCCGCGCACCCATTCGGTGGTAGAAGCGGTTGGCGGCGTCGAGTTGCTTTCCGACGAGGATGCGGAAGGACGTAACCCCCCTGTCCCGAAACCCCGCGCAGAGGCGACGGTAAAGTCGTTCCGCGACGCCTCGACGGCGTTGATCGGAGGCAACGACGATGCTGAACAGTTCGTGCCGAGGCAGGGGCGGTCCATCGCCATTGCCGCCGGCGCCGCCGTGACCGGAGGCAAAAAGCACCTCGACGATGCCCTTGACGCGGGCCGGGCTCAGCAGGGCCGGGGCAAGCGCCGCGGCGAGGCGCAAGGGATGGCGCAGGAGCCGTTTGTAGATCGAGCCCATGCCGCTGCCGCCGGTCACTCAAGTTAAAATCGCCGACATGGAACGGAAACTAGTTGTCAGGGTGCCGGACCTTTTCACGGGTCCCGATGTTAACTGTGCGCGGCAAAACATTTATGCTCCATGGCTCAGTATCGCGCGAGATGACCGCACCGCCACCGACGACACTTCCCTCTCCAACTCGAACATTTGTCAACAACAACGCGTGGGCACCGACAAACGCATCCTTACCTATATGCACGGTTTTCCGCGTCTTCGCGCTTTTCGTCTATGCCGCGCGAAATCTGCGGCTCGACATAGAATGTCAGCAAGACTGTGCCAACGGAGTTCACGAGGCCAGAAAGTTGGCTGATCGAAGCTCGATGTTCGAAGTGCAACAGGGCGAAGTAGAACGAGATGAAAATTCCGGTGGAATAAATCGCGAAGACCATGCAAGCGCCGAAAGCAATCCGCAAGGCATCGGGCGTCTCGACGATACTAAGTATCCTCTCCGAATGGAGCCGGTTTCCGTCATGGTCGCCGAACGAGCGGCCAAACAATGAGGAAACAAAGGATCGACCGTTCTTATAGCGCCCAATCACAGACGCGTAGTACCTAACAATTCGTTCGCGCATTTGGAGCGCCAACAAGCTGAAAAGCGCGGCGAGGGCTAGGGCGCACAGCGTTACCGCGACGTAGGTGTCACTCGGTATCCGCATGTCGACGAGAAATCCAAGCATGGGGAGCAGCGACACAATGAACATTCGGGTTCCGACATACACGGCCTGCTGAATCGAGTAGCCGACGAGGTGGCTGGCCTTGCGGATGCCCGCGACCCGCGCGAGGATCGCTGAAAACTCTAGAAAGTGAATGGCAGCAAAAGCGAATGGGACAAGGATTATAAAGGCGGATATCACCTCCACACCCCCCGCGTGTCCACGATGCAGCCCTTCGGGGCGGTGCTGTTCTTGAACGGCTTATGATCCACGAGCATGACGTGAATGTCTGCCCTGGCGCTGTCAAGTTCAACCAGGCGCGCATCGGCGAGACCCGCGGGAAGTGCTTCCACATTGGGCTCCACGACCAGCACCGGACCGCTGTGTTCCGAGGCGATCTGTCGCGCGATCTCCAGCGCGGGGCTTTCGCGCAGGTCGTCGATGTCGGGCTTGAAGGTGAGCCCGTAGAGGGCCACCGTTACATCCGCCGCGGTCTTGCCCGGGTTCTCCATCAGGTAGGCGCCGATGGCCGCGCGGACCTTCTCCACCACCCAGCCCGGTTTGCTGTCGTTGACCTCGCGCGCGGTGCGGATGAGCCGTGACCGCTCCGGCGCGGAGGACACGATGAACCACGGGTCCACCGCGATGCAGTGCCCGCCGACGCCGGGGCCGGGCTGCAGGATGTTCACCCGCGGATGCCGATTGGCCAGCGCGATCAGTTCCCACACGTCCATGCCCAGCTCGTCGCAGATCAGCGACAGTTCGTTGGCAAAGGCGATGTTCACGTCACGAAAGCTGTTTTCCGTCAGCTTCGCCATCTCGGCAACGCGCGGACCCGAGGCGATGACGCATTCGCCGGCGACGAAGGTCTTGTAGAGCTCGGCCGCGCGCGCCGAACAGGCCGGAGTCATGCCGCCGATCACCCGGTCGTTGGTGATGAGTTCCTGCATGACCTTGCCCGGCAGCACCCGTTCGGGACAGTGCGCGATGCGGATGTCCGAAGCCTCTCCGGCGGTCTGCGGAAAGCTCAGGTCGGGGCGGGCCTCGGCCAGCCAGTCGGCCATCGCCTCGGTCGCGCCCACGGGCGAGGTGCTTTCCAGGATCACCAGATTGCCGGGCGCGAGCACCGGCGCGATCGCCTTTGCCGTGGCTTCGATATAGCTCAGATCCGGATCGTGGTTTTCACCCTTGAAGGGGGTCGGAACCGCGATCAGGAAGGCTTCGGCCGGCTCGGGGGCGGTGGTCGCGCGCAGATAGCCCTCGGACACCGCCGCGCGCACCACCATGTCGAGATCCGGCTCGACGATATGCACCTCGCCGCGGTTGATCGTCTCGACGGCATGCCGGTTCACGTCCACGCCGATCACCTCGATCTGACGCGAGGCGAACATCGCGGCGGTCGGCAGGCCGATATAGCCCAGACCGATGACGGAAATGCGTTTGAAGGAAGGGGTGGAAATCATCCTTGAACCTTGTCGATGTTGAAGAAATCTGCAACTGCGTCGCGAATGCGGCTGGAGGCGAGACCATCGCCGTATGGGTTGTGCGCGCGCGCCATGGCCTCGTGGGCGGCGGCATCGTCCAGCAGCCGGGTTGCCTCGCGCACGATCAGATCCGTGTCCGTGCCCACCAGCCGGACCGTCCCGGCCTCGACCGCCTCGGGCCGTTCGGTGGTGTCGCGCATCACCAGCACCGGCTTGCCCAGCGACGGCGCCTCTTCCTGCACCCCGCCCGAGTCGGTCAGGATGATGTGCGACCGCCGCATCAGGTGAACAAAGGGCAGATAGTCCTGCGGCGGGATCAGCGTCACGCGGTCCAGCGCGCCCAAGCTTTCCTCGACCGGCCCCTTGACGTTGGGGTTGAGATGCACCGGATAGACGATCTGAACGTCCTCGCGTTCGGCCAGCCGGGCCAGCGCCTCGCAGATCCGCCGGAACCCGCCGCCGAAGCTTTCGCGCCGATGCCCGGTGACAAGGATCATGCGCCGCTCTGGGTCGAACCCGAATTCCGCATCGAAGGCCGCGCTCTGGCGCGGATCGTTTTCAAGCCGCCCGACCACGTCCAGAAGGGCGTCGATCACCGTGTTTCCGGTAATCGTCACCGTGTCCTCGGCCACGCCTTCGGCGGCAAGGTTGGCCGCCGATTTCGGGGTCGGCGCAAAGTGCAGCCGCGCGATGGTGCCGGTGACCTTGCGGTTGATCTCTTCCGGCCAGGGGGAATAGATGTTGCCGGTGCGCAGGCCCGCCTCGACATGACCCACCGGGATCTGCTGGTAATAGGCGGCCAGCGACGCTGCCAGCGTGGTCGTGGTGTCGCCATGAACCAGCATCAGATCGGGCGAGAACTCCTCGAGGATCGGCTTCAGCCCGGCCAGCACCGCCGAGGTGATCTCGGTCAGCCCCTGCCCCGGCTTCATCAGGTTCAGGTCGTAGTCGGGCTCGATCCCGAACAGACGCAGGACCTGATCCAGCATCTCGCGGTGCTGGGCGGTGACGGCGATGCGGACATCCATTCCCGGCGCCTCCGACAGCGCCGCGTAGACCGGGGCCATCTTGATGGCCTCGGGCCGGGTTCCGAACACCATGAGAAGCTTTTTCATCAATCCCTCTTCAATCTGTTGGACCCACCAGCACATCTGTGCCGTCGTCGGGTCGCATTCGAAAAATTGCGGCGAACGGAGTGGTTCATGCGTCCTTGCGCGCCGGCCTGCCCGACGCGCCCTTGGGGGCATGATCGTCCAGTTCGGCGCCCAGGCTTTCGATCTCCTGCCTGAGCGCTTCGTATTCTTCCATCTTCCGCGCAAGAAATGCCCGGGTCAGGGCGGCCTTGCGCGCCAACCCCTTCGGCGTCAGAACATAGGCATAGCGGCGCTTGTCCCTTGCGGCGGTGAAATTGCTCAGCTTCAAATGCCCCTTTTCGATCAGCGCCTTGAGCACATAATGAATGCCGCCGACGCTCACGCCTACGGCCTCGGCAAGTTCGCGCTGCGACATTTCAGGGTTTTCCTGCAACAGGCGCAAAACGCGAAAATGCGTGTCTTCGCGCAGTTTGCTGCGATTGCTGCTCACGTCCGGGATTTGCCCAAGCTACCGCAAAAGGACTGCCCGCGGGCGCCTTGTTCGCAGAATACAAACCTGATCGACGACATCAGCATCGTTCAATTTTGAGCGATATCAGATGCTGCGCCTGCATACAAGTCGCAATGCGATACGGGCTTGGAGGGCTCAGCGAAAGCTTCGATGCCCGACCACCTGCCCGGCTCGCGAAAAGGTTGGCCGAACTGCGATAACCTCAGTAACCACGACGGCCGCAATACGCCCCAATCATCCGCGCTCCGGGCCGGAACGGCGGGTCGATAGCAGCTTCCTTTCCCTCGGGCAAGGGCGACAGGCTCGGGCGATGCCCGCCATGAAAGAGGGGTCAGGGAAGCAGTTGATTCCGACATGCCCGGTCCATGAGGCAGGACCGAGCCACCGACGTCTCCATTGTTCCCGGAGACGAACGACCTTCCCCGTTGTGGCCCTGCGCATTCCTCGCAGTTGGGCAAGCAGGCCTATTGCCCACAACATCTAGATTCTTCTTGCGCGAATCCGATTCATCGGCCAATAGTCACGGAAAAGAGCAGACAAACGCGTATTTCCGTGAACACGGTAGGCGGGTTCGAGGGCAGATGGACGCGACGGACCAACATGAAGACCTGAACGCGGTCATCCGTCAACATTCGGAGTGGTTGGCGACCCAGCTGCATGTGCAGCGCGAGAGCCTGTTTCCGCCCGATGCGAAAAAGGAGATGCGCAAGTTCACCTCCGGCGAGGCGGCGGCGCTTCTGGGCGTGAACGATTCCTACCTGCGCAAACTGCATCTCGACGGCAAGGGCCCCTCGCCCGAGCTCACCCCCGGCAACCGGCGGATCTATTCGGCGCAGGACATCCAGGAGCTGCGGGTTCTTCTGGAAAAGACCGCCCGTCGGCCCGGCGACTACCTGCCCGGTCGCCGCGAAGGGGACCATCTGCAGATCATCGGCGTGATGAACTTCAAGGGCGGGTCGGGCAAGACGACCACCTCGGCCCATCTCGCCCAAAGACTCGCGCTCAAGGGCTACCGGGTGCTGGCGATCGACCTCGACCCGCAGGCCTCGCTCACCGCGCTGCACGGGGTTCAGCCCGAACTGGACCTGCAGGAGGGCGGTACCCTCTACGACGCGATCCGCTACGACTCCCCTGCCCCGATCTCGACGGTGATCCGCAAGACCTACATTCCGAATCTCGACCTGATTCCGGGCAACCTGGAACTGATGGAGTTCGAGCACGAAACCCCCCGCGCGCTGGCGCAGGGCAATGCGGGGCTGTTCTTCTTTCGCGTGAAAGAGGCGCTGGCGCAGGTCGATCCCGACTATGACGTGGTGGTGATCGACTGCCCGCCGCAGCTGGGCTTTCTCACCATGTCGGCGCTTTCGGCGGCGACCGGCGTGCTGGTGACGATCCATCCCGAGATGCTCGACGTGATGTCCATGTCGCAGTTTTTGCGCATGACCGCCGACCTGATGGATGTGATCGCCGAAAGCGGCGCGGACATGTCGCATGACTGGATGCGCTACCTGCTGACGCGTTACGAACCCGCCGACGGCCCGCAGAACCGGGTCGTGGCCTTCCTGCGGTCGATGTATGGCGACAAGGTGCTGAACGCGCCGATGCTGAAATCCACGGCGATCTCGGATGCGGGGCTGACGAAACAGACCCTATACGAGGTCGAACGCAGCGCCTTCACCCGCTCCACCTACGACCGCGCAATCGAGAGCCTCAACGCGGTCAACGACGAAATCGCCGAGCTGATCCAGAAGACATGGGGGCGCAGATGACCGACAGCCGCAAGAAACGGATGGCCCTTCTCGACAATCTCGCCAATGCCGGGGCGCCCTCCCCTGCCCCGCCGTCGTCGATGATGTCGGCAAACCGGGCGCTGCGTTCGGCGCGCGACGCGGTGGACGCGCACCACGTCTGGGATCTGGACCCGGCGCAGATCGACGACGGCCGGCGCATGGAGGACCGGCTGGACCCCGGCGACGTTCAGGATCTGCGCGAGGCGATCGAGGCAAACGGCCAGACCGTGCCGATCCTCGTGCGCCGCAACCCGGAAAATCCCGACCGCTATCTGCTGATCTATGGCCGCCGGCGGCTCGAGGCGATCCGGCAATCGGACAAGGTGACCAGGGTCCGGGCGCTGGTGGCGAACATGGACGACACTGCCGCCCTGCGCGCCCAGGTGTCGGAAAACATGGCCCGCCGCGACCTGTCCTTCATCGAAAAGGCGCTGCTGGCGCGGTCGCTGGTCGAGTCGGGCTTTGGCAATCAGACCCAGGTGGCCGAGGTTCTGACCGTCTCGAAATCCGCGATCTCGATGGCGATCAACGTCGTCGAAGCGATCGGAGAGGATCTGATCCGCGTCATCGGTCCCGCCCACGGCATCGGTCGCCCGCGGTGGGAGGCGCTCGCCCGCGCCATCGCGGAAACTGGCGCCGACACGCAGCGGCTGATCGACGTGGCGATGGACGCCCGCGACAGGATCGCGCTGGAACGGCTGACCGAGGACATCTCCGCCGAGGACATCGACCCTTCGGTGGCCGCCTTCGAAGCCGTTTCCAGGGCGCTCGATCATGCGCGGCGCCGGTCTGCGCCTGACGCGGCCTCCTCCCCCGCCCCCACGCGCAGCCGCAAGCTGACGCTGGGCGGCAAACCCGCCGGCGCAGTGCGGCGCACGGCCAGGGGGCTGACCATCGCGCTCGACGATGGTCCCTTTGCGGATTGGGTCGAGGCCGAGGCCGAAAAGCTGATCGACGAGCTTCACGCGCGCTGGCTGCAGCGCGGCGAAGACTGAGGAAGAGCAGACAACAAGAGGAGGCACGAGAAAGGCAAAAGAAAAGGTCCCGCAAAGACGACGCTCCACGAGACCCTGACTTGTTCTTAGCACCTTCAAGTTAAGGCGCGTGGACCATGACCGCAAGTCCAAAGTGATTCGCGGCGCGGGTATTTTTTGTCTTCGTGACAGTGAAAGATGGAATACACCCCCGTAACGCCGTTTCGGCGAATGGTTGATGCTGTCCTGTTGCAACATCGGCAGGTGGTCGAAGAAGATCTGCCCGAACGGGGCGTCAACAAATGGGAAGCGCTGCGCGAGCTTTCCGCGGCCCGCAGCGCCTATGGCCTGTCGGACCGGGATCTGGCGGTGCTGCAGGCGCTCATCAGCTTCCATCCGGGCGAGATCCTCGGCGAGGACGAGCAGACGCTGATCGTGCATCCGTCGAACCGGGCGATCTGCGAGCGGCTGAACGGGATGCCGTGTTCGACCATGCGCCGCCATCTGGCGCGGCTCGTCCAGGCGGGCGTTGTCGTTCGCCGCGACAGCCCCAACGGCAAGCGCTATGCGCGCCGTTACGGTGAGGAGAAGATTGCCTTCGGCTTCGATCTCAGGCCGCTTGTCCTTCGCTTCCACGAGTTCTGCGAAGCCGCCGAGCAGGTGAGGGCAGGTGAGGCGCGCCTGAAGCGCCTGCGGGAAACCGTGAGCCTGATGCGCCGTGATCTCGCGGGGCTCGCCGAATACGGGGGCCGCATCCGTCCGGACCTTTCGATCTGGGACGCCTTCGAAGATCTTGCAGTTCTGACGGGCCGGGCGCTGCGCCGCAGGCTCTCCGAGGACGATTTGCAGGAAATGAAAGCGCGGCTGTTGGAGGCTCTGGAGCGCGCCCGAAAGATTCTGGAAGGCATGGAAACACAAAATGTGAGCACCAAAGCAGACCAATCCGAGCAGCACTATCAAAATTCAAAACCAGAAAGTCATGATTCTGAACTTCGCCAAGAAAAGGCGAAACCGGCGGCGGGCGGGCCAAAGCCAAAGCCTCGTAATGGTTGCGACGCTTGCAGCCCGTCAGAAGCACCCAAGCGCGCAGTCGATCAGCGCGAAGCGAACAACATTGCCATTGAAGCAGAACAACAAGACAATCGTCCGAACCTTCCTTTGGGCCTCGTCCTTGAGGCCTGTCCCGCCATTTCCGACTACGCCGAGGGTTCCGTTCGTCATTGGCATGACCTTGTGCGTGCGGCGGATCTGGTTCGGCCCATGATGGGGATTTCCCCGTCTGCCTGGGACGAGGCCAAGCTGGAGATGGGCCCGGAAGAAGCGGCGGTCGTTCTGGCCGCGATGCTGGAGCGTTTCTCGGAAATTCGCTCGCATGGAGGTTACCTTCGACATCTCACGGCGAAGGCTGCACAGGGCGAGTTCTCCTGCGGGCCGATGGTGATGGCGCTGATGCGGCGTGAAGCGGCGTAAAGGTTCACAGTTGTGAACTCTTGCGTGCCGAGCCGGAGCGGATGGTGTCTTCGCCCCAAAGTTCGGTCCATGAATCAGCCTGCCCATCCCATCTCTGGCGCCAAAGTTCACAGCTGTGAACTCGCGCGTTCTTCGCGCGGCGACCCACGCTTTGCGCTGCATGTTTTCCGCCTTCCAGCGGTGCTGGGTGGCGCAGGCGGTCGCTCTTGGCGACCCGCCGGCGGTGATCCGACAGACATCTGCCGCCGCTCTTTTCCTTGTTGTTTTCTATCTCCGTGTCGCCAGTTGGATCGCGTCGAAGATGTGTGTTTCCTGCGCAAATGGCTATTCGGCAACGTTCATGGTAAGGTGATCGCACGGGTTTCCGCGGCCTATGTTTTCATTTGGGAAATGAGATGTTCCGGCGAGTTCTTGTCCTCTTTCTCTTGCTGTCCTATTCCGTAAAGGCCGAGGAAGAGCCACGGCAGGTTGCGATCGCGCGCCCGGCGGAGGGTGCAGTCAACGACTATTTCGACGACGCGTCAAAGACATCCGGCGGCGTTCTGGTCGGATTGCGGCTCGCTCCACGGGTAGATCTCTCATTCGACCCGGAGAATGTGGAGATCACACTCCCCCTGGAGCAAGGCAATTTCGTTTGCGTCAGCGGCGTCAGCAGGGATGGGCTCTACTGGAGCCGAACGCCCTATCGTATCGACACGGTCACGCCATCTGCCGTAGTTCTGAAATTGCAGCCTTTCGCCCAGGAAAGATATGCGGGCCGCCTGCGGAGCTACCCTTGGTCTTCGGTCGCGATCATTGCGTTCGAGAGCGCCGATCCCGATTGTTTCCTGTTCGATAGCCGTTTGCTGCCCGAGGTTCCCCCGAACAGCGATCCCGCCACTCTGGCCGTTTATGTCAATTCCAACAGCCAGAAACTCAAGGCGTCCCTGGATATCGCGGGGGCCACGGTTCGGGCGGATTGTTTGCAGCGGACGGAAGCGCGCGTTGCTTTCGACTACGCCTGCACCCTCAAGTTGCCGCACCGGGACAGTGCAGACGTCGCCACGCTTGTGCTCGAATTCGATGATGGGATGACCGTGGATTCCGAAGCCTTCACTGTCGTCCTTCCTGCGTCGGGCAACAGATAATACGACACTTTGGAAACAGCGCGGCGCGGCCTTCGCCGGATGGGCGCATGACACAGCGATGGACGCGAAGGAGACTATGAAATGGGCCCACGAAAGCTGACCCGCCGGCAGCACGGATGGCTGGCAATTGCCAGCCTGTTGCTGGTGCTGGTCGCAGCGCTGGTTGCGCTTCGCCTGTCGTTTCAATCCCCGCCGGTCCTTTTCGTTTCGGTGAAATCAAACCACCTCGAGTATCGGGTCAAACGGCCGGTTCTTGCGCGTCTGGCCATCGTGGGCGGCATGTGGATTCGGCCGGAAGTCAAATGCAGGGGCGTCGCGCTGTCGCGAGGTGATCGTCATACCTTTCTCCTCAGCCCCCCTCCCGGCAGCAAGGTCGAATATCTCAGCCTGCCGCAACACATCCAGGTGACGGTGACGCCGGAGCAGGGGGACAAGGTGAGACTACTCAACACGCGCAAGAGGATGGGGTGTGATCTCGACGGGACGGTTTCGGTGTTGATTCCCGTCTCGGAGGTCGCCCGGAACCAGCCATTTCCCGTGTTTGGCCCGGTCACGATCGGCAGTGACGCCGCGCGCAATGAGCCGCCGCACCACGAATACTTGCGCAAGCTGACGCCCGAGCTGGAGGTGGAAACAATTCCGGTGCGTTTCATCGAGAGCGGGAAGGTGAAGATGTTCGGTCGGATAGAGTGGTTGCGGCAATTGTATCCAGTCGGCGACGCCGAGTTTCCCATCCCGAGGGGCAGCCGGATCGAGTTCGACGCAGAGGATGTCTCTGGCTCGGTGATCCGGGCGCCCGACGGCGCAGTTTTCGATATCCAGTTCACCGTCGAATCTTCTGCCATGCGGGTGTTCAGGCCGGGAAAGAGACAGCAATACGAGACCTTTGCCACCGGCCTTGTTGTGCGGGCGTTTTCGGATCCGATCCTGTCCGTGATCTTCCTTGTCGTCGGACTCTCGGGATTCCTGCTGACCACCCTGTCCTATCTCCACAGCGTCTGGACAAGCCGGGGTGAGAATACATGAGAGCATTGACGGGATGGTGTCTTCTTGTGTGCCTTCTTTCGCTGGGCGGACTGCATGCGGAAACCGTGAGGATAGAAGGCGGCTATGGACACCAGGGCAGCGGCTGGCTGTTCGGGTCGCGCGAGGATCAGGCGTGCTGGATCGCCTTGCCGTGGCATATTGTGCAAGGCGCGTCGGAAAGGGGACGGCAATTTCGCTATACCGATCAGACCAAACGCATAGGCGAAGCCGGGCCGGCGATACATGCAAGAACGATTCCGGGGCTCGAGGGCGAAAACGATCTGGACGACCTGGCCTTTGCGCCTGTCACCGTTGGCCGAAGAACGGGCGAGTGCGCCTCGCGCCTGGGTCTGCCGACCAGCCTGGCCTATGTCGAGGCGCTGCGGGGGAGCCCGTCGCTCGAATTCGTCTATGTGCAGCGAAGCCGTTTCATGCGGCTGGATGTCGAGCTGCTGAGCGGCAGGCTGGACAAGGCCCGGGGCGGTCTTTTGCTGATGCGTCCGAGAAATCCGGCGGATGCGGCCCGGCTTCAGAAGGGGATTAGCGGTGGCATCGCATTGCTGCGCTGGCAGAACCGCAGCCTGCCCGCGGCGATGGAACTGGCGCTGGTGGATGACAGGGAATCGTCCTTCAAGGCCCTGCGATTTGACCGGATTCGCGCGGCTTTCGAGGCATTGGAGCGGGCCGCGTCCTCCAGCGAACCGACCGGACGTCGCGGCGGGTTGAATGCCGGTTTCGTAAGCGTTCGGGGCGCCGTGCTGGCACAGTCCTCAAGCCTGAGCGAATTGCTGAAGGACGGCGGGTGTTGGCGCGCGATGGCGCGACCTGGGGAGAAAGCGGTGGAACTCGTGCTGTTGGTGGACGAAGAACCCGGCAGTCGAATAGGCACGATCACGCTGCACAGCCAGCCGGGTTGCGGCCTACCCATCGCCGCCATCGTCGAAGGCCGCAAGCCCGGCGCTGGATGGTCGCTGATTTCGACCGGTTGCGCGGTGGCGCCAAGTCCGCGCGGATGCCGGATCAATCGCGCCACGCCCTACGAATTGCGGCTGCGCCTGGTGCCGCGTGGCGGCCATGTCGGGCTGTCGCGCGTCGTGCTGGAATGATCGGCAGGCAGTCAGCGGTTCAGTCCAGCAGGTCCGCCGTCACTGCATATGTTCCGTAGTTTCCGCAGTGGAAGATCCCCTGCAGCCTGGACCCTTCCGCCAGATCTGCCGACAGATTGCAGATATCACTTCCTCCGGGACCATAGATGCGGCCTTTCCAGACGATGCCGGCGCTCAGCACCGCAACAGTGCCACTGTAGTCATCGCTCGGCTCGACATTGTTGACCAATGTGTACCACTTGGCTGTGCCGGTCACCGGGTCGCCGTCGGTGGCTTGGAAGATCAGCCCGGTCTGAATCGCGGGATAAAGGCGGCCTTCCTTTGCCTCGGGGCTGACGCGAAACCGGATTCGGGGAAGCGCCGTGATGGTGGTGCGCAGCGCCGCGCTGCGCAGGTCCACGTTGTCCGACGCGAACACCTGGCGCAAACAGGCCTTGCGGACGTCGATATTCCCGGTGGCGACCGCGTCCGTCATGTAACCGATCACAAGGTCCGGGTTTGGATCGCTGCACGCGTCGCGCCAGCTTTGCAGGGCTGCGGCGATGCTTGCGGCATTCGACTGGGCCGCAGTCGGCAATGGTGGCGATACGACAGCCAGGATCGCAGCGAACAGAAATGCCTTTTTCATTATCTGGTCTCACAAGAATGAATCCAACAGGTGCGAACGGTGGCACCTGCGTTGGGATCGGTCAAGTTTCCTGCCGGCCGCAGGCCATATCCGACAGCATTGCCGCCGACTTGAAACGCGCTGATCCCAGCGATCTTCAAGGCGATTTGCGACGCCAAATTCGAAGCATGATAAGTTCATCTTATCGTGTTTTATGGGGCAAACGCCATGCATGACAAGGTGGCGATCATAATGGCCAATTAATGCGCGCCATGGCTCACACGATGTTGAAAACGCAGTGCGAAAAGCCGAGGACCTCGATGCGCGGTCGCCGCAGATCCTGTCGATTGCCCCTGCGCGACGGAGCGCATTCGGGGGAGGGCGACCCGTTCGGTCGCCGCTGAAGTTCGGGACGGCCGCCAACGCAGGGATCGCCGCTTCGCGGTTGGTCACCGAAAGCCGTATCGGCGTTTTCTTTCCGGCCAGAAACCACCACCCGATCAGATCCGCCCGGAGTTTGGAACCGACCAAGGTCCAAGGGTTTTTCGAAGCGGTCCCTTGCGGCGGAAACCCGCGTTTCCGATGCCCGCGATCCGGCAAGTTCATGCCCACTCGTCGAGCGCGGGTTTGTCGGCGTGGCGGGATGGAACCTGTCCCCGATACTTCGGGACGAACGCGTCAAATTCGTCACGGTCGAGGGATAGTTCTTGAACGTCTTGCCTGCTCTGTTTGGGACTGCGAAAGGCCCCGCCGGCGTGGCTCTGCGTGCGCTCTGGCTGCTCGCCTGCGTGCTGGTTGTCTTGGCCGTGCCGGCGGCGCATGCGCAGCAGACGGACGGGACAGGAGGGGCCTTCCGGTCCTTCGACCACTCGGTCACCGGGTTTGCGCTGACCGGGGCGCACGCGCCGCTGTCCTGCGAATCCTGCCATGTGGGCGGGAAATTGACAGGAACGCCCACAAGCTGCGCCAGTTGCCACGACGGCAGTCTTGCCAGGGGCAAGTCGAAGTCGCACCCACAAACGGGCGCGGCCTGCCAGTCCTGTCACACCACGTCGAACTGGATCGCCTTCGCCTTTGATCATCGCGGTATCACGGGCGGCTGTTCGTCCTGTCACGACGGCAAGAAGCACGCAGGTCTGCCGCGCAACCACCCCCCACAAGCAGCAAATGCGAAGCCTGCCATGTCACGACCGAGTGGCGAAGCGTTCGGTTCGATCACGTCGAAACCTCGGCGAGTTGCGTCACCTGCCACAACGGCTCGACCGCACAGGGCAAGCCGGGCAACCACATCCCCTCGTCGAACACCTGCGACGACTGTCACGTGACCACCAGCTGGGGCAGCGTGCGGTTCGACCATTCCGCCGTGACCGGGTCATGCTCGAGCTGCCATAACGGGGTTTCGGCCACCGGCAAGCCGCACGGCCACTTCCAGACCACCCTGCAATGCGACGAATGCCACCGGACGACCGGCTGGGGCAATGCCAGCTATACCCATTCGTCCGGCGCCTTCCCGGCAGGACATTCAACCGGGCTGGACTGCACCGACTGCCATCGGTCGAATTCGGCCAGCGCGGCCCATACGCACCCGGCCTATCGCCCCGACTGCGCGGGCTGCCACGCCAACGAGTTCCGCCCCGACAAGCACAAGAAATACGAAAAGCCATCCACCGGCTTCTGCAGCGTGGGCGAACTGCGCGACTGCACCGGGGCCTGCCACCTGTATTCGGACGCAACCATGACAACGATCAAGAAACGGCGCTCGGGCGAACACCGGGCCGGCCGCGGAGACTGGTAATCGGGACATGACGACAAAGGGACGAACAGCCCACCACGGGGCGGCATTTCGCGCAGGCCTTGGCGCGACCAGCATGCTGGCGCTGATCCTTGCAGGCGGCACGGTCAGCTCGGAAAGCCTGTCGCGGATCCGGGTGATCCAAGGCGACGCAAACCGCTGCCCGGTCATCCGGGTCACGCTGGACCCGAACCTGCGGTTCGGGTCGAACCCGGTTTGCAACAGCAGCCCGACCACCGCGCCGTTGCCCGCCCGCGCCGCGCGCCATAACAGCGGCGCGGCATCCTTGGGCATTTCGGGCGCGGGGCCAATGTCCAGAAGAGCCTGCACGAGATCGGGTCCGCATGTGCCGACCGCAAGGCCCAGCAGGTCGCCGCGGGCGGCCTCCGAGAGGTTCGCCGCCCCCAGCAATCGCAGCGCCATCGCCGTGTCCCCCGCCTTCACCGCAAGGTGCAGCGGGGTGTTGCCGCCATCGTCGGGGAGGGCGGGATCCGCGCCCGAGCGCAGAAGAAAGGCCACCATGTCGTCGCGCCCCTCGGATACGGCCTCGGCCAGTGCGGTCCGGCCGCGCGCGTCGCGCAGGTTCACGTCCAGCCCGGCGGCCACCAGCGTCTCGGCCGTCCTGACCCGCCCCGCGGCGGCGGCGTGGTGCAGCGCGGTGCGCCCCTGGCGGTCGGTGGCGCGAAGGTCGGCACCCGACGCCAGCAAGGTTGACACAACGCCCACCTGGCCGCGCCGGGCGGCCTCGATCAGCGGCGTCCGGCCCAGATGCCGTGACACGGGCGAGGCCTGAACGGGCGGTGGCGCGGCGGGTGGCGCGGCGGGTGTCGGGGCCGGTGCTGGGGCCGGTGCTGGGGCCGGTGCTGGGGCTGCGTTCTTTCGCGGTTCGGACGGAACCGCGCGGTCGAGCCGATCCAGCAGAACCCTGGCCCTGGCATGTCCCTGGCCGGCGGCGGCCGCGATTCGGCGCCGTGCCTCGTCGGGGTTCGGGTCGCCTCCCCGGCCGGACAGGTAGAGCTTGCCCAGGCCGTATTGCGCCTCGACCAGGCCCGCTTGGGCCGCCTTGCGCATGAGCTCCAGCGCCTTGCGGTCGTCGCGGGGCACGCCGCGCCCCAGCCGGTAGAGGTTGGCCGGCAGATACTGCGCCGCCGGGTCGCCCGACGCGGAAAGAGCGCGCAACGCCTCGGCGGCCTCGTCGTAATGCCGCGCCCGGACCGCTGCCCTTGCCGCGTCGAGCGCCTGCGCATCGCGGGAGGCAGAGACATCGGCCCCCACCGCCGCAGGCGCAAGGAACGCGGCGGCCAGCAGGGCCGGAAGTGAGCTACGCAGTGCCATATTTGGTTTCGACCTCGATGCCCATGGATTTCAGGAACGGCGTGGACGGGATGCCGCCCGCGCAGACGATCACCGCGTCGTTGGGCAGCGAGACTGGCCGAGATCCCCGCCGGGCCGGCGCCGACGATCATCACGTCCAGCATCCCGCTGCCTGCGCGCGGGCGCCGGGCGATTCCCGGCATCGCCTGCCGGCCCTGTTCGATCGCGTTGCGAATGAGCCCCATGCCGCCCGGTTCCCTGGCAATGTCGATGCCCGGCACGTTGGTCTGGAAATCCAGGCCGAACGCGGCGGGGATTTCCGCCGATGGCCGCGGATGGGCGGATTTTTCGGACTTTAGCCCGTAGTCGCGGCGCGGCACCCTGTTACCAAGGCGTGCTGCGCCCGACTCGCGCGGGTCGTTCCGGAACAATCGAAGTGGTGACGAAACGGCATGAGCAGCACGGATCACGCAGCCCCGATGACCGCGACGCGAAAGAGACGCCGCGGCGGACCCGCGCGCGGGGGGGCGGGCGCATGGGAACTGGCGGTCATCCTCGCCATAGTGGTCGCGGTGCTGGACTATGCCTGGACCCGCCGTGACGAAGGCGACCTGACCGCCGAGACCGGCCTGGGCTACTATCTCGGCATCGTGGGCGGGGTCATGATGCTGATGCTTCTGCTCTACCCGATGCGCAAGCGGTTCGCCGCGCTTCGCTTCCTGGGCGGGATTCGCGGCTGGTTCCGGGTGCATATGATCCTGGGCATCGTCGGCCCCGCGCTGATGGTGCTGCATTCCAATTTCACGCTGGCCTCGCTGAACGGCTCGATCGCCTTTCCAAGCATGTCGATCGTTGCGATCAGCGGGCTGGTCGGCCGGTTTCTCTATACCCGCATTCACCGCGGCCTGTATGGGCGACGGGCCAGCACGCGCGACTATCTGGGCGATTCCGAAAGCTTCAAGGCGGCGTTTCGCCTGGACGACGAACTGGCCCCGGCCGTCATGGCGCGGAACAAGGCCCATGAAGAGCGCCGGCTGACCCCGGCCGGCAGCCTGTGGACCGGGCTGGGGCTGGTGCTGAGCTCGCCCTGGGCGCGGTTCCGCTGCCGCCGGGATCTGCGCCGGCCGTTGCGGGGTCGCCTGCAGCGCGCGGACCGGCGGGCGCTCGACCGGACCCTGAACCGCTATCTGTTTGCCGTGGCCCGGGCCGAGGCCTTCGCCTATTACGAGCAGCTGTTCGCACTGTGGCACCTTTTGCATTTTCCGCTCTTCATCCTGCTGGTCCTTGCGGCGCTGATCCATGTCGTCGCGGTTCACCTGTATTGAGGGGCCGTCATGCGCCGCGAACGGTCCCTTCTTCTTGCATGCCTCGCGGGGGTCTGGCTGGCGCTGATGTCCCAGGCCGCGCCGGCCCAGTCCTGGTTCGAGCGGCTGGTCATGCCGGGCGATCTGATCCGGGGACACGCCAAGCTGGAAAAGGACTGTTCCAACTGTCACCTGTCCTTTTCGCAAGGGGCCCAGTCGGGGCTGTGCCGGGACTGCCACAAGGAGGCGGCGAAGAATCTGGACGACGGGACCGGCTTTCACGGCCGCGCGCCCGAAATGCGGGGCCAGGAATGCCGGCACTGTCACACCGACCACATCGGCCGCGACCTCCCTGCCCTGCCGTTCCACCACTCCGCCGACTGGCGGCAGACCCGGCCCTTTGACCACTCGAAAACCGCCTTTTCCCTGAAGGGCGCGCATGACAAGGCAGCCTGCAAGGCCTGTCATGCCCCGTCCGAACCGGCCAGCGCCGCCCCGACCGCCTGCATCGGCTGCCACCGCGGCGACGACCCGCACAAGGGCAAGCTGGGCGAAAGCTGCGACACCTGTCATTCGCCCGGGGACTGGCTGCGCGAGGTCGCCTTTGACCATGACATCACGCGGTTTCCGCTGATCGGTCAGCACGTTCTGGTGCCGTGCGAGGAATGCCACCCGGACGCCACCTATCGCGGGACCGAGGTCGACTGCGCCGCCTGCCATGGCCGCGACGACGTGCACCGGGGCGCGTTCGGCAAAGGCTGCGACCAGTGCCATGGGACCAGCAGCATCAAGGGCGCGCGGCTGAAACTGCGCAAGCCGTGACTGGCGAGGCGCGGAAGCGACGGATTGGCGCGGAAGGTTTGGCATTGGCCGGGCCGCGCCCCTATGTTGTCGGTGCCGGGGCGCGACCCCGCCGGCCAGAACAGCGGCAAGAGCCAGGCGGGGAAACGTGAAGCCAGACCGCAGAACATTGAACCGAATCGCGCTGGTCGCGCTGGCCGCGGTTTTCGCGCTTGCCCCGGTCGGGATTTCGCTGACGCCGTCCGGGTGGCCCACGCTCGCCCCCGCCGCCGCCTGGGCCGATGAGACGGCGGCGACGATGGCGGTGGAGACAGCGGCGGCGATGACGGTGGGGGCGACGATGGCGGCGGCGGTGACGGCGAAGGCGGGTCTGCTGGCGACGACAATTCACGGGACTCGGGGACGGATGCCGACTCCGACACCAACAATGCCGATTCGGATACGCCGAGACTGAACGATCAGGTCTTCGGGTCCGGCCGTGCCGTTGCAGCCGCCCGCGTGGCGGGGGGATAGAGATCACTTTCGGCGACGGCTCGCGAGAAACATTGGCCCGTGGGATGGTGACGCTCAGCTTTCGCAACGGCAAGGTGGTCGGCGCGCGCAGGGCCACGGGTGTGGACGTGGCTCGGTTTCGTCTGCTGCTGGATCGGCTGGGGGTGAACTACGCCGACATTGCCCGCCGCGACGAAGCGGTTCGCGCCACCCGGATCGTCGTGGGCAAGCGCAACATCAAGGTGGAATATTCAAACGGCTGGTCCGAAGAGGTTCGGAACGGACGTTACAGGCTCCGCGACGCGTTCGGGCGCAACGTCACCGAACGCCCGGCGACCGACGCGGACCAGGCCCGGTTGCGCGCGCTGCTTCCTGAATAGGTTCTATTCCTCGCGCCTGGTCAATTCGTCGATGGGCCGTTTTTCGGCTTGCGCGCCGGGGCGCATGATCTCCAGAACATGCCGGGCGACGGCGGGCGAAAAATGCGCCTCGCCGCGGGAAACGCCCCGCAGGATCTGCCGCAGCCGGTCGGCCGAAACGCCCTTGAGGATATAGCCGGTCGCCCCGATCCCGACCGCCTCGGCAACGTGGCGGTCGTCCTCGGAAACGGTCAGGAACGCGATTCGCGCCGCGGTTCCGGCGGCCTTGATCCTGCGCGCCGCCGTCATGCAGGTTTGACCCGACCCGGCGGATCGCCTTTTCGATCTGCGCGGTCACCCACATTCCGACCACGATCATGGCGGCGGCCATGACGATGCCCCCCGCAATGAGGAACTGCCCGGTCAGCGACAGTCGGCGCCATGAAGAACGCAGGTTCGTCAAATCCATGACCCTGTATTAACCGCATCAGCGACCGAATTTAATTGGAAGGAAGGATGCAGGCGCCAATTCGCGCATGGTGCGGCTCTGAACCTGTCACGGAATCGTTCCGCCTGGCGAACGTGCTCCACGTCCGGTTCGCGCATTACCGGATCAGCAGCACGGGCACCTTGCAGGAGCGGACCATTTCCGTCGTGGTCGATCCGATCACCAGACTGCGGATGCGGCTGTGGCCATAGGCGCCCATCGCCAGCATTCCAAAGCCGTGCTCCTCGACCATCCGGCCGAGTTCCACATCCGGCTGGCCCGGCACGATCCGCGTATCCACGTCAAGGCCCGCGGCGGCAAGGCGCGCGCTGGCTTCGGCCAGGCGCTGTCGCATCTCGGGCGTGTCGTGGCCGACGCTCACCACGGTGATCGGCAGGCCCTCGAAAAAGGAGCTGCGCGCGATGTGGTCCACCGCCTTGTTGGCGGAAGCGCCACCGTCATAGGCGACCAGAACGCTTTCGATGGGCTTGAAGGCGCGCGCGGCAACGAACACGGGGCGGTGCGCGGCTCGGACGATGCGTTCGAGGTTCGATCCGAGATGCCCCTTGGCAAAATCGGCGGCCTCGCCCCGCTTGCCGATCACGATGACCCGCGCATCCTGTTCGACATCGGAAATCGCTTCGACGATGTCGCCGCGGCGCAGGCGGGTGGTGACTTCGCTCACCCCATCCCGGGCGACGATGTCGCGCGCATCCTCGAGAATGGCGCGGCCCCGCTGGCTGAGGAGCCTCGCGCGTTGCGCATCGAGCTCGGTGAGCTCCTCCAGCAGCCGCGAGCGCGCGCCCAGGCGGAGCGCGGCGGACAGGTCGGCTTTCTCGGGGGGCTCGCGCCGGCCCAGCACGTGAATGATCTCCACCGGAGACTTGGTGCGCTGTGCGATCCAGGCGGAAAGGTGGCAAACGCTTTCCGAATAGATGGAGCCATCCACCAGCGCGATGATCTTGTTCGTCATGGGGTCCCCCTCAATGGCCCATCAGCGCATCCATCGCGCCGGGCTTGTCATGGATCGCGAGCTTGTCCACCAGCGTCTCGGTTGCCTCGTTCATGCCTTCGACGCGCACCTCGGCCCCGTCGCGGCGGAACTTCAGAATGGCCATGTCCAGAGCCTGCACCGAGCTGATATCCCAGATATGCGCCGCGCTCACGTCGATCACGACCTGTTCCGGCGCTTCCTTGAAGTCGAAGGCATTCATGAAGTCCTCCACCGACCCGTAGAAGAGCTGCCCTTCGACGCGGTAGGTGCGCACCCGCCCGTCGGGGCTGATGTCGGAGGTGACGCGGAACAGCTGCGCGATCTTGCCGGCGAAGAAGATGCCCGACAGCAGCACGCCGACCAGAACACCGATGGCCAGGTTGTGGGTATGGACCACGGTTGCGACCGTGGCGATCATCACGATCGAGGAGGAGCGCGGGTGCACCGCGAGGTTCTTGATCGAAGACCATGAAAAGGTGCCGATCGAGACCATGATCATGATCGCGACCAGCGCCGGCATCGGAATGATGCGCACGAGGTCGCCAAGGCCGACGACGAGAATCAGCAGCACGACCCCGGCGGTAAAGGTCGACAGCCGCCCGCGGCCGCCCGACTTCACGTTGATCATCGACTGACCGATCATCGCGCAGCCCGCCATGCCGCCGATGAACCCCGTCGCGGTGTTGGCCAGCCCCTGGCCGATGCATTCCTGATTTCGGTCCGATTTCGTGTCGGTCAGCTCGTCGACGATGTTCTGCGTCATCAGGCTTTCGAGCAGGCCCACCACCGCCACCGCCACCGAATAGGGGAATATGATGGCCAGTGTGTCGAAGTTGAGCGGAACATCGGGGATCAGAAACACCGGCAGGGTGTCGGGCAGGGCGCCCATGTCACCCACGGTGCGCACATCGAGCCCGAGCGCGAAGGTCAGCCCCGTCAGAACGATGATCGTGACCAGCGGAGAGGGAACGGCCGTCGTGATCCGTGGGAACAGGTAGATGATGGCAAGCCCCGCGGCCACGAGTACATAGGTGATCCATGTCACCTCGCGCGGGTCAAGTTCGGGCAGCTGCGCGATGAAGATCAGGATGGCGAGCGCATTGACGAAGCCCGTCATCACCGAGCGCGAGACATAGCGCATGACGAAGCCTAGCTTCAGAAGCCCCGCGCCGATCTGCAGAAGGCCGGCCAGCACGGTGGCGGCAAGCAGGTATTCCAGCCCGTGATCGCGCACCAGCGAAACCATGAGAACGGCGGTGGCTGCCGTTGCGGCCGAGATCATGCCGGGCCGCCCGCCGGTGATCGCGGTGATGACGGCGATCGAAAAGGAGGCGTAAAGGCCAACCTTCGGGTCCACCCCGGCGATGATGGAAAAGGCGATGGCCTCGGGAATGAGGGCCAGCGCGACGACGAGGCCGGCAAGGAGGTCGCCGCGGATGTTGCCGAGCCACTGGCTGCGATAGGCGTCGAGTGAAATCATGAAATTGTCGTCCGATGCCGGCCCTGCGGCTTGCGCGAGGCCGGTATGCGTGTGTCCCGTTGTCTATGGTTGTTCGGCGGATCGGAGGTCGGAAGAGCGACCCGGATTCGCTTTCAGGCGGTCGTTCGCTGCGGTGCGGCATATTCGATCTTGCCGAGCGACGCAACAAGTCAAAGGGCCGCGCCTGTGGGTTGCTGACGGCGTGACGGATCAATCACGCCGATCAAGATATCTGCATTCCGCAACAAGGGGCGCATTCCTCCGGAAAAAGTCAATGGGAAACCTTCGGCCCCGGTTGCGTCCACTCCGCCATGAGGTCAGCGATTCAGACTACGGTTCAGTATCTTGCCGGCGATATCAATAATCCGTTCCCGAAATCGTTCCCTGCATTTGACATGTGTTTGGTGCCCGGCCCGCATGAACACGCCATTTGGGGATCGCAGGTATCGGGCAGGACGTCGAATTCCGGCCATTTGATTTCGCTGAACGTTCCTTGGGTTCCCAGCGCCCGCCCGCTTCTTCCCCGCGCCTTCAGGGAGAAGGCGAAAGGGCTTTGGTCACCGCAGCCGCGTTCGGTGCGGGTCGCGAAGGGCGGTCTCTCGGCATCAAACGGCGGATCGGAGGGAATTGCGGCGTGATCGGTTCGGGCGGCGTGATCGGTTCGGGCGGCGTGATCGGTTCGGGCGGCGTGCAGATCATCCACCGGCCAACCCAACGACCGGGCGATATCCGCGAACGCCGCGCTGGCGGCCCCGGCTTTCGGCAGACCACTTTCATGTTCGCGCGGGGGTGCACGTTCTTCGAACAGATCGAAGGCAAGGTCGAGATTTTCAAATCCTTCGGCCGGCATGTTGCTGATCCGAACTACCGGCAGTGGCGCCGTAGGCAATCACCGGTTTTCGCCGGTGGCAGATATCAACGGTTGCATCATGGCGCGGTTCAAAAGATATAAATGGACAGATTGGCACGGGATCGGTGGCCGAGCGGTCGAAGGCACCAGTCTTGAAAACTGGCGTGCGCGGAAGCGCACCGTGGGTTCGAATCCCACCCGATCCGCCACCATCACCATTGCGAAAGATCGACCTCACCCGGCCAGCGCCGGAATTTTCCCTGTTTTCAAAGGGTTTTGCAGGATGGGTGCGAACCTCTGAGACGCGCCGCACCCCCGGTTTCGGTCTCTGAACCGCCACCGGTCTCTGGTCGAGCGAACCTCGCGCAATTCGATTCGGTGTGATTTTCACAAGCGTTTTCAATGACCTGAGTTTCAACCCCGCCAAAACTTCGCCCCCTGTTTCCAATGCCTACAAGCGGAACGTAGCTCGGACCAACAGGAGGCGTAGTGGATGGGACTGCTGGTAGTCCAATTCGTGGCAGTGAGGGGGTTCCAACGATAAAAGGGCGCGCCGTGGCGCACGCCCTTTCCAAGTCTTCGCAGTGTGTGCGAGCATGCCGGCCCGGTTTCGGTTTCACTCCTCTGGAGCGAAGCCGACATAGGTGCCAAAAAATGAGGGGGCTGGAACGTACCCGGCGAACTTGACGGCACCATGCATTTTGACCTGGCTGGTCAGTCCATCGATACCGTGTTCCGGCAGGTCGAGATCATCGTTCTCCACACCCGCTATCCCGAGAGCGGAGTCGAAACGCGCGCTTCGGTATTCAAAGGCCTCGTCATGGGCGACAAAAAGCGTGTGAGGGCACGCCGAATAGTACTCCTCGCCTTCGTGGGCCTTTTGGGGGTTCATGACTTCTTGGCCACAGAATGGACAGTGAAGCGTTGCGGTGTGAGGGACTTCAACACAAGCGATTGCTTTTTCTGTCATTGTTTTTCCTTGTGATCTCGCTGAATTGGCTTGTTGTTCCGGATGCCTATCTCAAATTGGAGCGCAACTTCAATGCATTAACGCAATCGTGCGAAGCCGATGTTCCCGGTTGAAAACCGTTTCGGGATCTTGCGCGAGCCCTTGAACTACGCTTGCCGCTCGACGTGCATGTCTCGCTGACGCTGACGACGTTTCAGGCGGGCTTTCATTGACGATTACGCAAACACCCTCTCCACCTGTTCCTCCCACGGCAGCGAGGCGATCAGGCACAGCTCGTAAATGGTGATCGCGCATGGTTCGCGGCGGATGACGAGGCGTTCCAGCACCTCGGGAGCGAGCCAGGCTAGGCGTGTGAGGCGGCTGAGGTAGCGGTCGGAGAGGCCCTCGTCGGCGGCGAGATCGGTGAGCGTGGCGACCTCGCCGGCCTCCAGCATCTGGCGCCAGCGCCATGCCCGGCCGATGGCGCGCAGGAGGCGGGGATCCTGACCGGTGGGCGTTGCGGCCTCCACGTCCTTGGGGGGCAGGATGCGCGGGCGGCCGCCGCGTTTGCGCAAGGTGAGCGGAACGTGGACGCGGATCGTGTCTTGCGTGGGCATCAGGCGGCGTCCTCGGTCTTGGGCGTCAGCAGGCTCGCCAAGGCGCCGAGCCCGTCATGGCGCAGGTCGATGTCCATGCCGTTCTCACCCACCGTGACCTGGGCCACCAAGAGCTGCACCACGCGCGCCTGTTCGGCCGGGAGTGAGCCCCGTCTCGCGTGACCGTCCGGGGGACGGTCACGAGGGGCGAACGCGGCCCACATGTCATCGAACTGGCCAAGCGCGGCGACGACGGTGTTCTCGTCGAGATCCGGGCGCTCTTTCGTCAACGTCCGTGCCGTGCGCGCCACCACCTCTGGCGTGCGCAGCATCCGGCGCACTTCCGCGATGACCGCCTCCTCGACCATCGCCGCCGGCAGCCGCTGCGGCCCGCGCAACTCGGCCCTTGGGCGGTCCCGGATCACGTCCATCGAGGTGTAGTAGCAGTATCGCTTGCCCTTGCGCTTGGTGTGGTGCGGCGTCATCGCCGCGCCGGTCTGGGTGAAGATCAGCCCGCGCAGCAGGGCTGGCGCGGCCGCCCGGGTGCGGCCGGCGCGAGCGTGCGTGTGGCCCTTGAGAACGGCATGGGCGGCATCCCACAGCTCGGAGCTGATGATCGCCTCATGCGCGCCGGGATAGACCGCGCCCTTGTGGGTGATCTCGCCGCGATAGATGCGGTTGTGCAGCAGCTTGTAGAGCGCACCCCGGTCGATGGGCCGCCCCCGCTTGGAGCGGATACCGCGCGCGTCCAGTTCCCGCACGACGGAGGCCGTGGTCTCTGACCGCGCGAAAAGCTCGAAGATGGTGCGCACGTTCTCGGCCTCGGCCGGGTTGATCACCAGCTTGCGGTCTACGGCGTCATAGCCGAGCGGGACGAAGCCGCCCATCCACATGCCCTTCTTCTTCGAGGCCGCCACCTTGTCGCGGATGCGTTCGCCGATCACATCGCGCTCGAACTGGGCGAAGCTAAGCAGGATGTTGAGCGTCAGCCGGCCCATGGACGTGGTGGTGTTGAAGGACTGCGTGACCGAGACGAAAGTTACGCCGTGGCGATCGAAGGTCTCCACGAGCTTGGAAAAATCCATCAGCGCGCGGCTGATCCGGTCGATCTTGTAGACCACCACCACGTCCACCAGCCCGTCCTCGATATCGGCGATCAGCTGCTTCAGCGCCGGGCGGTCCAGCGTGCCGCCGGAAAAGCCGCCGTCGTCGTAGCGTTCCCGCAGGCAGGCCCAACCCTCGGCGCGCTGGCTGGCGATATAGGCCTCGCAGGCCTCGCGTTGGGCATCGAGGCTGTTGAACTCCATGTCGAGCCCTTCCTCGGTGGACTTGCGGGTGTAGATGGCGCAGCGCAGGCGGCGGGCGGGCGTTTGTGTCATGGTCATTTCACCCCTCCCGTCCGGTCGAGGCCGAAGAAGCGCCAGCCGTTCCAGTTCACGCCGGTGATGGCGCGCACGGCGGCCGAGAGCGACTTGAAGCGCCGCCCCTGCCATTCGAACCCGTCCGCCAGCACGGTGACGACATGCTCCTCACCCTCCCATTCGCGCACCAGCTTGGTGCCGGGGGCGGGCTTGCGCGGGTCGGAGACCATGCCGCCCAGCTTGCCGGCGGCGAACTCCTCGGCGAGTGCGTCGAGCGTGCGCCGGGTCTCGCGCCCCAGCCCGCCAAGGGCCAGTTCCTGGATGCGGTAGCCCATCCGAAGCTCGAGATTGCCGCGGCTGCCATTCGGCGCAGGCGCGTCGAACAGCGCCTCCCATTTCTCGCGCAACTGCGCCACGCTCATCGCCCTCAGGGCCATTAGTTCCGCCAGGACGTCGGACCGTCCCGCCGCGTTTTCCTTCGTTCGAGTGTGTCTCATTCCTCGCCTCCAACTCGGTTTCGCAACTGCCTCCGACGACGGCGTCTGAGGGCGAGAATGTCCAGCGAACTGTCTGGGTCGGTGGGGGAATTCTCGTGCGTGGTCAGCGGGTTGGCGCGCGAAATGGCGCTGGCGATAATATCGGCCAGTTCAGAGAGCCGCTGGTTGGTCGTGAGCGTGTCGGCGGGCGGCGCGAAGGACAGATCGTCGGGCATGGGGAGCGAACCTCCTGAGGCAGTTTGCTTCGTGTTCGCCGCGCGCGGGGGAGGATTTCAAGGGAAATCAATATGGTACGGTGGCAGTGAGTAGAGCAGCGTAGCTGTTCGGGTCCGCAATAGAGATGGCTTTGTAGACGGCCGGTCTATGGTGGTCTGCATCAAATCGAACATTGCTAGCCAAAAGGAACCCGCATAGTATCGCTGCATGGGCGTGGGGGCTTTGGCAACATGGTTTTCCACGAAGTAAAAAAATGGAGTCCTCTATAGTAATGTCGATCATGGAAGAAGTTGATGAGGCGCGGAAAGATATTCGAACCGATGACTATCCAATGTCGATTGGGGAGTGGATCAACCTTTATCAGGATGGCGATCTAGATATACATCCAGAGTTCCAAAGATTCTACCGCTGGACCGACCAGCAGAAAAGTAACCTTATTGAATCGATATTGCTCGGAATCCCCCTGCCTCCAATCTTCGTCAGTCAGAGGAAAGATGGAGTATGGGATGTTATTGATGGTCTTCAGAGGCTATCAACAATCTTTCAATTTGTTGGCATTCTGCGGGATGAAGATGGAAACCCAGTACCACCGCTCCAACTGAACAGTACAAGTTATTTGCCGTCGCTAAGAAATATTCTTTGGGAATCGGAAGAAGAAGGCAATGCTCTACCCGATTCGCTTCGGCGGATCATCAAGAGGGCAAAAATCCATGTGAGCATTGTGCTGAAGGAGAGCGACGAGAATACAAAATTTGAGCTTTTTCAAAGACTAAACACTGGCGGAACTCAGCTAAGCGCTCAAGAGGTTCGGAACTGCATTCTCGTAATGGTGAATCGTGATTTCTACAGTTGGCTTGATGCACTCAAGAGAGTTGATGCGTTTCAGGAAACAATTGCGCTCAGTGATAAGCCGTTGCTTGAAGCGTATGATATGGAGCAGGTGTTGCGTTTCTTGATTTTGGCGGAGGCGCCAGACGATGAACTCAGCAGCATTGGCGATGTAGGGGCTTACCTTAACGAGCGCATGATCTCGATCGCAAGGGATGCGCAGTTCGATAGGGCTCACTGGCAGGGAAGATTTGTGGGAACCTTCGAGGCACTGCGGGCGGCGGTTGGTGACAAAGCATTCAAGCGCTACAGCGTCGCGAAACAACGCCATGAGGGCGGTTTTCTTGTGTCGCAGTACGAGGCGGTCGCATGCGGTGTGGCCTGGAACCTTGAGAGAGGAACGCTCCGTGAAGATCTATCTGCCGCGATACAAGAGATTTGGTCCGAACCGCAGTTCACAGATTGGGCGGCGTCTGGGATCACGGCTGCTAGGAGGTTGCGCCGTATAGTTCCTTTCGCGCGAGAGCATTTTTCTAATCAATGAAAGTCCGCACAGTCGATCAACTTCTTGACCGTATCAGCAGCGAGAGGGTGTGGCGAATTCGAGAGATTGCCGCTCTTCGTAGCCAGTGCTTCTCGACGAGTGTTTCGGTTGATGCTCAACGTGCTGTTCGCAGGTCATTTCTGCCCATCGCGTACGCGCATTGGGAAGGTTTCGTCAAGAAATCATCTCATTATTATCTGGAATTTGTTTCGATGCAGGGGCTGAAACTTTGCGAATTGAACTGGCCTTTTGTGTCGCTTTTTTTGATCAAAGAGTTTCAAGCTGATCTACTTGGAAGCGGTAGCTTTGCCCTTGAGGGGGTCTGCCAAGCGATTTCTAGCCGCTCGGAGGACAGGGTTAGATTGCGCTACAAGGATGTTATTTCAACGAAGTCAAACCTGAACTCGGATGTGCTCAGGGATATTTGTCGGTCGCTCGGGCTCAATTACTCTGATTTTCAGCCAAAGGAATTATTTATTGACGCCGGCCTTGTAGCAAAAAGAAATCATATTGCGCACGGAGAAGCTCAAGATATCGACGGTGAGGAAATTGATTCTGTCAAGGATGAAGTAATCTGGTTAATCGATTGCTTTCGAAACAAACTAGAAAACGCAGCGATCAACGCGGAATACAAGTTGGCGTGAATTCTTGAGATAGATGCGTGTTGCCTGTTCTATATCTCCCGCGCGAACCAACGAATGCGGCCGACGATGTGGATTTCGTCGGCCGTTCTTTCATAGGGGCTGTAGACGGGATTGTCCGAGATGACGCGCACCGCGGGCGGGTCGCTGTTGGGGATATGCTCGAGCCGCTTGGCGACCAGCCCCATGCCGTCGTCCAGCACGAAGATGCCGGGCGGGTTGGGCGTGCGGCGCGTCATGTCGACCAGCACCGTGTCGCCGCTGAGAAGCGTCGGCGCCATGCTGTCGCCCTCCACATGCATGATCCGCAGCTGCGAGGGGCTGGCGCCGAGGCTGCCCTTTATCCAGGAGCGGCGGAAGTGATAGGCGCGTCCGGCGCTGTCGTCGTGATCCTGCACCACCGCGCCGCCGCCCATGGACGGGCGCGGGCTTGCGTGGGCGATGGAGACGAAGGCTTCGTCCGGGTTCTCGATAAAGGGGGGCGTGCCCTCGACATCGCCGATGCCGTGGATCAGCCAGTCGCGCTCCACCTTCAGCACCCGCGCCACGGCGCCGAGGCGTTCGACGTTCGGACGGGTCGAACGGCCCCGCAGGATGTCGTAGATGAAGGAGCGGTTGACCCCGGCCATCTCCGCCACATGCGCGGGGCTGAGCCCAAGCTGGTGCGCGCGGGCCCTGAGACGGTCGGCCAGTGTGTGATGCAAGGTCATGTTGTCCCCAGCGAGGTGTGGATGAAATAGGATAAAACAGGATTGATTGCGCGCCGTCAAGCGAATAGGAACAAAGGGTAAACAATTGGGACGGGATTCGGAGGGCGCGCGTGCTTATCGAGAAGCTGTATTTCACGCTGCCCGAGATCCTGGAGCGCTGGTCGATCAGCGAGGATGACCTTGTCTATCTCGCCGAGAACGACAGGCTGCGGCTGTCGGTACGGGTCTTCGGCGTACCGATCGAGTTCGGTGATTTCGAGGAGACGCCGGAAGGAGAGCATTTCCCGGTGCCGTGGGAGCAGACCCGCTTCAACGGCCTTCTGGATCTGCACGCGCAGGACGTCTTTCAAATGTTTCGTAGTGGCCAAATCCATGTGAGCGCATTCCGAACCGACCGGGCCGGCTACGCAGTGGTGCAGGACGGCGCGGAGCCGGTCCTCGTGATGATCGGGGATCTCCTTCTGCGGCGAGATGAGCGAGATCGCTTTGAAATCCAATCCGGATTCTCCGGTCGTTCGGGAGCAGGCGAAGAGAACACCCTCATCGTCTCCGCCGACTACCAGGACGTGCGCTGCAACGGCTACCGCTTCAAGCTGGGCCCGATCCAGGCCGAGGTGGTGCGCGCGCTGCACGCGGCCGCACAGGTGGGCGAGCCCTGGCAGAACGGCAAGGCGATCCTCAGCACGGCCGGCTCGAAGAGCCTGCGCATGGCCGACGTGTTCAAGTCGAAGAAGAACTGGCGACAGCTGATCCGCTCGGACCGCAAGGGCGGCTATCGCCTGAACGTCGACTGAGTCGCCTCTTTCCCTCACGATCCGACTCGCGGATCGCGCTAGAGGGGGATCGGCTGGGGGATGGTGGGGGATCACCCATCCCCCACCTGGCCGGAAACCCCACTGCCGCATGGCGCAACTGATCCCCCTCCGAATCCCCCGCTGATCCTGACGACATCCCCTTGCAGGATTTGGCATCACGTCCCCGAAGCCAACAACGAGGGGAAGCACGATGCGGAAACCACATTGTCTCAACCAGAAGGAACTCGCCCGGCGCTGGACCATTTCCCACCGCACCCTGGAACGCTGGCGGTGGGCCGGTGAAGGTCCCGCCTACATGAAGATCGGCGGCCGGGTGGTCTACCGGCTCGAGGACATCATCGCCTTCGAGCGCAGCAAGTTGCAACAGACCGCCGACACCGCACCGGGAGCGGCGTGATGGGACGCCTGTCGCCCATCACCGAGGCCGAAGTGGTGCCGATCCACGGGCTGAACGGCCCCGGTCTCGACGAGGTCGGGCTCTGCGCCTGGATCGCGCAGGCCGAGCCTGGCGAGACGCTGGTCTATCACCGGGGCTTCCTCGCGGTGGATGCGACCTCGGTCGTCTCGCGGCTCTCAACCGAGCAACAGCGCAGCCTGCAACAGGTGGCCGCTGCGGCCATGCGCGCCGCGGACCAGGGGCTGGTGCATCTCGTGCAGACCCGGCTCGGCCCCGACGCATTCGCCTACATCGCCATCGCTCGTCCGAAACCCGGCCCGCCCGGCGCGTCCCCGTCCATGCGGCTGCTCGAAGCCGCCTGACACCCATCCCCCAACAGGAGATCAACATGCCATACCCCGAAAACACCCCGAGCATCGACGAGTTGCTCAACCTTTCCACCGGTGAGATCGCCCAGCTGCCGGTCGAGTTGCTCGCCGTCCTGCAGCGCGAGATCGCCGAGGCCGCCCGCCAGATGCGCGCCGTCTCCGCCCGGTTCAACGCCGCACTGGATGTCCGCTACGGCTCCCGCGCCGCCGAGGCCCGCCGCGCCTGCGGCAAGGACACCGGCACCGTCCGCATTGCCGATGGCGCCTTCACCGTGGTCGCCGACCTGCCCAAGCGGGTGGATTGGGACCAGGAGCAGCTCGCTGCGATGGTCGAGCGCATCCGCGCCGCTGGCGACGATCCCGCCGAATATGTCGATGTCACCTACAAGGTGCCCGAGCGCAAATACGCCGCCTGGCCCGAAGCGATCCGCGCCGGATTCGAGCCCGCCCGCACCGTGCGGCCGGGAGCGCTGAAGGTCGAGATCAAGCCGGAAGGGGCGGATCGATGACCCTCCCCATCATCACCGCCGATCAGCGGCTGGCCGAGACGCGCGGCGTCAAGGCCGCGATCTTCGGGGCGAGCGGCGCGGGCAAGACCAC
>NZ_FNVD01000031.1 GCF_900108275.1 Jhaorihella thermophila
GCCGAGCGTGCCGCCTTTACGGAGCTGGCCGGAACAAGCCCCGTTGGGTCTCGGGAGAACGTTCGCCCCCAGTCCCTTCCCCTCCGCCACTTGCCTTCGCGGAATTTTTCTCTTCCTCAGCGTGCCCGGAATTTTGCCCTTGTTTTCAAGGGTTACGCCGATGGGCTGTTCACCTTCGCCGGTGGGAAACTGCCAGAATTGGTCTCTCCGGGCCGATATTCTCTGAACCTGTTGACTGAGCGGGCTTGGTGAATTTTTCGCAAGGCTCTGGAAACACGTTATTATTTTGTAACGCAACCTGAACACTTCGATATCAGTGGCGTTCGAGAGAAGGAACCCGCATCGAACATTCAACAGCCGCATCGTCGCCTTGGCTGAATAGGTCAGCTGGAAGAGCTGATATCCTCGTTTCCTCTTGTGGGGACCGAAACCTCGCGATCGCCGAACTCGAGCGTGTCAAGTTGATTCAGCAGTCATAACGAAAGACGGTCGGTGGCTACGGTGACTTGTTCGGGCTTTCGCAAGGCACATTCCCAGATCATCGCCACGGGCCAGCCCGCTGCAAGCAGCGCGAGGATCGGTTGGATAACGAATTCGTCTTCGACCTTGCGCTGCCAGTAATCCGCGTCGGAAAGCACAATGCTGTTGGAAGGGCTGAGCAACAGCGCAATCGCATCAAGGATGGTGGTCTTTCGGGCATCGCCGCGCCAAGCACGATGTTCATTCCGGAGGACGGTTTCCTGTCAAGCGCTTGGAGATTGCGAAACCGGTCAATCTTCAGTTTGAGGATCGTTGGGGTTTGGTTCATGTGCCATCCGTCCCGCCCACCTCCGGCTCGCTTTCAGGCGCGCTCGTGCCGAGCAGCGCGGCACAGAGTTGTTCGAGTTCTTTCTTGTCGTCCGTTTCTGCCAGCGCTTCGCGCATTTTTCGGCGCCGTACCGGCAGTGACCGGCTCGGATCGCCGATATACGCATCTCCGGCGACTGTCGCAGTCGCGAAGGTTGCGAGCCGGCGCGCAAGTTCTGCAATACGCTGGTGATCGTCATTCGCCGAATCGAAGGCCGGCATGAGCCGATAGGGAAGCGTGTGGATGTGTCGCGGCCCGAAATCCCCTTCGGGATTGAACGGCAGGATCGCTTCGGTCAACGCGCTGCTATTGAGCACACCGGTTCTGAACCACGCTTCGTCCTCGTCCGGCACAACCTGCCAGTACAAGGTCTGATCAATGACGAGCTCATCGGCTTCGGTCAGCGGCAGGCATGCAGCACAGATGTGTTTGCCGCCTGCACCCGAGAGAACGAGACAGCCGGCATCGCCGAATTGCTGATTGGTCAGCTTGTTGCGAACATTGATCCTGAATTCGAGCGTGTTGCCGGCGCCTACACTTGCCAGCCGCGTATTGATTGCAGTGAAACGGCGCGCGGAATGGGTGAAGCCCATACGGCGGATTTCAGAGGGCTCGTAAATCTGCCACGCGCCGGTAGCATCGCGGCTTGCCGGAATGGCAACCGGGGCGCGGTCGTCACCGAAGACGAATGGCAGCAGGTTTTCCGATTGGGCCATCAGATGGATGAAGCGCGGCGCAACATACCCAGGGAAGAGCGCGCCGGAGAGTTTCTTCACCTGCTTGACTGTAAAGCCCCATCTCGAATCGGGTGTTGGGGTATCAACGCGATATTCTCTGCCGGAGTCGTTCAGGATTTCCACGCAGACTGCAACACGGGGCATAAGGTCTGCGCCCTGCTGTGATACCTCTTCGTTGCCTGCGGCTGCGGCGGGCATCCCGCCTTTTTCCAGCACCCACGCCGTGCGCGCCGCACCTATCTTGCGGATGGAGAACTCTGCTGTTTTGGTTCCGTCCTGCTGGGCAACAAAGCCACGTTGCGGCGGCTTGTTGGCAGCACCGGGGTTCGCTTCCTTGTGCCCGATCAGCGCGGCACCAGGATACTTGAAAGTGCCTGGCGCAACCTGCCAGACTTCAGAAACGTAAAAAGGAACCGGGCGAGCGCTGGTCAGATAGGCGCGCTGCCGGAACCGCTCATGGTGAGTCCCATTGAAGATCGTGCCTGGCACAAGACAGGCAACGGCCGCTCCCGGCTTGAGATAGCGGTCAACGGCGTGCAACAGATGGGTCGTCCCGAGCTCAAGATGCAGGAAAGACTGCCCTGCCGGTTTCACGCCGTACAGCGTTGCGCGGCGCGAGAGCACCTTACGGTAGGGATTATCGGCAAGTGCACTCATCGCCAGCCAGGGTGGATTGCTGACGAGGCCGTTGAACTGCCCAGCGAGCAAGCCGGGCCGATAGGTGTTGCGTAGAATGAAAGCCCAGATGCCGTTGCGTCCGGCAGCGGCAAGCTCCTTCATGCGGTTTGCGAGCGCAAGTACCGCGGCGATCGCCGCCTGCCGGAGCTCCGAGGGCAGGGTTACGCCGCTCGCCGCTGCTGCCGTATCGAGTGTCGCGGTGGCGTCATCTTCCGTGAGCGCAGGGGCGCCAATATCGTGTGCCTCGTCATAGGCCCAATCTACGATCCGGTCGAATAGCTCGCGATAGTCCGGGTGGACAAGTCCCGCCGGTAGCTTGATCGTCTCGCCATCGAGCGTGATGTCGATCATGTCGCCATCGCCGAGCATCGGGATTGATGCCGAGACCGGCGTCACGGCAAACAACGAGTCGGCATGGTACACGGGTATGGTCACCGGCGCGGCGGCGGCGTTGATTTCTGCCGCTAGGGTGATCACCCAGGTCGTCTTCGACAACGCGACCGCGAGTGGGTCGATGTCGAAGCCGGTGACGACCTCATGCAGGGCGGTGATGTCGGCACAGCCGTAGCGATCACGCGCGGCCTTGATAACTTCGGCCAGAATTGCCCCCGAGCCGCAGCACATATCAACGATCGCGGGTGCTTCACCGTCGGGCAACAGATCTAGGCAACGCTCGGCAAGATGGCGGGAGAGCCAGCCTGGAGTCCATTCCTGTCCTAGCAACTTGCGCTGGCTGCGCCGGGCAAGCTGGGCCATCAGACGACCGAACAAGTCCTCTTCGGCGCGCCGTGAGAAATCATAGGCGTAGAGGTCGCGCTGGATCTCGCGGGCGACGGGTAGAAAGCCGCCAATATGCGTTGGGCTTGAGATCCACCCGAAATAATCCTGCTCTACGAGATTTTCGAGCTGATAGCGATCACGAAAGTAAGCGCCATTCAACATTGCCTGCAGCTCGTCATCCGCACTGACGATCGCGGAACCGGCCAGCGCATTGGCGCTCAGCAGCCGAGCGAGAATGTTCAGATAGATCTCGTCGACATAAGGCCCGGTGCGAAACGCGCCGCCGGCACCTTCAAGATGATCGACGAAGTGCGACCACAGATCGGTGGCGAGCGCGATGGACGGCTCGCTTTCGCGCCCCGTCTCGACCAGCATCGTCAGCGCATCGACATTGCGCCGGTAGGCAGGGCTTTCCAGACCGAGATCGAAAGAGAGATTTTCCGCGATCAGCGGGCGCGACTGTTCGCGCGCCAGATGACGTCGCAGGAAGAGAGTCAGGCGTTCGGCTGCGTGGGCGTCATCGCTGCCTTCAGTGAATGTCTCGACTTCGGTGAGTTGAATGTCTTCGGCGGTGCAACTCGCCGGATCGACGCCGGGACGCAGCGCCACGTCGTAGGCATACCATTCAACGGTGTCGGAGAGGATGCCGCGAACTTGCGAATCCTTCGCGCCGGCGCGAATGAGCCCGGCAGCATGTTCCCTGACCTGACTGTAACCTTCGTCGCGCTTCGATTTGATCCGTAGATCGGCTTCGTATTCAATCGTTGTCGATCCGACGAGGTTATCGATGAAACGGTCCGCCGCCCTGCCGGTCTTGGTGCCGACCTTGGTGTGAGCTTCGGCGCCTTCGCTATAGTGATTGATCCAGCGCTCGTCGTCTTTGCCGGGAAAGATACTGCGCAGGCGCGACTGGAACTCGCCGCGCACTACCGCCTCGACGGCGCCCTTCTCGCGCAGTCCGCGGCAGCGTATCAGTGTTTCACGGGCCTGCTCGATATTTGCGCTCATGCGGCACCTCGTTGGCGCGCAGCGCCCATATCTGAAAGCCGCCCATAAAGGTCTTGCGCCAACCGGTCCAACGCCGCCGCCGACGTCGTGGTGCCGAGCAGTGCGCGGAGAATGATTCGGTCGATCGCCTGCCGCGTGCGCTCTTCGCTCTGTTGCGCTGCGCATACAGTATCGATCTCATCAATTGCAGCCCTGCTAAGGCGTGGAACCGGCATCACGCGCAAATGGACCGCTTCGAGCTTAAGTGCGCCGCCACCAAGCGGCGTCCCGACCGCCTCCATGGCCGCTTTGCACCAGGCGCTATTGAGGAAGGCGGCGAGAGAGCCGGGTGACCAGCCGTCATCATCTGGCCAGAACGTCGAGAAGTTTGCGTCGATCACGATCGGTTCCTCTGAATTGCGGTAGACTTGCGGGCTCCCGTGGATTATCCGCGGCACAAAAGCGTGAGGCAGATGCCGGCGCGTAAAGTCAGGGAGCATATACCAAAATCGTGGTGGTGCCGCCGGGCGCGCTGCCCTGACATTGGTTCTCACGGCAGAGAGTTCGCAAACGGGTTTCGCGGCTTCGCCAGCACCGAGCGGCTGCGCAGCGGCCCGCCGCACGAACTCGGCAAGTGCCGTGGGCATCTGCCGGGGCGGCGCAATGCCAGCAATCTCATAACTCCGCTGCGCAGCGCGGGCAGCTTCGGCGTCCTCGGGCAAGATCCAACCGCGCAGATCGAGAACACGTGTTGCCGGTATATGGCCGTTGCGCCAACCTTCCAGCTCAGCCTGCCGGTGCAGCACTGGACGCACCGCATCTCGCGGAACGGCCAGGACACTGCTGCCATAGGCAGCATCGAGCTCCACCTCGATTGTGGCGGAATCGGATTCGTGCAATGCTCGGCAATAGAAGAAGCGATTGCAGCCGGTGCGAAGGCCCTGTCCGACATGCAGGCCGAGCTCTTCCAGAGAGCAAAGGACCGAACCGTCAAATTCCTCCGGCAGCAAATCCAGCATCGCTTCGGGAACCGGCGGTCCGGATGCCGCGCCGGTAGCACGAAGTGGTAGATCGCGCCCCCCAGGTTCCAGCTCGGCAAACCACGGACGGTTGCCGGCTGTGCCCCGCAGGGCCGCCCATTCGGCCGCGAAGGAAAAGTCCCGAGAGTCGATGCCTAATCGCTGTTCGCGCCCGGAGTAGACCCAGCTAGCAAACGCAGCCTCGGGATCCACATCGGGGAAAGCTGCGCCGACCAGAGACATATCGTCTGCCGCCGCCGGCGCGACTTGAATCCAGCGTGCATCGGTCCAGCGCTCCCGCGCGCTGAGTGGAACTGCAAGGTCGTCGTCGGACAAACGGCGCGCGATCACCAGGTGCGTGCGCACCAAGGCATCGGAAAACCAGCCCGGCTGGGTATCCTCGACGATGATCTCTACGGCAAAGCAGCGAAGAAGTAGGTAGCGGATCACATCACCATAGGCGCGCGAACGCCATGTCGCCGGGACAACCAGCGCAAGGCGCCCGCCCGGACGGACACGCAGCGCGCTCAGGAGCCAAGCCGGAACCGAGAGGTCGGCCAGTCCCGAATAGCCTGCCGCGAGAGCCGTCCAGATAGCGCGCGCCTCGCCATCAAGAAGCTCATCTGCCGCGGCGAGAAGACCCCGCCGGACCTTGTCGGCGCGACCGTTCAACGATTGATACCGGACATAGGGCGGATTGGTGATAACGAGATCATACGGTTCGACGCCGAGACCCTCGTAGGACCGACGATCGAACGCATCGCCGCAGATGATCCTTGGCGCGGCGTCGCCCGGTCCGGCGAGAGTCCTTAGGCGATATTCGCAAAATTCGGCTGTGGCGGGATCGATCTCGATTCCGTCAATGCGGGACAGAGTTGCACCGACGCGCGCCGCCGCTTCATGCACTGCGTCCAACAAATCGCCATGCCCCGCCATAGGGTCGAGAACACGCTCGGTTTTCTCGCCAACTGCGAAATGTGCAAGCGCGCGGCCGAGGCGCATACCAGTGAAGTACTGCCCAAGCGCCTTGCGCTGCGCAGGCGGCAACGCGCTTTCAAATGCGCGGGCCGCATCGTGAGCTACTGTCTTCGGTTCAGAGCCCCGCACAATCGGTCACCTTCACGCCGCTTTGCGCGTTGTACCAGCGATAGAAATCGTCAGCATCGAGCGGGACCTTTTGGTGATTGGTAAGGAAATGACTGATGAGGCGGGAGTAGAGCCGCTGCGCCGTCTGCTCGGAGGGGTCGAGAGAAAGCGATGCCTGCTGAAGCTGCTCGGCGACCGCCCACACCGAATCTTTTGGCCGGTCATCCTGCTTCGCCTCGACTTTCGAGAGAAGCAACACCGGATCGCCGCGCACCGCTCCTGTTGTCGTCACCTGTTTGAAGCTGCCCTGCGTCTTGTCCAGGATACCCGCACATTCGATGCCGAGGCCCGCATTGGTGTAAGCCGATTGCAGGGCGTTCCAGACATCCGCGGATGCGGAGTGGAAGACCAGTGTTGCGCGCCCCTTCGGCTTGAGGATGCGGTTCACTTCGCTAAGCGCAGCGGTCAGAAGGCTCTGGTAGTCCTCAATTGATTTCTCCTGACTGCTGCTGACGATGATCTCGTCCGTCCGGTCCGTATAGCGGGACAGCCACGCTTCATTGAGGAAGTTGATTTCGGCATAAGGAATATTCCCGCCAAACGGCGGATCGGTGAAGACATAGTCGATGCTGCCATCCGGCAGGCTGACATGGCACGATGACCCCTGATGAACTTCGACCATGCCTTTGCGCCCATGAATGACGGCGAATGCATTCGCTATTGTGGTGAGCTTGCGGCGCAACCCTGCGAACAGGTTCTTCTCCACCGGAAGTCCGCTGACATAGAGGACACCCGGCTGCGCGCTGGTAACGACAAGGTCCTTCTGGTCCGTCTTCGCAACCACGCGCGTCATGATCGTCGCATGTGAGGCGTTGTAGCTCAGGAGCCAGAATCTCAAGGCGTCCCGCAGGCTCCCTTGGTACTTGCTGGCGCGCTGCCATAGCCGCGCGAAAACTGTGAGATTTCGGCGTGTGTAGAAATGATGCAGATGGGTGATCCCCTGATGATAGCCGTTGCGATAAAGATCGCCCCAAGGAATCTCGACTGATGGCACCCCGTCCGGAAGCGGTTGTGCAGCAATCTTTTCGAGGAGCTGCATATCGGACTTCAAAGGAGGACGAGACCAGCGCTTCTTGCCCGTGACGCCGTAGACACGGGCAAGCCGCCGTACCCGTTGCGCGGTAAGCGTGCCTGTGATCTCGTCGGCCACCTCTTCGGTCAGGCGACGAACCCCATCAAAGCTCCCTTCATGACCGCAACTCGGACAGGTGAACTTAGAGGCGATGCGCGCCGGTCCGAGCGAAACGCACGAATCCCACAATGCAACCGTGCGGCAGCAAGATGGGCAAGCGATGAGATCGCTCCAGATGACGTGACGGATGGCCCCGCTCTTCCCCTCGGGATCGATCGCTTCGTACATCCAACCATCTTCCACCACCGCCTCGCGCAGCAGAGCTTCGGCTGCCTGGCGAAACGTCTTGGGATCGGGAGGATTGGTCAGGGTTTGCCCGACAAAGGATCCGAGCGCGCCCAGCTCATATAGCACCGCGTTGCGCGCGCCCCACTGCACATCCAAGCCAAGGCGCTCGGCTTCGCTCCGCAACTCAGACGTGGGGTTTTCACACAGCAATGCTGCGAGACCGGTTGTGCCGCTGCCGGCAAATCCGTCAAAAACCGTGTCGCCAGGTTTGGTGTGTGCAGCAATGAAGAGGGCGATGGCTTCAGGAGAGATTTTTGTGGGATACGGAAAGGCCCCGTAAAGGTGACCAGTGCGTTTGGCCGGTAGAGCTCTTTCATAGAGCCTCTTTAGTGTTGGTTCTGTTCTCTCGAATGCCTGTACCACTCAGCCCCCCTTGGCCATCATATTGGGCCTATTGCGCTTTTTCGACCTTCTGAAGCCGCCTCAGTGGCAGGGTCGGTTCGACGTCGTCAGTGTGATTTGCAAGGTATTCTTCGATAGCCCTGCGTATGACCCAAGAAACCGAGACTTCACCCTTTTCTGCGAGGATAGAGAGCGCGTCGTAGTCACTGCCGGTTAGGCTAACCGTAAGGCGTGGGCCAAACTTCCGGGGCTTCGCAGGCATAGTGGCGCGCCTCTACGTTCCTTTATTGTTCTTCATACACGGATTCGCAGGTGGGTGCAACAAAGTGATGCACGATGATACACGTAAGGTGACTAGAAAATCAACGCGACGGGATGCTCCAAGCGGCGCGGCCAGCTGCTTCAGGCGCCACCTTTAGGGGCCAGCAAGAGATCTCGTACTGTGATGCCCATTCTATTGAAAACCCCTTCAGCAGCCGCCCCAGCGTCACCTCCGGCCCCTGCTGCCCATTCAGGATCGCCTCCACGATGTCGGGCGCGAGCAGTGTCAGGCGCAGGACGCGGGTCATGTAGGAGGGGGCGATCCCTTCGCGCTCGGCCAGTTCGTTGATGGTATTGAATTCGCCTGATTCCAGCATGCGCTTCCAGCGGAACGCCCGGGCGAGCGCCTTGACGAGAGTGCTGTCGGTCCGGCGCTGCACCGGCGCACCGTCGGGCAGTTGCACCTCCTTGCGTCCGCCGCGTTTGACCAGACGGAACGGGACGTGCAGCACAATAGTGTCGGGTGTGGCGGCAGGTTTCATGCGCCTTCTCCCAAGCCGCCGGCCATCATCTCATGCGCAAGACCGCGCAACCCATCCACCCGCATCCGGATGTCGAGCCCCTCGGTGCCGATGTCGATCCGCTCGACCAGCAGCGCCACAATGCGCGCCTGCTCGGCAGGGAAGAGTTCGTCCCACAGCGGGTCGAGCTGTTGCAAGGCGGTCCGGGCGTCGGCCTCGGTGATGTTGTCGGCGTGGGCGCGCGCGGCCTTCCATGTCCCCGCCACGATTTCGGGCTGGCGGAAAACGGCCCGCAGCTGGTCGATGACGGCCGCCTCGATCTCGCCCGCTGGCACGCGGCCGATCGGACAGGATCCGGCACCGTGCTTCAGAACTGTCTGGCTGACATAGTACCGGTAGAGGCGCCCGCCCTTGCGGGTATGGGTGGGCGAGAACGCCTCGCCATCCGGCCCGAAGAGCAGCCCCTTCAGGAGCGCCGGCGTCTCGGCGCGGGTGCGGGCGGCGCGCTTCCGAGGGCTCTCCTGCAGGATGGCGTGGACGCGGTCCCACGTCTCGCGGTCGATGATGGCGTCGTGCTCGCCCGGGTAGCTCTGCCCCTTGTGGACCGCCTCGCCGATATAGGCGCGGTTGTTCAGCATCCGGTAGAGGTATTTCTTGTCGATCCGGTTGCCGCGCGGCGTGCGGATACCGCGTTTCGCGACCTCGCGGGCCAGCTCAGTTCCCGAGCCGATGTCGAGGAACCGGGCGAAGATCCAGCGAACGTGCTCAGCCTTTTCGTTGTCGATCACCAGCTTCCGGTTCTCGACGCGGTATCCGTAGGGCGGCACGCCGCCCATCCACATACCCTTCTTCCGACTGGCGGCGACCTTGTCGCGGATGCGTTCGGCCGTCACCTCGCGCTCGAACTGGGCGAAGGACAGCAGGATGTTCAGCGTCAGCCGGCCCATCGACGTGGTGGTATTGAACGACTGGGTGACGGAGACAAAGGTGACGCCGTTTCGGTCAAAGACCTCGACCAGCTTGGCGAAATCCGCCAGCGAGCGGCTGAGGCGGTCGATCTTGTAGACTACCACCACGTCGACGAGCCCGTCCTCGATGTCGGCGATCAGCCGCTGCAGGCCGGGCCGTTCCAGCGTGCCGCCGGAGATGCCGCCATCGTCGTAGCGGTCGCGCACCAGCACCCAGCCCTCGGAGCGCTGGCTGGCGACATAGGCCTCGCAGGCCTCGCGCTGCGCGTCGAGCGAGTTGAACTCCTGCTCCAGCCCTTCTTCCGAGGATTTCCGGGTGTAGACCGCACAGCGGCGCTTGATCTTGATGTCCGTCATCGCCGGCTCCGGTTCCTGAGCCCGAAGAACACCCAGCCATTCCAGCGCGTCCCGGTGATCGCGCGGGCGATGGCCGAGAGCGACTTGTAGGGCCGACCCTGCCACTCAAACCCGTCGGCGGTGACGGTGACGACATGCTCGACACCTTGCCATTCGCGGATCAGCCGCGTGCCCGCGATGGGCATGGCATCGGCCCGCACGCGGCTCTTCTTGCGGTCGCCGCCATCAAACTCCTCACCAAGCCGTTCAAGCCGCCGGATCGTCTCGGGCTTCAACCCGCCATAGGCGAGTTCCTGGATGCGATAGGCCAAGCGGCTTTCGAGGTAACGCCGGTTGAAAGGCGGCGGCTCGCTGTCGAACAGATCGCGCCACTGGGCCTTCAGTTCCGGCGTCTTCATGGTCTTGAGCGCGGCCAGGCGCGCGGGAATGGGATCGTGGGTCGTCATGCGGTCCTCCGTTCGGTTGGACCTGCACTACCGCTCTGGTCGAGTGAGTTGTGTAGCGGAAATTCTCCCTTCTTCGCAGAGAGTTGCCCGTTCTCCCGCATCCGCAGCCTGACCAGGCCGGCCGCCAGCAGACGGCAGAGTTCCGCGCGGCGCTCGGCCGGGGACAGCAGGTCGGGTGGCAGGGGGTTGGGGAGTTTCATGAAGGGCGGGTCCGTGATGTCTCACCCTTCTTCTACTCATGGCCTCCGCGAGACGTCCCACGGGAGCCGAGCGCGCGTGGATCGGCATTTGTGGACTCGACTCCCGGTTGTCTGGGAGTATAGAACATTAAGCGAACATGACCGCCGGTAGCGAGGAGGCAAAATGGGTTCCGATCTCAAGAAATTCGTCAATCCGAAGTTCCTGAAGACCATCGATCTGGGACTCATCGAGGAGCTCTTCGCGCGCCATTTCGAGCCGGAGGACGTGCCCATCCATTTCGATGGCGAAGATTCGGTGGTCCGATCTGCGCTCGCCAAACATTTTGAAGCAGCTGTCACGGCGTGGAACAGAGGCATCGTGGCCGATCTCCACCGGGTGGCTGACCTCGGCAGCAACGAGGGCATGCAGATCATCCTGAACGAGGCGCGGCGCCAGGGCGTTGTGCTCTATCCCGATCCTGAGACGGACGAGAAGGAATCGGCGCCTGCCAGGCACGACCCAAAGCATGTCGCGCTGCACACCTACCTGCATCACAAGAGCGTCTTCGAGGCGGCGGCGGACTTCCATGCACTGCGAGCCCCGACAGCGCTGGCCGAATTTCGCGGGCCGGAGCGCGACGTCAGCGCCGACCTGACCGCGGAGATCACCGAGGCATTCAAGGTCGCCTCGATGAAGCTCTTCGCCCGCGATCTCCAAGGTGAGTATTGCCGCCTCGGTCCCTACGAGGAGGACGGCGAGATCAACCTCGTCGTCAGCCACGGCGCCCCGGTCGCGACGACACCCGTGGTGGACGGCGACAGGGAGAAGATCATCCCGCTGCGCGCCGTGAAATACGCCACGCTGCGCTACTCCCCGGCAGAGGCTCGGTTGTTCATCGGCGGGGTCGCGAAGGCCCAACAGGCGGATCTCGCCGAGATCTTCGCAAGACAGATCCTTGGCCGCCCCGGCTTCTTCTCCGGCAAGGATGCCCGCGATCTTTACACCCTTGATCCGATCAGCGAGGCCGGCCCTGACTTCGCCTTCGATCATCGCTACGACGACCGCATCCTCGATGTGCGAATCGTGGCCGCCGCCGCGGACCAGTTCGAGTGGGACGAGGCCGAAGGGAAATGGCGTTACGTCCGGAGCTGGGTGTCCAAGGACCCAGCCGGGGCGCTGCGGCACTTCGAGGGCAGCGAGGTGCGGTTCGGCAAGGGCTGGCGGCTCGGCGAGATCTCTTTCCGGGTCTTTATGAAGTCGGAGGGGAAGCGCCCGGCGCAGGTGACCGTGAGGCTGAAGCCACCGGGAACGCTCGCGTTTCGCCGCACGCGGTTCGAGAAGGCGATCCACACGCTGATCGCGCGCCACGGGCTGGAGAAGGACCGCGATGCTGGCATGGTTGTGGACGCGGCTGAGTGACGGCGGCCCGCAGGTCGCGATCTCGGGCCGGGCGTTGCGCCGATTTCCCGAGCGCGAGGTCGAGCGCCTGCTGAGGAAGCGCGTGCTGATCGAGCATCCGAAGGCGGACAGCTGGTCGGTCTGCGCGCACTGCGAGTGCGGTCTGGATGTGCGCCCGATCCGGCAGATGGGCGACGAACTGCGCGCGTGCTGCCCGCACGATGCGGTGGAGGATGTGGTGCTTGAGCCAGATGACCTCCGCCGTTTCGGTATTGACGCCGACAACCTGATCTCTGCCATGGCGGCATCCGCGGGATTTCCGGCAGCGGCCACCGTTGTCGCGGACGGGCTTTGGCTCCTGGGGCGATTGCCCACGGGAATCTGCGTGTTTCTCTGCCACGACGCGGATCTGCTGATGGCGCCTGCCACCATGCTCGCGACCAGAATGGCCGCCGGATCGGCGCCCATCACCGTCATCGCCACCGAGGTCGACCCGGCAACCGAACTGCATTTGCGGGCGGCCGGCATCGAAGCGCGCTCGCTGGCCGAATGCGTGCTGTTGGACGATCACGGTATGGAGAATATCGCGTTTGACCGACTTTCGCCGATCGCCGTCACCGCGCCTCGCCTCGTGCTGAGCCGGAGCCGCCAGTCGGTGGTGTTCGACGGACGCCGCCTCGATCTCACGCCGCAGATGTTTGCACTGATCCGGCTTTTCGCGGAACAGGCCGGGCAGCGCGATCCGGTGCTGCGCAAGGAGATGATCGACGCGCGGACCGGGCGTCCGGCGAACGAGATCGTTCGGGATCTGCGCAAGGCTCTGGTCGGATGCGGCCTGTCGCGCTCGGCCGTGGACGACCTGATCGTCACCGTGCGTGGCTACGGCTATCGCCTCGGCATGGCACCCGAAGAGGTGGCCATCGAGGACTGAGCACTCCGCACACAATTCACACACAACAAGCACACGCCAAACACACCGAAAGCGTCGGCCTGTCGGGCAGTCTTGGAACAACAGAAATGATGTTCCGAGGCACCACGACATGCATTCCCCGATTTCCCCCGCCGAGCTATCCACGCTGATCGACGAGGCCGACCTCGCGGCACGGCGGCTGCACCGCAAGCTGACATTGCCCGCCCCCGATCTCGACGACCTCCGCCAGGATCTGCTCGTCGACCTGATCTGCCGGCTTCCAGGCTTCGATGCGAGCCGCGGCAGCATCGGCGCCTTCGCCAACATCGTGCTGCGCAACCAGTGTTCGCGGATCGCCATCCGGCACCACCGCCAGCGTCGGGCGCAGGGTGGATCGCTGCTCTCGCTCGACCTGCCGCTGGCCGGCTCCCGTGAACCCATTGGCGAGATGCTGAGCGAGGACGATGGCCTTGCCGCCTGGCACGGACAGGACCGCGACGCGCAGGCGGACAGTCTGACCCGGGAATCCCTGCGGACCGCGCTGGCGCGGTTGCCGGAGGACGACCGCCGGTTCTGTCGCGCGCTGGCCCATCGTTCCGTGACCTCGCTGGCCGCCGACGGCTTCGGCAGCCGCTCCGCGCTCTACCGACGCCTCGCCGATCTCCGGCTCGTTCTCACCGCCCATGGGCTCGGTCCCTCGTGGGACGATCTCGTCGCGGCGTGAGTAGAGGCGAAAGGAGGAGATCATGTTCATGGGCAACACCCCCTTCATCACAGTCCGCGCCGCGCGCCCGCTCACGGATATCGAGTTCTGCGCCTGGGTGGGCCAGGCCGCGCCCGGCGACCGGCTGGAATACCATCAGGGTTTTCTCGGGATCGACACGATGGCGGGCATGTCGACCTTGCCTGATACGGACCGCCAGCGGCTGGCAGCGCTCGCCTCAGCCGCCTTCCGCGCCTGCGAGGCGGGGCTCGTGCATCTCGTGCAGGAGCGCCTCGGCCCCGACCGCTTCGCCTATCTCGCCATCGCCCGGCCGAAGCCGCGTGCGGCGCCAATGCCGCTCGAGCGCCTGCTCGCCGAGCCGGAGGCCGCCTGATGGCCCGCTTTCTCGACCACTTCGCCAGTCACGGAGACCCGTTTATGCCCTATCCCGCCAATGCGCCCACGCCGGACGATCTTTCCCGCCTCGATGCGGCCGAGATCGCCCGGCTGCCCGTCGATCTGCTCGCCATCCTGCAGCGCGAGGTGGACGAGCGCCTGAAGCAGGCGAAGGCTGCCAAGGCCCGCCTCGATGGGGCGCTGAACATCCGCTACGCCGCCCGCGCCGAGGAAGCCCGTCGCGCGGCTGGCAAGGACACAGGCACCGTCAGGCTGGACGACGGCGACTTCACCGTGGTCGCCGACCTGCCCAAGCGCGTCGACTGGGACCAGGAGCAGCTCGCCGCCATGGTCGAGCGCATCCGCGCCGCGGGCGACGATCCCGAGCAATACGTCGACGTCACGTACCGCGTCCCCGAGCGCAAATACGCCGCATGGCCCGAGGCGATCCGCAAGGGCTTCGAACCCGCCCGCACGGTGCGGCCGGGCACGCTGAAGGTCGCGATCCTGCCGCGGGAGGACGCGCGATGACCGCGATCGCCCCGATTTCCTCCGAGGCACAGGATCTTCCCAGCCTGATCGACCGCGCCGCCAGCACTCTGGCGGGGGCCAAGACCGCGGCCGAGGTGCTCGAGGCGCGCGACATGGCCGGTCTGGCCTATGACGTTGCCAAACGCGCCGCCCGGTTGCAGCGGGCCAAGAGCGCCCATGACGATCTCGTCGCGGCCGCCCATCGCGCGCAGGCCCATGCGCTCGAGATCGAGGCACGTGCCAAGCGTCGGCTTGCCGACGAATACGATGCCGCGCAGGCCCGCGGTGACGTGGCCTCCGGTCGACCCAAAAGGGTTGAGAACGGTAACACTTTTCAGGCGACGGCATCTGATCTCGGCCTGCGCCGCGACCAGATCCACGAGGCCCGCCAGATCCGCGATGCCGAGGCCGCCGAACCCGGCATCGTCCAGCGCGTGCTGAACGAGCGCCTCGAACGCGGCGAGGAACCGACCCGCGCCGCTCTGCGCAAGATGGTGATTGACGCGGCCAGGCGGGGGATGCGCCCGCAGCGCCCCGCCGGCCGCCGCAATCCCGTCCATGTCCCGCCGACGCCCGAGCGCGCCGCCTGGCAGCATGTGACCGGCACGTTTCGGGCCTTCGCCGAATGGGCTTCGGACGAAAACCTCGCACTCGCCCGGCAGGGCATGCGCAAGGCGCGGGACGATCCGTTCCACCATCTCGACGCCCGGGCCATCGCCCGCGGCGCCGAAGTCTTCACGAACATCAAGGAGTGGCTCGATGCTGAATAGCCAATCCGCGGCCTTTGCCGCGTCCGTCTGGGAGTTTGCCTCCCGTGTGGGCAACAACGCGCCCAGGATCGCCGACGAGATCATGGAGGCGGCCTTTCCGCTGACCTGTTCGCAGGCGCGCGAGGAAGGCGCGTTGCGCATGCTGCGCACCGGGATCGTCTCGGAGGTCAAGCGCATCCTGCGCAATCGGGACGACGGGTCGGGTCAGGCGGATTTCTCGGAGATCTGCGCGGCCTTCGCGCCGCTCGTGAAGGACCTGCGCTCGAAATCCTACTTCGTCGAGAGCGCCGAGGAATATGTCGCGATCCCCGATCTGATCGCCGATCCCGCGCTGCTCGACGACGCACGGCGCTTCATGCGGCGCAAGGGGATCGAATGCCTCGCCGACGCGGATCGGCTGGATGCGCTCTACGCCGCCGTGACCAGCGGTGATCCCGCGGCGCCCCGCAAGCCGCAGGAGGTGCCGGCATGACCCTCCCCATCATCACCGCCGATCAGCGGCTGGCCGAGACGCGCGGCGTCAAGGCCGCGATCTTCGGGGCGAGCGGCGCGGGCAAGACCAC
>NZ_FNVD01000046.1 GCF_900108275.1 Jhaorihella thermophila
TCGGCCAGCGTCATCGTGCCCGAGCGGATCGACAGGAGGTTCGCCATCGCGTCCTTCTGCGGATCGACCGCCTCGAACTTCGGCGGCGACCATTCCACGGGCACCTCCGGTGTCGGGATGCGCCCCGCCGCCCATGCGGCCTCCGTGAACCAGCGCCAGACCGGCGCGCAGAGCATCGGGATGAACAGCTGCCATTGCACCGCGTCGATCATCCGGCGGAACTCCACGAGCCCCGCGCGGGTCGAGGAGTAATTGACTTGGCTGAGATCGCCGGTCAGCAACTCGTAGGGCACCCGGAACCCGGCCGAGATCGTGTGCAGGCTGGCCCGCTTGTATTCGCCATAGCCGCCAGTGGCGGCCGGCTGGTTGAAGCGGATGTCCTTGCCGCCGCGGGCATAGGCGATGAGGCCGGGTTCGAACTGCTCGACCCGGTTGCCATCGGCATCGACCACCGTAGGCGCGATGCCCTGCTGGGCTTCGTCATCGCCGAAGACGATGGCGGTGACGCAGGCCTCGGTCTTCTTGCGCACGATCTCGGCCACCTCGTAGTCGTCGAGATCGCGCAAAGATCGGATCACCGGCGCGCCCCAGGGAACGCCGCGCGCCTGTGTGCGCTGCTTCTCGTAGACATGGGCAATGTCCGTGGCCGGGACCGGGAGGCTGTTGGCACCGGCTCGCAGGGCGCCATGGGCATCGCCGGGATGCTCGGCATGCAGCCAATAAGCCCGGCGCTTGCCGATCGCGTCGAACTCGATTCCTTGGACGAGCCGACCTGTTCCGAGCGCGCCAGATTTCGTCGAGTCGAGGAAGTCGGCCTCCAGCACCTGCAATTGCAGCGGCACCGGCAGCCCGTCCGAGGATCGACGCATGCGTCGGCGCACCAGCACTTCGCCCGCCTCGACCATCTCGCGGCAGATCAGCGTCTGCAGCCCGTAGAAGTCGAGCTGGCCATCGGCATCAGCCGCCTCGGACCACCGTGCGAAGAGCGTGTCCACCGTGCGGTCCAGCTTGTCATCGCCGCTGGCGGCGCGCGGCATGATCCCGGCACCGACGATGTTGTTGACCAGCACGGCCACGGCCTTGGCGGCATGCGGATTGTTGCGCACGAGATCCCGCATGCGGTCGCGCAAGAGAGCCCCGGCGATGCCGATCTCGGTGTCGGCGGAACTGCCCGGCGCGCGCCAACCCTCGGTGCGCCGCCCACGCGCGGCGCCGTCATAGCCCCGCGCCAGGGTTTCAAACGCCTGCCGCGCCAGCACACGCCGGGCTGCCGCGCGGGGTGCCACCGTGGCTATCGCGCGGTCGAACCAGTTGGCTGGCATCAGCGATCTCCGCGCGAGAAGCCTGCGAGTCCAGCGACCGGCAGTGGCCGGGTCGTGCCTGCGATGGCCCGCTCGATGGTGCGGATGCGGGCCAGCAGATCCTCGGCTGAGCCGTAGTCGATGGATTTGCCGTCATAGCTGACCCGCGTCGTGCCGCTGGCATAGGCCCGGCGCAGCGCCGACAATTCGGTTTCCGTCCAATCCGCCATTAGAACCATCCCCCACGCCGCCCAAGCCAGTCGGAGCGGCGTTTGCCCTGCGATGCCCGCGCCTGCCTGTTGATCTGCCCCGCGGGATCCGCGGAAGGATCAGCGACGCCGAGCTGATCCTCGAGGTCGCACCATTTCTCGTCGGTCCAGCGGTCCGCGCCCGCGATCCAGGCGGCGGCGCGGGCATAGACCCGACAATCCAGCGCCTCGTTGCGTTCCCGCAGCTTCTGCCATTCCAGCCGGGCGAAGCCGCGTTTGGTGCGCACGGTGACCAGTTGCTCGGCGACGAACTGCTTCAGCCATTCGTTTTCGACCCAATGCGGCAGATGCACCGTGCCAGGCGAGAACGCCGCGCCGTCAGCCCGTTCCTCCTCGGTCGGCCGTTCGAGCCTCAGGAAGCGATAGGTCTCTGCCTTGAAGGTCGACACCGCCACGGTCCAGAGCCGCGCGCCCCGCCGCAGGCGTTTGCCGCCCTCGGTCGCGTCCACGTAAGTCGGGCCCGACACCGGGCTGGCGCGATTGAACCCTTCGACGCCCTTGACGGGCGCGACTTGCGTGAACCCCTGCGCCCGCGCCCAACCGTAGACCGCCGGGGCCTCGTAGCCCGTGTCGATGGCGAGCCGCGCGATCTTCAAATGCGCGCCCCGCTCATGCGACCAGGTGCGGCCGAGCAATTCAGTGAGGTCACACCAAGCGTCCTGCCGGTCGGGTCCGCCCTCGATCACGACGTGATCGACCAGCCAGCTTTCGAGCCCGCGGCCCCAGGCCCAGACATCGACCTCGATCCGGTCCTTCTGCACATCCGCCCCGGCCGTCAGGAACAACCCGCCCGCGGGAACGATGCCCGGCTTCCAGCGCTCGCGCCTGTCGTAAAGCCGCTGCCAGTCGGGCGCCTCGCCAGTCTCGACCCATGTCTCGCCAAGGATCGTGTTGTGAAACGCCTTGATCGCCTCATCAGACCCTTGGGCCGCCTCCCAGGCCCGCACGATCCGCTCCCAGTTCAGCCAGCCGATGGGCGAATAGAGCGCCGAGAGGTGGTAGCCGACGGTATTGGGATCGGCCGCCTCGGCCGTCGGGCGCCATTCGCCAGCCTGCAACATCGCCGTCTTGTGGTGTTCGGCGATGGGCACCTCGCAGCCTTCGCAATAATATTCCGCCGTTTCCGGCTGCCCCTTCTGCCAGCGCAGCCGGTCGAATTTCAGCCATTGCATCTGGCCGCAATGCGGACACGGCACGAAAAACCGGCGCTGCTCGCTGGCCTCGAACTCCCGCTCGATGCGGGAGAGCCCCCGGATGGTCGGGGTCGAGACAAGGAACACCTTGCGCCGATGGGCGAATGTCAGCGACCGGGCCTCGGCCAGCGTGACCGGATCGCCTTCCTCGTCGGCGGACGCCGGATAGGCGTCGACCTCGTCGAGGAAGATGTAGCGCGCCGGAGTGGACCGCAGCCCGACCGCCGAGTTCGCCCCGGTCATGATCAGGATGCCGCCCGCGAATTCCTTCGACAGCATGGTGTTGCCCGCGTCACGCGAGCGTGCCGGTTTGACCCGTTCGCGCAACTCCGGGCTTTCGTCGATCAGCGGGTCGATTCGCGGGCGCGAGTTGCGCTTGGCCAGTTCCACAGTCGGCTGGACGGCGAGCATCGGGCCAGGCGCCTGGTGGATCGCGAAGCCGATCCAGTTGTTTCCAGCTTCCGTCGCCCCAACCTGTGCGGCCTTCATGAACACGATCCGCTGTGTCGGATCGCCGGGTGACAGCCGATCCATGATCTCGCCCATGTAGGGCGTGCGGGCCGTGCGATATCGCCCCGGTTCGGCCGAGGCGCGACCGGAGAGCATCCGGTGCCGATCCGCCCATTCCGAAACGGTCAGGTCCGGGTCCGGCTTGAGGCCTTCACCCCAGGCACGCAGGATTACCGCCGCGCCCTCAAACGCATCCTCACCGGAGATCGGGTTTGACCTCGGAAAGCTCGTCGAGCTGGGCACGGACATGTTTCTCCAGAACTTTCTGCATCCTGGCGGGCTCAACACCGAGGTCTGCCGCCATCAACGCCGCGGCACGCGCAGGCCAGTTGACCCAGACATCGCGCTCCTGCCGTGCCAGCCGGAAAACCAGCGACAATGCGCGGGCCCGGTCGATCAATTCGCCTTTCAGCTTTTGCAGCCGGAGGCGCCGCTCCTGCGCCTTCAGCACTTCGTTCGCCGTCTTGGCCTGCAGAAAGGTGGTGCCGCTGCCGACCGGCGGCGCGGCCATCCCCTGTTCCTTGAGCGTCTCGCCAACGGCGGACACCGCTGCTTCCGGAACGGGCGTCAGCTTCGGCTGTGGAGGTTTCCGTGTCTTCGAAGGATCGGTCGCCTGCGCGCGCAGGGCATCGCTGGCCTCCGCGTCGATACTGCCATCTTCGTGCAGAACGAGCCGTCCCGTCGCCTTCGCCTTCTGAATCGCGCCGCGCGACAGGCCAACACGGGCGGCATACTGGCGCTCGCTCAAGCCTTCCATGGCACGCTCCGATTATCATGCAAAATCATGTGCTTATGGTGTTGATAAGCCTCCCGACCAGAGCGAACCTGTCATCACAAGGACGATGCAACTCAGCTACGGAGCCCCCCATGACCCTCGCCGAACGCTACAACGCCGAAGCCCGCCGCTTGCTGCCGCACATGGCCGATGACCTCGCGGTCGACCCTGCCATCGAACGCGCCAGCGAGATCGACGAGATCGTCTTCCGCCGCAGCGAGTTTCTCGGCGGCATGGCCAGCGCCATCCTCGCCATGATCGAGCGGACAAAGTGAGGAGAACACAAATGACCCGCCGGAACCCCCAGACCACACCCCGACACGAACTCCGCGCCGACAAGGCCCGGCGCAACAGAGAAGCCGCACTTGCCGCCTTCATTGGCAAAAAGGCCGAAATCGACGAGATGCTCGCCCGCCTTCAGGCGCTCAGCGACGACCACTTCAACGCCCATCCCGACGAGGTGAACTGGGGCCACGTCGGCACCCTCGAACACTACGCCAGCCTCCTGAAGCGCATCACCGACAGCGCCTTCCGCGAAGGCGAATACGCCGAGTGATTTCCTCCCTTGCCCGAACTTCGGCCCGCCCGCTGGCGGGCTTGGGGTCATGGAAGGGCCGCGATGGTCGTGGCCCCGATGAAGGAGACCCCGGATGACCAAACTTTCCGACACCCAGCTCGTGATCCTCTCGGCCGCCGCACAACGCGCGGACCGCAACCTCCTGCCGCTGCCCGGCAGCTTGCGCGGAGGCGCCGCGCGGAAAGTGATAGGCGCTCTGCTGAAGCGCGGGCTCATCGCCGAGACGGTGACGGACCAGCTTGCGAAGGCCGATCCCGCGCTCAACCGGATCTGGCGCAACGACGAGGACGGCTGCGCCATTCTCCTGCACATCACGGACGCGGGGCTCGCGGCCATCGGCATCGAGCCGGAGCGACCGGACAGCAAGCCGGCACCCAAGACTCGCGAAACGCGCACCGGCACGAAGCAGGCGAGGTTGATCGAGATGCTGCGCGCCGAGGGCGGCGCCACCATCGACGAGATCGCCGCCGCCCTCGAGTGGAGGCCGCACACCGTGAGGGGTGCGATGGCCGGCGCGCTCAAAAAGAAGCTCGGCCTGACGATCACCTCTGACAAGACCGAGGGGCGCGGCAGGGCCTACATGATCGTCGAGGACTGACGCCGGACAACAACGGTCCCGATGCCGCCGTCCCGAATGGGGCGGCGGTTCCTCATTGTCGTCCGTGCGTCCGGATCGCCTCGAACAGACGCCGCAGCGCATAGCCCCGCACCAGCGAAACACCGACGAAGGCGAGGCCGATGGTCAGATGCTCAGCCAGCCCCGTCTCGATCCCGAACCACGGGAACACGACGATCTGGGTGGCGATGGCCAGAACGTAGCCGACGACGACATTCGTTGCCGCCTCGACCATCGACATGATCCGGCTCTGCTTCATCGCAGGCTCTCCAGAAACGCCGTCACGAATTCCGCCGCGAGCGGCGGCACGATCGCATTGCCGTAGCCCCGCAAAAGCCCCATGCGGCCGGGTATCCCCTCAGCCAGCGGGAATGTTCCGGGTTCAACGGGCCGCCAGCGGCCATCGCGGCAGAGGAGCCAGTCCGGATCTCGCCAAACGCCGTCCGTCGCGCAGGTCCCGGCGGGGTCGGCGCCTTCGACCAGTCCACCAGCTTCACCGTCCTGCGGCTCGCATCCGTGTTGCCGGCGGCGTTGTACGCTGCCGTCGAAGGCGAGCCCGCCATCGCCGTCGGCCAGCCCGCGAGCCAGACCTGCCGGCCCAGCAGCGCATTGATCGGGACGGACCGGCATTCCGATCCGTCCTTGTGATCCCGCGCCGAGGCTGTCGCCCAGCCCGCCCGGTTCCAGAGCGACGGCGCCGAAGAACAGCCGCTGGCGGATGTGCGGAGCGCGTTCTCGGGGGAAACGGTCCACTGGACCGTTTCCTGTTCCCTCGAACCCCGCAGCCGGCAGATCGGCCGCCGCGACGGCGTAAGATGCCGCTTCCAGGTCAGCCGCCAGAGCGTCGAACCACGCCCAGCCAGCCGCGCCCTCAGTCGCTGTTCGAGCCGTGCCGCCAACCTTTCCGAGCACTGCCGCGCTCGCGACCTGCTCGCCGAAGACGAGCTTCGGTCGGCAGGCGGCGACGAGCCG
>NZ_FNVD01000059.1 GCF_900108275.1 Jhaorihella thermophila
GTCAGCATCTGCCCTCCCTCAAACCGGAAGAGCACGTTAACAGGCGGGCCAGTTTTTAACCGGCGACCCGGGTCAGTTTTACATCGGCGCTAACACCCGAGATCATGAACACCGACCAGGGCAGCCAGTTCACTTCCTTCGCCTGGACTGACCGGCTGCGCAGATCCTGCGTGCGCGTCTCGATGGACGGCAAGGGCCGGTTCCTCGACAACATCTTCGTCGAGCGGCTCTGGAGGAGCCTGAAATGCGAATGCGTCTACCTGCACGCATGGGAAACCGGATCAGAGGCCAGGACCGGTGTCGGCAAGTGGATCGAGTTCTACAACCGCAAGCGCCCCCATTCCGCCCTTGGCGGCAAACCCCCAGCCGTGGTCTACTGGCTGAGAAAAGACGAAACCCAACCCGGTCAGCAGGAGCAAAGAGTAGCTTAAATCAAGCCGGAAACTGTCCAGACATTGGGGAGTAGCTCACAGTACAGCAGGGCATGGCGCTCGACATTTATTATGCCATGACCAATCGGATCATCGACACCGGCTACAGGATCAGCTTCGGCAAGCTCTATCAGTTCATTGGGGGAACTGACCGTCAGGAGACGGCCCGGGCCATGCTCTTTGGTTCCAAGCCTCCCGAGAACGACGCTATTTGGGACATAGCAAAACGTGCGGGTTTCGAGGTCGTCACCCACGACAGAAACGCAGCGAACAAGGAAAAGAAGATCGATACCGGTATCGTTACTGAGATGACCAGGGACGCGTATCGCAATGCTACTCCCGGCGACGCTTTTACCTTAGTGTCGGGAGACTCCGACTACGTTCCGACTGTCGAGGCCCTAATTGGCGATGGCTTCCAAGTCGATGTCGTATTTTGGGACCACGCGGCACGGGAGCTTCGTGACTCTTGTTCCAATTTCATCTCGCTCAACCCGCATCTTGATGCGCTCAGGCCCTGAGCCACTAGTAAGACTTCAGGTGGCCCTCTACCCAATTCGCCACGATCAGCCCCGGCACGCTGTCGAGCGCCCGCTCGGCGTCGCGGTCGAGGTTGAGCCGCTTCGGCAGCTTGACCTGCGGGACCAGCAGGAAGACCGGCACGGTGGCGCGGCCCCGGCCGGTCTTGGAGCGGGAGGCGACACCGAGGCCCTTGGCGTTGAGCCGCCCGTCAGCGACCAGCAGGCTGGGTCCACGCCGCCGATAGACGAAGCGCAGGCGTATTCCCCTCCGCCGTTCCCATTCGCCGGGGGTCAGCTTCGCCCCGCGCCGCCCCTTGCCGGCGGCGGGCAGCGGGATCGCCAGCCAGAAGCCGTTCTTCGAGCGGATCAGCGGGCCGGTGTCATGGGCGCCGACAATGACCGGGGCCTTGGACCAGACCAGAGCGGCGGCGTTCAGGCTCTCGCCGGCCTTCGGGTAAGTCTGGCTTCGGATCGAGTTAGCGAGCCGACGCCCGAGCCCCGCGCCCGTGATCTGGCCGCGCCAGGCAGTCTTGAGCCCGGAGCCCGCCTCGCGCATGGCGGC
>NZ_FNVD01000034.1 GCF_900108275.1 Jhaorihella thermophila
ATCTTCGTCGTCATCGGTGCGCCCTCCACTTGGTTCATGAAACCATCATGGCATACGAGATGCCGCTGGGTGGGGGCATCCACCGCAGCAGTTCATTCAGACACCACACGCTCCGCTAGACGCATTTCGTCATAACTGCATGACGAATTTGGCATATTTTTGGCAGGATCGGCGTGACGCGCAACGCATACTCGTTGCTTCCAGCGACAAACTCTTCCTACCACCCACTACGCCTCCTGTCTGTTCGCGCCATGTTCCGCTTGCAGGCATCGCAAACAGGGGGCGAAGTTTTGGCGGGGTTGAAACTCAGGCCATTGAAAACGCTTGTGAAAATCACACCGAACCGAATTGCACGAGGTTCGCTCGACCAGAGACCGGGGGCGGTTCAGAGACCGAAACCGGGGGTGCGTCGCGTCTCAGAGGTTCGCACCCATCCCGCAAACCCCTTTGAAAACAGGGAAAATGCCGGTGCTGGCCGGGTGAGGTCGATCTTTCGCAATGGTGATGGTGGCGGAGGGGACGGGACCGGGAGCGGACGTTCTCTGTGTCGTAGAGCTTTGACCTCGCCACACTGACCGGCAATTCGGGATTTCGTTAGGAGGCGTCACAATCGAGATCCAACTTGAGCGCTTATTCTGACCGTGCCAACGTGGTTCATGCGCGCCGAAGGTATGGCGTTTGTTGTTGGCCTTCACCAACCTCTCATGGAGGTGCCGGTGCCGGTGCCGGCGGAAAACGCGCATGCATCATCAACGTCCCGCGTGATCAACGTCCCGCGTGTGATCTCGGGCAAAGTCTTGAAACAGCGAAACCGGGAACTTCTGGACATGGACCGAGTCACCGAAACCGGCTTGGATACCTCGTGTCATCCGCATTGACGGCACTCCTCGGCGCTGACTGCGCTGAAACCATCACCCAGACGCCATGTGCCCAAACAGTCAGCCGGAAAACCACGAATGCGCGATTACAGGTCGAGCTTGGCAGCCCCTTCGGTTCGGCCGCCGCCTTCGCTCAGCATCCTCGCTCGGTTTTCCTCAACGAGCCGAGCAGTGTAGGACGGATTCACGAGGGCAAAGCGGAGCTTTGTAAGTTGTCCGATCGAGTCGCTTTCGAGCCAGGCGAACAGATGCGTGCCCCGGCACTCGGAATACCTGTCGCCGATCAGCGCCACGGGATCCAGGGGGTTTGCCGTCGGTGGCAGCCATTGCTGCCCGCCTTCGTCGACCCAGACCGCCCATTCCGGCGGCGTCCACTCGTTGGCGCGGGTTTTCTGCTCCATTCTGAAGTTGCTTTCCTGAACCCGGCCGGCGGCAAGCAACGATCTCAGGCAGGCCCCCTGCGCGGCATCGTTGACCCAGTACCCATCTTGTTCAACGCGCATGCTGCCGCCCTCGTTCCACATGAACAGGCCGGAATCACCGCTGGGCTGCTCTGAAGGCTCGCCGAAGGTTTCCATTAGCTGGGCGATCACGGCATCTTTTGGCGGGCCTTGCCCGTCGTCGAACAGGCGGGTGCGGGTGATGGCCGAAACCCGGTCATCCATATGCGGCGGTTCACGATACAGCGCCACCATATCGCGCCCGTCCTCGGCAACGAACAACATCGCGTGGAAATAGGGCGTGATCTCGTTCGCACCGTCGGGGATCCTCCCGAATTTCTGCTGAGCGGCAAGGGACCGATAGTAGACTTGGCCAGACGGCATCCGACCGCGCAGCGCCGCCTCGGCGTCGGCGACCGAATCCCCGATCCCGATGCCGAGAATGCGCAAAACCTCGTCCGAATGGGCCAAGTCGGCCCCGGACTCTGGCGCGGACTCCGGCTCCGGCGCGGTCGCATCGAACACGATCCGGGCCAGACGGGCATCGGGGTTGTCGATCACCGGGTTGGCGTTCGGCTTCAGCAACTCGATCTCGTGCACTCGGTAGGGGAAATTGACGCCCGAAACCCTATCGACCACGTTCCCACGCTCCAACTCGGTGGGGTCCATCTCGATGTGGACCCGGGCAAGATAGGTGGGGTGGGTCTCGCTCTGGCTTAACGTCCGAGCCGCCTCCTGCGTCATCGGAAGCTGGCCCATGCGGTCACCGGAAGGAGTGAGCGGATAGAGAGGGTTGATATGGATCGCCTCTTCGGCGGGATCGAGACGGGACGGGAAGTTCAGTCCGCGCCAGGACCAGTTCCAGCCGCCGGCCGCGATGTCATACTCCCGAAGTTCGATCTGCGTCGTCACGATCAACCGCTCGCCGGGCCGGGCGCGGGCCTCCGCCTCTGCCGCGAGCGCCGCGGCCGCATCCTGCCGACCGAAGCTGTCGCCGTCGAGAAAGCGCGGGCTGAATACGTGGCCGAGGATCTCGGCCGTAGAAAGTCCGGCCTTCGCCGCAGCCGCATGGATCAGATCGGAAGGCCGAGCAAGTTCTATCCTCGCGGGGGTTTCCAAGACTTCGGCGACAGGATGCGCCGGGAAGCTCGCTTCCCAGAGCTGCCTGCCTTGGCCGTATTGGCGGCTTGAATCCCTTTCGAAACCAACGATGCGTTCTGGTGTCGCCTTCAGGAACAGTATGTCACCCGCAAAGGGCAGTCCCATTTCCGGTTGGATCGTCGCAATGAAGGCATCCGAGACCGCGAAATCCAGCATGCGGATCTCGGGCGCAGTCTGAATGCGCGGCGGCAGGTCGGCTGGCAACGCGTATTGACCAGCGGGCCGTGGTAACAGGACGATCAGACCGCTCAGAACCGGCTCACCCACCGTGTGCAGCCCCGTCGCCCCGACTGCACCTGTCGGCATGCCGAGGAGTTTCGCCAACTCAACGACGAACCTGCCCCCGAACATTTTGTAGCCGCCTTGCCGCATCAGTTCGTCCAGTGTCGTGGCGTTTGGCCAGTCCGGCGCACCTATCCGGAAGGTGAAGCGCAGCGGGTCGGTCTGCCGCCGCGTCGCCAGAGAAGACAGTTGATCGAACTCAATCCGCTCTGCGGAAGCAGCGATGCGCCGCTGTTCGTCAGATGGGCGCAGCGTCCACGGTCGGGAAAAGTCGCTCATTTCGGCTTCTAGGCGCTCGTCATCGGTCATCGGCAGATCGCTGTCCGGGAGCACGTATACGACCTGTGACGGATCGCGTTGCAAGACCACGCGGTACGGGCCGATCCGGGTGCCACGATACATTGGCGCTGCACCTGCCTTTTCGGGTGCGCGCGCCTCGATCCTTGCAGGAAATGCAATGTAGAGATTGTTGTTGCCGGACTGGTTCCGTACGGCCTCGGCCTCGGTTGCGGAAATCACCACCGCCTCCGGCACGCGGCCAGCATCGACACGGAGGCGCGAAGCGCCGCTGAAATGGCTCAATGAAACCGAAGCATCGAGACAGTTATACTTGAAATCCTGCGTTCGCATCTCGAACGCGCCGGCCTCGAAATCGTAGCCGCCCAAGAGGGCGCAGACCAGCAGCACGTCCACCGGGCCGGCCAGAGCCTGTCTCTTCGCCCTTGCAAGGGCTCGTTCCCGGAACACGGTCATGATGCGGCGGCGCTCGAATTCGTTGAGCGTGTTCGTGGTCTCGATCATCATCCGGGCTCTGACGCCGAAATCTACCTGCTTCGGCCGTTGATGCGGCGAGCGCAGTTGGGCGTCAATTTCCGGTGGCACCGTGCCCTTGACTAAGGTGAACGCCTGCCGAAGCTCCTGCTCGGTAATACCGATGAAGGGGTTTTCGGAGAAGATACCGCTCCGCCCCGACGCGACGGCATCGCCGACGGCCAGTCGGGTGAAGAATTCGACCAAGGCCGATGTGTAGGCCCCGTCTATTCCGCCCCGCCAGTTGCTGGAGTTTGGCAGTGCGATCACTGGCATGCCATCGGCAAAGACCATACCAGGAAGCCCCCCGAGTTCTGGCGCGACCACCGGGTCTGCGCCCCGGGAAGGCGACACGGCGTCTATCTCGTCACCGGCAGCAGACGCAATCTGCCGCTGACCGGTTGTCGCCAAGAGCGTGGCGATACGGGCTTCCATTGCGGCCGTCAGGCAGGGAATGTCCCAACCGCAGGCGTCACGTTGGCGCAACCAGCTCCTCTGCCCCGCGCGTAGCGTGGCCGCTTCGACACCGGTCGCGGTGGCGCGCGCCTCGCCATAGAGACGGGCAATCTCTTGATCCAATGCCGCCAAGTCGGGGTTGGCGCAGATCGCGTTCTCGACCGGGGTGGTGGCGCGTGCGCAGTCAAAGCTGGGACCGGATGCCGTCACTTGCCTGCCGGTCGTCCCCCCGGTGGGCGTCTGCGGGATACCATGAGAGCCCAACGCTCGTTGCAGGGCGGCTGCAGTGGCCGCATCGGCCGAACCGCTCTGGGTCAGCCCGTAGTCGCGCTGAAAAGCCAAGATCGCACGGCGCGTGCGCTGCCCCATTACACCATCGACCGGACCGGGATCATAACCGAGTTGGGTGAGCCTGGATTGGATCTGCGCAACCCGTGTTCGGTCGCTCCTCGGCCGTTGATCCTGCCTGTGAACCTCTTCGTGTTGGCGTCGCTGCTCTTCGATCCGCTGCTGGCGACCAAGCTCGTTTAGGATTCTGGATGTATCTCGGAGGAGGCCGCCGAGGTCCTGGGCATGCGCAATATTTGATCTTTCAAGAGAGGCCGGCCCGCCAACGATCCAAACAACGATTGCCAAGACAAACAGGAGTGACTTGTGGAAAGGAACGCTCAATCCAAGGCTCCAAACCATCTGCAAGATCCGCTGCATCGGCCCAATCGGCTGCATCGCTTCCCCCATAACCAAAAAAGAAAATTCCTATTATGGCAGATCTTGGAGAAACCGAGAGCCCGCGTAGAAAAGCTCGCTGTTCTTCGGCGTTCCCAATTCACGATGGCCCGCTTGGCGTGAGCCCGTCTTCAACATCACAGAAACTCATCAATGGCCGGGATCGGGCTGGCCGACACCCCGCCACTGAACGGATGCAGCCCCACGAAACGGGAAGCGCCTGAAGCCACCTCGCTGACGGCCTGATCGCCGCACCCGCCTGCGAGCAGCTTGCGCACGTCCGAGAGCGCCGGGAAGGACGTCATCAAGAGTTGCGTGGCTGCCGCGAAATCCTCTTGCGTGGTGCAGTTGTTGGTCGGGTTGCCGAAGAAGTCCACCTTGCACCCCGGCTGGTTGGTCGTCAGGTTGAGCAGCAGGAGCAAGGCGCGTTGCGCCTCGGTGCGGTTTTTCACCTCGCCGCGCTTGAGCCGGTCCATCGCGTCCTTGGCCCCTCTCAGAACGTAGGCGGTCAGCGAGCCGGTATTGACGGAAACCTCCTGTGGACAGGCCCGACGCAGTTGGTGAAGCAGTGTCGAGAAATAGGCCAGGTTTTCGAGGCCCCGATAGTCAATGTCAGACCAGTGGCCGCGCATCAGGCCATACACGAAATCCGGCCGGAAATAGCCCGCGGGATTGTAGCCCGACCTTTTCTTGGCGATTGCTTCTTGCAAGGCGCGGGCGGCCGGAGAGCGCACGCCGCCCGGAAAGGTTTCCGCGAGCATGTTTTCTGCAGCCTGCAGACCCGCATTTGTCAAAGGAACCGCTTCGATCCATTCCAGCAAACCTGACAGCGATGCGGCCACCATCGCCTCGACTGCGTTGTCCCTGTGCCCGCGATATGCGCGATAGGCGTTTCCGGTGGACGGCGCGGAATGGGGGCGCGCGAACCGCATCAAAGCGTCTTCGGTGTGGTCAAGCTCTCGAATTTCGCCGAAGGCGCGATAATCCGCCTCGGCAAGTTCCACCACACGAGGCGTGTTGATCCGCAGGAAGTCGCGCCACACGACCAGACCCTTTTCGGCCGCCATGTCGGCGAACCCTGCCGCCAGTTCCCGCGCCGCGACGAGCGCATTGTAGGCTTCAAGTCTTGCACCGGTTTCGTTCTTGATGCGCTCGGCGTCCTGCAAACCTTCCAGTGTCGCGGGATAGGCCGCAAGCCGGGCAAGTTCGTCTGCTGCGATGCGGGATGCCAGCATGCGGCGGATCTCGGCCATCTGCGCCAGATGATCCAGTCGCGCGGATTGGCGCAGATAGGCAAGCTCGCCCGTCCCTCGCTCGGTTTCGGCGTTCCATGCATCGATTCTGGACAGGCTTTCGAAAACTGCCGGCAGGGCCTTGGCGGATTCGATTCTGTCCTGGCTTCGCCGGTCGGCTTCGTCCCCCATGACGCGGATCAGGTCCAGATGCATCCAGTCGGTCGGTCGACCCGGTGACACAAGTGTCGACAAGGGTTTTACCGTCCAATCCTCGATCGCACCCGCGAGGGTGCTGTCCTCGATGGTCGCGGACTGGGTCAGCCGACCGCGACATTCCGATGTCATGCGGCGGAAGGTGTTTACATCGTCATTGGTCCAGAGGTGCAACGGTTTGCCCAAGACCTCGACGATTGCCTTTTCGTCGAGGATGAGCGTGTTGAACCGGAAACCGCCGATCCGGTCCACCTCTCCGGCGGCCAGCCAGCGGCCGAGCGCGGTGCAGGCCGCATCGTCGACCCGTGACTGGAAGAGAATCCCAACGGGCGAGATCGGCAGATCGGCCGGCGTTTGCAAGTAGGCGCGAAAAGTCTCGCAATCCGCATCTCCCTCGACCTTACCGTGAATGAGACGCAATTCCGCTTCGCCGGTCGCCCTGAGGGCAATCGGTTTCGCCCGGCCAAGGACCGAGTTAGATCGCTCCAGCCAGGCCGTCGGGTCGAGATCGAATTGTCCTTCGGTCACCCTGCCCGCCATGAGCAGGCTGGCCGGCGCAGCCAAGTTGAAAAGCCCTGGCCCAGTGGTCACGACCACGCCCTTTTCCGATTGCGTGACCCTGAGATAACGGTCCCCTCCGCGCCCGCAGGACAGGACGCCGACCCATTCCCGCGCGGTCGGTGCGGGCTCGGCCGCCTCGGGTGAGGCACCGCCTTTGGGCGCGCTGGGTGACTGGGCAAGAACGGAATCCGGGGCAGCGGCAGCGAGACGCAGCAAATGTTCAAGCTCTTCGAATATGTCCGGATGGGCGGCCATGAACGCAAAGATCCACTGTCCGCCGCCTCTGCCGTTCGGATCTTGGGCCAAGGGGGCCGGGACGACGCCGCCGTTGCGTTGCGCGGCCTGCAGCAAGGCCTTGTGCCGCGGATCGCCGGAGCGGTTGAACTTCTGCCGACAGGCCGCGAGCTTCTTGATTTGGTTCCGGTTCTCGATCCGCCAGCGGTAGATGTCGGCTCCCAGCACCGCCTGCATGCGCGCCTGGTCCGCGAGCGCCGTGTTTACCCGCGGCCCCTTGCCCGCCGGCGCGATGAATTTGCCGTCGGCCAGCCAGGAAAAGTAGGCTTCGCAATCCTCCATCGACAGCGTGTCGCGGGCATTGCGGACCGGCGCGACCTTGGCCAGCAGCGCCGGGGCCTGTGCTGGGGGCGGCAATTCGATCCGTTTGGCAACGAAGGCCGGGCAGTGCTCCAGCCCTTCGACCGTGCCGACCATCAAACCTGCATCGCGATCCACGTTGCCGACCAGGCCGAATTGCGTCTCGCCCGGCGGGGCGCGGTCAGAGAGCCAGGCTGCGTGAGCCAAGGCAACCGCATCCGTGGTGAACGTGCCCGCCAGCGTCCGGGCGGTAAACTCCCCGGAAAGGCGAATGGCGCCGTCTTCCATGACCGTCAGTCTGAACGGCATCCGCGTTCGGTCGCAGCCGGAAAGTCCGAGCCAGATCTCCACCGGCTCCGCCACTGCCACCCCGGTCCAGGCGCATATCGCGGAAATCGCCAACAACATCTTGCGCAGCATTCTGGTTCCCCCCCTTGTTCAGCCGGTCGAACGCCGACGGCCCCACCCGTTGACCCCGCTGCCTCCATCATAAATACGACGCCCGCTCAGAACCCCGGACAGCCCGCCGCCTGGATCCGGCCTATCGCGCGGGACGAACCAGCAAGCGAATAGGTGGCCAGATCCCAGTCCTCCCACCAGATCTGCACCGAAGACCCTGCCCGCAGAGCCTGGACGAGCGGCAGCACCCCGGGCCTGCCCCCCGAACTGCACTGGTTGGCCTCGCATCGCACAAGCACGTTGATCCGTTGGTTCTCACGGCCATCAATGACAAATCCAAGATAGCCTTCGGCTCCGCGGCGCATCGACGTCGGCCTGATATCCGGTTTCACCACGACACCGACTTCGCCGCTATTGCCGCAATCCACCGTCAGAACCGATCCATCGCTGCCGCGCACGGATGCCGACCCGGCGGGGCCGCCGCCCGGCGAATAGGACCACGAAGCGAATGCCGGCAGAGCCAGACAGGCGAAGAGCGTGGCCGGCGGCAGGGACAATAGGTTTCGTTTCAGCATTTCTTCCCCCCCAGATCTCTGCCGCGCGTTCACGGCTCCGATGCAACAGGCCAGACAATGACCTTGTTCAGGTCCAGTCCACCGCCGCTGGGTCCATCCGCAACCGCAGGGCTGAACGAAACTCGCGTGACAAATCCCGACACGCCGATGTCAAATCCGAAACCCAGCCACTCATACGAGAACCCCTCGGGCACCCGTAGAACGACCCTGTCATGCGGCTCGACGAAGCCCTCGACAGCGATTGAGCGCAGCAGGCGATCGCCTAGCGGCGTCAGAAAGACCCCGGAATCGACGATCAGCGTATCCGGGGCACCGTCTTTGGCTGCGACGAAAGCCGCTTCGAGCCCGTCCATGGCGCAAATCACGATCGTGTCGGCACCTGAACCGGCGTGTAAACTGAGTTCGGCCGTTTCAACGAACACCAGGTCGTCACCGGCGCCCGCCATGACCCCGGTCTCGGAAAGAACGCCGTGGGTCGGATCTGCGTCGATGGCGCGCAAGACGATCACATCGTCCCCGTCGCCGAAGGTAACGCTCAGGCCCCAATGGTCGTCGAAATCAGGTGGGCCGATGGGCTGCGTGGCCGCCTGCGGCGCGGGAACCCGGTCGCAGGAATGCATCGGTGCCGGGCCATGGGCCGGACCTCCGCCCACAGTGCGCGCCGCCGACCAGCCGGCCCGGCTGAGCGGCAAAGCGGCCGCTGGCCTCGGGTCGCGTTTGCGCCTGGCCATGTCGTCGAGAAACGGTCTGGCGGGCAAGGTTCCGATCTGAATTGCCGCGCGCACGAGACGCCGATCCGGGACGAATTCGTGGCCGAGCCGGATGCGAAGCGGCCCATAGTTGACGACGCTGTCAGGCCCGTTCGTCGAGACCTCGACTCTCATGCCGGGGGAAGGCGGCAGCACCAGCCGGTCCGTTGCGGTATGAAATTTCCACACATTTATGTGGCGCTGAAACCCGGCCGGCACGTCTTTGAGAACGGCGGGATCGATCACAATGGTATCCGGCGCATGATCGAACCACGCTGTAGTTCCCGCCCAAATGTTTAGAAAAGTGTCGGCCATCGAGCAGATCACGATCAAATCGGCGCCGACACCTGCATACACGCCGGTGTCGGGAGACACATCAAAGAGCCAGATTTGATCGTCGCCCCCGAAAGCACTTAACCAATGCGCCTCACCGGTGCCACGATGCAGGATCAGGTCATTTCCGTCCCGCCAGATCGTTTTGCGCGAGTCATGTGCTTCGGGTGTCGGGTCGATGACCGGTCGGTCCAGACGATCCCAGGCGGTTAGCGTGTCGCAGGTTCCGTTCGCACTGGCACTCGCCGGATCCGGCGGCGCGCGTCCGCCGTCAACGGGCGAGGCAGCATGGCCGTGTCGCTGCGCAGCCCGATTTCCAGCATCCGGCCCGGCGGTGGCCATGTCAAACATGACAGCCCCGTCGGCAATGCGTTCGGCGAGGCCCATGTCGGCTGCAAGTTCCTCCGGCGACACGCGCTCGACCGCAATCGACGCCAACGGGTTCGGCGCATTTAGGTCCACGCTCTGATACTGCAGGCGCAGGGGGCCGACATCGATGGTCGTGATGCCTCCTATGCTTGAGACGACCTGGGGCTGCGCCGGTTCCACCATGCGCAACACCGTCCGATCGGTTCGGGCGTCATAACCCGAGATGGCGATTTCCGCGCCGTCGATGTCCTTTGGTTCGCCAAAGAAAAACAGCCGGGTCGGCCGCATACTTTCGGCCATGGCAAATGCGCCGGCATGTATGACGATGGTATCTGGATCGCTGTCCCCCGTGGCTTGCCCGTCATTGGTGCTCAGAATGAGGAACGGCCCGGTAAGGGCGCAAACGTGAACTTCGTCGCCGCCCCCTTCGCCAATGAAAGCCGACCCCGTCGGATTGGAAAAGACGAAAAGGCGGTCGTTTCCGTCGCCGGCCGCAACCTCGATCCTCCGATCGCTCGCCAGCAGGATATCCTCGTCCGCGCCGGTGAAATAATGCCCTTCTTCAGTGGCCAGATCGTTTTCAAGCGAGGTCTCGTAGTCCTCCGGGTGATATTCGACGACCGACGCGGGGGCCGCAAAGCGCGCAGCCTCGATCAACCCGGCACAGCCGGTCAGGTGGGCGGCGACATGGGTTGGTGCCGCGTTTTCATTCGCTACATGGCTGCTTGCGCCACCGGTTTCGGGCCCCCTGATCCCCGAGTTGCCGGACTGGCGCGCCAGCGTACCGGTATGCGCCATCCAATCATCGGCCACCAAGTCAAAGATCTCATCGGTGATGATCCCCAGCGGCGCACGCCCCCGGTCAGCCTCGAAGGCCCGGACTGCGCGTGTGGTTCGGCCTCCGATGACACCGTCAGGTTCACCGGCATCATACCCAAGATCACTCAGCCAGCGCTGTAGCTGACGGATCTGATCGCGCGAGTATTCGCTGACCTGGGCCAGAACCGGGCCGCTTTCGAGAGAGCTTCCCTGTAGACTAGGTCGATCGCTCGCCGACTTACCATGGGCCACGCTTCCAAACGACAAAAGCACGAATGCACAAATCAAACTGCGGGCCACTAAAGCTCGGGCCATCCTCCTATCCAATCGATCAAGTTTAGAATTACATTGTGCTAAGCTTAAATTGGCGCTCAAAGGTCTGTCAATGAATCTGGATTGCCTGTTATTCGAGCTCGGGCGTTCGTGGAGTGCGCCTCCCTCACCCCACCTTCGCCCCCAGAACGACGTATGATCCGCCGCGAAATACCCATCCGCCGCGCGGAATTTGCCCTGCAGCTCGACCGTGTCGCCCGCAGTCAGCGGCATCATCGTCTGGAGCCACAGCGCCGTCGCCTCGGAGACATGCGCCCCGCTGATCTCGCCGCGCGACCCG
>NZ_FNVD01000002.1 GCF_900108275.1 Jhaorihella thermophila
CCGCAAGCGCCCCCATTCCGCCCTTGGCGGCAAACCCCCAGCCGTGGTCTACTGGCTGAGAAAAGACGAAACCCAACCCGGTCAGCAGGAGCAAAGAGTAGCTTAAATCAAGCCGGAAACTGTCCAGACATTGGGGAGTAGCTCACACACCACCGCGGGCTGAAGTCACGCGGCTACCTTCCCGGCCCGCCGGTGATGGATCCCCAAGGCGGCGTAGTGTCTGAACACTCCATGGCCACCCTGCAAAGGTGGATGCGCGACGCCGTGGACACCTGACCGATCCGCGGCCCCGCCCTTGTTCCGCGCGTGACCTGCTTCTGCCTTCTTTCTGGTCAAAAATACCCCGGGGGAGCGCGAGGGGGCAGAGCCCCCTCGCCTCGCGCCCGGCCATGCCCCCACCGCAGCAACCCGGTTCCCTTTGAGGGAAATCCCCATTACGATCCCCGAAAATGCCGAAATGAGACCTGATCGCAGCAAAACCGAACACCGGACCGGAATGCACCGCGATCCTGCACCGAACGGGGTCCGAACATGACGGATTACGCTCTATTCTATTGGCCCGTTCCCTTCCGCGGCCACTTCGTCCGCTACGTTCTCGCCTACGCCGGGGCGGCCTGGGAGGAACCGGATACCGAGGCGCTTCTGGCGATCAAGTCCGCCCCGGTGGCCGACCAGCCGGCGCCGATGATGGCGCCGCCCATGCTGCATGACCTTCGTGCGGGCCTCTGGCTGTCGCAACTGTCGGCAATCCTGATGCATCTGGGGGAACGGCATGATCTCCTGCCGCCCGATGCCGCGGCCCGGACGCTGACGCTCAAACTGATCTGCGACGCCGGTGACGTGCTCGAAGAAGTGACCCGCAACTGCGGCGCGCAGATGTGGACGCCCGCCACCTGGGCCGACTTCACCGCCGACCGCCTGCCGCGCTGGATGGAGATCTTCGAGGAAACCGGCCGCCGGCATGGCCTTGAACCACAGGGCGGCCACATCCTCGGCACCGACCGGCCGTCGCTGGCCGACCTCGCCGCCGCCGCGCTGTGGCACACGATGGCCGACAAGCTGCCGCCGCTGGCCCCGATGCTGGACCGGCACGCGCCCGCCATTGCCGGGCTTTGCGCGCGCATTGCCAGCCAGCCCTCCATCGCGGAGATGCGCGCCGAATGGGACCGGTCCCACGGTGACGTCTGGTGCGGCGGACGGATCGAAGCCTCCCTGCGCGCCGTGCTGGGCTGCTGAAACCACCAAGACGGGGGAAAGTGACCGATGAGCCTTTTTGACGAAGACCTGTTCCTCAAGGGCCTCGAGGCCCGCAAGGCCACGCTGGGCGCGGAATATGTCGAGAAGAACCTCGCCGCCGCGGACGATTTCAACCGCCCCTTCCAGGAGGCGATGACAGCGTGGTGCTGGGGGTTCGGCTGGGGCGACGACACGATCCCGCCCAAAACGCGTTCGATGATGAACCTTGCCATGCTGGGGGCGCTGGACAAGATGCACGAATGGGAAATCCACTGCCGCGGCGCGCTGAACAACGGCGTCACCAGGGAAGAGATCCGCGCCATCATCCATGTGGTGGCGATCTATTGCGGCGTGCCGCAGGCGCTGGAATGTTTCCGCGCCGCGCGCAAGGTGCTGACCGAAGAGGGCCTGCTTTAGACGCGCCAGGCCCGCCGCGCCACAGCCGCACCGCTACCAGGCGTCCACATATCCTTGCCCCGGCGCCCCCGGACCGGCGGCGGCCAGCACGCGGTCGATCGCCGCGCGGGTTTCGGCGGGGTCGATCACCGCGTCGAATTCCAGCACGCTGGCCGCGTTCAGCGCCTTGCCGCGCTCGTAAAGCGTATCGACCAGCCGGCGATATTCGGCCTCGCGCGCCTCGGGATCGGCAATGCCGGCGAGGTGATCGCGAAACCCCAGCCGCACCGCACCTTCGAGCCCCATCGCGCCGAGCTCGCCCGTGGGCCAGGCACAGCAGAAATGCGGCCGATCCAGCCCGCCGCCGGCCATCGCCATCGCGCCCAGACCATAGGCCTTGCGCAGGATCACCGTCACCAGCGGCTGCGAGAAATGCGCCCCCGCCAGGAACAGGCGCGACACATGCGCCACCTGCCCGGTGCGCTCGGTTTCCGGCCCGACCATGAAGCCGGGCGTGTCGCACAGTGTCACCACCGGCAGCCCCCAGGCATCGCAAAGCTGCAGGAACCGCGCGCCCTTGTCAGCGGCCGGGGCGTCGATCGCGCCACCCAGATGCAGCGGGTTGTTGGCCATCAGCCCCACCGCGCGGCCCGCGATCCGGGCAAATGCCGTGATCATGCCGGTGCCGAAACCCCGCCGCAGCTCGATCAGGCTGCCTGCGTCCACCAGCGCGGCGATCGCATCGCGCATGTCATAGGCGCGCGTGCGATCCGCCGGCACGACCTGACGCAGTTTCTCCGCCGCGCCCCGCCCCGCCTGATACGCTTCGGGCAGGGCCAGCAGCGCCTTCGCCGCTGCAACCACGGCGGCCTCGTCCTCGGTCAGCAGGTCTATCACGCCGGTTTCCTCCTGCACCTCGGACGGGCCGATCTCGGTCGCCTCCACGACGCCCAGCCCGCCGCCCTCGATCATCGCGGGGCCGCCCATGCCGATCCAGCTGTCGCGGGTGGCGATGCGCAGATCGCAGACCCCGAAGATCGCCGCGTTCCCGGCAAAGCAATATCCCGCCGCGATACCGATCGTCGGTCCGCGATGGGCAGCCAGCTGGCGAAAGGTGGGGACGTTCAGCCCGGCCACCATGAGCTCGGCCACGTCATGGTCGTTGGGCCGACCACCGCCGCCTTCGGCAAAGACCACGATGGGCAGGCGATCGCGGCCGGCGACCTCGATCAGCCGGTCCATCTTGCGATGATGGTAAAAGCCCTGCGTGCCCGCCAACACGGTGTAGTCCACCGCCATCGCCGCGACGGGGCGCCCGCCGACCGTTCCGATGCCGCAGATGATGCCGTCGGCCGGCGTTCGGGCCCGCAGATCCTGAAGCGGGTGTTTGCTGCGCTGCGCGGCGACCGCCAGCGCGCCGTATTCGGTGAAGCTGCCCACGTCGAACAGATCGGCGATGTTCTCGCGCGCCGTGCGGAACCCCTTGGCGTGGCGGCGGGCCACGGCTTCGGGACGGGCGGCGTCCTCGAGCAGTGCCATCCGCGCCCGGAACTCGTCGAACTGGGGGCGGGTTTCCTCTTGCGCCCGCGCGCCGGTGCCGGCGACCTCGGCCGCATCCAGCGTCACCAGTGCCTGTCCCGCCGACAGCTCGTCGCCCGCCGACACATGCACCGCGCGGACGATCCCATCGTGCGGGGCGCAGATCTCGTGGCGCATCTTCATCAGCTCGGTGACGACCAGCGGCGCGCCCTTTGCCACCTCGTCCCCCGGCTGGACGCGGATCTCGGCCACGACGGCCACGCTCTCGCCCCGGATGATCGCCATGCCTTTCCTCCCGTTGCGACCCTTCGGGCTGGAACTGTAGGCAAGGGATCGCGCCGCGAACAGCGCGACGCGGCGTTCACCTGAGGCTCCGAGGGTTCGGCCGTTCCGTTTCTGCGACGCGGCGGAAATTCTGCGAGCGCGATATTGGCTTGCAGAGGGCGGCGCAATTTAATACCCGATGGAGCGGAAAAATCGCAATTTCATTACCGAAAGGTGCCGCAGATGAGCTTTCGCATCCAGCCCACGCCCCCGGCGCGTCCCAACCGCTGCCAGTTGTTCGGCCCCGGGTCGAACACCAGACTGTTCGAGAAGATGGCCGCCAGCGCGGCGGACGTGATCAACCTCGATCTGGAGGATTCGGTTGCGCCGTCGGACAAGGATGTCGCCCGCGCCAACGTGATCCAGGCGATCAACGAGGTGGACTGGGGCAACAAGTATCTTTCGGTGCGGATCAACGGGCTGGACACACCCTATTGGTATCGCGACGTGGTGGAGGTGTTGGAGCAGGCGGGCGACCGGCTGGACCAGATCATGATCCCCAAGGTGGGCTGCGCGGCAGATGTCTATGCGGTGGACGCGCTGGTGACGGCAGTTGAGCGCGCCGTTGGCCGGACCAAGCCGATTTCGCTGGAGGTTATCATCGAATCGGCCGCGGGCATCGCCCATGTCGAGGAGATCGCGGCCTCGTCCCCCCGGTTGCAGGCGATGAGTCTGGGGGCAGCGGATTTCGCGGCCTCGATGGGGATGCAGACCACCGGCATCGGCGGCACGCAGGAAAACTACTACATGCTGCATGACGGCGCCAAATACTGGTCGGATCCCTGGCACTGGGCGCAGGCCGCGATCGTGGCCGCCTGCCGGACCCATGGCATCCTGCCGGTGGATGGGCCGTTCGGCGATTTTTCGGATGACGAGGGCTATATCGCACAGGCGAAACGGTCTGCGACGCTGGGCATGGTCGGCAAATGGGCGATCCATCCCAAGCAGATCGCGCTGGCCAACCAGGTGTTCACGCCATCGGAGGAGCAGGTGCGGGAGGCCCGCGAGATCCTGGCGGCGATGGAAGAGGCCAAGGCCAAGGGCGAAGGCGCGACCGTCTACAAGGGGCGCCTGGTGGACATCGCCAGCATCAAGCAGGCCGAGGTGATCGTGCGGCAGGCGGAGATGATCGCCGGCTGATCGAGGGCGGAGGAGTCCGCAAGATGAGGCCCGCGCGCTGCGCGGGCCGCCGTTTTTCAGCCGCCCGCCCCTGACCGGGGCGGGCGGCGGTGCCTCCGGCGGGGGTATTTTCGACCAGAAAGAAGCAGGATCAGGCGCGCGGGTGGGCCCGGTCGTAGGTTTCCATCAGGCGGGCGGTGTCCACTGCCGTATAGGCCTGGGTAGTGGACAGCGAAGCGTGGCCCAGAAGTTCCTGGATCGCGCGCAGGTCGCCACCGGCCGAGAGCAGGTGGGTGGCGAAGCTGTGGCGCAGGGCGTGCGGCGTGGCGGTCGATGGCAGGCCGAGCTGGGCGCGGGTTCGAGCCATCACCTTTTGTATGATGCGCGGGCTGAGCGCGCCGCCACGCACGCCGCGGAACAGGGGCGCGGCGGGTTCCTTCGGGTGCGGGCAGAGGTCCAGGTAGGCGTCCACCGCCGAGCGTGCCGCGTCGAGCACCGGCACCACGCGTTCCTTGCCGCCCTTGCCGGTGATGCGCAGGCTGCGGCCGAGCGGCGCGTCCGCGCCCCTGAGTCCGAGCGCCTCGGAGATGCGCAGGCCACAACCGTAGAGCAGCGTGACTACCGCCACGTCGCGGGCGGCGACCCAAGGTTCCTGCGACTGGTGTTCGACCGTTTCAATCACCTTTTTCGCGGCATCCTCGGCCAGCGGACGTGGCAGCTTGCGGCGGAATTTCGGCGCGCGGGTGGAAAGGACGGCGGTGGGCTCGAAGCCTTCGCGCTCGGCCAGCCAGCGGTAGAAGCTTTTCACCGCCGAAAGTTTGCGCGCGAGCGACCGCGCGCTGAGCCCCATGCCGCGCATATGGGCCATCCAGGCGCGCATGTCGGCCACGCCGATCCGTTCCAGCGCGGCCAGCCCCTGCGGCGCGCCGTGATGTTCGGTCATGAAGGCGAGAAACTCGGCCACGTCGCCGCGATAGGCGGTGATCGTGTTCTCCGACGCGCCGGCCAGCGCCCGCTGCCCGTCCAGCCACAGCTGCAGGGCGTCGCGGGCGGCGGGCGAGATCAGCGTCACGACAGCCAGTGGCGCATCGAGCGTTCGAACACGCCCCCGAAGAAGGCCAGGAGATCGGTGCCCAGCTGCGGCGTAAACTGGTGGGGATCCTCCGATCCCATCAGCAGAAGCCCCGGCAGGCGGCCTTCGCCCAGGTCGAGCTTGAGGCAGGCCTCGGAACGGATCCAGTCCGCGGTTTCGCCATAGATCGCCTCGGGCGCGCCGTTGATCTGACGCAGAGTGACCTGGCGGGCTGGCCCGCCGCGGCCCTGCGTGACGTAGTCGTCGATGAAACCGGGTTTCTCCACCGCCAGCACACCCCCAAGACGCCGGACGCTGTCGTCGGGGCCTTGCGCGGATTCCAGCACCAGCCGAACCGCTTCCACGCGCAGGATCGCGGCGACTTCGCCGTCGAGATCGCGCAGGAAGGTTTCGAATTCCAGCGGATCCAGCATCCGCAGGATCGCGCGGTGGATCTGGTTGGTGCCGGAGAGGTTTTCGTAAGCCGCCGCGATCACGCTGCGGTGGGTGTCCTCGAGCCGGTCAAGCCGCGCCTCCAGTCGCTCCATCGCGACACCGCGCAGGTCGATGATGTTGCCGCCCATCGACTTTTCGTTGGCGGCGATCAGCGCGTGCATCACATCCTTGTCGTCCAGCACCACCTCGGGGGCTGTGAGGATCGCCTTGCGCAAGGTTTCGTCCAGTTTCGGGCTGCTGCTCATGGGGCCTCTGTCGTGTTTTTTATGGTCTTATAACACGCGATTGCGACAGGTGTGCCCTGAAATTTCGGAAATTTCCGGCTGCGGCGCGAAATCCACGCCCGCCGCGCGCCAAGATGCGGCGGGTGGCCCGCGCATACCCGCAAGCCTGCGTTCAGAGAATCTTTTGCCCGGTCTTTTCCCAGTCGGCCATGAAAGCGGCGAGCCCCTTGTCCGTCAGCGGATGGTTGGCCATGGCCTTGATGACGGCAGGCGGCGCGGTGATCACGTCGGCGCCGATCCGCGCGCTTTCCGCGATGTGGTTCACGCTGCGGATCGAAGCGGCCAGCACCTGCGTGTCAAAGCCGTAATTGTCATAGACCTGACGGATGTCCGCGATCAGCTCCATCCCGTCGAGGTTGATGTCGTCGAGCCGTCCGATAAAGGGCGAAATGAACGTCGCCCCGGCCTTGGCCGCAAGAATCGCCTGGTTGACCGAAAAGCACAGTGTGACGTTCACCATGCGGCCTTCGCCGGTCAGCGCCTTGCAGGCCTTGAGCCCGTCCCAGGTCAGCGGCACCTTGACCGCGATATTGGGCGCGATCTCGGCCAGCTTGCGGCCCTCGGCGATCATCGCGTCGGCTTGCGTTGCCACCACCTCGGCCGAAACCGGGCCGTCGATCAGGTCGCAGATCTCTTTCGTGACCTCGAGAATGTCGCGGCCCGACTTCAGGATCAGCGAGGGGTTAGTGGTCACGCCGTCCACCATGCCCAGCTCGTTCAGTTCGGCGATGGCGTCGATCTCGGCTGTGTCGACAAAGAATTTCATAGCGCGCGTCCTTTGATGGGTTGGCCTTGGTCGGGCTTGGCTTTACCTCATGGAACAGGCGGTGGAAACCCCGCAGACGCATGCGGGTTAACGCTAACGGAACGCGACGGGAAAGGGCGGACGATCGGTGGCCGCAGAGCGGGATTTCTTTGACGAGGGCGAACTGGTTGCGGTTCTGACGACCCAGCCGCTGGACCGCACGCTGGATTACCGCGCGCCCGAGGGCGGCTGTTTTTTGGGTGCCTTTGTCGAGGTTCCGTTGGGCCCGCGCAGCGTTTTGGGGGTCGTCTGGGGACCGGGCAAGGGCGATTTCGACCTCTCCAGGGTTCGGCAGGTGATCCGCGTGCTGGATGCCGCGCCGATGCGCGAGGAAATGCGCGTCTTTCTGGCCCGCGCCGCCGACTACACGTTGACGCCGCTGCCGGCGATGCTGCGGCTGGCGACCCGCGCGCCGGGGCTGGGCGACCCGCCGTCGATGCGCAAGGTCTACCGGCTGGGCGAAGCGCGCCCCGACAGGATGACGGATGCGCGCCGCCGCGTGCTCGAGGTGCTGGAGGAATATGGCGGCCTTGCCTTCACCCTGCGCGAACTGTCCGAACAGGCCGGCGTGACCGCGTCGGTGGTCAAGGGACTGGTGAAGCTGGGCGCGGTGCGCGAGGAACGGACCCCGCGCGATCTGCCCTTTCCGCAACTCGACCCCGACCGGCCCGGCAAGACCCTGACCGGGGACCAGAAACGGGCAGCCGATGCCTTGCGGGCGGGCCTGCACAGCGGCGGCTACGGCACGACCCTGCTTCGGGGGGTCACCGGATCGGGCAAGACCGAGGTCTATCTCGAGGCGGTCGCCGAGTGCCTGGCGATGGGCCGGCAGGCGCTGGTGCTGCTGCCGGAAATCGCGCTGACGGCCGAATTCCTGACCCGCGTCGAGCACCGTTTCGGCGCGCGCCCGGCCGAGTGGCATTCCGGCGTCACCATGACCGAACGCCGCCGCATCTGGCGCATGGTGGGCCGGGGTGGCGCGCAGCTGGTGGTGGGCGCACGCTCGGCGCTGTTCCTGCCGTTCCGTGACCTCGGCCTCATTATCGTGGACGAGGAACATGATACCTCCTACAAGCAAGAGGATGGCGTGCTCTACAACGCCCGCGACATGGCGGTTCTGCGCGCCTCGATCTGCGGGGCGCGGGTGGTGCTGGCCAGCGCCACGCCCAGCCTGGAAAGCTGGGCCAACGCGCAGGCGGGCAAATACGAACGGCTCGAACTCACCGACCGGTTCGGCGATTCGATGCTGCCAGAGATGCGCGCCATCGACATGCGCGCCGAACGGATGCAGCCCGGCACCTGGATCTCGCCCACCCTGCGGCAGGCGGTCGAGGACCGGCTGGGCAAGGGCGAACAGGCGCTGTTGTTCATCAACCGCCGCGGCTATGCGCCGGTGACCCTGTGCCGCGCCTGCGGGCAGCAGATCGGCTGCGATCATTGCGACGCGCGGATGGTCGAGCACCGCTTTCTGAAACGGCTGATGTGCCACCAGTGCGGAGAGACGAAACCGATCCCCGACACCTGCCCCTCCTGCGGGGTCGAAGGGCGGTTGGCCCCGGTCGGCCCCGGCATCGAACGCCTGGCAGAGGAAGCCGCCGCCGCCTTTCCCGAGGCCCGCCTCGCGGTGCTCAGCTCCGACCTTTTCGGCTCGGCGCGGGCACTGAAGGAAAAGATCGCCGAAATCGCACAAGGCTCGGCCGACATCGTGATCGGCACCCAACTCGTCGCCAAGGGACACAACTTTCCCCGGCTCACGCTGGTCGGCGCGATCGACGCAGATCTCGGCCTGCAAGGGTCGGACCTGCGCGCGGCCGAGCGCACCTTTCAACTGATGCGCCAGGTCGCCGGCCGCGCCGGCCGGGCCGACAGGCCGGGCCTTGCCCTGCTCCAGACCCACCAGCCCGAACACCCGGTGATCCGGGCGATCCTGTCGGGCGACGAAGAAGGCTTCTGGCAGGCCGAGGCCGCCAGCCGCCAGGCCGCGGGCGTCCCACCCTTCGGACGGCTGGCGGGCATCATCCTGTCGGGCGGCGATTCCGCCGCAGTGTTCGACCTCGGCAATGCGCTGGCCCGTAACGACGCGCCCCTGCGCGAGATCGGCGCGCAGGTGTTCGGCCCCGCCCCCGCCCCGATCGCCCGCATACGCGGCCGCCACCGCGTGCGCTTGCTGGTCAAGGCCGCCAGGGGCGCGCCGCTGCAAGCAGCCATCGCCCGCTGGATCGCGCCCGTTAAGCTCACCGGCGACCTGCGCCTTGCCGTCGATATCGACCCGCAAAGTTTTTACTGATCCGGTCCCTTCATCTTGCTCCAAATACTCCCGCCGGAGGCTCCCGCACCCTCCGCGCACGCAATCATTTGCCATCGCGCACGATTTCGGCCATCACTGGCCCCATGTCACCGCAGATGAAAGCGCTCGCCGTTCACCTCTTCACCGCCACCGGCGCGGTCTTCGCCATGCTGGCCATGCTGGCGGCCGCCGATTACGAGTGGAGCCTCATGTTTCTCTGGCTCGTGGCGGCCTTCTTCGTGGACGGCATCGACGGCCCGCTCGCGCGGCGCTACCACGTCAAGCGGTTCGCGCCGGAATTCGACGGGATCCTGCTGGATCTCATCATCGACTATCTGAGCTATGTGTTCATCCCCGCCTTCGCGCTGTTCAAATCGGGCCTGATGGCGGGCTGGACCGGCTGGGTCGCGATCATCGTCATCACCTTTGCCAGCGCGATGTATTTCGCCGACACGAGGATGAAGACCAGGGACAATTCCTTTTCCGGCTTTCCCGGCTGCTGGAACATGGTGATCCTGGTGATCTTCGCGCTGAAGCCCAGCTTCTGGATCATTCTCGCACTGGTCACGGTGCTGGCGGTTGCCATGTTCACGCCGCTGAAATTCATCCACCCCGTGCGCACCGAACGCTGGCGCGCAATCAGCCTGCCGGTGGCGCTGGCCTGGACCGCCTTCGCCGGCTGGGCGGCCTGGGTGGATTTCTACCCCGACAGCTGGGCGCATTGGGGACTGGTGGTGACCAGCCTATACCTGCTGTTCGCCGGCATCGCCCAACAGCTCATCCCGCCGAAACGCGATCAGAGCACGTCCTGAATCTCGTATTCCTTGCCGGCATGGGTAAAGGTATCGCCCGCGCCCAGCCCCTCCATCGCCTTGTAGATCGGGCTTTGCGTCGAAATCCCCATGAAGGCGCGGCCGTCCACGTCGAATTTCTCGGTCGAAACCGCCACCACGAAATTCAACCCGTCCAAAATCACCGCCGCGCCCGGCTGCACCGTATCCTTGAGCGAAAAGTCCATGTTTTCGATCACGTCGATCTTGGCGTGATGGGCCAGAACCGGACCGTCGAAGGCCGCCGCGAGATCGGCATTCTCGCGCGAGGCCGCGACCTCGTCCTTGTCCACCGTCTCGGTGCGGTCAAGCTGCGATTCCCGCAAAAACTCCTCATGGTGGGCCTTGGCCAACTCCAGCGCCTCGGTTTCCACCTGCATCAGACGATCGCGGATCATTTGCTTGTAGGCGGCGCGGTCCTGCACAACGCTCATTTGCCTGTCCTTTCCTGTCTACGGAATCAACGTGATGCGCGTTCGCGCGAATTACAAGCCACGCCTTGCCACGGACACGCGCTGTGACGCCGCCGCGCAACGCCTGCTCGCCTATAGCCGCGTCAGGATCACCCCCGATACGATCAAGCCGGCGGCAACGGCCTTGGTCCGGTCCATGCGGTCGCCGAACGCCAGCCAGCCGATCAGCACGGCAAAAAGGATCGAGGTCTCGCGCAGCGCCGTTACCAGCGCGATCGGCGCCTGGGTCATTGCCCAGACCACCACGGCATAGGCCGCGTAGGACGCCGCCGCCGCGACCAGCCCCATGCCCCATGTCCGCCCGTCGGCGCGCAGAATGTGGCTGCCCTTCAGCCCGATCACCACCGGCGTGTAGAACACCGCCGACAGGATCAGCAGCCAGCCCACATAGGTCGCCGGATCGCCCGAAATCCGCGCCCCCGTGCCATCGACCAGCGAATACCCCGCCGTCGCCACCGCCGAGCCCAGCGCATAGGGCACCAGCCGCCGCGATTCCCCTTGCACGAGCGCCCCCAGCGACATCGCGATGATGCCCAGCCCCAGAACGAAAATCCCGGCAAATTCCACCGGCGTCACCACATCGGCCAGCAGGAACACGCCCACAAGCGTCACCATCATCGGCGCCGCCCCCCGGGCAATGGGATAGACCCGGCTCAGATCGCCCTGTTCATAGGCGTAGGCGAGAAACAGCTGATAGGCCATGTGGATCGCGCCCGATCCGATCAGCCAGGGCCAGACCTCGAGCGCCGGCACGGGCCGCGTTGCCACCACCAGCGCCCCGATCGCCGCGTGGCCAAGCGTCAGGATCAGCATCGACGTCTGCTTGCTGGCGCCGGTCTTGATCAGCGCATTCCAGCCTGCGTGCAGCAACGCGGCACCAAGAACGGCAAGCAGGACGAAGGGGGACATGGCGGCCTCGCAACGGCGAACGATCCGGGCGACGGAACACGCAACCAGGCGGCAAAGTCAATCCCCGGCACGCCCCCCTGACGCACGGGAAAAAGGCGCCCGCAAGGGGCGCCTTCCCTTCACGCACCGTCCCGCGCGTCAGCCGGCCAGCGCCTCTTCGCAGCGCCCGCAGACGCCTGGATGCGAATGCGTGCCCACATCCGGCAGGTATTTCCAGCAGCGCTGGCATTTCTCGCCGGTCGCCTTTTCGAACACCACCCCGACCCCCGGCACCTCGGGCAGACGGAAGGCTTCGTTCGGGCTGGGATCGCCGCTCAGCACCAGCCCCGAGGTGATGCAAAGATCGTCCATCGGCAGAGTGCGCAGGATCTCCAGCACCTGCGCATCCTCGACATGCACCACCGGTGCCGCCTCGAGGCTCGATCCGATCACCTTGTCGCGCCGCTGCACCTCGAGCGCGGCCGTGACAACGCGCCGCACCCGGCGCACCCGCGCCACCGTGTCGGCCAGCGCATCGTCGCGCCAATCCGCCGGGGTTTCGGGGAAATCCACCAGATGCACCGAGCTCTCCTCGCCCGGATAACGCTCCAGCCAGACCTCCTCCATGGTGAAGACCAGGATCGGCGCGAGCCATGTGGTCAGCCGGTGAAACAGCAGATCCAGCACCGTCCGCGCCGACCGCCGCCGCAGCGTGTCGCCGTCGCAATAGAGCGCGTCCTTGCGGATGTCGAAATAGAAGGCGCTGAGATCCACGGTGCAGAAGTTGAACAGTGCCTGGAACACGCCCTGAAAATCGTATTTCGCGTAGCCCTCGCGCACGACCTCGTCCAGTTCGGCCAGCCGATGCAGCACCCAGCGTTCCAGCGGCGGCATGTCCTTCGCCTCGGTCCGGTCGGATTCGGTGAAGTCCGCCAGCGACCCCAGCATGAAGCGCATGGTGTTGCGCAGGCGACGATAGCTGTCGGCCACGCCCTTCAGGATCTCGGGGCCGATCCGCAGATCTGCGGTGTAATCCGACTGCGCCACCCACAGCCGCAGGATGTCCGCCCCGTATTGCTTGATCACCTGATCGGGCGCCACGGTATTGCCCAGCGATTTGGACATCTTCATGCCCTTCTCGTCCAGCGTGAAACCGTGGGTCAGCACCCCGCGATAGGGCGCGCGCCCCTTGGTGCCGCAGGCCTGCAGCAGCGACGAATGAAACCAGCCGCGGTGCTGGTCGGTGCCCTCGAGGTAAAGGTCGGCGATCCCGTCGGGACTGCCGTCCGGCCGGTCGCGCAGCACGAAGGCATGGGTGGAACCGGAATCGAACCACACGTCGAGGATGTCGAACACCTGTTCATAGTCGTCAGGATCGACGATCCCGGACAGGAACCGCTCCTTGGCGCCGTCCTTGTACCAGGCATCCGCGCCCTCGGCCTCGAAGGCCTCGAGGATGCGGGCGTTGACCTCTTCGTTGCGCAACAGGAAATCCTCGTCCTGCGGCTGCGCGCCCTTCCTGGTGAAACAGGTCAGCGGCACACCCCAGGCGCGCTGGCGGCTCAGCACCCAGTCAGGCCGGCTCTCGATCATCGAATAGAGCCGGTTGCGCCCCGATTGCGGGGTGAAGGTCACAAGCCTGTCGATGCTGTTGAGCGCGCGTTCCCGGATCGTGCGGCCGAACTCGTCCTGCCCGTCGCCCACGGTCTTGTCGATCGCGGCGAACCACTGCGGCGTGTTGCGAAAGATCAGCGGCGCCTTGGACCGCCAGGAATGCGGATAGGAATGTTTCACCTTGCCCCGCGCGATCAGCGCGCCGACCTCGGCCAGCTTGTCGATGACGCGCTTGTTGGCGTCCTTTTCGCGGCCCTTCTCGTCCATGATCCGCGCGCCCCCGAACAGCGGCAGATCAGCGCGGAAGGATCCGTCCTCGGTCACGTTGTAGGTCATCGGCAGCCCGTGCCGCACCCCCAGCACATAGTCATCCGCCCCGTGGCTGGGCGCGGTATGGACGAAACCGGTGCCGGCCTCGTCGGTGACATGCTCGCCGGGCAGCAGGGGCACGTCATAGTCCCACTCGCCTTCGCCCCCCTCGACCCCGCGGAACGGATGGGCACAGACCAGCAGGTCGAGCTGCTCGGCGCTCACGTCCCGCAGCCGCTTCCAGCCGGTCACGCGGGCGGCGTTGAACACCTCCTCGGCCAGCTTGTCCGACAGCAGATACTTGTCGCCCACCCTGGCCCAGTTGTCCTCGGGCGCCTCGGTGACCTCGTAGAGGCCATAGGACAGCTCGGGATTGAAGGCGACAGCCCGGTTGGACGGGATGGTCCAAGGCGTGGTGGTCCAGATCACCACGTTGACGCCCAGCAGTTCCGACCGCGCCCCGGTCTTTTCCACCGCGCGCACCACCGGAAACTTGACCCAGATCGTGTGGCTGGTGTGGTCGTGATACTCCACCTCCGCTTCGGCCAGCGCGGTCTTTTCCACCGGCGACCACATCACCGGCTTGGAACCCTGGTAGAGCGTGCCGTTCATCAGGAATTTCATGAATTCCTCGGCGATCACCCGCTCGGCGTGGAAATCCATGGTCAGATAGGGATCGTCCCACTTGCCGGTCACGCCCAGCCGCTTGAACTCCTCGCGCTGGACGTCGATCCACCCTTCGGCGAACTTGCGGCATTCCTGGCGCAGCTCGATCACCGGCACCTCGTCCTTGGACTTGCCGCGGGCGCGATACTGCTCCTCGATCTTCCACTCGATCGGCAGGCCGTGACAATCCCAGCCGGGGACATAGCGCGCGTCGAACCCCAGCATCTGGTGGCTGCGCACCACCATGTCCTTGAGCACCTTGTTCAGCGCGTGCCCGATATGCAGATGCCCGTTTGCGTAAGGAGGGCCGTCATGCAGGATCCAAGGCTTGCGCTCCTCGCCCTTCGCGCGTTCGCGCAGGCGATCGTAGATTCCGATCTTCTCCCAGCGCTCCAGCCAGCCGGGCTCGCGCTTCGGCAGGCCCGCGCGCATGGGAAAGTCGGTTCGCGGCAGGTTCAGTGTGTCCTTGTAGTCAGGCATATCGGCGCACATCTCGAGCGTCCTTCAGGGTATCGAATGTCAGGGGATCGGGTCGAACAGGGTCGGTGCGATGTCTCAAGCACCTTTGCCCGGCGTCTCTGGCAATCAGAGCGCCGGGTAAGTAATTCGAATGATGATAAGGCATCCTCGGCTCATGGCGCGGGTTATAGGCCCAGCCGCAACCGGGGTAAAGTGGACAGTTCCGCCGCACCCGCGCGCACCCCGCCCCTCTCCGGTCCCTCTTCTTTCTGGTCGCAAATACCCCGGGGGAGCGCGAGGGGGCAGCGCCCCCTCGCCCCGGTCGGATCGCGCCAGCGATCCGAAATCCCGCACCGCCGCCCTGTCGCGACCGACGCTCAGACCAATTCGCGGACCTGCAACCCGAAAACGCGGTCACGCCCGCGTATCACGATTTGCGCCCCGGCCCGGCACCATGCCGCCCAGCGCCCGCCCGACAATAGCGCGCACCGACGGCCGATGCCGGGCCGAAAACGGCAGCGGCCGGCAGACCTCCATCGCCGCCACACCAACCCGCGCGCTGAGCGCGCCATTGACCAGCCCCTCGCCGAAGCGGCGCGACAGCTTCGACAGAATCGACCCGCCCAGAACCGGCTCCAACAGGTCATCCCCGGCCGCCACGGCGCCCGTCGCCACCAGATGCGCGAACACCGCCCGCATCAGCCGCCAACTTCCAAGAAATCCGGACCGCCCGCCGTAGATCTCGGCCACGCGGCGGATCATGCGCAGACTGGCGGTCAGTGCCGCCGCCACATCCGCCAAGGCCAGCGGCACCAGAGCGGTCACCGTGGCCACCTGCCGCGCGGCCGCCTCGACCTCGCGCAGCGCAAGGGCGTCCAAGGGCGCCAGCAATTCACCCTCGGCCAGCTCCAGAACCGCATCCGCATCGAACTGATCCGCCAGCCGCTCGGTCAGCCGCTCGCTGTGCCACCGCGTCTCCTCGCGCCCGCGATAGAAGGCAACCAGACGCGCCGCGACCGCCCGCGCCTCGTCGAGATCGCCCGACGCCGCGGCTTCGCTCGCCGCCCGTCGCAGGCCGTCGATCCGCGACAGCCGCCCGATCGCGGCGATCTCGCGCGCTGTCAGCGCCAGCACGACCAGCAGCAGCGCGGCGAACAGCCCCGCGACGACCCAGCCCAGCAGCGGCATCCGCTCCAGCAGACCCGTGACGAAATCCCACGCCGCAACCGAGACCACCACCGAAACCACGCCAGCCGTCAGCCCCCAGAACCAGCGCGCCAGACGCGACGACCGCCGGCCCACCGCCCGCGCCGCCGACTGCATCGCCGTGCCTTGGGGCATGTGCCCGACATCGGGCACGGGCGGCGCCTCGGCCACGTTCGGTGCATCCTCACCCGCCTTCTCGGGCTCATCGAACAGGATCGGCCCCTGAGTCATGTCCGGCCCTCCCGGCTCCATTCATAGCAGATGCGGGGTAGCCCCTCGTCCAGATCGGCCCCGTCCATCCGCCCGGTCAAGACGAAATGATGCCGTTCGTAGAACCGGCGCGCGCCCGCGTTGGGCTCGTGGACGTGCAGCACCAGCCGCCGCGCCCGGGCCTTGGCAAAGTTCAGCAACACCCGGCCGATACCTGCACCCCGGCTTTCCTCGGCGACATAGAGCCCGCAGATCTCTTCGCCGTCCCGCATCAGAAAGCCAGCGACGCGCCCGTCCTCCTCGGCCACGGTGACCCAACCACGGTCGATCATCGCGCCGCAATAGGCGATGTATTCGACGCCCGACAGTTGCGGCGGCATCCAGTCGGTCGCCTCCTGGAACCGGTGCAGGATCTCTCCGATCCGGCCCGCGTCGGTCGGGCGGGCGGGGCGCAGCTCGACGGTCACAGCCGGTCTCCGATCAGGAACTGGGCGGCGCGGTCCAACCGGATATGCGGCGGCCCCTCGCCCGGCCTCAGGGTCAGCGGCGCGGGCGCGAAGGACATGAACCGGTAATCGGCATCCAGCCATGACTCGGCCCCCTCGCGCGCCGGCGCCAACAGGCGCGCGGGATCCTCGGGCAGCTCGCCGGGATAGAATGCGGCGGTTCTGCCCGCGGTCCCGTCGTCGTTCAGCAGCCGCCCGCGCACGCAGGGCAGGTCGCGCCCGTTGTGGGGGCGCATCTCTTCGGTCGTGGCGCGCAGGGCAGCGATGGCCATGGCGGCGGTTTCGGCGCCGGCGAATTGCGCCCGGTCGCGGGCCTCGCGGATCAGCGCCTCCATGATCGCGGTCAGGCGGGGATGCTGGACATGGTGCAGGTGATCGGCCTTGGTGGCGGCAAACAGGATCTTCTCGACCCGCTTGCCGCGCAAGAGCCGGGTCAGCAACACGTTCCGGCCGGGACGAAAGGCCGACAGGATCTCGGCCAGCGCCCGGCGCATGTCCTCGACCGCCTGCGGGCCGGCATGGATGGCGCCCAGCGCGTCCACCAGCACCACCTGCCGGTCGATCCGGGCGAAATGGTCGCGGAAGAAGGGTTTGACCACCGCGCGCTTGTAGGCGTCAAAGCGGCGCTCCATCTCGCGGTGCAGGCTGCCGCGACGGGATGGCCCGGCCACCGACAGCGGCGCAAAGGTCAGCGCGGGCGAACCCTCCAGATCCCCCGGCAACAGGAACCGCCCCGGCGTGCAGTCGTGAAACCCCTCGGTGCGCGCCCTGCGCAGACAGGCGGTGAAGCGCCGCGCCAGATCCTGCGCCAGCGGCTCGTCATGGGGAGCCTCGGGATCGACGCCCCGCACGCGCGCCACGAAATCCCGCGCCGTGTCCCGCCCTTCGATCCGGGCCATCGTGTCGGCGGCCCAGCGGTCGTAATTCTGATCCAGCAGCGCCAGGTCCAGCAGCCATTCGCCGGGATAGTCCACGATATCCAGATGGACCGTGCGCGGCCCCTGCAACCCTGCCAACAGACCGGCGGGACGCACGCGGAAGGACAGGCGCAATTCGCTGATCGCGCGGGTGCTGTCGGGCCAGCGCGGGTCGGGTCCGGTCAGCGCGGCCAGGTTCGATTCGTAGTCGAAGCGCGGCACGGTGTCGTCGGGCTGGGGCTGCAGGAACGCCGCCTCGATCCGCGCGTCGCGTTCGGCGGCGAGCCCCGGCATCCGGCCCCGGTCCAGCAGGTTGGCAACCAGCGAGGTGATGAACACCGTCTTGCCCGATCGCGCAAGCCCCGTCACCCCCAGGCGGATCACCGGCTCGAACAGCGCCTCGGAGATCCGGTCGCCCGCGCCTTCCACGCCGCGCATCAGGCCATCGGCTATCTGGGATATGACCACTGTGCTGCCCCGCCTCGTCCTGTTTCCCCCAAGATAGGCGCCCCCGGCCCACCTTGCCAGCCAAAGCGGACTTGCCGGCGCGTCGCGGCTGCGCTAGGCGGGCAGCCATGCCGCGTTATGCCTTGAAGGTCGAATACCAGGGTGCGCCCTTTGCCGGGTGGCAGCGCCAGAAGGATCTGCCCTCGGTCCAGGGGGCGATCGAGGCCGCGCTGGCCCGGCTGGAGCCGCGCGCGCATACCATCGCCGCCGCGGGGCGCACGGATGCGGGGGTGCATGCTCTGGGTCAGGTGGCCCATTGCGACCTGCAAAAGGACTGGGATCCGTTCCGGCTGTCCGAGGCGCTGAACTACCACCTCAAGCCCCAGCCGGTGGCCATCCTGACCGCCGCGCGGGTGGACGATGACTGGCACGCGCGTTTCTCGGCCATCGAACGGCGCTACCTGTTCCGCATCCTGATGCGCCGCGCCCCCGCCACCCACGACCGGGGGCAGGTCTGGCAAGTGCCGCACCGGCTGGACATCGCCGCCATGCAGGAGGCCGCGAAACGGCTGGTGGGGCATCATGACTTCACCACTTTCCGATCCACCATCTGCCAGGCGAAAAGCCCGGTAAAGACGCTGGACGAATTGCGGGTAGAGGCCGCCGAGGGCCTGTCGGGCCCCGAGGTGCATTTCCACGTCCGCGCCCGCTCCTTTCTGCACAACCAGGTGCGCAGCTTCGTCGGCACGCTGGAACGGGTCGGCGCGGGGGCATGGACGGCCGATGACGTGCAGGCCGCGCTGGAGGCGCGCAATCGCGCCGCCTGCGGGCCGGTCAGCCCGCCGCAGGGGCTCTACCTTGCCGCGGTGAAATACCCCAGGGATCCCTTCGGCTGACGCCTATTGCGGGGCCACCAGGGCGCGGGCCTGATCCTCAAGCCACAGCCGCGCCTGATCGACCGCGCCCACATAAGCATCAAGGGCCGGCGCCACCTGCGGCACCGTCCGGGTAATGTCCTGCGCGCGGGAATAGACCAGCAGAAGGATCACGCCGAGCGCGATCGCCACGGCGAAGCCGCGCAGAAAACCGCTCTTGCGGACTTTCTCTTCGGGCTCGTGCAAATGTTCGCGCAGGGGGCCCAGTTCGGTGCCCGTGGTCCGCGCGGAGGGCGACTCCAGCGACGAATTGATGTCTTCGATGTCGGGCAGCAGATCGCGTCGCGACCCCGTGTCGGCGGCGGCTCCCGCGGCGGGCGGCTCTTCGCCGCGCAACCGGGCCTTGCGCGCCTCGGCTTCGCGCGTGCGGCGTTCGGCCTCGTCATCCGCGCCGGATTCCAGCCCCAGATCCGGTTGGGTTTCAAGCGCCGCGGCCTCTTGCGCGCGCAATCGCGCCTCGCGCTCGGCCTCTTCGCGCAGGATCTCGGAAATGTCCGGCTCGATCGGGCGCTTGCGTGCGGGCCAGCCTTCATCCGGCATCTCACCGGCTGCTTCTTCGTGTTCCGGTTCGGGTTCACCGTCTTCCTCGACCGGGGCAAGATCCTCCTCTGCGTCCGGCTCGGGCGGCAAGGCGGCTTCGGGGTGATCGGGATGCACCTGGAACCAGGTGTGGCCGCAATTCGAGCACTGAACGTCCCGCCCTTCGGGCGGGATTACCTCGTCCGGCACTTCATATTGCGCGTCGCAATTCGGACATGTCAGCCGCATTCTGCCCCTCCTGAGCCTTGCCCCGTACCGGCCACGGCAATTTTTTTCGCGATCATAGGCTTTTAGCGCCGGATCGCAAAGCCGGAATTTGTTTGCGCCCGAAGCCGTGACCAGTCTGCCGCTACTGCGCAGGCATTGAAACCGGGAACGATCCGGGGCACAAGAGGCGCAATCACCCGGGGAAGAGCCGTGATCGAGCTGGACAACGTCAACTACAGCTATGGCGGAGCCGAATTGCTGCGCGGCGTGTCGGTGCAACTGGCGCCGGGGACATTCCACTTTCTGACCGGCCCGTCCGGCGCGGGCAAGACCACGCTGATCCGGCTGTGCTATGGCGCGCTCCGCCCCACGGCAGGGCAGGTTCGTGTGTTCGATACCGACATGACCCGGCTGGATCGGGACCAGATGGCGATGATCCGCCGCCGTATCGGGGTGGTGCATCAGGACTGCCAGTTCCTGGATCACCTGCCGGTGGCCGACAACATCGCGCTGCCGCTGATCGTGTCGGGACGGGACGTCGCGGCCGAGGCGGGCAACCTCGCCGAGCTGATGAAATGGGTGGGGCTGGGCGCGCGCGCCGACGCGCTTCCGCCCGAACTGTCGGGTGGCGAACGCCAGCGCGCGGCCCTGGCGCGGGCGGTCATCATGTCGCCGGACGTGATCCTGGCCGACGAACCCACCGGCAACGTGGACTGGGACATGTCGCAGCGGCTCCTGCAGCTCTTGGTCGAACTGAACCGGATGGGCAAGACGATCCTCGTGGCCAGCCATGACCTGGCCCTGATTCGCGCGGCCAAGAACCAGGTGCAGGCCCGGGTTCTGCGGATCTCGAACAAGACACTGCAACTTGCGGGGGCGGACCTGTGAAACGCGGAACTATACGCACGTTCCTGCTGGGGGACGCGCAGGCGGGCCGGATCGTCCCGCCCAGCGGACACACGGCGCACCTGACCCTTTTCGTATCCGCCGCAATGGCCTTTCTCGCCGTGTTCGCGCTGGCCCTGTCGCTGGCGGCCGGGCGGCTTGCGGACCGGTGGTCGTCGGAACTGGCCCGCAGCGCCACGCTGCGCATCAATGCCCCGGCCGACCAGCGGGCGGCCCAGACCGAAGTCGCGTTGAAGATCCTGCGCCAGACCCCCGGCGTGGCCAGCGCCCGCGCGCTGACCCAGGAAGAGCAGGCCGCCCTGCTGGCACCGTGGTTCGGCACCGACCTGCGGCTGGACGACCTGCCGGTGCCGCAACTGATCGAAGTGACCGAGGGCGAACCCGGCTATGACGCCGCCGGTCTGCGCCTGCGGCTGGCGGCGGCGGTGCCGGGCGCGGTGCTCGACGACCACACCCGCTGGCGCAGGCCCCTCGTGCAGGCCGCCAACAGTCTGCGTCGGCTGGGCTGGATCTCGATCGCGCTGATCGGCGGTGCGACGGCGGCGATGATCACGCTGGCCGCCAGCGCGGCGCTGTCGGCCAATGCCCGCGTGATAGAGGTACTTCGCCTTGTCGGCGCCCGCGACGTCTATATCGCCGGGGCCTTCGTGCGGCGGTTCACCCTGCGCACCCTGATCGGCGCCACCGCCGGGGTCGGCTTCGGCATGGCCGGCGTGCTTCTGCTGCCCGAGAGCTCACCCGAGGGCGGCTTTCTCACCGGGCTCGGCTTCCAGGGCTTCGGCTGGCTCGCACCGATCCTGATCCCGCCCATGGGCGCGCTGGTCGCGTTTCTCGCCACCTGGGCCGCCGCCCGCCGCCGCCTGAAGGAGCTTGCCTGATGCGCGACACGATCCAGTGGCTGCGGTCCCTTGCCTTCGTGATCCAGGTCTACCTGGCGATGGCGGTGCTGGGACTGCTGTTCTCGCCCTGGGCGCTGGTGTCGCGCCGGGGCGCGCTGGTGGCCTGCAAACTCTATTGCCGCTGGGCCTTGTGGACCGCCCGCTGGATGGTTGGGATCCGATCCGAACTGCGCGGCAACGTCCCCCACGACGAGGTGATGATCGCGGCCAAGCACCAGTCCTTTCTGGACATCCTCATCATTTTCGACGCCGTTCCCCACCCCAAATTCATCATGAAGCGCGAACTTCTGTGGACGCCCTTCATCGGCATCTATGCGAAACGGCTGGGCTGCATCCCGGTGGACCGCGGCAAGCGGGGCCGCGCGGTTGCCAAGCTGGTGCAGGACGTCGCGCGGGAATTCCGCGAACCGGGACAGCTGATCATCTATCCCCAGGGGACGCGCGTGCCGCCGGGCGAATACCGCCCCTACAAGATCGGCCCCGCGATCCTCTACGCGAATCTGAAACAGCCCTGCGTCCCGGCGGCAACCAATGTCGGCCTGTTCTGGCCCAAGAAGGGCATCATGCGCCGTCCCGGCCGGGCGGTCGTCGAGTTCCTCGATCCGATCGCACCGGGCATGGACCGCAACGCATTCATGCGCGAAATCGAAATCCGGATCGAAACCCGGTCCAACGCGCTGATGCGCGAAGCCGGCTTCGATCCGGAAACCCGCCAATGGAAGACACCGACGCCGGGCGGGGGAAGAACCGCGGCCGACTGACCCGCCCGAGTTGCCCCCGGCACGAACCCCCTCTTCATCTTGCCACAAATACTCCGGGGGAGCGCGAGGGGGCAGCGCCCCCTCGCCTCGGTCGGATCGGCACAGCCGATCCGAACCCGCAAACCGCCCCGAACGCCTGCCCTCTACACGTCGGCCTCTACACGTCCCAGTCGTTGTCGTCGGCCAGTTCCCCGATCGCCATCCAGGCCACACGCAGCCGCGCCACGCGGGTATCCGCCCAGGTGCGGAACACGATCTCGAACCGCTGCGGCGTGATGTTTTCCGCCACCAGTTCCGCGCGAATGGGCGCGCCCATGTCCACATCCCACAGCGACACGGACAACTGAACAACTGGCTCCTTGCGAAAAGCCTGCGTGAACCAGACGGCCTTGCGCCGCTCGCGCAGGCCGGTGCCCGTCCACATCTCGCCACCGGTTTCGAAATCCGAAAACAGGGCGACATCCCCTTGGTCGATCCCGGTCAGATGGCTTCTCAAATGCTTCATTGCCCGCTGCTCTCCGCCTCAGCCGCCTTCCCCGTTATCCATCCTCTATGGGGATGCAATTCGGCAACAGGATGAAAGAAACACGGCCGGCCCCGAAAGGAACCGGCCACTTTCATTTCAACACGAAACACGCGTGGAAATCAGCCCGGCGCCATCCCGCTTCCCAGGTTGATCCGGTCCCCGAGCGCCTCCATGTCCGCCAAAAGCTTCGCCGCCTCGTCCACGAGGTTGGGCTGCTCGCCCTGGGCAAGCTGCGCTTCCTCGTATTTGGCGCGCGCCTCGGCAACCATCTCGTCCAGATGCTCGCGGGTCACCTCGTCCACCGGAATGGCGCGTTCGGCCAGAACCGAGGCGCTGTCGGCCCGGATCTCGGCAAAGCCGCTGTTCACGACGAATTCGCGCGTCCCCTCCGGCCCTTCGACCCGAAGAACGCCGGGACGCAGGGTGGTGATGACCGGCGCATGGTCGGGCATCACCGTCATGTCCCCCTCGGCGCCGGGGATCAGGACCGCGCTGGCCTGGAGCGAAGCAAGGCTCCGCTCCGGGCTGACGAGGTCGAATTGCATGGTATCAGCCATCCCGGACCACTCCTCAGGCGGCTTCTGCGGCCATGCGCTCGGCCTTGGCGATCACGTCGTCGATGTCGCCCACCATGTAGAAGGCGGCTTCGGGCAGATGGTCGAACTCGCCGGCGACGACGCGCTTGAAGCTGTCGATCGTCTTCTCCAGCGGCACCTGAACGCCCGGATGGCCGGTGAACACCTGTGCCACGTCGAAGGGCTGCGACAGGAAACGCTGGATCTTCCGGGCGCGGGCCACGACCAGCTTGTCCTCTTCGCTCAGTTCGTCCATGCCGAGGATGGCGATGATGTCCTGCAGCGACTTGTAGCGCTGGAGGATCCCCTGAACGTCACGGGCAACCTGATAGTGCTCTTCGCCGACGATCGCCGGGTCGAGGATCCGCGAGGTCGAGTCGAGCGGGTCCACGGCCGGGTAGATGCCGAGTTCGGCGATCTGGCGCGACAGCACGGTGGTGGCGTCGAGGTGCGCGAACGAGGTGGCCGGCGCGGGGTCGGTCAGGTCGTCCGCGGGCACGTAGATCGCCTGCACCGAGGTGATCGAGCCCGACTTGGTCGAGGTGATCCGCTCCTGCAGGGCGCCCATGTCGGTGGCCAGAGTCGGCTGGTAGCCCACTGCCGAAGGGATCCGGCCCAGCAGCGCCGACACTTCCGAACCCGCCTGGGTGAAGCGGAAGATGTTGTCCACGAAGAACAGCACGTCGGTGCCGGACTGGTCGCGGAACTGTTCGGCGAGCGTCAGGCCGGTCAGGGCGACACGGGCACGGGCCCCCGGAGGCTCGTTCATCTGGCCATAGACCAGGGCCACTTGGGATTCCGACAGGTTGTCGGGCTTGATGACGCCCGATTCGATCATCTCGTGGTAGAGGTCGTTGCCCTCACGGGTCCGCTCACCCACGCCGGCGAACACCGAGTAGCCCGAGTGCACCTTGGCGATGTTGTTGATGAGCTCCATGATGAGAACGGTCTTGCCCACGCCGGCACCGCCGAAGAGGCCGATCTTGCCGCCCTTGGCGTAGGGGGCCAGCAGGTCCACCACCTTGATGCCGGTGACCAGAATTTCCGATTCCGTGGACTGTTCCACGAATTCCGGCGCCGGCTGGTGGATGGCGCGGGTTTCCTTGGCCTCGACGGGGCCCTTTTCGTCCACCGGCTCGCCCACCACGTTCAGGATGCGGCCCAGCGTTGCGTCGCCAACCGGAACCGAGATCGGCCCGCCGGTGTCCTCGACCTCCTGGCCGCGGACGAGACCTTCGGTCGCGTCCATGGCGATGGTGCGGACGGTGCTTTCGCCCAAGTGCTGAGCGACTTCCAGAACCAGCTTCTTGCCGTGGTTCTCGGTGGTCAGGGCGTTCAGGATCTCGGGCAAGTGGTCGTCGAACTGAACGTCCACCACGGCGCCGATCACCTGAGTGATTTTGCCTTTAGCGTTTGCCATGTGTTTCGTCTCCGGTTGTCTCTTACAGCGCCTCGGCGCCGGAAATGATTTCGATCAGCTCGTTGGTGATGACGGCCTGGCGCGAACGGTTGAACTCGATGGTCAGCTTGTCGATCATCTCGCCCGCGTTGCGGGTGGCGTTGTCCATCGCGGTCATCCGCGCGCCCTGTTCAGAGGCGCCGTTCTCCAGCAGCGCGCTGAAGATCTGGGTCGCCACGCCACGAGGCAGCAGCTCGGCCAGGATCGCGTCCTCGTCCGGTTCGAAGTCATAGACGGTGCCGCCGCCGGCCCCCTCTTCGACCACGGCCGGAATGATCTGGCGCGCGGTGGGCTCCTGCGTCACCACGTTGACGAACTTCGAGTAGAAGATCGTCGCAACATCGAACTCGCCGGCATCGAAGCGGCCCAGGATGTCGCGGGCAATGCCCTGGGCATCCTTGTAGCCGATCCGCTTGACTTCGCTCAGGTCGATATGGCCGACGAAGAGGTCGCCATATTCACGCTTGAGCTGATCGCGGCCCTTCTTGCCGACGGTCAGGATCTTGACCGTCTTGCCCTCGGCCTGCAGCCGGCGGATATGCTCCTTGGCCAGACGCACGATGTTCGAGTTGAAGCCGCCGCACAGGCCGCGCTCGGCCGTCATGACGACCAGCAGCTGAACCTGGTCGCTGCCGGTGCCGGCCAGCAGCTTCGGCCCGCCCTCGCCGACCGACGAGGCCAGCGCCCCCAGAACGGCACTGAACCGTTCGGCATAGGGGCGCGATTCCTCGGCGGCTTCCTGGGCGCGGCGAAGCTTCGCCGCGGCCACCATCTGCATCGCCTTGGTGATCTTGCGGGTCGATTTGACCGACTCGATCCTGTTCTTGAGGTCCTTCAGACTTGGCATCGTCAGAACCCCTTACGCGAAATCGGCGGCGTATTCGTCGATGACTGCCTTCACCTTTTCCTCGGCCTCACCGGCGATCTTGGGATCTTCGGTGGTGATCCAGTCCAGCAGATCCTGGTGCTTGGCGCGCAGATGCGCCACCAGGCCGCGCTCGAACCGGCCGACATCCTTGACCTCGATCTTGTCGAGGTACCCCTTGATGCCCGAGTAGATCACGCAGACGATTTCGGCGTTGGTCAGAGGCGAATACTGCGGCTGCTTCATCAGCTCGGTCAGGCGGGCACCGCGGTTCAGCAGGCGCTGGGTCGCGGCGTCGAGGTCCGAACCGAACTGGGCAAAGGCGGCCATCTCGCGATACTGCGCCAGTTCCAGCTTCACCGAGCCGGCGACCGACTTCATCGCGCTGGTCTGGGCCGACGAGCCCACGCGCGACACCGACAGACCGGTGTTCACGGCCGGGCGGATACCCTGGTAGAACAGTTCGGTTTCCAGGAAGATCTGGCCGTCGGTGATCGAGATCACGTTGGTCGGGATAAAGGCCGACACGTCGCCGCCCTGGGTTTCGATGATCGGCAGCGCGGTCAGCGAGCCGGCGCCGTGATCCTCGTTCAGCTTGGCCGACCGCTCCAGCAGGCGCGAGTGCAGGTAGAACACGTCGCCCGGATAGGCTTCGCGCCCCGGCGGACGGCGCAGCAGCAGCGACATCTGGCGATAGGCCACGGCCTGCTTGGACAGGTCATCATAGATGATCAGCGCGTGACGGCCATTGTCGCGGAAATATTCCGCCATCGCGGTTGCCGAATAGGGCGCCAGGAACTGCATCGGGGCGGGGTCGGACGCGGTCGCGGCCACGACGATCGAGTATTCCATCGCGCCCGTTTCTTCCAGCTTCTTCACCAGCTGCGCGACGGTGGACCGCTTCTGGCCCACGGCGACATAGACGCAGTAGAGCTTCTTGCTCTCGTCGTCGCCTGCGGCGTCGTTGTAGACCTTCTGGTTCAGCATCGCGTCCAGCGCCACGGCGGTCTTGCCGGTCTGCCGGTCGCCGATGATGAGCTCCCGCTGGCCGCGGCCGATCGGGATCATGGCGTCCACCGATTTCAGGCCGGTGGCCATCGGCTCGTGCACCGATTTGCGCGGGATGATGCCGGGGGCCTTGACGTCGGCCACGCGGCGCTCGGCCGCGGCGATCGGGCCCTTGCCGTCCAGCGGGTTGCCCAGAGCGTCAACCACGCGGCCCAGCAGCGCGTCGCCGGCGGGCACGTCCACGATCGAGTTGGTGCGCTTGACGGTGTCGCCTTCCTTGATGTCCCGGTCCGAACCGAAGATCACGACGCCGACATTGTCGGTTTCCAGGTTCAGCGCCATGCCCATGATGCCGCCGGGGAATTCGACCATCTCGCCGGCCTGCACGTTGTCGAGGCCGTAAACACGGGCGATGCCGTCCCCGACGCTCAGCACGCGACCGATCTCGGCGACTTCGGCTTCCTGGCCGAAGTTCTTGATCTGGTCCTTCAGGATTGCAGAAATCTCTGCGGCTTGGATACCCATTTATCCGACCTCTTTCATTGCATTCTGGAGGGAGTTGAGCTTCGAGCGGATCGAGGTGTCGATCATTTTCGAGCCCACCTTGACGACAAGACCGCCAATGAGGCTTTCATCGACGGTCGTATTCACGTTAACGGTCTTGCCCACGCGCTCGGTCAGCACCTTGGCAAGCTTTTCGGTCTGCGCCTTGGTCAGCGGCTTGGCGGTCACCACGTCGGCAGTCACCTCGTTGCGCGCCTCGGCCAGTTTCGCGCGCAGCGCCGCGATCAGCTGCGGCACCACGAACAGCCGGCGCTTTTCGGCCATCAGGGCCAGCGCATTCTTCATCACCGGGGTCAGGCCCATCTTGTCGGCGATGGCGACGATCGCGGCCTCCTGTTCGCTGCGCGAAATCAGCGGCGACTGGATCAGGGTGCGCAGATCGGCGCTTTCGGCCAGGGCGGCACCCAGATCGTTGATGCTTTTTTCCAGACCGTCGAGGTCGTTGTTCTCTTGCGCGATCTCGAAGATCGCGGTGGCATAGCGCTCGGCGATGCCTGCGGAGATCGAAGCTGGTTCGGACACGTCCACCCTTCCGATTTCTGGCCCCGGTTTGGCCGCGCGACGCGACGTGACGCGACGTTCCGGGGGCGTGACGAAGCCCCGCCGGAAGGCAGGGCACGAAAATCACGGGGGATGTAGCAGAGCGGTTCCCATGCCGCAACATGCGATAGCGCAACCACGCAATCCGGCAAATTCAATGTTTTCAAGAGATTAGAGAAACCGCGACCCTTTGCGCCCGGAGTCACGCGAAAAAAGTGCCGCGCGGAAGCGGTTTTTCCGCGATTCCCGACGCCCCGGCGGCGCGGTTCAGGCGGGGCGCGCCGCCCCCTCCAGCGCCTTGGCCGCGCGCCGCGGAACCGATTTGACCGGGGTGCCCTGCGGCGGCATCACCCGCTTGGACGCCTCGAGCAGAAAGACCCCGCTGGCCAGCACGGTTCGCAGCCGAGCGCCGATCCGCTCCAGCAGCGGCCCCGATTTCAGCCAGAACCGCCGCGACGAGGGCAGCTGATACAGCGCCGCCGCGTGACGTTCGGGCAGGAACTGGTGCTTGATGAGCTGGGTTTCCAGCTGCCCCAGCGTATAGGGCCGGCCATAGCCAAAGGGCGTGGCGTCGCTGCGCGACCACAGCCCCGCGCGATTGGGCACGATGAACAGCACCTTGCCCCCCGGCCCCAGCACCCGCCGGCACTCCTCCAGCAGCTCCGAGGCGCGCTCGGACGTCTCCAGCCCGTGCAGCATCACCAGCTTGTCCACGCGGCCGGTTTCGATCGGCCAGAGCGTTTCCTCGCACAGAACCGAAACATTGGGCATCCCCGCCGGCCAGGGCATCACCCCCTGCGGCCCCGGCATCAGTGCGATCACCCGCCGAGCGTCCGCCAGATAGGGACGCAACAGCGGCACCGCGAACCCATAGCCCAGCACGGTCTGGCCCTTGGCCTCGGGCCAGATCTCCAGCATACGGCCACGGATGCTGGCCTGCGCCGCACGGCCCAGCGTGCTGCGATAGTAGAAATTGCGCAGATCCTGCACGTCGAGATGCATTGCGGGCGTCCGTCCGATCGGCCAAGCTGGCGGCAGTGTAACAGCGAAAGGGCGAAACGCCATGCCTCTCGAGATCGTCACAATTCCCTGCCTGTCGGACAATTACGCGTTTCTCGCGCATGACGCCGATACCGGCGACACCGCGCTGGTGGACGTGCCCGAGGCCACCCCGATCCTGGCCGAACTGGACCGGCGCGGCTGGCGGCTGAGCCATGTTCTGCTGACTCACCACCACTGGGACCATGTGCAGGGGCTGAAGGAGGTGCTGGCCCGCCACCCGGCCAGGGTGATCGGCAACGCCGCCGAGGCCGACCGGCTGCCGCCGCTGGATGTCGCGGTCTCCCCCGGCGACACGGTAACGGTGGGCGGCGAATCGGCCGAGGTGATCGACGTCGGTGGCCACACGCTGGGCCACATCGCGTATTACTTTCCGCAAAGCCGCGTCGTGTTCACCGGCGACAGTCTGATGGCGCTGGGCTGCGGGCGCGTGTTCGAGGGCACGCCGCAGCAGATGTGGGACTCGCTCTCGCGCCTGGCCGCCCTGCCAGATGACACGCTGATCTGCTCGGGGCACGAATACACGCTGGCCAACGGCAAGTTCGCCCTGACGATCGAACCCGACAATCCCGATCTCCTGGCCCGGATCCGCGATACCGAGGCCGCCCGCGCCGAGGGCCGCCCCACGGTGCCGTCCCTGCTGTCGCTTGAAAAGGCGACCAACCCGTTTCTGCGCGCGGCCCTGCCGCAGGTGCAGCGCAATCTGGGCATGGAAGGCGCCCCGCCGGCCGAGGTCTTCGCCGAAATCCGCGCACGAAAGGACGATTTCTGACCCGACCGTCGCCGGACACGCAACGGTTACGGGAAATGTGACCGCTTTTTTGAAGAAAACTCTTGAAGCCGTGGCCCGTTCACCCAAACTCTAGAAATACAAGGACATGGTTGGCCGAGGGGCGCGGCACCGTCCCGCCCCCTTTTCCGACCCAAGATCGAAGGAGCACGCGCGTGCCATCATTCTCGAGCACACTTGAACAGGCCATTCACGCCGCTCTGGCGCTCGCCAACGAACGGCGCCACGAATTCGCCACCCTGGAACATCTGCTTCTGGCACTGATCGACGAGCCGGACGCCGCCAAGGTGATGCGCGCGTGCAACGTGGACCTGGACGAGCTGCGCAGCACGCTGGTCGAGTTCATCGACGACGACCTGTCGAATCTGGTCACCGATATCGACGGCTCCGAGGCCGTGCCGACCGCCGCCTTCCAGCGCGTGATCCAGCGCGCCGCGATCCATGTGCAAAGCTCGGGCCGCAGCGAAGTGACCGGGGCCAACGTGCTGGTCGCGATCTTCGCCGAACGGGAATCCAATGCGGCCTATTTCCTGCAGGAACAGGACATGACCCGCTATGACGCGGTGAACTTCATCGCCCACGGCTTGGCCAAGAACCCCGCCTTTGGCGAGGCGCGCCCCGTCACCGGCGCCGAGGATCAGGCCGAAGAGCAGAAATCTTCCGCCAGCGAGGCCGAGGCCAAGGACAGCGCGCTGGCCAAGTTCTGCGTCGATCTGAACGAAAAGGCCCGCGTCGGCGGGATCGACCCGCTGATCGGCCGCGATGCCGAGATCGAACGCTGCATCCAGGTGCTGTGCCGCCGGCGCAAGAACAACCCGCTGCTGGTGGGCGATCCCGGCGTGGGCAAGACCGCCATCGCCGAAGGGCTGGCCTATCGCATCGTCAACGGCGACGTGCCCGAGGTTCTGGCCAATACCACCATCTATGCGCTCGACATGGGTGCCCTGCTGGCCGGCACCCGCTATCGCGGCGATTTCGAGGAACGGCTCAAGGCCGTGGTGAGCGAGCTGGAGGAACACCCCGACGCGGTGCTGTTCATCGACGAAATCCACACCGTGATCGGTGCGGGCGCCACCTCGGGCGGGGCGATGGATGCGTCCAACCTGCTGAAACCGGCGCTTCAGGGCGGCAAGCTGCGCACCATGGGCTCCACCACTTACAAGGAGTTCCGCCAGCATTTCGAAAAGGACCGGGCGCTGTCGCGACGGTTCCAGAAGATCGACATCGAGGAACCCTCGGTCGAGGACACGATCAAGATCCTCAAGGGGCTCAAGCCCTATTTCGAGGAACACCACGGCGTGAAATATACCGGCGACGCGCTCAAGGCGGCGGTAGAGCTGTCGGCGCGCTACATCAACGACCGCAAGCTGCCCGACAAGGCGATCGACGTGATCGACGAGGCCGGCGCGGCCCAGCATCTGGTGATCGCCGCCAAGCGCCGCAAGACGATCGGCGTCAAGGAGGTGGAAAACGTGGTCTCCAAGATCGCGCGCATCCCACCCAAGAACGTCAGCAAGGACGATGCCGCGGTGCTGAAGGATCTGGAAACCAGCCTCAAGCGCGTGGTGTTCGGCCAGGACGCCGCGATCGAGGCCCTGTCCAGCGCGATCAAGCTGGCCCGCGCCGGGCTGCGCGAGCCCGAAAAGCCGATCGGCAACTATCTGTTCACCGGCCCCACCGGCGTCGGCAAGACCGAGGTGGCCAAGCAACTGGCGAGCCTTCTGGGAGTGGAACTGCTCCGCTTCGACATGTCGGAATACATGGAAAAGCACGCCGTTTCCCGACTGATCGGCGCGCCGCCGGGCTATGTGGGCTTTGATCAGGGCGGTCTGCTGACCGACGGCGTGGACCAGCACCCGCATTGCGTGCTGCTGCTGGACGAGATCGAAAAGGCGCACCCGGATGTCTACAACATCCTTCTGCAGGTGATGGACCACGGCCAGCTGACCGACCACAACGGGCGGACGGTGGATTTCCGCAACGTGATCCTGATCATGACCTCGAACGCGGGCGCGGCCGAACAGGCCAAGGCGGCCGTGGGCTTTGGCCGCGACCGGCGCGAGGGCGAGGATACGGCGGCGGTGGAACGGCTGTTCACGCCGGAATTCCGAAACCGGCTGGATGCGGTGATCTCCTTCGCGCCGCTGCCCAAGGAGGTCATCCTGCAGGTGGTCGAGAAGTTCGTGCTGCAACTCGAGGCGCAGCTGATGGACCGCAATGTCCATATAGAATTGACGCGCCCGGCTGCCGAATGGATCGCCGAGCACGGCTATGACGACAAGATGGGCGCGCGTCCCCTGGGCCGGGTGATCCAGGAGCACATCAAGAAACCGCTGGCCGAAGAGCTGCTGTTCGGCAAGCTCGCCAAGGGTGGTGTCGTCAAGGTCAGCGTCAAGGGCGGCGAGCTGAACCTGGAAATCCAGGGCCCCGGCAAGCCGCGCCTGACCGGCAACAAGCCGCCGCTGCTGACTGCGGATTGATGCGGTTCCCGGCCTTTTTGACCTTGCTTGTCCTGCCCGCCGCGCCCGTCGCGGCGGGCAGTCCCGTTCTGGATCTGCCGATCAACTGCCAGCTGGGCGAAACCTGCTACATTCAACACTATGTGGACCGCGATCCCGGTCCGGACGCGCAGGACTATCGCTGCGGAACGGCCACCTATGACGGCCACAAGGGCACCGACATCGCCGTGCCGACGCTGGCGGACATGCTGCGCGGGGTGTCGGTGCTGGCGGCCGCGCCGGGCATCGTCGCGGCGACCCGCGACGGGATGCCGGATGTCGAATATTCCGAGGCGGTCGCCGACATCGTCAAGAACCGCGAATGCGGCAATGGCGTGCTGATCCGGCACGGCGACGGCTGGGAGACGCAGTATTGCCACATGCGCAAAGGTTCCCTGACCGTGCGCAAGGGCGACCGGGTGAGTCGCGGCGACGTGCTGGGGCAGGTCGGCATCAGCGGCAAGGCGCAGTTCCCCCATGTGCATCTGAGCGTGCGGCACAACGGCAAGGTGGTCGATCCCTTTGCCCCGGACGCCACTGCATCCTGCGGCGACGATGGCACCGGCCTGTGGGCCGATCCCCCGGCCTATCGCGCCGGCGGGGTGATCGATGCGGGCTTTGCCACGCGGGTTCCGTCCTACGAAGAGGTCAAGGCCGGCACCGCCGACGAACCGATCCGGCCGGACGCCGGGGCGCTGGTGCTGTTCCTGCTGGCCTCGAACGGGCACAAGGGCGACAGGATCGAACTGCAGATCGACGGGCCGGATGGCGTCGTCTTCCAGCAGGAAGTCACGCTGGAGAGAAACCGCGCCATGTTCTTTCGCGCAGGCGGCAAGAGACTGCGCGCGGACCGCTGGCCTCCGGGGAAATATGTCGGCACGGTCGTTATGGATCGCGACGGCCGGGAACTGAGCCGCAGGACCGTGGAAACGACGATCGACTGAGCCCGCTCAGCGCAGGATCAGCGGCGGCGCCGGCCCCAGAGGGATCGGCCCCAGCGCCACGAACCCGTCGCGGAAATTCAGCTGCACGTCCAGTGCGCGCGGATTGCCGCCCAGCCGCGACAGCATGGTCAGCGCCCGGTCGGCGGAACTGACGACGGACGGTGGCAGCCTGCCCGCCGCATTCGCCATCGCCAGCATCTCGCGCCAGTTTTCTGCTTTCAGCGTGATTTCGCCTGTCGGTATCCCCTGCCCGTCCACGGTAACGTGTCCCGCCGCCATCAGGCGAAGCTCGCCCCACTGCATCTCCAGCAGGCGCAGATCGACCGCAACCGGCTGCGGCCGGCGCTCTTCCAGCGCGCGGCGGTCCCATGCCCGGTCAAAGGTCACCTCCATGTCCACCGAAAGCGTCTCGAAGGCCGGCGGCAGCGCGTCGGTCGCGCTGGCCAGTTTCCGCAGGCCGTCACCGGGCGAAAAGCCCTCGGCGCGGATGTCGTAATGATAGGTTTCGGGCGCGTCACCCTGGTCCATCGCCAGCGTCAGCGATCCGCCCGCCGCCACCGGCCCGCCCTCTCCCGCCACGGACCACGCCCCCGCCGTCAGCGCCAGTCGCTCGACTTCAAGCGCGGCGCCGGGATGCAGGTGAAGCTCGGCCCGCATGTCCTGCGCGGTGACCGCGACGGTTCGATCGAAATAGGAAATCAGCTGCGGGTTGGGCGGAAACAGAAGGGTCAGCCGCCCGGGCCAGATCGCAGGGCTGTCCAGAACCAGCCAGTCGGCCCGCCAAGCGGCCCCCGTGGCCGGGTCGGCCAGCGCCGGCGCGGTCAGGGTGGTGACGTGGCGCAGCGGATAGCCCCGCGTCCGCATCCCCGCGAACTCGGCCTGCCAACCGCGGCCTTCCTGCGCCGCGAACCAGTCGGCAACCGCGCGCCGGATCCCGTAACCCGCGACGAACCAATAGGTCGACCAAGCCAGCCCGGCCACCATCACGATTTTCAGCAGGCGCTTCATCGTCACCCCTTTCGCATGGCTTCCCATTGGTGTTTACAGGCACAAACGCGCGAGGGACAGCAGGCATGACGATGTGGGTATTCGGCTACGGATCGCTTCTGTGGAATCCCGGCTTTCCCGTGGCCCGGTCCGAGCTGGCCACCCTGCCCGGCTATCACCGGTCGTTCTGCATGTCCTCGATTCACCACCGCGGCACGGTGGACAATCCCGGGCTCGTGCTGGCTTTGGACGAACTGCCCGGCGCCACCTGCCGGGGGGTGGCCATGGCGGTGGCCGAGGGGCACGAAGAGCGCACCCTGGCCGAACTTCGCGAGCGCGAGCTGATCTCGTCGGCCTATCTGGAGCGGGAACTGGACGTTCACCTGAACGGCGGCAGGACGGTGCGGGCTGTGACCTATGTCATCGACCCCGACCACGAACAATATTGCGGGGGCCTGCCGCTGGAAGAGCAGGCCCGGATCATCGCCCGCGCCCACGGCGGGCGCGGCCCCAACAGCGAATACCTGTTCAATACCGCCGCGCATCTGGCGGAAATCGGCCTGCACGACCCCGATCTGGAATGGCTGGCCGACCGGGTGCGGGCGCTTTTGTCATAAAGCCTTGGCGTCCCGCGCAATTTGACTGTAAGTTCGCCGCTGAGCAGAAACGCCCGGGATGCCCGAAGAATGGCCAAGACTGACCGCGACGCACGGCCGCAATTTTCCCAGCCGATCCGCCAGATCTTTTTCATGGTTGTGGCCTTCGGGCTGGCCTGTTTCGGCGCCTTCGTTTCGCTGCCGCGGGTGCTGCCGGTGTTCGAGGCCAACCCCTATCTGAACGGCTTCATCCTGTTCGTCTTTGCCATCGGTGTGCTGGCCTGTTTCTGGCAGGTGTTCCAGCTGATTGGCTCGGTCCGCTGGATCGAACGCTTTGCCGCCGGCGAGATGGACGCAACCACAAGACCGCCGCGCCTGCTGGTCACGCTGGCTTCGCTGCTGCGGACGCGCGGGGCGCGGATGCAGCTGAGCTCGTCCTCCACCCGATCGATCCTGGATTCCGTGGCCGAGCGGATCGACGAGGCCCGCGAGATCACGCGCTATATCGCCAACCTGCTCATCTTTCTTGGCCTTCTGGGCACGTTCTACGGGCTGGCCACCACGGTTCCGGCCGTGGTGGACACGATCCGCAGCCTCGCCCCGCAGGAAGGAGAAGAGGGCATCGCCGTCTTCAACCGGCTGATGACCGGGCTGGAATCGCAACTCGGCGGGATGGGCGTCGCCTTCGCCTCGTCGCTTCTGGGGCTCAGCGGCTCGCTGATCGTGGGGCTTCTGGAACTCTTTGCCGGCCACGGCCAGAACCGGTTCTACCGCGAGCTCGAGGAATGGCTGTCCTCGATCACGCGGGTCGGGTTCTCGTCGGGTGACGAAGGCGGGCTGGACGGCGGGGTGATCTCGTCGGTGCTGGACCACATGGGCGAACAGATGAACGCCCTGCAGGAGATGTTCGTGCGCACCGACGAAGGCCGCGCCGAGGTCGAGGCCAAACTGTCACACCTGATCGACACGATCGGCGAGATGAACGAACGGCTCGACCGAAAGGACGAAGTCGCCGGCGCGCTGGAGCGGGTGGCGCTGGGGCAGGAAACGCTGATCGAACTTCTGCGCGCGCAAGGACCCGGCGAAGGCATCGACGCCGAAAGCCGGATGCGCCTGCGGTCGATCGACGTGCAGCTGCTGCGGATCCTCGAAGAAATTTCCGCCGGCCGGCAGGAGAGTCTGGCCGAGCTGCGCAAGGACATCGAGCTGCTTGTCCGGGCCCTGACGGCCCCGCGCGGACGGGCGCGCGGCGGCGAACCGCCCGCGGCCCAAGGGGACGGCTAGGCCATGCCCCTGCCGCGTCGCACCGGGCAACGGTTCCAGGCTTCGATCTGGCCCGGTTTCGTGGATGCGATGACCGGGCTGTTGCTGGTGCTGATGTTCGTGCTGACCATCTTCATGGTGGTGCAGTTCGTTCTGCGCGAAACCATCACCGGGCAAAAGGACAAGCTGAACGCGCTTTCGTCCGAAATCGCGGCGTTGTCACAGGCGCTGGGCCTTGAAGAGCGCAAGACTCGGCAATTGCAAGCGCGCATGGGGGCACTGAATGCCACGCTCAGCGGCACTCAGGCCGACCTCGAAGCCGCCCGCGCGCAGATTGCCGAACAGTCCAACCTGATCGCCACGCTGACCGGAGAACGGGACCGGCAGACCGCCGCGCTGGAAGAGGCGCGCACGAAGATCACCGCGTTCGAGGCGCAGGTGGCGGCGCTGCTGGCCGAGCGGGATCGCGCCAATGCCGACATCGCGGCACTGCAGGCCCGACGCGACGAACTGGAACAACGGCAGGCCGAACTGCTCTCGGAACAGGAACGGCTGAACCTTGCGCTGGCGCGCAGCCGCAAAGAAATCGATGCCCGAACCGAGGCCGCGCGACTCGCTGCCGCCCGTCGCGAGGCGCTGGAGGCGCTGGTCGCGGATCTGAGGGCAAGAAACGCGGAAACCGAGGCAAAGGCCTCCGAACTGGAGAAGAAACTCTCCGAAGAAGAGGCCGCCCGCCTGGCCGAAGCGGCGGCCGCCGAGGCGCTGCGAAAAAAGCTGGAGAAAGCGGATGCGGAACTGACCGCAATGACTCTGGCGCTGGAGAAACAGCGGCAGGAGGCCGAGGATACGCTGACCCTGCTGGCCGCGGCCGAGGCCGCGCGGGACGATCTGGACCGGAAGCTCGCCGAGGCGCTGGCGCAGATTTCGGCCACGCAGAAGGAATTGGAGTCGCGCGACGAGCTGGCCGAGCGGCTGACACGGGTTCTGGCCCAGATGGAGGCGACGCAATCGGAGGAACGCGAACGGGTCAATGCGCTGGAGGCCGAACTGGCGCGCATCCGAACCGAGGCCGCCGAGACCCGCGCCGCGCTGACGGCGGAGCTGGAGGCCGCGCAGGCCCGGGCCGAACAGACCCGCGCCGATTTGCAGGCCCGGCTGGATCAGGCGCAGGCCGAAGCCGCGCAGAGGCGGAAACAGCTGCGCGCGCAACTGGCCGAGGCGCGGGCCGACACCGCCGAGACACGCGCCGCGCTCGAAGCCGCGCTGGCCCGTCAACGGTCGCAGAAGGTGCAAACCCAGACCCAGTTCGAGGCCGAGCTGGCCCGCGTCCGGACCGAGGCCGCCGCCACCCGCAAGGCGCTGGAAGAACGGCTGGCCGCCGCGCAGAGGCAGGCCGAAGAGGAGACCGCCGCGCTGCGTGCCGAACTGGCGCAGGTGCGATCGCAGGCCGGCGAGACCGAGGCCGCGTTGCGGGACGAACTGGCCCGCGCGCGGGTCGAGGCCAATGCAACGCAGGCGGCGTTGAAGGAAGAACTGGCCCGGGCGCGATCGGATGCCGCAACCCGGATCGCCGCGCTGGAGACACAACTGGCCCGGGCGCGGGCGGATCTGGAAGCGGCCCGCGCAGCGGCGCAATCAACCGCCGAGGATCGCGCCTCGGTCGAGGCGCGGCTGCTCAAGGCCCTGGAATCGCTGGAGAAGGCGCAGGCGGCGGCGGCCGATCAGGACAAGCTGCGGGCCGAACTGCTGGCCGCGCTCGCAGCGCGGCAGAAAGCGGAGAAGGAAGCGGCAGAGCAGCTGTCCCGCGCCGAACAGCGTGAAATCCTGCTGGCGCAGGCGCGCAAGGCGCTGGCGGAGCAGCAGGAAAAAGCAAGTGCTGCGCAGAAACAGATGGCGCTGTTGAACCAGCAACTGGCGGCGCTGCGCCGGCAGTTGGGCGAATTGCGGGCGCTTCTGGACGATTACAAGGCCCGCGATGCGGCCGCGCAGGTGCAGATCGAAACGCTGGGCAAGGATCTGAACGCCGCCTTGGCGCGGGCTGCGTCGGAAGAGCGCAAGCGCCGGCTGCTGGAAGAGGCCGAGCGCAAGCGGGCCGAGGAAGAGGCCCGGCGCCTGGCCGAAGAGGCCAAGGCGCTGGCGGAAGAGGCAAGGACGCTCGAGGCCAGAGCCAAGGATCTGGAGAAATACCGATCCGAATTCTTCGGACGGCTGCGTGATCTCCTAGGGAACCAGGAAGGCGTGCGGATCGAGGGCGACCGGTTCGTGTTCTCGTCGGAGGTGCTGTTCCCGCCGGGCAGCGCCGAGCTGTCGGACGAGGGCAAGATCGAGATCGCCAAGGTCGCCAACATTTTGCGAAAGCTGGCCAACGAGATTCCGCCCGAGATCGACTGGATCCTGCGGGTCGATGGGCATACGGACGACACGAAACTGCTGGGGCACCCCAAATATGCCGACAACTGGGAACTTAGCCAGGGGCGCGCTTTGTCGGTGGTGCGCTACATGGTCGAGGAGCTGGGCATCCCGCCCAACCGGCTGTCCGCGAACGGGTTTGGCGAGTATCAGCCGATCGATCCGCGCGACACGCCCGAGGCGCGCGCAAGAAATCGTCGGATCGAACTGAAGCTGACCGAGCGGTGAGCGGGCCGTTCAGGAACGGCCCGCCGGTCTGCTTTTGGATTGCTTGTTTCGGATTGGCTGTCGCCAATCCGACCGGTGCGAGGGGGCGCTGCCCCCTCGCGCTCCCCCGGGGTATTTGCGACCAGAAAGAAGCAGAGAGGCGGGACCGCGGTCGGTGCGCCTATCGGCAATAGGGCCCACTGCGATAGCGGGCCGTGTCGAGGTGGAAATGGTCCCGGTGATAGCGGTCGGCATTCGGACCCAGCACGGTCCCGAACGGGCCACAGGCGGTTTTCCATGCGCGTTGCAGCATCTTGCGGGTGCGATGGGAGGATTTCCAGCCCTTGGCCACGGTCACGATTTCCCCGTCCCGCAGAACGAAGCCCGAAATGTCTATGGCGCGCCCCCGGCCGTGTTCGGATATCTTCGCGCCGGGCCTGTTGTTGCGGGTCCGGCAGGCGTAGTGCGCCGCGACCTTCAGTTCGACCACTTTGCTGCCGGGCCGGAACGCCAGCCGTATGCCATTGTCAACCCAGCGCCTGAGCGCCTTGGCAGTGGTGCAATCCATCACCGCGGGTTGGCTGAGTCGCACCCCGGCGACAGAGCGCACGCGCACCGCATCCGGCAGGCCACAGCCCTTGAGTTTGCCCGGAACCCGGCCAACCGGTTCGCCCTGGATGCCGGGATCACCGCAGATCGTGCCTTTCCCGAGATGGCGCCGCTTGAAGAAGGCCCGGCCTTCTATGGCCGGCGGGCGGATTTGGGGTTTGATCGACGCTTCGGGCGCGAAGAACGCGATCCCGGCGGCAGCGTTGGCGCCTGCCTGCAACCGTAGCGGAGCGGATCCGGGCAGCTGCCGGGCCGGAGCGGCTGCCGGACGCGGCTGTGGCCGGACGGTGGCCATTGGCCCCTGGCTTCGCGCGATCGGGCGCGGCGAGGTACCGGGGGACGCGGTCGCTGGCGCGGATGCCGCGATACCGGCCGCCAGCCCGGCGAGGATGAGCGCATATGTCGCGCGGCGGTTCATTCCCGTGGCTTCACGCGGCCGAAGTCGGGCGCGGCGGTATCCTGGCCCGCCTCGATGATGCCGCGGCGGATGGCGCGGGTGCGGGTGAAATAGTCGAACAACATTTGCCCGTCACCCTGTCGGATTGCCCGTTGCAGGGCGAAGAGTTCCTCGGTGAAGCGGCCGAGAATTTCCAGGGTCGCGTCCTTGTTGGTCAGGAACACGTCCCGCCACATGGTCGGGTCGCTGGCTGCGATCCGGGTGAAGTCGCGGAAGCCGGCTGCGGAATACTTGATGACCTCGCTGTCGGTCACCCGACGCAGGTCGTCGGCCACGCCCACCATCGTGTAGGCGATCAGGTGCGGCGCGTGGCTGGTCACCGCCAGCACCAAGTCATGGTGATCGGGGTCCATTTCGTCCACGTTCGATCCCATGGCTTCCCACAATGCGCGGAGCCGGGCGATCTCTGTGTCCGGGGTGCCGGGCAGGGGCACGATCAGGCACCAGCGGTTTTCGAACAGCTCGGCAAAGCCGCTTTCGGGGCCGGAATGTTCCGTCCCGGCGAGCGGGTGGGCGGGGATGAAATGGACGCCCTCGGGGATATGCGGGGCGACCGCGTCGATCACATGCCGCTTGACCGAACCCACATCCGTCACCGTGGCGCCCGGTTTCAGATGCGGGGCGATCGCTTCGGCCACTGGCCCCATCGCGCCCACCGGAACCGCCAGCACCACGAGGTCGGCGCCCTCGACCGCCTCGGCGGCGCTGTCGCAGACCCGGTCGGTCAGGCCGATACGGCGTGCGGTGTCGCGGGTTTCCTGGCTGCGGGCATAGCCGGTCACCTTGCCCGCCAGGTTCGCGCGCTTCATCGCCCAGAACATGGACGACGCGATCAGCCCCAGCCCGATCAGGGCCACCCGGTCATAGATCGGCTTGCTCATTTCCATCCTTTTTTGAATTCGGCTACGGCGGCGGCGACCCGGCGGCAGGCCTCTTCTCCGCCGATGGTGATGCGCAGCGCATCGGGCAGCTTGTATCCCGCCACCCGCCGCACGATCAGCCCGCGCGATTGCAGATGCGCGTCGCAGGCCTCGGCCTCGTCCGGCGACCCGAACCGGGCAAGGATGAAATTCGCGCAGGAGGTGTCGGACGGCACGCCCTGTTCGGCCAGCGCTTCGGCCAGCCAGGCGCGCCATTTCGTGTTCTCGGCGCGGCAGTATTCGACGTAGTCGAAGTCGCGGATCGCCGCTTCGGCCGCGGCGAGCGCCGGGGTCGAGAGGTTGAAGGGGCCGCGCACCCGGTTCAGCACGTCGATGATTTCGCGCGAGCCGTAGCCCCAGCCGACCCGCATCCCGCCCAGCCCATAGAGTTTGGAAAAGGTCCGGGTCATCACCACGTTTTCGCGCGCGTCGATGATGGCGCGGCCGGCGTCGAAGCCTTCGACATATTCGGCATAGGCGCCGTCCAGCACGAGGATCGTCTGGTCGGGCAGGTTGTCGGCCAGGCGGGCCACTTCGGCTTCGCCGATCATGGTGCCGGTGGGGTTGGCGGGGTTGGCGATGAACACCAGCCGGGTGCGTTCGGTGCAGCCGGCAAGGATCGCGTCCACGTCCACCACGCGGTCGCGTTCGGCCACCTCGACCGGTGTCGCACCGGCGGCGAGCGCCGAGATGCGATACATGGCAAACCCGTGTTCGGTGTGGATGACCTCGTCTCCCGGGCCGGCATAGGCCTGGCAGAGAAAGGTGATGATCTCGTCAGAGCCGACCCCGCAGATGATGCGGTCGGGGTCGAGGCCGTGGACGTCGGCGATCGCGGCGCGCAGGCTGGCGTGGTCGGTGGAGGGGTAGCGATGCAGCGTCGCGGCGGCGTTGCGGACGGCCTCGATCGCCTTGGGACTGGGGCCGAAGGGGTTTTCGTTCGACGACAGCTTGATAACGTTTTCCACCCCCGCGACATGCGATGCCCCGCCCTGGTAGAGCGCGATGTCCATGATGCCGGGTTGGGGCGTGATCCTGTTCATGTGCCGCGGGTCCTCGACGGGATGGTGCCGCCCCGTAATAGCGTCCCCCCCGCGGATGGGAAAGCGGCAATCGGGCGGCCCGAACGCGGCCTTTCGGCCGCGGGCCTCCGGCGGGAGTATTTGGAGCAAGATGAAGGGGCGGGGTTGCGCAAGTCAAGCCGCACGGGGGAGGTGGCGATCGATACAGTGGGCGAGTTCGGACACGCTGTCGAGGATGTAGCGCACGGTGGCGTCGTCCATCATGTAGCTGAAGTTGAGCCGCACGAAGCCGGGCTTGCGCCGCGTGTCGCCGGCAAGGATCTCGGCGCGGAGCTGTTCCGAAAGGCTGCGGTTTATGCCGAGAAGGCGGTGGCCGTAGGGGCCGGCGCAGGCGCAGCCGCCGCGGGCCTGGATGCCGTAGAGGTCGCTGAGCAGGCGGGTGAAGAGCTGTTCATCGACCGGATGACCGGCGCCGTCGGTCACGACGAAGGAGAAGATCGGCAGACGGTTCGTTTTTTCGGCGCCCAGCAGCCGCAGGCGCGGATGGTCGCCCCAGGCATCGCGCGCCATGCGGTTGTAGCGGTGTTCGCAGGCTTCGATGTGGTTCTGTCCGACGGCATCCTTGACCAGCAGGGCCAGCGCGGCGCGGATATCGCCGATCACGTTCGGGGTTCCGGCCTCTTCGCGGTCCTCGATCCGGGGCAGGTAGTCATGCGCCCACGGCGAGACGAAAGCGACCGTGCCGCCGCCCGGCCAGGTCGGTCGGTCGCAGCGCACGGCGGCACGGTTGACGATCAGCAACCCCGAGGCGCCGGGGCCGCCGGGAAACTTGTGCGGCGAGGTCACGATCGCGTCCTTGCGGGCATCTCCCTGCCCCAAGTGCATCGGCAGATAGGGCCCGCCGCCCGCGTAGTCCCATACGGCCAGCGCGCCGTGCGCCTTGAGCAGCCGCGTCACCGGGTCGGGGTCGGTGACGATGCCGGTGACGTTGGACGCCGCGGAGAAACTGCCGATCAGCAGGTCCGCATCCGCGTGGCGCGCCAGTTCGGTTCGCAACGCATCGAGGTCGGGTCCGCCGTGGCGGGCTTCGGGGATCTCGACCACCTGCGCCCCGCTTTCCCGCCAGGGCAGGATGTTGGAATGGTGTTCATAGGGGCCGATCAGGACCACCGGGCGGTCGGCCCGGTCCACCCCCAGAAGGCTGACCAGCCGGTTGAGGCCCGCCGTGGCGCCCGACCCGGCAAAGATCACCGCGTCGTCTTGCCCCGCGCCCACGAGGCGGGCGATCTCGGCCCGGGCCTGTTCGCGCAGACGGGTGGTCCAGGATCCGCAAAACGAGGCCTCGGTATGGCTGTTGGCGTACCAGGGCAGGACATGGGCCGCGATGAACGCCTCGACCTCATGCAGCGCCCGGCCCGAGGCGACGTAGTCGGCATAGACGAGCGGCACCTCTCCGTTGCGGCCGGGGATGGTCGCATTGGCGCCGATCACGCTCTGACGCAGGGTTCCGTCTTCGACGGCGGTCTTGATCGTCTGGGAAAAGCGGGCAAAGGGCATGGTCAATCTCCTTTTTTCGGAAAAATGACCACACAAGATGGCAAAATCATCACACATCGAACGTGATTTTTGCCAATCAGTGTGTCAAAAGATCGGATATGGAGAAAAATATTGATCAAATCGACCGGGTGATTCTGAATCAGCTTCAACAGGATGCCGGCCTGTCGCAGCGCGAACTGGCCGAGCGGGTGGGGCTGTCGCAGAATGCCTGCTGGCGGCGGCTGGGCGCGCTGCGCGAGGCGGGTGTCCTGCAGGGAGCGGCGGCGCGGCTCGACCGGCGCAAGCTGGGGCTGGATCTGGTGGTGTTCGTGATGATCCGCACGCGGCATCATTCGGCGGACTGGCTACGGGCCTTTCGCCGCCATGTCCTGACCATTCCCGAAGTGGTGGATTTCCACCGGATCGGCGGCGACTACGACTATCAGCTCAAGGTCGTGACCGAGGACATGGCCAGTTACGACCGGGTCTATCAACGGCTGATCGAAAGGGTCGAACTGGACAGCGTCACGTCCTATTTCGCGATGGAGGCGATCGCCGAGAACCGCCCCCTGCCCTTGTGACCCGCTACCTGCGGCCGAAGACGCTGTTCGGCACCCAGGTCAGCCGGCCCCCGACCGGCGCCCAGCGCATGTGCAGGCAAGAGGTGTTCAGGCGGTTGAAATAGACGCCTTCCAGTTCATACCAGCCGGCCTTTGGCACCTCGACCTGCGTGCCGATGATGGTGTCGCAGGTCTGGCGACCGTCAAAATGGCCCACCGTCTGTCCGCCGATTTCCATGTGCAGCCCGTCATTGGTCAGAAAGTCGATGTCATAGACCCCCGGCTTGTCGAACCGGATGTAGCCCCAGATGCGCGCCGCCACGTTCTCGGCCCGTTTCGAGGTCAGCGTCGGTTCGCCCTTGGCGGTGTCGGCGTAGTCGAGGCCGGTCAGGGGGCGGCCCGGTTCGGCCCGTTTCAGATAATGCCGGGCGTCCGACAGCGTCTTGATGTGCTGACCTTCGGGCGCATAGCCGTAGACCACGTTCAGCCCCGGTTTCAGCCCCGAAGGCTGCGGATTGGCCGGGGTCAGTCTGGGCGGCCCCGCCGCGGCGGTCGTGGCAATAATCAGTCCAAGCGCGGCAAGCAATCCGGCCAGAAACCTGTGCATGTTCATCTCTCCATTGGCATCGGTCGGGCGTCCCCGCGCGGCGATCCGAACACGAGGGTATGACCGCAACCGCCAATGGACAAGAAAAATGCCGCGCAAAAAGCGGAAAGCCGCCCCTGGCGGAGCGGCTTTCCCCGTGTTCGGATATGGCCCGGATCAGTTCTGGGCGTAGAATTCGATGACGAGGTGCGGCTCCATCATCACCGGATAGGGCACGTCGGCCAGCCCAGGGGTGCGCACGAAACGCGCGGTCATCTTGGAGTGGTCCACCTCGATGTAATCCGGCACGTCACGCTCGGCCAGCGACACGGCTTCGAGCACCATCGCCAGCTGCTTGGAGCGGTCACGGACCTCGATCACGTCGCCTTCCTTGACGCGGTAGGAGGGGATGTTGACCCGCTTGCCGTTCACCAGGACGTGGCCGTGGTTCACGAACTGGCGCGCGGCAAAGATGGTCGGCACGAACTTGGCGCGATAGACGACGGCGTCCAGGCGGCGCTCCAGCAGGCCGATCAGGTTTTCACCGGTATCGCCGCGGACCCGTTCGGCCTCGGCATAGATGCGGCGGAACTGCTTTTCGGTCAAGTCGCCGTAATAGCCCTTAAGCTTCTGCTTGGCGCGCAGCTGCAGGCCAAAGTCGGACATCTTGCCCTTGCGGCGCTGGCCGTGCTGGCCGGGGCCGTATTCACGGCGGTTGACGGGGGATTTCGGACGCCCCCAGATGTTTTCGCCCATCCGGCGGTCGATCTTGTACTTGGCAGCCGTGCGTTTGGTCACGTCTGATCTCCTTCATGCAAAAGGCCGCGCGTCCCCCGGATGGGTGCCTCGCGGCGAGTGAAGGGCGTTGTCCTCTTGGGTTTCCCCATGACAGGCATCCCCTTGCGGGGGCCACCAACACCAATAGGACGGCGCTTATAGTCACGGCCGCGCCGGAGTCAACGCCTCGTTTCACCTGCTTCGTTCTTTTCGGTGCGCCCGGGCCGGCTCAGGCGGCCCGGTGCATCAGGATCGCCGCCTCGGACGCGCTGAGATTGCGCCGCGCATAGCCGCCATAGTCGTAGGGGTCGTCCGCGACCCCCGGCATCAGATCGAGAAGGCGCTTGCGGTCCGTCTCTTCCAGCGCCGCAAGCGAGGCGCTTCCGGGGTGGAAGCTTTCCGTCTCCACGCCATTGGCCCGGATGATCTGGTGACTGGGCAGCAGCAGGTGAACATAAGTCACCTCGCGCAGCTTCAGATCCACCGCGACGGTGCGGCCATTGACCAGCTCCCGCGCGGGCACCAACACCTCGGGGGTGTTGAACAGCGCCTGCGCTACGGACCCGCGCACCAGCATACGGTGCTCGGGCGAAACCAGCAGTTCCTGATCCGGCCGTTCGATGCCCAGCGCGCCGGCGCGGAACCGGATCGGACGCAGATGCGGCATCACGAACAGTCGCGCCCCGGTCATCCGGCGGCTGCCGATCCACAGCACCTCTTGCGGCCCGTTGTCGGCGGTGGAGACCCGGTCGCCTTCGCGCAGGTTTTCCACCGGAACCGGCCCGTCCGGCGTGTCGATCATCGTGCCGGGCGTGAAACAGATCACGCCGGCGCGCTCGGTCTCGTCGCGTTTGCGCACAAGCGCGCCCAGTGAATGATGCACCACCCACAGTTCGGTATCGCGCGGCGGCATCTGATCCATGAACATCAGCAGCGGCCGCGCGCCGTTGCCGACCTCGATCACGGTGACGGTATAGCTTTGCGCACCATTGGTAACGATGAAACTGCTGTCGGACAGCGGTTCTTCGACCTCGATCGCATCGAGATCGGTGCGGTTCTGGATCGCCGCGCCAACCAGCCGGCGCACGCTGCGCGCCGCCCGCTGACGCAGCTCGTTTTCGTTCGTCGCCCCGTCCAGCCGCAAAATGTCGTTCGGCCCGTCGATGCGCACCGCTTCGCCGTGCCACGACCACGCCGCGCCCACTTCGAGGGCGTCAAGAGGCGCGGCCGAAAGACCGTCGAGTTCCGTTTGCGACCAGGAAATGACGAACGTGCCACGAAAGCCCGTCTTCATCTGCCTGTATGCCTGCCTGGTTCTTTTCTTATTGGCAGACAGGTTAACAAAGCCGAATCGCCTTTGGAAGCGATTTGTTTGCAGACACTTGGAGCGTGTTCTTAAAACCTCAATCGAAGGCTGACCGACCCGACGAGCTGGCCTTCGGGCTGGGCCTCGAATTCGCGCCCCAGCCAGCTGATTCCGTAGAACGCCCAGAGGTTTTCGCCCTGCCAGCGCAGCCCCGCGCGTAGCCGGTCGCGACGGGGCGTGAGGTCATGACCGCGGCTTTCAGGCAGATAGACGCTGTTGGCGACATGGGCAATGTCGCCCCCCATGACAAGGGAAAAGCCGGGATCGGGATAGCCGACCACGCGATAACGCTGGCCGGTGACCGACTCGCGGGCCATCAGGCCGCCATCGCCGAAGGCGCCAAAGCTGACATCGGCGCCCACCCGCAGCAGGGTTTCGTCGCCCGCCCGCATTTCCGCAAACGGCCGGATCCGCGCCGCACCGCCAAAGTCGTAACTGTGCGCGATCTCGGCCACGGCGGTGGGGCGCACCGTGTTCGGGATCTGCCGGGCCAGAACCGCCGGCGCCGGTCGCGGCATGCCGAAGATCGAGTGCAGCCCGTCCTGTCTCTGGTCCAGGCCGGTCTGCGGCCCGATCACGACCAGATCACCGCCCAGCGTGAACTCGACCCCGTCGCGAACCACATGGGTGTGAACCCCCAGCGACAGCATCCCCGCATAGGGCCGGTCGGTAGGGTTGTATCGCGTCAGGTCGGACGGGCCGATAACCTGCCCCTGCAATCGCAGCTCCCACAGGTCAAACGGGCGCGACGGGGCCCGTCCGGTCCATTCCTTGCCGAAGGCCGCCGAAACCGTCAGCGACCCGGTCCGCCATCTGTCCTGATTGTCGCCCAGCGTGTCGTTCGTGGCCAGCCAGCCATAGCCCAGCACCCGGACCCCGCCGCCGCGCGCAGCCTCGCTCTGGGCGGCCGTGGAACCGGCACCGGTCATTGCAACGATGAATGCCATGCCCAGAGCGGCAAGCCTGTTTGTCATGCGCGCGTCCTCCGTTTCAGACGGTCCTACCGTGGCCGGGGGCCGCGCCGCTAGTGTATGGCGGCAACACGCCGGCGGTGCGTCGCCGGCGCCCGCCGTGACAATTTCAGACCTTCGACACGAAGCCGCCCGATTTGCCTCCGCGCGCGAATCCCGAATCCCCGCGCATCGGGCGGAAATAACGGGGGATTTCTGCCGAAGGGATCAGGCCGGACTTTCCTTGCGAGTGCCTTCGCGCTATGCTCGGCGCCGAGGGAAGGGCCCATGTTTCACCCGCCACGACCGGAAAATCCGGCAGGAAACGCAAGGGTGGCCCGACACAGGCAAGGGACAGACCATGACCGACATGACCGGATTTGGCAGTGCAAGGCTGCGGACGGGGGTTCTCGTCATCGCCCTGATGGGCATGGCCGGCTGCGAAGAGGCGGCGAAATTGCCGTTCCTGCAACCCAAGGACAAGGCCGAAACCGTGACGGCCTCGACCAGCACCAGGATCGTCGAGCGCGACGTCGAGGCCCCCGAGGTGTTCCAGGTGACCGAAGCCGGGCTTTGGGACGGGCGGCCGTCGCTGGGCGGGGTCTGGGTCGCCCACCCGGACGTCACCGAACCCGAACGCGTCATCATCCGCAACCAAGCCAACGGCAAGTTCGTGATCGGCGCCCTGTTCCGCCGCGAACGCGAAATTCCGGGGCCGCGTCTGCAGGCTTCGTCCGAGGCCGCCGCTGCGCTGGGCATGCTGCCGGGCGCCCCGGTGGAGCTGAACGTGACCGCCCTGCGCAAGGAAAAGGTAGAGAAACCGCAAGCCCCTACGCCGGAAGAGACCGAGGCAAAGCCCGCCGCCCCGGCCGAGGTGACGGTGGCCGCACTCGATCCCGTCGCAGGCGCAGAGGCCGCGATCGAGGCTGCGGCACCGACCGCACCCGCCGCGAAGGCCAAGCCATCGGACGCGGCCACGAAACCCAAGGCGCGGCCCGCCGCCGAGACGACCAGCGCGGCTGGCGCCAAGATGGCCACCGCCCCGAAACCGGCGCCCAAGCGCCCCGCGTCCCCGCTGAAGAAACCCTATATCCAGATCGGCATCTTCAGCGTCGAGCAAAACGCCAAGCGGACCGCCGACCAGATGCGCAGTGCCGGAATGATCCCCACGATCCACGCGGAAACCATGAATGGAAAACCCTTCTGGCGCGTGGTGGTTGGCCCCGCGCGCAGCACGTCCGAACGCTCGGCCCTGCTCAAGCAGGTCAAATCGACCGGCTTCTCGGATGCCTATTACGTAACCAAATGACCGGAGTCCGTCAGACTTGAAACCGTTGCTGCAACTGGCCGTCACCATTGTCGTCCTGTTCGCCATGACCCTGCGCGCGGGCGCTTTCGAAACCCGCGCCAAGGCGGCGATCGTCGTGGATCTGAGCACCGACACCGTGCTGCTGGAGAAAAACGCCGACACGCCCCTGCCCCCGGCGTCGATGTCCAAGCTGATGACGCTCTACATGCTGTTCGACGCGATCCGCGCGGGCCGGGTGCAGATGGACACCCGGTTCAAGGTGTCCAGCAAGGCGCGCAACATGGGCGGTTCCAAGATGTTTCTGGACGAACGCGACCGGCCAATGGTGCAGGAACTGATCCAGGGGATCATCGTGTCCTCGGGCAATGACGCAGCAGTGGTGGTCGCCGAGGGGTTGGCCGGATCCGAAGAGGCCTTTGCCAGACAGATGACCGAGATGGCCGGGCGGCTCGGCATGACCCATTCCACCTTTGCCAATGCCTCGGGCTGGCCGCATCCGTATCAGCGGATGAGCGTAAGGGATCTGGCCATTCTCGCCCGGCATCTGATCGAGGAATTTCCCGAATTCTACCCCTACTTTTCGCAGCAGGAATTCGACTACAAGAACCGCGCGCCGGCCAACCGGTTCAACCGCAATCCCCTGTTGAAGCTCGGGATCGGCGCGGACGGGCTCAAGACCGGCCACACGCAGGAGGCCGGCTATGGCATGGTCGCCTCGGCGGTTCAGAACGGGCGGCGGGTGATTGTCGTCGTGTCGGGGCTGGACAGCGCGACCCAACGCGCCGAGGAAACCGAGGCGCTGATCAACTGGTCCTTTCGTCAATTCTCTCCCAAGACCGTCGCCAAGGCCGGCGAGCCGATCGTCACAGCCGAAGTCTGGAATGGCCGACAGCCCCAGGTAGGCCTGGTGCCGATCGAGGACGTGACCGTTCTTCTGGCCGCACTGGCCGATGAAAAGGTCGAGGCCGAGGTGGTCTATACCGGCCCGCTAACCGCCCCGATCCGCGCGGGCGACCGGCTGGCCGAACTGATCCTGCGCCCCGAGGGCCTGCCCGAACTGCGCCGCCCGCTGGTGGCCGACCGCGACGTGCCGGTGGGCGGTTTTACCGTCCGGGTCCGGACCGCCGCGCAATCTCTGTTGCAGCGTTTCCTGAACGGCCCGCAGGAGGCAATGTGACCGCAGGATCGAACGCCCGCGGCCGCTTTGTCACCTTCGAGGGCATCGACGGGTCCGGCAAGTCCACCCAGGCGCGCCTGCTGGCCGAGGCGCTGCGCGATCAGGGGCGCGACGTCGTGCAGACGCGCGAACCCGGCGGCTCTCCGGGTGCGGAGGAGATCCGCGAACTGCTGCTGCGGGGCGACCCGGACCGCTGGTCGGCGGAAACCGAGATCCTGCTGTTCACCGCGGCCCGCCGCGACCACCTGGAACGGACGATCGAACCGGCGCTGGCCGCCGGCAGGGTTGTGATCTGCGACCGTTTCGCCGACAGCACCCGCGTCTATCAGGGCGTCACCCGCGGCGATCTGCGCGATCTGGTGGACCGGCTGCATGCGCTGATGATCCGGCGTGAACCCGACCTGACCATCCTGATCGACATGGACCCGCGCACGGGGCTGAACCGCGCGCTGGGTCGGCACGATGGCGAGGACCGGTTCGAAGGTTTCGGACTGGAGATGCAGGAGCGCCTGCGCGAAGGCTTCCTGGCGCTCGCCGCCGAGTTTCCCGACCGCTTCCGCGTAATCGACGGCAACCGCCCCGTTGACTCCATCGCAAGGGATGTCCGAAACGCAGTCACGGAGATACTGTGATGAGCGACGACATCCCCGCCCCCGACAGGGTGCCCGGCGCGCCCCATCCGCGCGAAACCGGGCGCCTGTTCGGGCAGGAACAGGCCGAAACCACGTTCCTGTCCGCGTTCAACGCCGGGCGGCTGCACCACGGTTGGCTGCTGACCGGCCCGCGCGGGGTGGGCAAGGCGACGCTGGCCTGGCGCATCGCGCGGTTCCTTCTGGCCACGCCGCCAACGCAGGAGGACGGGCTGTTCGGCGCGCCGCCCCCGCCGCAGAGGCTGGACATCGACCCCGATCATCCCGTCGCGCACCGGGTGCGGGCCGGATCGGACCCCGGCCTTGCGGTCATCACCCGGACGGTCAATGAAAAGACCGGCAAGCTGCGGGCCGAGATCGTGGTGGAGGACGTCCGCCGTCTGACCGGCTTTTTCGGCATGTCTGCGGCGGACGGCGGGCGGCGCGTGGTGATCGTCGATTGCGCCGACGAGATGAACGCCAGCGCGGCGAATGCGCTCTTGAAGATGCTCGAAGAGCCGCCCGCCAACACCACGCTGCTGCTGGTGTCGCACCAGCCCTCCCGGCTCTTGCCCACGATCCGGTCGCGCTGCCGCACCCTGCCCCTGCGCCCGCTGGGGCCGTCCGATCTGCAGGCCGCGCTGGCCCAGAGCGGGATCGAACCGCCCAAGGCGCCCGAGCGGCTGGCCGCGCTCGCGGGCGGATCGGTGGGCGCGGCGATCCGCCTGCAGACGCAGGGAGGGCTGGCGCTCTATGCCGAGCTGGTCGCGATCCTCGACAGCCTGCCCCGGCTGGACCGCCCCCGCGCGCTGGCGCTGGCCGAGGCCGCGGTGCAGAAGGGCGCGGCCGAACGCTTTGACCTGCTGCTGGATCTCTTTGACATCGCGCTGGCGCGGCTGGCGCGCACCGGGGCCGCCGGCGCCCCGCCCGACCCCGAGGCCGCGCCGGGCGAGGCGCAGGTTCTGGCCCGCCTCTCTCCCGATCCGCACCGCGCCCGCGCTTGGGCCGAGGCCGCCGCCACGATTACCGCCCGCGCCCGCCACGGCCAGGCGGTGAACCTTGACCCCGCCGCGCTGGTGCTGGATACGGTCTTCAGGATGCAGCAAACCGCCACGGGCTGAGCACGGCCGATCAGAGAATGACCCGAGAACCCGAAATCACCGACAGCCATTGCCACCTGGACTTTCCCGATTTCGAGGGCCAGCTGGATGAGATCATCGCCCGCGCGGGCCGTGCCGGCGTGACCCGCATGGTGACGATCTGCACCCGCCTGCGCAACGAACCCGCCGTGCGCGCGATCGCCGAGGCCCACGCTCCGGTCTTCTACGCCGCCGGCACCCACCCGATGAGCGCGGCCGAAGAGCCGATGCTCACGGTGGACGAACTGGTGGCGCTCGCGCGGCACCCGAAATTCGTCGGCATCGGCGAAACCGGGCTCGACTATCACTACACCGCCGACAGCGCCGAGGTGCAGAAACAGTCGCTGCGCATCCATATCGCGGCGGCGCGCGAAACCGGCCTGCCTCTCATCATCCACGCCCGCGCGGCGGACGAAGACATGGCCCGGATCCTGACCGAGGAATACCGCAACGGCGCCTACACTTGCGTGATGCACTGTTTCTCGTCGGGCCCCGAACTGGCCCGCGCGGCACTGGATCTGGGGTTCTATCTCTCCATGTCCGGCATCGCCACCTTCCCCAAGAGCCAGGAGGTGCGCGACATCTTCGCCGCGGCGCCGGTGGACCGGATCCTTGTGGAGACGGATGCGCCCTATCTCGCTCCCCCGCCGCACCGGGGCAAGCGCAACGAACCGGCCTATGCCGCGCTCACCGCCCGCAAGGGGGCCGAGATTTTTGGCATGGATTACGCCGAATTCGCCGCACGCACGCAGGCCAATTTCGAGCGGCTGTTTGCCAAGGCGGCCGGCTGGAGGGTCGCCGCCTGATGGCCGAACTGCGCTTTACGATCCTGGGCTGCGGATCCTCGGGCGGCGTGCCGCGGCTGGGCGGCAACTGGGGCGACTGCGATCCGAACAATCCCAAAAACTACCGCCGGCGCTGTTCGATGCTGGTGGAACGCGACGGCCCCGAGGGCACGACCTCGGTGCTGATCGACACTTCGCCGGATCTGCGGTCGCAACTGCTGGACACCGGCACCGGGCGGCTGGACGGCGTGGTCTATACCCATTCGCACGCCGACCATGTGCACGGCATCGACGATCTGCGCATGATCGTCTTCAACATGCGCGCGCGCCTGCCGGTCTGGGCCGACGGCGACACGCAGAACGCGCTGCTGTCGCGGTTCGGATACGCCTTCGTGCAGCCCGAAGGCTCGCCCTATCCGCCGATCCTGGACCTCAAGACCATCGACGGCGCCTTCGAGATCGACGGCCCCGGCGGCCCGATCCCGTTCCGCCCCTTTCACGTCGATCACGGATCGATGGATGCGCTGGGCTTTCGCATCGGCGGGCTGGCCTATACGCCGGACGTGGTGCACATCCCCGACGCGGCATGGACCGAGCTTCGGGATCTCGACGTCTGGGTCGTGGACGCGCTGCGCCGCACCAAGCACCCGACGCATGCCCATCTCGACCTCGCTCTGGAATGGCTGGACAGGGCCCGACCGAAACTGGGCGTTCTGACCAACATGCATATCGACATGGACTATGACACGGTGAATGGCGAGACGCCCGATCATGTGGTCCCGGCGCATGACCTGATGACGATCACCTGTCCGCTCTGATCCCGTGCCCCGGTCCTTCTCCTTGCTTCAAATATCCCCGCCGGAGGCTCCCGCAGCCGAATGCGTGCGCGCGGCTCCATGTTCCAGACCCTGATCGACGTCATCCTGCCGGTCTTTCTGGTGATCGGTTCGGGCTACGCGGCGACCCGTGTCCGCGTCTTCACGATGGACCATATCGACGGGCTGATGAAATTCACCCAGGGCTTCGCCATCCCCTGCCTGCTGTTCCACGCGATGGCAAAGGTAGATCTGCAAGCGGGGTTCGACCCGCGCCTGCTGGCCAGTTTCTACGCCGGGGCCACGCTCTGCTTTGTCGCCGGCATAATCGGCGCGCGCCTTCTGTTCCGCCGCGACTGGGAGGACGCCGTGGCGATCGGATTCGCCTGTCTGTTCTCGAACTCGGTGCTGCTGGGGCTGGCGATTACCGAACGCGCCTACGGACCCGAGAACTTGACCGGAAACTACGCGATCATCGCCTTTCATTCGCCCTTCTGCTATGGCGTGGGCATCACGCTGATGGAGGTCGTCCGCAACCGCGGCCAAGGCGGGCGGCATACGGCCCGCGCGGTGCTGCGGGCGATGTTCCGCAACGCGCTGATCCTCGGCATCGGGCTGGGGTTTGTCGTGAATGTCTCGGGCCTGCCGCTGCCCGGCGTGGTGGACGATGCGCTGAGCCTCATCACCCGCGCAGCGCTGCCGGCGGCGCTGTTCGCACTGGGCGGGGTGCTGGTGCAATACCGTCCCGAAGGCGACCTGCGCGCCATCGCCTTCGTCTGCGCGGTGTCGCTGTTGCTGCACCCCGCGCTGGTCTGGACTTTCGGCAAGGGCTTCGGCCTGCCCACCGACCTGTTCCGGTCGGGCGTGCTGAACGCGTCGATGGCGCCGGGCTTCAACGCCTACATCTTTGCCAACATCTATGGCCGGGCCAAACGCGTGGCGGCGTCCTCGGTGCTGATCGCCACCGCCGCGTCGATCTTCACGGTCTGGTTCTGGCTGGGCGTGCTGCCCTGATCAGCCGCCCACAGCCTGCGGCGCCAGCATCGGATCCCCCACCACCCGCACCTGCCCCTGCAGAACCAGCAGGGCCGCGACGATCGTCCCGCGCGACCGGCAGATTTCGGCAAGGGCCGCGCCCCGGCGCAAGGCGTCGTCGGCCTCCTGCGGCGTGAGCGGCAGAACATCCACCGTCACCGGCCGCTCGCCCAGATCGCTGTCCGGCGACAGCTCGCAGGCCGGCCGGCGCAACACCTTCGCACTGTCCGGCAGATCGACCGCATTGGCAATCATCGTCGCCGCCGCGTCCGCCTGCGCCGCGGCCCGCGCCAGCACCGTCACCGAATCGGCAATCCCCAGCGAATGGCTCCGCCCCCGCCAGCCCGAAGTCGCCACCCCGCGCACCGGGCTGTCCGCCTCGATCACCGCGCGGCCGCCCGGCGCCCCGACCACGGCGGCAACAAACCGCGCGCCTGCCGCCAGATGCAGCGCGACGTCGCCGCCATTGTTCACATAGGCCCGCCGCAGCGGCCCGGCCGCGACCATCACCCGCAGGATCTCGTCGGCCACGGCCCCGGCCACGGCAGCCATCGGCGTGACAAAGTCCGGCGCAAAGGGGGCAACCGCCGCCGCCATCTCCCGCGCCACCCGGCTCTGGGGCCGCATCCCGCCGGTCACGGCTGCGCGCAGCAGGTCGAGTTCCCCGACCAGTTCTTCCAGAATCGTGCCAAACCGCCGGGCGGCCGCCCGCAACGCCGCCGCGCGGCCCGCGCCGTCTGCGTCAACGATCAGATCGATCGGCCCGTGATGCAGATGCAGCCGCTGCCCGTCGGGCAGGTATGCCACCTGCGGCCCCTGCACTCAGCCGTCCTCCGCCGGGCCGACCGCCCGCACCTGCGCACCGTATTCGCCGCCGCGTTCCAGAATGTCGCGCACATCCCGCGCCTTCTCGACGTGACCGCCCAGCGCGGCATAGTCCTCGCGTGGCAGGGTGAACTCCAGCGGCGCCACCAGCGCCGGCGTCGGGACGTAGCCGAAGGAATTGTCGGGCATCCGCGTCACATCCACCATGATCGTGATCCCGCCGCCGGGCCACACATAGGCCGGCGCGCCGCCGCAACTGACCCGCGTCCGCCCCGCATGCACCGACCGGGTGAGCCGCACCGGATTCTTCGTCACTCCCGACCGCAGCGACCCGCCCGCGCCGCCCATGAACATCACCGTGCACAAGGCCGGCTCGCAGTTCTCGGCGATGAGGTCCACGGTCGGCCGCAGCGCCTCGGGCAAGGGCGCGGGCCGCGGCACCAGATGCTCGTCCAGCACGTAATAGGCCCATTGCTCGCCCGTTGTGGAGACCATCAGCAGCGTCAGCCCCGGCCGCGCGCCCTTCTCCGGCCGCCACAGGCCGAGGATCGTCAGCGGATCCTCGATATCGGTGCCGCCCCAGCCCAGCCCCGGCTCGGCCACCTGGAAATAGCGCCCCGGCGTGGATCGCCGCCCCTTGATGCGAATACCCGTGTCGGGCCAGCCCAGCACCTTGCCCGCCTGATGCTCGCTGACGACACCGGTGATGTGGTCGTCCACCACCACGACCTCGTCCACAAGGCCCCGCCATTGCGAGGCAAACATCCCAATCGTCGCCGACCCGCAGCCGACCCGCATCCGCTCCTCGCGCCGCCCGTCCACGATCGGCGGCTGCCCGGCCTGCACCACCACCGTCGCGCCGCCATCCACGACCAATTCCACCGCCTCGCCGTTGCACAGCCGCAACAGCGCATCGCAGGTCGCCCGCCCCTCGGCCTTGCTGCCGCCGGTCAGGTGATCCACCCCTCCCAGGCTCATCATCTGCGAGCCGTATTCGCCGGTGGTCATGTGGCCGATAATCTCGCCGCCCGACCGCACCCAGGCGGTCTCCGGCCCAAGATGCCGGTCGGTGTCGATCTTCACCTTGACCCCGCAATAGGAAAAGATCGCCTCGGTCACCACGGTCACGAAATCCGCGCCCTCCACCTCGCGGCTGACGATAAAGGGCGCGGGCTTGTAGTCGGGATAGGTCGTCCCCGACCCGACGCCCGTCACGAACAGATCGTCGCCGGACACGTCGCGCCCGTCCCAGTCGGCCTTGAGAAACGGCTTGACCTCGCCCCCCGCCTCCAGCGACCGGTCCAGAACCGTCAGGGGATCGCAGCGCACGATCCGGCCACCGACATTCGCATAACGATCGCACGCTCCGATCCTGCCCTCGGCGACATAGCACATCACCGGACAGGCATCGCACCTGATCTTCTCCTCTCGCGCGCGCCGCCGTTCAGCCATGACCGCGCCCCAGCTTCTTTCTGGTCCCAAATACCCCCGCCGGAGGCACGGCGCGCCAGCGCCGTTCCCGTCGCCATCCGCGCTCCGGTCTCATCGCCCCGCCTCCCGCATCGCCGCCAGCACCCGGTCGGGCCGTGCCGGCAGCCGGGTGATCCGCGCGCCGCAAGCATGCCGGATCGCGTTCAGAATCGCCGGTGCGGTGGGAATCAGGACGTGTTCCCCCAGCCCCTTGGCCCCGAACGGGCCCTCGGGATCGGGCACCTCGATCAGGATCGACCGGATCTCGGGCATGTCGCCCACGGTCGGGATCAGGTAGTCATGCAGGTTCTCGGTGCGGCCGGGGACGAACTCCTCCATCAGCGCCAGCCCCAGCCCCTGCGCGATCCCGCCTTCGATCTGCCCCTCGGCCAGGGCCGGGTTGATCGCGCGGCCCACGTCATGCGCCGCCGTGATCCGCCGCACCTTCACCGTGCCGAGCCCCATATCCACCTCGACCTCGGCCATCTGCGCGCCATAGCCGTAAACCGCATAGGGCACGCCCTGCCCGCTCTCGTCCAGCGCGCCGGTCGGCGGGTCATAGCTTTCCTCGGCCGCCAGCACATAGCCGTTCCCGTCCGGCTCCAGCGCGACCAAGTCGATCCGCCGCTCGCCGCGCCCGTCACTCACCCGCAGCGCGCCGGGTTCGGGCCGGATCACCGCATCCTCGCCCATGTTGGTCATCGCAAGGATCCGCGCCCGCAGCGCCCGCCCCGCCATCTCCGCCGCCTTTCCGGTGATGTAGGTCTGGCGCGAGGCCGACGTCTTGCCGCAATCGGGTGTCAGCGCCGTATCCGGCCCGACCAGATCCAGATCCGCCACCGCCACGCCCAGCGCGTCGGCGCAGATCTGCGCGATCACCGTATTCGCCCCCTGCCCGATATCGGTCGCCCCCTGATGCAGCCGGATCCGCCCCTCGGCCGTCACCCCCAGACGGATCGTCGAGGGGTTGGGCAACGCGGTATTACCGCAGCCATACCAGCAGCTCGCCACCCCCACGCCGCGCCGGACCCCGCCATGCGCGGCATTGAACGCCTCGGCGCGGGCCAGCGCGTCCCGCCACGGCTCGGCCAGCGCATCGAGGCACGCGCCGATCCCGACGCCCTGCAGCCGCTGCCCGCAGACGGTCCTGTCCCCGTCGCGCAGCGCGTTCACCCGGCGAAACGCCAGCCGGTCGAACCCGCCCCGGATCGCCAGATCGTCAAAGAGCGTCTCCTGCAGGATCGCCGCCTGCGGCACGCCAAAGCCCCGGAACGCCCCGCCGATGGGGTTGTTGGTATGCACCGCCCGCGCCTCGGCGTGATAGTTCGGAACGCGAAAGGGCCCCGAGGCATGAACCGGCACCCGCACCGCCACGGTCGGCCCCCAGCTGGCATAGGCGCCGGTGTCGAAATCCCCGTCCACCGTCATCGCCACCAGCCGACCCGCCGCATCCGCCGCCGCCCGCGCGCGCAGGCGCGCCGGGTGCCGCTTGGTGGTCGAGGCCATGCTTTCGCGCCGGGTATAGACCATGCGGCAGGGCCGGCCGGTCTTCAGCGTGACCAGCCCCAGATAGGGTTGCAGCGTGATGTCCAGCTTCGAGCCGAACCCCCCGCCCGTCGCCGCCGGGATGATCCGCACCCGCTCTGGCGGCAGGCCCAGAAGGCGGGCGGTGTCATCGCGGTCCATCATCGGCGCCTGCGTGCAGGCGCGAATCACCAGCACACCGCCCTCCATCCAGGCCGCCCCCGCCTCGGGCTCGATATAGGCATGCTCCACGAAAGGCGTCTCGATCGCCACCTCGGCCACCACCTCCGCGCCATCAAGGGCGGCACCGGGGTCGCCGCAGCGCACCCTGCCCGCGATCAGAATGTTGCCCTCGCGGCTTCCGTGCAGCTGAACCGCCCCGGCCGCCCGCGCGTCGTCGAGGGTCAGGATCGGGGGCTCCGGCATCCATTCCACCGGAAAGCGGTCAAGATCCAGCCCTTCCACCACCTCCGGCGGGCCAGCCACCACGGCGACGACCTCGCCCCGCATCCGCACGCATCCCTCGGCCAGCGCGGGCTGGTCGGCAAAGGGCGGGATCGTGCCAAAGCGGTTCTCGCCGGGCAGATCGGCAGCGGTAAAGACCCGCACGCCCTCGGGCGCCCAGGCGGCGATGTCGCCAAACGCGAACCGGGCCGCGAAATGCGGCGACCGCACCACCCGCACCAGCAGCGCGCCGGCCGGGAACAGATCCGCGCCATAGCTTTCGGTGCCGTCCACCTTGGGCCCGCCGTCGAGCCGCGGGATCGCCGCCCCCACCGCGGCGCCGGTGGCAGCAGTGACGGGCCGGTCCTGCCCGGCCACGTCCAGCACCGCATCGACGATCTTCGCATATCCGGTGCAGCGGCACAGCACCCCGCCCAGCGCGTCCTCGACCGCCGCCCGGTCCGACGACGGGTCGCGCCGCAACAGCGCCGCCGCCGCCATCAGCATCCCCGGCGTGCAGATTCCGCATTGCGCCGCCCCGTGCCGCAGGAAGGCTGCCTTCAGCCGTGTGCCCGTCTCATCGGTCAGCCCTTCGACGGTGGTGATCTCGCCCCCCGCCGCGCGGGCCAGAGGCGTCAGGCAGGCGCAGACCGGCTCGGCGTCCAGCAACACCGTGCAGGCCCCGCAATCGCCGGCATCGCAGCCGACCTTGGTGCCGGTCAGACCCAGATCCTCGCGCAGCACGGCGGACAGGCGCCGCCCCGGCGGCGCGATCATGTCGTGGCGGGCGCCGTTCACGGTCAGCCGGATCGCTCCCGTGTCCTTCATCGCCGTCCCTGCCCTGTCAGGTCCGCCAGCGCCCGGCGCAGCAGGGTGACCGCCGCTTCGCGCCGATAGGCCGCCTCGGCGCGCACGTCATCGATCGGAGACAGCGCGGCGTGCACGGCACCGACATCAAGCGCTTCGGCCAACTCGCCCACAGGCCGCCCCGCCAGGGCACGTTCGACCTCGGTCAGCCGCAGCGGAACGGGGCTGCAGGCGCCCACGGCAAGGGCCAGCGCCTCGGCCACGCCATCGGTTTCGACCACCCGCGCGGCAACCGAGACGATCGAGATGACCAGATAGCGCCGCGCACCCAGTTTCAGAAAGCGGCTGCGCCCCTTGCCCGTGTCCATCGGGACATGAACCGCGGTGACGAGTTCGCCTGGACGCAGCGCGGTGCGGCGCGGGCCGGCGATGAAACGAGCCAGAGGCAGGCGCCGGGCGCCATTGACCGAGGCGATCTCGACCTCCGCCTCCAGCGCCAGCAGCGGCGGGACGCCATCGGCGGCCGGCGAGGCGTTGCACAGATTGCCCGCCACCGTCCCCGCATTCTGGATCTGCACCGAGCCGATCTCGCGCGCGGCCTGTTTGAGCATGTCGAAGGCGGGCGGCAGATCGGCACGCAGGACGTCGGTCCAGGTGGTGGTTGCCCCGATGCGCCAGCCCCGCGCCGTGGCCGAGATCCCGCGCAAGCCGGAAACCGCGGTCAGATCGAGAACCGCGCCGGGCAAGGTCTGGGACTCGGTGGCCGGGAACAGATCCGTGCACCCCGCCGCAGCCACCCGGCCGCCATCCGAGAGAATGGCGAGCGCCTCGCGCAGCGTTTCTGGCCGTGCTTGGTCGGCCAAGGCTCCTCCCTGCGGCTTGGACCAGCCGCGATTGTTGGTATACAAGCGGATTTTGAGGCCGCGCGGGCGCGGCTGTCAACGATTCAACGCAAGGGACAGGCATGGACGGGACCGACGACTACGTTCTGGATGAACAGGTGGGCTTTCTCATGCGTCGCGCCAACCAGCGACACCTGGCCATCTTTGCCCGTTCGATCCCCGACCTGACGCCTACCCAATTCGCCGCGCTGGCCCGCCTGTGCGAGTTGGAGCGGGTGTCGCAGAATGCGCTGGGTCGGGCCACGGCGATGGATGCGGCGACGATCAAGGGGGTCGTGGACCGGCTGCGCGCGCGTGGGCTGGTGGAAGTGACACCGGACGAGGTCGACCAGAGGCGGGTCGTGCTGGCCCCCAGCGAGGCGGGCAGGGCATTGTTCAGGTCGTTGCAGGCGCGGGCGGCGTCGATCACTGCGGAAACGCTGGCGCCCTTGTCGGACGGCGAGCGGGAGACGTTTCTTTCGCTTTTGCGCCGTCTGGTCTGAGCGGAGAGCGGAGCGGAATGGCGCTGGCGCGCCATGCCTCCGGCGGGAGTATTTTCAGCAAGATGAAGGGCGGGTCAAACGCCCAGGTGGCGTTCGATCAGGCTGTGATCGGCGCGCAGCGCTGATGCGTCCAGGGTATCGACGTTGCGGCCGTTCTCGATGAAGGCGACGCGGTCGGCGATGGAGAGGACCGCATCCACGCGCTGTTCGACCAGAAGGATGCCCGTGCCGCGGTCGCGCATCAGGACGACCACCTGGCGGATCGCCTCGATCATCGAGGGTTGCAGGCCTTCGGTCGGTTCGTCCATGAGCAGCAGCTCCGGCTCAAGACACAGCGCGCGGGCCATTGCCAGCATCTGCTGTTCGCCGCCGGAGAGCGTATCGGCGCGCTGCTGCATCCGCTCCCGCAGGCGCGGGAAGAGGCCGAGCACGTCCTCAAGCGTATCCCGCCCCGCACGGCGCACCATCAGGCCGATCTCGAGATTCTGCGCCACGGTCAGCTCTCCGAACAGCCGCCGGCCCTGCGGGACGTAGCCTATGCCGAGGCCCGGAATCCTGTGCGCGGGCAGGTCGCTGATCGGCTCGCCCTTGAAGCGAACTGCCCCCGACATCAGCGGCAACAGCCCCATGATCGCCTTCATCGTGGTCGTCTTGCCTGCGCCGTTGCGGCCCAGAAGGCAGAGAATTTCGCCCGGCGCAACGGTCAGCGACACGTCCCGCAGGATCTGCGCGCGACCATAGCCGGCATTGATGGCGTCAAGTTCCAGCATCGGCATCGGTCCCCAGATAGGCCGCCTGCACCGCCGGGTCGGCGCGGATCTCCTCGGGGCGGCCCTCCGCCAGGATCGCGCCGAAATTCATCACCGTCACCATGTCGGCGGTTTCCATCACCACGCTCATGTTGTGTTCGATCAGCAGGATCGTGGTGGTGGCGGACAGATCGCGGATCAGCGCCTTGAAGGCGGCGATCTCGCCGTCCGAGAGCCCCTGGGTCGGCTCGTCAAGGATCAGCAGACGCGGCGCCTGTGCAATCCCCATCGCGATTTCCAGCAGGCGTTGATGCCCATAGCTGAGATCGCCCGCCACCTGTCCGGTCCGCCCGCCCAGCCCGACCCGGTCCAGCGCGTCCTGCACCGCCGCGGCAACTTCGGCTTCGCCGCGCAGGTGCGGCCGCGCGGCGAGCGCGACGTTCTCGGCCACGCTCAGCCCGGGAAAGACCGAGGTGATCTGGAACGTATAGGCCATGCCCAGCCGGATCCGCCGATGCGCGGGCAGGTGCGAGATGTCCTGCCCGTCGAAGATCACGGCGCCCGCGCTGGGCGTGATCCGCCCGCAGAGCATCCCGACAAAGGTCGTCTTGCCTGCGCCATTGGGGCCGATCAGGGCGCGGATCTGTCCCGCAGGCAGATCGAAATCCACGTTTTCGACCGCGTGCAGCCCCGAGAAATGCTTGCTCAGGCCACGGGTGGAGAGCAGCACGGTCATGGCAGCCACCTCCAGAGGCGGGCGCGGATCTCGCCCGCCAGCCCCTGCGGCGCAAAGAGCGTCAGCAGCACCAGCGCCACGCCCGCGACCAGCATGTAGGCGCTGGTGATGCCGCTGGAGAGGTCGATCAGGTAGAACATGAAGAGCGTGCCGAGAAACGGCCCGATCACCGTTCCCGCCCCGCCCAGTAGCACCCACAGGAGCGGAAAGATCGAATACTGCACCGCGCCGAAGGTCGCGCCGACATAGCCGAACAGCAGACCATAGGCCGCGCCCGCCACCGCCGAGAGCGTGCCCGACAGGATCACCGCCCCCAGTTTGTGCGCAAAGACGTCATAGCCCAGCATCCGCGTGCGTTCCTCGTTCTCGCGGATGGCGACGAGAACGCGGCCGAAGCGGCTACGCACCAGCCGGAGCGTCAACCCCATGCCCAGCGCAAAGAGGACAAGCGCCGCGAAATAGCGGTTGGTCGGGTCGGACAGGTCGATGCCGGCCAGCGCCCTCTCGGCCTGTTGAATGACAAAGCCCTCGTCGCCGCGGGTCCAGTTGCCGAAATAGAGAATCGCCAGATACCCCGCCTGCGCGAACATCAGCGTCACGATCATGAAGGCCACCCCCGCCGTGCGCAGGGCCAGAACCCCCAGCACCGCCGACACCGCCAGACCCGCGAGCAGGCCGACCGCCATCGCCGGCGCCGGCGACAGCCCGCCATGCTGCATCGCCAGCCCCATGCCATACATACCGGCGGCAAAGAACAGCGCATGACCAAGGCTCAGCAGTCCTGTATATCCGAACATGATGTTGTAGGCGCCGGCATAGGTCGCCAGCACCATGATCCGGGCCAGATTCCCGTGGTGATAGGCCGGCAGGACGAACTGCAGCACGCACAGAAGCGCAATCAGCCCGCCGTGAAGGGCAAGGGAACGCGAGATCATGCCCTTGCGCCTCCGAACAGGCCCTGCGGGCGAAAGACCAGCACCAGCGCAACAAGCAGCGTGGCCAGGATCTTGGCCAGCGTCGGCGAGAAGAAGACCGAGATGATGCCGTCGCTCAGACGGATCAGGATCGCTGCGACCACCGTGCCGGGCAGGCTGCCCAGCCCGCCGATGATCACCACGATGAAGGACAGCAGCAGCGGATCGCCCCCCATCAGGTAATGCGCCTGGCTGATCGGCACGATCAGCACCGCCGCCAGCGCCGCCAGACCGGCCCCGATGGCAAAGACGACGGCGTAGACGCGATCGACCGGGATGCCGAAGGCCAGGGCGGTTTCACGATCCAGCTGCGTGGCCCGCATCAGCAGCCCGATCCGGGTGCGCGTCATCAGAAGGCGCACCGTCAGCAGAACCACGCCCGACGCGCCGATCACGGCGAGCTTGTAGCTGGTCGTGGACAGCCCCCAGGGCCAGTAGAGCGCGAAGCCCTGATCCGTGAACTCGAACCACGGCAGCGGAATCCGGGTGTTGAAGGGCGGCTCGACCGGGCGGGCGTCGGGGCCATAGGTCATCAGCGTGACCTGCTGGATGATGTAGAGGATGCCGATGGTGGCCACGATGGTGCGTTCGGGATCGTATCCGACACGCTTCAGCACGGCCACGTCCGCCAGCGCCGCGATCAGCCCCACCAGCACCGGTGCGACCACCAGCGCCAGCCCAAACCCGACCGCGGCGTGCCCGCCGGCTAGATGCGCCACCCACCATGCCAGCACCGCGCCCAGCATGAAGAATTCGCCATGCGCCACGTTCACCACGCGCATCACGCCGAAAACCAGGCTCAGCCCCACGGCCGTCAGCGCCAGCACCGCCGCCGTCACCGCGCCTTCGAGCGTGGCGAGCATCAGATATGGTCCGAACTCCATGCCCGGCACGATTGCGCAACTTGAGCGGTTTAGGCAAGTGCGGCCGGGCAGGAACGTCGCGCCGGCACGCCCTGTTGCCCCGGTTGGCGCGGCGATGGTTGACAGCCGCGCCCGCCCCTGCCACACGGGCGCGACACCAGATACCCGCAACCGGGCGTTCCGTGGGCGCCAAACCGACGAGGAGAGCCGACATGGCCAAGATCTCGCTGACCTTTCCCGATGGCAACGTGAAAACCTTCGACGCCGGCGTCACCCCGGCCGAAGTGGCCGCGTCCATCTCCAGCTCGCTGGCGAAAAAGGCGATCTCGGCCTTTGTCAACGGCCAACACTGGGATCTGCAGTGGCCGATCACCGAAGACGCCGAGATCCGGATCAACACGATGAAGGACGAGGCGCCCGCGCTGGAACTGATCCGCCACGACCTCGCCCACATCATGGCCCGCGCGGTGCAGGAGATCTGGCCCGACACCAAGGTCACGATCGGCCCCGTGATCGACAACGGCTGGTATTACGATTTCGACCGCGAGGAACCCTTCACCCCCGAAGACCTCGGCGTGATCGAGAAGAAGATGAAGGAAATCATCAACCGCCGCGATCCCGTCACCACCGAGGTCTGGGAGCGCGACCGCGCGATCCGCTATTACGAGGCGAACAACGAACCCTACAAGGTCGAACTGGTCGAGGCGATCCCCGAAGGCGAGCCGATCCGCATGTACTGGCACGGCCACTGGCAGGATCTGTGCCGCGGCCCGCATCTGCAGCATACCGGCCAGGTGCCCGGCGACGCGTTCAAGCTGACCCATGTGGCCGGGGCCTACTGGCGCGGGGATTCCACCCGTCCGATGCTGCAGCGCATCTATGGCGTGGGCTTCCAGAACAAGGACAAGCTCAAGGCCTATCTGCACATGATGGAAGAGGCCGCCAAGCGCGACCACCGCAAGCTGGGCCGCGAGATGGACCTCTTTCACATGCAGGAAGAGGCCCCCGGCCAGGTGTTCTGGCACCCCAACGGCTGGACCATCTACACCACACTGCAGGACTACATGCGCCGGCGTCAGCGCGACGGCGGCTATGTCGAGGTCAACACGCCGCAGGTGGTGGACCGCAAGCTGTGGGAACGCTCGGGCCACTGGGACAAGTATCAGGAAAACATGTTCATCGTCGAAGTGGACGAGGAACACGCGCGCGAAAAGACCGTGAACGCGCTGAAGCCGATGAACTGTCCCTGCCATGTGGAGATCTTCAAGCAGGGGCTGAAATCCTATCGCGATCTGCCGCTGCGCATGGCCGAATTCGGATCCTGCAACCGCTATGAACCCTCGGGCGCGCTGCACGGGATCATGCGGGTGCGCGGCTTTACCCAGGACGACGCGCATATCTTTGCCACCGAGGACCAGATCGAGAGCGAAACCGCCGAATTCATCCGCTTTCTCGGCCGCATCTACGCCGATCTCGGCTTCCCCGAATTCAAGGTCAAGTTCTCGGACCGCCCCGAAACCCGGGCGGGGTCCGACGCGGTCTGGGACAAGGCCGAAGAGGCGCTCTTGTCGGCCACCCGCAAGGCCGGGATCGAGCCCGAGCTGAACCCCGGTGAAGGCGCGTTCTACGGTCCCAAGCTGGAATTCGTGCTGACGGATGCGATCGGGCGCGACTGGCAGTGCGGCACCTTCCAGGTGGATTTCGTCCTGCCCGAACGGCTGGATGCGACCTATGTGGGCGCGGATGGCGCCAAGCACCGTCCCGTCATGCTGCACCGCGCAACGCTGGGCAGCTTTGAACGCTTCATCGGCATCCTGATCGAGGAACATGCCGGCAAGCTGCCCTTCTGGCTGGCCCCGCGGCAGGTGGTGGTCGCCTCGATCACGTCCGAGGCCGACGATTACGTGCACGAGGTCGTCGCCACCCTGCGCGCCGCCGGCATCCGGGCCGAGGCCGACATCCGCAACGAAAAGATCAACTACAAGGTCCGCGAACATTCGGTGGGCAAGGTACCGGTAATCCTGGCCGTCGGCGCGCGCGAAGTCGAAGAGCGCACCGTCTCGGTCCGCCGCTTGGGCGAGAAAAAGACCTCCGTCCAGCCGTTGGAGGGCGTAACAAAAGAGCTCGCGCGCGAGGCGACTCCGCCCGATCTTTTGTAACATTCGCCTTTCGCTGCAGGATCGAACCGGCCCCGTTGCGGGCCGGTTTTCTCTTGTCCGGGCGGTTTTGCCTGCATTTCAAGGCATTGCGCGCAGCCCCCTTGCTCACGCCACTTGACGGGCGCGTGAACCACGGGGTCGTGAATTTTCTTTCGGGGGGGCGAGGCCTTACCGTCAGCGGTGTCGATACCGACAGTCTGAACAAGCAAAGGGAATTCAACGCATGTCGAATACAGCCAAAACCCTCGCCGTCGCCGGCGCCTTCGCCGCCGCCGTTGCCGCCACCTCGGCCGCCACCGCCAATGCCGGCGGCAAGGAGAAATGCTATGGCGTGGCGCTTGCCGGCCAGAACGACTGCGCCGCCGGCCCCGGCACCACCTGCGCCGGAACATCCAAGGTCGATTACCAGGGCAACGCCTGGAAGCTGGTCGATGCCGGCACCTGCGAGACGATGGAACTGCCGGCCATGGCCGATGGCACCCCGCGCAAGGGCTCGCTCAAGCCGTTGAAGCGCGACCTGCCCTCCTGATCATCTGCAACGCGGGCGGGCTTCGGTCCGCCCGTCCTTTCCCGCCGACCCGGAGGCTGAAGATGAACCACGCGACCACGCCCGAGGCCGCACTGCCCAAAGCGGCAGGCGTCGGTTACAAGCCGCAGCATTACGCGCAAATCATCAGCGACTCCGGCACCGTTCGCTGGCTGGAGATCCACGCCGAGAACTACATGGGCGACGGCGGCCGCCCGATCGCGCAGCTGCGCCACCTGTCCGAGCGGTTTGCGATCTCCGTTCACGGCATCGGGCTGTCGATCGGCGGCGAAGGCCCGCTGGACCAGGACCATCTGGCCCGGCTGAAACATCTGCTGGACTGGCTGCAACCGGCCAGCTTCTCCGAACATCTCGCCTGGTCCACCCACGGCGCGCAATTCCTGAACGACCTGCTGCCGCTGCCCTATACCAATGCAACGCTGACCCGCGTGGCCGACCACATCGATCAGCTTCAGGACACGCTCAGCCGGCAGATGTTGCTGGAAAACCCCTCCATCTATCTCGCCTTTGCGGAAAGCACCTGGTCCGAGCCCGATTTCCTGCGCGAGATCGCCCGCCGCACGGGCTGCGGCCTCCTGCTGGATGTCAACAACGTGTTCGTATCCGCCACCAATCTGGGGTTTTCGCCCACGGGTTACATCGACGCCTTTCCGCTGGAGGCCGTGGGTGAAATCCACCTTGGCGGCCATGACGAACAGACCGACGACCACGGCGCGCCGCTGCTGATCGACAATCACGGGCGCGAGGTGGCCGATCCGGTCTGGGCGCTGCTTGACGACACGCTGTCGCGCACCGGCCCGCTGCCGATCCTGATCGAGTGGGACAATGACGTGCCGGAATGGCCGCTGCTCGAGGCCGAGGCCGCGCGCGCGACGGCCGCGCTGGCCGCCTGCCGCGAAAGGACCGCAGCATGACCGTCTCCCAGGCCGATTTCGCCGGCGCGCTGCTGGATGCCACGCACCCGCCCCCCCAAGGACTGCGCGACGGCCAGGGCCGTCCCACCGGCCGCCGCTTCGACGTCTATCGCAACAACGTGGCGGTTTCCCTGACCGAGGCACTGCTGATCGGATTTCCGGTCACCACCCGGCTTCTGGGCGAGGCGAACATGCGCGGGCTCGCCGGCATCTTTCTGCGCCGCTGCCCGCCATCCTCGCCACTGATGATGTTCTACGGCGACGGCTTCCCCGCATTTCTCGGGGAAATGGAGCAACTTTCGCATCTGGGCTACCTGCCCGACGTGGCGCGGCTCGAACTCGCGATCCGCCGCGCCTATCACGCCGCCGATGCCGCACCCATCGACCCCGCTGCGCTGGCCCCGGCCGCCCCGGCGGCCCTGTTGGAGGCACGGATGCGGTTCGCCCCGGCCATGCGGCTGGTCCGCTCGGCCTGGCCGATCTTCGACATCTGGCGGTTCAACATGGAGCCGGACGCCCCCAAGCCTCGCGCCATCGCGCAGGACGTGCTGGTGACACGACCCGAATTCGACCCCGCGCCCGCCCCGCTGCCATCGGGCGGCGCCGACTGGATCGCCGCGCTGCAGGCCGGGGCCACCATCGCCGAGGCGCTGGAAACGACCCGGTCCGCCGCCCCCGGTTTCGACCCGACCGAAACGCTGACCCTTCTCATCCGGGGCGGCGCTATCACCGCCCTGACGTGAAAGGAGTCCCCATGCGCGCCCTGATCGGCCTTCATGACGCCCTGTTCGACCGGCTGGCAACCGTTGGCGACTGGCTGATGCCGCTGTTCGCCCGGTTCGTCTTCGCCGCGACGCTGCTGGTCTACTACTGGGCCTCTGCCGTGACCAAGCTGGGCGACGGCATCCTGGGCATCCTGTCCCCTTCGGTCGGCGCCTATGCACAGATCTTCCCCCGCCAGTTCGAGGCAGTGGGCTATGACAGCTCACAGCTGACGCTGTTTCACTGGGCGGTCGTCACCGCCGGAACACTGGCCGAATTCATCCTTCCGGCCCTGATCGTGATCGGACTTGCAACGCGGCTCGCCGCACTGGGCATGATCGGCTTCGTGCTGGTGCAGTCATTGACCGACTATTACGGTCACGGCCTGACCGATCCGGCCACCGTGGGGCGCTGGTTCGACCGGCTGCCCGATGGCGTTCTGCTCGACCAGCGCCTGTTCTGGGTGTTCCTGCTGACCTTCATCATGGTGCGCGGAGCCGGCGTCTTCTCGATCGACGCGGCCCTGCGCCGCCGAACCTCACCGCTCGCGGCATAGCGTGCCGCGCCCACCGCCGGGCACCCCGGACATCGCCCGTCCTTCATCTTGCTGCAAATACTCTGGGGGAGCGCGAGGGGGCAACGCCCCCTCGCCCCGGTCGGATTGGCCCCGCCAATCCGAAGCCCCGCCGCCAGGCTCCAGGATCCAGACCCTAGAAATGCGCCTTGGGCTCGTCGGGCTTGCCCGCCGCCAGCGCCAGTATCCCCGCCACGCCGGCAAAGGCGATCGGGAACATGGTGAACACATTGAAACCGAAGGCGTGGTACATCCCCCCCGCCGACAGCAACAGCAATATCCCGCCCCACAATGCCCGCGTCCGGGCCATCGCGCCCCCGGCGATCGCCAGCAACGGCGCCAGGAGCGACGTGACCCGGATCAGTTCGACATTGCCGACCTGTTCGACCAGCCCTTCGACTTCGCCGAACCGCTCCACCGCCTCGGTGTAACCGTAGCTGAAAAAGCCCACCAGCATCCCGAAGATGCCCCCGATGATCCCCAGAACAAGGGCCGCATTGCGCATGTTTCCGCCTCCCGATCGTGCCGGCTCCAGATAATCACCCGCTCACGCGGCACCAAGATCCCTGCGGGTTTCCGCCGTCCAGCCCAGGTAGAGCCGCCCGCCGGCCTCGATCAACGGCCGCTTCATCAGCGTCGGATACTCGGTCAACAGCTCCAGCGGCGGGCGGGCCCGTTCGACCTCGTCCAGCCCCCGCCATGTGATCGAGCGCGTATTGACCAGCGCCGGGCCGAATTCCGAAAAAGCCTGGGCCAGCACCTCGGTCGGCACACCGTGTGACCGCACATCGACGAACCGCGCCTGCGGCAGGGCTTTCAATGCCTTGCGGCAGGTGTCACAGGACTTGAGCCCGTAAAGGATCATGCCAACCTCCATTCCTTGGCGGGGCCGTGGCGGCCTCAACCGACCCCATGCCCCTTTTTCGTTGATTTTTCGCCGAACCCTGCGATCCTGTGTCACGGCGCTGCCGCCGATCAGACTTCCCGCCTTCCGACAAGAATGCCGGTTGCCTGAAAGACCGGTGCCGCCGAAGGCCCCGTCCCTTTCGGGCGGGGAAAGTGCAAGGCAGAAGGAGACACGGGACATGCCAATCGGCACCGTGAAGTGGTTCAACACCACGAAAGGTTATGGTTTCATCGCCCCCGAAGACGGGGGCCGGGACGTTTTCGTTCACATCTCTGCGGTCGAACGGTCGGGACTGACCGGGCTGGCCGACAACCAGAAGGTCGAGTTCGAACTGGCCGAAGGCCGCGATGGCCGCACAATGGCCAGCGACCTCAAGACCATTCCCGCCTGAAGACCGCCGCCCGCGGTCGGACAGGACCGCGGGTGGCCCACCGGCGCTCACAGGCCCACGATGTCTTGGAACTCGCGCCACTCGCGGGCGGACATGCCGGAATTTTCCTGCGTGACCTGCTCGCCCCGCAGCATCCGGCGCACGCAATCCACCATCTGCGCCGACAACGATGCCGCGTTCATCCGGTAATCCTCGAACGCACGCCACGCATAGGGCACCCAGTCGGCGACGATCCCGCAGATCACGTCGGCATAGGCGCGAATCTCGTACTGGGCATGCGCATCCGCGCGCAGGCGCAGGAAATGGAACAGATTGTGCAGGTCGACCTTCCAGTACCACTGGGTGTAGATGTTCGCCGGCAGGTTCATCCGCGCCAGTTCCCGCGCAAGGCCTTGTTGGCCGTCCTGACTGATCATCTGCTCGTAGTGGTCATAGCAGCGCGCCGAATCCGCCTTGAGGATTTCCAGCACCCGCGCGGCCTCGTCCCCCTGCAACACCTCGCCGCGGCCCTGGTTGTTGACCCTGGACTGCGCCGCGACATGCTCTGGCGCGGGGATGTAAAATTCCCGGTCCAGGATCGAGTAGCGCGCAGAATACTCGTTCACGTTGGCGGTGCGGTGGCGAATCCACTGCCGCGCGACAAAGACCGGCAGCTTCACATGCAGCTTGACCTCGCACATCTCGAACGGGGTCGAATGCCAGTGCCGCATCAGATAGCGGATCAGCCCCTCGTCGTTCTGCACCGACTTGGTGCCCTTGCCATAGCTGACCCGCGCGGCCTGGCAGATCGCGGCGTCATCGCCCATGTAGTCGATTACCCGAACGAACCCGTGATCCAGCACCGGATGCGCGAGATAGAGGTGTTTCTCCATCCCCGGCGCCACTGTCCGGAGCGTCTGTTGCGGGTTGGCGCGCAGGGCGTCGATCTCGGCCTGTTGCTCCGGTGACAGGGACATGCGGGGGCTCCTCTTGGCGCAGAATCTCTTGAGGTCATACTATATATTGCGAAAGCGCCGGCGTGAACCGCCATATCGGCAGTATTGCCCCCGCAGCCCGGCCCACGCGCCCGGTCGCATCGGCAGATTTCCCTTCGCGGGCACTGGCCCTCTGGCCGCGATCGGGTAATGTTTGTCCCGAACAACCGGAGGAAGCGATGGCACTGCGATATCTGCACACGATGGTCCGCGTAAAGGATCTGGAAAAATCCATGGAATTCTACAAGCTGCTGGGGCTCAAGCAGACCCGTTGGTATGACAACGAAGAGGGACGCTTCACGCTGGTCTTCATGGCCCCGCCCGAGCAGGAGGAATGCCCGATCGAGCTGACCTACAACTGGGACGGCGACGAGGGCCTGCCCAGCGACAGCCGCCATTTCGGGCATATCGCCTATGGCGTCGACAACATCTACGAGATGTGCCAGCACCTGATGGACAATGGCGTGACCATCAACCGCCCGCCGCGTGACGGGCGCATGGCCTTCGTGCGCTCGCCCGACAACATCTCGATCGAACTGTTGCAGAACGGCGAGCCGCTGGAACCGGCGGAACCATGGGTCTCGATGCCCAATATCGGTCACTGGTAATCGCCGGGGCGCTGGCGGCGGGGCTGGCGGGCACGCCCCCGGCGGCGGCCTGCCGGCTGGCGCTGGTGCTGGCGATGGACGTGTCCTCGTCGGTGGATGCCCGCGAGGATGCGCTGCAAAGGCGCGGACTGGCGGCGGCGCTGATCGCGCCCGAGGTGCAGGCGGCCTTTTTCAGCGCGCCCGAGCCGGTGGCGCTGGCCATGTTCGAATGGAGCGGACGGGACAACCAGCGGCTGTTGATCGACTGGCGGCTGGTCGCGACGCCCGACGATCTTGTGGCCATCGCGCAGGCCATCGGCCGGTCCGTGCGCCAGAGCGACGACTATCCCACGGCCATGGGCTATGCCCTGGGCTATGCCTCGGGGTTGCTGGCCCGCGCGCCGGCCTGCCTGACCGCGACCGTGGACATGGCCGGGGACGGCAAGAACAACGAAGGCTTTCCGCCGCCTTCGGCCTACCGCGCTTTCGACTACGGCGAGGTCACCGTGAACGGTCTGGTGATCGACGACGGTTCGGTGCCGGATATCATCGACTATTACAGAACGCAGGTTCTGCATGGCCCCGGCGCGTTTCTGGAACGGGCGCACGGGTTCGCCGATTACGAAACCGCCATGCGGCGCAAGCTGGTGCGCGAACTGTCGGCGCTGGCGATAGGATCAGCCCGAGAAACGGGGCCTCGGGGATGATCCGCGCGGCCCTGTTGGCGCTGTGTCTTGTCCCGCCCCTTCCCGCCGCCGCGGCCTGCCGGCACGCCTTGGCGCTGGGGCTCGACGTGTCCGGGTCGGTCGATGGGCGGGAATATCGACTGCAACTCGACGGGCTGGCCGCCGCCCTGCGGGATCCGCGGGTCAAGCAGGCGCTTCTGGCCATGCCCGCGGCCCCGGTGCGCATCGCCGTGTTCGAATGGAGCGGCCCGGCTATCAACGCACCCTTGCAGAATGGACCGAATTGCGCAGCGCAGCCGCAATCGACAGCCTTGCCGCGCGGCTGCAAGCCACCGCCCGCGCCCCGGCCCCGCCGGGCACCGCATTGGGGGCCGCAATGGCCTTTGGCGCCGACCTGCTGACAGGGCAACCGGATTGCTGGCGCCGCACCCTCGACATATCCGGCGATGGCAAGCACAACATGGGACCGCATCCCCGCCATGTCCGCGACCGGCTGGCCCGGCGCGACGTGACGATCAACGCGCTGGCGATCGGCGCCGATGCCCCGCGCAGCACCGACCGGAGGCAGGAAGAGATCGCCGCCTTGTCGAGCTATTTCCGCGCCTTCGTCATCACCGATCCCGGCGCCTTTGTCGAGGCGACCATCGGTTTCGAGGACTACGGCGCTGCAATGGTTCGCAAGCTCCTGAAAGAACTGGAAGCCCCGGCGATGTCGCATCTTTCCCGGTTCAACCGGTCCCTGATCATCCGGCCCGGATCACCCGACGCTCCACCCGGCCCCGGCCGGGCAGCCATCCGGCCCCGGGATCAGTAGATATAGCGGATCTGGTCCGTCCAATACCGCTCGACCCGTTTCAGCGCGGCCGTCATGTCCTCGATCCCTTCCATGTCGATGATGCCCCTTGACAAAAGCCCCTCGGCATGGCGGGCGAACAATGCCGCCACGATGTCGCGGATCTCGCGGCCGCGCTGGGTCAGGCGCACCCGGACCGACCGGCGGTCGATCTCGCATCGCTGGTGGTGCATGTAGCCCAGATCCACCATTTTCTTGAGGTTGTAGCTGACATTGCTGCCCTGATAGTAGCCGCGGGATTTCAATTCGCCCGCCGTCACCTCGTTGTCGCCCACATTGAACAACAGCAAGGCCTGAACGGCGTTGATCTCGAGTATCCCGAGGCGTTCGAATTCGTCCTTGATCACGTCCAGCAGCAGCCGATGCAGACGTTCGACCAGCGCCAGGGTGTCCAGGTAACCGACCATGAACCCCTGACGGGCAGCAGGCGCGATCTGCGTATCCAAGCTCATCCCAATCTCCGACTCGAACTGCTCGGGTTCGGAGACTGGGGCGAAAAACCGAAAAATCGGTTAAATCTCGTTCTTGACCTTCTGCTGCAGGACGTGGGCGATATCGGTCATCATGCCTGCGAACCTGTCCGGCGCCGCCGCGCGCCCGGTCAGCCACAGAAAGATGTCCTGGTCGGGCTCTTGCAGAAGAGCCTCGTACAGGTCCAGTTCCGTATCGCTCAACCCCGCCAGCCGCGCCTCGGCAAAGGCGGTCAGGGCAAGGTCCATTTCCTTGATCCCCCGCCGCATCGACCGCATCCTGAGCCGTTTCAGGCGGTGTTCCCTGCTTTCGAACGTCATTGTCCCTGCTCGCTCAGCAACCGGCGCAGCTTCTTTTCCAGACGCGCCACGCGGTCAACATTGGCCCGCAGCTCGGTGCGGACCTCGCGCAATTCTTCCAGCACGGCCCGGCAATCCTGGCGAACCTCGCCGTCTTCGAGCGGGGCATGCATGCCCTCGCCCTCGCCGGTCAGCAGCCAGGGGATCGAGACGTTCAGCAGCCCGGACAGCATTTGCAGCTTGTTGGCGCGTGGCTCGGCCATGTCGTCCTCCCACGCCTGCAGGGTGGCCTTCTTGACCCCCAGCCGGCGCGCCAGTTGCGCCTGCGTCATGCCGGCGGCTTCGCGTGCGGCGGCCACGCGGTCGCCGAAGGTGGCGGTGTCCGGTCCGAACCAGTCGAACTGCGTGTCGGTGTTCACATCGGTCATTCTGGCCCCTCTCGGCAATGCGGCTTGATCGCGTTCCGGGCGCACCCTATGACAGTCGCGCCCAAGCTGCAAACCGAGGCCCGCCATGAGCTTTCTTTCCGCGACATTATCCCGCGTCAAACCCTCGCCCACCATCGCCGTGACCACCAAGGCGCAGGAGCTACGGGCGGCCGGCCACGACGTGATCGGCCTGGGCGCCGGAGAGCCGGATTTCGACACGCCCGAGAACATCCGCGCCGCCGGCATCCGCGCGATCAACGAGGGCAAGACCCGTTATACCGCCGTCGATGGCATCCCCGAGCTGAAGGCCGCTGTATGCGCCAAGTTCGCCCGCGAAAACGGGCTGGATTATACCCCGGCGCAGGTCAGCGTGGCTTCGGGCGGCAAGCAGATCCTCTACAACGCGTTGATGGCGACGCTGGATCCGGGCGACGAGGTCGTCATCCCCGCGCCCTACTGGGTCAGCTATCCCGACATGGTGCTGCTGGGCGGCGGCACGCCGGTGGTGGTGGAAACCACGCTGGAGAACAGCTTCAAGCTGACGCCCGAGCAGCTTGAGGCCGCGATCACTCCGCGCACCAAGTGGCTGATCTTCAATTCGCCCAGCAACCCCACGGGCGCCGGCTATGCGCGGGACGAGCTGAAGGCGCTGACCGATGTGCTGATGCGCCATCCGCATGTCTGGGTGATGACCGACGACATGTATGAACACCTCGTGTTCGACGGGTTCGAATTCTGCACGCCCGCGCAGGTGGAGCCGGGGCTATACGACCGGACCCTGACCTGTAACGGCGTGTCCAAGGCCTATGCCATGACCGGCTGGCGGATCGGCTATGCCGCCGGTCCGGTCGAGTTGATCGCGGCGATGCGCAAGATCCAGTCGCAATCGACCTCGAACCCGTGCAGCATCAGCCAGTGGGCGGCGGTCGAGGCACTGAACGGGCCGCAGGATTTCATCGAGACCAACAAGGCAGTGTTCCAGCGCCGGCGCGACCTGGTGGTGGGCATGATGAACGCCACGCCGGGCATCACCTGCCCGACACCCGAGGGTGCGTTCTACGTCTACCCCTCGATCGCGGGGCTGATCGGCAAGACCACGCCACAGGGCCGCGCGATCGACAGCGACGAAGCCTTTGCCACGGCGCTGCTGGAAGAGGCCAAGGTGGCGGTGGTGTTCGGCGCGGCCTTCGGGCTTTCGCCGCATTTCCGCATCAGCTACGCTACGTCTGACGAGGCGCTGAAAGAGGCCTGCACGCGCATCCAGACCTTTTGCGCGTCGCTGCGATAAGGGAAGAGGGGCATGAGTGCCGAGTTGCCGGACTATTACTTTCGCGTGCGCGAGAACGGGGCCTTCGTGTTCCGCGTGGACACGGAGAACCGGCAGCGACGCATCGAGATGGACCAGATCGCGGTCGTCAACGTCAAGAACGGCGAGATCAAGCCGCATGGCGGGCGGGAACTCAGCGAGCGCGATCTGGAGGTCATCCGTGACTGGATGGAAGAGCGGCGCGAGATCCTGGCGCAACGCGACATCGACGACATCTTTCGCGCGGTGGATTATTTGAACCTCACCACCCATTGGGCGCAGTCGCGGGCGACGGATGAGCAGCTGGAAGAGGTCACCGACGCGCTGCTGCTGGCGATGCACGATTTGCGCTCGGTTCTGGTGCGGAAAAAGGCCGACCGATTGATGAAGAAGGGCTGATCCGGTGCGGGATGGGCTTGTCAGGGGCCGAGATAGACGAAGGTCTTTTCCCGCGAGGTTTCGCCGCGCTTCAACTTCAGATACGACGGCGCCACGCCCATCGCGCTGGCCAAAAGCGCCAGAACCGCCGCGTTCGCCTTGCCGTTTTCGGGCACGACCGTGACCGTCGCCTTCAGCCGGTCGCCATCGCGCGTGAGGCTGTCGCGCGACGCCTTGGGGGTCACGCGCAGGGTGATTTCGGCGCCCGGCACCGCAAGATCGCTCAGATCGGGCAGGTTTCTGAACTTGGGTTTCGCCATGGCTCCATGATGCGTCAGATGGCGGCGGAGTTCCATGGACTTTCCGCCTCCGGCGGGGATATTTGGAGCAAGAGGAAAAGGGGGACAAGCCACCATGGCGACGGGGTTTTTCTGGGACGAGCGGTGTTTCTGGCATGCGGGGGGCAACTATGCCTTTACCCTGCCGATCGGGGGGCTGGTGCAGCCACTGGCGGCGGGCGGTCTGCCGGAAAACCCCGAGACCAAGCGGCGGTTGAAGAACCTGATGGACGTGACCGGGATCACCCGCGATCTGGACATGCGCGGGACGGATCCGGCCACGCGCGAGGATCTGGCGCGGGTGCATCCCGCCGCCTATCTGGATGAGTTCAAGCGGCTGAGCGATGCTGGTGGCGGAGAGCTGGGGCGGCGCACGCCCTTTGCCGCCGGAGGGTATGAGATCGCCGCGCTGTCGGCGGGGTTGGCCAAGGCGGCGGTCGAGGCGGTGGTGACGGGGGATCTGGAAAACGCCTATGCGTTGTCGCGCCCGCCGGGGCATCACTGTCTGCCGGATTTTCCCAACGGGTTCTGCCTGCTAGCCAATATCGCCATCGCACTCGAAGCCGCCCGCGCTCGGCACGGGGCGATGCGCGTCGCGGTGGTCGATTGGGACGTGCATCACGGCAACGGAACCGAGGCGATCTATTACGATCGCGACGACACGCTGACGATCTCGGTGCATCAGGAAGGCAACTATCCGCTGGATACGGGATATGTGACGGACCGGGGGCGGGGCGCGGGCGAAGGGTTCAACATGAACGTGCCCCTGCCCGCCGGCGCGGGCCACACCGCCTATCTGGCGGTGATGGACGAGATCATCCTGCCCGCCCTGACTCGTTTTCGCCCCGACCTGATCGTGGTGGCCTGCGGTTTCGACGCCGCGGCGGTGGATCCGCTGGCGCGCATGCTGGCCACGGCCGACACGTTCCGTCAGATGACCCTGCGGCTGAAAGCTGCGGCGCGGCGGCGGTGCGAAGGCCGGCTGGTGTTGGTGCACGAGGGCGGCTATTCCGAGGTTTACGTCCCCTTCTGCGGCCACGCCACGCTCGAGGCGCTGTCGGGCAGCGACGTGACCGCACCCGATCCGCTGGACGAAGCGTTGCGCGTGCGCCAGCCCTCGCCCCGTTTCGACGCGTTCCTGCGCGAAGTGGTGCGCGACTTTGCCTCGGAGCTTTTGCGCGACTGATCCCCTTGCAATCGCCGCCCATCCATCCGAGATAGGGACGGACAGATGTAAAAAGGCTTCACATATGCCCGACCGCAATCAGGCCGCCCTCGATTTCCTGCTGACTCGGCGTTCGCGCCCGGCCAAGACGCTGACAGCGCCGGGGCCATCGCGCGCCGAGCTCGAGCCAATCCTGACCGCCGCCCTTCGCAGCCCCGATCACGGCAAGCTGGAACCCTGGCGGCTGATCGTGATCGAAAAGCCGGCCATGCCCCGGCTGGCGGATCTCGCCGAGGAACGTGGTCGCTCGCTCGGCAAGGACGAACGCGACATCGAAAAGGGCCGCGGCCAGTTCGATCAGGGGGTGCTGATCGTCGCGGTAATCGAAAGCCCGGTGGATTCGGACAAGGTGCCCGCAATCGAGCAGACCTATTCCGCCGGCGCGGTGTGCCTGGCGCTGCTGAATACGGCGCTGGCCTCTGGCTGGGGGGCGAACTGGCTGACCGGCTGGATGGCCCATGACCCCGAGTTTTGTGAAAAGGGGCTGGGACTTGCCCCGCATGAACGCGTGGCGGGCTTCATTCACATCGGCACCGAAACCGTGGCCCCGCCCGAACGCCCGCGTCCCGATCTCGCCGCCAAGACATCGTGGCTCGACCAATGATCCTCCGCGCCTTCCTCCTCTCGCTGGGGCAGTTCGGCGATCCGCGCTTTCGCCGGGTGCTTTTCCTCGGTGTCGGCCTGACGGTCGGCCTGCTGGTGGCCGTCACGGTGGCCTTCGTCTGGCTGGTGGGCGTTCTGGTCGGCGATGCCGTCACCCTGCCGCTGATCGGCGAGGTGACCTGGCTGAACGACGCGCTGGGATATTCCTCGGTCGCGCTGATGCTGGCGCTGTCGGTTTTCCTGATGGTGCCGGTGGCCTCGGCGTTCATTTCGCTGTTCCTCGACGAAGTCGCGCAGGCCGTCGAGGACCGGCACTACCCCGGCCTTCCCCCGGCGCGCGCCGTTTCCATCCCCGAGGCCATCCGGGACGGCCTGGCCTTTCTGGGCGTGCTGATCGTGGCGAACCTTGCCGCTCTGATCCTCTACCTGATCTTCACGCCGCTGGCGCCCTTCATCTTCTGGGGGCTGAACGGCTATCTACTGGGCCGGGAATACTTCACGCTGGCCGCGATCCGCCGCTTGGGTGCCGAAGACGCGGCACGGCTCCGGGCGGAGAATGCACTCACCATCTGGATGGCTGGCACGCTGATGGCGGTGCCGCTGACCATTCCCCTGCTCAACCTTCTTGTGCCCATCCTCGGGGCGGCGACCTTTACCCATATCTACCACGCGCTCAGCAACCGCCGCTGAACGTCACCGGCGCAGACCTTCCGCGCCAGTTCCTTCATCTTGCCCCAAATACTCCGGGGGAGCGCGAGGGGGCAGCGCCCCCTCGCCCCGGTCGGATTGGCGACAGCCAATCCGAAACCACCAACGCGATACACAGCGTCACCGCGATGCTATTCGGCCGACAACCGCCCCCGAATGTCGATCGCCTCGACCGGGATCACGCCCGAAATGATGATCCCGGCCGTGATCGCCCACAACACAAAGGCCACGCCGGTCGTGATCCAGGCCTTCTTGCGCAGATTGTGCACTTCGGGCGCACCGGCATGCGTGCCCGGCACGATCTCGCCCACGTCACCCTGCGTCTGAAGCCGGATCGGAATCACGATCAGGAAGATCAGGAACCAGAAAACCGCGTAGAGCACGATGGCGGAAACGATGGACATGGGCGGCCCTCCCCGGCTCTGACGATCAGACCTGTTCCAGTTCGATCAGGCAGCCGTTGAAGTCCTTGGGATGCAGGAACAGCACCGGCTTGCCATGCGCGCCGATCTTCGGTTCGCCATTGCCCAGAACGCGGGCGCCGGTCGCCTTCAGGTGATCGCGCGCGGCGATGATGTCTTCGACCTCATAGCAGACGTGGTGAATCCCGCCCGAGGGATTCTTGTCCAGGAACCCCTTGATCGGGCTGTTCTCGCCCAGCGGATAGAGCAGTTCGATCTTGGTGTTCGGCAGCTCGATGAACACCACCGTCACGCCATGATCGGGTTCGTCCTGCGGATCGCCCACCTTGGCACCCAGCGCATCACGGTATTGCGTGGCGGCGGCCTCCAGGTCGGGAACCGCAATGGCAACGTGGTTTAGGCGTCCGATCATGGGAGTCTCCTGATGCATCCGGTTTGCCCGGTTTATGCGGCCTGCAACGGCAAAGGGCAAGTGGGCCACAGCGCCTCACCCGGCTTGAGCCTCGGGACCGCTACCGTCTAAGGTCGGCGGAACCGATTGGGGACAGACCATGGCGCGCCACGGCACTTTCAGAATTCGCCTTCCCTTGATCGCCCTGTTGGCGATTACGGCGTTCTTTGGCGGCTGCGCGCCCGATCTCGATGCCATCCGCAAGGATCCGTCCTTCACGTCCACCGACACCGGCGGCACCTGGCTGGCCCGCCGGGTCGAGGCGTTGGGCATCCCCCATGACGGGCGCGGCGGCTTCTACCTGCTGGACGATGGCGCCGAGGCGCTGGCGATACGCCTGGGGCTGGCCGAGCGCGCCCAGCGCACCATCGACGCGCAGTATTACCTTCTGCACGACGACGCGGCCGGGCATCTTTTCACCGAAAGCCTGCTGGAGGCTGCCGACCGCGGCGTGCGGGTGCGGCTTCTGATCGACGACATGGACACCGCGCAATACGACGCGATGATGGTGGCGCTGGACCGGCATCCCAATTTCGAGATCCGCCTTTTCAACCCGTTCTCTCGCGCGCTCAAGCTGGTGTCGTCGGCCTTCGACTTCCGGCGCGTGAACCGCCGGATGCACAACAAGTCGATGACCTTCGACAATGTCGTGACCATCGTCGGCGGCCGCAATATCGGCGACGAATATTTCGCCGCGCGCGAAGACAGCAATTACGACGACCTCGACGTGCTTGGCGCCGGTCCGGTGGCGCGGGACGTGTCCGAGAATTTTGACGAGTTCTGGAACAGCAGGTTCGCGGTTCCGGTCGCGGCCATCGTGCGCGACAAGGACAAGCAGCTCAGCTACGATGAGGCGCGGCGAATCCTGAAAAAGCTGGCAGAAGAGGCGCGCAAGGGCCCGTATGGCACCGCCCTGCAAGGTCGCTTCGCCCATCGCTTCGAACGCAGGGATTTCCGGCTGACCTGGGCCCCCTACAAGGTGGTATCGGACCCGCCGGAAAAGGCCGGCGGCCAGACCGATGACGGCCGGTCGATCCTCGCGGACGTCTTGGCGCCCTACATCCGGCAGGCCCGAAAGGAATTGATCGTCGTGTCGGCCTATTTCGTGCCGCGCCGTCGCGGGGTGCAGTATCTCACGGCGTTGGCGGATCGGGGCCTCAGGGTCGTCGTGCTGACCAATTCGCTTGAGTCCACCGACGTCGCCCCGGTGCATGCGCATTATTCCCACGCGCGAAGGGCACTGCTGGAGGGCGGCGTGGAGTTGTGGGAGCTGCGCCCCGACAAGGACCGACCCGACAGATCGCTGCTGAAGCTCGGCCAGTCGCAGTCCAGCCTGCACGCCAAGGCCTTCGTGATCGATCGCCGTTACATGTTCATCGGTTCCTTCAACTGGGATCCGCGCTCGGTCCGAATGAACGGCGAGATGGGGATTCTGATCGATTCGCCGGCCATGGCCGAACCGGCCGTCCGGCATTTCGAAGCGGGTCTTGCCGATGGCGCCTACAGGCTAAAGCTTGATGAAAACGGCCAGGTCACCTGACTGGAGAAACGGGATGCGCGAACCTGGGCGCGCCACAGGTCGGAACCCTTCACTTCGTTCTGGAACAAGGTCGTCAGCGGCTTCTATGGCCTCCTGCCGATCGGCGGCCAGCTCTGACCCTCGGGCGGGTCAGCCGCCGGCTTCGACCAACGGATAGGATGCCAGTTCTTCATGCACCGCGCCCTCGTGATGCAGGATCGACCGGAACAGACCGAAGGCGCGGACCGGGACCGGCGGCAGCGCGAAATTCCCGTGCGCCTCGATGAACCGCCCCAGCCGCGCCGCCCCGCCCCGGCTCAGCCCGCGCCCGAACCGGGCGATCGTCACATGGGGGCGATAGCGGGTCCGGTCCGGCTGAATCCCTGCCCGCCGGGCAGCCGAAAGAACCTGTTCGCGCAGGCCCAGAAGATCCGGCGCCGGATCGGCGACGACAAACAGCACCCTGGGCGTCCGGCCACCAAACACCCCCAAACCCGAAAGCCGAAGATCGAACCCCGGCGCGCGCAGGGCCTGCAACTCGGCATCAAGTGCTTCCAGCGCTTCCTCCGGCTGGTCGTCGAGAAACGCCAGCGTCAGATGCAGGTTGTCGCGCGGCACCGCGCGCCCCACCGGCAATCGGGCCTGCAGGCGGCGAATGTCGCGCACCGCCGCGTCGGGCAGACCGATGGCCAGAAAGGCGCGCATGCGCTCACAGCATCGACGGCACCACCTGATCGGGCGGACGGTGCCCGTCCTCGAAGGTCTTGATGTTGATGATGACCTTCTCGCCCATCTCGATCCGGCCCTCGACCGTGGCCGAACCCATGTGCGGCAACAGCACCACGTTGGGCAACTGGCGCAGGCGCGGGTTGACTTCGGTGCCGTGCTCATAGACGTCCAGCCCCGCGCCCGCGATCTCTCCGGCACGGATCATGCGGGTCAGCGCATTTTCGTCGATCACCTCGCCGCGCGAGGTATTCACGATGACCGCCGTGGGCTTCATCAGCTTCAACCGCCGCGCGTTCATCAGGTGAAATGTCGAGGGCGTCGAGGGGCAGTTGACCGAGATCACGTCCATCCGCGCCACCATCTGGTCGAGGCTCTCCCAATAGGTCGCCTCGAGCTCTTCCTCGATCTCGGGCCGCAGGCGATGGCGGTTGTGGTAATGGATCTGCATGCCAAAGGCCCGCGCCCGCCGCGCCACGGCCTGCCCGATCCGCCCCATGCCCAGGATACCCAGCCGCCGGCCGCCCAGACGCCCGCCCAAAAACGCAGTGGGTGACCAGCCGGCCCATTCGCCGCGCTGCATCACCGCCATGCCTTCGGGCAGGCGGCGCGTGACCGCGAGGATCAGCGCCATGGTCATGTCGGCGGTGTCATCGGTCAGAACGCCCGGCGTGTTCGAAACCAGGATCCCGCGCTGCCGCGCCGTCGCCACGTCGATGTGATCCACCCCGGCGCCGTAATTGGCGATCAGCTTCAGCCGATCGCCCACCTGGCCCAGCAGGCTGGCATCCAGCGTATCCGAAAGCGTCGGCACCAGCACGTCCGCCTCGCGCGTCGCCGCAATCAGCTCATCGCGGGTCATGGGCGTGTCGTCCTCGCGCAGCCTGACGTCGAACAGTTCGCTCAGCCGGGTTTCCACCACTTCGGGCAACCGTCGCGTAACGACAACACTCAATCGCTCTCTTGGCACCTGCGCTCTCCCAACACTTTTCAAATCAGCCCGTGCAGTGGCATCGTGGCGCAGGATCCCACGGGGCACAAGAACCCCATGCGCAAATGACGCAGGCAATTTCGAAACAACGATTCGATCGGGCAGGACATGACAGTTTCAGGGACAGTGAAACGCACGCTGGCCGCGGCGTGCGCGGCGGTTCTGACCATTTCCGGGGCGGCGGGGGCGGATGGCGCAAAGGTCGTACCCGCCGCCGCCGGACAGGCGCGCGGCCCGGTGACCAACCTGCCGCTGCCGCGCTTCGTTTCGCTCAAGACCGACAAGGGCAATGCGCGGCGCGGGCCCTCGCTGACGCATCGCATCGACTGGGTGTTCACCCGTCGCGGCATGCCGCTGCAGGTGACCGCCGAATACGGCCATTGGCGCCGGGTGCGTGACCGCGACGGACAGGGCGGCTGGGTGCATTACGCGCTGCTTTCGGGGGTGCGCACGGTTCTGGTCGAACAGGACATGCTGACCGCGCATGCGCTTCCGAACCCGCAATCGCCGGCAGTGGCCGCCTTCGAGCTTGGCGTCGTGGCGCGCTTGGGCGACTGCATCCCCGACTGGTGCGAGATCTCCGCCGGCGGCCACGAAGGCTGGGTGCCCAAGACGGCACTGTGGGGTGTCGCACCCGACGAAATCAGGGACTGACCGGCCATTGCATCGCCCGCTTCCCCGGCGCTATTTCTGAACCGCAACAGCAACGGGCCCGGGCTACATGACAGGTTCTCTCACCACGATCGGCTTCGACGCGGACGACACGCTCTGGCACAACGAACGCTTCTTTCGCGGCACGCAGGAACGGTTCGCGGGCCTCTTGCGCGACTATACCGAGCCGGATCACCTGCTCGAACGGCTGCTTGACGCCGAACGCCGCAACGTCGGCCGCTACGGCTACGGGGTCAAGGGGTTCACCCTGTCGATGATCGAAACCGCGATCGAAGTCACCGAGGAACAGGTGCCTGCGCGCGTGATCCGGCAGCTGATCGAGGCGGGGCAGGACATGCTGGCCCATCCGATCGAGCTATTGCCGCACGCCCGCGATGCGGTCGAGGCGCTCGCCGGCGACTTCCGCATCCTGCTCATCACCAAGGGCGAGCTGCTCGACCAGGAACGCAAACTGGCCGCCTCGGGATTGGGAGATCTGTTCGACGCGGTGGAAATCGTCTCCGAAAAGACCCCGGACGTCTACGCCCGCATCTTCGCCGGCCATGGCGAAGGGCCCGAACGGTCCATGATGGTGGGCAATTCGATGAAATCCGACGTCCTTCCGGCGCTGCAGGCGGGCGGTTGGGGCGTCTATGTTCCACACGGCCTGACATGGGAACTGGAACACGCCGAGGAACCGCTCGGCGCCCCCCGGTATCGCAGCCTGCCCCATCTCGGCGACTTGCCCGATCTCGTGGCCGCGATCGCCTGATCCCGCCTCCCCGCCCCGCACCGCCCATCCCCTTCATCTTGCCCGAAAATACTCCGGGGAGCGCGAGGGGCAGCGCCCCTCGCACCTGTGCTCCGCCCCCGGCGCAACGGGCAACGCCCCGCGCACCGGTCGGACGCGCCGCGCCGGTCCGAAACCGCCGCACCGGACACCTGCACGCCGCTCAACGCGGCAGCCGCATCAGCACCCGCAACCCGCCCTCGGCGCGGTTCTCCAGCGTGATGCTGCCCCCTTGCGCGGTCAGGATGCTGCGGGCGATGGACAGGCCCAGCCCCGTCCCGCCGGTTTCGCGCGACCGCGACCGCTCCAGCCGCACGAACGGCTCGAACACCCGCGACAGTTCCGCCTCGGGAATGCCGGGGCCGTCATCCTCGACCACCACCACGCCGTCGGCGCGCACCGCCACCCGGGCCCGCCCACCATAGCGCACGGCATTGCCGATCACGTTGCGAAGGGCGCGACGCGTGGCGGCCGGGCGCAGACGCGCCGAAACTGCCCCCTCGGGGGCAATGAACGTCACCTCTTCGCCCGCCTCCGCCATCTCGGCGCACAGCGCGCCCACATAGTCGCCCAGATCCACCGTCTCGGCCGGTTCGCTTTCCGCCATGCCGCGGGCAAAGGACAGCGTCGCCTCCACCATCTGCTGCATCTCTTCGATCGAGGCCACCAGCCGTTCGCGCGTCTCATCGTCATCCACCATCTCTGCCCGCACACGCAGCGCCGTCAGCGGCGAACGCAGATCATGCCCCAGCGCGGCCAGAAGCTGCGTGCGGTCATCGACGAACCGCCGGATCCGATCCTGCATCTCGTTGAAGGCCCGCGTCAGTCGCTGCAACTCTTCGGGCCCTCCCACCGGCACCGGGGCCACGGGCTCCCCCCGACCGAACCGGGTGGCCGCATCCGCCAGCGCCCTGAGCGGCCCCGTCAGCCGCCCCAACGCCACCCAGACCGCCAGGGCGATCACCACCGCGCTGACGACAAAGGTCATTACCGCCGGAAAGGCCCATTGCACGGGCGGTCTGTGAAACCGCGTCTCGACATTCAGCCAGTTCCCCGACGCCACCCGGATCGACACCTCCATCCGCACCGCTGCCACCCTCGTCGTGCCCATCATCGCCCGGTGCATGCGGCGCATCTCGTCCGATACCTGCGGCGCCCAACGGTGATCCCGGTCGCGCAGGCGCACCCGCTCATGCACCTCGACGCGCACGTCCGGCCCCGGCTTGCGGCCAAGATAGCGCGCCAGCCGCGCGGCAAGGAACGGGTTCGCATGTTCGGGATGATCCACCGCGGGTTCGTCGTCCAGCGAAAACCTAACCAGGGGCGAATTGGCCGCCGCAAGGATCACCGGGGCCTGCTCGGGCGGAGATTCGTCCAGCAGCTGCGCGACGTTGGCCGCCCGCGCCGCCGCCTCCTGCGCCAGCGCGGTCTGCACGGCCAGGCTGCGCTCGCCGGCAAAGAACCACAGGATCAACAACTGAGCGACCCCCAGCGCGGCCAGAATCACCAGCAGCAACCGGCCGCGCAGGGATCGTGGCGCCAGCCTCATTCCATCACCTCGACATCGCAGGCCAGGCAATAGCCGCCGCCGCGCACCGTCGTTATCAGTTCCGGCGCCGAGGGATCACGTTCGATCTTGCGGCGCAGACGGCTGACCTGGTTGTCGATGGTGCGGTCAAAGACATGCGCCTCGCGCCCCGAGGTCAGGTCAAGCAGCTGATCGCGGCTCAGCACGAAGCGAGGGCGTTCCAGCAAAACCGTCAGCAGTTTGAACTCGGCCGTGGTCAGGCGCACCTCGCGCCCCTTGTCATCGGTCAGCAGCCGCCGGTCGCTGTCCAGCACCCAGCGGTCAAAGCGGTAACGGTGGCCTTCGATCCGCTCGGCCCCGGGCCCGCGTGCGGCCCGGCGCAGGATCGCCTTGATCCGCGCCAGCAATTCGCGCGGGTTGAACGGCTTGGGCAGATAGTCGTCGGCCCCGATCTCGAGCCCCACGATGCGGTCGGTGTCCTCGCCCAGCGCGGTCAGCATCAGGATCGGCGCCACGCCCTGCGCCGAAAGCCTGCGACAGACCGACAACCCGTCCTCGCCCGGCATCATCACGTCCAAAACGATCAGGTCGAACCGCCCGGCCTTCAGTTTTGCGTCCATGTCCTCGGCATCGCGGGCGGTGGTGGCGCGATAGCCGTTGCGCTCCAGATAACGGCTGACGGCATCGCGGATCTCGCGGTGATCATCGACGATCAGGATATGGGGGCGGTCGCTCATGCCCCCATATCTAGCGACTTCCCGCCACGGGCGGCACCCGTTCGGCCGGGGTTTTTGTCACGGAATGTATCAACCGCGTCCCTTGCGACAAACCGATACCAAATACGACCAGACCCGGGGTAGTCCCGTTACGGAAATGCCCCAGATCGGGGGTGTCACAAGCGGAACGCTCCGCATCAACCTCAAGGAGGCAAGACATGACACGCAAGAGTTTCTACGCACTGACGCTCGCCACCACCACGGCCATCGTCGCCGGCCTGACCGTTCCGGCGGTCGCCCATGACTGGGGCGGAAAGGGCAAGGATGGTCCCCGTCACGAACGGATGATGGGCGAAGGGCACGGCATGATGGGCCGCATGATGATGCGTCACGGAATGATGGGCGGCATGATGCACCAGATGATGCAGCAGTTCGATGCCAACGATGACGGCGAGGTGACGCCCGACGAGCTGCGCGCCGGCCTGACCGCCAAGCTCAAGGAATTCGACGCCGACGGCAACGGCACGCTGTCGCTGGACGAATTCGAGGCGCTCCACACCGCCATGATGCGCGAACACACGGTGGACAAGTTCCAGTTCCTCGATGACGATGGAGATGGACAGGTCACCGCAGAGGAGATCGCCAAACCCGCCAGGATGATGGAACAACGCCAGAAGATGCGCGAGAAGTGGCGGGAAAACCACCCGCGCCGCGGCGGTATGGGCCGGATGATGCAGGGCGACGACAACAACTGACACCGGGGACGGGCGCGGGCGATACCGCGCCCTTTCCTTTTTGAACGGAGGAAACGATGATGGGTTACGGCATGGGCGGCATGGGGCTGTTCGGCGGGCTTTTCGGGCTGCTGGTCTTCATTTTTCTGGTGCTCGCCATAGCTGCCCTGATAAAGTATCTCAAATCCTGAATATGGAGGGAGACGGACATGTCCTATACCATCGATCGGCTGATTGCCTCGGGCGACATGGCCGAGATCGAAGAGCGCGTGCGCAAGGCGCTGACCAGCCACGGGTTCGGCGTGCTGACGGAAATCGACGTCAAGGCGACGATGAAGAAGAAAATCGACAAGGACATGCCCGGCTACAAGATTCTGGGCGCATGCAATCCGAACATGGCCTGGCAGGCGATCGGCATTGAACCGCGTGTCGGCGCGATGCTGCCCTGCAACGTGATCCTGCGCGAGGTGGACGGCGGGATCGAGGTCAGCGCAATCGACCCCGAGGCCTCGATGGCCGCGATCGACAACCCGCGGCTCAAGGAAGTCGCAGGCCAGGTGCGCGACATGCTCGAGGACGTGATCGCCGAGATCTGAGCCGCGCTCACCCGACCTTGCCGCCGCTCAGCCCAGAATGCCCGGCAGGCGCAGCCCGTGTTCGCGGGCGCAGGCGATGGCGTCTTCATACCCGGCATCGGCATGGCGCCACACGCCCGACGCGGGGTCGTTCCACAGCACCCGCTCCAACCGCCGCGCGGCCTCGGGCGTGCCGTCGGCTACGATCACCATGCCGGCGTGCAGGGAAAAGCCCATCCCAACCCCGCCGCCGTGATGCAGCGACACCCATGTCGCGCCGCTGGCGGTGTTGACCAGCGCGTTCAGCAGCGGCCAGTCGCTGACCGCGTCGGATCCGTCCTTCATCGCCTCGGTTTCCCGGTTGGGGCTGGCCACCGAGCCGGAATCGAGATGGTCCCGCCCGATCACCACCGGCGCCTTCAGCTCGCCCCGCGCCACCATTTCGTTGAACATCAGCCCCGCCTTGTGCCGCTCGCCCAGCCCGATCCAGCAGATCCGCGCGGGCAGCCCCTGAAAGGCGATCCGCTCGCGCGCCATGTCCAGCCAGCGGTGCAGATGCGCGTTTTCGGGGAACAGCTCCTTCATAACAGCATCAGTGCGATAGATGTCCTCGGGGTCGCCCGACAGGGCGCACCAGCGGAACGGGCCGATGCCCCGACAGAACAGCGGGCGGATATAGGCCGGCACGAAACCGGGAAAGCCAAAGGCGTTTTCCAGCCCTTCCTCCAGCGCCACCTGCCGGATGTTGTTGCCATAGTCCAGCGTCGGCACGCCGGCGTTCCAGAACGCCACCATCGCTGCGACGTGGTCCTTCATCGAGGCGCGTGCCGCCGCCTCGACGGCCGCCGGATCGGTTTCTTGCCGGGTCCGCCATTCGGCAAGGCTCCAGCCCTTGGGCAGGTAGCCATGCACCGGGTCATGGGCGCTGGTCTGGTCGGTGACGATGTCGGGGCGCGGGCCGCCCGCCTGCATCCGGCGCACGAGTTCGGGTAAGATCTCGGCGGCGTTGCCGATCAGGCCCACCGATTTCGCCTCTCCCGCCCGCGTCCAGCGGTCGATCATCGCCAGCGCTTCGTCCAGATCGCGGGTCTTTTCGTCCAGATAGCTGGTGCGGATGCGGAAATCGGCGCGCGCCTCGTCGCATTCCACCGCCAGACAGCACGCCCCGGCCATCACCGCCGCCAGCGGCTGCGCCCCACCCATGCCGCCCAGTCCGGCGGTCAGGATCCAGCGCCCGCGCAGATCGCCGCCGTAGTGCTGGCGTCCGGCCTCGGCAAAGGTTTCATAGGTGCCCTGCACGATGCCCTGCGTGCCGATGTAGATCCACGACCCGGCGGTCATCTGGCCATACATCATCAGCCCCTTGCGGTCGAGTTCGTTGAAATGCTTCCAGGTGGCCCAATGCGGCACGAGGTTGGAATTGGCGATCAGCACCCGCGGCGCGTCCGGGTGGGTGCGCACGATGGCGACCGGCTTGCCCGACTGCACGACGAGCGTTTCATCCGCCTCCAGATCCTTGAGGCTGGCGACGATCCGGTCGAAGTCCTCCCATGTGCGCGCGGCGCGGCCGATACCGCCATAGACCACCAGCTCATGCGGGTTCTCGGCCACGTCGGGGTGCAGGTTGTTCATCAGCATCCGCATCGGCGCCTCGGTCAGCCAGGACTTGGCGGTGATTTCGGGGCCGGTGGGGGGATAGACGTCGCGCAGGTTGTGACGGGGGTCGGTCATGTCGTGTCTCCCAAGGACAAGGCGATTTCTTCGATCCGTTGCAGCAGTGCGCCCAGCACGACGCGCAGCCGCGCGGCGCGGGCCGGGTCATAGGCAAAGGGCGGCGCTTCGGCGGTCAGATGGGTGCGCTGCGCGAGCTCCATCTGAATCGCGTGCCAGCCCTCGTTCGGCCGGCCATAGTGCCGCGTGGTCCAGCCGCCCCGGAAACGTCCGTTCACCACGGTTGCGTAACCTTCGGCGGCGGTGCAGATCTCGCGCGCGGCGGTTTCGAACTCGGGCGCACAGGTGGCGCCGCCATTCGTGCCGATGTTGAAATCCGGCAGGCGACCGTCGAACAGGAACGGAATTTCCGACCGGATCGAGTGGCAATCGTAGAGCACCGCAACGCCGTGGCGAGCGTGAACCCGCTTCATCTCGGCCTCCAGCGCGGCGTGATAGGAGGTGTGAAAGGCCTGCCGCCGGGTCTTGATCTCCTCGGCATCCGGGGGCGCGTCCCAGATCGGGCGCCCGTCAAAATCGGTCAGCGGCACCAGCCCGGTCGTGTTCTGCCCCGGATAGAGCGTTTCGCCCGACGGCGGGCGATTGGCGTCGATCACATAGCGGTGGAAGGTTGCCCGCACCACGGAGGCGCCGGGCAGGAGCCCGTCATAGAGCCGGTCCACATGCCAGTCGGTATCCGCCAGCCGCCGCCCCCGGTCGTTGAGCCGCGCGGCGATGTCGTCCGGCAGCCAGGTGCCCGAATGCGGCAGACCCAGCACCAGGGGGCCGTCGCCGCGGACCACCTCGACCGGCGTCATGCGCCCAGTCCCGGCAGGTCGAACCCCTCGGCCAGCCTGCCCTCTCGCACCAACCCGGCAGCGGCGTCCAGATCTGGGGCAAGGTATCGGTCCTGTTCGAGCGCCGGGACGACGGCGCGGATGCGGGCCAGAACCTCTTGCAGCGCGGGGCTCGTCCGCAGCGGCGCGCGGAACTCGATCCCCGCCGCTGCGGCCAGCGCCTCTATCCCGAGGATCACCGCGAGGTTCCGGTTCATCCGTTTCAGCCGCCGCGCGCCGTGGGCGGCCATGCTGACGTGGTCCTCCTGGTTGGCCGAGGTCGGCGTGGAATCGATCGTGCAGGGATTGGCGAGATGCTTGTTCTCGCTCATCAGCGCCGCGCTGGTCACCTCGGCGATCATCAGGCCAGAGTTCAGCCCCGGCTGCGGCGTCAGGAACGGCGGAAGATCGTGGCTGAGCGTGGGATCAACCATCAGCGCCACCCGCCGCTGGGCGATGGCGCCGATCTCGGCGATGGCCAGCGCGATCTGGTCGGCGGCAAAGCCCACCGGCTCGGCATGGAAATTGCCGCCCGAAAGGATGCGCCCCTGATCGGTCAGCACCAGCGGGTTGTCGGTAACGGCGTTGGCCTCGGTTTCCAGCGTGCGCGCGGCAAAGCGCAACAGGTCCAGCGCCGCGCCCATCACCTGCGGCTGGCAGCGGATGCAATAGGGGTCCTGCACGCGGGTGTCGCCGTCGCGGTGGCTTTCGCGAATCTCGGACCCCGCCAGGAGCGCCGCCTGCGCGGCGGCAAAGTCGATCTGGCCCCGATGCCCGCGCAGCAGGTGGATTTCCGGGTTCAGCGGCGCGGTCGAGCCCATGATTGCGTCAGTGGACAGCGCGCCGGTCACGGTGGCGGCGCCGAGATTGCCATGCGCCCCCCACAGCCCCGCCAGCGCGCAGGCGGTGGAAAATTGCGTGCCGTTGATGAGCGCGAGCCCCTCTTTCGGCCCCAGCGTGATCGGCGCCAGCCCGGCCCGCAACAGCGCCTCGCCGCCCGGCAGGGTGTCACCGTCGAACACGGCCCGCCCTTCGCCCATCATCACCGCCGCCATATGCGCAAGCGGGGCCAGGTCGCCGGACGCGCCGACCGATCCCTGATCGGGGATCACCGGCAGCACCCCCCGGTTCAACATGTCCTCGATCAGTTCCACGGTCGCCCATTCCGTGCCGCTGCCCCCCCGCCCCAGCGACAAGAGCTTCAGCGCCATCATCAGCCGGGTCGTCGGAGCGTCCAGCGGATCACCCACACCGCAGCAATGGCTGAGGATCAGGTTGCGTTGCAGCGCCATGGTATCGCCCGCCGCGATCTTGACGCTCGCCAGCTTGCCGAAACCGGTGTTGATCCCATAGACCGCCACGTCACCCTCGGCGGCGCGGCGCACCTGCGCGGCGGCGGCCTCTATCGCCGGGCGGGCGGCGCGGTCCAGCACGACCGGTCCGCCGTGGCGCCAGAGGCGTTCGAGATCCTCCAGCGTTGTCGCGCCGGGGCGCAGGGTGACAAGGGTGGTCATTTAGCGCCTCCGAAGAAACGGGCATGAAGCGGGTTGACGCCGATGCGATAGCTCAGCTCGGCCGGATGCTCGGCGTCCCATACCGCAAGATCGGCCCGCAGCCCCGGCGCGATGCGGCCCGTATCCTCCAGCCCCAGCGCGCGGGCGGCGTGACAGGTGACGCCGGCCAGCGCCTCGGCGGGCGTCAGGCGAAACAGGGTGCAGCCCATGTTCATCGCCAATAGCAGCGAATTCATCGGCGACGATCCGGGGTTCAGATCGGTCGCCAGCGCCATCGGCACGCCGCGGGCGCGGAAGGCGTCGATCGGCGGAAGGCGCGTTTCCCGAAGGGTGTAGAACGCGCCGGGCAGCAGCACCGCCACCGTGCCGGCCCAGGCCATGCGTGCCGTGTCATCTTCGGTCGCATGTTCCAGATGATCCGCCGACAGCGCGCCGTATTCGGCCGCCAACGCCGCGCCGCCCTGATGCGACAGCTGCTCGGCATGAAGCTTGACAGGCAGCCCCAGTTCGCGCGCGGCTTCGAACACGCGGCGGATCTGGTCGGTGGAAAAGGCGATGGTTTCGCAGAACCCGTCCACCGCGTCCACCAGCCCCTGCGCATGGGCCGCGCGCAGAGCGGGCAGGCAAACCTCGTCGATATAGGCGTCCGCACGTCCATCATATTCGGCCGGGATCGCGTGCGCGCCCAGAAACGACGTGCGCACCCGGACCGGCCGCGCGCGGCCGATCCGGCGGGCAACGCGCAGCATGGCCAGTTCGGTGTCGCGGTCCAGCCCATAGCCGGACTTGATCTCGATGACCGACACGCCCTCGGCGATCAGCGCATCGACCCGGGGCAGCGCTGTGGCGAACAGGGCCTCTTCGCCCGCGGCCCGGGTTGCCGCCACGGTCGAGCGGATGCCGCCACCGGCGCGGGCGATTTCTTCGTAGCTCGCCCCCTCCAGCCGCATCTCGAACTCGCGTGCCCGGTTGCCGCCATGCACCAGATGCGTGTGGCAGTCGATTAGCGCCGGCGTCACGAGACGCCCGCCCAAGTCCACCTCCTCCCCGGTGCGAAGTTCGTCGGGGATGTCCCTTTGCGGCCCGACCCAGAGGATGCGACCGTCCCCCACCGCCACCGCGCCGCCGGGGATCAGGCCGTAAGGCGCCGCTCCGGTCATGGTCGCCAGCATTGCATTGCCCAGAATCATGTGCCGCCTTGATTTGATCGCCTGTTTTCGCAATAAGTGCAGACATATTTTCGAGTCAAGGTGAATCCGAATGACCGTGATCTGGGCCAGGACGGCGCTGTTGCCGGAAGGGTGGGCGGAAAACGTGCGGGTGGACATCGACGGCGGGCGGATCGTTTCCACGACGCTGGACGCCCCCCCGTCCGGCCGGCGCTGCGGCATCCTGTTGCCGGCGCCGGCGAACGCGCACAGCCACGCCTTTCAGCGCGCCATGGCCGGGCTGACTGAATCACGCGGACCCGACCCGCGCGACACGTTCTGGACCTGGCGCGAGCTGATGTATCGGTTCCTCGACCGGATCGACCCCGACCGGGCGGAAGCCATCACCGCGCTGGTGCAGATGGAGATGCTGGAAGCGGGATATGCCTGCTGCGTGGAGTTTCACTATCTCCATCATGCTCCGGACGGCCGCCCCTATGCCAACCTCGCCGAAATGGCCGAACGGATCGCGGCGGCGGCGGATCAGACGGGAATCGGCCTGACCTTGTTGCCGGTTCACTACCAGTTCAGCGGCTGCGACCGGCGGCCGGTCGGCCCCGGGCAGCTGCGGTTCGGCAACGACCTTGACCGCTTTACCCGGCTGCTTGAGGCCAGCGGCGCGGCGATTGCCGCCCTTCCCCCGGATGCCCGGCTGGGCGCGGCGCCGCATTCGCTGCGCGCTGTAGCGGCCGAGGATCTGCCGCGCTTGCGCGCGCTGGCCGGGGACGGGCCGTTTCACATGCACCTTGCCGAACAGGTGGCCGAGGTGGAGGAAGTCCAGGCCACCCACGGCGCCCGACCCGTGGAATGGGTGCTGGACCACATGCAGCCGGACGAACAGTGCTGCTTCATTCACTGCACCCATATGAAGCCACATGAAACCGAGAGGCTGGCCCGCACCGGCGCCGTGGCCGGGCTGTGCCCGATCACCGAGGCCAATCTGGGCGACGGCATTTTCGATGGCGTCCGTTGGTTCGGTTCTGGCGGCGCAATCGCCGTGGGATCGGACAGCAACCTGCGCATTGCGCTTGCCGAAGAACTGCGGCTTCTGGAGTATTCCCAGCGGCTGCGGGACCGGGCGCGCGCGGTTCTGGCGGAGCCCGGCGGCTCGACCGGGCGGCGGCTCTATGATGCCGCGCTTGCCGGCGGGGCGCACGCGGCGGGGCGCGACAACGGGGCGATCGCGCCGGGGCTCTGGGCCGATCTGGTGGCGTTGGACGCGGCTCATGTGGATCTGGCCGGCCGATCCGGCGACCGGCTGCTTGACAGCTTCATCTTTGCAGGCGGCAATGCCATGGTGCGCGACGTCTGGTCGGCGGGACGGCATATGGTAAAGAACGGCCGCCATATCCGGCGCGACGAAATCGTGATCCGCTATGCGCGGGCAATGGCGGAACTGGTCGAGGCATCATGAACACCGACGGTGCGACGTCGTGGCAGGCCGTGCGGGACGAAGTCCTGCGGCGCATCCGCGAACGTGAATGGAAACCCGGCGATCGGATCCCCCACGAGGCGGATCTGGCCCGCGAACTGGGCTGCGCGCGGGCCACGGTGAACCGCGCCCTGCGAGCGGTCGCCGAAGACGGGCTGATCGAACGCCGCCGCCGCGCTGGCAGCCGCGTCGCGTTGCACCCGGTGCGCAAGGCCCGTCTCGACATCCCTGTAATCCGGGTCGAGGTCGAAAGCCGCGGACTGCCCTATCATTTCAGCCTGACGTCGAAGAGCGACGAACTGCCGCCGCCCGCGATCCGGGCCCGGATGAAGACCGCCCCCGACACGCCGCTGATGCATGTGGTGGGACTGCACATGGCCGGCGGGCGGCCCCATGCGCTCGAGGATCGCTGGATCGACGCGGACGCGGTGCCGGGTGTGCGCGACGCCGATTTCTCGACGATCAGCCCCAACGAATGGCTGGTGCTGAACGTGCCCTTCGAAGGCGGCGACATTGCGTTTTCGGCCACCACCGCGACCCGCGAGGACGCGGCGGCGCTGGACTGCGCCCCCGGCGCCGCGCTGTTCCTGACCGAACGCACCACCTGGCACGGCACGCGGATACTGACGACGGTGCGGCTGCTCTTCGCGCCGGGCTATCGCCTGCACACCGAGATCTGAGGCCTCAGACCTTCCAGAAGCAGAACGCGGTCCAGAGGAACGCGATCCCCAGCGGCGCCCAGAGCGGCGTGCCCACAAGGCCCAGCCAGGCCAGAAAGATATAAGCCGACCCCAAGAGCGAGATGAACAGCCGATCACCACGGGTGGTGGTCAGGCCCAGCACGCCGACGCGTTCGTTGCCGCCGGGGTTGCGGATCTCGAGAATCGCCATCAGCGCGATGCTGGCGAAGATGAAGATGAAGAAGGCCAACGTCGCCCGCGTCCAAGCCATCCAGAAGCCGGGCCAGACCGGCTCGGTCCACCATTTGGCCCAGGTGAACGCCTCTTCCTGCTGCTTGCCCAGGTCGCCCCAGCCTGCCGCCGCAAGCGCGGTCGGTATCACCCCGAGCGTCAGAAGGACGTAGATCGCGCGCTTCATCACACCCTCCCCAGGGCAAAGCCCTTGGCGATGTAGTTTCGGACGAACCAGATCACGATTGCGCCGGGGATGATGGTCAGAACGCCCGCGGCCGCCAGCAGGCCCAGTTCATAGCCGGCGCTTGAGGCGGTGCGGGTCATCACCGCGGCGATGGGCTTGGCCTCGACGGCAGTCAGCGTCTTGGCCAGAAGGAGTTCCACCCACGAGAACATGAAGCAAAAGAACGCGGCCACCCCGATCCCCGCCTTGATCGTCGGCACGAAGATCCGGATGAAGAAGCGCGGGAAGGAATAGCCGTCCACATAGGCGGTTTCGTCCAGTTCCTTGGGCACCCCGGACATGAAGCCTTCGAGAATCCACACGGCAAGGGGTATGTTGAACAGGCAATGCGCCAGCGCCACCGCAAGGTGGGTATCGAACAGCCCCACCGCCGAATAGAGCTGGAAGAACGGCAGCGCGAACACCGCCGCCGGCGCCATCCGGTTGGTCAGCAGCCAGAAGAACAGATGCTTGTCCCCCAGAAACCGGAACCGCGAGAACGCATAGGCCGCGGGCAGCGCCGCCAGCAGCGAGATCACCGTGTTCAGCGACACGTAGATGATCGAGTTGATATAGCCCCAATACCAGGTCGGGTCGGTAAAGATCGTGCGGTAGCTGGCAAAGGTCCATTCCTGCGGGAACAGCGAGAAGCCGCCCAGGATCTCGTTGGTGGTCTTGAAGCTCATCGCCACCAGCCAGTAGATCGGCAGCAGCAGGAACAGGATGTAGAGGATCGGGATCAGCGCGCGGGGTCTCATTGCTCGTTCCTCGTCATGATGGTGTAGAACAGCCAGCTCACCAGCAGCGTGAAGGCAAAGTAGATCAGGCTCATCGCCGCGGCGATGCCGAGGTCGAACTGCCCCAGCGCCACCTTTACCAGGTCGATCGACAGAAGCGTGGTCGAGTTTCCGGGGCCGCCCCCGGTCAGCACGAAGGGTTCGGTATAGATGTTGAAGCTGTCCATGAACCGCAGCAACACGGCGATGGTCAGCACCCGCTTCATCTTGGGCAACTGGATGTAGCGGAACACCGCCCAGTTCGACGCCCCGTCGATCTTGGCCGCCTGGTAATAGGCTTCGGGGATCGAGATCAGCCCGGCATAGGCCAGCAGAACCACCAGCGAGGTCCAGTGCCAGACATCCATGACGATGATTGTGACCCAGGCCGCCAACGGGCTTTGCGTCATGTTGTAGTCGATGCCAAGCACATGATTCATGAAATAGCCCAACAGCCCAATGTCGGGCAGGGTGAAGATGTTCCACATCGCCCCCACCACGTTCCACGGGATCAGCAGCGGCAGCGCCATCAGCACCAGACAGACCGATACCCAGAACCCCTTGCGCGGCATGGCCAGCGCGATGGCGACGCCCAGCGGCACCTCGATCAGCAGGATCGTGAAGGTGAACAGCGCCTGCCGCCCCAGCGCGGCGTGGAAGCGGTCGGATCGCAGCACGTCCTCGAACCAGCCCACCCCGTGCCAGAAGAACAGGTTGTCGCCAAAGGTTTCCTGCACCGAATAGTTGACCACCGTCATCAGCGGCACGAGCGCATTGAACGCCACAAGGATCAGGACCGGCAGGACGAACAGCCAGCCGCGCTGGTTCTCGGTCTTCATTTCCATACCTCCGTGGCGATCCAGCCATCGGCGTAAAGCCGGGTCTGCGAGGGTTCGAAATGCAGGAACACCCGCGCGCCGGGCGCGGGCGGGAGGCGGTCGGTGATCGCGTTGACAACGTGGTCGCCGACCATCGTCTCGACCACGGTGTAGCGGCCGATATCGGCGGCCTTGCGCACCGTGGCGGGGATGCCGCTGTCGGCAAGACGGACATATTCGGGACGCACGCCGATCTCGGTCCGGTCGCCCTGTCGGACGATCGGGCCTTCCAGTTGCACCGCATGACCGGCAAACCGGGCCACGCCGCCGTCGACCTCGACCGGCAGGATGTTCATCCCCGGCGAGCCGATGAAATGGCCGACAAAGGTGTGCTGGGGCCGCTCGAACAGTTCGACCGGGGTGCCGATCTGCACCACCTCGCCCAGCTGCATCACCACCACCTGATCGGCAAAGGTCAGCGCCTCGGTCTGGTCGTGGGTGACGTAGATCATGGTCACCGCGATGCGCTGGTGCAGTTCCTTAAGCTTGGACCGCAGCCGCCATTTCAGCTCGGGGTCGATCACGGTGAGCGGCTCGTCGAACATGATCACGTTCACGTCTTCGCGCACCAACCCGCGCCCCATCGAGATCTTCTGCTTGTTGTCCGGCGACAGGTTCGACGCGCGCATCGCCAGCCGGTCCTCAAGCTCCAGCATCGCGGCGATCTCGCGCACGCGGGCATCGACCCGCGCTTCGTCCACGCCGCGGTTGCGCAGCGGAAAGGCCAGGTTGTCGTAGACCGTCATCGTGTCGTAGATCACCGGGAACTGGAACACCTGCGCGATGTTGCGTCTGTCGGGCGGCAGATGCGTCACGTCCTGCCCGTCGAACAGCACGCGCCCGTGGCTGGGGGTCAGAAGCCCCGAGATGATGTTCAGCAGCGTGGTCTTGCCGCAGCCGGATGGCCCGAGCAGCGCGTAGGCCCCGCCATCGGTCCAGTCCAGGTCGATCTGCTTCAGCGCGAAATCGTCCGGCCCCGCGGGGTTGGGCAGATAGCTGTGGCGCAACTTGTCCAGCGTGATCTTAGCCATCGGCATCCCCCTTGATCACCAGATCGCCGTTTTCCCCGAAATAGAAGCAATGTTCGGGCGCCATGTAGAATTCGTGCTCTTCGCCCACCTTGTAAGCGTGGACACCGGGGGACAGCGACACCCAGACATGGCCGCCCATCTCGAAATGCGCCACGCTTTCGGATCCGCTCAGTTCGGTGATGCGCACGACGCCGCGGATCGGCACGGTGCGTTCGTGCACCGGAACCGGGCTCACGAAATGGGGGCGCACTCCGACGGTATAGGCGCCGTCGGGGATCGCGGCGACGGCGCCCTCGACGGTCCAGCCGTGGCCCCCCGCCAGCTCGATCCGGTTGCCGCGCTTCACCACCGGGGCAAGGTTTACCGGCGGGTCCGAGAACACGGTGGCCGAAAGCTGGTTCGCCGGATTGTGGTAGATTTCGGTGGTCGGGCCGAACTGCACGATCCGCCCTTCATGCACCAGCGCCGTGCGCCCGCCCAGCAGCAGCGCCTCGGTCGGCTCGGAGGTGGCATAGACGATCACCGTGCCGCGCCCGGCCAACAGGTCGGGCAGCTGTTCGCGCAACTCCTCGCGCAACTTGTAGTCGAGGTTCGCCAGCGGTTCGTCCAGAAAGATCGCCTTGCTTTCCTTGACGATGGCGCGGGCCAGGGCGCAGCGCTGCTGTTGCCCTCCGGACAGTTCGTCGGGGCGACGGTGCAGCATCGGACGCAATTGCAGGATATCGGCGGCTTGTTCGACCCGGCCGGCGATCTCGGATTTCGGTATGCCGGCCACCCTCAGCGGCGAGGCGATGTTGTCGAACACCGTCATGTGCGGGTAATTGATGAAGAACTGGTGCACCAGGCTGATGTTGCGCTTTTGCGGCGACAGGCCGGTGACGTTCTCGCCATCCACCCGGATCTCGCCGCTGGTCGGCTTTTCCAGCCCGGCCATCAGCTTGATCAGCGTGCTCTTGCCCGCGTTGGTCGCGCCGAGGAGGATATTGAACTCCCCCGGTTCGAGCCGCAGCGACGTCTCGTGGATATGCGTGTCCGCACCGACACGCTTGGTGACGTTTCTCAGTTCGAGCGTCATGTCCTTCCATCCCCGTGCCCGCGCCTTGGCGGGCAGGTCAGCCGACAGGCCGGGGCCCCGAAAGGCCCCGGCCGCGATCTTGGCCGTCAGGTTCGCGCGATCAGTTCGCGCTGGCCCAACGCTTGATCAGTTCGTCATAGTCGATGGTTTCGCCCTGCGGCTTTTCGTTCGCCAGCTTGGCCTTGGCGCCGCCCTTGCCCAGCCATTCCTCGGCCGGCTTTTCGGGGTTGAGCCGCGGGCCGCAGCCGCCATAGACGCCGGCCGCCTTGTCGGCCTGCTCCATACGCGCCATGACCTGATCCATCTCGGAGGCGAGACGGTCCATCGCCTCTTGCGGGGTGAACGCGCCCGAGTTCACGTCGCCGATCTGCTGCCACCAGATCTGCGCGAGCTTGGGGTAATCCGGCACGTTGATGCCGGTCGGCGTCCACAGCACCCGGTCGGGCGAGCGATAGAATTCCACCAGGCCGCCCAGTTTCGGGGCGCGCTCGGTGAAGCTGTCGTGCCGGATGGTGGAGTCGCGAATGAAGGTCAGGCCGACATGGCTCTTGGTCACGTCCACGGTCTTGGAGGTGACGAACTGGGCATAGAGCCAGGCTGCCTTGGCCCGGTCCATCGGCGTGGACTTGAAGAAGGTCCACGATCCGCAGTCCTGATAGCCCAGCTTCTGCCCCTCTTCCCAATAAGGGCCGTGCGGGCTGGGTGCCATCCGCCACAGCGGCATGCCGTTCTCGTCCACGGTGTTGTTGCCTTCCGACCGCGGCTTGACCATGTCGGCGGTGAAGGCGGTGTACCAGAAGATCTGCTGAGCCACATTGCCCTGGCTGAGCGCCGGCAGCGACTGGTAGAAGTCGTAGGACGCGGCCCCCGGCGGGGCGTATTTGCGCAGCCATTCATCCCATTTGCGGATCGCATAGACCGCCGCCGGGCCGTTCGCCGCGCCGCCGCGCGTGACCGAGGCACCGGCCGGGTTGCACGAACCCGCCTCCATGCGGATGCCCCATTCGTCGATCGGAACGCCGTTCGGCAGCCCCTTGGAGCCCGCGCCGGCCATCGACAGCCAGGCGTCGGTCATCCGCCAGCCGAGGTCGGGCGCGCGCTTGCCATAGTCCATGTGACCATAGACCCGCACGCCGTCGATTTCCTTCACATGCTCGGTAAAGAACTCGGCGATGTCCTCGTAGGCCGACCAGTTGACCGGCACGCCCAGGTCGTAGCCGTAGAGCTCCTTGAACTTCTTCTTCAGATCTTCGCGGTCGAACCAGTCCTTGCGGAACCAGTAGAGGTTCGCGAACTGCTGGTCGGGCAGCTGATAGAGCTTGCCGTCGGGGCCGGTGGTGAACGACTTGCCGATGAAGTCGTCCAGATCCAGGCCCGGGTTGGTCACGTCGGCCCATTCGCCCGCCATCATGTCCGACAGCGTATAGGCCAGCTGCATCCGGCTGTGCGTGCCGATCAGGTCGGAGTCGTTGATGTAGCCGTCATACAGGTTGCGCTTGGTCTGCATCTGGGTCTGCACCGCCTGCACGACTTCGCCCTCGCCCAGAAGCTGGTGGTTGACCTTGATGCCGGTGATTTCCTCGAACGCCTTGGTCAGGACTTCGGATTCGTAGCTGTGCGTCGGGATGGTTTCCGACAGCACGTTGATTTCCATGCCCTTGAACGGCTCGGCGGCCTTGATGAACCACTCCATCTCGGCCAGCTGTTCGTCCTTGCTGAGCGCGGACCGGGTGAATTCGGTCTCGATCCACTTCTGCGCCGCGTCCATGCCCTGCGCCGCCGCGCGCGTGGCCCAGAAGCTACCGCCCCCTGCCACCATCGCGGTTGACAGCGCGGTCGCCGCGGTTCCGGTCAGGAATTCCCTTCTTCGCATGTTGCCCTCCCAATTGGTTTCAGATTGCTTGCGTCAATCTGCGGCGAGATGGTTGTAGGAAACAAAGTGAAAGTCAAACGAAAAAAATCGTTGTTCAACCTTGCCGCGCCGCCTACAAATTGCAACGAGATGTCGCCCCGTGGAGGAGACACCAACCGTGAGCGTGACCAACAGGAAAGAGGAGATCCTGAATCTCCTGCGCGAAAAGGACCGCGTGAACGTCGAGGATCTCTCGCGTCGCTTCGGCGTGAGCACACAGACGATTCGCAGCGACCTGCGCGATCTGGCGCAGGCGGGGCTGGTGGCTCGCACGCATGGCGGCGCGCGGCGCGTCACCTCCGCGTCGAACCGCGACTACAACGAACGGCGCAAGCTGAATGCCGGCGCCAAGGAACGGATCGGGCGGATGGCGGCATCGCTGATCCCCAACGACTGCTCGGTCACCCTGAATATCGGCACCACGACCGAACAGGTCGCCCGCGCCCTTGTGGGGCATGAAAACCTGATGGTGCTGTCCAACAACATCAATATCATCAACATGATGCTGGGGGCGCCGTCGAAGGAGCTGGTCCTGGTCGGCGGCGCGGTCCGGCAAAGCGACGGCGCCATCGTCGGCGAGGACGCGGTCGAGTTCATCTCGCGCTACAAGGTGGACTATGCGGTGATCGGCGCCTCGGCGCTGGACGAAGACGGCGCCGTGCTGGATCACGACCCGCGCGAGGTGTCGGTGGCCCGCGCCATCTTGCGCAATGCGCGCACGACGGTCCTGGTCTGCGACCACTCCAAGTTCGACCGCACCGCGCCGGTGCGGATCTGCAATCTGGCCGAACTGGACTATTTCGTCACCGACGCCCCCCCGCCGGCCGCCTTTGCCCGGGCCGCCGCCGAGGCGGGAACCGAAATCGTCATCGCGGACGGGGACGATGAACGATAGCGGGCACGAGGTTTACGACCTGTTCGTCATCGGCGGCGGCATCAACGGCTGCGGCATCGCCCGCGACGCGGCTGGGCGCGGCCTGTCGGTGGCCCTGGCCGAGATGGGCGATCTGGGCTGGGCCACGTCATCGTCCTCGACCAAGCTGTTCCACGGCGGCCTGCGCTATCTGGAGTATTTCGAGTTCCGGCTGGTCCGCGAAGCGCTGGAAGAGCGCGAGGTTCTGCTGACGGCGATGCCGCATATCAGCTGGCCGATGCGGTTCGTGCTGCCCTATCACCCGGACATGCGATTCGACAGCGACACGCCGACCTCGCGGTTGCTGTCGATCTTCATGCCGTGGCTCAAGGGGCGGCGACCGGCCTGGCTGATCCGGCTGGGACTGTTTCTCTATGATCACCTGGGCGGGCGAAGGATCCTGCCGGGCACGACCTCGGTGGATCTGCGCAACGACCCCGCCGGGCGCCCGCTCAAGCCGAAATTCCGCAAAGCCTATGAATATTCCGACTGCTGGGTGCAGGATTCGCGGCTGGTGGTGCTGAACGCCCGTGATGCAGCCGCCCGCGGCGCGCGGATCATGCCGCGCACCCGCGTCACCTCGGCCCGGCGCGAGGGCGATCTGTGGCTGGTTGATTTGCTGGACGAGGCATCGGGACAGTCAGAAACCCTGCGCGCCCGCGCGCTGGTCAATGCCGGCGGCCCCTGGGTGGCCGAGATCATCCGCGATACGATTCATGTGCCCTCGCGCGAGGGCGTGCGGCTGGTGCGCGGCAGCCATATCGTCACGCGCAGGCTTTACGACCACGACAAGTGCTATTTCTTTCAGGGCACAGACGGGCGGATCATCTTTTCCATACCCTATGAGGACGATTTCACCCTGATCGGCACCACCGACGAGGATCACCCCGACGCCGACGAACCGCCCGTCTGCACCGACAAGGAAAAGCGCTACCTGGCTGAGCGCGCGTCGGAATATTTCGCCAACCCGGTGACCGAGGACGACATCGTCTGGACCTATTCCGGGGTTCGGCCGCTCTATGACGACGGGGCCAAGTCGGCGACCGCGGCGACGCGCGATTATGTGCTGTCGCTGGATAGCACGGGCGGCGCGCCGCTGCTGAATGTCTTTGGCGGCAAGATCACCACCTACCGCCGCCTGGCCGAGGCGGCGATGGCAAAGCTGAATACGTTCTTTCCCGCGGCCGGCGGCAACTGGACGGCGCGCGTGGCGCTGCCGGGCGGGGATTTCCCGGTGGATGGCGTCGATGCCCTGATCGCCGAACTGCGGCAAGCGTATCCCTTCCTGGATCTTGCCTGGGCGCGGCGGCTGGTGCGCACCTACGGCACCGAGGCCCGGACCATCTTGCAGGGCGCGGATCGGCGCGAGGACCTGGGCGAGGATTTCGGCGCAACGATCACCGCCCGCGAACTCGACTGGGGCGCTGCCCACGAATGGGTGCGCTGCGCCGAGGATTTCGTGTGGCGCCGCACCCGGCTGGGGCTGAAGTTGACCGACGCGCAGGTGGCGCGGATCGACGCCTACCTGCGCACCCGGCCGGAACCGGACGCGTTGCCTCAGACCGGTCGATAGGCGCCGGTTTCCGGGTCGTAATATTCCAGCCCGCCCTCGCCGATGTCGTGCCACGGGCCGTGCAGGGTCAGCACGCCCGCGCTGACGGCCTCCTGAACGAAGGGAAAGGTCATCAGGTTTTCAAGCGAGGCCACGACCGCCTGTTTCTCGAACGCGCGTTCCTGCGCGGCGGCGTCCTCGATCCCGGCGACCAGGTCGTATTTCGGCCGCAGGATGTCCATCCAGCGGCCGACGAAATTGTCCTGCGCCCCCGGCACCGGCGGATTTCCCTTGCAGATCTCGATGCAGCCCTTCACCCCGCCGCATTGCGAATGGCCCATCACGATCACATGCGCGACCTTGAGCGCCAGAACAGCATATTCCAGAACCGCCGACGTGCCGTGATGCCCGCCGTCGGGTTCGTAGGGCGGCACCAGATTGGCAATGTTGCGATGGATGAAGAACTCGCCCTGGTCGGCGCCGAACAGCGAGGTCACATGCACGCGGCTGTCGCAGCAGGAAATCACCATTGCGCGGGGATGCTGGCCCTCGCTGGCCAGGTGGCGGTACCAGGCCTGGTTTTCCTTCTAGGCGGTGGCTCTCCATCCGTGATAGCGCTGGACCAGATAGCCCGGCAACGGGCTTGCATGTTTCGTCATGACCCCACTTCCCTCTATTCCACGCGCCCGGATACACCGGGTTGACGGAAAATTCGACGCATTTCTGCCCTACGCGGAAACCATTTGCAAACCCCGCCCGGCGCATGATCGCCCCCGGTCGTGGGGGCCACGAAACAATCGGGGTGAATGTGGTGGGACAACTGTTGACGCTCAGACAGGTGGAAACCGTCCGGCTGGATCCGGACCGGCTGGAGCTGCTCTACAGCCAGATGGGAGAGGCCGCCGCCGACGACGTGATCTGCCGCGCGGTCGAAGAGCTTGCGATACGCCTGACGCGGACAGAGCAGCAGTGGCGCAACGGCGACTGGCACGAAATGGCCCGGACCGCGCGGTCGCTGATCGCGATCGCCGATCAGGTCGGCATGACCAAGCTCGCCCGAATCGCCGGCGACGTGGTCCAGGCCGCGCGCGCCGGGGACAGCGCCGCGGTGGGCGCGACGCTCTTTCGCCTGATCCGGGTGGGGGAACGGTCGCTGACCGCAATATGGGATCTGCAGGATCTGTCGGGGTGACGAGACGGGACTTGCAGGCAGCGACCACCGGGATAGTCTTCGGCGCGACAACTGCAGGAGACGCGACATGGCCCCGACATTCGCCCGACGCGAAGACGGCACGATTCCGCTTCACGCCATTGGCAAGGACGATCTGGACGACTGGCTGAAGGGCCAGGACGCCGCGGTCGGGCGCTGGGTTCATGCCAACGGGTTCACCGGCGCGCGGGGACAGGCGCTCATGGTGCCGGGGCCGGAGGGCGCGCCGGTCATGGCGCTCGCGGGGCTGGGCGACGCGCAGGACCGGGCGCGGCACCGCTTCGTGCTGGCCGCCGCGGTGGCGGGGCTGGGCGAAGGCGCCTATGACATCGTTTCGGGGCTGACGGGGCAGGCGCTCGAGAACGAGTGTTTCGGCTGGCTGATGTCCACCCATCGGTTCGACCGCTACAAGGCGCGGACGCCGGTCAAGGCGCGGCTGGTGGTGCCGCGCGGCGTGGACGCGGCGCGGGTCGAAACGCTGGCCGCGGCCGAGGCGCTGACCCGCGACCTGATCGACACGCCGGCGGCGGACATGGGGCCCGATGAGCTGGAAGCCGCCACACGGGATCTTGCCGCGGCCTTTGGCGGCTCGGTCCAGGTGACCGAGGGCGAAGAGCTGCTGTCGGCCAACTTTCCGATGATCCACGCGGTGGGCCGCGCCGCCGCGCGCGCGCCGCGCCTGATCGACATGCGCTGGGGCGAGACCGGGCCGCGGCTGACGCTGGTCGGCAAGGGGGTGTGTTTCGACACCGGCGGGCTGGATCTGAAACCCGCCTCGGCCATGGCGCTGATGAAAAAGGACATGGGCGGCGCGGCGACGGTTCTGGGGCTGGCCCGCGCGATCATGGGGCTGGGCCAGAAGCTGCGGCTGCGGGTGCTGATCCCGGCGGTGGAGAATGCCGTGTCGGGCAGCGCGATGCGGCCGGGCGACATCCTGACCTCGCGCAAGGGGCTGACGGTGGAGGTCAACAATACTGATGCCGAAGGGCGGCTGGTGCTGGCCGATGCGCTGGCGCTGGCGGATGAAGAGGCGCCGGAATTGATCCTGTCGATGGCGACCCTGACGGGGGCGGCACGGGTGGCGGTGGGGCCGGATCTTGCGCCGTTCTATACCGATGACGATGCCGCGGCGACGGCCTTGGCCGAGGCGGCGGAAACTGTGGCCGATCCGGTCTGGCGGATGCCGTTCCATGCCCCCTATGAGGAGATGATCGAACCGGCCAATGCCGATCTGGACAACGCCCCGGCCGGCGGCTTTGCCGGGTCGATCACAGCGGCGCTGTTCCTGCGCCGGTTCGTGACGGCTTCGCGCTATGTGCATTTCGACATCTACGCCTGGCAGCCCAAGCCGGCCCCGGCGCGCCCCAAGGGCGGCACGGGCCAGGGTGCCCGGGCGATCCTGCAGGCCTTGCCCCGGCTGTTGCCGGAATGAGCGATCCGCGCCGCACTCCGGCCAATTCCCGCGTGGTGGCCGCGCATCTGCCCGATGCCGCGCCGGGCGCGGTCCGGGTGTCGGGCGCGCCGCGCCGCATCGCCCGACCGGTCATCGATCTGTTGCGTGTGCCGGGCGGCGCGCGGGATCGGCAGCTCTTGTTCGGCGAAACGGTCACGGTTTACGAGGATCGTGACGGCTGGGCCTTCGTGCAGGCCGAACGGGACGGCTATGTCGGCTATCTGCGCACGGACATGCTGGCCCCGGCACGGACGGCAACGCATTGGGTCGCGACTCCGGCAACGCATGCCTACGCGGAGCCCGACATGAAATCGCCCGACCTCATGGCGCTGAGCCTGGGCAGCCGATTGACCGTGACCGGCACGCGGGGCCGGTTTGCCGAAACGCCGGATGGCTTTGTGCCGTGGGTGCATTTGCGCGAGATCGGCGTCCCGATGTCCGATCCGGTCGCCGTGGCGCGACTGTTTCTTGGCACGCCCTATCTCTGGGGTGGCAACAGCTGGTGGGGGATCGACTGTTCCGGGCTGGTGCAGGCGGCGATGCTGGCCTGCGGCATCCCCTGCCCCGGCGACAGCGACCAGCAAGAGGCGGAGTTGGGAGAGCTACTGCCGCCGAACATGCCGCCGCAGCGCGGCGACCTTCTGTTCTGGAAGGGGCATGTGGCGTTCTTCGCGGATGCCGATGTGCTGCTTCATGCCAATGCGCATCACATGGCCGTGGCGGTTGAACCGTTGCAGAAGGCTATCGACCGCATCGCGGGGCAGGGCGACGGGCCGGTGACGGCGCACAAACGGTTGCGCTAGACGGACAGGCGGTTGCGCTAGACGGACAGGGTGAGCCGCTGTCGAAGCCGGTATTCCGGTTTCGGATTGGCTGCGCCAATCCGACCGGTGCGAGGGGCGCTGCCCCTCGCGCTCCCCGGAGTATTTTGGGCAAGATGAAGGGGTTGGGAGCCGGTCGGATTCGGTCGGGCGGGCGCCGGTTTGCGCCTTGCCCTACTCGATCGGGCGGATCAGCTTGCGCTCCAGCACGCGCAGCACGGTTTTCAGGTCGTGCCCGCGCTTGAGGATGCGCCCGTCCATGCCGACCACCGAATACTGCCCCTGCCGGTTGCGCAGGCGCGGCGCCTTTTCCACGCGGTAGATCGGGTGTTCTGCGGTGCGGCGGAAGATCGAGAACACGGCCACGTCGCGCAGGCAGGAAATCCCGTAGTCGCGCCATTCGCCGGCCGCCACCATGCGCCCGTAGAGCGACAGGATGACCGAGAGTTCGCGGCGGTCGAACGAGACCTGAACCGGAGCCGGGCCAGTTGCCATGGGGCTGGGGGGCTGGATGGTCATGGGATCAGAGTTGCGGCATTTTCCGCGCGAATCAAGTCCCCCGCCGGTCACGCGCACGGGCTTGTGCCCCTGTGGCACCAAGAACCGTGCCGGTATCAGGCGAACTGCCCGTGGCAGAACCACCCTGCCGACATGGCATTCCCATGGGCGTAGAACAGCCACAGCCGCTCTTGCCGCGCGGTGACCACCACCCAGTAGTCGCGCACCCCCGACCGCCAGTCAGGGTCGTCCAGCCACCATTCCGGGGCGATCCGTTCCGGCCCGGCGGTGTGGGCGACCTCGTGCTTCTGCCCGCGCCAGCGGAACCGAGTGGGCGGGTCGGGGACCGCGGGCGCCGTCACCGGTTCGGGCCGCCACAGGATCAGCGGACGGGGCGCGGCCGGCATGGGCCAGTCGCGGGCCGGTTCGGACCAGGCCGCCGCCAGCACGGTCGCCGTCTTTTCCGGGATATGGCTGGAGGCCGGATGCAGGCGCGTGATCGCCTCCATCCCGACCCGCGCGCCGAGCCGCCCGATCAGGTCATCCAGCGCGGAGCCTCCGGAGAACCTTTCGGCCACCGCCCGGCTGGCCTCGAGATGCCCCACCGCGTGGCGGTCATGGACGGGTTCGGTCCGCGCCGCCTCGAGCCGCAGCAGGTCGATGCCAAAGCCCGCATCGATCGCATCCAGCTTCATCTCGAGCAGCGGGCGGATGCGGTCGGCGTCCCACGAAGGGCGGGCCAGCCCCACCGTCACCACCTCGGCCGCCCGGTCGGTGCGGTGCGCCTCGAGCCGGATCGCCCGCGCCCCCTGCCCGCGGTCACGCAACCGGGCGCAGAGCCGCGGCAGCATCCGGTCGATTCCGGCGAGGATGTCGTCCTTGAGCCCGATCGGTTCGGGCAGGGTCAGGCGCACGGCGAAACGTTCGGCCGGGCGGGCGGGCGAGATCGGCTCGGGCGTACTGCCCAGCGCCTGGTCCAGCCGATGCACCAGCCCCCGCCCGAAGCGCCGGGCCAGGGCGGCGCGAGGCTGCCCCAGCAAGTCGCCGACCCGCCGCAGGCCAAGACGCAACAGCTGCGCCACCGTCGCCTCGTCCAGCCGCAGCGCCGCCACCGGTAGTGGCGACAGTGCCCCGTGCGACTGCCCCGGCGGCGCGATCCGGGCCGTGCCCACCGGGGCCGGGGGCATCTGCGGCGCGGTCCCGCCCCGGGTCCAGTGCCGCCGCCGGCCCGCCCGCGACCGGGTGGCGCGGGCCTCCTGGTCGATGTCGTCCCCGCTGCGATCCGGCCCCGCGCCCTGCCCCGCGAACCGCGCCAGCGCCCAGGCCGCGCCCAGCGTGTCGGCGATCCCCAGCCGCACCGTCAGGCCCATGCCGGCGCAATCCTCCTCGATCACCCGGCACAGCGCCTCCTCTCCCCCGAAAAGATGGGCACAGCCGGTCAGATCCACCACCAGCGCGTCCGGCGGCTCTTCGGCCACCCAGGGCGAAAACCGCCCCGCCCAGCGCCCGAGCGCGGTCAGAAACGCGGCCTCGGCCGGTGCGTTGCGGGCGCGGGTGACAAGGGCCGCGCAGACCGCGTGGGCATCGCGCACCGGTTGGCCGACCCGGACCCCCGCCGCCTGCGCCGCGGCATTGGCCGAGGTCACCACCTGCATGTTTCCCTGCTCGCCCACCACCGCCAGCGGACCGGCAAGCGCCCTTTCGGCGCGGGCGATCCGCTCGGCGCCAAGACGGGGAAACCACAGAGACAGGATTCGGCGGCGGGACATGATGCGCGGCAGGTTTGTTCACTTTATGTTCCTATCCACAAACCCTCTGCCGAGTCGAGTCCCGCAAAACCCGCCCAGTCACCCGCCCAGTCACCCGCGCAGTCACCCGCACCAGAACCGGACGATCACGCCGTCGTCATCCAGAGCGACATTCACCCGATCCGGTCGGTGATCCTGCGTCATCGGACTGTTCGGCGCCAGCACCCGCGCTTCGGGCGGCAACCGGTCGCGCACCTCCTCGACCTTGCGGCCGACAAGCCCCGTCAGAGCATCGGCGCCACAGCTCGTCAGGTCATCTCCGTTCGCCCACGCCGCCGAAATCAGCAGGCCCAGCCCGCCGAAAAACGTCGCGATTCCCTTCATTGGCGCACTCCCGTCGGATCATGTCGCTTCCGTGGGGTTGACGGAACCCCACGGACGTAGACATCGTCAACAGGAAACCACAGGCCACGCATTGCAGCCGCACAGGAAACGGGAGGTCCCCCATGCGCACCAAAGCCGCCGTCGCCTTCGAGGCAGGCAAACCACTGGAAGTCATCGACGTGAACCTCGAAGACCCCCGCGCCGGCGAAGTGCTGGTCGAGATCAAGGCCACCGGCATCTGCCACACGGATGAATTCACCCTCTCGGGCGCCGATCCCGAAGGGCTGTTTCCAGCCATACTCGGCCACGAAGGCGCCGGCGTGGTGCTTGAGGTCGGCGAAGGCGTCACCTCGGTCAAACCCGGCGACCACGTGATCCCGCTCTACACGCCGGAATGCCGGGAATGCGAATACTGCCTGAACCCGAAAACCAACCTTTGCCAATCGATCCGCGAAACCCAAGGGCGCGGCGTCATGCCCGACGGCACCAGCCGGTTTTCCACGCTCGATGGCGACCCGATCCTGCACTACATGGGCTGCTCAACTTTCTCCAACCACACGGTCCTGCCCGAAATCGCGGTGGCGAAAATCCATCCCGACGCGCCGTTCGACAAGGTCTGCTATATCGGCTGCGGCGTGACAACGGGCATCGGCGCGGTCATCAACACCGCCAAGGTGGAAATCGGCTCCCGCGCCATCGTGTTCGGGCTGGGCGGCATCGGGCTGAACGTGATCCAGGGACTGCGGCTTGCCGGTGCCGACCAGATCGTCGGCGTGGACATCAACCCTGAAAAACGCGCCATGGCCGAACGCTTCGGCATGACCGATTTCGTCAACCCGAACGAGGTCGAAGGCGATCTCGTCCCCTATCTCGTCAACCTCACCAAAGGCGGGGCCGACTATACCTTCGACGCCACCGGCAACGTGCAGGTGATGCGCGCAGCACTCGAAAGCGCGCACAAGGGCTGGGGCGAATCGATCATCATCGGCGTGGCGCCCGCCGGCGCCGAAATCTCCACCCGTCCCTTCCAGCTGGTCACCGGCCGGGTCTGGCGCGGCACGGCCTTCGGCGGCGCCCGCGGCCGCACCGACGTGCCGAAGATCGTGGACTGGTACATGCAGGGCAAGATCGAGATCGACCCGATGATCACCCACACTCTCACCCTGGACGAGATCAACAAGGGCTTCGACCTCATGCAGGAAGGCAAATCCATCCGCTCGGTGGTCGTCTACTGAGGCCCCGCTTCTTTCTGGTCCGAAATACCCTCGGGGGTCCGGGGGCAGACAGCCCCCGGTCCACCCGTTTCGCCTCGCGCCTCCACAAAGACTTGCGCTCCTCCATGCCCCCAATATATTTGGAACCATTCTAAATTTTGGGCAGTGACATGCAGTTCTTTTCATCGCGCAAGCGGTTCAGCGACCTGACCGAGCAGGAAATTCTCGCGCTCGCGATCTCTTCCGAGGAAGACGACGCGCAAATCTACCGCAACTACGCCGAGCGCCTGCGCGAGGAATACCCCGACACCGCCCGCATCTTCGACGGCATGGCGCAGGAAGAGGACGAACACCGCCGCCAGCTGATCGAGCTCCACAAACAGCGCTTCGGCCCGGTGATCCCGCTGATTCGCCGCGAACATGTCGCCGGGTTCTACGCCCGCCGCCCGGTCTGGCTGGTGGAAAATCTCGGCATCGACCAGATCCGGGCCGAGGCCGAAGCGATGGAACGCCAGGCCGAACATTTCTACCTCGCAGCCGCCAAACGCACCACCGACGCGGCGACGCGCAAGCTTCTGGGCGATCTCGCCGCGGCCGAGGCCGGCCACCAGCACGCCGCCGACGAACTGGCCGAAGAACATCTCACCGACGACGCCCGCGCCGCCGAGGATCGCCACGCCCACCGGCAATTTGTCCTGACCTGGGTGCAACCGGGCCTTGCCGGCCTGATGGACGGGTCGGTCTCGACGCTTGCGCCGATCTTCGCCACCGCCTTTGCCACCCAGGACACCTGGACCACCTTCCAGGTCGGCGTCGCCGCCTCGGTCGGGGCCGGCATCTCCATGGGCTTCACTGAAGCCGCCTCCGACGACGGGGAACTCTCGGGCCGCGGTTCTCCGTGGAAACGCGGGCTTGCCTCGGGGGTGATGACCACCGTGGGCGGGCTCGGGCATGCCATGCCCTACCTGATCCCGCATTTCTGGACCGCAACCGCGATCGCCGCCTTGATCGTGTTCGTCGAACTCTGGGCGATCGCATGGATCCAGAACCGCTATATGGAAACCCCCTTCCACCGGGCCGTGTTCCAGGTGGTGCTGGGCGGCGCGCTGGTGCTGGCCGCTGGCGTGCTGATCGGCAGCGGATAGGCGCGGCATGCTCGAGATCTTCCTGCGCACCCTGCCCTTCTTTGCCATCATCGGCATCGGCTACTGGGCCGGGGTGACGCGGTTCTTCTCGCAAGAGGCGACCGCCTGGCTGACCAAGTTCGTGTTCTTCTTCGCCCTCTCGGCGATGCTGTTCCGGTTTTCGGCAACCCTGCCCTTTTCCGAAATCTTCAACGGCCGTCTCGTCGCCGCCTATCTCTGGGGCACGGCCTGCGTCTATGGCATCGCCTCGGCGGTCGCCTTTCTGCGCCGGCTCGACGTGCCCACCGCCGCGGTCGAGGCACAATGCGCCGCCATCGGCAATTCCGGCTTCCTCGGCCTGCCGATGCTGGCGGTCCTGTTCGGCGAACGGGCGATCGGCCCGATCATGCTGACGCTCGCGGTGGATCTGATCGTGTTCTCCAGCCTGATCGTGATCCTCATCAACGGCGGCCGGGACGGGCGGCTGCACCTCGGCACGCTGCGCCTGATCGGCGCGGGGCTGGTACGCAACCCGATGATCCTGTCGATCACGGCGGGGCTGCTGTGGTCCGCGCTTGCCCTGCCGATGCCGCGCCCGCTGAACGACTTCCTGACCATCCTGGGCGGCGCGGCCACGCCCGGGGCGCTGTTTGCCATCGGCGCCTCGCTGGCGGCACGCAGCGCCGAACGCGTGCGCATCGCCGCCTGGCTCAGCTCCGCCAAACTGATCCTGCATCCGCTCTTCGTCGCCCTGGGCGTTCTGGTGATCTTCCCCACCGATTCCTTCTCGGCCCAGGTCGTGATCGCCACCGCCGCCATGCCGGTCGCCGGCAACGTGTTCATGCTGGCCCAGCATTACGGCATCGCCGCCCACCGCGTCTCGGCCGCGATCCTGATCTCGACCGCCGCCAGCATCCTCACCGTGCCCACCATCATCGCGCTGGTCAGCACCCCCTGATCTTCATCTTGCCCGAAAATACTCCCGCCGGAGGCTCCCGCACTGGACGCGCGCGCAAACGCCCGCTAGCCATGCACTGACAGCGACGGAGGTGCCCATGGAAACCCTATCCGAAAACAGATGCTTCGGCGGCACGCAGGGCGTCTATCGCCACCCATCGACCACCTGCCGGTGCGACATGACGTTCGGCCTTTTCCTGCCGGAAGAGGCCAATGACGGCCCGGTGCCGTTGCTGTGGTATCTCTCGGGCCTGACCTGCACGCATGAAAACGCCATGATCAAGGCCGGCACCCAGCAATGGGCCGCCGAACAGGGCATCGCCGTGGTCTTTCCCGACACCAGCCCGCGCGGCGACGACGTGGCAGACGACCCCGAATACGATCTGGGCCAGGGCGCGGGGTTCTACGTCAACGCAACCCAAGACCCCTGGGCCCCGCATTTCCGCATGTGGGATTATGTGGCCGAGGAATTGCCCGCGCTGCTGGCCGAACGCTTTGCCATCGACCCCGACCGGCAGGCGATCACCGGCCATTCCATGGGCGGGCACGGCGCGCTCACGCTGGCGATGAACCTGCCGGGCCGGTTCCGCTCGGTCTCGGCCTTCGCCCCGATCGCCAACCCGACCGGGTCGGACTGGGGCCGCAAGCAGCTGCGTGCCTATCTGGGCGAGGACGAAACCGCCTGGTTGCGGCACGATGCCAGCGTGATGATGCGCGAGGCGGGCTTTGACGGCCCCGTCCTGATCGACCAGGGCACCGCCGACCAGTTCATCGACCTGCTGCGCCCCGACGCGCTGGCCGCCGCCATCGCCGAACGCCGCCAGCCGGCGACGATGCGTATGCAAAAAGGCTATGATCACAGCTACTTCTTCGTCTCCACCTTCATGGAGGATCATGTCACCTTCCACGGCGAGGCGCTCTGGGCCTGACATGGCGGTCTACGTCGATGCCGATGCCTGCCCGGTCCGGGCCGAGGCCGAACGGGTCGCCACCCGGCACGGCGCGCGCCTCTATCTGGTGTCGAACGGCGGACTGCGGCCGTCGCGCAACACGCTGGTGGACACCGTGATCGTGGCCGAGGGCGCGGACGAGGCCGACCGATGGATCGCCGACCGCTGCGGGCCCGGCGACGTGGTGGTGACCGCCGACATCCCTCTGGCCGCGCGCTGCGTCGAAGCCGGCGCCCGCGTGCTGCGCCCGAACGGAGAGGCCTTCACCGCCGCCAATATCGGCCAGCAACTGGCGATGCGCGACCTGATGGCGGATCTGCGCGCGGCCAACCCGCTGGGCGCGGGCGGCGGCGGGCGGGCGTTTTCCAGGGCAGACCGGTCGCGCTTTCTGGATGCGCTCGAACGCGAACTGCGGGCCGCCGGAAGGGGTTGAGATGACAGTCAAGGCCGTCATCTGGGACATTGGCAACGTCCTGATCGGCTGGGATCCGCGGCGGTTCTATGACGCCCGGATCGGCCCGGATCGCCGCCGCGCCCTGTTCGCCCAAGTCGATCTGCACGGCATGAACCTGCGCATCGACCGCGGCGCCCCGTTCCGCGAAACCGTCGAGGCACTGGCCGACGCGCATCCCGGATGGGCCTCCGAGATCCGCATGTGGCACGACAACTGGCTGGAGTTCACCCACCCCATGCCGCGCTCGGAACGGCTGTTCGAAGCACTCCGCCGCCGGGGCGTGCCGGTCTTCGCGCTCAGCAATTTCGGGCGCGGCCCGTTCGAACTTGCGCGCCGGCGCTTTCCCGTTCTGGACCGGTTCGACCGGGTCTTCCTGTCCGGCGATCTGCGCGCGATCAAGCCAGAGCCGGAGATCTACGAAACCCTTGAAACCGGCACCGGCCTGCCGCCGGATGTCTTGCTTTTCGCCGATGACCGGCCGGAAAATATCGACACCGCCCGCGCCCGAGGCTGGCGCACCCACCTGTTCGACGGCCCCGAAGGCTGGGCCGCGCGGCTGGTGGCCGAGGGCCTGCTGACCGAGGAGGACATTGCATGACCATCCCCATCATTCCCTTCGACGAGGGCGAGGCGCTGCTGGACTGGCTGGAACTGACGCAGGCGCTGGCCGACGCGCATGACCTGCCCAAGGCCGAGATCGGCGACACCTTCCTCTACCGCGACCCCGACACGATGCTGACCCGGTCGGCCTGGATCGACGGGCTGGGGATCGCGGTCAAGACCGCCAACATCTTTCCGCGAAACCCGCAGATCGGGGAACCGCTGATCCACGGCGGGGTGTGCCTCTATTCCGACCATGACGGTTCGCTCGCGGCGCTGGTGGATTTTCACCTGGTCACCAAGTGGAAGACGGCGGGCGACAGCCTGCTGGCGGCGCGGCGGCTGGCGCGCCCCGACAGCCGCGAGATCCTGATCGTCGGTGCGGGCACCGTGGGCCAGTCGCTGATCGAAGCCTTTGGCGCGGGGTTCCCCGACGCCCGCTTCACGCTCTGGAACCGGACCCGGGACAAGGCCGAGGCGCTGGCCGCCGAGCTGCCCGGCGTGGCGGTCGCCGACGATCTGGAGGCGGCGGTGCGCGCGGCCGACATCATCGTCACCGCCACCATGTCGTCGGAACCGGTTATCCGGGGGGAATGGCTGCAACCGGGCCAGCATCTGAACCTGATCGGCGCCTACCGCCCCGACATGCGCGAAGCCGACGACGAGGCCCTGCGCCGGTCGCGGATCTTCGTGGACAGTCTCGACACCACGATCGACCATATCGGAGAGTTGAAGATCCCGATCGCAGAGGGCGTCATCTCCGCCGGGGACATTGTCGCGGATTACTACGACCTCGCGGCCTTCGAGCGGCAGAGCGATGACGAGATCACCCTGTTCAAGAACGGCGGCGGCGCGCATCTGGACCTGATGACCAGCCGCTACATCCTGGACAAGTGGACCGCGGCCAAGGGAAGCTGAGGCCGCCGCTCAGGCGGCCACGGCCGGCTCCGGTTCCCGCCGCTGCTCGCGCACCGGCAGGTGCACGATGGCGCTGAACGCGCCCACGGCGACCCCGATCCACCACACGGCGTCGTAGCTGCCGTAGATGTCATACAACTCGCCGCCCAGCCACACGCCCATGAAGCTGCCCAGCTGATGGCTGAAGAACACGATGCCATACAGCGTGCCCATGTAGCGCAGCCCGTAGATATGCGCGATCAGCCCGCTGGTCAGCGGCACGGTGGCCAGCCACAGCGCCCCCATCACGACCGAGAACAGGATCACGGTCGCCGGCGTCATCGGAAAGATGATGAAGGCCGCCGCCGCCACGGTTCGCGCGGCGTAGATCCCGGCCAGAAGGTATTTCTTCGACCAGTATTTCCCGGCCCACCCCGCCAGCAGCGTGCCGCCCACATTGGCCGCGCCGATGATGGCGATCGCCGCCGCCCCCAGCGCCGAGGTGGAAGTGATTCCGATCGAATAGAGCGCCCCGCCAGGCTGGATCGGGCCGCAGACCTCGGTCACGAAGGCGGGGAAATGCGCGGTGACAAAGGCCAGCTGATAGCCGCAGCTGAAAAAGCCCAGAAAGATCAGCGTATAGGACGGGTCGCGAAAGGCGCGTTTCAGGATCGTGCCCATCGACTCTTCCAGTTCCTGCCGGCCTGCCGGGGTCGGCGCCCGCATCAGCGGCAGCGGCAGGATCAGGGCGAGGATTGCCGCGGCGAACACCACGAAGGTCTGCTGCCAGCTCAGAAAGGACAGCATCCATTCCGCCGTCGGCGCGCCCACGATCTGCCCCGCGCTCCCGGCGGCGGTGACGATGGCCAGCGACATCGACCGGTTCTCGTCGCTGGACGCCCGCCCGACCACGGCGAGGATCACGCCGAACCCGGTGCCCGCGATGCCGAACCCCACCAGCCAGGCGTAAAGCTGATGCTCGATCGGCGTGACGGATCCCGAGGTCAGCACCATGCCCAGCGCATAGGTCAACGCCCCTAGCACGATCGCCCGGCGGTCCCCGATCTTTTCCGCCAGCGCCCCGAACAGCGGCTGCCCGATCCCCCAGGCCAGGTTCTGGATCGCGATCGCCAGCGAAAACTCCGAGCGCGGCCAGCCGAACTCTTCGGCGATCGGAATCTGGAACACGCCAAAGGACGCGCGCACGGCAAAGCTGACCAGAATGATGACGCAGCCCACGATCAGGACGGGATTCAGAATGCCGGTTCGAGAGTTCATCGCGCGCCTCCGCAAAAGGTCCGGCGAGGGTATGGAAATTCCGCAACCGGTCAATTCAGAAGTTTTGGCGCACCAGATCAGCGCCGCTTATGCGTCCGGCTTCAGGCGGTTCTTTTCAACCCGCCCGCCCCGCGATATGCAGCGCCGCATGACCGATCTGCCCACGATCTACGCCGAAAAGGCGGCCCGCGGCGAGCTGCGCGCCGATCCCGCGCAACAGGCCGTACTGCCCGAACTGGAACGCATCCGCGCCGCGCTTACCCGCCCGGCGAAACGCGGCCTCTTCCGCAAACCGCCGCCACCGCCCAAGGGGCTCTACCTCTGGGGCGGCGTGGGGCGCGGCAAGTCGATGCTGATGGATCTGTTCGTGGACAATCTCGGCGACGTCCCCTGCCGGCGCGTGCACTTCCACGCCTTCATGCAGGAGATGCACGAAGGCATCCATGCCCAGCGCAGCCGGGGCGCGCGGGACGCGCTGGCCCCGGTCGCGCAGCAGGTCGCCCGGCAGGTCAGGGTGCTGGCCTTCGACGAGATGCAGATCACCGACATCACCGATGCGATGATCGTCGGCCGACTGTTTCAGATCCTGCTCGACGCGGGCGTGGTCGTGGTGACCACCTCGAACCGGTCGCCGGACGACCTCTACAAGGACGGGCTGAACCGCCAGCTTTTCCTGCCCTTCATCCAGCTCATCAAGGACCGGATGGTGGTGCACGAACTGGCCAGCCCCACCGACTATCGCCAGAACCGCCTGCCAGACAGCCCGGTCTGGTTCACGCCGCTCGGCGCGCAGGCGCGCGCCGCAATCGACGCTCTCTGGCACGATCTGACCGGCGGCCATTCCGAACCGCTGGTTCTGCGGGTGAAGGGCCGCGAGCTGCGGATCGACCGCTTCCACAACGGCGTCGCGCGGGTGAATTTCTACGACCTCTGCGGCCGCTATCTCGGCCCGGCGGACTATCTCGCGCTGGCCGAGGAAGCCAAGGTTCTGATCCTCGAGGACATCCCGCGCCTGTCGCGATCGAACTTCAACGAGGCCAAGCGCTTCGTCACCCTGATCGACACGCTCTACGAGGCAAAGGTGCGGTTGATCTGCTCGGCCGCCGCCGAGCCCGAGATGCTCTATGTCGAAGGCGATGGCGCGTTCGAATTCGAACGAACCGCCAGCCGCCTGCGCGAGATGCAGGACGCGAACTGGGGCCGCTAGCCAGAACGGCGCGCGCCCGGCGGCGCCCCCCTCTTGCCCGGCGTGGGAGCGTCAGGCGACCACCTGAAACAGAACCCCGGCCGCAATTGCGCCGACGAGCCCCAGCCCCAGATAGGCGGCAAAGACGCGCGGTTTCACCAGCGACCAGACCGCCGCCATCGCCGGCACCGAACTGACCGCGCCGGCCACCATGAAGGACAGCCCCGCGCCCGTGCTCATCCCTTGATCGATCAGCCCCGCGACCAGAGGCGGCGCGACGTAGGAGTTGAGATAGGCCGGCATGCCGACGAAGGCAGCCAGGATGATCGGGATCAGACCCTCGCCCCCGACGACGGTGGCGATCGCTTCGGCGGGAACATAGCTCACCAGCAGCGCCTCGAGCGTGTAGGCCAGCGCCATCCATTTGAGCAGAAACAACGCATTGCTGGCGAACTCGGCCCGGAACAGCGCGCGGCGGGGCGGCTCGGTCCAGAATTTCCAGACCGGCTTGCCGTCCAGCCGGGGCCCGCAGCCGCAACATCCGGCGGATCTGTATTCCCGAAGCGGCGCGGCAAAGGCGCCCCGGCGCATCATCGCCCGCAGGGCAAAGCCGCCAAGCAGGCCGAGACCCACCGCCGAGGCCGCCTTGGCCACGGCGAAGGGCCAGCCCAGCGCTCCGGCCGTGATGATCAGCGTCGGCGGGTCGATCAGGGGCGAGCTGAGCCAGAAGGCCATCACCGCCGCCAACGGCGCCCCCAGCGCCAGGAGACCGGCGACAAAGGGGATCACCTCGCAGGAGCAGAACGGGGCAAGCCCTCCGAAAAGCGCGGCCAGAATGATCATGCGCACCTCGTGTCCCTCGAAGGCGCGCGCCACCATGACCTCGGCCCCCGTTGCCTTCAGCCAGGCCAGGAGCAGGACGGCGAAGAGGATGTACTGCGACGTATGCAGCAGGGCGCGGCCGGCGAAGGCCGCCGTGTTGGTCAGGTTCGACGGGTCAAGGACCGCAACCGCCGCAAAGCAGGCGGCGATCACCGCCCAAGGGCTCTTCAGGGCCTCGGCCATGGCGCGCCAGCCGCGCCCGGTTGCCTGTGTCGTGTCAGCCATCGTTCGCGGCCCTCTTCGGTGCGTCGGCGCAGCATTCCGACAGGATGAACTGCGCGAGGTTTTCCAATGTGTCATATCGGGCCCGGTTGATGACCGACCGGCCCGCCCTTTCCTGTTCCACCAGCCCGCCGGCGGCGAGGAATTTCAGGTGATGGGCCAGTGTCGAGGGCGGAATTCCCGTCCGGTCCCGGATCTCGCCCACGGTCAGGCCGCCCTGGCCCGCGCGAATGAGGCATTTCAGCACTTTCAGACGCGCCTCCGACCCCATCGCGGCAAAGCCCTGCGCTGCGGTTTCCCACATGATCTCACCCTTGATTCGATATAACTAGGTTTATAGTTATATTTTGAAGTCAACCTCTGCAAGCGATTTTTCAACGGAAAGGGCCGAACTCCGACGGAGCCCGGCCCGATCCGTGCGCGCGCGACGGTGTCAGAGCCGCTCGACCTCTTTCAGCTTGCTGATGCCCAGCACCTTGAGCAGCGCCTTTTCATAGAACGGCTCGCTGGTGCCCTTGCGCAGCTTGCCCAGGAAATATTTCTCGAAGCCGACCTTGGCGACATGCACCCACTTGCCCGAGGACGCCCAGTTCACATTGCGCGGCGGGATCTGCGGCTGCGCGACGAAGGCCACGCCGCTGTCGCCGAAATCCGCAAGACACACCGCGTTCCAGGTGCCGACATGGTCGGGGGTTTGCCCGCGCAGGATCTGGCCGATGTTCATCGCCGTCGCCGTGACCATGGATTCGATCATGAAGCCTGTCTTGGGCACACCGACCGGAACCGGGGTCGGCCCCGTGGGCGGGATCGCAACGCAAACGCCGACGCCGAAGATGTTGGGATATGTCGGGTTGCGTTGATGCTTGTCCACGATGATGAAGCCGCGCGGATTCACCAGCCCCTCGATCCCCATTACGGCGTCGATGCCGCGGAAGGCCGGCAGCATCATCGAAAAACCGAATTCCAGCTCGGTTTCCTTCTTGACTGACCCGTCCTCGGCAATCTCTTCGATGAACATCTTGCCGTCCTCGACCTTCTTGACCTTGGCCGAGGTGATCCACTTGATGTGGTGGTCGCGCATTTCGGATTCCAGGAGCCCCTTGGTATCCCCCACCCCGTCGAGACCCAGATGCCCGATATAGGGTTCAGAGGTGACAAAGGTGATCGGCACCTGGTCGCGGATCTTGCGGCGGCGCAGCTCGGTATCCAGAATGAAGGTGAATTCGTAGGCCGGGCCAAAGCACGACGCGCCCTGCACCGCGCCCACCACGATGGGCCGGGGATTCTTGCAAAATTCCTCGAACGCCTCATGGGCCTTTTCTGCATGATCGACGTGACAGATCGACTGGGTGTGCCCGCCATAGGGGCCCAGTCCCTCGATCTCGTCAAAGGCCAGTTCGGGCCCCGTGGCGATGATGAGATAGTCGTAATCGACCGAAGTCCCATCTTCCAGCTCGATCCGGTTCTGTTGTGGATGCACCTTCTTTGCGGGCACCGGTTTGAAGTCGATCTTCTTCTTGGCCATTATCTTGGACAGATCGACCGAGATGTGTTCCCGCTTGCGCCATCCCACCGCAATCCACGGGTTGGACGGCACGAAATGATACATGGGATCCTTGGTGATCACGGTAATCCGGTCTTCGGGGCGCAGTTGTTCCTGCATCTCGTAGGCCATGATCGACCCGCCAAGCCCAGCCCCCATCACGACGATATGAGCCATTTTTCCTCCTTCTGAAACGCATCTGTGCGGCACAATCAATTCATTTATCCGAATTTGTTATATTTTTTCCACGCATTTTTTTGCGTCTGTGGAGTTTTGATGCGGCGGCCGGAGAGTGACGTTGAAAATCAACATGTTACCGTGGAACAGCCTCCGCGGTTCAAGACGAGGAGGTAGATAAGTCCAGATTGCAGGGAACATAGGTCCAGCCTATCCTGCGCGCATGGCGATTCCGGTGGAAACCTTCTATCTCAACCCCGACGGACAAGGCACGCTTCAGGCACAGATCCAGCAGATGATCGCCGCCGGCATCCTGTCTGGGCGTTTCCGGGTGGGTGAAAAGCTGCCCTCCTCGCGCAAGCTGGCGCGGCATCTGGGCGTCAGCCGGATCACGGTGACGCTGGCCTATACCGAGCTTCTGGCCAATGATTACCTGGTTTCGCGCGGGCGGTCGGGCTATTTCGTGTCCGAGAACGCGCCGATCCCGCCAACCTATGACCCGCCCGCCGCGACCGAGGACAATGTGGACTGGTCCCGCGCACTGGCGCGCAGCTTTACCGGCGGCGATACGCCACGCAAGCCGGCCGACTGGCACAGCTTCCGCTTTCCGTTCATCTACGGGCAGGCCGATCCCACCCTGTTCGACCATGCCAACTGGCGGCTTTGCGCCCTGCGCGCCTTGGGGCAACGGGACTTCGCCTCGATGACCGGCGACTACTACGACGAAGACGACCCGCTTCTGGTCGAGTTCATCGCCCGCAACACCCTGCCCCGGCGCGGCATTACCGCGCGGCCGACCGAGATCCTGATCACGCTGGGCGCGCAGAACGCGTTGTGGCTGACCGCGCAGATCCTGCTGAACCGCCGCCGCAAGGCCGCGATCGAAGATCCCTGCTACTATTCGCTGCGCGACCTGCTGATGCAGGCGCGTTGCCCGCTGACCCCGGTTGCGGTGGATGCCGACGGGCTGCCGCCCGCGGCGATCCCCGACGATACCGACGTGATCTTCACCACCCCCAGCCACCAGAGCCCGACCACGGCGACCATGCCGCTCGACCGGCGCCGGGCGCTGCTGGACCGCGCCCGCGAGATCGACGCGTTGATCATCGAGGACGACTACGAATTCGAAATGGCCTTTCTCGGCGCCCCCTCGCCGGCGCTGAAGTCGCTCGACCGCGACGGCCGGGTGATTTATATCGGCAGCTTCTCGAAATCGCTGTTCCCGGGACTGCGGCTAGGCTACCTGGTCGGCTCCGAAGCCTTCATCCGCGAGGCCCGCGCCCTGCGCGCCAGCGTGCTGCGCCACCCGCCGGGCCACATCCAGCGCACCGCGGCCTATTTCCTTTCACTGGGCCACTACGATGCCCAGATTCGCCGCATGGCCTCGGTCTTGCACCGCCGCCGGCGGACGATCGAGAAGGCGATCGAGGAACACGGGCTGACGGTGGCCGGTCGGGGCGTCTATGGCGGCTCGTCGCTGTGGATGCAGGCGCCGCCGGGGAGCGACACCGCGAGACTGGCCGAGATCCTGCGCGAGCGCAGCGTGCTCATCGAACCGGGAGCCCCATTCTTCGCCGGCGAGGACCGGCCCACGCATTTCTATCGCTTGGGCTATTCCTCGATCCCGTCCTCCAGGATCCCCGAGGGTATCCACCGCATCGCCCAGGCGCTGGCATCGTGACCACGCTGACCGCCCTGGCCGTCACCGCCTTCCTCGCCGCGACGATCCTGCCGTTTTCGTCCGAGGCGCTGCTGGCCGCGGCGCTGGCGGCCGGCGACACCGATCCGCACCTTGCGATCGCTGTCGCGGCCATGGCCAATACCGCTGGTGCCGTCTTGAACTGGTGGCTCGGGCGCTACCTGCTGCACTGGCAGGACCGCCGCTGGTTTCCCTTCTCCCCCGACCAGCTTTCCCGCGCATCCGACCGGTTCAACCGGTACGGAACTTGGTCCCTGCTGCTCTCCTGGGTGCCCCTGATCGGCGATCCGCTCACCTTCGCCGCAGGCACCCTCCGCGTGCCTCTCACCCTGTTTTTCCCGCTGGTCGCTATCGGCAAGACGGCCCGCTATGCCGCGATAGGGTTGCTGTTCTGACCGCCGGACCGCGCGCCGCCCGCTGCTGCGGTTTCCCGGTCCGGCCGCGCCCGCGCACGCTAAAAGCAGAAAACCCCGAAACGACCCGTTTCTTTCTGGTCCGAAATACCCCGGGGGGCGCGGGGGGCGGAGCCCCCCGCATCGGTCGGATCGCGCGAGCGATCCGAAACACCTCTGTCAGACGATCCCCGCGTGCTCCATCGCCGCGTCGATCGCCGCCTTGGTGCCGTCCTGCAGCCCGGTCAGCGGCAGCCGGACCTCCTCGGAACACATCCCCAGCTTCGACAGCGCGTATTTCGCGCCCACCAGTCCCGGCTCGAGGAAGATCGCCTCGTGCAGCGGCATCAACCGGTCCTGATATTCCAGCGCCTTGGCATAATCCCCCGCCAGGGTCGCGTTCTGAAACTCGGCACACAGCCGCGGCGCAACGTTCGCGGTGACCGAAATGCACCCCACCCCGCCATGCGCGTTGAACCCCAGCGCCGAGGCATCCTCGCCCGACAGCTGGATGAAATCCGCCCCGCAGGTCGCGCGCTGCTTGCTCACGCGGGTGATGTCTCCGGTGGCGTCCTTGACCCCGATGATCCGCGGCAGCCTGGCGAGCTCGCCCATCGTCTCCGGCGTCATGTCGATCACCGACCGGCCGGGGATGTTGTAGATGAAGATTGGCAGCTCGCAGCAATCATGCAGCGCCGTGAAATGCGCGATCAGCCCGCGCTGGGTCGGCTTGTTGTAATAGGGCGTGACCACCAGCGCCGCGTCGGCCCCCACCGCCTCTGCATGACGCATGAATCGAATCGCCTCCACCGTGTTGTTTGACCCCGCGCCCGCGATCACCGGCACGCGCCCGGCCGCGGCCCTGACCACCTCGGCCACCACGGTTTCGTGTTCCTCATGCGTCAGCGTCGGGCTCTCGCCGGTCGTGCCCACCGGCACCAGCGCCGCCGTTCCTTCGCCGATCTGCCACTCGACCAGGCGTTTGAGCGTCTCCAGGTCCAGCTCACCGTTGCGGAAAGGGGTGACGAGAGCCGTCATCGAGCCTTTGAACATGGGTGCGCTCCTCTTGTCGTCGCAGTCATGCGGGCGAAAGCCCGCCGGCACAGGATCGTGATCCGTTTGCGGGTTGAACCCGGACGGTCACGGTTTATCGTCACAGCCTCTAGCCTTGGTTGACATGGGTTTGCAAGTGATGAGGCGCATCCTGTTCGGCGTGATCGGTCTGGTTCTGCTCTGCGCCACCCTGACAGGGCCCGCGCTTGCCAGTGACTCGGATGCTCTGAAACGCGCCCTCGCGGCGATGCGCGACGGCAAATGGACCGTCGCGCTGAACGTCGCTGGCCGGCGCGGGTCGATCGCGCGCGACATCATCGTCTGGCACTGGCTGCACGCCGGCGAAGGCAGCGACGGCGACGTTCTGGTGTTCCTGAACCGACGCCCGGACTGGCCGGGCCTGACCCGGCTGCGCCGCAAGAGCGAGCCATCCTTCACCAATGCCGCCCCCGAACGCGTGCTGAAATTCCACGCCGGCCATCGCCCGCAGACCGCGGAAGGCGCGCTGAACTACGCCGTGGCGCTGGCCACGCAGGGGCGTGAAGGCGATGCTCAGGCCGAAATCGTGCTCGCCTGGCGCACCATGCCGATGGGCGAAGGGTTGCAGCGGACCTATCTTGAAAACTACGGCACGCTTCTGAAGCCGCATCACTGGGCGCGGCTGGACCGGATGCTGTGGGATGGGCACTACATCAGCGCGAAACGGATTCTGCCGCTGGTGGACGAAGGCCACCGCCGGCTGGCCGAGGCCCGCATCGCCCTGGCCGAGCGCAAACCGGGGGTCGATGCGCTGATCGCCAGGGTGCCGAAGGCGCTGAAGGACGACCCCGGCCTTGTCTACGCGCGGTTCGTCTGGCGCGATCGCAAGGATCTGGACGACAGCGCCATCACGCTGCTTCTGGCGCGCAGCACGAGCGCCGAGAGCCTCGGCGAGCCGGCGAAATGGGCGCCGCGCCGGCGCAAGCTGGCCCGGCAGGAGATGCGCGACGGCGATCCGGCACGCGCCTACCGGATCGCGGCGACGCATCAGCTGACGCCCGAGGACGGCTATTCCTACGCTGATCTGGAATGGCTCGCCGGCTACATCGCGCTGCGCAAGCTGAACGATCCAGCGAGGGCGGTGGAACATTTCAAACGTTTCGGCGCGGCGGTGGCCTCCCCGATTTCCAAAAGCCGGGCAGGCTACTGGCTGGGTCGCGCCTACGCGGCGCTGGGCAATGCGGACAAGGCGCACGACGCCTACGCAATGGCCGCCGATTTTCAGACCGCGTTCTACGGCCTTCTGGCGGCAGAGCGGATCGGGCGGCCCTTCGACCCGGCTCTGGCGAACCCCGAAACGCCGCCCGACTGGCGCAAGGCCGCCTTCCTGAAATCCTCGGTCGCGCAGGCCGCATTGCTGCTCATCAAGGCGGATGAACCGGGGCTTGCGCGCGTGTTTCTGACCCATCTGGCCGACAGTCTGGACCCGCAAGAGGTCGCGCAGCTGGGCCAGATGGCCGTGGATCTGGGCCAGCCTTACCTCGCCGTGATGATCGCCAAGCAGGCGGCGCGGCGCGGCATCATTCTGCCCGGCGCCTATTACCCCCTGCACCCGGTGGCGAAGGAAAAGCTGCCCATGGCGCCCGAAATGGTCCTGGCCATCGCCCGGCGGGAAAGCGAGTTCAACCCCCTGGTCATCAGCGGCGCCGGCGCGCGCGGGCTGATGCAGGTGATGCCCGCCACGGCAAAGAAGGTGGCGCGCGATCTGGGCATCCTCGCCGCCCACGCCACCAGCCGCCTGACCCGCGAATGGGACTACAACGCCAAACTGGGGGCGAACTACCTGTCCGGGTTGGCGGGGCGGTTCGACGGCAACGTGGTGCTGATGGCCGCTGGCTACAACGCAGGCCCCGGTCGCCCGGCGGAATGGATCGAGCGCTACGGCGACCCGCGTGCGCCCGCGGTGGACGTGGTTGACTGGATCGAGCACATCCCCTTCAGCGAAACCCGCAACTATGTGATGCGCGTGACCGAAAGCCTGCCGGTCTATCGCGCACGCCTGGGCAAGCCGGCGCTGCCGATACCGTTCAGCAGGGAACTCAAGGGCTCAACCCTTGCGGCGTTCGCGCCACAAGGTGAATAGGCCCGCCCCGACCACCAGCGCCGCCCCCAGCGCCACGTTCAGGCGGATCGTCTCTCCGAACACCGTGATGCCAAGGATCGCCGCCCACACGAGGTGGAAATAGGCAAAGGGCTGCACCGCGCTGGCCTCGGCCACCTCGTAGCAGCGGATCAGCAGCCAGTGCCCGAAGGCCCCCGATACGCACAGCAGCACCATCCACCCCCAGTCCGGCGCGGTCATCGGCTGCCAGTGATAGAGTCCGAACCCGGTCAGGAACGCCGCCCCCACGACCCCGGTCCAGAAGAAACTGGTCGCGGTGCTGTCGCGGCGGGCGGCATAGCGGGTCAGAAGCCCGTAAAGCGCGAACATGAAGGCCGAAACCAACGGCACCACGGCGGCCGGATCGAACACCCCGCCGCTGGGCCGCAGGATGATCAGCACGCCGACGAACCCCACGCCGATCGCCGCCCAGCGCCGCCAGCCGACCGATTCGCCCAGCACCGGCCCCGACAGCGCCGCCACCAGCAGCGGATAGCAGATGAACACGGCCAGACTGTCGATCAGCCCCAAGAGCGTGAAGCCGTAAACCGCCACGCAGATCTCGCCCGCCAGCAGCACGCCGCGAAACGCCTGCAGCAGCGGCTGCTCGGTCCGGGCCGCCGCGCGCAAGCCCCCCGGCGCGCGCGCGGCGACCGACAGCACGAAGGCGGCGAAGAACCAGTATCGGATCATCACCACCATCCAGGTGTTGTAGCTGCCCGCCAGGTGGCGCGAGATCCCGTCCTGCAGGGCAAAGACGATCGTGGCCGCGATCATCAGCGCGATGCCGGCGGGGACGTTGTTGCTCTGCGCGGTCACGGCCCGCGTCATGGCAGCCTCGCCCGCGTCATGTGCCGCTTGCGTCCATAGCCAGGGGCGCGTTCCACCTCGAACCCCGCCGCCGCCAGACCGCGACGGACGAAGCCGGCCGCTGTGTAGGTCGCCGCCGAGCCGCCGTGCCGCGTATGGCGGGCCACTTCGGCCAACAGCGGCTCTTCCCACAGCTCGGGATTCTTCGCCGGCGCAAACCCGTCCAAGAACCACGCATCCGCGACCCCGGCCCAGGACGGCAGGGTTTCGCGCGCATCCCCCACGATCAGCTCGAACCGTAGACTGCCCAGATCGCACGCCCCGCCCTCCCAGGCCTCCAGGAACCGTCCGGCCCACGGCGCGAGTTCGGGAAAAGCCGCCAGCGCACGCGCCATCTCCTCGGGGGCCATCGGAAAAGCCTCGAAACTGGTGAACCGCAGCGAACCTTCCACCCCGGCCTGCTCCCACGCGGCCCAGGCCGCCAGCATGTTCAGCCCGGTGCCAAAGCCCAACTCGGCGATGTGGAACCCCGGCGCGAACCGCTCGGGCAAGCCATTGCCCGTCAGAAACACATGCCGCGTCTCGGCCAGCCCGTCCTGCAGTGAAAAATACGGATCGTCAAAGCGCGCCGACACCGGCACGCCATCGTCGTTCCAGTTCAGTTCCGCGCGCTGGCGCATGGTCGCACAATCCCCTAGACCGTGGCATAACTGAACAATGACGGGGGCTTTGGCAATGGTCGATGTGACGGTGCGCGGGGCGGGCATCTTCGGGCTCTCGATCGCATGGGAATGCGCCTGCCGCGGCGCGCGGGTGCAGGTGGTGGATCCCGCCGGTCCCGGCACCGGCGCCTCCGGCGGGCTGGTCGGGGCGCTGGCGCCGCATGTGCCCGAAAACTGGAACGACAAGAAAGCCTTCCAGCTGGCCAGCCTGCTGATGGCCCGCGACTTCTGGGCGGGGGTCGAGGCGACCGGCGGCGTGTCGCCCGGCTATGCCCGCACCGGGCGGCTGCAACCCATCGCGGACGACCGCGCGCTGGACCTTGCCCGCCGCCGCGAAGGCACGGCTCGCGCGCTCTGGTCCGATCACGCGATCTGGCGCGTGCGCCCGGCCTCCGACCTGGGAGATTGGGCGCCGCCCAGCGCCACGGGCCTCGTCATCCACGACACGCTCAGCGCCCGCATGTCCCCCCGCCGCGCCTGCGCGGCGCTGGTCGCGGCACTCGCGGTGCGCGGGGTCGAGGTGCAGCCCGAGGCCCCGGATCGCGGCGCCGTGATCCACGCCACCGGCATCGCCGGGCTGGAAGAGCTCAACCGCCATTTCGGCCGCACCATCGGCAGCGGGGTCAAGGGCCAGGCCGCGCTGCTGCGCTTCCACGCCCCCGAAAACGCCCCGCAGATCTTCGCGGACTCGATCCACATCATCCCGCACGCGGACGGCACCGTGGCGATCGGATCGACCAGCGAACGCGACTACGACGACCCCGCTGCCACCGACGCCCGTCTCGACGCCGTGATCGACCGGGCCATGGCGGCAATGCCGGTACTGCACGGCGCCGAAGTCATCGAACGCTGGGCCGGAATCCGCCCTCGCGCCCGCTCCCGCGCGCCCATGCTTGGCCTCCACCCGATCCACAACGGCCATTTCATCGCCAATGGCGGCTTCAAGATCGGCTTCGGCATGGCCCCCAAAGTGGCACAAGTCATGGCCGACCTCGTCCTCGAAAACCGCGACGACATCCCCGAGGACTTCCGCCCCGAAGCTTCCCTCTGACCGATCCCGCTTCTTTCTGGTCGAAAATACCCCGGGGAGCGCGAGGGGCAGAGCCCCTCGCCCCGGTCGGATCGCGCCAGCGGTCCGAAACCCTCAGCCCGTCTCGGCCGCCGCCGTCATGCACTGCCGCCCGTCCGGCCCGCGAACCCACAGCTCGCGCCCCTTGAGACACAGCTCGGCGGTATCGAAATGCATCAGCGGAGACGACGCCCGGAACGCGAACCCCGCGAGCGGCCCGATCGCCTCCTCTGCCAGCAGCATCAGCAGCTGCGCCAGAAGCGGTCCATGCACCACCAGCCCGTCATAGCCCTCCACCTGCCGTGCATAATCCAGGTCGTAATGAATTCTGTGCCCGTTGAAGGTCAACGCCGAATAGCGAAACAGAAGAGTCGTCGAAAACGATACTGTGCGCCTCTCGGTCTCGTCGCGCCGCGCCTCGGGCGGCGCCGGGCGCGCGGCGGACGGATCGGGATCTTCGCGATAGACCAGATCCTGCCACTCGGTCACGCAAACCCGCCTGCCTTGCGAAATCTCGTGGCGCAGCGTGACAAAGGCCAGCGGCCCGCTCCGTCCGGTCTTGCGCACCGCCTGCTCCAGATGGCTCACCCGCTCGGCCGGCACCCCCGCCAGCAAAGGCGCGTGGAACGCAAGCCGCCCCCCGGCCCACATCCGCCGCGGCAGCCCCATGTCGGGGATGATGCCGTCCCCCACTCTGGGATGGCCGTCCCGGCCCAGCGCACCCGGCGGTCGCGGGGCCCAGAAATAGAGCTGGTGAAAGAACGGCGGCAGGACCGACCCCGCCCCAATCGTCGGTTCCTGTCCCAGCGCCACCTGAAACGCCGCCGCGCGGGCAGGATCCATCAGGTCGGCCTGCCGCTCGGTGGTTTGACACCCGGTCCGCTTCTCGCCACCCTGCATGGGCCGCACGCTAACCGCCCCCCGCGAAAAGGACAATCCCGGATGCCCCCCTCGCGTCGCCAGCCTCGATCACCTGGTTCTGACCGTCGCCGACATCGAAGCCACGGTCGCCTTCTACACCCGCGCGCTCGGCATGACCGCCGAGATCTTCCACCCCGCCGACGGCTCGATCCGCCATGCGCTCCGCTTCGGCAACCAGAAGATCAACCTGCACCCCGCCGCCGCGCCCTTTGCGCCGCACGCCACGGCCCCCGCACCGGCGCCACCGGCCCGATCCTGTCGATCTACATCCGCGACCCCGACAACAACCTTGTCGAAATCGCCACCCGCTTGCGGCGTTGACCCGGCTTGCGACTCCGGCCCGCAACGGTTACGCAGGGCCCGAAATGGGACGCAAGGGAAGGCGGCGATGCAGGACGACCCGAAAACTCTGGTTTCAACCGACTGGCTGGCGCGCCACCTGAAGGATCCCGACCTGCGGATCCTCGACGCTTCCTGGTATCTGCCGCAGCAGAACCGCGACGCGCGCGCCGAATACGAGGCCGCCCATATCCCCGGCGCCCGGTTCTTCGACATAGACGACATCGCCGACCATCGCTCGGATCTGCCGCACATGGCCCCGCCGCCGGAAAAGTTCATGTCGCGGCTGCGCGCGATGGGCGTGGGCGACGGCCATCAGGTCGTGGTCTATGACGGCGCCGGGCTGCAATCGGCCGCCCGCGTCTGGTGGCTGTTCAAGCTGATGGGCCAGGACAATGTCGCGGTGCTCGACGGCGGCCTGCCCAAATGGCAGGCCGAAGGCCGCGAGGTCGAAGACCTGCCCCCCGTGATCCGCGACCGGCACATGACCGCGCGCGTCCAGAACCACCTTGTGCGCGACGTCACCCAGGTATCCGCCGCGTCCAAGCTGGGCGATCACGAGATCGTCGATGCGCGCTCGGCCGGGCGCTTCCGCGGAGAAGAGCCCGAACCGCGCGAGGGGCTGCGCGGCGGCCACATTCCGGGCTCGAAGAACGTCCCCTACACCGCGCTTCTGAACGACGACGGAACGATGAGATCCCCCGAAGAGTGCCGCGCCGTGTTCGAGGCCGCCGGCGTGGACCTCGGCAAACCGATCATCACCACCTGCGGCTCCGGCGTCACCGCCGCGATCCTGTGTCTTGCGCTTCAGCGCATGGGCAAGACCGATTACGCGCTCTATGACGGCTCCTGGGCCGAATGGGGCGCCTTCTCCACCCTCCCCGTCGCCACCGGAGACGACTGATGTTCGAGAACCTGAAGGAACAACCCGCCGACAAGATTCTGATGCTGATGAAGATGTTCGCCGACGACCCGCGCGAACGGAAAATCGACCTTGGCGTCGGGGTGTACCGGAATGCGCAGGGCGTCACGCCAGTGATGCGCGCGGTCAAGTCCGCCGAAAGGACGCTGTGGGAGGAACAGACCACCAAGTCCTATACCGGCCTGATCGGCGACCCGGCCTTCGGCGATGCGATGATCGGCCTGGTGCTGGGCAATGCCGTCCCCCGCGAAACCGTGGCCGCCGCCGCGACCCCCGGCGGCACCGGCGCGGTGCGCCAGGCGTTAGAACTGATCCGCATGGCGAACCCGCAGGCCAGGATATGGGTATCCGACCCGACCTGGCCCAACCATCTGTCGATCCTGAACTACCTCAAGATGGAGACGGTTCCCTACCGCTATTTCGACGCCGAAACGCGCGGCGTCGATTTCACCGGCATGATGGAGGATCTGGGCCGCGCCGCCCCCGGCGACGTGGTGCTGCTGCACGGCTGCTGCCACAACCCCACCGGCGCGAACCTCAACATGGTGGAATGGCAGGCGGTGATCGACCTGCTGAACCAACGCGGCCTGATGCCGATGATCGACATCGCCTACCAGGGCTTCGGCGACGGGCTCGAAGAGGACGCCGCCGCCACCCGACTCGTGGCCTCGTCGGTGCCCGAATGCCTGATCGCGGCGAGCTGTTCCAAGAACTTCGGCATCTACCGCGAACGCACCGGCATCCTGATGGCAGTGGCGCAGGATGCCGCGCGCCAGCCGGTCAACCAGGGTACGCTGGCCTTCCTCAACCGCCAGAACTATTCCTTCCCGCCCGATCACGGGGCGCGGCTGGTCACCATGATCCTGAACGACGACGCGCTGCGCGCCGAATGGACCGCCGAACTGGAAGAGATGCGCACCGGCATGCTGGCGATCCGCCAGCAGCTTGCGGACGAGCTGCAGCGGCTGACTGGCTCGGACCGCTTCGCCTTTCTCGCCCAGCACCGCGGCATGTTCTCACGGCTCGGCACCACCCCCGAGATGGTCGACAAACTGCGCACCGACTATGGGATCTACATGGTGGGCGACAGCCGGATGAACATTGCCGGGTTGAACGCGCAGACCGTTCCGATCCTTGCCCGCGCCATCGTCGACGCAGGGATCTGACCTCGGAACGACTGCCTCTCCGACGACAGCACTCCAACCAGCTTCTTTCTGGTCCGAAATACCCCGGGGGGCGCGGGGGGCAGAGCCCCCCGCCCCGCGGCCACATTGCCCCTGCCATCCCCGGCACCAGACACCATGATCCCCGGCGCCAGAAAGAAACGGGCGGCACAAAGGCCGCCCGTTCCGTCGTTCTGCGCCTAGGGTTACGCCTTTTATTCCTTCGACTTGAAGGAAACGGCCCTGGACCGCGGCGTGGCGTCGGCCAGCTTGCGGATGTTGCCGAAGGTCAGCTTGTACTCGGGCGGGATGAGTTCGCTGACACCCGGGTTCACCACGTTGCCCCGGCTGCCCGCGGGCGAGCCGAACACCATCGCCACATGGCCGCGCTTGGCGGTGTCGGTGGGATAGGCCATGCCCTGGGTCGCCCCGTTCTCGTTCGTGATCTCGATGAGATCGCCGGCGTTGATGCCCATTTCGGCCATGTCGTCGGGGTTCATCTCGATGAACGGATAGGGGAAGCGGTCCTGGATGAAGTCGTTGGCCTGATCCAGGAACTGGTTCTGCCAGAAGATGTTGGCCCGCACGTTGTTGACGAAGAACTAGTGGTTCGCCGCCTCGCGCGCCTTGCCTTCGGCGGCATAACCGCGCCACTGGGCCGCACAGAACAGCGCCTTCTTGTCCTCGCGGCCATGCCGGTCGAACTTGCCGTCGGCATAGAGACGCGGCGTGCCGATCAGCTTGCCGTTCTCATAACCCACGACCGGCTCCTGCACCCCGTTGTTGCCCATCGCGCGCAGGCGCTCATAGGTCACTTCCGGGTTGCCCTGATGGTAGCCGTCCATGAAGGCGTCTTCCTCGGTCTCCCAGTCGTAGCCCTTGAACTGATCGGCATATTCGTCGTTGCCCATCTCGTTCAGGACGCGCTCCATGTTCTGGGCGATGCCGTCCGCGATCAGGCAGTCGGGCTTGGACTGGCCGTAGGGGTCCATGTATTTCTCGGAAAGACGCAGGCGCCGCTCGCCGTTCATCGAGGTGAGGTTCATCTCGTTGGCTTCGCAGGCGGGCAGGATCACATGCGCGTTCTGGCCGATCTGGCTGTGGATGATGTCCATGTCCACCACGAACAGACCGCCCGCGTTGACCGCCGCGACGATCGCGTCCACCAGCTCCTCGCGGGTGCCGCCGGCGGCTGCGTCCATCGCCTCCTTGACCATGTCGGCGCGCTTCTTCAGCACGCGCTTGAACTCGGCCGCGTTCAGCGTGGTCTTGTAGTGGTCGCAGGCCCAGATATGATAGACCTTGCCGCCGCCGCGGATCAGGTGCCGGTCGAAATAGGTGGCCGGACGGCCCACATGGGCGTCCGAGGGACGGTAGTAGCCTTCCTGGTGACCGCCCAGACGGCAGCACCCGCCGCCTTCGCGGCCGATATTGCCGGTGGCCAGCGAGATGTTCACCAGCGCGCCGATGGTGCGGTAGTTGTCGTTGCCCCAGATGATGCCCTTTTCATAGGCGGTGACGCATTTGCGGCGCGACCCGTCATCATGCGGCTTGGCGATCCACTCGGCGACCTTGACGATGTCGTCCTTGGACACGCCGCAGATTTCCGCCGCCTCACCCAGCGAGGTGCGGCAGGTTTCCATGGCATAGTCGAGGCTGCCCAGACCCGCCGGCTGACCGGAATCTTCGGCCACGGCCTCTCCGCCCTGGAAAGTGGAGTTGGCGATGAACTCCTTGTCGATCCAGCCGTTGTCCACGATATGCGTGAGCAGCGCGTTGAACAGCACCATGTCGGTGCCCGGCGTGATCGCCAGATGCAGCACGTTCTCCTTGCCGGCGACTTCCTCGGCGGCGTTCACCGTGACCGTCCGGCGCGGGTCCACCATGATGAACTTCGCCCCGTTCTGCATCCCCGGAACCATGTGGTTGAGGAACAGGTTGGTCTGCGTCTCCATCGGGTTGGCACCGACGACGAAGATGGTGTCGGTCACTTCGTAGTCCGAGTAGCTGTAGTTCAGCTCTCCCACGCCCATGTCGCGGGACGAATGCACCTCGGAGTTGTAGCCGGGGCGGTTGTGGATCCGGCAATTCTTGACCTTCATGCTCTGGAAGTAGAGCTTGCCGGTCGCCCAGGTATTTTCATAGCCGCCGGCCGAGCCGCCGTGGTCGAACATCGACACCAGAAGTTCGTCCTCGCCGTATTCGGCGAGGATTTTCGCCGTGACACGGGCCACCAGATCCAGCGCGTCATCCCACGACGTCGGCTGCCACACGCCGTTGCGCCACACCATCGGGTCGGTCAGGCGCTGCTGCTGGGTGAGCGTGATCTCCGAAGGGCGGTTTTCCGCCATCCGCGCGCCGCGGATCGAGCCGAGCCCCGAGTTCACCACGCAGTCGTCATCGGGCACCACCATCAGGTGCACGTCCTTCCCGTCCTGCTTGACGATGTTATACATCGACGGGTTGACCCAGGTGCCCATGGCACCCTGCTGTTCGTTCAGGTTCACGCCGAAGGCGTTGTTTTCCGGCGTACCCTGCTTGTTGCGCGGCCAGGTGTAGGCCTTGTAGCCGCAGCCGACGATGCAATAGTGGCAGGTCACGTTGTGAACCTTCGCGTCCGCGGGCGGGATCGGAAGGCGGTCGATCTGTCTCTTGTAAGCCATGTGTGATCCTCTCCCTTACAGCACGTTCGACATGCGGCCGTAGATCAGGTCGCTGCAGCCTTCGGCGTAGATGTCGCCCTTGTCATCGACGCGCAGGGTGAATTGCGGAACGTTCGACGTGGCGTGGCCCCAGGTCTGCTGGCCACCGGCCTCGACGTCGAAGCGCGAGAAGTGGCCAGGGCAGTTCAGGGTGTGATCCTCGCCGTTGTAGGACATGTTGAAACCCTTGTGCGGACAGAGCGTCGAGAAGGCGACGATGTCGCCGTCCGGGCCCACGCCGCCCTCGACCGACTGGCCCAACTTCAGCAGAACGCCGGGGCTGTCGGCGTCGGGATATTCGATGTCCACGGGTTCGTTGACCTTCAGGTCGGCCACGTTGGCCAGCCTGTTCGACGGGTAGTCGATCTGCGCCAGCGCCGGGGCCGCCTTGGCCTCTTGCGCAGGGGCCACCGCCGCGACGGCTGCGCCAGCGGTTGCCATCGCACCGCCGCGCAGGAACTGGCGACGGCCGACATCGACCATGCCTTTGCATCTTTTCATGAGTTTCCTCCCAACTTGTGGTGACAGCAAAACTATCACCGCCAAGAAGGTCGATGGGGCGCGCATTTCGGGAATTGGTTCAGGTTAAGACCTTGTAATTTCGAAATTAAATTGGGTGTTCGGATTTTCGAACATGCCGCGGCGCAGAAGTTCAGGCCTGATCGGCTCCAGCGGACAGGCCCAGTTTCTGCATCTTTTCCCACAGAGTCGTCCGCGACACCTTCAGCAATTTCACCGCCTGCCCGATCTGGCCGCCCGTGCGTTCCAGCGCGGCGACGATCTGGCGGCGCTCGGCCTGTTCGCGGGCCTCGGCCAGCGTCAGGATGCGGTCGCCGTCGGCGATCCGTTCCGGGAACAGGTCCGTGGGCAGCAGCATCTCTCCCTGCGCGGTTTCAAGTCCGCGGGACAACCGCGCGCGCAGCTCGCGGCCGCCGCCCGGCCAGTCATGTGCGCGCACGGCCTGTTCGGCCAGACGGCTGATGTGTTTCAGCGGTCGGTCACGGCGGGGGTTGAGCCGGTCGAACAGGTGCTCCATCAACCAGACGGCATCCTCGGGGCGTTCCGACAGTGGCGGGACCGGCAGTTCCACCATGTCGAGTCGATAGAACAGATCGGCATCGAAGCCGCCGGACTGCACCACCTTGTCCATGTCATGGCCACAGGCGGCAATGACCCGGCCGGCAAAGCGGCATCCAGAACGTCGGCCAGCGCCTGCTGCGCCTGCCCCGGCATCCGGCTGAGCGCCCGCAGGAACAGGACGCCTTCGCCGGTGCGTTCGATGGCGCCGCCCGGCCCGAACATCGCCGCCTGCACGTCAGGCTCTCGTGCGAGGTTCACCACCACGAAAGGGGCCGCGCGGCGGTCGGATCGTTCGTGGATACGCCGGGCGACCAGTTCCTTGCCGGAGCCCGGCCCGCCTCGGATCAGAACCGCCCGATCGATCCGCGCGGCGCGTTCGGCCATCTCTTCGACCCGGCGGGCCGCCGGCGAGATGCCCAGAAGCGGCGGCATGTCCTGGTCGCCGCTGGCGTTCAGCAGCAATGTCAGCCGATCAAGGAACACGGCCATCTCGAACGGCTTGGTGATGTAATCGGCCGCGCCCGCCTGCATCAGCCGCACGGCCTTTTCGACGCCTCCATGCCCGGTGATGAACAGAAACGGCGGCGGGGTGGTGGTTTCCATCAGCCGATTGAACAGATCCTCGCCGTCCCCATCAGGCAGGCGGATGTCGCAGATCACCGCGTCGATGGGCGCGCGGGGTGCGCAAGGCCCCGATGGCGCGCCCGACCTGCTTCATCCAGATCACCTCGGCCCCTTCGAGTTCCAGCCGCTGAACCAGCGAATGGCCCATGATCTCGTCGTCTTCGACCAAAGCGATGCGGAACCCGTTCAGCATTGCGGATCTTCCTTGCCTTTCAGCGGCAACGATACCGCGATTTCGGTGCGCCCGTCGCGGCGATCGAGCTGAATCACTCCGCCCAGTTCTTCGACCAGATCATGCACCAGACGCAAGCCCACGCCCCCGCCCGGCGGAACCGGCCCCGAGGACAGAAGCCGCGTGCGGGCGCTTCCTGACAGACCGGGGCCGGTGTCGGCGACCATCATGTGCAGATGATCGCGGTCCGGCGCGACCCGAAACCACACGCGCCCCTGCCGACCCGCCGCTGCCGAAGCGTTCAGCAACAGGTTCAACGCGCTCTGGCGGACCGGACCCGCCGGCAACACCTCCAGCGCGGTCGGCGTCACCTCGACCTTCCAGCTCAGCCGTTGCGCCTGCCGGTTGATCTCGGGGCCGATCAGAAGGTGGATGTCCTCGAAGTCCTCTGCCGACAGCGCCGCGCCGGAGCGATCCAACCGGTTCTGTTCCAGCATCGCCCGCGAGACGTCGCGCAGATGGTTGAGCCCGCGCGTCAGCAGCTCGGCCGACCGGCGCACCACTTCGGGCCGGTCGGCATATTCGCGGATCGTGTCCGCGGCGTTCAGCAGCCCGCCCAAGGGATTGTTGATCTCGTGTGCCAGCGCAGACGACAACCGGCCCAGGCTGACAAAGCGCTCGCGCTCGGCCAGGCGGCGTTCGGCGTCCCGCTTGGCGACAAGCGTTCGGGCCATGGCGTTGTAGGTATGCACCAGCCGCGAAAGCTCGGTATCCCCGCGCGGGATCTCGGTTTCGGGCACCTGCTCGGGCTGGTCGCTGGTGTCGCGCATCCGCTGCGACAGCCGGGTGATCGGCCGCAGCATCCGGCGCATCAGAAAATAGCCCAGCAGGGCCAGAACTCCGGTCGCCACCGCGTTTCCCAGCAAGAGCAGCCGCCCCGCCCGACGCCGTTCCGCAACCAGGTCGGCGACGTCAAGCTCAGTCACGACCTGCCCGACCTCGCGCCCTTGATAGACCAGTGGCGCGACAAGCCGCAGCGTCTCTTCGTCGCTGGGCACGGTGAGATTGGCGGGCGGCTGCGCGCCGTCCGATATCTCGGCGATGGAACTGTCCAGCGGCGCCCGGTCCGGCAGCGTGGCCGCGATCACGCGCCCGTCTTCGTCGGCAACGGCGGTGAAGATCATCCGCCGGCCCTCGCCCTCACCGGCGGCGCGTTGCAGCGTGTCATAGACCTCCCAGACATCGTCGCGCAGCACATGAGGCCCCAGCGCGACCGACAGCGTTTCCACATGCAGCCGCGCGATTTCGCGGATGCGGGCATCCTGCAACCGGTCAAGCGCAGCCAGCACCTGCTGCGAAGCGACCACGCCCAGCGCCACCATCAGCAGCGCCGTCAGCAACGGCACCCGGATGCTCAGCGGTATTCGCAGGATCGCCGACATCAGCGCAACGAGGCCAGCAGCCGCATCCGCCGCGCGATCCCGTCGAACAGCGACACATCGCCCGCCGTCATCCCGTCCAGCAGGAGCAGCCCCAGCGCGTGTCGCCCGGCCTCCGTCCTGTCCAGTCCCAGCAGTGCCTTTCGCAGGGCGGCAACGCCGGGATCGGCCAAGTGCCCTGCGCGGGTGCAGAAGGGCGGGAAACCCAGCCATTCGCTGCGCGTCACGACCCGGGTGCGGCCTGCCAGTTCCGGTTCCAGGGCCGCCAGCGATTCCCAGACATAGCCATCCACGCTGCCCGATCGCGCCAGCCCATCCGCCACCGCCCGCACCACGTTGCGATGCCCGTAGGTAAAGATCGTGCGGCGAAAGAAGTCCTCGGCCTTTTCGCCTTTCAGCGCCAGATCCGAAGCGGTGACAAGAAAACCCGAGTTCGAGTTCGGATCTGAAAAGGCATGCGTTCCGCCCCGCAGATCGGCCAACGATTTCGCATCATCCCCCTCCCGCACGATGACATAGGACTGATACATCGGCTTGCCGTGCCAGAGCGGTACCGCCATCAGCGCCAGCGTGGCGCGGTGTTGAAGAAAGGGGTAACCGCACAGCCACGCGGCCTCGATCGCCCCCTCCAGCAACATGCCGGTCACTTCTTCATAGGTGCGGCGTTGCTCGAACTGGACCCGTTGGCCGGCAGCCTCCTGCAAGGCAGAGCGCAGGGCGGTCAGGATTTCGGCGTCATTGTCCAGAAATACCGGCGTGATGCCCAGGCGCAACTCGCGCGGCGCCCCTCTCACGATGGACGGCAGGGCGACTGGCCCAGCGCCGACAGGACAAGATCGCGTCGCGAGAACGATATGGTCATCAGCATGTTGCCTGGACTTGACGCCTCGTAAGGGTATGGCGAAGGCTCGACATGTCGCAAAGACTTTTTTGCACCCTGCATCCGGCTTTTTCGATGTCCCGGCGCTTGCCTCTTGAGCGCGCCGCCCGGCCAGGATTAGCCTGTCCCCGTTCTTGACCTGTCCCCGTTCTTGAGAAGGAATTTGCCATGAAACGCATTGTGTCCCTGGGTCTGGGGTGGCTGATCTGGGCCGGGGCGGCCCTCGGCGCGCCTTGCGGCAATGACGCAAGCGGCTTTGAGGCGTGGAAGGCGGAGTTTGCGAAAGAGGCCCGCAAGGCCGGGGTTCGCGGCAAGGGACTGCGCGCATTGGCCCGGGCGCAATACGCCACCCGCACGATCGCGGCGGACCGCCAGCAGAAATCCTTTCGCTACGGTCTTGAAAAGTTCATGCGGGTGCGCGGCGCCGATGCGATCGTGGCCCAGGGGCGCAAGCGCAAGTCCCGCACCCCCGAATTCTATGCCGCGCTGGAGCGCCGCTATGGCGTGTCGGCCGGTATCCTGATCGCAATTCACGGGATGGAGACCGGGTTCGGCTGGTTCATGGGCGACAGCCCGGTGGTTTCGGCCATCGCGACCCTGGCCTATGATTGCCGCAGGCCGGAACTGTTCCGCCCCCACGCCATCGGGGCGCTGAAACTGGTGGATCGGGGCAGTATCACCGCCACGACCCTGGGCGCGCGTCATGGCGAGCTGGGGCATACGCAATTCCTGCCCGGAAACGCGCTGCGTTATGGCGTGGACGGCAACGGGGACGGACGGGTCGATCTCTATGACGTGACTGACGCGCTCGCCTCGACCGCCAACTACCTGCGCAGGAAGGGCTGGAAACGGGGCAAGGGCTATCAGCCCGGCCAGCCAAATTTCGCCGTGCTCAAGGAATGGAACGCGGCAACGGTTTATCAACAGGCGCTGGCGATCATGGGGGCGAGAATCGACCGCCCGTGAAAACCGACGGGACGGCACGCGGCCCGCCGCATGTCACCAAGTTTGACAAAACTTGCCAAAGTTCGACCACCTTTCGCCGATAGCGTCCGCTCAAGAGCAGCTTACTGGAGGGCGCAAAAGTGACTCGGACGTCCATTTATCACGGCGGGCTCGTCTTTCGTGACGACCATCCTGTTTCAATCGATCAGTTCTGCCGGATCGTGACGGCTACCCTCGAAGACTACGGCCAGCGCGTGGAGCGCCAGAGCGTGCGCGATTCGAACACGGCGGTGGTGGTGACCAGCCTTTACATGGTCGAACTGACGATGAACGCGCGGCATTTCTCAGACAAGGCCGAGGATCGCCCGCTTGGCGGTCAATGCCAGAGGCTGGAAATCTCGATGGTTCCGGCGGACGACCAGTACGAGGATCGCGACATTTCCGAACTGATGATGGTCGTCATGCTCTACCGCATGGTGGACATCTGCAACGCCGAAAGCATCGAGTGGATGGATCCCGGCACGGTCCTGACCGTCGAGCAGTTTCTCAGCGCCTTCACCAATGTGTCGCCGCATCGCGTGCGCGGTTGCAGATCGCGCCTGACCCCGGCCGAACGCTTTGCGCCGGTGGATGAAACACTCGACCAGATTGACGATCACTACGACATTCACGCAAAGGCCGCCGAACAGGCTCATACCCTGAGCGAAGAGGAAACCCTTGCGATGGCGTTCCGGTCGGACGACCCGCTGGACGAAGATTACCTGACGGATGTCGAGCGCGCGCAAAACGACATCCGCCGTCTAGCCGTATGGGGCATGACCGGGATGGTCGCGATTCTCTCCGCGCCGGTCGCCGCCTCGCTGGCCGCGGTCAACCTGGCGCGCGGCGAAGATCTGCGGCTGAATACGCAGGTGCTGTCCTTCACCGGGCTGGTCGCCGTGCTCAGCAGCACCGGGCTTCTGGCACAGATCATGCAGAACCTTCCGATCTGACCGCCGAAGCAGAAAAACTGCAAAGCTCGGCAGTTTTGCCGGGCTTTTTATTTGCGCAAATCACCCGTCCAGCCAGCCTGGAATGTGCCCGATATCGGGCAGCACGACATCGGCATGAGGCGCGAGATCATCGTGCGTTGCCAAACCGGTGAGAACCGCAACCGTCACCATGCCCGCCGCCCGCCCGGCAACCAGGTCGTGCAGGCTGTCGCCGACCATGGCGATCCGGTTCGGGTTGGCCGCCACGTGATCGGCAAAGGCCAGCAGCGGCCCCGGTTCCGGTTTGGCCCCGTGTCCGCTGTCGAACCCGGCGACGAAATCGAACCGGTCCAGAACCCCGGCGCCCCGCAGATGCGCCCGCGCCGGCCCCTCCGAGTCGTTCGTCGCAACCCCCAGTCGCAGCCCCCGCCCGCGCAAGTCGTCCAGCAAAGGGACGAGCGGCACCGCCTCGGCCTGCGGCGCGCGGGCGGCCTCTTCGTTCAGGAGCGCGATCAATGCATGCCGCCCCATCTCGGGGAAATGGGGCAACAGCGCCTCGGCCGCCTCGGCGGTGGTGCCGGCGATCACGATGCTGGACGGGTCGAACCGGCCCGTGTCGAAATCATAGCCGATCTCAGCCCCGACCAGCCGGCACCGCGCCGTGTCTCCGCCCGTTGCGCGCAGCAGGAAGGCCCGCGCCCACGCCCCCCAGGTGGTGGCGAAATCGAACAGCGTGCCGTCCTTGTCGAACAGGATCGCATCAACGCGCATCGTCATGTCCAATGCACCTGCGCCCCGCCGGGCAGCGCCGCGCGGGCCTGCATCGGCCGTTCGTAGGGTTCGCCCACCGTATCGCAGAACCCGATCACCCAAGCGTCATCCATCAGAAGAAAGTCCAGCACCGAAGCCAGAAACTCCGGCTCGCCCGCGCGTTCGCGCAAATCGGCCTCGGACGCGCCCGATGCGCCCATGAAGACCGGGCGCAGATCGTCATTGGCGACCAGCCATGCCAGCGCCTGCAGCGCCAGCGTCTCGGCGGCTTGTTCGGAAAGGGTCATCGCCATGTCTCCTTCGGGCCGGGCGCGTCAGGCGCCGATGTCCAGCGCCAGCGCGTGGATGCGCCCGACCAGATCCTTGCCCAGCGCCGCGTGCACCGCGCGGTGACGTTCGATGCGCGACATGCCGGCAAAGGCCGCCGCCCGGATCGTCACGTTGAAATGGCTTTCCCCCCCTTCGCGATAGCCCGCATGGCCCCGGTGGCGTTCGCTGTCGTCCACGACCTCCAGCAGCGTGGGCCGGAACGCCTGTTCCAGCCGGTTGCGGATTTCCTCGGTCACACTCATATGATCCCTGCCCGTTTGTCTCGTCCGGCGAAAAATTTCCCGGACCCCTCTTCTATCTCCTGCGGCTTAGACTAAACTGCCGCTTCCGAGTCGAAAAGATGCCGTCGAAGGAGCCCCGTCATGCCCAGACCCGACCCCTTTGGTTTCGATATCTCCGTGTCTGCCGCGAAAAAGAAAAAGCCGCGCGGCCGGCGGGCGATGTCGGGGGCGTCGGAAACCTCGACCCGCATCTGCGACCATGACGGCTGCCAGGAACCGGGCAAGTTCCGCGCGCCCAAGGCCCCCGACGTACTGGACGACTATTACTGGTTCTGCCAGAAGCATGTGCGCGAATACAACCAGAAGTGGAATTTCTTCGAGGGCACGACCGAAGCCGAGATCAACGCGCAGATGTCCCGCGACAAGGTGTGGGAGCGCAAGACGCGCCCCCTCAACGACCCCGAACGGCGGGCCTGGGCGCGGCTGGGAATCGAGGATCCGCACCAGGTTCTGGGCGACAAAGCCACCAAGAACCCGGGCCGGCAGGCCACCGGCCGCCGCCTGCCCCCGACCGAACGCCGCGCCATCGAGATCCTCGAAGCCGAGGACACCTGGACCAAGGCCGAGGTGCGCAAGGCCTACAAGAAGCTCATCAAGGTTCTGCATCCCGACCTGAACGGTGGCGACCGCAGCCAGGAAGAACAGCTGCAACAGGTCGTCTGGGCCTGGGAGCAGATCAAGGACAGCCGCCACTTCAAGTGACGGCAACCATGGCCCGCGGCCCGGTTTTGCGATAGAGGTCATATCCCACGGCCATACCGGAGGGGCGGCATGGACTGCCTGAGCGACTGCCTGACCACCCCCCCGCGCATCCTGTTCTTCGTGGTCGCGCTGGCGCTGGTGATGCTGCCCGTCGCGGTCCGGCTGAATCTCGTCGCGCTGTCGGAACGCAACCTGTCCCGGCAGGCGTCCAACCTGAACGGGATCATCAACGGGTTCCGCGGCTATTATGCCGCGAACGTGGTCGCCCGCGCACGCGAGGCCGAGGGCAACGTGCAGACGCTGCACAACCATCATCAGGTCAAGGGCGCGATCCCGGTGCCCGCCACCCTGTCGATCGAGCTGGGGGAGACGGTGCACGATGCGCAGAACCATGTCGGCTATCGCTTCGTGTCGGACTATCCGTTCCTGGGCCAGCCGTCACATGACCTGCCCCCGTTGAAACGCGGGCGTTTGCTACTTTCCGCAGCGGCGACGCCCCTCCCGCTTCACTGACCGAAGCCACCGGCGACCTGTTGAACGACAGCCTGACCCTGACCACTCCGGTTGTCATGTCCGACGCTTGCGTGTCCTGCCACGACACCCTCCCCGACAGCCCCGAGCGCAACTGGAAGGTGGGCGATGTGCGCGGGCTGCAACTGGTCTGCGTGACCCAGACGGTGGCGATCGCCTGACCTCGTTCAAGTTCGTGCTGGCCTATCTGGCGGTCGCGGGCACGTTCGGCTTTCTCTTCGCCGGCCACCAACCGCGGCTTGCCGGCCGGTTACGACGGCTGAACCGGGAGCTGGCGGCCGATAACGACCTTCTCGCCGGCATTTCGCACGAGATCATCCCCTACGAGGTCACCGACATCAAGCACGCGCAGGCCCAGCCCGTCGAGGTTCCGACTGACGATGGCGGCGTCGTGCGCATCGACGCCGCGCGGCTCAATCCGGCCACGCGCGCCCGGCTCAGGGCGGCGCTGGACGACTGACACCCATTGAATATTGACGTGACGTTTCCCAAATGACGCCTCGACAGGTCGCTTTTCGCCCTGCCCCTTGTGATCGGCGCCGATATGTTGCACCACGAGCCGAAGCAGAATTATCCGTAGAAAAAGGACCACGAGATGGCTGAAGTCGCCCTCGATCCCAATGCGAGACCCACCGAGGATTTTCCGGTCCGCGAGGTGTTCGGGATCGATACCAACATGATCGTGCGCGGCTTTGCCGAGCGCAACGACCGCGTGCCCGAAATCGACCCGACCTACAAGTTCGACCCCGACACCACGTTGGCGATTCTCGCGGGCTTCAGCCACAACCGCCGCGTCATGATTCAGGGCTATCACGGCACCGGCAAATCGACCCATATCGAACAGGTCGCCGCGCGGCTCAACTGGCCCTGCGTGCGCGTGAACCTCGACAGCCATATCAGCCGGATCGACCTGATCGGCAAGGACGCGATCAAACTGCGCGACGGCAAGCAAGTGACCGAATTCCACGAAGGCATCCTGCCCTGGGCGCTGCGCAACCCCACCGCGATCGTGTTCGACGAATACGACGCCGGACGCGCCGACGTGATGTTCGTGATCCAGCGCGTGCTGGAACATGACGGCAAGCTGACGCTGCTCGATCAGAACGAGATCATCACGCCCCACCCCTATTTCCGCCTGTTTGCCACCGCGAATACGGTGGGCCTGGGCGACACGACGGGCCTTTACCACGGCGTGCAGCAGATCAACCAGGCGCAGATGGACCGCTGGAGCCTTGTCGCCACGCTGAATTATCTCAGCCATGACGCGGAATGCGCGATCGTGCTGTCCAAGGCCCCGCATTACAACACAGAGAAGGGCCGCAAGACCGTCAGCCAGATGGTCACCGTGGCCGACCTGACCCGCACGGCCTTCATGAACGGGGAACTGTCCACGGTGATGTCGCCCCGGACGGTCATCACCTGGGCGCAGAACGCCGAGATCTTTCGCGACATCGGCTATGCCTTCCGCGTGACCTTCCTCAACAAATGCGACGAACTGGAACGCCAGACCGTGGCGGAATTCTACCAGCGCTGCTTTGATGAGGAACTGCCCGAAAGCGCCGCCAACGTCAGCGTCGGCTGACATGCATGTCGGCCTGATCGGCGGCATCGGCGTCGCGGCGACGGTGGTCTATTATCAGCGCCTGACCGCGGCGGTCGAACGCCTCGGCGGCGGGCTCGAGTTGACCATCGTCCATGCCGACGTGCAGACGCTGATCCGCAACAACCTGGCCGACAACAGGGTCGAACAGGCGCAGATCTATGCCCGCCTGATCGACCGGCTGCGGGCGGCGGGCTGCGACTGCGCGGCGATCACCTCGCTGGGTGGACATTTCTGCTTTGACGAAACCGTGCAACGCGCCTCCCTGCCGCTGGTCTCGGCCGTGGCACCGCTCGACGACTTCTTCGTCAGCCAAGGCATCGGCTGCGTGGGGCTCCTCGGCACCCGTGCCGTGATGCGCACGCGCCTTTACGGCCAGCTCCGCCGAACCCGCGCGGTGACCCTTGACGACGACATGGAAAGGCTCGGCCAAAGCTATCAGGACATGGCCGTGACGGGGGCCTGCACCGCGGAACAACGCGCCCTCTTTCTCGACGCCGGCGCCCGCATGATCCGCGACCTGGGCGCCGACGCCGTGGTGCTCGCCGGCACCGACCTGAACCTCGCCTTCGACGGGCAGGATCCCGGCTATCCGGTGATCGACGCGCTCGACGTGCATGTGGACCTTCTGGCCCGGCTCGCCACCGGCAAAGCGCCGCTGCCGGCGTGACCGCCCCGTTCTTCATCTTGCCGAAAATACTCCCGCCGGAGGCATCGCGGCGCAGCCGCGATCCCGCTCCGGCCGCCTCGCGTCTTGTCATTTGCCATGGCATGACCGAAATAAGTTGCAACACGCTTTGCCACGCGGGGCGGACCGCCCCGAACGAGGACCGGACATGAAGAAATCCGACAATCCCGCCGATCCGTTCAAGAAGGCGCTGGCCGAGGCCGCCAAAGTCATGGCCGACGACCCGGAGCTGACGGTCAGCTACACGGTCGATCCCTCGGGGCTGAGCGGCGAGACCATGCGCCTGCCGCAGGTCAGCCGACGCATGGACCGCGAAGAGGTGCTGCTTGCGCGCGGCACGGCGGACGCGCTGGCGCTGCGTCGGCGCTATCACGACGATGCGCTGCACAACCGCTATGTCCCGCGCGGAGACATGGCCCGCGACCTCTACGAGGCAATGGAAACCGCCCGGTGCGAGGCCGTCGGCGCCCGCCACATGCCCGGAACGGCCAGCAATATCGACGTCAAGATCACCCACGAAACCCTGCGCAAAGGGTTCGACCGGCTGAAGGATCCCGCCGAGGCGCCGCTGGCGGACGCGGCGGGCTTTCTGATCAGGCATCTGGCCACCGGGCGCGACCTGCCCGGCCCGGCGGCGAACGTGATGAATCTGTGGCGGGGATATATCGAACAGCATGCCGGCGAGACCTTGGCCGATCTCGATTCGGTGCTCGAGGATCAGGCGGCCTTTGCCAGGCTCGCGCGCCGGATCATCGAGGATCTGGGCTATGGCGACCAGCTGGGCGAGGATCCCGACAACCAGGACGACCAGTCCGAAGAAGAGGCCAGCCAGGACGAGGAGCAGTCCGAACCCGACAGCAGCGGCGACCAGGACCAGGACGACTCGGAGGCCGAGATGGACCCCGACGCCGAACAGCAGGACCAGCCGGATCAGATGCAGGTCACCGCCGACGAGATGTCGGACGAAGACATGCATGACGAGGTGGACATGCCCGAGGCCGACGCGCCGCTCGAGCCGCCCCCGCCGCCTCCGCCGTCCGAGGCCGACCCGAACTACAAGGTCTATCTGGACGCCCATGACGAAGAGGTCGCCGCCGAGGATCTGGCCGAGCCGGCCGAGCTGGAGCGCCTGCGCGCCTATCTGGACCAGCAGCTGGAGCCGCTCAAGGGCGCGGTCAGCCGGCTGGCCAACAAGCTGCAGCGCCGCCTTCAGGCGCAGCAGAACCGCAGCTGGGAGTTCGACCGTGACGAGGGGATCCTGGATGCCGGTCGGCTGGCGCGGGTGGTGGCGAACCCCACGACGCCCTTGAGCTTCAAGGTCGAGAAGGACACCGAGTTCCGCGACACCGTGGTGACGCTCTTGCTGGACAACTCGGGTTCGATGCGCGGCCGGCCGATTTCGATCGCTGCGATCTGCGCCGACGTGCTGGCGCGGACGCTGGAGCGCTGCAACGTGAAGGTCGAGATTCTCGGCTTTACCACCCGCGCCTGGAAGGGCGGGCAGGCGCGCGAGGCCTGGCTGAACGACGGGCGCCCGCAACAGCCGGGGCGGCTCAACGACCTGCGCCACATCATCTACAAGAGCGCCGACGCCCCGTGGCGGCGGACCCGGGACAATCTTGGCCTGATGATGAAGGAGGGGTTGCTGAAGGAGAACATCGACGGCGAGGCGCTGGAATGGGCGCATCGGCGGATGATGTTGCGGCCCGAGGCGCGCAAGATCCTGATGGTAATTTCCGACGGCGCGCCGGTGGACGATTCGACGCTCAGCGTCAACCCCGCCAACTATCTGGAAAAGCACCTGCGCGACGTGATCGACATGGTCGAGCGCAAGAAGATGGTCGAACTGCTGGCAATCGGTATCGGCCATGACGTGACCCGCTATTACGAACGCGCGGTGACGATCACCGACGCCGAGCAGCTGGCCGGCGCCATCACCGAGCAACTGGCCGCGCTGTTCGACAAGGATCCGCGGGCGCGCGCGCGGGTGATGGGGATCAGGAAGGCGAGCTGACGCTCGCCTGCCTCCGGCGGGAGTATTTTTCGCAAGATGAAGGGGAGGCGATGTTCCAGACATTCGAGGTGACCGCCCGGCCCGAGCAGGGGCCGCCGCGGCTGGCGGCATTGCGGCAGGAGATGACGCGCGAGGGGCTGGACGGGTTCCTGGTGCCGCGGTCGGATGCCCATCAGGGCGAATATGTCGCGCCGCATGACGAGCGGCTGGCCTGGCTGACCGGGTTTACCGGCTCGGCGGGGTTCTGCGCGGTGCTGCGGGATGTCGCGGGCGTTTTCGTGGACGGCCGCTATCGCACCCAGGTCAAGGCGCAGGTGGCCGAAGTGTTCACGCCGGTGCCCTGGCCCGAGGTGAAGCTGTCGGGCTGGCTGCGCGAGAAGCTGCCGCGGGGCGGGCGCGTGGGCTTTGATCCCTGGCTGCATTCCGCGGGCGAGATCCGCAAGCTGACAAAGGAACTGGACGGGTCGGGGATCGAGCTGTCGGCCTGCGAGAACCTGGTGGACCGGATCTGGGAGGATCAGCCTCCGCCGCCGATGAATCCGGTGCGGGCGCATCCGATCGCGTTTGCCGGCGAATCCTCGACGTCGAAACGGGCGCGGCTGGCCGAGGGGCTGCGCAAGGCGGGGCAGCGCGCGGCGGTGCTGACGCTGCCGGATTCGATCATGTGGCTGCTGAACATTCGCGGATCGGACGTGGCGCACAACCCGGTGGCGCACGGATTCGCCGTTCTGCATGACACGGGCGCGGTCGATCTTTTCATGGCCGAGGCCAAGCTGCGGGGACTGGGAGATCATCTCGGCCCCGAGGTCACGGTGCGCGCGCCGGATGACTTTCTAGGCGCTCTGGCGGTGCTCGAGGGACCGGTGCTGGTGGATGAGGATACCGTTCCGCAGATCGTGGCGCAGGCGCTGGGCGATCGGGCGGTGTTTGGCGCCGACCCCTGCCTGCTGCCCAAGGCGCGCAAGAACGCCGCCGAGATCGCAGGCAGCGCCGAGGCGCATCTGCGCGACGGGGCGGCCATGGTCGAGTTTCTGTGCTGGCTGGACGCGCAGGCGCCTGGGTCGCTCACCGAGATCGACGTGGTGAAACGGCTCGAAGAGCTCCGGCGCCGCGACGATCGGCTGATGGAAATCAGCTTCGACACGATCGCGGGCACGGGGCCGAACGGCGCGGTGATCCACTACCGCGTGACCGAGGACAGCAATGCCGTGCTGGAGGACGGGCATCTGCTGGTGCTGGACAGCGGCGGGCAATACCTGGACGGCACCACCGACGTCACCCGCACCATCGCCATCGGTGCGCCTGGCGAGCAAGAGCGCCGCGCCTTTACCCGCGTGATGCAGGGCATGATCGCCATGAGCCGCCTGCGCTGGCCGCGCGGGCTGGCCGGGTGCCATATCGAGGCGATCGCGCGCGTGCCGCTCTGGCAGGCGGGGCAGGATTTCAACCACGGGCTGGGCCACGGCGTCGGCGCCTATCTGAGCGTGCACGAGGGACCGCAGCGGCTGAGCCGGCTGAGCGACGTCCCCCTGGAGCCCGGCATGATTCTGTCGAACGAACCGGGTTACTACCGCGAGGGCGCGTTCGGCATCCGCATCGAGAACCTCGTGGTGGTCGAACCGGCCCCCGACCTGCCCGAAGGCGACGCGGGGCGCGAGATGCTGTGCTGGCGCACGCTGACCCATGTGCCGATCGACCGCCGCCTGATCGTTGCCGACATGCTGACGGCGGCCGAGCGAGACTGGCTCAACGCCTATCACGCGACGGTGGCCGAACGGATCGGCCCGCTCGTGGGTGGCGCGGCGGAACTGTGGCTGAACGCCGCGACCGCGCCGCTTTGACTTGGGGCCGGCGGCGCGGGGGCCTATCCTGCGCCGCAACAGCCAACAGGGAAAGGAGGCGGAATGACAGCCAAGATCATCATTCGCAAGCTGGACGGGGTCTGGACGGTCAGGTCGGGCGGGGCGGTTCTGGCCGAAACACGCGATGCGATCGAGCTGTGCGAGGACAACCTGCCGCCGGTCGTCTATTTCCCGCGACAGGATGTGGCGATGGCCTTTCTCGACCGAACCGACAAGGTGACCCATTGCCCGCACAAGGGCGATGCCAACTACTATTCCATCGTCAACAAGTCGGCGACGCTGGAAAACGCGGTCTGGACCTATGAAGACCCGCTGCCCCAAGTGGCCGAGATCAAGGACCGGCTGGCCTTTGCCACCGGCGACAATGTGACGGTAGAGCGGATCTGACCGCGTCTCAGGAATGCTCCTCGGCCGCGGTTGCGGCCAGCAGGCGGTTGTAGGCGCGCAGGGCGTCCACCTCGTGCAAGAGGCCGATGAGTCGAAGGTCGCCCTTGTCCGTTTCGACCGCGACCGGGAGAAAGGGCAGCTCCCGCGCCTCGAAGACGGGCATCGCCGCCTCCAGAGTGTCGGCCGGCGAGACATGCAGACCGCGCGCCATCAGATCGCGGGCGGCTGCCTCGTCGCTCGGCAATGCCTGCTCCAGCGGCCGCATCACCGATCCCACCCGCAGCATTGCCAGCAGATAGGCCTGCGGCCCGGCGGCCAGATGCAGGCCGCGCCGTTCGATCTGGGTGAGAAAGAACGACCGGTCCACCAGGCGCGAGGCCAGCGCGGTGGACATCGACACAGCGACCATGACCGCGATCCCGATCTGCCAGTCTCCGGTCAGCTCGAACACGATCATCGTGGTGGAAATCGGCGCACCCAGCACCGCCGCCGCGACCGCGCCCATGCCTGCAAAGGCATAGAGGTTGGGCGCGCCGGAATAGTCCGGCAGGAACCCGGTCGCGATATGGCCGAAGGCCAACCCCGTCAGCGCCCCGATCATCAGCGAGGGCGAGAACACCCCGCCCCCCATGCGCCCGCCCATGGTGATCGCCAGCGCCGCGGTCTTGACGATGGCAAAGACGATCGCCTCGCGCAGCAGCAGTTCACCCTTCAGCGACAGCAGCGTCGTTTCGTAGCCGACCCCGATGATGTGCGGGAACCAGATCGCGATCGCGCCCAGCAGCAGCCCCGCCAGCGCCGGGCGCACCCAGCGCGGCAGGCGCAGGTTCTCCTGGATGTTGCTGCCCAAGTCATCGGCCCAGAACAGCGCCCGCATCTGGATCACCGCCACCAGACCGCACACCAGCCCCAAGAGCAGGAAGGCCGGCAATTCGACATAGAATTGCAGCGCGCCGGGCGTGACCAGAGAAAACTCGGCCACATCGCCGAATTCAAGCCGGTTGATGACGGCCCCGGCGACCGCGGCAATGACGATGGGAGCAAAGGCATGGACCGCGAAATGCCGCAGCACCACCTCGAGCGCGAAAAGCGCGCCGGCAATGGGCGCGTTGAAGCTGGCCGCGACCGCCGCGGCCACGGCACAGCCCAGCAGGTCGCGCCCGGTGATGCCGTCGGCGTGTATCCGATTCGACACCCAGGTCGAGATCACGCCGGCCATGTGCACCACCGGCCCTTCGCGCCCCGTCGAACCACCCGAACTCAGCGTGATCAGCGATGCCAGCATCGAGGCGATCCCGGCGCGGGTTTCGACCCGGCCGTCGCGGATCGCCGCGCCCTCGATCACGTCGGCCACCGATCGGACGCGACCGTCGGGGGTGAAGAAATGCAGGATCAACCCCACCGCCAGCCCGCCCGCGACCGGAATCGCCAGAACCCAGAACCAAGGCAGCCGTTCCGCATGGGAATGCAGGAATTGTGGCGTCTCGGTGCCGTAGAGCGTCGATTGCAGCCAGACGATGCCCAGTCGAAAGCCCAGCGCGGCGAAACCGGCGGCGACACCGATGCCCAGCGCGATGAACCAGAACTGGATCTGGTTCGGCCCGCGCTGGCGCACCACATGCAGCCCGTGCCGGAAAGCCGCGACGGCCTGCCGGAGCTGCTCGGACAGGAATGCGCCTGTTGACTTGGGCATGTGCGCCTCGGTTTCGGTTCGCCCCTCTTTACGGCAGCCCCGCAGGACTGGAAAGCCGGTTCCCGGCACGGGCGGCCTGCCCTGTGGTATCCGCGCGACGTGTACCGCGACATGGAAATTCCGCGCTTCCCGGCGGTCGGCACGGAGTCCTTTCCGATCCGTCCCCTTCGCTCAGCCCGCCAAAAGCGCCCGGGCCGCGGCGCGGGCCTCGTCGGTGATCGTGTCACCGGCCAGCATCCGGGCAATCTCGTCCACCCGATCCTCCGGCGCCAGCGGCGTGACGGTGGACAGGGTCGCCCCGTCGGCCACCTTCTTTTCCACCCGCCAGTGATGCGCGCCGCGGGCGGCCACCTGCGGCGAATGGGTCACCACCAGCACCTGCCCACCCTGTGCCAGCGCCGCCAGCCGCCGGCCCACCGCATCCGCCGTGGCCCCGCCCACGCCGCGGTCGATCTCGTCAAAGATCATGGTCAGGCCGCTGTCATTGCCCCGCAGGCAGACCTTCAGCGCCAGCAGAAACCGGCTGAGTTCCCCGCCCGAGGCGATCCGGTTCAGGGGCCCCGCCGGCGCGCCGGGATTGGTGGCGACGGTGAAGGTCACCGCGTCGTGCCCTTCGGGGCCCGGCTCGGCCGGCTCGATCCGGGTTTCGAACACCGCGCGTTCCATCTTCAGCGGCGCAAGCTCCGCCATGACCGCCGCATCCAGCCGCCCGGCAGCCAGACGGCGGGCCGCGCTCAGATCCTCCGCGGCACTGGAATAGCCCGCCTCGGCCTTGGCCAGTGCCGTTCGGCGCGCCTCAAGGTCGGCGTCGCCCGCATCCAACGCCGCAAGCCGCTCGCGCAGCGTTTCGGCGAAGCCCGGCAGATCGTCCGGCACGATCCCGTGCTTGCGCGCCAGCGCCCGCAGCGCGAACAGCCGCTCCTCGACCTGCTCCAGCTCGGCCGGGTTGAAATCCAGCGCCTCAAGGCACCGCTCTACCCCCTCTTGCGCCTCGCCCAGCTCGATCAGAGCGCGCCCCAGCGCCGCGATGGGTTCCTCCAGCATCCCCTCGGCCCGGTCCCCCACCCCTTCGAGCCAGCGCAGCGCATCGCCCGCGGCGCCCTCGGCCCCGTCGCGGCCCAGCGCGGCCAGCGCGCGGGCGACATCCTCGCGGATCCGCTCGGCCGCCTGCATCATGCGGCGGCGGGCGTCCAGTTCGGCATCCTCCCCCGGCTGCGGATCCAGCGCGTCGAGTTCCGCCACCGCGTGCCGCAGGTAATCCTCCTCGGACCGGACCCGCGCCAGCGCCTCTTCGAGCTCGTCCACCGCCTTGCGCGCCTCGACCATGCCGCGCCAGGCGGCGCGCACCGCGTCCAGTTGCGGCTGCAAACCGCCAAAGGCATCCAGCATCGCCCGGTGCCCGCGTGGGTTCAGAAGCCCCTTGTCGTCATGCTGTCCGTGCAGTTCCACCAGTGTTTCGCTCAGCGCCCGCAGCACCTCTCCCGAACAGCGGCGGTCATTGACCCAGGCGGTCTTGCGCCCCTCGGCGGTGTTCATCCGGCGCAGGATCAGTTCGTCGCCCGCCGGGATCCCGGCGCGCTCCAGCACGGCGCGCGCGGGATGATCCGGCGGAAGGTCGAATTCGGCCACCACTTCGCCCTGCCCGGCGCCCTGCCGCACCAGATCCGCCCGCCCGCGCCAGCCCAGCACGAAACCCAGCGAATCGAGCAGGATCGACTTGCCCGCCCCGGTTTCGCCTGTCAGCACGTTGAGCCCCGGCCGGAATTCGATTTCCAGCCGGTCGATGATCAGAATGTCGCGGATATCAAGCGCGCGCAGCATCCCTCTATCCTGTCAGGCGCGGCCCACCGGTCCCGCCGTTACAGCCATTCGCCCTTGACCGACTGCCGGTAGATCTGGCTCAGCCAGTTGTTGCCGCGCGACTTGAGCTCCAGCCCCTTGGCCGTCAGCAGCTTGTAGGCTTCCTGATACCATTCGCTGGACTGGTAGTTGTAGCCCAGGATCGCGCCGGCGGTCTGCGCCTCGTCGAGCAGCCCCAGAGACAGATAGGCCTCGACCAGCCGATACAGCGCCTCGGCGGTGTGCGAGGTGGTCTGGTAGTCCTCGACCACGGATCGGAAACGGTTGATGGCCGCGGTGTATTGCTTGCGCCTGAGATAGTAGCGCCCGACCTCCATCTCCTTGGCTGCGAGATGGTCGAAGGCCAGGTCGAATTTGAGCGTGGCGGCGGTGGCGTATTCGCTGTCGGGGTAGACCTCGATCACCGTGCGCAGCGCCTGCAGCGCCTGAAAGGTCAGCCCCTGGTCGCGGCCCACCTCGTCGATCTGGTCGTAATAGCTCAGCGCCAGCAGGTATTGCGCATAGGCTGCGTCCTCGTCCGCGGGGTAGAAGTCGATATAGCGCTGGGCCGCGGCGCGGCTGTTTTCGTAATCGGTGCCCTTGTGATAGGCATAGGCCTGCATGATCAGCGCCCGCTTGGCCCAGTCGGAATAAGGGTAGAGCCGCTCGATCTCGGAAAAGAAATAGGCCGCGTCGTTGGTTCGGCCGCGATTCAGTTCGTATTCGGCGCGCTGATAGATCTGTTCGGGCGTGTAGCCATCCAGCCTGACCGACCGATCCGCCGCCGGCCCGCCGCCGATGCCGGAGCAGCCGGCGAGAAACACTGCCAGAAGGACTGCGCCAAACACCCTGCCCATCGCTCTGCCGCCGATCATGCTTGCTTGCCCACCTTGGTCGAACGCGGGGCCTCTCGCCCGCTTGCAGGTCGGTCTAGCACACTATTTCGCGCTGCAAAACGCCTGAAACGCATGGGTGCCCGGGACGATGGCGGCAACAACCGTGTCACGCAGACCGGAGGCCGCGCGGTCACGCGACCGCGGGAATTTCGTCCCGGACCAGCCCCTTGCCCGGCAGGCGCGCCGCGACTTCGGCGTCGCAAGTCACCGGCCGGACAGCCCCCGGCGTGGCAAAGGCCGCGCGCAGCAGCGTATTCGTCATCACATGCCCCGCGCGTTCGCCGATATAATGGCCAAGGATCGGCCCGCCGGCCAGCGCGAGATCTCCCAGCGCATCAAGCATCTTGTGGCGCACGGGTTCATCGTGGTGACGGAAACCGCCGGGGGTCAGGACGCGCTCGCCATCCACCACCACCGCATTGTCCAGCGACCCGCCCAGCGCCAGGCCATTTTTCTGCATCGTGTCCACGTCGGCCAGCCGGCAGAAGGTGCGGCTGTCACACAACTCGCGGGCAAAGGCGCCGTTGGCCATGTCCAGCACCTTGCTTTGCCGCCCGATGGCCGCATCCGCAAAGTCGATGTGGAATTCGATCCGCAGCCGATCCGCAGGCAACAGAGTCGCCCGCGCCCCTTCGCGTTCCACGGTCACGGGCTTCATCACCTGCCAGGCGGTGATCGGTGCGTTCAGCTGCCGAATGCCGCGTGCCATGATCCCCCGCACGAAGGGCACGGACGACCCGTCAAGGATCGGAACTTCGGGACCGTCGATCTCGATCAGGGCGTTGTGCACGCCGGTCCCCGCCAGCGCCGCCATGACATGTTCGATCGTCGAGACCGATGCGCCGCTGTCGTTGACGATCCGCGTGCAAAGCGGCGTCCGGTCCACCGCGTCATAAAGCGCGGGGATCATGGCATCGCCCAGTTCGATGTCGGTGCGCCGGAACCAGATGCCGTGGCCGGCGGCGGCGGGGCGGATCGCCATGCGAACGGTTTTGCCTGTGTGCAGTCCAACACCTGCAAAGACGACGGGCGACTTCAGTGTATTCTGCAAAACGAACCTCTTGTGGCAGTGGCCAGCCTCGGCGGGCTGTGTTGTCACGACAGGTAGATGCGGCCCGAAAATGTCACAACTCACGCTTTGCAACGAAATGAAACACGGGCGAACCAACTTGGCAAATCCTCGCCAATATTCGCCCAATGCGCTGATTTACAAAGAAAATGAGCGGCCTCGCGGCCGCTCACCAGAGTCAGATTGTGACGTGGATCAGTTCGCCTGGCGCCGCAGGAACGCGGGAATCTCGATCCGTTCCTGATCCGGATCGACCGATTCCTCGGGCTGCGGAGCCGCCGAAGGCTGCGTCACCGGGGGCTGCCGGCGCGCGGCCTGGGCCGCCGGCGTGTCCGAGGCATGGCCCGTCATCCGGTTGATGAGCGAGTTGATGCCGAAGCGCGGCCGCTCTTCGCGGCGGGCAGCCGGTTGCGCGGGCGCCCCATCGCTGCGCGGCTGGTTCTGGACCGCGGCGCGCAGCCGTTCCATCGTCTGCGGCGAGGCCGTGCCCGCGGCCGCCGGACGCGGCGCGACAAAGCTTTCGACGCTCTCGTCAACGGCGGCATCGTCGAACTGCCCAAACTCGCGCTCGGGGCGGTAGGCCGGAGGTGGCAGATCGTCGTCCGTCTCCTGGAGGCCCTCATCCTCGAACAGATCCTCGGCCATGTCCTCGGCGGCGGCCTTTTCGACCTCGAAGCCTTCGAACAGGGTCGGCTCTTCGGCGGCCTCGGCCGCGACCGGCTGATCCAGTTCCAGCGGCTCGGACGCGGCTTCTTCGACCGAAACGGTCTGCTTGAGCGGCTGCGACAGCGGACGGCGCGGCACCGGAACCTCGCTGTGGACATCCGAGGCGTCGATGCCGGTGGCGACCACGCTGACGCGCATGACGCCCTGCATGTCGGTGTCCAGCGTGCTGCCGACGATGATGTTGGCATCCGGGTCCACCTCTTCGCGGATCCGGTTGGCGGCCTCGTCGAGTTCGAACAGAGTCAGGTCGTGGCTGCCGGTGATGTTGATGAGAACGCCCTTGGCGCCCTTGAGGCTGATCTCGTCCAGCAGCGGGTTGGCGATTGCCTTTTCGGCGGCCTGGATGGCGCGATCCTCGCCTTCGGCTTCGCCCGTGCCCATCATGGCCTTGCCCATCTCGTCCATCACCGACCGGACGTCGGCAAAGTCGAGGTTGATGAGGCCCGGCTTGACCATCAGGTCGGTCACGCCCTTGACGCCCTGATACAGCACGTCGTCGGCCATGGCGAAGGCTTCGGTAAAGGTGGTCTTTTCGTTGGCCAGGCGGAACAGGTTCTGATTGGGAATGATGATGAGCGTATCCACCATCTTCTGCAGCTGTTCCACGCCTTCCTCGGCCTGGCGCATCCGCTTGGCGCCCTCGAACTGGAAAGGCTTGGTCACCACGCCCACGGTCAGCACGCCCAGTTCACGCGCCGCCTGCGCGATGATCGGGGCCGCGCCGGTGCCGGTGCCGCCGCCCATGCCGGCGGTGATGAAGCACATATGCGCCCCGGCCAGATGATCGACGATCTGTTCGATGCTTTCCTCGGCCGCCTTGGCGCCCACGCTGGGCCGCGCCCCGGCGCCCAGCCCTTCGGTCACCTTCACGCCCATCTGGATCCGGCTTTGCGCCTTGGACTGCTGCAGCGCCTGGGCGTCGGTGTTGGCCACCACGAAATCCACGCCCTCGAGCTGTTTCTCGATCATGTTGTTGACGGCGTTGCCGCCGGCGCCGCCCACGCCGAAAACGGTGATCCGGGGCTTGAGCTCCTCGTGTCCGGGCATCGAAAGGTTCAAAGTCATGTTACTGGTCCGCCTGTCATGCCGCCCATTGAGCGGGCGGTCTTTCCTACCTGTCACCGACAACCCTACCGGCAAGCGGTCCGGTCGTCACGCAAAAAACGAAAAATTGCCGCAAAATATGGGCGATTTTCCGCTGTTTTCCGCCGGATTTCGGCATTAACGCCATATCTGGCGGTTACCAGTTGTCTCGCAACCATTTGACCACCCGCCGCAGCGGGCGGGCACTGTAGCGATCGACCGGAATCTCGAAATCCCACCATTCGTCCTGCGGGTGCGCCGCGAACAGCGCCAGCCCCACGGCGCTGGAAAAGCCCGGATTGGTGGCCGATTGCGGCAGCCCGTGCACGCGCAAGGGCCGGCCCAGCCGCACCTGCTGGCCCAGGATCCGGCTGGCCAGACCGTCAAGCCCCGTTACCTGGCTGGCACCGCCGGTCAGGACGATCTGCTGGCTGGGCATCTGGTCGAAGCCGGCCGCATCCAGCCGCACGCGCACCTCTTCGAGGATCTCCTCGACCCGCGGGCGCATGATGCCGATCAGCTCGGTGCGGCTGACGGTCCGGCGGTCGCGCTCCCAATCGCCCGTGTCTCCTCCGATATCGATCATGTCGCGGTCGTCCGCGCCGGTGGCCTGCACGCCGCCGCAGACGGTCTTGATCCGCTCGGCATTGGCCATGGGCACCTGCAGCCCCATCGAGATGTCCTTGGTCACATGATCGCCGCCCATCCGCACGCAATCGGCATAGATCATGTGCTTTTTCATGAAGATCGAGATCGAGGTCGTGCCGCCGCCCATGTCGATGCACGCCGCGCCCAGTTCCTGTTCGTCCTCGACCAGCGCGGAAATTCCCGACACATAGGCCGAGGAGGCGATCCCCGCGAGTTCCAGATCGCAGCGGCGAATGCAGTGGATCAGCGTCTGGATCGGCGCCTCGTCCACGGTCAGCATGTGCATGTCCACCTCGAGCGACTGGCCCAGCTGGCCACGCGGGTCGGTCAGCCCGGTGCGATGGTCCAGTGTGAAGTTCACCGGCTGAGCATGCAGAACCTCGCGGCCTGCGCCGTATTCGGGCACCTCGCATTCGGCCAGAACGCGCGCGATTTCGTGTTCCGTCACGACCTGGCCTTCCAGGTCGATCCGGGCGTTGAGCCCATAGGACCGCGGATTGGCGCCCGAAAAACAGGCGATCACATGGTCCACACGAACTTCGGCCATCTTCTGGGCGGCCTGCACGGCAGTGCGGATGGCCCGTTCGGTTTCGTGCATGACATCGACTTCGCCGAACTTGACCCCGCGCGAGCGCGTGGTGGCCGCGCCGATCACGCGAAAGCCGCTCTGCCCCGCGAGCGAGCCGATCGAATTGTCGTCGCTCAGCCGGCCCGTGCCGTCGAACCGCAGCACGAGGCAGGCCACCTTGGTCGTGCCGACATCGAGAATGGCGATCACGCCGCGTTGCAGCGCCTGCTGGCGCATCTGCCGCATTGCCCGCTGAGCCTGATACAGGTCCTTCATGGTCGTCTACTGCCCGTTCTCGTTCGTCATTCTTATCCGCGTCAGTTCCGCGACGGCGTTCTCGTTCAGCCGAACCGTTGGCCGGGCGTCGATACGCATGTCCACCACCGCCACATCGCGTTCCAGCAGATCCTGAACCTCGTTCAGCGCAATCACCCGTTCCAGCGCCTGCACCGGCCGCTCGGCCGGCAGCATGATCCGTTGCCCGCGATCCAACACCACGTCCCAGCGCCGTTCGCCCACGCGCACCAGCCCGCGCAGGCGACTCTCGATCGGCCGGGCCGCCGCAAAGAGGTCCAGCGCCTCGTCCACGGCCCGGTCCGCGCCTTCGCCCGCGATCAGCGGCAGGTCGGCGCGTGCCAGCCGGTTGGGCAAATCGTGAATGTGGGCGCCGGTTTCGTCCAGCGTCTCGATCCCCTCCCGGTTGCGCCAGACCACCACGGGGACGCGTTCGACCACGTCCACCTGCAGGATGCCGCCGGGGCGCACGCGCAGGGCGGCCGACTTCACCGGGTCCAGCCCGGTGATGATCTCGCGCAACTGATCGAGGTCGAGATCGAACTTGCTGACCGGAAAATCCAGCGCCACGGCTTCGCGGATGTCCTCGGCGAGGCTGTCGTCGGCGCCGTCGATGGCCATGAGATTGATCATGAATTCGGGTCGCTCCTCGATCGAGGCGCGGGTTTCGGCCACGAACAGCAGCAGCGCATCGCGGCGCTTTTCGTTGGCCAGAAATGCGCTGGTCAGGCCGAAGATCAGCAGAAACGGCAGGCCGATCCGCAGCGACAGGCGAACCCCCGGCGTCAGCATCAGGCGCTGGAGCCGATAGGCCAGGCGCGACGGCGCCGGATCGCGGCACGGCTTGCGCCCGCCTCTGGCGCCGCGCATCACCGATCGCATGAGGCATCCTCCACCAGCCAGCGGCACAGCTTTCCGAACCCCAGCCCCGACACCGCCGCCTGTTCGGGGCTGAGCGAGGTGGGCGTCATGCCCGGCTGCGTGTTGGTCTCCAGAAGCACCAGCCCTTCGGTGCCACGGGTTTCGTCCCAGCGGAAATCGGTGCGGCTGAGCCCCCGGCAGCCCAGCGCCCGGTGCGCGCGCAGGGCGTAGTCGAGGCACAGGTCGTAGACATCCGGCGGGATCCGTGCCGGCACCACATGCCGCGACCCGCCCGGGGTGTATTTCGCGTCGTAGTCATACCAGCCCTCGGTGATGATGTCGGTCACCGCCAGCGGCCGGTCGCCCATCACCGAAACCGTCAGCTCTCGCCCCGGCGCGAAGGCCTCGACCATCACCAGTTCCGGCATTTCCGGCCCCAGCGCGGGCGGGGCTTCGGTGGCCTCATGCACGATGTGGATTCCGACCGAGGAACCTTCGTTGTTGGGCTTGACCACATAGGGCGGCGCCATCACGTGGCGGGCGGACACCTCGTCGCGGCGGTAAAGCCCGCTGTCGGCCACCGGCAGACCGGCGGCACGGTAGACGTCCTTGCAGCGCTGCTTGTCCATCGCCAGCGCCGAGGCCAGAACGCCCGAATGGGTATAGGGCAGCCGCAGCCATTCCAGCATGCCCTGCACGCAGCCGTCTTCGCCCCAGCGGCCATGCAGGGCATTGAACACCACGTCCGGCGAAATCTCGCGCAACCGTTCGGACAGGTCGGGGCCTGCGTCCAGCTCGACCACCTCGTAGCCTTCCCCGCGCAGGGCGGCGGCGCATTCGCGCCCCGAACTGAGCGACACTTCGCGTTCCGCGGAAGGTCCGCCCATCAATACCGCCACCTTGGGGATCGTCCTGCCCGACTGATCCACGTCAAGTGCCTCGTTACCGCCGGGTTTTCTGCTTGCCCGGTCCTGTTGTCGTTCTTGGTCCCGCCCGTCCGGTGAAATGCCTGTCCGGATCGGTCGGGGTCAGTCCGCGCGCGGTTCGCCCACGCGCATGATTTCCCATTCTAGCCTGATGCCGCTTGAATCGTAAACCTTTTTTCGCACCTCTTCGCCCAGACCTTCGAGGTCGGCGGCCGTGGCGCCCCCTGCATTCGTCAGAAAGTTGGCGTGCTTTTCGTTCATGACCGCCCCGCCCCGGCGCGCCCCGCGCATGCCGGCATCGTCGATCAACTTCCACGCCTTCAGGTCGTGCACGTCGTCGGCGCGCCCGGTCGAGGAAAACCCCGCGGGGTTGCGAAAGGTCGATCCCGCCGTGCGGTCCCTTGTCGGTTGAGTTGCGTCGCGCTTCTCAAGCTGCGCCTGCATCCGCGCGGCAAGCCTTTCGGGATCGCCCCGCGGTGCCTCGAAAGTCGCATCGACCAGCACCGCGCCATCGGGGAGGTCGGCCTGACGATAGCGGAAATCGAGATCCTCCGGCCCGAGGGTCACGATCTCTCCGCTGCGCAGCACGGCCCGGGCCGAGACGAACACGTCGGCGACATAAGTGCCATAGCAGCCCGCGTTCATCCGCACCGCCCCGCCGATGCTGCCGGGGATGGTGCGCAGAAAGGTCAGGTCCAGCCCGCCCTCGGCCGCGCGGCGGGCCACATGGGCATCCAGCGCCGCCGCGCCCGCGGTGACGCGGGGGCCCTCGATCGTGATGGCGTTGAACCCGCGGCCCAGCCGGATCACGACGCCCCGGATGCCGCCATCGCGGACGATGAGATTGGAGCCAACGCCCATCGGGAAAACCGGGATCGCAGGATCCAGGTCGCGCAAAAAGGCAGCGAGATCGTCGAGATCGGCCGGCTGGAACAGCCAGTCGGCGGGACCGCCGACCCGCAGCCAGGTCAGGTCGGACAGCGGGCGGTTCGAGGTCAGGCGCCCTCTGGGTGTGGGAAGATCGCTCATGGGGGCGGTCTAACGAAAAGCGCGCGCCGTGGGAACCGGGTTGTCGGGCGGGCGGGGAAGGGAGGGGGCGCTGCCCCCTCGGCCCTTGCGGGCCTCACCCCCGGAGTATTTGCCGGCAAGATGAAGAAATGGGACTCAGGTGAACTGTTCCGCGATCAGGCGCTCTTCGAGCCCGTGGCCGGGATCGAACAGCAGACGGTGGCGGATGCTGTCCTCGGAGCGGATTTCGACCCAGTCCACATCGGCGATCGCGATGGAGTCGGCGTCGGCCATGACGGGGCGTTTGTCGGCCTCGAGCACATCGAAGCGGACCACCGCCGTTTTGGGCAGCAGCGCGCCGCGCCAGCGCCGGGGGCGGAAGGCGGCGAGCGCGGTGAGCGCCAGCACGTCCGAGCCGATGGGCAGGATCGGGCCGTGGGCGGAGTAGTTGTAGGCGGTCGAGCCCGCCGGCGTTGCGAGAATCGCGCCGTCGCAGACCAGTTCCGCCAGGCGCAGGCGGCCGTCGACGGTGATGCGCAGCTTGGCCGCCTGGGGGCCGGCGCGCAGGAGCGACACCTCGTTGATCGCCAGCGCGTGGTGCAGCCTGCCCTTGCGGTCGCAGGCGGTCATGGCCAGCGGGTTCAGGACCACTTCCTCGGCCGCCTCCAGCCGCTGGGGCAGATCGGTTTCGGAATACTCGTTCATCAGAAAGCCGATGGTGCCCCGGTTCATGCCATAGACCGGCACGTCGAGATGCTGGTAGGCGTGCAGCGTGCGCAGCATGAACCCGTCGCCGCCCAGCGCCACGATCACGTCGGCCTCTTCGGGGGGGACGTTGCCATAGCGGCCGATCAGCGCGGCGCGCGCGGTCTGTGCCACCGGGGCATCACTGGCGACAAAGGCGATCTTTTCGAAACGGCGGGCCATGGTGTTTCCGGTCCTGTTCATCCGGTTCCGAAACAATCACAGCTTTCCGGTCAGCGCCAGCCATGCCGCGAGATTTCAGCGATGCGTCGCATTGGAGCCTTTTCCGGGGGCGGGGTTTCCTATAGGAAAGCCGCCATTCGACCGCTGACCATCGGAGCAGACATGAACGCGCCCAACCGTGACACCGGTTTCTTTACCGAAACCCTGGAAACCCGCGACCCCGAGATCTTTGACGCCATCCGAAAGGAGCTTGGCCGCCAACGCGACGAGATCGAACTGATCGCGTCGGAAAACATCGTCTCTGCCGCCGTGATGGAGGCGCAAGGTTCGATCATGACCAACAAATACGCCGAAGGCTATCCCGGTCGGCGTTACTATGGCGGCTGCCAGTTCGTGGACATCGCCGAAGAACTGGCGATCGAGCGCGCCAAAAAACTGTTCAACTGCGGCTTTGCCAACGTACAGCCGCATTCGGGCAGCCAGGCCAACCAGGGCGTGTTCCAGGCCCTGCTCAAGCCGGGCGACACGATTCTGGGAATGAGCCTGGCCGCCGGCGGCCACCTGACCCACGGCGCCGCGCCGAACCAGTCGGGCAAGTGGTTCAACGCCGTGCAATACGGCGTGCGCAAACAGGACAACATGCTGGACTATGACGAGGTCGAGCGGCTGGCCAGGGAGCATCAGCCCAAGCTCATCATCGCCGGCGGCTCGGCCATCCCGCGGCAGATCGACTTTGCCCGCATGCGCGAGATCGCCGACATGGTGGGCGCGTATCTGCATGTGGACATGGCACATTTCGCCGGGTTGGTGGCGGCAGGCGAGCATCCATCGCCGTTTCCACACGCCCACGTGGTGACGACCACGACCCACAAGACCCTGCGCGGCCCGCGCGGCGGCATGATCCTGACCAATGACGAAGACATCGCCAAGAAGGTCAACAGCGCGATTTTCCCCGGTATTCAAGGCGGGCCGCTGATGCATGTGATCGCCGCCAAGGCCGTGGCCTTTGGCGAGGCGCTGCGGCCGGAGTTCAAGACCTACATCCGGAACGTGGTGAAAAACGCCCAGGCGCTGAGCGACCAACTGATCAAGGGCGGGCTGGACACGGTGACGCATGGCACCGACACCCATGTCGTGCTGGTGGACCTGCGACCCAAGGGGGTGAAGGGCAATGCCACCGAAAAGGCGCTGGGCCGGGCCCACATCACCTGCAACAAGAACGGCGTGCCGTTCGACCCCGAAAAGCCGACCGTGACCAGCGGCATCCGGCTGGGGTCGCCCGCCGGCACCACCCGCGGCTTCATGGAAACCGAGTTCCGCCAGATCGCCGACTGGATCATCGAAGTGGTGGACGGGCTCGCTGCCAATGGCGAGGATGGCAACGGCGCGGTCGAGGCCAAGGTCAAGGCCGAAGTGGCCGAGCTTTGCGCGCGTTTCCCGATCTACCCGAATCTCTGACGGCACGAATCCGCTGACATCCGGTGAACGGGCGCCGCACATGGGCGCCCGTTCGCGCATTGACGCCCTGCACATGGCAAGTTTCTGCCGACCGGAAAAGATTCGCCGCAGATGCGCTTGATCCTCGCGTGAGGTTCCGAGCACTCGTTCATGAACACTCACGAGGGATGGTTCATCATGTTGCGTTTTCCGTTGAACCGGCGTTTCGCCGGGATGGTATCCGTGATGCTCACGGCGCTGACACTCCCCCTGGCCGCACAGGCCTCCGCCGAGCTCTGCTCCGAATCGCTGGTTCGCGAGATCCCGCATCGCCCGCTGACGGCCCCCGCCGGCAGCCGGGTGATGCAGCGGCTGATGGACCGCAGCGGCCCGGAACGCGACGCGGCGGTGGTGGATCAGATCCTGTCGGGCAATGTGCCGGATTTCCTGCGCCGACTGACTCCGGTTTCGTTGACCGGCAGGCTGGGCAATGGCCGCAAGGTTCAGGTCACGCTATGCGTGACGCCCGATTATCTGGCTGTCGGCAATGACCGCGATTTCGTGCGGGTTCCGATGGGGCTGGCGGCGGCGGCGCGGGTGGCCGACAGCCTTGGCTTCATCCTGCCCACGCCGAAAATGGTGGATGCAATCTATCAGCAGGCCAAGGTCCGCCTGGCGCCGCGCCCGATGAAGCCGGGGCGGATGATGAGCTCCACCCCCTATCTGCTGCAGCATGACGAAACGCTGGACGCCCAGCGGCGCAGGACCGGTGGCAAGCTGACCGAACTGACTGCGGGGCAAAAAAAGGACATCGTGCTGACCACGCGCCTGCTGAGCCATCCCGGCCGGGTGGCGATCTATGGCTGGCACCGCCCGAACGGCCGTCCGATCCAGCCGCTCAGCACCGTGCACGGCGCCTTTTACGCCGATTACAGCCACGGGGTGCGGCTGGTCAGCCGGACGGCTTTCGTCAACGGCAAGCCGGTGCCGCTGGACGAGATCATGCGCGACCGGCAGTTGGCCCCCATCGTCAGCCGCGAAGGGCCGATCCCGGACGCGACGCGCCTGATGGCGAGCCTTTACTGACCGCGACCGTCATCCAGATCGAACCGCCGCGCCCCCCGCGCGGCGGTTTCGCGTTCAGTCGATCGTCTTGCAGCAGCGAAAACCGAGGTGGTAATTCTCGTGGCTGGCGGGGCTCATCACGCGGGTGCCATGCCAGAACGGCGCGCGCCACCGGCACCAGTCGGGATGGGCGCGATACTTGTCCCAGATGAACCAGCTGCCTTTCATTTCCGTCACGCCCAGCTTTCGGCTGCCCCGGCTGGCCATCTGATCCGGCGCCATCGGCAGGTTCATGTGTTCCGCCGCGTTGCCGTGCAGATCATAGACGCCCAACTTGCTCACGCATTTCGGAAACGCGCCGGTAGGATAGGTGTTCGACCCGCAGCGATTGTATCCGCCGCCGTTGCAGGTGGGGCTTTTCGTGCTGTTCTGAGCGCAGATGCCGCGCTGGAAGGCGGGACCATAGGCCCAGCTCTTCGTGGGTTCGTATTTCCGGTTGTGGATCGCCCGCATCGCGGCCACGGACCCCGCACCAAAGGGGTAATCGGGCGGCTCGAGCGCCCCGGCGCAGGCGCCTTCCCATTCATGAGCGTCGCACAGCCGCTTGCCCATGGCCGCGCAGATCTCGGCAGCCTCCTTGGCCTTGACCCAGACCACCGGGTAGGTGCAGGGAATGTCGGGAAACTCGAACTGGTCGATGCAAGCCTTGGCGTCCTCGGGGCGTTCCTTGCGCGGATCGTAGAGCGGCGCCATGTATTTCGCCCCACAGATCCGCTCGAACCGCTTGTTGGCATAGTCGGGTGCGCGCCTGCGGCACTGTTCGGGCGTCATCGGGTGCTTGCTGATCGCCGGGTTGCCCTGTCCGATCACCGCCGAACGGGCAAAGATGCGGCGGATCTCCTTCATCTGCGCTTCGCTCAGCCGGTGCACCTTCTGCAACTGCTGAAACAACGCCTCATTGGCCTGTTGCCGCGTCGTCTGCGCCGTGGCCGGGGCGGCCAGAACCGCGCCCGCCAAGGCCAGGCCGGTCAGGATCCGTCTCATCCGGGGGCCTCCTTTCGCGTCACATAGAAGAAATCGCGATTGTCCGCAAAACCGATGAAGCGCGGCAGAATCCGCCCGCCGCCCATCTTCTTGTCGATCAGGGACATGCCGGGCACCATATGTGCCACATGCGTGCGCCCCCCCTGCGGCACGTAGAGCGCCAGATAGGTGTGTTCGAGCGCGTTCATGTCCAGCAACATCGCATAGTCGCAGCCATAGGCCTGAAAGGTCCGCGCCATGGCCGAAGGCGTGGCGGTCGAGAAATAGCCGTAGATCAGCCAGGTCGTCCCGGCCGACCGGGCCATGCAGGCCCCGGCGCGCAGGGTGCGCAGTTCGGCCTTGGCCGACCCCGACCAGTTCCCCGGCCCCCAGCGCGCCACCCGATCACCCGGCACGCCCTGCCCGGTCACCGGATCGGTTTCCAGCAGCGGCACGCCGTTCTGGCGGGCAAAGTCGATGCGCGGCAAAAGCGCGTTGTCCGCCTCCGTCCACGTCTTCATGCCGATCGTGCCGTCGGTCAGGCGATAGAGCGTGGACAGCCCCGGCTGCAGCTTGCTGAAAATGGTGCCCTTTTCGATGAACCCGTAATGGTGGCCATGGTTGTAGGTGGCCATGTCGCCATACTTGAACGCCCCGTGTTCGCGCTTGAACCCGCCGGTAAAGGTGGCAACCGTCCGATTTGCGATCACCGGATTGACCATGCCCAGCCGCACCAGCGGCGCAGCGCTGCGCACACCGTCCGGCCCCGGCATCCCGCGCGGCCGCACCGACCCCGGCGGGCGCGGCGACCAGCCCAGCGCCGGATGATCGGTGCCGACCGCATAGCCCATGTCGAGCCGGCCCAGATCAAAGGCGACCATATAGCCGGTGGCCTTGGCCTCCACCGAATCCAGCCGGTTCGTCCTACCCGGCCCCTGCAACACCTCCGGCGCGATGGCCCGCGGCTGAAAGGCGCTGGCATAGATGCCCGGCAGCCCCTTGACCGGATACCACAGCCCGACCGCCATGCGCCCATGCGGCGTGCCCTCGAGCGCGATGTCCAGCAGCGTCGAGATCACCGGGCGCTGATCCGGCGGCGTGCTGGCCCGCATGGGCGCGGGGCCCTGTTCGGCGCGCCCGCCGCCGATCCCCAGCTCGCGGCTGGTCTCCAGCTGCGAATCCTTGAAGAACGTGTCGCGCACAAAGCGCACGATGTCCTCGCCGCCCCAGATGTTGTCGCGCAGGAACTCCGCCGTGGCCTCGAGCGTGGTGCGCGAGCCGGTCACCTTGTTGCGCAGAAACAGCCTGCCATTGCAGACCGGCGCATAGGGCAGCGCGGTCCTGCGCGCCTCGGCCAGTTCGCGGGCGCCGTCCGCCCAGGGCCGACAGAAGGTTTCCGCACCGACCCTGCCGCGGATCACCACCGTCGGCGACGGGGTTGTTTCGAACCGAACCGATTGCGCCGCCGGGTCGGGGTTTTCAAGGTGATAGCTGTGCACCCGCCCCCTGGCGTCCGTAGCCTGCAACAGAAACCACGCATCCACCGCCGGATTCAGCGCCACGAAATGCAGCCGCAGCCCCTGCGCGGCGTCCTCGGCGTCCCATTCGGCGCGAAAGGGTTGCAGTTCGATGATGGATTTGGGGCGAACCTCTTCATAGGCCGCCCACTGGCGGGCCAGAGCCTGCGGGTCCCTTTGCGCCTCGCCGCCGGTTGCAGCCGCCCCGGTCACGGCGGCGGCAGCGATCAGAAATGCGGTTGCCAGTCGTCCCATGCTCCTCCTTCGGGGCGCGCGTCCCTAGAACACCAGCCTCGCAAGCGCAAGCGCCCCCTTTTTCCACGGCACCCGATGGGTAACGCCCGAAGCCCCCGCGAAACGGTCGCGGTTGGCCACATACCAGTCGTAGTTGCGGATCAGCGCGTCCTCGTTGGAATATTTCGGCGCGAACCCCAGCCGCTGTGTGATCTTGTCGATGCTGACATAGCTGTCCGTGCCGGCAGTTTCATAGACCCACTTGTAGAGCGGCGAGAGATGCAGCGCCTCGAGCACGCGCAGGGTCCAGATCGCGGGCGCCTCTGGCAGGCCGATCACCCGCTTGCCGTGGCCTGCGCGGTCCAGCACCGCCTGAAAGCTTTCGCGCAGCGTGCCGAAGCGCGCCGCGCCCACGTTGAACGTGTCGTTGGCGACCGCTTCGTCCGCCGTGGCGGCCAGCAGAACGGCCTGGCTCAGATCCTCGACATCCAGCAGCTGATAGAGGTTGTTGCCCGACCCCAGCACCGGGAAATTGTGGCCGGTATAGGCGAAATCGTAGAGCAGTTCGAACACGCCCAGCCGTTCGGGCCCGACAAAGGACTTGGGCCGCAGCACCGGCACGCACATGCCCCTGTCGCGGAACCGTTCGCAGATGCCTTCGGCCACCACCTTGGCCGAGCCATAGGGGCCGACCCCGTGCAGCGGGTCGTCCTCGACCAGCGGATGGTGGTCGGGGATGCCGTAGACCGCCGTGCTGGAGGTGTGGACAAAGCGCGTGATCCCCCGCGCCCGCGCGCTTTCCAGCAGGGCCGTCGTGCCATCGACGATGGACGAGGTGATCTCGTCATGATCGGCCAGCGGCAGCGCGGCTGCGCAGTGCACGACGATATCCACATCGGCAAGGGCCGCGTCGTGCAGCCGCGTGTCGCGAATGTCGCCGGTGACGATACGAACCCGGTCGGCTTCGGGGTAATCAAATGGGGCGAGGTCATAGCTGGTCACGTCATGTCCGCGCTCCAGCAGATAGCGGATCAGGTTGATCCCCATGAAGCCGGCCCCGCCGGTAACAAGAAAACGCGCTTTGGTCATGCGAAATGCCGCTGCCTCCTGTTCCTTCAGACATAGGGCCGCGCCGCCTTTCATTCCAGCGCATCCCGTGATCGGGCTTGATGCTGCCCCCTTGCGCAGGAAGGGTAAATGACCTGCATCAACAGGCTCTTGCACGGCGCCCGCAGTGACGAAAGTTTCAGGAAACTGTGTTGCCCGCGCACTTGTCGCGGCGCTTACAGCATCCCAGAGTGAAGGCATGGAAGATTCCCGCGCGGTTTCGCCGGCACCCGCCGGCACGGATCCGACCCACCCTGACGGGGACGGCGCGCTGCCATTGGTGCTGGATGTCGATGGCACCCTGTTACGCACCGATCTGTTGCACGAAACCTTCTGGGCGGCACTGGGGCGGCGCCCGTTCGCCACGTTGCGGGCGACTTTTGCCAATCTGCGACGGCCCGCCCGGCTCAAGGCCCGCCTGCGCGAGATCGCCATGCCCGAGGTCGAGACGCTTCCCGTCAATGACGCGGTGCTGGAGCTTGCCGTTCGTGCCCTGGACGAAGGGCGCCCGGTGCATCTGGCTTCGGCCGCCGATCAGGTTCTTGTCGATGCGGTCGGCGAACGGTTCGGGCTGGAGGGGCCACATTTCGGATCGGACGGAAACCGAAACCTGAAAGGGTCGGCCAAGGCGCAGCTGCTGACGGAACGGTTCGGGCGGGGCGGTTATGTCTATGGGGGGGATTCGCAGGCGGATCTGCCCTGTTGGGAAGGCGCGGCCAGGGCCGTCGCCGTTGCGCCGCGCCCTGCGTTGCGCCGCCGGATCGAAGCCCTGGGCGTGCCCCTGGACCTGCTGCCCCGCCACCGCGCCGCCGGCGCCCTGCTCAAGGAGATGCGCCCGCATCAGTGGATCAAGAACCTTCTGTTGCTTCTTCCGGCGCTGGCCGCGCACGACGTCTCGCCCGCGACGCTGCTGCCGGTGATGGTGGCGATCCTCGCCTTCAGCCTGGGCGCGTCGTCGATCTATATCGTCAACGATCTGCTGGATCTCGCCGCGGATCGCCGCCATCCGGAAAAGAGCCGCCGCCCGGTGGCCGCGGGCGCCCTGCCGATCCCCAGGGCGCTGGCCGCAAGCGTGGTGCTGTCGCTGGTCGCGCTGGCGCTTGCCCTGGCGGTGAGCCCGGCCGTGGCGGGGATCACGCTGATCTACATGACAGGGAGCCTGGTCTATTCCCTGTGGCTGAAGCGCTGGCGCTGGGTGGATGTGCTGGCCTTGGTCGGGTTCTTCCTTCTGCGTGTGCTGGCCGGCGCGGCTGCGGCGCAGGTTGCGGTGTCGGGCTGGCTGTTCGCCTTTGTCTTTGCCGTTTTTCTGGTGCTGGCCTGCACCAAGCGGCTGACCGAACTGGCTCGCGCCCTGCGACGGGGACAGCTGCCGGGACGGGGCTATTCGCGCCAGGATTTCAACCGGCTCAGGGCGCTGGCCTATGCCGCAACGCTTGGCGCGGCGGGGGTGTTTCTGGCCCATGCCTTCAGCCCCGCCGCGCAGACGCAGTATGACGCCCCGCATGTCCTTGCCCTGGTCGCGGTGCTCATCGCGATCTGGCTTGGGCGGATGGTGCATTTCGCCTCGCGCGGCGAAGAGGACTACGATCCGGTGCGCGCCGTCACGCGCGACCCGATCGGCCTGGCCATCGCGGCGACGGGAATCGTGATCGGCCTGCTGGCGGTCTGACAGGCACACCGGGGGCGTCCCCCACGGCCCCGGTCAGTCAAGCAGCTTGTCCCCGCGGCACCCCGCCCACCTGTAGTGCACCGGCAGCACCCGGCCATAGAGCTGCCGCGTGCGCTCGACGCTGCCGCACATGCCCGCGCGTTCGACAAATGAGAAAATGCCCACATGCCGCGCCCGGGCCCCCGCCAGAGGCGCGACCCGGTGCAAGGCATACCGTCCACGAAAGATCTGCAGGTCGCCCGGTTGCAACTCCAGCACCCGAACCCGCGACCGGTCGCCCTTCAGAACCTTGGCAACTTCGGCGAAATTCTCGTCCTCGGGCGTGCGCAGGTGGGGGACGTATTCAAAGGCGCCGCCCTCTTCGGCGTTCTGGATCGCCAGCGTGACGGTATAGTTGTTGGTGTCGAAATGCCACGGAAAGCCCGGTCCCGCCTCCGCCGTATTGATGATAACATCAGCCAGCGGATCGTCATAACGAAAGAAACGGTCTTCGGGCTCGCCCAGGGCCTCGCGGATGAACGGCATGAAACCGGGGTATTCATAGATCCGCCGCAACGGGCCGTCTGCGGCAAAATTGTCCGCCGGGACAAAGGCGTTGGAGCGGTCGTGAAACCAGCGCACCGGATGATCCGGCGGCAGATCCGGATCGTCCTTGCCAAAATACGGGTTGGTGCGGCCAAAGGAGCGATGCGCCCTGGGGGCCACGCGGCTGGCCTCGGCCAACAGCTGTTTCAGCCCCTCCGCATGAACGAAGCCCGGCAGCACGGCGCAGCCGTCCCGCTCCAGTTCGCGCCGCAGATCCGCAATCAGGCGCCGGAAGGCCGGCGAATTCGGCCGGTCTATGGGGTATTTTCCCATGTCCACGAGATCGTGCAGAACCGTCATGGCGTCCTCCCCGGCCTGACCTGGGTCCAGCCTGTCCGCCGCGCCGCGCGGATTCTTGTCCGTTTGGGACATGCGCGCGCCGCTTTCCGGCCCTTCGGGACGAAAATTGCCAAGACGGACCCGACGGTTTTCGCGGATATTTCGTCGCACCCGCCCCCTGACGCAAGAAAATGACCCGTTTCGGCCCGATTCGGGCATGATTGGCGGTTGACGCCCCTGCCCCCCGCCCATAATGTCCCGCCCGAACGGAAAGGAGTCCCGGGGCATGATGACCCTAGTCGTAATCGTAGGATCAACGCGCATGGGCCGGTGACGGTTGCCATACCTCTCCCCATGCGCCCTCGTGTCTGACCGGGGGCTTTTTTTTGTTCGGACGAAACCAGCGATGTCGCCAATGGAGCAAGGCAGATGAAACGTGAGATGACCGGCGCGAAGATGGTGGTTCAGGCCCTGAAGGACCAGGGCGTGGACACGGTATTCGGATATCCCGGCGGCGCCGTCCTTCCGATCTATGACGAAATCTTCCTGCAGAATGACATCCGGCACATCCTGGTGCGTCACGAACAGGGTGCCGTGCACGCCGCCGAGGGTTACGCCCGGTCCACCGGCAAGCCCGGCGTGGTGCTGGTGACGTCGGGCCCCGGCGCGACCAACGCAGTGACCGGCATCACCGACGCGCTGATGGATTCGATTCCCATAATCGTGCTCACCGGGCAGGTGCCGACCTTCATGATCGGCTCTGACGCGTTTCAGGAGGCCGATACCGTCGGCATCACCCGCCCCTGCACCAAGCACAACTGGCTGGTGAAGGACACCGACAAGCTGGCCGAAACCATCCACGAGGCATTCCACGTCGCCACCTCGGGCCGTCCCGGCCCGGTGCTGATCGACATTCCCAAGGACGTGCAGTTCGCCACCGGCACCTATGTGCCGCCAAAGCCCTCGACCTCGCATTACCAGCCCAAGGTCAAGGGCGACATTGAAGAGATCACCGAACTGGTCGCGGCCATCGAAAAGGCGAAAAAGCCCGTGTTCTATACCGGCGGCGGCGTCATCAACTCCGGTCCCGGCGCCAGCCAGCTGCTGCGTGAACTGGTGGACGCGACGGGCTTTCCCATCACCTCGACGCTGATGGGTCTCGGCGCCTATCCGGCGAGCGGCGCAAACTGGTTGGGCATGCTGGGGATGCACGGGCTCTACGAGGCCAACATGGCCATGCATGACTGCGACCTCCTGATCGCCGTTGGCGCGCGGTTCGACGACCGGATCACCGGCCGTATCGACGCCTTCAGCCCCAATTCGATCAAGGCGCATATCGACATCGACCCCTCGTCCATCAACAAGGTGATCAAGACCGACATCCCGATCGTCGGCGACGTGGCCCATGTGCTCGAGGATGTGCTCAAGATCTGGAAGTCGCGCGGGCGCAAGACCCAGGCCGAGGCGGTGCAGAAGTGGCACGCACAGATCGACGAATGGCGCAAGGTGAACTGCCTTGCCTACCGGCCCAGCGAAAAGACCATCCAGCCGCAATACGCGCTGCAGCGGCTCGAAGCGCTGACCAAGGGGCATGACCGCTATGTCACCACCGAGGTCGGCCAGCATCAGATGTGGGCGGCCCAGTTCATGGGCTTCGAGGATCCCAACCGCTGGATGACGTCGGGGGGGCTGGGCACCATGGGCTATGGGTTCCCGGCCTCGATCGGCGTGCAGATCGCGCATCCCGAGGCGCTGGTCATCAACGTGGCGGGCGATGCCTCGTGGCTGATGAACATGCAGGAAATGGGCACGGCGGCGCAGTATGACCTGCCGGTGAAGCAGTTCATACTGAACAACGAACGGCTCGGCATGGTCCGGCAATGGCAGGAACTGCTGCACGGGTCGCGCTATTCGCATTCCTGGTCGGAATCGCTGCCCGATTTCGTGAAACTGGCCGAGGCCTTCGGCGCCAAGGGCATCCATTGCGACGACCCGGCCAAGCTGGACGATGCGATCATGGAGATGATCGAACATCCCGGCCCGGTGATCTTTGACTGCGTGGTGGAGAAACATGCCAACTGCTTCCCGATGATCCCGTCAGGCAAGGCACATAACGAAATGCTGCTGGGCGACGCCTCGACCGAGGGCGCGATCGAATCCGGCGGCGCGGTGCTGGTGTAATCGTCAGGCCGGAACGCGAACAAGGATCGAGGAACAAAGACAATGTCAGCCCTGCACATCAAGAAAGGCTCCACCCGCCATTCCGCCTACAATCTGCGCCCGACCTTTTCGGACGTGGAGGAACGCCACACCATCGCCGTTCTGGTCGAGAACGAACCCGGCGTGCTGGCCCGCGTGATCGGGCTCTTTTCGGGGCGTGGCTACAACATCGAAAGCCTGACCGTGGCCGAGGTGGACCACACGGGCCACCTGTCCCGCATCACCATCGTCACCACCGGCACGCCGCAGGTGATCGAACAGATCAAGGCCCAGCTGGGCCGGATCGTGCCGGTCCATGACGTGCACGACCTGACCGTCGAGGGCCCGGCCGTGGAACGGGAACTGGCCATTCTGAAAGTGGTGGGTCAGGGCGACAAGCGGGTCGAGGCGCTGCGGCTGGCGGACATTTTCCGCGCCAACGTAGTGGACAGCACGCTGAACAGCTTCGTCTTCGAGATCACCGGCGCGCCGGACAAGATCGACGCCTTTGCCGATCTGATGCGGCCGCTGGGCCTGACCGAGATCGCCAGAACGGGCGTTGCCGCGCTGTTGCGCGGCGACTAGGAACCTGACCGCTTCAGGCCAGCATGGGGTGCGCCGAGGACGCGCCCCTTTTTGTTCGGGACCGTACCGGGCGGAACGGAATGACCTCGGCCACGCCGTCCCGCCCGTGAGTGGTGGTGGTATCTGTCGTGTCCCCCTCGCCCCGGCCCAGCACGTCCGCGATCCCGGCATAGGCCCCTTCGGCCACCAACCGCGGATTGTGAGCTAAGCGCATGTCGCGTTCCGTGGTCAGGTCGAACTGGACCCAATCCCCGGTATCCAGCGAAACACCCGCCTCTTCGCAGCAAGGCCGGTAAAAGGCCAGATCACCGTGGTCCTCGCACCAGATGACCGCCTTGTTGTCCTTTCTGTCGCTCCAGAGAACTACTCCGAACATGTCCATCCCGTCCCAACTCGTTGTTTTTCTTATAGTTGCTCCGAATCGTTGCGTTCAAACATGGTTAATTTCGCGTCGAAGGCTTGCAATTTGTGTCGGCTCACATAGCCTCCCGACATGATTTGGCGTCATGCATGACGCCAAATAGCGTCACTCGACAAGAATTGGAGACAACACCCGGAATGTGGCGCTTTGGGGATGGGAGCGAGGAACAATAAATGAAAAAGGAAAAACGATCGCCGGCCGAATTGCGCAACATGTTCGGAGCAAACCTGCGGGAACTGTCCAGGCAGTACCCGTCGATTTCCGAACTGACGCGCCAACTTGGCATCAACCGGACGCAGTTCAACCGTTACCTGTCAGGAGAGAGCTTTCCGCGCCCGGACGTTCTGGACCGGATCTGCACCTTCTTCGGGGTGGACGCGCGGATCCTTCTGGAGCCGGTAGGCGAAATCGAAACGCCCAACGCCGCCCTGAGCAACCCGTTTCTAAAGGACTTTCTGGGCGAAGGGATCAACACCCTGACCGAAGACCAGTTTCCCAGCGGCTTCTACAGGTTCTTTCGCCAGAGCTTTCTCAACGCCGACCGGTTCATCACCGGACTTGTCTTCGTTTTTCGCGAAGGCGGCGCGACCTATGTCCGCGGCTATGAACCGAAAAGCGGTATGCGGCTTCAGGGTCTGCCCACGACTCCGGAGGCGCGCGAATTCCGGGGCTTCGTCATGCGGCTCGAGGATGGCGTGGCCCTGATGATTTCCCACCGCAAGGCGATGACGTGTTCGTTCAACTATCTCAGCCGGGCGGCCTCGTTCGACAACAATTACTGGGTCGGCTACGTCACGCGCACCGTCCGCGAAAGCGTGTCGAGCACGCGGGTGACGCGGATGGTCTATGAACATCTCGGTCACGACCTTGGCCAGGCGCTGGCAGCGGCCCACGACGCCGGCTTCAAGTCGGCCGAGGATCTGACCCTTTACGTGCGCGGACAGTTGCAGGTGGGGGAACCGTTCCGCTGAACGACCGGCCCCGCCGGGGTCAACCCGGCGGGCGCGACACGATCCGGTAAAGGTGCCAGGACGCATGGCCCAGAACCGGCAGGACCACCAGCAACCCCAGAAAGGCGGGGATCATCGCCAGAAAGGTCGCGCCGGCCAGCAACACCGCCCAGGCCAGCATCGGCACGGGGTTGTTCAGCACATACTGAAAGCTGGCGATCATCGCGGTGACGAAATCCACCTCGCGATCCAGCAACAGCGGCACCGCCATGACGGTTATCATGTAAAGCAGCAGCGCGAATCCCGCGCCGACGGCCCCGCCCACGACCAGCATCAACAGGCCGTTCATCGTCAGGAACACCTCGAAGGACGAAGAAATGTTGGTCATGGTCGCAAGACCCAGGAACAGCGCAAAGATCATGTGGCCGAGGAAAAACCAAAACAGGAACACCACCCCGATCACTGCCGACAGCGACGGCAGCTGGCGCTTGCTCTGCCGGAACACGCAGCCCATGATCTCGGAAAACCGCGTATCCTCGCCCCATTCGAGACGGCGCGACACCTCATACATGCCCACCGCCGCAAACGGGCCGATCAGCGGAAAGCCGATCGCCGCAAGAACCAGCCAGAAGGTCGTGCTGGTCTGCACCGTGATCCAGGTCATCGCCCAACCAGCCAGAACGTAGAACGCCGAAAACACCAGCCCGCAGCGCGGCTGGCGGCGGAAATCGCGCCACCCCTGACGCAGCGCCTCTCCCAGAATTGAAAAGGTCATGGGGCGCAGATCGGGCACCCCGAACTCCCTCTGTCTAGCCATCCTGTCGTCTCCTTCCTATTGTCGCGGCTACATCGCCGGCCTCCGCTGCGGCCAGCCCGTCGCTTCGTGCCAAGCCGCCCCGATCGCCAGAAGATCGGCGTCGCTCCCCCGGCGGCCGAACATCTGGACGCCCATCGGCAGCCCGTTCTTCCCGAACCCGGCAGGCGCGGCCAGGCATGGCAGACCGATCAGGCTGACCGGCACCACGACCTGCATCCAGCGGTGATAGGTATCCATCGCCCGTCCAGCGATCTCTGTCGGCCAGGGCAGATCCACGTCGAACGGCCACACCTGTGCGGCGGGCAGGACCAGCGCATCGAACGCATCGAACAACTCCGCCGCGCGCCGGAACCAGTCCGACCGGATCACCGAGGCACGATGCACCTCCATCGCGCTCATCGCCAGCCCCCGGTCCAGTTCCCACCGCGCGCTGTCCTTCAACTGATCCCGCCTGTCCGCCAGCGGCGCGAGCCCCGCCGCCACGGACCAGGACCGCAGCGTGATCCAGCTCTCCCACATGGCCTCGGCGTCAAAGGGCGGCTCGACCGGTTCGACCACCCAGCCCAGTTCCTCCATCACCCGCAGCGCGCCCAGGCATTGATCGAGGATCCCCGCTTCCATGGGAAACGCCCCGCCCCAATCGCCCAGCCAGCCGATCCGTCTGCCCCGCAGGTCCGCAGGCCGCACCGGCGCGACAGGCGCGGCCTCGATCCCATGCGGCTGACGCGGGTCGGGCCCCGAGATCACGTCCAGCAGAATCCCCAGATCCTCCGGGCTGCGCGCCATGGGCCCCAATGTCGCCAGCTGATGCAGAAAGGTATCGCCCATCGGCTCGGACGGCACCCGGCCCCAGCTTGGACGGAACCCATAGACGTTGTTCCACGCCGCCGGATTGCGCAGGCTGCCCATCATGTCCGATCCATCCGCCAGCGCCACCATCCCCGTGGCCAGCGCCACCGCCGCGCCCCCGGACGATCCCCCGCAGGACAGTGGCGGATCGTACGGATTGCGCGTGGCGCCATAGACCGGGTTGAACGTGTGCGACCCCAACCCGAACTCCGGCACGTTGGTCTTGCCGATCAGGATCGCGCCCGCCGCCCGCATCCGCGCCGCGATCAGATCGTCACGCCCGGGCACGAAATCCCGCAGGATCGGGGACCCTTGGGTGGACCGAATCCCGGCCACGTTGACCAGATCCTTCACCGCAATCGGAAGCCCATGCAACGGCCCGCGCACAGGCCCGTCGTCCGCCGCGCGCGCCTCCTCCATCAGCACCTCTGGATCGCGAAGGGCCACGACCGCGTTGACCGCGCCATTGACCGCCTCGATGCGCGCCAGCGTAGCCTGCATCATCTCCGCCGCGCTCAATTGCCGCGCGGACAGATCCGCCAGCAACTCCGCCGCGGACTTCCGCGTCAGTTCCTCGGACATGGGGCCTCCCGTTGCTCCTCGAAAAGCAGCCTAACGGCCTCATCTTTTCAGGAAAAGCAACGATTCGCCGCTGTGCCCGTGGCGCCGCCACCCCGCGCCCTTGCTTCTTTCTGGTCGCAAATACCCCCGCCGGAGGCATCGGCGCGCAGCGCCGATTCGGGGCCACCTATTCCTCGGCCTGCGCCTCGGCCCGGCTCTTGCCCGATACCTGCATCGCCAGCGTCGCAGCCATGAACCCGTCGAGATCCCCATCAAGAACGCCCTTGGTGTCCGAGGTCTCATAGCCGGTGCGCAGATCCTTCACCATCTGATAGGGCTGCAGCACATAGGACCGGATCTGGTTGCCCCAGCCGGCTTCACCCTTGGCCTCGTGCTGGGCGTTGATTTCCGCGTTCCGCTTGTCCAGCTCCAGCTGATACAGCCGCGACTTCAGCGCCTTCATGGCGATGTCGCGGTTCTGGTGCTGCGACTTCTCGGAACTGGTGACGACGATACCCGTGGGCAGGTGCGTGATCCGCACCGCCGAATCGGTGGTGTTCACGTGCTGCCCGCCCGCGCCCGAAGACCGGTACGTGTCGATGCGTATATCCGCCGGGTTCACCTCGATCTCGATATTGTCGTCCACCACCGGATAGACCCAGACCGAAGAAAACGACGTGTGCCGCCGGGCCGAACTGTCATAGGGCGAGATCCGCACCAGCCGATGCACGCCGCTTTCCGACTTCAACCAGCCATAGGCGTTGTGGCCGGAAACCTTGTAGGTCGCCGATTTGATCCCGGCCTCTTCGCCGGGGGTTTCTTCCTGAAGCTCGACCTTGTAGCCGTGCTTCTCGGCCCAGCGCACATACATGCGCGCCAGCATCGCCGCCCAGTCGCAGCTTTCGGTGCCGCCCGCCCCGGCATGGATCTCCAGATAGGCGTCGTTGGCGTCCGCCTCGCCGTCCAGCAGCGCCTCCAGCTCCTTCTGCGCGGCCTTCTCCTTCAGCGCGGCCAGCGCCGCCTCAGCCTCGGCCACGACCTCGTCGTCGCCCTCCATCTCGCCCAGTTCGATCAGCTCGACATTGTCGCGCAGCTCGCGCTCGATCGAATCGTAGGTCTCGATGGCATCCACCAGGGCTTGGCGTTCGCGCATCAGCTTCTGCGCCGCCTCCGGGTCGTCCCAGAGCCCCGGATCCTCGACCCGCGCGTTGAACTCCTCAAGCCGGTGCTGCGCCGTCTCGCGATTCATGCGCTGCGCCAGAAGGCTCAGCGATTTCTCGATCTCGGCAACGATGTTCTGCGTCTCGGCGCGCATGGGATATCCTGCAAATCGGGTTCGTGTTGCGTCTGATAGACCAGCCCGCCGCAACCGGCAAGCGGCTGCGGCCCGGCCGGGGAAAACGGTCAGTAGAGCCCGCCCGAACTGACGGTTCCGAAATTCGCCTTGGGACCGACGGTCGTGGTCTCGCCAGTGGACTTACGCACCTGCTGCCCCGAGGTCGTCACCTCTTCGAACAACGGCAGGTTCGAGCCCATGGCAAAGCCGCCATCCACGGTCAGGCCGAAGATCGGCTCTTCGCCGGCGCGGAAATATTCCGCCACCACGTTGGGACCAGAGGCATCGTCCGGCAGCCGCGCGCCGGTGAACCGGTCGATCTTGATGAACTGCCCGCCGGGCGGCACCCGGAACGGCCCGCCGCCATATTTCGCCACCGCCTTTTCCATGAAGCTCTGGAACACCGGGCCGCACATCGACGCGCCATAGGCCCCCCGCCCCAGCGGCCGCGGCTGGTCATAGCCCATGTAGCAGGTCGCCACGATGTTCGAGGTGAACCCGGTAAACCACACGTCGCGTGCATCGTTGGTGGTTCCGGTCTTGCCGGCCACGGGAACCGGCAGGTTGATCCGCCCCGCCGCCGTGCCGCGCTTGATCACCCCCTCCATCATCGAGGTGATCTGGTAGGCGGTGATGGCGTCGATGACCCGTTCGCGGTGGCTCTCGATCCGGGGCAACTGGCGCGGCCCCAGCGTTTCGGACTCGCAGTCCAGACACTTGCGCCTGTCGTGGCGATAGACAGTGCGGCCATAGCGGTCCTGGATCCGGTCGATCAGCGTGGGATGGACCCGCTCGCCGCCATTGGCGAACATGGCATAGGCGGACACGATCCGATAGGGCGTGGTTTCCTGCGCCCCCAGTGCATTGGCCAGATAGGGGCCAAGGTGGTCATAGACGCCGAACCGCTCGGCATAGCCCGCGATCACCGGCATGCCGACCTCCTGCGCCAGTCGGATCGTCATCACGTTGCGCGACTGTTCGATGCCCGTCCGCAGCGGCGTGGGGCCGTAAAACTTGTTCGACGCATTCTGCGGCCGCCACAGGCCCTGCGGCGTGTCGATCTCGATCGGCGCGTCGATCACGATGGTCGCGGGCGAATAGCCGCTGTCCAGCGCCGCGGCATAGACGAAGGGCTTGAAGTTCGACCCCGGCTGCCGCTTGGCCTGGGTGGCGCGGTTGAACACCGACGCCTGGTAGGAAAAGCCACCCTGCATCGCCAGCACGCGGCCGGTATGCACGTCCATCGCAACAAAGGCGCCCTGGATTTCGGGGATCTGCCGCAGGCTCCACCGGATGAAAGAGCCGTCCTTGTCGCTGGTCACCTTGCGCACAAGCACCACGTCGCCCACCGACAGCAGATCGCCGGCCACGCGGGCCTTTTTGCCCGGCTTGCCGTCGGGGCCGACCTTGCGTGCCCATTGCACGTCCTTGGCCGGGATCCAGTGGCCGTCGGCATCCTCGGGCACGTCCTCGATGCCGATGCGGGCATCGTTCTTGCCGACCTCCAGAACAACGGCAGGATACCACCGTGTCGGCAGCACCACGTCCCGCGGCACGTCCACCTCAGCCAGCGCCTTACGCCAGCTTTCCTCGGAGATCAGCTTGTCGGCCGGGATCGTCTTGCCCGTGCCGCGCCAGCGCCCCTGCTTGCGGTCATAGGCCTCAAGCTGCCTGCGCAGCGCCAGCGCGGCGGCGGCCTGCATCTCCTCGTCGATGGTGGCGCGGACGGTGTAGCCGCCGGTAAAGAACCCCTCCTCACCCTTCTGCCCGATATATTCGTCCGACTGCGCCAGCTGACGGCGGATCTCGTCGGTGAAATAGTCGCGCGGCGGCAGAGAGGCGCGGAATGACGGATAGTCACCGTTCTGAACGGTCTTCAGCGGCGCCTGGATTTCCTTTTCATACACCTCCTTGGAGAGGTAGCCGTTCTGATACATCTCGCGCAGCACGTAGTTGCGCCGCGCCAGCAGCCGATCCTTGCGACGCACCGGGTGATAGTCCGACGGCGCCTTGGGCAACGAGGCCAGCGTCGCTGCCTCGTGCGGGGCCAGTTCGTCCAGCGTCTTGTTGAAATAGGTCTGTGCGGCGGCCGTCACGCCATAGGAGTTCTGACCCAGAAAGATCTCGTTCAGATAGAGTTCGAGGATCTTTTCCTTGGGCAACGTTTCCTCCAGCCGCGCGGCCAGGATGATTTCCTTGATCTTGCGCTCGATCTTGCGGTCGCCCGACAGCAGGAAGTTCTTCATCACCTGCTGCGTGATGGTCGATGCCCCCCGCACGTTGCGCCCGCGCGATCGGACCGCCTCGTAGATCGCGGCGGCAATGCCGCGCGTGTCATAGCCGTGGTGCTGGTAGAAGTTCTTGTCCTCGGCCGAGATGAACGCGTGCTTGACCAGATCGGGGATTTCCTCGGTCGGCGTAAACAGGCGGCGTTCCTTGGCGAATTCGTCCATCAGGTGGCCTTCGCCGGAAAACACCCGGCTGATCATCGGCGGCTGATACTGGGCCAGCGATTCGTGGCTGGGCAGGTCGCGGCTGTACATCCAGAAGATGCCGCCGATCAGCACGGCCACCATGAAGATGCTCAGCGTGACAAAGCTGAAAATCGCCCCGAAGATGTTGAGGATGAACCGGATCAACTGGCACTGGCCTCTGCTGGTGTGGTGCGGGCTATATAGGGGCAGCGGCGGCGATGGTCAAAACACGAAACCGCGCCGCGCGGGATGCCGCCAGCCAGCCAGTTATTTCCGCACCAGAGGTTTGCGCCCCAGATCGTCCTCGCGCCAGGCGATCAGACCGTTGCGGATGCCGCGTGCCAGCCGAGCCCGCCATTCGGCATCCTGCAGGTTCTTCAGGTCGCGCGGGCTGGACATGAACCCGATCTCGATCAGGACCGAGGGAATGTCGGCGGCCTTGAGCACCGAGAACGCCGCCCAGCGCAGCGGTTTGCGGTTGATCGGCCCGCCCACCTGGGTCATGCCGTCGATCAGCGCGCGGGCCAGGGCCTCGGTCCGGGGCTGGGTTTCCTGCCGGGCAAGATCCAGCAGCACGTCGGTCACACGGTCGTCCGCGCCGCTCAGATCCGCGCCGGCCAGCAGGTCGTCGCGGTCGTGACGCTCGGCGAGCCTGGCACTGGCCGCATCGGACGCCTCATGCGCCAGCACATGCACCGTGGCGCCGTGCGCCAGCCCTTCGGACAGCGAATCGGCGTGGATCGACAGAAAGACGTCCGCCCCGGCCTGATGCGCGATCTCGACCCGTCGTTCGAGCGAAACGAAATAGTCGGCGTCCCGCGTCAGCACCACCTCGAACCGGTCGTCGCGCAGCAGCTCTTCGCGCAGCTGCCGGGCAAAGGCCAACGTCAGCGCCTTTTCGGCGATCGCGCCCCTTTCCGCGCCCGGATCGATACCGCCATGACCGGGATCGATCACGACCCGCAACGGGCCGTCCGGGCCGCGGTCCGCATACCCGCGCGGGATCGCCGCGGGCTCGGGCAGATCCCATCGCGGATCGCGAGGGGCGCCGGCCTCGGCGGCAAACTCCTGCGCCGAGCGCGGCGATAGATCGATGGCCAGCCGCGCCGCGCCGGTCACCGGGTCCACCCGCATTCCCGCCTGATCGACGCCCAGCGGCGCGGCCAGTTCGATGACCATCCGCGACCATCCCGGCCGGTAGGCGCCGAATTGCACCGACTTCACCCGCTCGGCCCGCGCCAGACGCTCCGCGTCCAGCCCGGTCCAGTCCACCTCCTGAAAGTCCATCACCAGCCGCGGCGGCCCGTCCAGCGTGAACAGGCGCCAGGGCACGCCGACGCTCAGCCCCAGTTCGACCCGCAGGCCTTTGTCCAGATCGGCAATCCGGCTGCCGTCGGCATCGATCCGCGCAAGACCGCTGAAGCCCTGCGCCGTCGCCGCCGGCGCGACCAGGAGCAGAACCAGAAGAAAAAGAAGCCTGCGCATTGCCATGAATCCTGCCTCAGCGGCCTTTAGTCGGCGGCCTTGTCCGCGGCCCTTTGCGGCAAGGATACCGGGCGCGGCGGGCGATGCAAGCCTCAGCCCCGCGCCTGCATGAAACGCGCGAGCCGTTGCAGACCTTCCTCGATGTCCTCGGTCGAGCGGGCATAGGAAAACCGCAGCGTGGTGTGGCCGCGCGCGGGGTCGAAATCGAGCCCCGGCGTCACCGCCACGCCGGCCTGTTCGAGGATCTCGGCGGCAAAGGCGCGGCTGTCATCGGTCAGGTCCGACACGTCTGCATAGACATAGAACGCCCCGTCGGGCGGCGCAATCCTGCCGAAGCCGGCCTTGGGCAGCCCCTCCAGCATCAATTCGCGGTTGCGGCGGTAGACCTCGACATTGGCCTGCAGTTCGTCGGCGCAGTCCATCGCCGCCAGCGCCGCCACCTGCCCCACATGGGGGGCGCAGATGAACATGTTCTGCGCCAGCCGCTCGACGATGCGGACGTGGTCCTCGGGCACCACCATCCACCCCACGCGCCAGCCGGTCATGCTGAAATACTTGGAGAACGAGTTGATCACATAGCAGTCGTCGGTGATCTCGAGCGCCGTCACCGCCTTTTTTCCGTATTCCAGCCCGTGATAGATCTCGTCGCTGATGAAGGCGGTGCCGGCATCGGCGCAGGCCTCGACCAGTGCGCGCATGGCGTCACGGTCCAGCATCGTGCCGGTGGGGTTGGCGGGCGAGGCGACCATCAGCCCCGCCAGATCCAGCCCGGCGAAATCCTCCGGCACCGGCTGATAGCGGTTCTCGGGCGCTGTGGGCAGATCCACCGGGGTCAGCCCCAGCGCCCTGAGGATCTGGCGGTAGGAGGGATAGCCCGGCGCGCCGATCCCCACCCGGTCGCCGGTATCGAACAGCGCGGTGAAGGCCAGCAGGAAGGCCCCCGAAGAGCCCGACGTGACGATCACCCGCTCGGGGTTCAGGTCCACACCATACCAGTCAGCATAAAGCCGCGCGATGCGCCTGCGCAGGGCGGGCAGGCCCAGCGCGACCGTATAGCCCAGCGCGTCGGCGTCCAGCGCCTCGCGCACCGCCTGCACCGCTCCCTTCGGCGCGCCGGTTCCGGGCTGGCCGACCTCCATGTGGATGATCCGGCGGCCAGATTCCTCGGCGCGGCACGCGGCCTCCATCACGTCCATCACAATGAAGGGATCGACTTCGGACCGGGTTGAGTTTCGCATATTGATCTCCCATGGTGCGCGCATGGCTTTTGTGCCCATCCGTAGCCCGGCGTCAATCCCAGGCGTGATCCTTGCCTTCGTCGCGTGGGCGGCCTCGGCCGTGCCTTCGGCGGCGGTCACCATGCTGCGGGATGCCGACATCGAACACGGGCTGACGCAACTGGCCAGCGGCGTGTTGCAGGCGTCGGGGCTTAACCCGCGCCGTGTGCGGGTGCTGGTAATCGACGACAGCTCGCTCAACGCCTTCGTGGTGGACAACAGGGCGATCTACCTGCATTCGGGCCTGATCCTGAAGGTCAGGGATCCCGCCACTCTTCAGGCGGTGATCGCGCACGAGGCAGCGCATATCGCGAACGGCCACATCGTGCGGCGCCTGAACAACCTGCGCGCCGCGCGCGGCATGGCGGGGCTGGGCATGGCGCTGGCGGTCGCGGCGGCCGCGGCCGGGGGCGGGCAGGCGGCCGGCGGGATCGCAGTGGGCACGTCCTCCTCGGCGCTGCGGTCCTTTCTGATGCACACCCGGGCCGAGGAAGCCTCGGCCGACCGTTCGGCGCTTGCCTACATGCGATCGGCCGGCGCCGATCCCCGCGGCATGGCGCGCCTGCACGAGTTGTTCCACGGTCAGGAGGTTTTGAACGTCAGCCGCCAGGATCCCTACATGCAGTCGCACCCCCTGACCCGCGACCGGATCCGCGCCGCGCAGGCCTATGTCGCGGCGAACGGCGACGCGCCCGCCGCGAACCCCGACGCGGATTACTGGTTCGCGCGGGTGCAGGGGAAGCTTTCGGCCTTTCGCAGATCGCCAAAATGGACCATGCGGCGGGTCGAGCAGGAGCGCTTTACCGATGTCCGTGCGATGCGTCTTGCGGTGGCCCATCACCGCCAGCGCGATCTGTCCGCCGCCCTGCGCGGGGTCGACGCGGCGATCGCGGCGCGGCCCGAGGATCCGTTCTATTTCGACCTCAAGGGCCAGATCCTGATGGAGCACCGGAAATGGGCCGAGGCGCTGGCCGCCTACCGGACGGCGCAGACGCTCGCGCCGGGCAACCCGCAGATCCTTGCCGGGTTCGGGCGGGCGCTGCTGGCGGCGGGGCATCCGCGCGATGCTCTGGAGGTCATGGAAAAGGCCCGCCTGCGCGACGGGCGCGATCCGCGGCTGCTGCGCGACATGTCGATTGCCTATGCAAGGACCGGCCAGACCGGCATGGCGGCCGCAGTCACGGCGGAACGCTATGCATCGCAGGGCCGGCTGGAAGATGCCGGCATCCACGCCCGCCGGGCGGTTGCGCTGCTGCCCGAAGGCTCGGCCGGTTGGCAACGGGCCAATGATGTGCTTTTGGCTTCTGAACGATACGGGAAAAGGAAGAAACGATGATCCGTCTTGCCTCTGCCGCCGCTCTGGCGCTGGCGCTCGCGACCGGCCCGGTTGCCGCGCTGGACCTGACCAACATGACCGATGCCGAGCGGCAGGCCTTCCGCGACGAGGTGCGCGCCTATCTGCTGGACAACCCCGAGGTGCTGATCGAGGCGATCAACCTGCTGGAACAGAAACAGGCCGCGGCCGAGGCCCATGCCGACCGCGAGATGATCAAGGGCTACGCCGACGCGATCTTCAACGACGGCTATTCCTGGGTCGGCGGCAATCCCGAAGGCGACGTCACGCTGGTCGAGTTCATGGATTACCGCTGCGGCTATTGCCGCAAGGCCGCGTCCGAAGTCGATGCGCTGCTGTCGTCGGACGGGAACATCCGGCTGATCGTCAAGGAGTATCCGATCCTCGGCGACGCTTCGGTCAAGTCCTCGCGCTTTGCCATCGCCGCCCATCAGCTGCTGGGATACGAAGCCTATCAACAGGTCCACGAGGCGCTGATCGCGTTCAAGGGCGAGGTGACCGATGTCGCCCTGCGCCGGCTGGGCGACGGGCTGGGGCTGGATACCGACGCGATCATGGAACACATGGACAGCGACGAGGTCACGCAGGTGATCGCCAAGAACCACGCGCTGGCCCGCGCGCTCAAGATCTCGGGCACGCCGACCTTCATCCTGGGCGACCAGATCCTGCGCGGCTATCTTCCCGCGGAACAGATGCAGGAACTGGTGGATGAGGTCCGCGCCGGCGGCTGAGCCGCCCGCGCCGGCCGCGCGGCCGGCCTATGCGTCCTTCTCTTTGGCCGCTTCGATTTCGGCGGCCTTTTTCTCGACCTGTTCGACGATGTGTTCGATCATCTCGGCATTGGAAATCTTGTGGCTCTGCTTGCCGGCCAGATAGACCATGCCGGCCCCGGCCCCGCCGCCGGTAAAGCCCACATCGGTCATCAGAGCTTCGCCCGGGCCGTTCACCACGCAGCCGATGATGCTCAGGCTCATCGGCGTGTGGATATGCGCCAGCCGGCGTTCCAGTTCTTCGACGGTGGCGATCACGTCGAAGCCCTGCCGCGCACAGGATGGGCACGAGATGATGTTGACCCCGCGATGCCGCAGGCCCAGCGACTTCAGGATCTCGAAGCCGACCTTGACCTCTTCCACCGGATCGGCGCTGAGAGACACGCGGATCGTGTCACCGATCCCGGCCCAGAGCAGGCTGCCCAGGCCGATCGCGCTCTTGATCGTGCCCGAAACGAGCCCGCCCGCCTCGGTGATGCCCAGATGGATCGGCGCGTCGGTGGCCTCGGCGATGCCGTGATAGGCCGCCGCCGCCAGAAACACGTCTGAGGCCTTCACGCTGATCTTGTAGTCGTGAAAGTCGTGATCCTCGAGGATGCGGATGTGATCGAGCCCCGATTCCACCATCGCCTCGGGGCAGGGCTCCCCGTATTTTTCCAGCAGGTGCTTCTCCAGGCTGCCCGCGTTCACGCCGATACGGATCGAACAGCCGTGGTCGCGCGCCGCCGCGATCACCTCGCGCACGCGGGATTCATCGCCGATATTGCCCGGATTGATGCGCAGGCAGGCCGCACCCGCCTCGGCTGCCTCGATGCCGCGGCGATAGTGGAAATGGATGTCGGCGATGATCGGCACCGGGCTTTCGCGCACGATTTCGCGCAGCGCCCGCGCCGAGGCCTCGTCCGGGACGGACACCCGCACCAGGTCGGCGCCCGCCTCGACCGCCGCCTGCACCTGCGCCACGGTCGCAGCGACATCCGTGGTAGGGGTGTTGGTCATGGTCTGCACCGCGATCGGCGCGTCACCGCCGACCGGCACGCTGCCGACCATGATCCGGCGCGACTTGCGGCGTTCGATGGTGCGCCAGGGGCGCAACTGGGAATGCGACATGGAATGGACCTGTCCAAGGAGCGTTGCGTATTGCCGCCTAGATACGCCCCTGCCCGGCCGGCCGCAATGGCGGGCGGGTCACGCGGCGCATCACTCGGCGGGCGCGGGGTCGATTTTCGCCTCGGCCACCAGCCGGGCCAAGTCACGGTCCTGTTCCAGATCGGCCAGCTGGAACCGTTCGGTCACCGCCTCGATCGACAGCGGCAGGTTCGACGTCACGGTGCCCGGTTGCCCCACGGGGCCATAATGCGTGCCGTTCACCGCGAAATAGATCGCTCCCGATTCCCCGGCCCGCAGCACGGGCGGCTCTTCGGTTATCGGCACGTCGTAGGTCTGCCCGCTTTCCATGATCCCTTCGAAGATCACGGTCCCATCCGTCGCGCGCACCCGAACCCAGGACGGGCGCACGGCAACCATCTGAAGCACGGGCGCCGCCGTTTCCACCACCTGCGGCACGGACTGGGCACCCTCTTCCACGGCGGCCACCCGGCCAGAATCCGAAACCGGGTCCACCTTTGGCAGATCGGGCGCGCGGAAAATGCCCACCTCGCGCGGGTCCAGCGTGGAAATCGGCGCATCCCGCGACACCAGAACCGGAACGTCCAGCGCCTGCGGGCGATAGAGACGATCCAGCGACTCGGCGCGGGCCGGGTCTTCCGTGCCCTCGGTCACGCCCGCGGTGGCCGCGTCCAGCGGATCCAGATCCGCCAGAACCACCGGCGCCTGTTCGACGGGTTCGAACTGCACCTGCTGGATCTCTTTCAGAACGGTCCAGCCGCCATAGCCGATCCCCGAGATCAGGGCCAGAAGCACCAGCAGGGATCCGATCGCGCGGGGTTCGATCCGATCCAGAAGGCTCTCGGGTTCCGGCACGAAGGTCGTTCGGGCGGACAGCAGCGGATCGGCTTTGGCCGCACCCTTGCCCCCCCCTGTCGCGACGGTGGACTTGCTGCGCGACGCAGACGGTTGCAGAGCGCCCCCGGTGGGCGGGACGAAGCCGCTTTCGCGGCAGAATGTCTGGAAGGTCTCGTCGGGATCCATGCCCAGATAGCGCGCATAGGATCGCACATAACCCGCAACGAAACCGGGCGTGTCAAAGGCGGAATGGTCGGCATTCTCGATCGCGGCGATGTAGCTTGCCTTGATCCGCAGATCCCGCTGCACGTCCAGAAGGGATTTGCCCATCGTGGCGCGTTCGCCGCGCATCAGGTCGCCCAGGCGCACCTCGTAGTCGTCGAAGCCCTTTGGTCCGACCTGGTGTTCTTCTTCGACCTTGCGCTGGAACCTGCGCCCAATCATCCCGCTGCCCCATAGTGCCCGTTGTGCCCCGCTCACGGCACTGGCAATCGCCCCACCACGATTCTCGCTTGCACCGTGTTATTGAGGACACGGTAACACAGCGCAAGTGATTTGCATATCAGCAGCTTGTCAGGCGCTCAATTCGGCACGATTCAGCGCACAATGCGACCACAACTCGTCCATCGCCCGCACCAGACGGTCGATTTCGTCGGGCCCGTGCACGGGCGAAGGCGTGAAGCGCAACCTTTCGGTGCCGCGCGGAACCGTCGGGAAGTTGATCGGCTGCGCATAGATCCCGTAACTTTCCAGCAGCATGTCCGAGATCTTCTTGGTGTGCACCGGGTCGCCCACGATCACCGGAACGATATGCGACCCGTGATCGATGATCGGCAACCCAAGCCCCTTCAGCCGGGTCTTGAGGATCTTTGCCTGTTCCTGGTGTTTCTGGCGAAGCTCGGGGTGCCGCTTCAGCCAGGCGACCGAGGCCGCCGCACCGGCAGCGACCACCGGCGGCAGCGAGGTGGTGAAGATGAAGCCGGGCGCATAGGACCGCACCGCATCCACCATCTTGGCCGAAGCCGCGATATATCCGCCATGCACGCCAAACGCCTTGCCCAGCGTGCCGTTGATGATGTCGATGCGATGGGCCAGCCGGTCGCGTTCGGACACGCCGCCGCCGCGCGGGCCATACATGCCGACCGCGTGCACCTCGTCCAGATAGGTCAGCGCGCCGAACTCGTCGGCCAGATCGCAGATCGCCTCTATGGGTCCGAAGTCGCCATCCATCGAATAGACCGATTCAAAGGCGATCAGCTTGGGCGCGGCCGGGTCGTCGGCCTCCAGCAGCTCGCGCAGATGCGCCACGTCGTTGTGGCGGAAGATCCGCTTGGCCCCGCCATTGCGGCGGATGCCCTCGATCATCGAAGCGTGGTTCAGCTCGTCGGAATAGATGATGAGGCCGGGAAACAGCTTGGGCAGGGTGCTGAGCGTCGCGTCATTGGCGATGTAGGCGCTGGTAAAGAGCAGTGCCGCCTCTTTCCCGTGCAGATCGGCCAGCTCGGCCTCCAGCCGCTTGTGATAGACCGTGGTGCCGGAAATGTTGCGCGTGCCGCCCGAGCCCGCGCCGGTGGCGTCCAGCGCCTCGTGCATTGCCTGCAGCACCGCCGGGTGCTGGCCCATGCCCAGATAGTCGTTGCCGCACCACACGGTGATCCGGGTCTGCGTGCCGTCGGGACGGGTCCACATCGCGTGGGGGAAATGCCCGCGTTCGCGTTCGATGTCGATGAAGGTGCGATAGCGGCCTTCCTCGTGGAGACGGTTCAACGCTTCATCGAGTTTCGCGGTATAGTCCACCGATTCCTCCAGTCCTGTCCCGGGCCATCTGGCTGCGAGTTTATCACAGACGCCAAGCCCTGTTTCGGCGCCCCACGCATTCTTGATCGGGAATGCATATTTCAGATGCGCGTTTCCATCAACTCCATAGAAGGTGTCCCATGGTCGCAGCCTTGATCTGGATCAAGCGGACTGGACAGCGGCGGGCGCCCTGCTAGGTTCGGCCCGATCTATCATCCGGTCCTGCGGAGAACCACATGAATCTCGACGACGTTCTGGCGAAAATCGACGCGGAGCTGCCGGCCGCTACCGACCGGCTGCTGGAGCTGTTGCGCATCCCGTCGATCTCGACCGATCCGGCCTACAAGGCGCAGTGCGACTGTGCCGCGGACTGGCTGGTGCGCGACCTGCAATCCTTTGGAATCGATGCGAAAAAGCGCCCGACTCCCGGCCACCCGATGGTGGTGGGCCATATCGACGGCGACGGGCCGCACCTGCTGTTCTATGGCCATTACGACGTGCAGCCGGTGGACCCGCTGGAGCTGTGGGACCGCGATCCGTTCGATCCCGCGATCGAGGACACGCCGCAGGGCAAGGTGATCCGCGGGCGCGGGGCCAGCGACGACAAGGGACAGCTGATGACCTTTGTCGAAGCCTGCCGGGCGTGGAAGGAGGTGCATGGAAAACTGCCCTGCCGACTCACCTTTTTCTTCGAGGGCGAAGAGGAATCGGGCTCGCCCTCGCTGGTGCCGTTCATGCAGGAGAACGCCGAAGAGCTGAAATCGGACCTCGCGCTGATTTGCGATACGGGACTTTTCGAATCCCGCGTGCCCGCGATCACCACCATGCTGCGCGGGCTTCTGGCCGAGGATTTCACCATCACCGGCCCCGACCGCGACCTGCATTCGGGCATGTATGGCGGCATCGCCGCGAACCCGATCAACGTGCTGGCCCGCATCCTTGCCGGCCTGCATGACGAAACCGGCCGCATCACGCTGCCTGGTTTCTATGACGGCGTGCCCGAAACGCCCCCCGAGATCCTGGAACAGTGGAACCGGCTGGGCTTTGACGCCGAAAAGTTCCTGGGCGATGTGGGGCTGAAGGAGCCCGCCGGGGAAAAGGGGCGCACGCCGCTCGAGATGATCTGGTCGCGGCCAACCTGTGACGTGAATGGCATCTGGGGCGGCTATACCGGCGACGGGTTCAAGACCGTCCTGCCCAGCAAAGCCAGCGCCAAGCTGAGCTTCCGCCTGGTCGGCACGCAGGATCCCGAGGCCATCCGGAAGAGCTTCCGCGACTATCTCGAATCCAGCCTGCCGCCGGGCTTTACCGTCGAATATCGCACCGAAAAGGGCTCGCCCGCCTCGCAGATGTCGGTGGAGGCTCCCGCGTTTGAAAAGGCCCGCCGCGCGCTCAGCGACGAATGGCCGGACGAGGCGGCTTATGTCGGCTGCGGAGGGTCGATCCCGATCGCGGGCTATTTCAAGGAGCTTCTGGGCACCGATGCGCTGCTGATCGGGTTCGGCAAGGATGACGACAACATCCACAGCCCGAACGAGAAATACGACCTGGAAAGCTTTCACAAGGGCATCCGCAGCTGGGCGCGGGTGCTGGACGCGCTGACGCGCAACGCCTGACGGCGCGGGCGGGGCGGATGTCCCCGCCCTACCCCACCTTCTCCAGCGGCCCGCCTTCCTTGACCGCCTGCATGGCGACATAGGTCGAGGTCGAGGCCACATGCGGCAGGGTCGAAACCTTTTCGGCCAGGACGCGGCGGTAATCCGACATCGACCGGGTCCGCACCTTCATCAGATAGTCGAAATTGCCGGCGATCATGTGCACCTGCTCGATCTCGCCCACTTTCGCCACCGCCGCGTTGAACTCTGCCAGCGCGGCCTCGCGCGTGTCCTGCAGGCGCACCTCGACAAAGGCCACCAGATCCAGACCCAGCCGGATCGGGTCGATCAACGCGCGATAACCGGTGATGTAGCCTTCGGCCTCGAGCCGGCGCAGCCGCGCCTGGGTGGGGGATTTCGACAGGCCGATCCGACGGGCGAGATCGGCGATCGATATGCGCCCATCCTCGGACAGAACCGTCAGAATCGCGCTGTCGAAACGGTCAAGGCCGGGAAAGTCCATTTGAACCTCATTTCGTCAATCATTCAGATCGTTGGACCTTGAATAGACCAAATTCGGGCGATTGTCCCGAATGATCCGCGATATACTCTGACAAACGACTTCTGCACGGGGATGACGATGAACGACATGACCCTTCGCCACCGGATCGACGCGGAAACCTATGCCGACGAGAAGGCCGTGATCGCCCGGCTGGTCGATCAGGCCGCGTTGTCGCCGCAGGACCGCGCCGCGATCTGCGCCGAGGCCGCGCAGCTGGTGCGCGACATCCGCGGCTCGACCGCACCGGGGCTGATGGAGGTGTTTCTCGCCGAATACGGGCTTTCCACCGACGAAGGCGTGGCGCTGATGTGCCTGGCCGAGGCGCTGCTGCGCGTGCCCGATGCCGACACCATCGACGCGCTGATCGAGGACAAGATCGCCCCATCCGACTGGGGTCGGCATATCGGCAAGTCCTCCTCGCCGCTGGTCAACGCCTCGACCTGGGCGCTGATGCTGACCGGCAAGGTGCTGGACGACGACGCGCCCGGACCCGCGCAGGTGCTGCGGGCGGCGATCAAGCGCGTGGGCGAGCCGGTGATCCGCACCGCCGTGGGCCGCGCCATGAAGGAGATGGGGCGCCAGTTCGTGCTGGGCGAAACGATCGACGCGGCAATGAAACGCGCTGCGGGGATGGAGGCGAAAGGCTACACCTATTCCTACGACATGCTGGGCGAGGCCGCCCGCACCGAGGCCGACGCCGCGCGCTATCATCTGGCCTATTCGCGGGCAATTTCGGCCATCGCCGAGGCCTGCACCCGCGACGACATCCGCGACAATCCCGGCATCTCGGTCAAGCTGTCGGCGCTGCATCCGCGCTATGAGGTGGCCCAGCGCGACCGGGTGATGGACGAACTCGTGCCGCGGCTGCGGGCGCTGGCGCTGCTGGCCAAGGCCGCCGGCATGGGGCTGAACGTGGACGCCGAAGAGGCCGACCGGCTGGCGCTGTCGCTCGAGGTGATCGAGGCGGTGATGGCCGAACCTGCGCTGTCCGGCTGGGACGGTTTCGGTATCGTGGTGCAGGCCTATGGCCAGCGCGCCGGCACGGTGATCGATGCGCTTTACGACATGGCCCGGCGCCATGATCGGCGCATCATGGTGCGGCTGGTCAAGGGCGCCTACTGGGACACCGAGATCAAGCGCGCGCAGGTCGCGGGCATGGACGGCTTTCCGGTGTTTACCCGCAAGGCGGCCAGCGACGTGTCCTACATCGCCAATGCGCGCAAGCTGTTGGGCCTTGCCGACCGGATCTATCCGCAATTCGCCACCCACAACGCCCATACCGTCTGTGCGATCCTGCACATGGTACGCGAGGCCGGGCAGGACATCCCGTTCGAATTCCAGCGCCTGCATGGCATGGGCGAAACCCTGCATGATATCGTGCACGACCGCCACGGCACCCGCTGCCGCATCTACGCGCCAGTGGGCGCGCATCGTGACCTGCTGGCCTATCTGGTGCGGCGGCTGCTGGAAAACGGCGCGAACTCGTCCTTCGTCAACCAGATCGTGGACGAAAGCGTGCCGCCAGAGGTGGTCGCCGCCGATCCGTTCGAAAAGCTCGACGAACCCGCGAAAAAGATCCCCACCGGCGCCGAACTCTTCCTGCCCGAGCGCCGCAACTCGCATGGCTTCGACCTGCACCACACGCCGACGCTGGAGGAGATCGACGCCGCGCGCGAACCGTTCCATGCCCACTGCTGGCAGGCCGCGCCGCTGATCGCCGGCACGGCCGCGCCCGAGGCGCCGCAACCCGTGGCCAACCCCGCCCGCCCCGAGGACAGCCCCGGCACGGTCGCCTTTGCCAGTGCGGCCGACATCGAAACCGCGCTGGCCGCCGCGCGTCCGTGGAAGGCCGATGCCGCGACCCGCGCGCAGGTGCTGAACCGGGCGGCCGACCTCTACGAGGCGCATTTCGGCGAATTCTTCGCCCTGGTCGCGCGCGAGGCGGGCAAGAACCTGGTGGATGCGGTGGCCGAGCTGCGCGAGGCAGTGGATTTCCTGCGCTACTATGCCGCCAACATCCCCGATGGCGCGCCGGCGGGCACCTTTTCCTGCATCAGCCCCTGGAACTTTCCGCTGGCGATCTTCACCGGTCAGGTCTCGGCGGCGCTGGCCACGGGCAACGCGGTGCTGGCCAAACCCGCCGAACAGACCCCGCTGATCGCGCACCGCGCGGTGCAGCTCATGCATGAGGCTGGGGTGCCGCGCGAGGTGCTGCAACTGCTGCCGGGCGACGGCCGCGTGGGCGCGGCGCTGACGTCGGATGCGCGCGTGAACGGGGTGGCCTTCACCGGTTCGACCGAGACCGCGAAACTGATCCGCGCGTCGATGGCCGACAACCTCGAACCCGGCGCGCCGCTGATTGCGGAAACCGGCGGGCTGAACGCGATGATCGTGGATTCGACCGCCCTGCCCGAACAGGCGGTGCAATCCATCATCGAAAGCGCCTTTCAGTCCGCGGGCCAGCGGTGTTCGGCGCTGCGCTGTCTCTACCTGCAGGAGGACGTGGCCGACGACGTGCTGGAGATGCTCATGGGCGCGATGGATGTGCTTCGGCTGGGCGACCCGTGGCATCTGTCAACCGATGTGGGCCCGGTGATCGACGAAGAGGCCCGCGCCGGCATCATGGCCCATGTCACCCAAGCCCGCGCCGAAGGCCGTGTACTCAAGGAACTGCCGACACCCAATGCCGGATTGTTCGTCGGCCCGACCCTGATCGAGGTGCCGGGAATCGAGGCTCTGGAGCGCGAGATCTTCGGCCCGGTCCTGCACGTCGCGCGTTTCAAGGCCGCCGATCTGGACCGCGTGATCGACACGATCAACGCCACCGGCTATGGCCTGACCTTCGGCCTGCACACCCGCATCGACGACCGCGTGCAGCACGTCACCGAACGCGTCCACGCCGGCAACATCTACGTCAACCGCAACCAGATCGGCGCCATCGTCGGTTCGCAGCCCTTCGGCGGCGAAGGGCTTTCCGGCACCGGGCCAAAGGCCGGCGGGCCGCACTACATGCCCCGCTTCTGCGCCCCAGACCGGCAGCACGTCGATGCCTCCTGGGACGGCACGATGTCCAACCTGCCCGCCCCCACCGGCGAACCGGCCCGCCCGCGCGTGCGCTCCATGCCGGGGCCGACCGGCGAATCCAACCGTCTCGGCCTGATCCCGCGCGCCCCGCTGCTCTGCCTTGGCCCCGGACCGCGCGCGGTGACCGAACAGGCCGGCGTGGTGCGGGAAATGGGCGGTCAGGCCATTCCCGCCACGGGCATGATCGACCCCGACCGGCTGGAGCGGATCGACGGCATTTCGGGCGTGCTCTGGTGGGGCGATGCCGCCACCGCGCGGGCGATCGAACGGGCGCTGTCACGCCGCGACGGGCCGATCATCCCTCTGATCCCCGGCAAACCCGACCTCGCTCGCGTGATGGGAGAACGCCATGTCTGCGTGGACACCACCGCCTCGGGCGGGAACGCGCAGCTTCTGGGCGGGCTGGCCTGACCCCTTGACGCCGGGCCGAAACCGGCCCAGCGTGCCCCCATGTTCCCGATCCGCGATCACAACCCCTCGGGGCGCACGCCCTATGTCGTCTACGGCCTCCTGGCCGCCAACATCCTGGTGTTTCTGAGCTATTCCGGGCTGTTTTCGGACGAACGCGCCCTGACCTGGTTCTTCATGGAATACGGCATCGTGCCCCGGCGCATCACGATGGGCGAAGGCTACGCGACCCTCTTCACGTCGATGTTCCTGCACGCGGGCTTCATGCACCTGGCGGGCAACATGCTGTTTCTGTGGATCTTCGGCGACAATCTCGAAGACGAGATGGGCCATGTCGGTTTTCTGCTGTTCTATCTGGCCTGCGGAATCGGCGCGGCCCTGATCCATGTGATCGTCGCCCCCTATTCCACCGTTCCCACGGTCGGCGCCTCGGGCGCGATCGCAGGCGTCATGGGGGGATACCTGCTGCTCTATCCTCGCGCGCGGGTGGACGTTCTCATCATCCTCATCATCTTCATCCAGATCGTCTCGGTCCCCGCCTGGCTGATGCTGGGGCTGTGGTTCCTGTTCCAACTCATGGGCAGCGTGAACATCAACCCCGACCGCGGAGGCGTGGCCTACTGGGCCCACACCGGCGGTTTCGTGGTGGGGCTGATCCTGACCCTGCCCCACTGGCTGCGCCTGGGCGGACCCGATTTCTGGCATCGGACGCGCGGCCATCCCCGCCACCCCCCGCATGAATACCGGATCACCGCGAGCCGCATCCCGAAACTGCCACGCGACAGGTGGCGCCGTTGACCGCCCCCGACACTGCCGAAATCCGCCGCGCGCGATGCCACTGCGGCGCCGTGGTGATCGAAGCCGAACTGCCCCAAGGCCTGGCCTCGGCCACGCACTGCGACTGCTCCTTCTGCCGCCGGCGCGGCGCGGCCGCCGTCACCGCCATCGCTGCAACCCTCAAGGTGCTGAAAGGCGCGGACAACCTGGCGCTCTACACCTGGGGCACGCACACCGCGCAGCACTATTTCTGCAAGACATGCGGCATCTACACCCATCACCGCCGCCGGTCGGACCGGGCGGAATGCGGCGTCAACCTAGGCTGCATCGACGGCGTTAACCCGCGGGACCTGGACCCCGTTCCCTGGACCGATGGCGTGAACCACCCCAGCGACCGCTGAAGAGAACCACACAAAGGACGCGCCCCGGACTCCGGACGCCAGTCGGCCGGCACCAAAGCCCCTTATCTTCATCTTGCCCCAAATACTCCGGGGAGCGCGAGGGGCAGCGCCCCTCGCAATATTGGTCTGCGCGCCTCCGGTGCAAAGGGCAGAGCCCCTCGCACCGGCCGGATTGGCACGGCCAATCCAATCAATAGCCCTCGACCGGCGCCCGCCTGCGTCAGGCAGACATTTCCTTGCGCTTCGCAGCCTCGGGGATGGGGCCATGAACCTCTTCGAAATGGTCGAAGGCGAACACCGCCCAGCCGGTGCCGCGCGTGGCGCTCGCCAACGACCGGATCAGCTCGTCCCGCGCAACGGCCGGCAGCAGGGCGTTGAACACTTCCCAGCCCGACGCTGCGGGGTGTGCCTCGAAGCCCAGCACCTGCCCCGACAGGCTGCTGATCGTGGGCACGATGTCGCCCACGAACACCGACGGCAGGTGCATCTCCACCTTCAGGATCGGCTGCAGCAGGATCGGCTTGGCCTGCGCGATCGCTTCCTTCACCGCCATCTTGCCGGCAATGCGGAATGCATGGTCCGAACTGTCCACTGAATGATGCTTGCCATCCTTCAGCGTCACCTTCAGATCCACCACCGGATGCCCGATCGGGCCTTCCTCGGTGGCGTCGCGCGCGCCCTGCTCGACCGCGGGGATATAGTTGCGCGGCACCGCACCGCCCTTGACCACTTCCTCGAATTCGAACCCGGTCCCGCGCGGCAGGGGCGCCACGTCGATCACCACATCGGCGAACTGCCCCGCCCCGCCCGACTGCTTGCGGTGGCGATAGTGCTGCTCCACCGGCTTGCTGATGGTCTCGCGATACTCCGCCTGCACCGGCTCGGTGACCACCTCGACCGAGAAATCCTCCTTCAGCTTGTCCACGATCCGCCGCATGTGCTGCGGTCCCTGGGTGCCGACGATGGCGTGCCCGCTCTGCTCATCCTGCTCCACCGTCAAGCCGGGGTCGATCTCGGCCAGCCGCGTCAGCGCGTTGGACAGGCGCACGTCGTCCTTTTCATGCGCCGGCAGCACCAGCTGCCGATACCCCGCCGGCCGCCCGCGCGCCCATTCGGGCAGCGGGATCGCCTGCTCGGCGGTATAGAGGTTCCCCGGCACCAGATGATCGGACTTCACCGCCAGTCCGATCTCGCCGGCCGCGATCCCGTCGATCTGCGTCTTGGCATCCAGCGCAACCAGGCTGCCGACCGCCTCGCCGCCCAGCTGGTCATGCGCCTTCACGCCCTCGCCCAGCCCACGCAGGACGGTGATCTTGCCGATATGCTTCTTCACGTCGGCAAAGGCGGCGATCGCCTTGACACCATCGGTGGCCCCATCGTTTTCGGCCGCGACATCCACCTGCGGCGCCTCGTGCCGCAGCGCCTTCATCAGCCGCGTGAGCCCGTTGCGATGCGCCGCCGACCCGATACAGGCCGGGATCAGCTGGTGGTGCTGCAAGACCTCGGCGGCGAGGTGATAGATCTCCTCGCTGGGCGGCTCCCTGTCCTCGATCAGCTGCTCCAGCAGGTGATCGTCGAAATCGCTCAGCTCCTCCAGCAGCTCGGCGCGGGCCTCGTGCTCGCGCTCTTCGACGGATTTCGGAATCTCGATCAGCGCCGAGGGCTGACCTTCCCGGTATTTCCACGCCCGTTCCGAGATCAGGTCAACCGCGCCCACGACCTTGTCGCCTTCGCGGATCGGGATCTGCCGCAACAGGATGTGGTGGCTGGCATAGCCTTGCAGGGCCGAAACGATGTCGCGCAGCCTGCCGTTGGGATTGTCCATCCGGTTCACGAACAGGATGCAGGGGACCCCGGCCTCTTCGACCATCCGCAGATAGGGCGCGACCAGAACCGACGCGTCCGGGTCGGGCGGCACGCACAGCACCACCGTGTCGCTGACCGCCATCGCCGGGCCGGCATAGGACAGGTTGTCGGCCCCGCCACCGACGTCGATCGCCACCCAAGGCTCGCCCAGATAGTCGAAACCGTGCAGGGTCACGACTCCCGCGACGTCGAACCTGGTGGACCGCCCGTCGTCCAGGCGGCTCAGCGCCTCGACAAGGGTGGTCTTGCCTGACTGCGTCGGGCCTAGAACGGTAAAGACTCGCATGGATCTGCCCCTTTCGTCTGCTTCATGGCTCATGTTCACGATTGCACGACCTGAAAATCAGACGGACGGCGCGCATCCGCAGGTATCGCCTTGTCAGAAGTGCCTGCCTCGCCGCGGAACAGCCCCGCCGCGCGCCGGGCGCGCCGCGGTCCAGTCCTGCCTGACGATTGTTGAAAGCCAATGCCCGCCCCGTCAAGTGTCATGACCGGCAATCGTCCGAAACCGGATCAACTCGCACCCGTCCCGGCGCGGGCCGGCCCGCGCCGGGACGTCACCCCATATCCGCGTGCCCCGCGCCTCAGATCGCCGAGCTGTGCCCAGCCTTGCTGAGATCGTAGGCGTCGAAATCCCGCGCGATCATGCGCGTGAGCGCGCGCGCCTGAGGCGGGATGAAAAGCCCCTCTTCGGTCACCTCCAGGAGGCCCTCGAAATGCCTGTTCGCGCGCTCGAACTGTTCGGCCAGCCAGTCCCGCGACACGCCGAACCGATCGCAGATCTCTCCCGCGTCGATGCGAAAGTCGCACATCAACATCTCGATCATGCGCGCCCGCAGGCGGTCTTCGCCCTTGAACACATGGCCCCGGCTGATCGAGAACCGCCCGTCGCGGATCTTCGCGGTATGCGCGCCCGTCGCCGGGGCGTTCTGCGCATAGCCCTGCGGAAATTTCGAGATCGAAGACGCCCCGATGCCGATCAGCACCTCGGCGGTGTCGTCGGTATAGCCCTGAAAATTGCGCCGCAGCGTGCCGCCCCGCAATGCGCGGGTCAGACCGTCCTGCTGCGTGGCGAAATGGTCGATGCCGATTTCAGCGTAATCGTCCCACAGGAAAAGCCGCCGGGCGGTCTCGAACAGCTCCAGCCGCGCCTCGGGCGTGGGCAGCGCGTCCGACGGGATCAGCTGCTGGCGCTTGGCCATCCACGGCACATGGGCATAGCCATAAAGCGCCACCCGGTCCGGCTGAAGCGACAGAAGCTTCTGCACGCTTTCGGTGATTCGCGCCTTGGACTGGTGCGGCAGGCCATACAGGATATCCGCGTTCAGGCTGGGAATGCCGCGCGACCGGATCAGCTCCACCGCATCGCGGGTCTGGTCATGGCCCTGGATCCGGCCGATGGTCTTCTGGATCTCGGGGTCGAAATCCTGCACCCCGATCGAAGCGCGGTTCAGCCCGTTGCGCGCCAACGCGTCCATGCGCGATTCGTCGATCTCGCCGGGGTCGATCTCGACCGAGAATTCGCCGCCCTCGGCCATGGGCGCGACCTCGAAGATCGCGCCGGCCAGCTCGTCGATCATCGCCGCCGGCAAAAGCGTGGGCGTTCCCCCGCCCCAGTGCAGACGCGAGAGCGTGACACCCTCGGGCAGCCGCTCTTTCAGAAGCGCGAGTTCCGCCTTGAGCGTCTCCAGATAGGCGGCCAGCGGCGAATCCGTCTGCGTGCCTTGGGTGCGGCAGGCACAGAACCAGCAAAGGTTCCGGCAAAACGGCACATGGACATAAAGCGATATCTCGCTGCCCGGCGCGATGTCCGAAACCCAATCCCCATAAAGATCCGGCCCCACGTCGTTGCTGAAGTGGGGCGCGGTCGGATAGCTTGTGTAGCGCGGCACCTTGGCGTCAAAAAGACCCAATCGTGCCAATTGTGATTTGGTGACCATTGGCATAAGTTAGGCGGGAACGCCCGATCATGACTTTGACCCAGATCAATTTGGAAAACAGATGAACGCTGCCGTCGCCGCCCCCACCCAGAAATGCACCGAGTGCCCGATCCGGCACCGCGCGGTCTGCGCTCATTGCAACCCGCTGGAACTTCAGGAACTTGACGAGATCAAGTATTATCGCAGCTTCGAGGCGGGCCAGACGGTGATCTGGGCCGGCGACAAGATGGGATTCGTGGGCACCGTGATCACTGGCGTCGCCACCCTGACCCAGACCATGGAGGACGGTCGCACCCAGATGGTGGGCCTGCTGCTGCCGTCCGATTTCGTGGGGCGGCCGGGACGCGATACCGCGGCCTACAACGTGATCGCCACCACCGACATCGTGATGTGCTGTTTCCGCAAGAAACCGTTCGAGGATCTGATGGCGCGCACGCCGCATATCGCGCATCGGCTGCTGGAAATGACGCTGGACGAGCTGGACGCGGCGCGGGAGTGGATGCTGGTGCTGGGCCGCAAGACGGCGCGGGAAAAGATCGCAAGCCTTCTGTCGATCGTCGCCCGCCGCGATGCCTCGATCGCGAAAAAGGCGACGGTCGGCCCGCTGGTCTTCGACCTGCCGCTGACGCGCGAGGCGATGGCCGATTATCTGGGTCTGACTCTGGAAACCGTCAGCCGGCAGATTTCGGCGCTGAAAAAGGACGGCGTGATCGAGATGCAGGGCAAACGCCACATCACCGTGCCCGACATGGGCCGTCTGATGGAAGAGGCGGGCGACGACGCAGACGGCGGTTTTCTGGTCTGACGGGGCCACCTACGCGCCGGTCCTCAAACACTCGACGACCCGCGCAACCGGCGTGCCCGGACGCAGCGACCGCAGGCTCCACAGGGTCAGCGGCTGCGGCAGCGGCACCTTTTTCGAAAACGGCGCGACCAGTGCCCCGCTCTGCAAGAGCGGCGCCACCAGCGCCTCGCGCCCCATGAGCACCCCGGCGCCATTCACAGTTTCCTCGACCGCCAGCGAGTAGAGCGAATGCACCGGACCGCGCGGGCAAAACCCCGCGCCGGGCATCACCGCCCCGGCCCAGAGCGCCCAGTCGTAGGTCCATGTGCTGTCGGTGAGGCAGGTTTCCCGCGACAGGTCGTCAGGACTGCGCAGCCGCGCCGCGATCTGGGGCGCGCAGACGGGAAAGACATGGTCGCGCACCAGAACCTCGCCTTGGCCGCCGTAGAACAGGCACAGATCGAACGGCGCGCGCTTCAGGTTGGGGGGCGTCTCCATCGCCGTGATCGAAACCGAGATCTCGGGCGAGGCGGCCCGCAGCCCCGGCAGGCGGTGGCTCAGCCAGAACTGCGCCACCGCCGGAAGCGCCGCGATATGCACCCTGCGCGGCGCGGCCTCGGCACGCAGCTTTTGCACCGCCATACCCAATGCGTCGAAGGCCCGTGAAAACTCGGGCTGCATCCGTGCGCCCAGCGCCGTCAGCCGCACCCCGCGCGGCGTGCGTTCGAACAGCTTGGCGCCCAGCGCATCCTCGATCGTCTTGACATGCGCCGACACCGCGCCCGGTGAAACACCCAGTTCCTCGGCTGCCGCGGCAAAGCCGCCCAGTCGCGCGGCGGCCTCGAAGGCACGCAGAGCATTCATCGGCAGGGACTTCGGACGGGGCGGCGAGACAGCCATATGAGCCTCATTTTTTCTGACCCTAGTTTTTCGCAAAACTGGTTTGCCCACAACCCCGGCTCGGGTGTTTGCTGGGTGCAGACCATGACGGAGACGACCATGCCCCATCTTGCCCGCCGCCCCTGGGTGCCGGAACATTACGAAACCCTGATCCAGTCCATTGCCGCCCGCGTCGATGGCGAGACCGGCGATGAAATCGATGCCCGCATCGCCGCCCTGATCGAGCGGAGCCGGGAAATCCTTGACGAAGAGTGTTTCAACCTCAACCCCGCGACCAACGTGATGAACCCGCGCGCCGAAGCCGCGCTGGCCGCCGGCCTGGGCAGCCGGCCCTCGCTGGGCTATCCGGGCGACAAGTATGAAACGGGGCTGGAGGCGATCGAGGAAATCGAGGTGATCGCCGCGGAGCTTGCCGCCCGCGTGTTCAATGCCCGATATGCCGAAATCCGCGTCGGCTCGGGCGCGTTGGCGAACCTCTACGGCTTCATGGCACTGACCCGGCCCGGTGACGCGATCATCGCCCCGCCCGCCTCGGTCGGGGGGCATGTCACGCACCACGCCGACGGCTGCGCGGGGCTTTACGGCCTGACCACGCATCCCGCCCCGGTGGATGCGGACGGCTATTCGCTGGATCTCGACGGACTGCGGGCGCTGGCCCGCAAGGTGCGGCCGAAACTGATCACCGTGGGCGGCAGCCTGAACCTCTTTCCCCACCCGGTGCAGGAGGTGCGCGCCATCGCCGACGAGGTGGGCGCGCATGTGCTGTTCGACGCCGCCCACCAATGCGGGATCATCGCCGGCGGCGCCTGGCCCAACCCGCTGGACGAAGGCGCGCACCTGATGACCATGAGCACCTACAAGAGCCTCGGCGGCCCCGCCGGCGGCCTGATCGTCACCAATGAAGCGGAAATCGCCCGACGGCTCGACGCGATCGCCTTTCCCGGCATGACCGCGAATTTCGACGCGGCGAAATCGGCGGCGCTGGCGATTTCGCTGCTGGACTGGGTGGAGTTCGGTCCGGCCTATGCGCAGGCGATGATCGATCTGGCCCGGGCGCTTGCGGATGCGATGGAGGCGCAGGGCCTGCCGGTGTTCAAGGGCCGCGGCGGCGCGACCGCCTCTCACCAGTTCGCGGTCGAGGCGGCCCCCTTCGGCGGCGGACAGGCCGCGTCAAGGACATTGCGCCGCGCCGGCTTCCTCGCCTGCGCCATCGGCCTGCCCGTCGCCCCGGTGGCGGGTGACATGAACGGGCTGCGGATCGGCACGCCGGAACTGGTGCGTCGGGGCGTGACGCCCGATCATGCCGGCGAACTGGCCGCCCTGATCGCGAAGGGGCTGCGGCGCAACGCCCCGGCATCCGTTGCCACGCGCACTCGCGAACTGAGGCGCGGCTTTGGAGGGATGCACTTCGTGCGAGCGTGACCGGCGCGGGTGTCAGGTCGTTGGAACAGGCACAGTCGAAAGGGGGCAGCCGCGACCGCGCCCCCCCTTGTCCGGCCTCGCCGGTCGGTTCAATGCGCCATGAAGACCGGCACCTTGGCCTGTTCGAGCATGTTGCGGGTGGCCCCGCCCAGGATCGCCTCGCGGAACCGCGAATGGCCATAGGCGCCCATCACGATCATCTCGGCGGCGGTATCCACCGCGTGACGGTTCAGAACGTCCGATACCCGCGACATGGTCTTTGACAGCACGTCGATTTCGCAACGCACGCCGTGGCGCGCCAACATCTGCGACAACAGCCCGCCGGGATCGGACCGTTCCGGCCCGTGCTTCGGCGGGTCGATGATCACCACGCGCACGAGGTCGGCCCGCTTCAGGAACGGCAGCGCCCGACGGATCGCCGCCAGCGCCTCGACGCTTTCGTTCCACGCGGCGATGATGGTCGAGGGATGAGGGTTCACGTCGCCCTCGTCCGGCACGACCAGGACCGGCGCGCGCCCCTCGAACAGCGCGGCCTCGACGATCGGCTCGACCTCGGCGCCGCGATCCTTGCCATAGGGTTTCGGCATGACCACCAGATCCGAGAAACGCGCGCGATACGCGACATGTCGTCCCAGATCGGCAATCTGCGCCACCCCTTCCTCGGTGGACCAGCGCACACCCGCGCTGCCAAGGATGCCGTTGGCGTAGTCCAAAAGTTCGGCCGCCTCGGCGTTCGCGCGCTCCAGCGTCTCCTGCAGGATCAGCGCGTTGGCGCCGGCATAGTAATATCCCGTCTGTGTGCGATCCACGCCAAGGCACAGCGCCTCGGCATGGGCGTCAAACTCTCGGGCCAGCGCGATCAGCGCCGCCAGCGGCGGTTCCGCGATCGCGCGATCGGTCAAAACGGTGAGGAGCGACTTGTAAGCCATCGGGGCCTCTTTGCAACTGAAATCCGGCCGCGGCCGGCAGTGAATCCGGTATCTGTTCCGATCCCTTTCACAGTTTTCGAAATTTCGTCTTGATGCAGATCAAAGCGGCTGTCCGGCTTCGATTGCATCAAGCTGGCGGTCTAACCCGTTCGGCGTGACCATAGAATCGCGCGGGACAAGACGAAGGGACGCAACATGTCAAACTACCTCAAGCTGATCGTGCTTGGGTTGGTCGCCATCTTTGCGATGTACGCGGCCAACAACGCACGCGATCTGGCCTACATGGTGCACGCCATTCTCGTGGCGGTGATTGCCATCGGCCTTTTCATCTATACCCTGCGCCGCACCGACGAACCGGGAACGGCGCATCCCGAAAACGAATACAATGACGACGTCGTGCGGCTGGGGGTGATCGCCACGGCATTCTGGGGCGTCGTCGGGTTCCTGGCGGGCACCTTCATCGCCTTCCAGCTGGCCTTTCCCCAGCTCAATTTCGAGTGGGCGCAAGGGTTCGCCAATTTCGGGCGGCTGCGGCCGCTGCACACCAGCGCGGTGATCTTCGCCTTTGGCGGCAACGCGCTGCTGGCGACCTCGTTCTATGTGGTCCAGCGCACCAGCGCGGCGCGCCTCTGGGGCGGGGGTCTGGGCCACTTCGTGTTCTGGGGCTACCAGCTGTTCATCGTTCTGGCGGCAACCGGCTATCTGCTGGGCAACTCGCAGTCCAAGGAATATGCCGAGCCTGAATGGTATATCGACCTGTGGCTGACCATCGTCTGGGTCGCCTACCTGGCCGTGTTCCTGGGCACGCTCATCAAGCGGAAAGAACCGCACATCTACGTCGCCAACTGGTTCTACCTGTCCTTCATCGTCACCGTGGCGATGCTGCACCTGGTCAACAACGTCACCGTTCCGGTGTCGATCTTCGGTTCCAAATCGGTGATCGTCTGGGCCGGCGTGCAGGACGCGATGACGCAGTGGTGGTATGGCCACAATGCGGTGGGCTTCTTCCTGACCGCGGGCTTCCTCGGCATGATGTACTACTTCGTGCCGAAGCAGGCCGAACGCCCGGTGTTCAGCTACAAGCTGTCGATCGTGCACTTCTGGGCGCTGATCTTCATCTACATCTGGGCCGGTCCGCACCACCTGCATTATACCGCGCTGCCGGACTGGGCCTCGACGCTGGGCATGGTGTTCTCGGTGGTGCTGTGGATGCCCTCCTGGGGCGGCATGATCAACGGCCTGATGACGCTGTCGGGCGCCTGGGACAAGCTGCGCACCGACCCGATCATCCGCATGATGGTGATCTCGGTCGGCTTCTACGGCATGTCCACCTTCGAAGGTCCGATGATGTCGATCCGCGCTGTGAACTCTCTGTCGCACTATACCGACTGGACCATCGGTCATGTGCATTCCGGCGCGCTGGGCTGGAACGGCATGATCACCTTTGGTGCGCTCTATTTCCTCGTGCCGCGCCTGTGGAAGCGTGAACGGCTCTACAGCCTCAGCATGGTGAGCTGGCACTTCTGGCTCGCGACCATCGGCATCGTGCTCTACGCCGCGTCGATGTGGGTGACCGGCATCATGGAAGGCCTGATGTGGCGCGAAGTGGACGCCAACGGCTTCCTGGTGAACACCTTTGCCGACACCGTGGCCGCCAAGTTCCCGATGTATGTGGTGCGTGGCCTGGGCGGCGTGCTCTACGTCATCGGCGCGCTCATCATGTGCTACAACCTGTGGATGACCGTCAGGAAGGTTCCGGCCACCGAGTCGAAGCTTTCCGTCGCGGTCCCGGCTGAATAAGGAGGGCCGGAGCAATGGCAATTCTCGACAAACACAAGATCCTCGAGACCAACGCGACCCTCCTGCTGATCTTCAGCTTTCTGGTCGTGACCATCGGCGGCATCGTGCAGATGGTCCCGCTCTACTATCTCGACAGCACGATCGAGAAGGTGGAAGGGATGCGGCCTTACACCCCGCTGGAAATGGCGGGGCGCGAAATCTACATCCGCGAAGGCTGCTATGTCTGCCACAGCCAGATGATCCGCCCGATGCGGGACGAGGTCGAACGTTATGGCCACTATTCGCTGGCGGCGGAGTCGATGTATGACCACCCGTTCCAGTGGGGGTCCAAGCGGACCGGGCCGGACCTGGCCCGCGTCGGCGGCCGCTATTCGGATGAATGGCACGTCGCCCACCTGATCGACCCGCAATCGGTGGTGCCTGAATCGGTGATGCCCAAATACGGCTTTCTCATGGATCGCATGATCGAGCCGAAATACATCGCCGACCTGATGCGCACCAACCGGATCGTGGGCGTGCCCTACACCGACGAGATGATCGCCAGTGCCGAGGCCGACTTCAAGGCGCAGGCGGATCCCGACAGCGACTATGACGGTCTGCTGGAACGGTATGGCGACAAGGTGCAGGTGCGCAATTTCGACGGCCAGCCGGGCATCTCCGAGATGGACGCGCTGGTGGCCTATCTGCAGATGCTGGGCACGCTGGTCGATTTCTCGACCTTCCAGCCGCTGCCGAACCGCTGAGGAGGGTGTGATGGAAGAATACACCGCTCTGAGAGCATTCGCGGACAGCTGGGGGCTTTTGCTGCTGTTCATCTTCTTCGTCGGGGTGATCCTCTGGGTGTTCCGCCCCGGCGCCACCCGGCAGTACCGCGACACGGCGAACATTCCGTTCCGGCATGACGACAAACCCGCCCAATCCGAGGAGGCGCGGACATGAGCAAGACACCCGAAAAACTCAAGGGCGATCCTGAAACCACGGGCCACAGCTGGGACGGGATCCAAGAGTTCAACAACCCGCTGCCGAAATGGTGGGTCTGGGTCTTCTATGTGACCATCATCTGGGGCGTGATCTACACGATCCTCTACCCGGCATGGCCGCTGTTGAACAGCACGACGCCCGGCCTTCTGGGCTGGTCCACCCGAGCCAACGTCGCTGCAGAGATCGCCGAGGTTGAAGAAGCCAACGCGCCGATCAACGCCAAGCTCGAGTCGAGCGAACTGGCCGAAATCATCAAGGATCCCGAGCTCAAGACCTATGCCGTCAACGCCGGTCGGGCCGTGTTCGGCACCTGGTGCATGCAGTGCCACGGGTCGGGCGCGCAGGGGGCCAAGGGCTTCCCGAACCTGCTGGACAACGACTGGCTGTGGGGCGGGACGCTCGAGGACATCCACACGACGCTCGCGTATGGCATCCGCAGCCCGGACAATGACGAGACCCGGTTCTCGGAAATGCCGGCCTTTGGTCGTGACGAACTGCTCGAGCCCGAGCAGATCGACGCGGTGGCCAACTATGTCATGAGCCTGTCGGGCGAGCCGAAGGACGCCTCCAAAGTGGCAGAGGGCAAGGTCGTCTTCGAAGAGAACTGCGCCGCGTGCCACGGCGAGGAAGGCACCGGCGACCGGGCACAGGGTGCCCCGAACCTGGCCGATGCGATCTGGCTCTATGGCGGCGACTACGACACCATCGTCGAGACGGTTGCCAATTCGCGCAAGGGCGTCATGCCTGCGTGGACCGGGCGTCTGGACGAATGGCAGATCCGCGCCGTGTCGGTCTATGTCCACCAGCTGGGGGGCGGCGAGTGATCTCAACCCCATACGCAGAAACCGGAAGGGGCCGCCATGCGCGGCCCCTTTCCTTTGCGGAGGCCGGCCCGGTGAAAATCTTTCGGATTTCACGGCCAAAGTTGACTTGGGTCAAATCGTTCGCGCCGATTCCGTGCGATGGTCCCGGTGTTCGGTCATGGAAGGTCCGAAATCATCAGTTCCCGCGCCTGCAAGGGCGGAGGGCAGCGGCGCCGGCTTTTCGATCTGTTCGCGCGTTTCCTGAAAAGTCGGCGCCCTTTTTGCGCCCGTCTCCATGACGTTGATACCGTCCGTCTTTTGCCTGCGGCCAGCCGTCGCGTCAAAAGTTGATTGGCAGATGCTCTTTTTGACCCATATCAAAGTTTCGAACCCTCGCATCTGTGACAAGGCGGTCAGAGACGTTTCCCCAACCTCGGAGTGATTCCGTGAGCGACACCAATTCCGCCCAGCCCCTCTACGCTGCGCGCGAGCCGGTCTTCCCCAAACGCGTCAAGGGCCGGTTCCGAACCCTCAAATGGATCATCATGGCGATCACGCTGGGCATTTACTACATCACGCCCTGGATCCGCTGGGACCGTGGTCCGGCCCTGCCCGATCAGGCGGTGCTGCTCGACATGGCCAACCGGCGCTTTTACTTCTTCTGGATCGAGATCTGGCCGCATGAATTCTATTTCGTCGCGGGCCTGCTGATCATGGCAGGGCTGGGGCTGTTCCTGTTCACCTCGGCCATGGGGCGGGTGTGGTGCGGCTATGCCTGTCCGCAGACGGTCTGGACGGATCTGTTCATCCTGGTCGAACGCTGGGTCGAAGGCGACCGCAATGCGCGCCTGCGGCTTCACCGCCAGAAAAAGCTGGATTTCCGCAAGGCCCGGCTGCGCCTGACCAAGTGGACGCTGTGGCTGCTGATCGGTCTGGCCACCGGCGGCGCCTGGGTGTTCTATTTTGCCGACGCACCGACGCTGGCACGTGACCTGATCACCGGCAACGCTCATCCGATCGCCTATACGACGATGGGTCTGCTCACCTTCACCACCTTCTTCTTCGGCGGTTTCGCGCGAGAACAGATCTGCATCTACGCCTGCCCCTGGCCGCGCATTCAGGCCGCGATGATGGACGAGGACACGATCACCGTCGGCTATCGCTACTGGCGGGGCGAACCGCGCGGCAAGGGCAAGAACCGCGAAGGCTTGGGCGACTGCATCGACTGCAACGCCTGCGTCAACGTCTGCCCGATGGGGATCGACATCCGCAACGGCCAGCAGCTGGAATGCATCACCTGCGCGCTGTGCATCGACGCCTGCGACGAGATGATGGAAAAGGTGGGAAAGCCGCGCGGGCTGATCGACTACATGGCGCTGAGCGACGAGGAACGCGAAAAGAAGGGCCTGCCGGACAAACCCGTCTGGCAGCACATCTTCCGCCCGCGCATCATTCTTTACACCGCGCTGTGGTCACTGGTGGGCGTGGGGCTTCTGGTCGCGCTGTTCATCCGGTCGGATATCGACGTGAACGTGACCCCGGTGCGCAATCCGCTCTATGTCACCCTGTCGGACGGATCGATCCGCAACACCTACGACGTGCGCCTGCGCAACAAGCTGGGCGAATCCCATCCGTTCCGCCTGTCCGTCAAGGGCGACCCGGCCTTGGTGCTGGAACTCGAAGGCACACCCTATCACACGGTCACGGTTCCGGCTAACGAAACCCTGCATCAGCGTGTATACATAACGGCACCGAAGGGATCCGCCCCTGCCACCTCTGACCGCACCGAGATCCGGCTCTGGGTAGAGGATCTGACCGGGGGCGACCGCGCCTATGTCGATACCGTCTTCAATGGCAAGGGGAACTGAGCCATGTCGGAACGCCAATTCACCGGTCGCCACGCCGCGATGGTCTTCGTCGGCGCCTTTGGCGTCATCATCGCCGTGAACGCGGTCATGGCCTACAATGCGATCAGGACCTTTCCGGGCCTCGAAGTGGAAAACTCCTATGTCGCCAGTCAGACCTTCGACGCCCGCCGCAAGGCGCAGGAGGCGCTGGGCTGGACCGTCAGCGCCGAAGAGCGCGACGGCACGCTCCGGCTGGCCTTCACCGACCGCGACGGGCGCTCTGTCCGTGTCGCCTCGCTGGAGGCCACCGTGGGCCGACCCACCGAGATCAAGGACGACTTCACGCCGGATTTCACGTTCGACGGCATCGCCTATGTGGCGCGGACCGATCTGGCGCCGGGCCGCTGGGACGTGCGGCTGAAGGCCACGGACGAGGACGGCACACTCTTTACCCAGCGCATCCAGGTGCATGTGACAAGGTGATCCCATGACCGCCGAGCTTCGCCCGCCTTCTGCCGCCGCCTGCCCCGGATGCCTGGCCGCCCCGGCCGAGGCGGTGCAGGCGGATCTGCCCGAGGCGCGCATCGCGCTGTCGCTGCCGACGATCCACTGCCAGACCTGCATCACGGATGTCGAACGCACGCTGAACGCCCATCCCGGCGTGCAAAACGCGCGGGTCAACCTCACGCTCAAGCGGGCGACGGTTCAGGCCGATCCCGAGATCCGCGCCGCCGACCTGATCCCGCTGCTCGAACGCATCGGCTACGAGGCGCACGAGCTGGACCCCGGCACGCTGTCGGCCACGGAAAACGACAAGCTGGGCCGCGACCTGCTGATGCGGCTGGCGGTGGCGGGCTTTGCCTCGATGAACGTGATGCTGCTGTCGATCTCGGTCTGGTCGGGGGCCGACGGCGTCACCCGCGACCTGTTCCACTGGATCTCGGCCGCGATCACCTATCCCGCGATCGCCTTTTCGGCGCAGCCGTTCTTTCGCAACGCCTGGGCGGCGCTGACATCGCGGCATCTGAACATGGACGTGCCGATCGCGCTGGCGATCCTGCTGGCGCTGGCCACCTCGACCTGGGAAACCTGGCTGTCGGGGGAGCATGCCTATTTCGACGCGGCGTTGACGCTGACCTTCTTTCTTCTGGCGGGGCGTTATCTCGATCACCGCACCCGCGCCGTGGCCCGGTCGGCGGCCGAGGAGTTGGCCGCGCTCGAGGTGCCCCGCGCCATCCGCCTGACCGATGACGGCGAGGAAGAGGTCCGCGTGGCCGAACTGGCCGTGGGCGACCGGATCCTCGTGCGCCCCGGCGGGCGGATGCCGGTGGACGGCGAGATCGTCGAAGGCACGTCCGAGTTGGACCGGTCGCTGCTCACCGGCGAAACGCTGCCGGTCTATGCCGAACCCGGCCGCGCGGTCAGCGCGGGCGAGGTCAACCTGACCGGCCCGCTGGTGATCCGCGCCACGGCGGTGGGCGAGGACACTTCGCTGCACCGCATGGCCGATCTGGTGGCGGTCGCGGAATCGGGGCGGTCGCGCTATACGTCTCTGGCCGATCAGGCGGCCAAGCTCTATGCGCCGGGGGTTCACATCCTGTCGGCGCTCAGCTTCCTCGGCTGGTATCTCTGGTCGGGCGACTTCCGCATGTCGGTGAACATCGCCGCCGCGGTGCTGATCATCACCTGCCCCTGCGCGCTGGGACTGGCGGTGCCGGCGGTGACCACGGCGGCCTCTGGGCGGTTGTTCCGCAAGGGGCTGCTCGTCAAGAACGCAACCGCGCTGGAACGGCTGGCGCAGGTGGACACGGTGGTCTTTGACAAGACCGGAACGCTCACCGGCGGCACGCCGGAGCTCACCAACCTGGGCGACCATGCCCGCGCCGATCTTGAAATCGCGCTGGCACTGGCCGAAAGCTCCTCGCACCCGCTGTCCCGCGCGCTGGCCCGCGCCGCGCGCGCGGCCGGGATCAAGCCGGCAAACATCTCCGACGTGACCGAAGTGCCGGGTTTTGGCACCGAAGGCCGCTGGCGCGGACAGAGGGTCCGGCTGGGCCGCGCAGCCTGGGTGGGCGCGCCGCAGAGTGCGCAGACCACCGCCTGGCTGGCCGTGGGCGACCGCGCGCCGATCCCCTTTGCCTTTGCCGACGCGCTGCGCCCCGGTGCCGAAGAGGCCGTGCGCGCCCTGCGCGAGGCCGGCAAACAGGTGCTGCTGATCTCGGGCGACACGGCGGGCGCGGTCGAGGCGCTGGCCCGCCGGCTGGGCATCGACCGCTGGATCGCCGAGGCCCTGCCCGAGGACAAGGCCGCCCGCATCCGAAAACTGTCCGACGAGGGCCGGCGCGTGCTGATGGTGGGCGACGGGCTGAACGACACCGCCGCGCTGGCCGCGGCGCATGTGTCCATCTCGCCCGCCTCGGCGCTGGACGCGGCGCGAGTGGCCTCTGACATCGTGCTGCTGGGGCAGGATCTGTCGCCCATCGCCGATGCCTGCCGGACCGCCGAACGCGCCACAAGGCGGATCCGCGAAAACTTCCAGATCGCCACGATCTACAACGTGATCGCGGTGCCGCTGGCGGTTGCGGGTCTTGCCACGCCGCTGATTGCCGCCTTGGCGATGTCGGCTTCGTCCATTACCGTATCCCTGAACGCGCTACGCGTGAGGTGACGTCATGGAAGTTCTGGCCATTCTGATTCCCATCTCCCTGCTGCTTGGCGGGGCGGGGTTGCTGGCGTTTTTCTACACGGTCAGGACCAACCAGTATGACGACCCCGAAGGCGACAGCCGCCGCATCCTGTCGGGCGAGTGGGACGACCGCCCCAAACCCTGAGCGGCCACCCCGGAGGGTCGCGCATGATCTGCGAAGACCAGACCGCCACCATTGCCTTTCTGTCCGATCCGGCCACTCACGGGCAGAACACGCCGGTCAGGCGGGTTGAAACCCATATTTCGGAAATCTTCCTGACCCGAGACCGCGCGTTCAAGCTCAAGCGGGCGGTGAAACTGCCCTATGCGGACTTTTCCACCCCCCGGATCCGGCTGGCCACCTGCGAAAAGGAATATGCCCTGAATGCCCCGCACGCGCCGGGGCTCTACCTGGGCGTCCGGCGGATCACCCGCGCGGCCCGGGGCGGGCTGGAATTCGACGGAGACGGTCCGCTGGTGGACGCGGTGGTCGAGATGGCCCGGTTCGACGACGACGCGCTCTTGTCGAAAGTGGCCGAGCGCCGAGAGCTGACATCCGGCATGGTCGCAGAGCTGGCGCGTGTCGCGGCCGAATATCACGCCGCCGCGCCCGAGGTGCACGCAGGGACGGGAGCCGAGAACATAGCCGGCGTTTTGGACATCAACCGCGCGGGCTTTGCCACCAGCACGGTGTTTTCGGAAACCGAGGTAGATGCCCTGGACGCGGATTTTCGTGCCGCCCTTCAACGCTACGCCGGCATGCTGGACGCGCGCGAATCCGCCGGCAAGGTCCGCCGCTGCCACGGCGATCTGCACCTGGGCAACATCTGCCTGTTCCATGGCCGCCCCACACCGTTCGATTGCATCGAGTTCAACGACCGGATCGCCACGGTGGACGTGCTGTATGATCTTGCCTTTCTGCTGATGGATCTGTGGTTCCGGGGCCTGCCGGGACATGCCAACCTTGCCGCCAACCGCTATTGCGACGAAACCGGCGAGGATGAAGGCTTTGCCCTGCTGCCTTTCCTGATGGCGGTGCGGGCGGCGGTGCGCGCCCATGTCACCGCCACCCGGGCCGAGGACCAAGGCGCCGACCGGGACCGGCTGGCCGCCACCGCCCGGCGCTATTTCGACCTTGCCGCCACGCTGCTGCGCCCCATCCCGCCACGCGCGGTCGTGATCGGCGGGCTCAGCGGCACCGGCAAGACCACACTTGCCGAAGCTCTGGCCGCCCATGTGGGCGCCCCGCCCGGCGCGCGGATCGTGGAAAGCGACCGCACCCGCAAGGCGATGTTCGGCGTCCCGGGCGACACCCGCCTGCCGCCCGACGCCTATGCACCGCCCGTGTCCGACCGGGTCTATGCCCGGCTGGGCGAACGGGCGCGCGCGCTGTTGGGCGCCGGGGCCACCGTGATCGTTGATGCGGTCTTTGACCGGCCGGACCGCCGCGACGCGATCGAGGCCGCCATTGCCGAAACGGGAACGCCGTGTTCCGCCTTCTGGCTCGTGGCCGATGCAGACGCGTTGCGCGCCCGCGTCGCCGCCCGGCGCGGCGGCCCGTCAGATGCCACGGTGGACGTGCTCGAACGCCAGTTGCGCCGCGATCCCGGGCCCGTCCGCTGGGCCATGATCCCGACCGATCGCCCGCTCGATCAGACGCTGCGCGACATCCTCGACCGCCTGGCACCCGATCAGGACGGCCCGATCGTGGAACAGGGCACGCCCCGCGCCTGAAGCCGCCGGCACGCGAGGTCCGCCTGTTCCTGCGTCAGCCCCATGAAATTGGCATCGAACCCGCGCGAAGTCTGCACGACCTTTCGCAAGGATCCATCCAGCGTCGCCATCTCGGCCAGAGCGGTGCGCAGCAGCACCTTCTCGGCCTCGTAGCGGGTGGTGTAGCGGCCGACATTCACGCCCCAGAACTGCCCGCCCGACGTCGAGAACCGCGTGACCACCTCACGTTCGGGCGCCGACTGCTCCGCAGCCTTGAGCGAAGCCTGCACGATGTCCCGCGGCCGCACCTTCGGCTGGACGACTTCGCGCCCTTCGCTCCCCGCATCGGCAGGATCGGGCGCCGCCGCGTCGCGGGCCTCCGCGCTTTCTTCGCCGACGGCCTCGGCCAGCACGCCGGCCACGGCATCGGCCACCGCATCGGCCATCAGCAATGGCCGGGCTGGACGCATCTGCGGGCGCGGGCTCTGGCGAACCGCCGTGGATGCGGTCACGACGGTCTTGGCGCCGTCGCCGTCATAGGCCGGGCGCCCGGGCTTGCGCAGCGGCGCCTTGGCCGGCGCCCGCCGGAAACCGAGATCCAGCAGTTCCGCGACCTTGGCATTGCGCCACGCGCTCGACTTGCCGCCGAAAACGGTTGCGATGATCCGCTTGTTTCCCCGCTTGGCCGAGGCGACAAGGTTGAACCCGGCCGCCCTGGTATAGCCGGTCTTGATCCCGTCGGCCCCCCGATAGGCGGCCAGCAGCTTGCGGTTGGTGTTGCGCACCACCCGCACCCCGGCATTGGTCGAACGGCGCGAAAACAGATTGTAGTATTCGGGGTAGTCATACAGGATGTGCCGGCCGAGAATGGTCATGTCCCGCGCCGTGGACAGATGCCCAGGAGTTGTCAGGCCGTTGGCGTTCTTGAACGTGGTCCGCGTCATGCCCAGCGCCTTGGCGGTGCGGTTCATGCGACGGGCAAAGGCCTCTTCGCTGCCAGAAATCGCCTCTCCGATCGCGGTTGCCGCGTCATTGGCCGACTTCACCGCCGCCGCCCGGATCAGATAGCGCAGCGCGATCCTCTGCCCCGGCTTCAGCCCCAGCTTCGATGGCGGCTCGCTTGCGGCATTGCGAGAAATCCGCACCTTTGTATCCAGGGAAATCTCGCCGTTCTCGACCGCCTCGAAGGCAATATAGAGCGTCATCATCTTGGTCAGGGACGCGGGGTGCAGCCGCGCGTCGGCGTTGCGCGAATACAGAACTTCTCCGGTTCGCGCGTCCATGACCATCGCGGCATAGGGCGCCGCCACGGAGGTCACCGCCGTCAGCAGATATAGCCAGACCACAATGAAAAAAACTGCCCAGGAATGGGCCGGCACTGTCCTTCGAACCAACACGATTCTGCCTCTGTCTGCCTCGGACCGCCATGCATTGGGCGGCCTCGTTTTATTCAGCTTTGCGCCGAGGCTAACACAGGGGGGCCACCAAATAAAGCCGGTGATCCGTTCCGGCCCGACTTTCCCGCGCCTGTGGCAATCAGACCGGCCCTTTCACCTTTGGGCCACCGGATGCAGGACCAGCGTTTGCAGCGCCGCGCCAACCGGCCCGTTGCGGTCGAACAGCACGGAATGCGACATCCCTATGCCGGTCGGTTCCCAATAGGAAACCGATTGCGACGCGAACCACCGCCCTTCCGGCGCGCGATGGACCTGCAATGTCAGGTCGGTATTCATGAACCCCATCTCGGACAGTTCGGCATTGCGCGAAATGGCGTTGCCGCAATCGGCCAGCGGGCACAGCGCCTGGATGGGGGAGGGGTCTTCGCCTTGCACGATCCGCGGCGTACGCATCCACAGCGTCGTGGGGCCGGGCCGCGAATCTTCGCCGGGCGGAAACCGGATCTCGGTGAAATCCGCGAACATCGGCCGGTCATGGCGACCTTCCGCGATGGAAAAGGACCCCTGCACCGCACCGTCAAAGTCGGGCGGCGCGGCGGGGGTGGTTGGAACGCCCGCAAGCGCCTTGCGCACCAGATGCATGGTCGTCGCCTGCGCGCACAGCCCGCCGTTCGGACCGTGCACTTTGACCCGCGTGGCGGCCAGCGTGCGCGTGGACCGGATCAGCGTGCCCTCGACCCGCAATCCGGCAACCGGCAGCGGCCTGAGGAAATCGACCGTCAGCCGGGTCAGCATCTTCTCCGGCCCGGCCAGGGCCTCGGCCGCGCGTGCCACCAGCCCGGTGACCGGCCCGGCGTGACAGTGATCCTCGGACCACGGCCCCCGGGCCGGATCGTTGCCGCGAAAGACGCCGTCAGCATCCCGCGTGAAATAGGCCACGCGGTGCGGGTCGGCCACCGCCATGTCGCCCTCAGACCTTTTCCTGGGTGTATTTCTTCAATTCGGTCCGCGCGATCTGCCGGCGGTGCACGGCGTCCGGGCCATCGGCCAGCCGCAGCGTGCGCACATGCACCCAGGCATCGGCCAGCGGCGTGTCCTGCGACACTCCCTGCCCGCCATGCATCTGCACTGCCTCGTCGATCACCTTGAGCGCCACCCGCGGCGCCACCACCTTGATCTGCGAAATCCATGGCGCCGCCGCGCGCGCATCCCCCTGGTCCATGTACCAGGCCGCCTTGAGGCACAACAGCCGCGCCATCTCGATCTCCATCCGGCACTCGGCGATGATGTCGTAATTCGCGCCAAGCCGCGCCAGCTTCTCTCCGAAAGCCTCTCGCTCCAGAGCCCGCCGGCACATCCGCTCCAGCGCCGCCTCGGCCTGCCCGATCGCCCGCATGCAGTGATGAATCCGCCCCGGCCCCAGCCGCCCCTGTGCGATCTCGAAGCCGCGGCCCTCGCCCAGGATCATGTTCTCCACCGGCACGCGCACGTCGGTGAACCGGATATGCATGTGCCCGTGCGGCGCGTCGTCATGGCCATAGACTTGCATCGGCCGCAGGATCTCGACGCCCGGCGTCCCGGCGGGCACCAGGATCATCGAATGCCGCTTGTGCCGGGGCTGGTCCTCGCCTCCAGTCCTGACCATCACGATATAGACCTTGCAGCGCGGATCGCCCGCACCGGAGGACCACCACTTCTCTCCGTTCAGAACATATTGATCGCCGTCCCGCACGCAGGACATCGAGATATTGGTCGCATCCGAACTCGCCACGTCCGGCTCGGTCATCAGATAGGCCGACCGGATCCTGCCCTCCAGCAACGGCTCCAGCCACTCCGCCTTCTGCGCCGGGCTGCCATAGCGCTCCAGAACTTCCATGTTGCCGGTGTCCGGGGCCGAGCAGTTGAACACTTCGGCGCCCAGCGGCGTCTTGCCCATCTCCTCGGCGAAAAACGCGTATTCCACCGTGGTCAGCCCGAATCCCCGCTCGCTGTCGGTCAGCCAGAAATTCCACAACCCCTGACTTTTGGCCTTGGCCTTCAGCCCCTCCAGAATCTCGGTCTGCCGCTCCGTGAACTGCCAGCGGTCGCCCTTGTCGATCTCCGCGTGATATTCCTCTTCCAGCGGCATCACCTCGTCGCGGATCATCTCCTTGACCCGTTCCAGCAGCGCGCGGTTCTCCGGCCGCATCCCGAAATGCATGTCCATCTCTGCTCCTCCCGATCGTTCCCCGAGATCGGACCATGACGAACCGCGCCATGCAATGCCCAAACCCGCGTGACGGCACGTCAAAACACCGGTCCGCACAGCGGAACCCGCCTGCTTCTTTCTGGTCGCAAATACCCCCGCCGGAGGCACCGCCACCCGGCCCCAAGGGGCCGGGTGGTTCATGAAACGCGGCGGGCCGCAAGGCCCGCCACTTTCTGAAAACAGTGCGCGGCGACTACTCCGCCGCCTCGGAATAGGCCTCCATCGGCGGGCAGGTGCACACCAAATGCCGGTCGCCCCAGACATTGTCCACCCGGTTCACCGGCGGCCAATACTTGTCCACCCGGAACGCCCCCGGCGGAAAGCAGCCCTGCTCGCGCGAATACGGCCGGTTCCATTCGCGCACCAGATCCTCCATCGTGTGCGGCGCGTTCTTCAATGGGTTGTTCTCGGGATCCATCCGCCCCTCCTCGATCGCGCGGATCTCCTCGCGGATCACCAGCATCGCCTCGCAGAACCGGTCGAGTTCCGCCTTGGTCTCGCTCTCGGTGGGCTCGATCATCAGCGTCCCGGCGACCGGCCAGCTCATCGTCGGCGCGTGGAACCCGCAATCCATCAGCCGCTTGGCGATGTCATCCACCGTGATCCCCGCGCTTTCGGCAAAGGGGCGGGTGTCGATGATGCACTCATGCGCCACCCGGCCGTTCTTGCCGCGATAGAGCACATCATACGCCCCCTCCAGCCGCGCGGCGATGTAGTTGGCGTTCAGGATCGCGACCCGGCTGGCTTGGGTCAGACCCTCGCCGCCCATCAGCAGGATATAGGCCCAGCTGACCGGCAGGATCGAGGCCGAGCCAAAGGGCGCGGCCGAAACCGGCCCTTCCTTCCCCCCCGTCACGGGATGACCGGGCAGATAGGGGATCAGATGCGCCTTGACCCCGATCGGCCCCATGCCGGGCCCACCGCCGCCATGCGGGATGGCAAAGGTCTTGTGCAGGTTCAGGTGGCTCACGTCGCCGCCCAGATCGCCGGGCCGCGCCAGCCCCACCATCGCATTCAGGTTCGCCCCGTCGATATAGACCTGCCCGCCATGCTGATGGGTGATGTCGCAGATCTCCTTTACCGTCTCCTCGAACACGCCATGGGTGCTGGGATAGGTGATCATGCAGGCCGCGAGATTGTCCGAATGCTGCTCGGCCTTTGCGCGGAAATCCTCCACGTCGATGTCGCCGTTCTCGGCGGTCTTCACGGGCACCACCTTCATCCCCGCCATCTGCGCGCTGGCGGGGTTGGTGCCGTGCGCGCTCATCGGGATGAGGCAGATGTTGCGATGCCCCTCGCCGCGGGCGCGGTGATAGGCCTCGATCGTCAACAGCCCCGCATATTCCCCCTGCGCGCCGGAATTGGGCTGCATCGACATGCCATCATAACCGGTGATGGTGCACAGCTTCTCCGACAGATCCCGAATCATCTCGGCATATCCCTCGGCCTGATCCTTCGGCACAAAGGGATGGATCTGGGAAAACTCGCGCCACGACACGGGCATCATCTCTGCGGCCGAGTTCAGCTTCATCGTGCACGACCCCAGCGGGATCATCGCCCGGTCCAGTGCAAGGTCGCGGTCGGCCAGACGGCGCATGTAGCGCACCATCTCGGTTTCCGCCCGATTCATGTGAAAGACCTTGTGATCCAGATAGCTGCTCTGCCGGATCAGCGCATCGGGCAGCCGGTATTCCGGGGTCAGATGATCGTCCTTCAGGATGATGCCAAAGGCGCGCCAGACCGCCTCGATCGTGGCGGGGCGGGTCATCTCGTCCAGCGAGATGCCGACCTTGGTCTCGCCCACACGGCGCAGGTTGATGCCCTCGCGCACCGCCGCCTGCAGCACGCCGCGCTGCAACAGCCCCACCTCGACGGTGATCGTGTCGAAAAACTCGCGCGGCTCGACCTCGAACCCGGCGGCCTCCAGCACGCGGGCCAGCCGCACCGTCTTGCGGTGGATCCGCTGGGCAATCGCCTTCAGCCCCTCGGGGCCGTGGAACACCGCGTAAAAGGACGCCATCACCGCCAGAAGCGCCTGCGCGGTGCAGACATTCGACGTGGCCTTTTCGCGCCGGATATGCTGTTCGCGCGTCTGCAGCGCCAGCCGATAGGCGCGGTGGCCGTGGCTGTCCACACTGATCCCGACGATCCGGCCCGGCATGGCGCGGACGTATTTCTCGCGCGTAGCCATGAAGGCGGCGTGCGGGCCGCCATAGCCCACCGGCACCCCGAACCGCTGGGCGCTGCCGACGGCGATGTCGGCCCCCATCGCTCCGGGTTCCTTCAAGAGCGTCAGCGCCATGAGGTCGGTCGCCACCACGCCGATTGCCTTGGCCGCGTGCAGCGCCTCCATTTCCGCGGTGAAGTCGCGCAGATGCCCATAAGTGCCCGGATACTGAAAGATCGCACCGAACACCTTTTCCGGCTCCAGATCCTCGGGCGCGCCGACGATCACCTCGATGCCGAGGGGCCGCGCGCGGGTCTTGATGACGGCGATGTTCTGCGGGTGGCAGTTTTCATCCACGAAGAACGCATTCGCCTTGGACTTGGCCACCCGCTGGGCCATGGTCATCGCCTCGGCGCAGGCGGTGGCCTCATCAAGCAACGAGGCGTTGGCAATCTCCAGCCCCGTGAGGTCGCTCACCATGGTCTGGAAGTTCAGCAGCGCCTCGAGCCGCCCTTGGCTGATCTCGGGCTGATAGGGGGTATAGGCGGTATACCAGGCCGGGTTTTCCAGGATGTTGCGCTGGATCGCCGGCGGCACGATCGTACCGTAATAGCCCTGCCCGATCAGCGAGGTCAGAACCTTGTTCTTGGACGCCACCTGCCGCATGTGCCAGATCAGCTCGCGTTCCGATTTGGGCTTGCCGAAATCCAGCGGCTCCTTCTGCCGGATCGAGGCCGGGATGGTCTGGTCGATCAGTTCGTCGAGGCTTTCGACGCCGACGACCTTGAGCATCTCGTCCATCTCGGCGGGCGAAGGGCCGATATGGCGGCGGTTGGCGAAATCATAGGGCAGATAGTCGGTCGGCTTGAAGGTCATGCCCGGTCACTCCCGTTTCGGGCGCGGCCATGCGGCGCGCCAGTCTCCTTCCCAAAAGAAATCCCGCCGGATCGGCCCGGCGGGATGCGGCGGCGGCCTAGCCGATGAATTCCTTGTAGGCCGCTTCGTCCATGAAATCGTCGATGTCCGACATGTTCGCCGGCTTCATCTTGAAGAACCAGCCCTTGCCCAGGGGATCCTCGTTCACCAGGCCCGGATTGTCGGTCAGCGCCTCGTTCACCTCGACGATCTCGCCGTCCACCGGGGCCAGAATGTCCGACGCCGCCTTGACGCTCTCGATCACGGCGACCTCGTCGCCCTTGGCGACCTCGGTGCCCGGTTCGGGCAGTTCCACGAACACAACGTCGCCCAGCTGTTCGGCGGCGTGTTCCGTGACGCCCACAACCAGCAGGTCGCCTTCGGGCAGCAGCCATTCGTGTTCTTCGGTATATTTCATGTCCTCATTCCCCTTGGACTTCAGCGTTTGAACCTGGCCGCCACGAAGGGCAGCGTTTCCACCTTGAGCGGCAGCCGCTTGCCGCGCAACTCTCCGAACAGTTCCGTGCCGGGCGCGGCCAGTTCGGTGGGCACATAGCCCATCGCCACCGGCCCGCCGACGGTCGGGCCGAAGCCGCCGGACGTGATCCGGCCCACCGGTTCGCCCCCTTCGGGCGCGGCAAAGATCTCGACCCCTTCGCGCATCGGCGCGCGCCCCTGCGGGCGCAGGCCGACCCGGCGGCGCGGCGCGCCTTCTGCCATCTGCCTCAGCACCACGTCCGAGCCCGGAAAGCCACCCTCGCGCGCGCCCCCGGCGCGGCGAGCCTTCTGGATCGCCCAGGTCAGAGCGGCCTCGACCGGCGTGGTGGTTTCGTCAATGTCGTGGCCATAGAGGCACAGCCCCGCCTCCAGCCGCAGCGAATCCCGCGCCCCCAGCCCGATCGGCGCCACGTCCTCATGCGCGAGCAGCGCCCGCGCCAGCGCCTCGGCCTGATCGCCGGGCACCGAGATTTCATAGCCGTCCTCGCCGGTATAGCCCGACCGCGACACCCAGCATTCAACGCCGTTCAGTTCCAGCGTCGCCACATCCATGAACCGCATCTCGGCCGCCGCCGGGTTCATCGCGGCCAGCACGCGCTCGGCCTCCGGCCCCTGCAACGCCAGCAGCGCGCGGTCCTCGACATGGGTGACGGTGACGGCCGGCTCCAGCGCGGCCTTCATACGCGCCACGTCGGCCTGCTTGCAGGCGGCGTTGACCACGACGAACAGGTGATCGCCCCGGTTGGAGAACATCAGATCGTCAAGTATCCCGCCCGCGTCGTTCAGAAACAGCCCATAGCGCTGCCGCCCCTCGGCCAGGCCGACGACGTCCATCGGCACCAGCCGCTCGAACGCGGCGGCGATCTGCGCCATCGGCGCACCGGACAGGATCACCTGCCCCATGTGGCTGACGTCGAACAGACCGGCCTTTTCGCGGGTGTGCGTATGCTCGGCCATGATGCCGGCGAATTGCACTGGCATCTCGTAGCCGGCAAAGGGGACCATCTTGCCCCCGAGTTCCACGTTCAGGTCATAAAGTGGCGTCCTGAGCAGATCCGTCATGTGCCCGTCCTCTTCCCCGACCGACACGATTTCACGGAAAATCATGCGGCATCGAATGACATGGCGCGGAATGCGCCAACCGATGCCCCCTCTGTCCTTTTGCCTGAGATCGTTATCCCTTCGGCGGACGCTTTCGCGCCTCTCTCCAGAGTGCTGTTTCGAACACACGGTCCCTGCGGCCTGAGAGTTTCCGGGGCGGTTGCTCCTTCGGCACCGGCTGTTGCCGGTTCTCCCGCATGCTCGCGCATACAATAGCGGTCGCCCGCCCCGGCCTCAACCCCGATTCTGCCCGCGCACAGTTTCAAAAAACCGGAACAGACCTGTCTTGCGGCGCGCTCTGGCGTCGTGGCGCGGGGCGCGATCAAATCGTCGGCGACCACAGCGGCAGGACCAGCACGATGACGGACCGAACCTATTTCGCCCCCACCGGCGGCCATCCGGGGCAGGAACAGCTCCTGACCGACCGGGCCGTGTTCACCGATGCCTATGCCGTGATTCCGCGCGGCACCATGCGCGACATCGTCACCAGCTTTCTGCCGCATTGGGCCGACATGCGGGCCTGGGTGATCGCGCGGCCCATGACCGGATTTGCCGAAACCTTTTCGCATTACATCATGGAGGTGCAGCCCGGCGGCGGAAGCGACCGGCCAGAAACCGATCCGCAGGCCGAGGCGGTGCTGTTCGTGGTGGATGGCGCGGTGACGCTGACCATCGGCGATGCGCCGCATGTGATGGAACCCGGCGGCTATGCCTATCTGCCGCCGGGATGCAACTGGACCCTGCACAACCACGCCGGCCCCGCCGCCCGGTTCCACTGGATCCGCAAGGCCTATGAGCCCGCCCCGGATATCCCCGCGCCCGATCCCTTCGTCACCAACGAACGCGACATAGCGCCCACACCGATGCCGGGAACCGAAGGCCGCTGGGCCACCACCCGGTTCGTCGATCCCGCCGACATGCGCCATGACATGCATGTGACCATCGTCACCTTTCAGCCCGGCGCGGTGATCCCCTTTGCCGAAACACATGTGATGGAGCACGGTCTGTATGTGCTGGAGGGCAAGGCCGTCTATCGCCTGAACCAGGACTGGGTCGAGGTCGAGGCCGGCGATTATATGTGGCTGCGCGCGTTTTGCCCGCAGGCCTGCTATGCCGGCGGGCCGGGACCGTTCCGCTATCTGCTCTACAAGGACGTGAACCGGCACATGCCGCTGAAACTGTCGCGGCGCTGAGCGGCGGCGCGGGCTTCACAGCGGCGCGGGGATGTGGAACAGTCCGGGCCGTGGAGTCGTACGACCGGAGAACACCATGACAAGCCCTGCCCTTGCCGCCCTCCTGCTGCTGAGCGCCAGTTTTCTGAACGCCTGCGATGCGCTGCCGGTCGCGAACGAACAGCCGACGAAGACGGTGACGGTGATGGGCCGCGAATGGGCCGTGGTGCAGGTCGGCGAGGAACCGGCCACATGGAAGGCCGTCCGCGACAACAATGGCCTCAACCCGTTCGGGCGGCCGGCGGCGTCACGGACGCTGCAGGCGACCCGCGCGATCAACGCCGCCACCGGCTGCCGGGTGGTCCGGTCCACCATGTATCAGACCGACACGGGCGCGTTCTACGTCCAGGTCGCCTGCAACTGATGGCGCAGGGCGCGGGTATTGAGACCGTCCGCCGCCCCTGACATTCCGCATCCATGAAGATCGCAATCAACGGATTCGGCCGGATCGGCCGCACGGTTCTGAGGCAGATCCTGACCCGGCCGCAGCCGGGGCCGGTGGAGGTGGTGCTGATCAACGACATCGCGCCGCTGGAGATGCTGGCCTATCTGTTCCGTTACGACAGCACCTTTGGCCCCTATCCGGGCGAGGTGCGAACCGGCGCGGCGGCGCTGGAGGTGGACGGGCGCGTAATCCCGGTGTCCCATGCCGAAGACCTGTCGCAGGTGGATCTGACGGGCGTGGACGTGCTGCTGGACTGCACCGGCGTTGCGCGCAGTTCGGACGTGGCGGCCCGAGGGCTGACGGCAGGCGCGGGCAAGGTGCTGATTTCCGGCCCCTCGCCGGCGGCCGAGGTAACGGTGGTGCTGGGCGCCAACGAAGACCGGCTGGGCAATGCGCGGATCGTGTCCAATGCCTCGTGCACGACGAATGCGCTGGCGCCGCTGTTGCGCGTGATCGACCGGGTTGCCGGGGTGGAGCGGGCACATATGACAACGATCCACTGCTACACCAACAGCCAGCCGATGGTGGACGCCCCGCGTGGCGACTTCGCCCGCAGCCGGGCCGGGGCTCTGTCGATGGTGCCGACCACCACCAGCGCCACGCATCTGGTGACCGAGGTGCTGCCCGAACTGGCCGGCCGGATCAGCGGCGCGGCGGTGCGTGTGCCCACGGCCAGCGTGTCCTCGGTCGATCTGGTGGTTCAGTTGGCCCGTCCGATGGGCGAAGCAGACTTTGCCAACGCCCTGCGCGCGGCGACCGGGGCCTCGCCGGTGCTGGGCTGGATCGACGAGCCGCTGGTATCGTCGGACCTGCGCGGACGGCCTGAATCGCTGGTGATCGCGGAGCCCGAGCTGCGCATGGTGGGCGACCGGCAGGCCCGCGTGTTCGGCTGGTATGACAATGAATGGGGCTTTTCCGCCCGGATGCTGGACGTGGCGCGGCTGATGGCGTGAGTCAGGGCGCTTCGACGATCCAGGGGGTGTCGAACCAGTATTCCTGAAGGTTTTCGCCCGGCCCGATTCGGTCCACCACGGCGAAGAGACCGGGCGCGTGCAGCGGGGTCAGCACCCCGTGCCAAGTGCCGCGATGGTAGCTCACCGCCTGCCCCGGTTCGGTGAGAAAGGCCCGCGGCGCGCCGGGGGTGCCGGCCTCATCCGGCGCCACGATGACGAGAAACGGCTGGTGCGTCATGGGAATGAAGGTCTGGCTGCCCAGCGGGTGGCGTTCGACCATCTCCAGCCGGTAGGGCAGGCTGCGGGGGGTGGCGACGAACAGGCTGATCCCGGCGCGGCCGTCCGCGAAGTCGAGTTGCGCGCGATCATGGTAGCGCCCGCACTGGCCCTGATTGATGACCATGTCCGGTTGGCCGCGCGTGTCGATCACATCGCCGAAGGGGGCGAATTCGGCGGGCGTGAGGGGGCGGGGGCGGATCGTTTTCATTCGGCAGGCCTTGTGGCACGGAGGGTGAGGGGGGCCAGCCCCCCGTCCTCGAAGCGGGCTTCGAGGACTCCCCCCGGGGTATTTTCGACCAGAAAGAAGCAGCAGGTCATGGCAGCATCTCGCGCAAGCGCAGTTCGGCGATACGTTCGACCTGTGCGCAGGCTTCGGCGAATTCCGTGTCGCGGTCGTGGTCGAGGCGGCGTTGGAAGGCGGCGAGGATGGATGCCTTGTCGTGGTCGCGCACGGCGATGATGAAGGGGAAGCCGAATTTCGCGCGGTAGGCGGCGTTCAGTTCGGTGAAGGTGACCCGTTCGGCGTCGGTGAGCGCATTCAGCCCGGCGCTGGCCTGTTCGGCGGTGGAGTCGGGCGTGAGGCGTTTGGCCTGCGCCAGCTTGCCGGCGAGATCGGGGTGGGCGAGCAGCACGCCGAGGCGTTCGGATTCGCTGGCCGAGCGGAAGGCGCGGGCCAGCGCGTTGTGCAGCCCCGCAGCGGTGTCATGGGCGGGGCCGAGTTCGAGGTCGAAAGCGCGTTCGGCCACCCATGCGGAGTGTTCGAATACGCCGCCAAAGCGTTTGACGAAGTCCTCGCGTGACATCCGCGACGGGCGCGGACGGTGCCTCGGCGGGTGTGTGGCGGCCCAGTGTTCGGCGATCTGGAGGCGCGTGGCGAACCAGACGTCGTCATGGCCGCGCGCGTGGTCCAGAAAGCGTTTTAGGGCCATGATCCGTCCCGGTCGCCCGATCAGCCGGCAATGGAGGCCAACCGACATCATTTTCGGCGCGCCGGCCTGCCCCTCGGCATAAAGCGCGTCGAAGCTGTCGCGCAGATAGGCGAAGAACTGATCGCCCGAATTGAACCCCTGCGGCGTGGCAAAGCGCATGTCGTTGGCATCGAGCGTATAGGGCACGATCAGCTGGTCGCGGTCGCCGACGCGCATCCAGTAGGGCAGATCATCAGCATAGGAATCCGCGACATAGGCAAAGCCGCCCTCTTCGGCCGCGAGCCGCACGGTGTTGTCCGAACAACGCCCCGTATACCAGCCGCGCGGGCGTTCGCCGACGACCTCTGTATGCAGGCGGATCGCTTCGGCCATGTGAGCGCGTTCGTCCTCGGGAGAGAAGTCCTTGTATTCAATCCATTTCAGCCCGTGGCTGGCGATCTCCCATCCGGCCTGTTTCATGGCCGCCACCTGCTCGGGGGACCGCGCCAGCGCGGTGGCAACGCCATAGACCGTGATCGGCAGATCCTTCAGCAGCCGGTGGAGCCGCCAGAACCCGGCCCGCGCCCCGTATTCGTAGATCGATTCCATGTTCCAGTGGCGCTGGCCGGGCCAGGGCTGGGCGCCGACGATCTCGGACAGGAAGGCCTCGGACGCGGCATCGCCGTGAAGGATGCAGTTTTCGCCGCCCTCTTCGTAGTTCAGGACGATCTGAACGGCAATCTTCGCGCCGTTGGGCCATAGCGGATCGGGCGGGGTGGCGCCGTAGCCGATCATGTCGCGCGGGTATCTGTTCATGCTGTCCTCCGGGGTCATGGTCGGGTGATACCCCGCCCTGTCGCGGCCGTTTTTCAAATTCTCGCGAAAACACTGTTAAACCGCGCGGGTTTGCGCAAATCTCGGTCGTGCGGCAGGTGGGACTCGGAGACAGGGAGAACACCATGAGCGGATATCTGACCACCCATGTTCTGGACACCGCGCGGGGACGGCCGGCGGCGGGGATGACGATCGACCTTTATCGGATCGACGGGGATCACCGGCACCATCTGCGCACGCTGGTGACCAATGACGACGGGCGCACGGACGAGCCGATCCTGCCTGCCCGTGAATTCGTCATCGGGATATACGAACTGGTGTTCCACGCCGGCGCCTATCTGGATGCCGTCGGCACCCCGACGGAAGAGCCGCGCTTCCTGGGCCTGATCCCGATCCGGTTCGGCATGGCGCAGGCCGCCCATTATCATGTGCCGCTGCTTCTGTCGCCCTACGGCTATTCCACCTATCGCGGCAGCTGATCGCCTCTGCACAGCGGCTGTTCGCCGATGCGTCTGTGAAACGGGCGGACCCGACCGTATCTTGAGGGGGAATGAAATACGCAGGATCCCCCATGACCGACCGGCTACCCACCTATTTCATCTCGCATGGCGGAGGACCGTGGCCCTGGCTGCCGCAACTGCGGGCGCAGCTGGCGGAGCTCGAAACCGCGCTGGCCGCGATGGCGCGCGAAATCCCCGCGCCGCTGGCGGTCCTTTCGGTTTCGGGGCATTGGGAAACCGACGACGCGTTCGCGGTGATGCACGCCGAACGCCCGCCAATGGTCTACGACTATTACGGCTTTCCCCCGGAGACGTATGAAATCGTCTATCCCGCCCCCGGCGCGCCCGAACTGGCCGAGGAAACCGCCGCCCTTATCCGGGACGCGGGGCTGAAGGTGCGGCTGGATGACGAACAGGGGTTCGACCACGGCACCTTTGCGCCGCTTGCGGTGATGTATCCCAATGCCGACATTCCCGTCTTTCAGGTCTCGATCCGGCGCGACCATGACCCGGCCACGCATGTGGAACTGGGGCGCGCGCTGGCGCCCTTGCGCGACAGGGGCGTGCTGATCCTCGGCTCGGGGCTGAGCTATCACAATCTGGCCCTCATGGGGCCGGCCGCGCGCGAGCCGTCCGAGGCTTTTGACGCCTGGCTGGCCCAGACGATGGCCCTGCCCGCGGCCGAACGGCTGGCCGCCGTGCTGGACTGGGAGAGCGCCCCGCACGCCCGCACCTGCCATCCGCGCGCGGATCACCTCGTGCCGCTGTTCGTGGCACTCGGCGCGGCCGAGGACGAACCGGCCAGGCGCACCTATCACGACAGGGGGCTGTTCGGCGGCGTGACGGCCTCGAACTATCGGTTCGGTTGAGGCTCAGTAGTCGCGCTGGAAGAACAGGCCAAGGGCGGTGTCACCGGCATTGTCCACCGTGCCCCTGGCCCTGAGGTTTTCATTCAGGTCCAAATTGAGGTTCAACTCGGTTTCGCCCTGGGTGTTCACGGTCACGTCGGTATAGATGTTTTCGGACAGGTAGCCGCCGACCGTGACGCTCGGCGCGCCGGTTTCGTCCTCGCCCACGCTGATCGTATCGACGCCGGTGGCCTTCTTGACGCCCTGGGTCGCCGCGTCACCGCTGCCCAACCGCGCCAGCGACGCCGCCATCTGCGCGATCACCAGCGGCGACATCTGCGAAAACCGGTTGCCAAAGAGCAGCATGGCCAGCGCCTCTTCCGCCGGGCGTTCGGGTTCGGCAAACACCTTGACTTCGGGCGCGTTCATCGGACCCGAGATCTCGATCGTGGCGGTGCCTTCGTCGGTGCTGGTGGAACTGGCGAATTCGACATAGGGGTTCAGCCCGCCTTGCAGCGAGATCACCCCCTTGGTCAGCCGCATCCGCCGGCTCAGCAGGCTGAGCGTGCCCCGGATCAGCTCGATTTGCCCCACGGGTTCGACCTTTTTCGTGGAACCTGTGACGCGGATCAGGCCACCCATTTCGGCCTGAAGCCCGAAACCGTGCACATAGACCCGGTTCAGCGCCGCCAGCGTCACGTCAAGCGCGATCACCGGCCCCTTGCCGGCCTTTTCCGTTTCGATCAGCCCGGCGCGGGCGCGGGTCGCCCGCACGGCGGCCGGTTCGCCCACATGGACGATGGGGGGAATCGGCGCTGCCCCAACCGACCCGCCGATCGCATTCAGGTTGATGTCGGTGTCGCCGAAATCGATCCGGCCGGACAGCGACCCGTCGCCGCCCAAGGGGCCGGCATAGACCACCTGCCCGGTCGCCGAGGTGGTGACGCTGAGATTGTCCGTCAGCCCCAGCGCCAGCAGATCCACCGCGATCCGGCTGTCGAAGGGAGGGGTCAGCGCCACCGGACCGGACACACGAAAGCTGCCCCCCGCGCCCAGATCGCCGCTCAGGGCCAGCTCCGCCTGCGACCGGGCGACGGCGATCCGTGCGTCGATATGCCGGACTGTCTGCGCTGCGGCGGGGATCGCAAGCGTCGTGCCGCTGGTGGCAATCGTGCCGGTCACGTTGTCCAGCGCGGGCGCACCCTTCAGGGTCAGGTCGAAGGTCGCGTCCCCTTTGACGAAGTTGGGCGCGATGAACAGATTCGCGATATCCAGCCGCAGCTTGCCGTTGATGGTCAAATCGGCCTCTCCCGTCGGTTCGGACCAGGTACCCGAAACCCGCGCGGCAATCCCGCTGGGCCCCTGCGCCTGCCCGACAATGGTCCACAGCCCCTTCGCCCCGCGCTGCGCCCGCCCGCTGGCCGTCAGCGCGCCGGTCAGTTCCGGCACCAGCCGCTCCAGCCGCCTGAGCTCGGCGTCAAAACGCAGCTCCGCCCGGCTCTCGTCCTGCGCGTCAAGGTCCAGATCCGCGCGCGACCCGTGCGGACCGCGGAGCGAAACCTGCCCGGTCCATCCGCGTGTCCCCCGCGCGAGGTCGCCCTGCAAAGTCAACGGTCCCTCCAGGCGCGGATCGAGCAGGGCCAGATCGGCCAGCCGCGCCTCAAGGCGCAACGCACTGTCGCCCGACCGCAGGCGCCCCTGACCCGAGGCCGATATCTGCGTGCCATTGATGCGAAAATCGCGGATGGTCAGCCCGGTTTCGTCCCGCTTCGCGTCCAGCCGCAGCGTCGTGGCACCGGCCGTCAGCGGGTTCAGCCGGTCCACACCGGCCCGCAGATCCTGCGCAGCACCCTCGAGCACGAGGTCGAAACGGCCCGACAGCGGCGCGCCGCGCCCGGTGAGGCGTGCCTCCATCGCCCCGCCCAGATCGCGTCCCGCCAGAGCCGAGAACCGCGACAGATCCGCCGCGGCCACCGCGGCGGTGCCCTCGACCGCAAAGCCGGTTTCGAGTCCCTGCACCGCGCCATCGACGGTTGCCCGGTAATCCACGCCGGTCAGTTCCAGCCGCTCAAACCGCAGCCCCTGCGCATCCTTCAGGGCAAACCCGCCGGTCAGCCGCAGACCGTCCCCCACCGCACCCGCCAGCGCCGGGTCGTCCAGCGCGATGCCCTCCAGCGCGCCGCGCAGCTTTCCGCGCAAAACTTCGCCAGGGTCGGCGTCGATGGGACCATACGCCGCCAGCACCGCCCGGTCGATGCGCACCCCCGGCCGCGCCAGCCCCAGAGCCTCGGCCGTCGCCATCCAGTCCGCGCCCGCCGCCCGGTCAAAGCGCAGCTCGACCGTGGCGCGGCGCAGTTCGGTTCGCGGCCCCGGCATCGGCAGCACCACCGCTTCCCCGCCCGGCGGAACGATCCGTCCGCGCAGGTCCGCGCGCTCCAACCGACCGCCTGCCGCCATTGCCAACGCCCCGTCCAGCCGCAGCGCATCCGAGTCGACCGACAACGCGCTGATCTCGAGCCGTCCGTCACCCGCCTGCCAGCCGGACAGCACGAACCGTGCGTCGTCGCCGAAGAAGGGGCGATAATCCGCCTGCAGGAACGGGGTCACATCGCCCTCGAGCCGCGCGTCGAACCCGATCCCGCGCCCGGCCGCGCCACCGCCTTCGGTCGGCGCAATGCCCCGCAGGCGGACCCGGCCTGTCACCCGGTCAACCCCGGCGCTGGCCAGCGCGATGTCGGCGGTGAAGTCCTCGATCGGCCCCTGCCCTTTGGCGGTCAGGCTCAGCGACGGCCGGTCCGGCATTCGCAGCGCGGCCGAAATCAGCCCGCCCGCGTCTTCGCGCACCGCCAGGTCAAGATTGATGATGCGGGTTTCGTTGGAAAACTGCGCCACCAGCCTTGCCCCGTCGCCCGCCCGGTCCAGCCGGGTCATGGCAAGGGTGGCGTCCAGAACACCCGCTTCCAGCCTGAGCGCGCCGCCCACGTTCAGATCCGCCGCCACCCCCAGAACCGGCTCTGCCAGCACCAGATGATCCACCGAGATTTCACCAAGCTCGATCGAAACCGGCAGCTCGGGCAGCCGGAAAGGCTGCGCCTCGGGCGTGGGCAGTTCGGTCGGCTGCGTGGTCTTGCCGGGCGGGCGGGCGATGATGATCTCTTTGGCGCCCAGCGTATTGACCGAAAACCGTCCGCGCAGCAGCGCAAGCCGGTTCCAGTCCAGCACCGCGCCCCTCATGGTCAGCCACACGCCCGCATCGTCCGATATCGTCAACTCCTCTATCGTGGCGCGCGCGCTGAGCGCCCCGGACAGTCCCCGCACCGTGATTGTGCGATTGTCGCCCGACAGGGTATCCTCGAGAAAGCTCTCCAGCAGGGTCTTGTCGTCCTCCGCCCGCGCCATCCCGGCGATCGCGAGCACAAGCAGAACCGCATATCCCAGAACCCGCATCAGAACGCCTGCCCTATGCCCAGATAGAACTGCACGCCTTTGCCTGTCGTCCCGCCGACCGGCCAGGCCAGATCCAGCCGAACCGGTCCCAGCCCGCCCACGTCATAGCGCAGGCCCAGCCCCGCGCCGGAATGACGTTCGGCCAGCGATGTGACGAACACCTTGTCGTCGACGGCCCCGGAATCATAGAACCCGACGACCGAGATCTTCTCGGTCACCTTGGCGCGCAACTCGGCCGAGAGGCCCAGGAAGGACCGACCGCCGCCGACCGCCGTGCCGACCGGCAACCCCAGCGATTCATAAGGCTGGCCGCGCACCGTACCCGCCCCGCCCGAAAAGAACAGAAGTTCCGGCGTCACGTTGCGAACCGGTGCCCCCAGAACGGAACCGAGCTGCACGCGCCCCGCCAGAACGAACCGGTCCGACCCCCCCGGACTCAAGTAGGCGCGGGCGTCCGCCGTCACCTGCCCGCCCGAATCGCTGCCCGAAAAGCCAATGAAGGGGATCAGGCCGCCCGCCAGATATGTGCCGCCGGATGCGGAAACCTTGTTGTCGCGGCGATCCCACTCCATGCGGATCGGAAAGACGAGATAGCGGAACTTGCGGTTGCTGCCATAGGCGTCGTCCGAGTTGGAATAGGCCAGCCCGATGGATGCATCGCCACGCACCCGGTCCGAGAAATACCGCCGCACGCCGACCCCGAGAACGCCGCGCTGCACCTGGTAATTCGTGCGGTCACGGGTTTCCAGCTCGCCGGTGTAGAACTGGCTGTCATCCGGCCCGAACCGATCGGGGCGCTCCAGCCGGAACCCGATCCGGCCCTCCAGATCCTCCTGCCCGCCGATGTTGCGGATGCGTGCGTCCAGCTGCAACCGCTCGGCCCCGTGCCACAGGTTGCGATGCATCCATGAGACGCTCAGTTCCAGCCCCGTGCGCGACGACAGCGATCCCCCGAACGAAATCCTGCGCGGCGGCAGATCCTGGAATTCGGCGTCGAAATCCAGGCTGCCGTCGGGGTTGGGTGCGTCCCGTTCGCGCAGGGTGACTGACGAAAACGTGCCGGTGCGACGCAGGCGCGTGCCGACCTTCTGCACCGTGTCCGGGTGATAGATTTCCCCCGTCGGAAACCCGGCAATGCGCCGGATCGACCCTTCGCGCACCGCCGTCTGGCCACCGACATGCATCTGGCCGAACCGCAACTGCGGCCCCGGCAGCAGTTCGATGTCGGCGTCCAGTTTCGCCTCGCTGTGGTGGGCGACGATGCGTTGCCGGCCCAGCCGGGCCTTGGGGTGTCCCTGGAACCGCCATCCCCGGATACCGGCAATCCCCGCTTCCTCCAGAACCGCCGTCGAAGCCGGGCGACCGGGGGCAAAATCCTCGGGCAGCTCGGTGCCCGGCGCCAGCGGCGCCATCCGGGCCTGTCCGAAACGGAACGGCGGACCGGGTTCGACCCTGATCTCGATCCGGTTGATGCTGGACGGCAGATCCAGCGGCTTGACATAGGCCGCCTCGCGCCCGTCCAGAAGAACGTGCACGACGGGGGAGAAATGGCCCTGGTCATAGAGAACCTGCACCAGCGTCCGGTAATCGGACCGGGCAGCCGCCAGCAACTCGTGAACGCTCACCCGCCCCAGCGACTGCGCCGCCAGCACGGCAGAGGCGTTGGACAGCCGTTCTTTCAGCTCATCAGACGCCCCCGGTGCGACAAGCGTGGCCTCGAACGCCGCAGCGGGAACGCCCCCGAGCATCAGGAACAGACAGCCCGCGCCGATCAGCCTGCGCAATCGTTTCCGTCCGGGCAAACCAGCCACTCCACCGCCCTCGCACCGCATGCGGCCCGATCCTGCTCGGACCGCCACGGGTCGAAGTTATACCGCGCCCCTCAGCCGGGGAAAGGATCAATGCAGGCGACCGTCCGACCACAGGCGTTTAGCGCAAGACCTCGCCGATCGCGCCGCGTCACAGCCCCGCGGCCCCGACCCATCGCCGGATTGCCGCGCGCTCCTCGGACTCCATGAAGGAGACATTCGCCGGGGGCATGGCATTGGTCCGCCCCGCCTGCAGGTAGATTTCGCGCGCATGACGGGCGACATCCGCCGGTGTGTCGAAGGCGACGCCCTTGGGCGCGCGCGCGATCCCGTCCCAGGCCGGCTCGCGCGAATGGCACATCGCACAGCGCCCCTGCACCACGTCGAACACCTCATCGAATCCCGGGGCCGAGGCCAGCCGCGCCTCGGCGGGCGTCATCGGGCGCGCCTCGGCCTCTTCGATCGTCTCGGCCCCCGGCAGGGTCGAGAGCCACACGATCGCCGCAAACAGCGCCGCGGTCGCGCCCCAGGTCCACCACGGGCTGCCGGCGCGGGCGTGACGGGTATTGAACCAGTGCCGGATCGTCACCCCCATCAGGAACACCAGTGCCGCGATCACCCAGTTCCAGGGCGAGGCAAAGGCTAGCGGGTAGTGGTTCGACAGCATCAGAAACACCACCGGCAGGGTCAGATAGTTGTTGTGGGTGCTGCGCAGCTTGGCGATCTTTCCGTATTTCGCATCCGGCGTGCGCCCCGCGATCAGGTCGGCCACCACCAACTTTTGGTTGGGAATGATGACAAAAAACACGTTGGCGGTCATGATCGTCGCGGTGAACGCGCCCAGATGCAGCATCACGGCGCGCCCCGTGAACACCTGGTTGTAGCCCCAGCCCATCGCCACCAGAAGCACGAACAAGAGCAACATCAGCACCGTCGGCCGCTCGGCCAGCCCGGACTTGCACAGCCGGTCATAGACCAACCAGCCAACCCCAAGCGAGGCTGCCGAGATCGCGATCGCCTGCCACAGCGCCAGATCCGCCTTGGCCGGGTCGATCAGGAACAGCTCGCCCCCGGCCCAGTAGACGATCGCCAGCAGCGCCGCACCGGACAACCACGTGGAATAGCTTTCCCATTTGAACCAGGTCAGATGCTCGGGCATCTGTTCGGGCGCGACCAGGTATTTTCGGATGTGGTAGAACCCGCCGCCATGCACCTGCCATTCCTCGCCATGGGCGCCGGGCGGCAGGTCGGCCGCCTTGCGCAACCCTAGGTCCAGGGCGATGAAATAGAAGGACGACCCGATCCAGGCGATCGCGGTGACCACATGCAGCCAGCGCACCGCGAAGGCGGCCCAGTCCCACAGGATGGCGGTTTCGATCATCGGACAGACGACTCCTTGCAAGGCTGCGCACAGGCTAGGCAAATCCGCGATTGTTCGGTATTGCCGGATATTGCCAAGCTGTATCAAGTTTTCCGGAAAAATGTCCTATCTTGACAACATCCGCACCTTTGTCCGCGTCTATGAACTGGGCAGCATGTCCGCCGCCGGGCGCGACCTGCGGATATCGCCCGCCGTCACCTCGGCGCGAATCTCGCAGCTCGAGGATCACCTGGGCGTACGGCTGTTTCAGCGCACCACGCGCAGCCTGACCCCCACCGAACAGGGGCGGGCCTTCTACGAGGGGGCCGTCGAGGTGCTGCACTCGGTCGAAGCGGCCGAGGCGCGCGTGATGGACCTCACCGAAAACCCGCGCGGCACGCTCTTCGTCGCGGCGCCGCTGGGGCTGGGGCGCCGACTGCTGGCGCCGCAGGTTCCGGAGTTTCTGGACACCTATCCCGAAATCACCCTGCGCCTGCGGCTCACCGACCGCAACGTGGACCTGCCCGGCGAGGGGCTCGACCTCGCCTTCTTCCTGGGACAGCCTCAGGACAGCACCCTGCGCATCCGCAAGATCGCCGACTGCCGCCGAATACTCTGCGCCTCCCCGTCCTATGTCGAGCGCCGCGGCATGCCGCAGAGCGGCGATGACCTCGTCCGCGACGGCCATGACTGCCTGAACCTGCGCTATCCCGGCGCCACCGAATTCCGCTGGCAGCTCGTCACCCCCGACGGCCCGCGCAAGTTCACCGTCTCGGGCCGCTACGAATGCGATGACGGAGACGTCCTGACCGGCTGGGCGCTCGCGGGGCGCGGCATCGCGCTCAAACCGGTGTTCGAGGTGGCAGAACACCTGACCTCGGGCGCGCTCGTCCCGGTCGCCACAGACACCCCGCCCGAGCCGGTGCAGATGGCCTGCCTTTACACCCACCGCCGCCATCAGGATCCAAAGACGCGGCTGTTCATGGACTTCATCTGCGAACGCCTCGCCGCCGTAGTCAGGACTGCCGAGGCCGCCGCCGCCCGCTGAAATCCGCGTCCCCATTCCCTTCATCTTGCGCAAAATACTCCGGGGGAGCGCGAGGGGGCAGCGCCCCCTCGCATCGGTCGGGTCGCGCCAGCGACCCGAAACCGCATGCCGTTCAGCGAAACGCCGAAATCGCTGCCCAGCGCGGGTTCTCGTCGGAAAGGTACCTTAACGCCCCCCAGCTGCCCCACTTGCCGGGCTTGGCGACATCGGCAAAGACGTTGAACAACACGCCACCGGCCGCATACCACCCCGCGATCAGTTCGCGGTAAAGCTCCCCCATCTCGGCGCTGTAGTTTAAGCCAATGAAGAACTCGGTCAGTTCCTTGTCCTCCACCACGGCCCCCAGCCCGACGACATGGGTGCCGCCCTCATACATCACAAGATCCAGCCCGTGCCGCTCCGCCACCTGGGCGTGATAGGGGAAAATCCGCGTCAGCAGATCCGACAGAGTGCCTTCGGGGTCATCGCTCGCCAGCCCGTCGCGCGCTTCGGCCGCGGCCAGCGCAAAGGCCACGTCGAACCGATGCGCCTCCACGAAGTCCGCCCGCGCCGCGCCGGAAAGCCCCTCCTCGTCCGCCACCGCCTCGGCGGCGCGGCGGCTCTCGTCCAGCCAGGCGCGCACGATGTCCACCCGGTCCTCGCGCCCCAGATTGTACCCGAAATAGCCAGTCACCGCATAGGCATCGAAATGCGCATAAGGCGGCTTGCGCCCCGCTGCGTCCGGCTCGGCCATCCACAGCGGCGCCTCCAGGATATCGCGCTCCAGCCCCAGCCAGCCGGCCTGACTCGCCACCACCCGCACCAGCCGCGTCTCGGTCGCCGCGCCGAAGACCTCCTGCCAGATATCCGCGATCTCGCTGGCGCGCATCCCGTAATACTGCATCCACGCCTTGTCGTTGCCCCATCGGTCGATCCCGCCCTGCCGGGCCCAGCGGGCCTGATCGAACTGCCAGTTCCAGACCTCGTTGGACAACTCCACCCAGGCCTTCTGCTCGTGCCACAGCCGGTCGCGCACCAGCGACGCGAACCGGCGCACATAGTCGTCATCGGCCAGATGCGGCATGCAGAACCACGCATCCGCCCCGGTGCGATTTGCCAGTTCCACCATGATCTCGACCGGAACGCCCTTGCGCGAATAGGTATAATCGTCGGGCTTCGGCCGGTCCTGCCAACGCGACTGGGTCGAGTTGTTGGTGCGCATCCAGTCCATGAAACGCAGAACCTCGAACCCCTGCAATCGGTCCAGGAAAAGCGGGTTGAACATCGCGCCGGCCTCGTATGCGCGGATGTTTTCCTGCTTGACCACGCGGATGTTTCGCACATGGTCGCCCGTGCGCTTGCGGTCGGTTCGCTGGATGCGGATGTCAACCGACCCCGGACCGGGCGCAAAGTCGAACCAGACCTCGTTGCGCCCGTAACGGACATTGCGGGCGCGGCCCCCGACCTCGACGATGCCGTCGCCATCGAATGTCAGCCGATAGCGTCCGGCCAGCGAAACCGCCTCTTTTGGCAAGTCGGTCAGGATCACCGTGCCGATCGAAGACAGCTCCGGCGGGATTTCCAGCGGCCAGCCGTTTTCGTCCAGATATCCCGCCGCCTCGAGATCCTCATGCGTGGCCCCGCCCCATTGGCCGGGCTTGTGGCCGATCCAGGACCGGGCCGACTTGAACACGTCGATGAACGGCTGCTGGGTGGCATAATCGTTCACCCCCGACAGGTTGATCGCCATCGGCGGGTTGTCCCCGTCCGCGGCGTGCACCGCCCCGCCCAGCAGGGCGAAGAGAAGAAGAAGCACCCGGATCATCACTGCCCGACGCCCGTCAACGGGTCCGATCGGACCACCTCCCACACGATCTCCTGCATCAATCTGGCCGCATCGCCGGACGGCGCATCCGCCCGTTGTCCATCGGCGCGACGCAGGCTGAACGGAAGGCCGACCGGCGATCTGTGATACAGAACCGCGTAATGGGTCAGCGCCACCAGATAGGCGCCCAGATCGTTGACATGGATCGTGTCCTGCGTGCCGTCCGGATTGCGCCGAAACAGCGCCGTGCGGTCCGGGATATTGCCGACGCCGCCCCGCTCTTCGACCGCACGGACGAACCGCGCCATCACCTGACCGGCCGGGATCATGTAGATCGGCCGCCCGGTGCGCGCGATCGCCGGGCGCAGAATCCTGCCTTCCCAATATCGCGCGCGGTCGCCGTCCAGCCGCTGCAACCATCCCTGCGGGTCGTCCAGATTGTGCCATGTCTCATAGAGGTAAACCCGTGCGTCGGGGTTGCCGGACCACGCATACTTCGCCCAGCGCGCAAGGTATTCGGCGCTGTCGTGGTAACGGATCGCGTCGCGGATCTCGACCATCTCGGTCAGGACAACGGCGTCGTAATCCCCCGATGCCAGAGCCTCTTTCGCATCGCGATATTGCCGATGGCGGTTCTCCTGCTCGAAACCTCGTATCGGCAGATCGGGCTCCCAGTGTTCCTTCAGCGAAACGCCCCAGCCCAGCTGGCTGTGATACCGGTGCCCCTCGGGCGCGAGCTGCGCCAGCATGGCCGGCATGTCGCGGCCGACCAGCGAATGGCCCAGGTGAAACACCGTCAACGGCCGCTCCGGCACGGGCAGCGGCGGGACGGCGACGGCCTGCACCACGCGGGCCGAGGCAGCGTCCGACAATCTGGCCCCCAGCCACCAGCCGCCCAGCCCAAAGGCGGCAAGGGCCAGCGGCAACAGCAGCAGCAAAAGGCGGGAGGACTGGACCGAATCTGTCATCGCGAACTGTTTTACCCCGTGGGCCCGCCGGTTTCACGCCTCAAGGTCACGCTGGTGATGATCAACCCGCCCGCAACGGCATGGCGCCCCGTCAGCGCCGCACCGCGCGGGAAAGGCCCCACCGCGCGTCGGAAAATCGCAGAAAAGCCGCCATTTGCGGCATCGAATAGGATCTCGAACGCATCAAAGTCCAGCAGGGTCCGGCTGACCGGATACTGGCACTTGTAGGCGCTTTCCTTGGCGCTGAAGATCAGCTTGGCACGACGGCCGCGCTGCATGGGCGGCAGGTTCCGCAGCCGGTCACGCTCGGCCGCGGTCAGAATCGTTTCCTCCAGCGTCGGCTCGAGCGGCGTGTCCTCCTCGACATCGACGCCCAGCGCCCGGATGTCCCCCGCCCGCGTCAGCGCGGCAAGGCAGGCGGTGCGCGAATGGGAAATGCTGCCGACAAGCCCCTCGGGCCAGACCGGCGCCCGGTCCGCGCCCATCGGCACCGGACAGGGAGGAACGCCCAGTTCGGCCATGGCGATCCGCACCGCCGCGCGTCCGGCGGCGAACTCGCGCAGCCGGACGAGGGCCCAACGCCCCGCCGCGTCCGCCTCTTCCGGCAGAGGCGCGGGATGGGCGGCGCGCGGGTCGGTGGCTGCGACGGCGACCTCGGGCGGAAAGAGCGACCGCGCCCCTGCAAGGGCCGCAGCGGTGCCGTCCAGCGCCACGGTCATCCCGCCCGCGCCCGGCGCGCGGCCCGCATGGCTCGGCGGCGCGACATGGTGTCGGCCCGCGCCTGGGCGTCGGGACCGTCGGGGTCAGGCGGCGCGTCGTCACCGCCGCCGACATGCGCCGCGAGCTTGCCCAGCACCGGAAAGCGGAAGATGTCGGTGATCGACAGCGTCGGCAGGTTCAGCTTTTCACGGATTTCCCGGTGCGCCTGCACCGCCAGCAGAGAGTGCCCGCCCAGTTCGAAGAAGTTGTCCCGCGGGCCGATCCCCTGAACCCCCAGGATACGGGTCCAGATCTCGGCGATCTGCCGTTCCACGTCATTGGCGGGCTCCTGCGCCGGTTCTGGATCGGTCCTGCGAGTCGCGGGATCGGGCAGCGCCTTGCGGTCGATCTTGCCGTTGGGCGTGAGCGGGAAGGATGCAAGCGTGACGATATGGGCGGGCACCATCGCCTCGGGCAACTGCCGCGCCAGATGGCGGCGCAGCGCATCTTCGGCCACCGGCGCCGATGTCGTCACATAGCCCACCAGCCGCATGTCGCCCACGATCTCGCGCGGCACGACCACGGCGGCGCGCACGTCGTCGAACCCGGCCATCGCGGCCTCGATCTCGCCCAGTTCGATCCGCTGACCACGAATCTTGACCTGGTGATCGGTGCGGCCCAGGAACTCCAGCCGCCCGTCGGCGCGCCAGCGCACCAGATCGCCGGTGCGATACATGCGCGGGCTGTCGATCCCCGCCTCGACCGCGAAAGGATCGGGCGGGAAACGCTCCGCAGTCAGGTCGGGGCGCTGCCAGTAGCCGCGCGTGACTCCTTCGCCGCCGATATGCAGCTCTCCGGGCACGCCGACGGGAACGGGGTTGCCATCCGCGCCAAGCACATAGACGGATGTGTTCGCGATCGGCGTGCCGATCGGGACGACCCCGGCCCCGACCGCGCCCACCCGTTCCGAGGTGGACCAGATCGTGGTTTCGGTCGGCCCATACATGTTGTGGATCACCGCGCCGGTGCATTCGCGCAGATCATCGACCAGATCGCCGGGCAGCGCCTCTCCGCCCAGCAGAAGATGCTTGATCCGCCCCAGCGCCATGCGCGCCTCGTCGTTCATTGCGATGAGGCGGGCCATCGACGGGGTGCATTGCAGATGGGTCACGCCGTGGCGCAGGATCTGCGCGGCCAGCGAAAAATCGTCCTCGGCCAGTTCCGCGGGCGCATTGGCGCGGCGCACCACCTCGGCCAGAGGTTTGAGCCCCTCCAGCACCACGGCCGGATCAATGCCATAATCGATCAGGCAGGCGATTTCATCGACGCCGATGCGTTTGAGCTGCTCGACACGGGCCAGAGCGTCCTCGACCGTGCCGAACAACCCCGAGTCCTCGAAATAGCGCTCGAACGCGAAGTCGAGGATCGCCTCCAGCTCGTCCTCGCTCAGCACGCCCAGATCCATCTCGAACGGGTTGTTCACGCCCTTGGGCTTCTTGAAGGCCGGAAAGGCCCAGGCATATTGCTTGATGAGCCCCGCCGCGCTGCGCAGGTAATCCTTCATCGGCTCGCGCGCGATCCGCTCGGCCTGCTCGCGGCTGTCGGCGAGGAAGGTGTGCAACATCAGCGTCACGGTGAAATCGGCCGGATCGTGGCCGGCCTCGCGCAGGGCGGCGTGGTAGATGCGGATCTTGCCGGCGACCTCGTCGATCGACTGGCCCAGAAGGTGGGTCAGCACGTTCGCCCCGATCTGCCCGGCCTCGCGCCAGGTGTCGGGGTTGCCGGCGGTGGTAACCCAGATCGGCAGCTCCTTCGACACCGGGCGCGGCTGGGTGACGACCGCGTGCATGGAGCCGTCGGCGCGCGGAAATTCCACCGCCTCGCCACGCCAGAGCCGGCGCAGGATCTCGATGGTCTCGAACATCGCCGGCTTGTTGCGGGGCGGGGCGTTTTCGGGGCGCAGGATGAAATCGTCCGGCTGCCAGCCCGAGGCAATGCCCAGCGCCGCGCGCCCGTCCGTCAGATTGTCGATCACCGCCCATTCCTCGGCGATCCGGGCGGGGTGGTGCAGCGGCGCGACGCAACTGCCCGACCGCACGGCGAGGTTCCGCGTGACCGCCGCGACCGCAGCCCCCGTCACCGCCGGGTTCGGATAGGGGCCGCCGAAGGCGTGGAAATGGCGCTCCGGCGTCCAGACCGCGTTGAAGCCGTGCGCGTCGGCGAATTTCGCGCCTTCCAGCAGCAGTTCGTATTTCTTCGGTCCCGGCCCGTCGTCATTGCCCCAATACATGAGGTTGAAATCCATCCGCCGGGCCGAGCCGACCACGGAGCCGCCCAAGGGACCGTTCGACACCGCCGCGCGCGTCTCGTCGCCCCAGAGCACGACCATGAAGCCGCGCGCCAGCGTCCAGAACAGTTCCAGCACCGAGATGTCGAAATTCAGGCTGGTGACGGCCAGCCAGACGCTGCCCGACGCATGGTCGATCCGGTCGTCCATCCCGGCGAAGAAATTGGCAACATTGCGGTGTTCGACCATCACGCCCTTGGGCCGCCCAGTCGATCCCGAGGTGTAGATCAGGTAGGCCAGATCGCCCGGCCCCGCGCCTCCATCCACGTTGTCGGGCTGTGGCGCGATCGCGCCGTCCAGCTGAAGGATCTGCGCCCCCGTCCGCGGCAGGCTGCCGGCCAGATCGGGCTGCGTGACGATGACCTCCGCGCCGCTGTCGTGAACGTAATAGGCCAGCCGGTCGGCGGGATAGGCCGGGTCCAACGGCACATAGGCGCCGCCGGCCTTGAGGATCCCCAGCGCGCCGGTCAGAAGATCGGGCGAGCGACGCAGGAACAGGCCCACGCGCGCGCCGGGTCCAACGCCCATGGCCCGCAGCCGCGCCGCGATGGCGTTGGCGCGGGCGTTCAACTCCGCATAGGTGAGCGTTTCGTCCTCGAATACCAGCGCCACCGCATCGGGCGTCCGGGCCACCTGCGACTCGAAGGCGCGATGGATGGTCTGGTCGCGGTCAAAGGGTCGCGCGGTGCGGTTCCAGTCGGCCAGCATGAGCCGGCGTTCGGCCTCCGGCAGCGGCGCCAGATCGGCCAGCATGTCGGACGCTGGGGCGTCCAGCGCCGCCTCCAGCCGCGCCTTGAGCAGGTCGATGGCGGCCTGGTCCAGCCGGGACCGATCCGCCCAGAGCGTGGCCTTGCCTCTCGACAGCGACACCGTCAGGCATGTGCCCTCGACCGGCCCGCCGCCGTCCAGCGCCACGGCGATCTGCGGCGTCTCGCGCCGAGTGATCGCCGGGTCGCGCGCCATCAGATCCCAGGCGAAACCGCCCGATTTCGCCACCCGCGCCAGCTCTGACTCGATCCGGGCGCGGGTTTCAGCCACGCCGTCGCCAAGGCGGCCATGCATCGGCACCCAGGGCGCGACATACCCGGGGGCCGCCTGCGCCGCCGCCATGGTCGCGGCATCGGTCAGCGCGATGTCGCCGCCCTCTTCGCCGCAGCCGGCCAGCGCAAAGGCCAGCACCGCCGCAATCGCGGCCGCGTCGTCCGCCGCCGATGTGCCCAGCTCGACCGCCTGCCAATCCGCCGCGTCCGCCTTGGCCGAGGCCAGCGGCACCGCCACCGGCTGCATCCTCTGCAAAGCGCGCCGCCAATGCGCCTCGGCCCGCGCACAGCGCGCCATGGCCGCGTTCAACCGCTCAGTCATGCGCGCATCGGGCGAGGCCAGCACATCGCTCGGCTGCACCAGTTCGGTCACGTCCACAGGGTTGCCGCGGACATCCGAAAACCCGCCGAGCCGCAGCCCGCCATCGCCCGTGGCCACCAGAACGCCGCTCAGATCGCGTTCGACCACCGTGCCGGGGGCGGTCCCCACCGGCACCTCGGCAAGCGCGGCCTTCCGCACCAACAGAACCTGCCCGCCCAGCTCGATCTTGGGCAGGCACAGCGGGTTCCAGTAGTCGCCGAAATCCAGCGCGCGGATCTGGGCCGCCAGCGCCTGCGCCATGCGCCCGAAATTCAGCCGCCCCGCCGCCGGGGGCCGGTCGTCGCGGGCGTGATAGCTGCGCAGCGCCAGATCCTGCGGCATGCGCGCGGGCGCGCCGGACTCGAGCCCTTCGACCACATCGGCGAAACTCTCCAGCCCCGCCGCGTAACAGCGCGAATTCAGCGAAAAGGCGGTGTCGTCAGGCGCGATGTCGAACATGCGCTGGGCGAGGATGTCGCCTTCGTCGATGCCGCCCTCGATCATGTGCCAGGTCACGCCGAACCGCGTCTCGCCCGCCATCAGCGCCCAGGCCGGCGCGTTCAGCCCCGCGTGCCGCGGCAGCGGGCCGTCGTGGAAATTCACCGCCCCCCCGGCCGGCAGCGCCAGCACGGGCGCGGGGATCACCGACAGGTTGGCGATGGACAGAAGCCAGTCGAAGTCGCCGGGCTGAAACCGCTCGACAAGCCGGGGGATGGATTCGAGCAGTTCCAGCCCCTTGTCACGCGCCCAGTCGCCGATGGCGGCATCGCGCGACACCACGGCGCGGATCTCGTGCCCGCGATCGAGCAGCATGTCGCCGCAGCCGATCAGCAGGGATTCTCCACCAATCAGAACGCAACTGAAGCGGCTCATTTCCTGTCCTCCACCAATGCTCCGCGCGCCGGACCGCGCCCGTCGCCGCGCCGGCCGATCACTTGGCGCAGCGCATGGGACACGAGATCGGCCATATGCCCCTTGCGATGCCGGTCGGGTTTGCGCGTCAGGGTGCGGTTGACGGTCCAGATCCCCGCCCCGGCGATCCAGGCCAGCGTGGCCGCCGTTGCGTAAAGGCGGCCGTGATTCTTGATGAAATAGTAAAGGCGGGAATCGAACCAGTATTGCGGGGTGCGCTCGGCCGATTTCAGCCCGGTCGAGACCGAGCCGACATGGACCACCCGACTTTCGGGCACATAGTAGCAACTCCAGCCCGCGCGCGCGGCGCGCAGGCACAGGTCGGTTTCCTCGAAATAAAGGAAATAGGCTTCGTCGAACGTGCCCACCTGATCCAGAACCTCGCGCCGGATCATCAGGCTGGCGCCGGCGGTCCAGTCAACCCGTCCCCGCCCCTGCGGAATCGGCATGGCCACGACCGATCGCTCCAGCATCCGCGAAATCGCCCCCGTCATCGCGCCGTTTTCGAATTCGCTGGCGATGGACGGAAAGCGGAACGCGGTGCGGTGCGGTTCGCCATCCGCGCCGCGCACGAAGCTGCCGGCGAAGCCGGCCTCTGGCGTGGCCAGCAGGAAATCGCAAAGCACCCGTATCGCATCCCGTTCCGGGAAGGCGTCCGAGTTGAGGAGATAGTAGAAATCCGGCTCCTCGCCCGAGGCCAGCCCCGTGCGGATCCCGAAGTTGACCCCTGCCCCAAACCCGCCGTTGCGGCCCGACTGCACCACGCGAACGCGCGCTTCCGCGTCCCAGCCGCGTTCGGCGACGGCCCGAGACAGATGTTCAAACGACCCGTCGCCGGAGTTGTTGTCCACGATCACGATCCCGCCGCGCAATCCCTTCATCGCCCGCAGGGCGAGTTCCGCCGCCTTCAGCGTCATGCCCGGCGTCCGCCAGTTCACGATGATGGTCAGGATTGCGGGATCGGTCATGTCGCTCACTCGGCTGCCAGGGGTTCTTCGGGATTGCCGCCCTTCGGCGGCTGCGCGGTCGGGGCCTCGGCGCGGGTTTCGGCACGCGCAAGACAGTCCCGCAACCGTGCCGCCAGAACGCGGACATTGGGTTCCAGAACCATGCTGTCGTGATCGCCGGGCACTTCGGTGACTTCGACCCGACCGGCCCAGTCGCCCCAGCCGTTGTCTTCGAATACCACGTCGCGCTTGGAATTCACCCAACGCCCACCAGTGATCTTCCGGTGCCGCTCGAGCGGGGGGCGGAACAGGTGTATCACCCCGTTCCAGGGCTTCAGGTCATAGGCTTCGCTGGCGGCGACAAAGGCATCGCCGACCCGCCGGTCGTTGAACCTCGCCTCGGAGGGCGCGCCGGCAGCGCGGGCCAGCGCGCGTTGCTGCATCCGCCAGTCGATTTTGTCCCGCGCCCAGTCCAGCAGGAACCGCGGCCCCTTGCTATGGAAATCCTGCATCCGGATCATCAGCTTGTCGCGCAGGGTAAGCCCCGGCCGCACTGGCAGAAGCGTGTCCAGCATGACCACCGTGGCGACCTCTTCGCCGGCATCTGTCAGTTGCCGCGCCATCTCGTATGCGGTGATCCCGCCGCCCGAGAAACCGCCAAGGACATAGGGGCCCTGCGGCTGGATCCGGCGGATTTCGTCGATATAGTCCGCGGCCGCCTCGGCGATGGTCGCGTGCGGGGCCTCGTCGCCGATCAGCCCGCGCGCCTGCAGCCCGTAGACCGGGCGTTCCTCGCCCAGAAGCAGCGCCAGGTGGCGCAGGTTCAGCACGTTGCCATACATGCCGGCGACGATGAAAAACGGCGTTTTCCGGGCCTCGCTTCCGGTATGAAGCCTGACCGCGTGACGGAAGACCTGCTCCCCTGCTCCGTCGGCGTCGGTCGCGGGGGCGTCACCAGTCGCAGGCTCGGCGCCGCCCCCGGTCGCGGCGGCGATCCGTTCGGCCAGCGCCGCAACGGTCGGTGCCTCGAACAACATTGAAATCGGGAAATCGGCGCCAAAGTCGCGCTTGATCTGGGCAAACAGCCGAACCGCGATCAGGGAATGCCCGCCAAGGTCGAAGAAACTGTCGTCGATGCCCACACGCGACACGCCCAGAAGGGTTTCGAACTGCGCCGCCAGCGCGCGTTCCAGTTCGGTTCGCGGGGCAGCATAGTCGGTCTCCAGATCGGGGCGGTCAAAGCTTTGCGGCGGCCCGCTTTCGGGTTCGGCGGGAATGTCGGCCTGCGCGATCAGATCGGGCAGCGGCAGCGACGACACCACGACCCGCGGCAGGCCGGTCGCCAGCGCCCGGCGCAGGGCCTGCGGGCCTTCGTCGGGGCGGATGCCCTGCCGGATCTGGTGGTGCAGGCGCTTTTCGGCCGGCGAAAGCGGTGCCGGCTCGGGCGCGACCAGCCCCAGCGCGGCGGCATCGGCGTCGGGCTGCGCGGGCGGGGCGAAATCCAGCCCTGCTGCGAGCCGCTGCATCCGAAAGTCGCGGATCTCGACCAGTATGCGGCCATCGCCATCGGTCAGGGTCACATGGAAGGTCGCAGTGCCGTCCTCCCGCCCCTCGGCCAGCCGCACCCAGCTGCTGATCTCTGCCGGCAGGGGCGCGTGAACCCGGACCGATCCATAGGAGACCGGCACCCACAGATGCGACGGCTCATAAGAGGGCGCCAATTCGATGGCCCAGCCGGTCGCCAGATCCAGAAGCCCCGGATGCAGGCGGTAGCCGTCTCCCGGATCCTGTAGCGCCTCTTGCGGCAGGTGCAGGCGGGCCAGTCCCTCTCCCTGCCCCAGCGCGGCCGCGCGGAGGACGTGCCAGCGCGGACCGAAATGCAGATGCGCCTCTTGCGGTGAGCGCAGGTGCCCCCCCGGCGCGGCGCGACGCGCGTCGCCGCAGCGTTCGGCGACCGCACCCAGGTCGATCGGGTCGGGGTGTGCGGCATCCTCGCGCGTGACGATGCGGGCCTGCGCGTGCAGGGCATAGCCCCCGCCCGGCAGCTGCCCGTGCACGGTCAGGTCATACCCGCCGTCGCGCGGCTCCAGCCGGACCACCACCTCGCGCGGGGTTCGGTCGTCCACGTTCAGCGGGCGGAAGAAATAGAGGTCGCGGATCTCGAACGGGCTGGTTTCGCCGTGTTCCACCAGCGCCTCGGCCGCCAGTTCTACGAACCCGGTGCCCGGCATCAGCGCCACGCCATCGGCGGTCCGGTGCTGGTCCAGCACCCAAAGGTCGGTCGAAAGCCGCGACACGAACAGCCGGCAACCGGCCAGGTCGAACCCGGTTTCGTCCAGCATCGGCGCCGAGGCCGGCTCGGGCGGGGCGGACTGGGCGCGGGCGCGCCCGGCCATCGCCTCGGCCGCCATGCCGGTTTCGGCCCAGACGCCCCAGTTCACCGTCACCACGCGGGTCCACCCGCCCCGCCGCGCCTGCGCCCAGGCATCCAGAAAGGCATTCGCGGCGATGTAGTCCACCTGCCCCGCCGGGCGCGTCGCCGTCGAAGAGGACGAGAACAGCACCATCATGTCCAGCGCGCCGTCGGGGAACAGCTGATCCAGCACCCGAAGCCCGGCGACCTTGGGCGCCAGCACCCGCGCGATCGAGTCGTCGGTCTTGGCCAGAAGCGGCGCGTCCTCGATATGGCCGGCGGCGTGGATCACGCCGGTGATCTTGCCCAACCGCTGTTCGGCCTGCGCCACGGCGGCGCGCATGGCCTCGATGTTCGTGACGTCCGCAGCCAGCGCCATGACCGACCCCTCGGCCAGCGAGTCCAGTTCCCGCATTGCGCGGATCATGCGCGAGACGCGGTCGGCGGGGGCGTGCATCCGCAGATGCCGCGCCCAGTCCTCTCGCGGCGGCAGCGCGCGGCGCGACACCAGCGCAATCTTTCCGCCCCGGCGGATCAGGTCGGCCGCCACGGTCAGCCCGATCCCCCCGAACCCGCCGGTGATGAGCCATGTGCCCCCCTCCGCCGGCGCATCCGCCGCGTCCAGCTTCACCGGCCGATACTCCTGCGCAAACCGGCGGCCATCGCGCCAAAGCGCGACGGTGTTGCCGGGCTCGGCCACAAGCTCTTCGAGCAGCGGCCGGACCAGGGGCGCAATGGCCGCGCCGTCCGCCCGGCGCCTTCGGGCCAGAAACCCGCCCCTGGCCCGCATCGGCAGATGCAGATCCAGCCAAGCGCAGGTCACGCCCGGCAATTCGCGCGGCATGACCCCCAGCGGGCCCGCGATCATCGCCTTTTCGGGATAGCGCAGCGCCTCGTCCCCGCGCGCAGCCGCGCCGGTGGTCGCGGCGACGACATGGACCGGCCCCGGCAGATCCACCCCGCCCAGCGCCTGACCCAGCGCGGTCAGGCTGTGGAACCCGTGTTCGATATGCGACTGTTCCAGACTGCTGCCGGGGCGGAAGGTCTCGCGGTCGGTCACCAGCCAGAGATGCGCGATCCGGTCGGGCAGGCGCCCCTGCGCCGCCAGATCCGCCAGCAGCGCGTCATACCCCTCCCGCCCCTGTTCTGGGGCGAGCGTATAGCGCCCCTCGGCCAGCCGCGCGAAGATATCGCCCGAGCGCACCCGCGCCACGAAGTGTCCGGCCTGTTCCAGCCGCGTGGCCACCGCCGCGCCCAGCCCGGTTTCGTCTTCGAACAGCAGCCAGTTCAGCGGCTGATCGCCCAGTTCGCTGTCCACGTCCAGCGCGCAATCCGCGTGCCGCGGCCGCCAGACGGGCCGCCAGCCCCAGCCGTCGATATTGTCATCGCGCACCGGCGCGGGCGCCTCGGCCCGATCTGCGGCCTTGCCCGGTTCGATGAAATAGCGGCGCGTCTGAAAGGCATAGGTTGGCAAGGGCACGCGGTTGCGCCTCGCCTCGCCCCAGATCTGGGTCCAGTCGGCCTCGACCCCGCAGGCCCAGAGCCGCCCGATCACGCCCAGGAAATACGCATCGTCCGGCATCTCCTGATCCGGGTGACGCAGGGAACTCAGCACCTGCCCGGCCTTGACGCCCGGGTTCATCTGCGCCAGCGAACTCAGCGCCTTGCCGGGGCCGACCTCGAGAAACACGCGGCCGGGTTCGGCGGCCAGATGGTCGATGCAGTCGGCGAACAGCACGGTGTTGCGCAGTTGGTCCGCCCAGTAATCGGGGCTGGTCGCCTGTTCGGGCGCAAGCGGCCGGCCGGTGCGGTTGGAGATGACCGGAAGCTTCGGCGGGCGCAACTCCAGCCCGCGCAGAAAGGCGCGGAAGTCGTCAAGGATCGGGTCCAGCATCCGCGAATGCGCGGCGATATCGATCTGGATGCGCTGGTGATCCACCCCGCGCGCCTCAAGATCCGCCGCCAGCCGGTCCAGCGCGGCCTGGGGCCCGGACACGGCGGTCAGGTCCGGCGCATTGACGCTGGCGATGTCCAGATGGTCGCCAATCAGCGCGCGCAGTTCGTCCACCGGCAACGAGACGCTCAGCATCCCCCCCGCCGGCACCGTGTCAAAGAGCCGCCCGCGCAGCAGCACAAGGTCGATGCAGTCCTCGAAGGACAGCACCCCGGCCAGACAGGCGGCGGTGTTCTCGCCCATCGAATGGCCCACCATCGCCGCCGGCCGCACCCCCCAGCTGATCCAGAGCTGCGCCAGCGCGTATTCCACGATCATGATGAGCGGCAGCTGCACCGAGGGTTGCCGCAGCCGCGCCTCCGCCTCGGTCCTTGCGCCGTCTTCGGGCAGCCAGATCGCGCGGATGTCATAGTCCAGCCGTTTCTGAAGATGTTCGAGCCCGCGATCCATCCACTCGGCAAAGACCGGCTCGGTCTCATAGAGATCGCGCGCCATCCCGGCATATTGCGCCCCCCCGCCGGGGAACATGAACACGACTTCGGGCGCATCGCCCAGCACGTCATGGGTGAAGACCCGCAGCGGATCGCCGGTTTCCAGCAGCTCGGCGGCCTCTTCGGTTGTCTCGGCCACCAGCACGCGGCGTTTCTCGAACCCGCGCCGGCCCTCTTCAAGGGTAAAGGCCACGTCCGCCAGCGGCAGGCCGGGATGAGCGCGCAGATGCGCCGCCAGCGCCTGCGAATTGGCCTCCAGCGCCGCCTTGCCACGCCCCGAGATGCACAGGATCTGAAACGGGAAATCCGACTCTTCGGAGGGCGGCCGCGCGGGAGCCTCTTCCAGCACCACATGCGCGTTGGTTCCCCCCACGCCCAGCGAGTTCACCCCGGCCCGGCGCGGCCCCTTGTGCGGCACCCAGTCCGTCAACCGGTCGGCCACAAGGAACGGGCTGTGGTCGAAATCGATCGCCGGGTTCGGCGCCTCGTAGCCCAGACTGGGCGGGATCTGCCGGTGATGCAGCGCCAGCGCGGTCTTGATGAGACTCGCCACACCGGCGGCGGTGTCGAGATGCCCGATATTCGTCTTGACCGATCCGATCCGGCAAAACCCCGTCTCCTCCGTCGTTTCGCGAAAGGCCTGGGTCAGGGCGGAGACCTCGATCGGGTCGCCCAGATAGGTGCCCGTGCCGTGGCATTCGACGTAATCCACCGTATCGGCCGGCACGTCCGCCGCGCGCAGGGCGGCGGCCACGGCCTCGGCTTGGCCATCGACCGACGGCGCCAGATAGCCCGCCTTGGCCGCGCCGTCATTGTTGATCGCGCTGCCCTTGATGACCGCCCAGACGTGGTCGCCATCGGCGATGGCATCCTTCAGCCGTTTCAGCGCCACCACCCCCGCGCCGGAGCCGAACACCGTGCCCTGCGCGCGGTGGTCGAAGGCGTAGCAATGCCCGTCCGGGCTGAGGATTTCGTTTTCCTTGTAGAGATAGCCCCGCCCCTGCGGCAGCTCGATCGTGGCGCCGCCCGCCAGCGCCATGTCGCAATCGCCGTCGCGCAGCGCCTTGCAGGCGTAATGCACCGCCACCAGCGAGGTGGAGCACGCCGTCTGGACGTTCACCGAGGGGCCGTGCAGGTCAAAGACATGGCTGGCCCGCGTGGACAGGAAGTCCTTGTCGTTGCCGGTATGGCGCAGCAGGAACATGCCCACTTCGTCCACCAGGCCCGGGTTGGAGCAGATGTTGAAATAGAAATAGCTGCCCATCCCGCAGCCGGCATAGACGCCGACACGCCCCGCCGCCCCGGGCGAGTGGCCGGCGTTTTCCATCGCCTCCCAGGCAACCTCGAGGAACTTGCGGTGCTGCGGGTCCAGGATCGCGGCTTCCTTGGGGCTGAAACCGAAGAACTCGGCATCGAAATCGGCATAGCCCTGCAGGGGGGCGGCGGCCGGAACATAGTTGGGATCGGCCATGCGCTCGGGGTTCTCGCCCGCGGCCAGAAGCTCCTCTTCGTCCAGCCGGCGGATCGATTCCACGCCGCCACGCAGATTTTCCCAGAATTCCGTCAGCGTGGATGCGCCCGGCACGCGAACCGCCATGCCGACGATGGCGATATCCGTCTCCGAAATTCCCGAACTTGCTACCATACCCCAACCCAATGCTTCGGGCCATTACCGCGCGGGGCCCGACAGGATCTTGATACCGCCCGACCCGGCCTGCCAACAAATCCAATCTCGCCCCCTACAACCGGCCGCCCGGGCAAGATCCTGAAAAACGGGGCGATTTTCCGTCAGCTTAGCCGTCGGACTGTGTCCTGTCATGTGGCAATGTGCCCGATAGCCCCGGATCGTTTCCAATTCCGTCAAAGGATGGGGCGTTCGGTCTTGGGCTTGCGTCCGATCACCGGCGTTCGGCCCGTTCGGAGGCCGCGCCGCTTATTTCTTCGCGCGGCGCGCGCGCGTTCGCAGCTGCCAAGCACCGCCCCAGCCAGCATCCAGGTGAACGGCACCAAGGTTGCGTTCAGCAGCATGTCGATCATGTTGACGGTCAGGATGAGGACCGCTGGCGCGATCCAGTGCAAGGCCACCCTTTGTCCGGCCACGCGCCCGGCCCGCGCGGCCAGAAGGACCGGCAGCGCCAGAAGACCCATTTCGGCAATATAGCCGACCCAGCCGAATGTGCCGAACACGATGATCCATCGCCCGTCGGGAATGGTGAGAAGCCGACCGGTTTCGGGGTCGTAAACCAGGTTCCGGCCAAAGGTGCCCCAGCCGAACAGCGGCTTTTCCCAGGCCCGATCAAGCAGCAAGTTTTCGTTGTTCAACCGGAACCCCAGAGAGCTCGCCCTGGTCGGGTCGATGGCCCGCGCCTTTTCCAGTATCATGTCCACCGGAACCAGCCCGGCGTTGCGAAGCACTGGATAGCAGGTCGCGACGACAGCCAGCAGGAGCGCGACGCGGATCTGGGTTCTGGACCCGGAGAACAACAGAAACGGGGTAAAGGCCAGCGCATAGAGCTGTGATGCGAGGCTCTTGCTCAGCACCAGAACCCCCGCCAGATAGAGCGTTGCCGCCAGCCATCGGACGCGCTCCACGCCGTCGGTTCGGCGCAACATCGTGGCGCTGGCCAGCAGTGCGGCGACGAAAAACATCGCCAGCCACAGCGCATGCGGCAGGAACACGATCGGCCGAAAGCCGTCCCCCCGCATCATCTGGTCGAAACGGTGCTGGAAAAAGCCATAGACCCATGTGTGCAGCTGCGGGCTCATGCGGACTTCGAACAGCGCGGGCAGGGAATAGACCAGCCCCCCCACGGCCAGCCCCAGAAGCAGTTCGCGCAGACCGGTTTCCGACGCCAGATGTTGCCGCGCGATCAGGAACGGCAGCAGGAACAGAAACTGGTTGACGACGACGGACAACAGGTCGTGGCCGGACAACGCCGGCAGGACGGTATCGTCGAAGACGAGCGTTTCGCCATTGGTCAGAACGGTTGGAATTACGCCGAACACAAACAATGCCATCAACACCCGACCGGTTGGCGAGACGGGCCAGAGCGAAACCCTTCGGCCCATCCAGAACAGGCAGATGAGAAAGACAGCGAGCGCCGGGATGACGTCCTTGTCCAGCGGCGGAACGAGCGGCGCGTCGAACGCCGTTCTCTCGGGCAGCAGCAGATAGCCGCCGAGTATGCTCCAGACGATGGCGCGTTCGAATGGAAGGCGCAGGAACAGAAACAGGCAGACCACCGGCCAGCCCAGCAAGGCAAGATAGGCGATTGTGTTCGGCATCCGTCCCGTTCGTCCTGCCGCCCTGCGCCGCTCGGTCTTCGGCGACCTGGCATCCTTCGTTGGATCCAGTCTAGCAGGGGCGCTCAGACATGTCGCGCGGCGCTCGGCCCTACAGTGCCACGCGCGGCGCGACCATGGCACGGATACAACGCCGGCACCGGCGTTGCGCCGGGCGGCTGGCGGGTGAACCGATGGCGGCCTATCAGGGAGCGGATCGGGAAGAAACCAGCAGGGCCCACCCATGAAGTTCCAGTTCGGCGATCAGACCATCACGGTCAACATGCCCGATTTCGCGACGCTGGACCGCGAGATCCGGCACCGGCTTCGGACCGGGCGCGGCTTTGCCCTGGCGACGGTCAACCTGGACCATCTGGTCAAGATGGCGGACATGCCGGGTTTTGCCCGGACCTATGCCGCGCAGGATCTTGTGGTGGCGGACGGCCGGCCGATCGTCTGGCTGTCGCGGCTGGCCGGATCACCGGTAGAACTGCTGCCCGGCTCGGACCTGGTGGTGCCGCTCTGCCGGATTGCCGCCGAAGAGGGCGCGCGCGTCGCACTTGTCGGGAGCACGGCTGTTGCGCTGGACGATGCGGCAAGGGTGCTTGTGACTGAAGTGCCGGATCTTCGGATCGTCTTGCGCATCTCGCCTTCGGTGCCGTTCGACCCCGACGGCCCCGAGGCGGATGCAATATTCGCGCAATTGTCCGAGGCGGATGTGCGGCTTTGCCTGCTCGCGCTGGGCGCGCCGAAACAGGAGACATTCGCGCTGCGCGGTCGGCAGGCGGCGCCGCGCGTGGGGTTTGCGTCGATCGGCGCGGGGCTGGATTTTCTGGGGGGGCATCAGTTTCGCGCGCCGCTGTGGATGCGCCGGATCGGGCTGGAATGGCTGTGGCGGGCACTGACCAGCCCGCGGCGGCTGGCACCGCGCTATGCGCGCGCCTTCACCATTCTACCTTCGCAGATCGTCAAGGCCCTGCGTCAGCGAGGGTGACGAAAGGTTGCGGTCCTGGGTGGCGGTTTCGGACCGCTTGCGCGGTCCGACCGATGCGGGGGGCGCTGCCCCCCGCGCCCCCCGGAGTATTTCGCGCAAGATGAAGAAGCCGGATGTCGTCCGCACCGGCGCGGGTTTTCCGGGGCGGGAGCGGTCATTTGTATTCCAAGATGCCGCGGCGGTGCCCGATCAGTCTGCGGATGTGGTATTCCAGCGCGCCCTGCGCCTCGGGGAACCTGCCCAGCACAGTGAAAAATGCCGCCTCCCATGCTTCGCGCCCACCGCCATCGCGCAGGGCGAGGCGGACAACCTGGGCCGGGTAAGCAAGCAGCAGCAACAGCGCCCAGGGACTGATGAAAAGCGCAAGGCCAAGCGTGAGCAGCGGCAGGGCGGCTCCCCAGGACAGCGCCCGGAGGGTTTCGCGCCGCCAGAACCGGTCCGGGCCACGCCCGTGCAGCTGCGCGCCCTCGGCAAATGCGTAGCCTGCCCGACGGCTGCGTCGCCACCACTGGCCGAACCGGTGCATGTCCGCGTCATGGCACGTCATCTCGGCATCGAGCCGCCAGATCGTCCAGCCGGCCCGGCGCAGGCGCTGGCACAGCTCCGGTTCCTCGCCGGCAATCAGCGCGGGGTCGAAACCGCCAACCAGTTCCAGTGCCCGCAGCCGCATCAGCGCGTCCCCGCCGCAGGCCAGCGCCTCGCCCGGCGGCGTGTTCCATTCGCGGTCGCAGAGGCGGTTGTAGACCGACGCCTCGGGATGTCGTTCGCGCCGGCGCCCGCAGGCAACCGCGACGTCGGGGCGGGCCTCGAGAAAGGCCCCGGCCGTGGCAATCCAGTCCGGATCCACCGTGCAGTCGCCATCGATCAATTGCACATAGGCCGCGCCGCTGCCGTAGATGCGTGCAAGCCCGGCATTGCGGGCCCGCGCCGCGGTGAAGGGGCGGGAAAGGTCCAACTCCACCACCTCGGCCCCGGCAGCGCGGGCGGCCTGAACGCTGCCGTCGGTCGAACCGGAATCGACATAGATCACCCTGCGGACGCAGCCGCGCAACGAGGCAAGGCAGGCCACCAGCCGGTCGCCTTCATTGCGGCCGATCACCACCGCGTCGATCGCAGCTGTCCCATCGCCCATGCCTGCCTCCCTCGGGCGCAAGCGTAGTGACCGAGCGGCCCTCCATCAAGCGCGACCGCAGCTTGGGTCGTCAATCATGGGCGGTCCCATGGACAGCGCGGCATCACCCGCTAAGATCCGGTCCAGCCGGACAAGGGAGCGTTCGCATGCAAGGTTTGTCCCATCTCTGCTTTTGACGCTGGCGATCGGCCTGCCCGCCGCGCTGGAAAGCTGCTCTTCCAACCACGACGGCGTGGCGCTGGGGGTCACCGCGCGCGAGCGCGTCGCCCTGACCGCGACCGCCAGCAAGATCGTCGTCGCAGCGCCCGTCCGCGAAGGCCGGCCAGTGAAGGAGGGCGATATTCTGGTCCAGCTCGACGACCGGATCGAGCGCGCGGATCTCGCGCTTGCCACTGCTCAACTGGCCAGCGCGCAGGCCAGCCTTGCCAAGTTGCGCGCCGGCGCCCGCAAGTAAGAACTCGCCATCGCCGAGGCGCAGGTCGCCAAGGCCCGCGCCGCGTTGCAGGACGCGCAGGCCACCTATGAACGCGACCTGGCGCTGATGCAAAGCAACGCGCGCTCGCAGGCCGCCGTGGACAGCGCGCGAGCCCGGCGGGACGCGGCGCAGGCGGAACTGGACGCGGCCGAACAGTATCTGGAGGAGTTGCGAAACGGCGCCCGCCCCGAAGAGATCGACATGGCCGAGGCGGCGGTCGCCTCGGCCCTGGCGCGGTCAATGTCGCCCGGCATCGGCTTGAAGAGCTGACCATCCGCGCCTCGCGCGATTGGGTTCTGGACAGCCTGCCGTGGAATCTGGGCGAAAGGGTCACGATGGGCAGCCCGGTGGCGGTGCTGCTGACCGGGGAGATCCCCTTTGCCCGCGTCTATGTCCCCGAACCCGCGCGCGCGAATGTCCGGGTGGGCGACAGCCTGACCGTGCATGTGGACGGGATCGAGACGCCGTTTCAGGGCACCGTTCGCTGGATCAGCTCGGACCCGGCGTTTTCGCCCTACTACGCGCTCAACCAGGAGGACCGCAGCCGGCTGATGTATCGGGCCGAGATCGATTTGCCGGAGGCAGCGGCGGACCTGCCCGTCGGGATCCCGGTGCAGGTGGACATGCCGTGACGGAGCCGGTCGTCGTTGCCCGTGGCATTACCCGCCGCTTCGGCCCCAAGACGGCGGTCGATACCGTGGACCTGCGGATCGAGCGCGGCCAGATCTACGGGTTTCTGGGGCCGAACGGGTCGGGCAAGACCACGCTGATGCGGATGCTTACGGGCATCCTGCGTCCCTCGGAGGGCGAGGCCCTGGTGCTGGGCGTGCGTCTGCCGGGCAATGCCGAACCGCTCAAGCAACAGATCGGTTACATGACCCAGACCTTTTCGCATTACCGCGACATGACGGTGCTGGAGAACCTGCGATTCTGCGCGGATATCTACGGGCTGACGGCCCGCGAACGGCGCGCGCGGCTGGACGAGCTGCTGCAGATCCACGACCTGACCGAACAGGCGCACCAGATGGCCGGCAGCCTGAGCGGCGGGCAGCGGCAGCGGCTGGCGCTGGCGGCGGCGGTGTTGCACAGGCCCCGGCTGCTGTTCCTGGACGAACCGACCTCGGCCGTGGATCCCGAAAGCCGCCGCGCCTTCTGGGAACAGCTCTTTGATCTCGTGGACGACGGCGCCAGCATCATCGTGTCCACCCATTTCATGGACGAGGCCGAACGTTGCCACCGGATCGCGATCCTCGATCACGGGCGCAAGCGCGCGGACGGACCGCCGCCGCGGTTGATGCGGGATCTCGACGCCAACGTGGTCGAGGTCGAGGGCGGCAACCTTCGACTGTTCAAAAGGGATCTGGACGGCAGGCCCGGCATCATGTCCACGGCCCAGATCGGTGAACGCCTGCGCGTGCTGGTGGAAAAGTCGATCGGCGACCCGGCCGCGCATGTGCGCAAGGCCGGAAAGCTGGCCCTGAACGTCCGCTGCGAGGTGGTGCGGCCCAATCTTGAGGACGTATTCGTGTCCGCCACCCGTCGCGCAGTGCGGGAGGGCGCGGCATGACCTCTCTGCGCCGCATCTGGGCGATCCTGCGCAAGGAACTGGTTCAGCTGCGCCGCGACCGCACGACGGCGGCGCTGATTCTGATGATTCCACAGATCCAGCTGATCCTGTTCGGCTATGCCATCAACACCAATGTCCGGCACATCCCCGTCGCCGTGGTGGATCAGAGCCGGACCGGCCTGAGCCGTGCCCTGATCCAGATGGTCGAGGCGACGCAGGTCGTGGACGTGACCCTGCGTCTGCCGACCGTGCAAGAGGCCCGGCGCGCGGTACGGGCGTCAAGGGTGCGGGCAGTGCTGATCCTGCCGCCCGATCTGGACGCGCGGGTGGCGCGCAGTCCTGCTGCGAACATGGGCCAGCCCGACTCGACCGAGTTCGCAAGCGCCCGCCCCGTGGGCCAGTGGATCGTGGATGCCTCGGACACGATGGTCGCCGGCGCGATCAAGGGGTTGCGCCTGATGCCTCTGGCCGAACTCTTCCGCCAGCCGCCCAACCGGCAGGTGCCGACCTGCGAGGTGGCGTTGTTCTCCAACCCCGAACAGCGCACCGAAGTCAACGTGGTGCCCGGCCTGGTCGGCATCATCCTGACCATGACCATGATCATGTTCACCTCCGCCGCGATCGTGCGCGAACGCGAACGCGGCAACATGGAGATGCTGATCAACACCCCCGTCAGGCCGATCGAACTGATGCTGGGCAAGATCGTGCCCTACATGGGGATCGGGTTGGTGCAGATGGCCATCATCCTGTCCCTGGGCCACGTTCTGTTCAACGTCCCCGTCGCCGGCAGCCTGTGGGTGCTGCTGGCGATCACGCTGCTGTTCATCCTGGCCAGCCTGTCGCTGGGGCTGGTGTTCTCGACCTTCGCCAAAAGCCAGCTTCAGGCGATGCAGCTGACCGTGTTCGTGCTACTGCCGTCGATCCTGCTGTCGGGGTTCATGTTTCCCTATGACGGGATGCCGAAACCGGCGCAGTGGATCGCCAATGTTCTGCCGGCGACGCATTTGATGACCATGATCCGGGGCGTGGTGCTGCGGGATGCATGGATCGAGGATCTGGCCGGCGGCATGATCTGGATGGGGGGCTTTGCGGCGCTGGGGCTGCTGGTCGCGACGTTGCGGTTCCGCAAACGGCTGGACTGAGCCTCAGCCGATCGCCGCCTTGAACAGCGCGGCAAGTTTCGCCGCCTCGGTATCCGCATCATGCCGCGCCAGAACCCGGTCGCGCCCCGCCTGCCCCATCGCGGCCAGTGCCGCGCGCGGGGCCTCGGCGGCCTCGGCCACCGCATCGGCCAGCGCCGCCGCATCCCCTGCCGGCACCAGCCAGCCCGTGCGCCCCGGCTGCACCAGTTCCGGAATGCCCGCGACATAGGTCGAGATCACAGGGCGCGCGGCTGCCATCGCCTCCATGATCACCATCGGCAGGCCTTCGGCGAAACTGGGCAGGACCAGCACATGCGCGGCGTTCAGTTCGGCCAGAACGCCCCGTTCCGGCAGCCAGCCGGTCAGCGTGACCGCGTCCTTCAGCCCCTGCGCGGCGATCTCTGCCTCGATCATCGGGCGCATCTCGCCATCCCCGACAAGCGTGAGGTGCGCCTCGGGATGCGTCGCGCGCAGCCGCGCCATCGCTTCGACCAGCAGCATCTGGCCCTTCTGTTCGTGGAACCGGCCGATCGACACCAGCCGCAGCGGACCCTCGGGCAGCGGCGCCGGATCGGAAAATGCGCCGGGTTCGATGGCGCAATGCACGACATGCAGCCGCGGCCACGTCTCGAAGGCGGCCCATCGACGCAGCTGCGACCGGCCGAACTGGCTGACGCCGACGGCAAAGGCGGCACGGTCGAGCTTTTCGCCCAGCGACAGTGCCGCGGGTGCGTCAAACTCTTCCGGCCCATGCACGGTGAAACTGTAGGATAGCCCGCCCAGCACGTTCGCCAGCATCGCCACCGTGGCCGAGTTGGTGCCGAAATGGGCGTGCATGTGCCGCACGCCCTGTTGCGCGCAGCGGCGGGCGACATGGGCGGCCTCGGCCAGATAGACCAGATGACGCAGCACCCCGCGCGGCGACGCCCGCCCGCAGCGCAGGGCCAACCGCAGCGCGGCGAGAAACCGCCCCGGCGCCGCGGTCGCCGCGCGCAACAGATCCAGCGCCAGCCCCGATGCGCCACGGTCGAGCACATATTCGGTGCGCGCCGCCTCTGCCCGGTCCTGCGGGTCGGGTGGATCGCCCGGCGGGCGGCGCATCGCCAGCCGCAGCACCTCGACCCCGCGCCGCTCCAGCGCCGCGATCTCACGTCGAATGAAGCTGTGCGATGGCAGCGGGTAAGTATTCAGGACATAAGCGACTTTCACGAACGGCCCCTGCGAAATCCCGGTATGCCGCCACCCTAGCCGCCACCGCCCCCGTTGCAAAGCGCGCCGCGCAAAGGCCACAGGCCCGACCCGATGGCCGCCCCGGCCGGGGCGCCCGATTGACCCGGCCCGCCGCGCTTTCTAGCGTGGGCCCAGCCACACGCACAGATCGGACAGACCGCCGCCGATGAACAGACTCACCAAAGCCTTCCGCGGAGACGGGCTGACCGCGCGCGTGCTGCGCAGCGCTTCGTGGCTGATGGTCGGTTATGGCGGCGGTCAGGCGCTGCGGCTGGCATCGAACCTGATCCTGACCCGGATCCTGTTCCCCGAGGCCTTTGGCCTGATGGCTCTGGTCAACGTGGTGGTCGTCGGGTTGCAGATGTTTTCCGATGTGGGGCTGCGCGCGGCAATCACCCAGAACCCGCGCGGCGACGACCCGGATTTTCTGGACACCGCATGGACCATCGCCATCGCGCGCGGCGTGATCCTGTTCCTGGCGACCATCGCCCTGGCCTGGCCCGTGTCCCGATTCTACGGCGAACCCGATCTGGCGCTCTATCTGCCGATTGCCGGGTTCGCCTCGGTGATTGCCGGTTTCGCCCCGACCAAGATCGAAACTGCCAACCGGCATCTCAGGATCGGCCGCCTGACGGTGCTGGAGCTTGTCAGTCAGGCGATCGGACTGTGCTGTGTGGTCGCAACCGCCTATGTCACCCGCTCGGTCGTTGCCCTGGCGCTGGGCGGCACGTTCTACGGGGTCGCGCATCTGGTGCTGACCAACCTCTTGCTGCCCGGCCGTTCGAACCGCCTGCGATGGGAGCCCGGCATCGCGCGGGAGCTGCTGCAATTCGGCAAGTGGATCTTTCTCAGCACGGCGTTCTGGTTCATCACCAGCCAGAGCGATCGTGCAATCCTGGGCAAGTTCCTGACGATGAAAACCCTGGGACTCTACAATATCGGCTATTTCCTGGCCAGCTTTCCCTATATGCTGGCCCTGTCGCTCAACCACAAGCTGATGATGCCGGTCTATCGCGACAAGCCGGCAGCGGCATCGCGGCACAATTTCCGGCGGCAAAGACAGCTGCGCAGCGCCATGACCGCCGGGTTCCTCGCGGCGTTGGGGCTCATGGCCATGGCCGGGCCATGGCTCATCGACGTGCTTTATGACGACCGCTATCGCGCGTCGGGCGCGATCCTGGTTCTGGTGGCCTGCGCGCTGATGCCCGCAGTGATCGTCATGACCTACGATGCCGCGGCGCTGACCGCAGGCGACAGCCGCAGCTTTGCGATCTATTCCGCCACGCGCGCGTTTGCGCAGGTTGCGCTGCTGGTTCTGGGCGTCACGCATTTCGGCCTGAACGGCGCCATCGCGGCAATCGGACTGGCCCAGATCGCCGCCTACCCGGTGCTGGTCTGGCTTGCCGTCAAACACCGGGTCTGGGACTGGCTGCATGACGTGGGCTTTGCCCTGGTGGCCGCGGCGCTGATCGCCACCGCCCTGCGGCTGCACTGGGACCGGGTCGCCGAGACGGTGCAGGCGCTGTCCTGACCCCGAACCCGTGCATCAGACCAGCGATCCGTCCTTGCGCGAGAACGGCCGGAACCGGCGGCGTGGCTTCATCACCGGAACCGAAACCACCGGACGGAAGCCCAGTTCGCGCTCCATCTGCGCGGCCGAACGCAGAACGGGCCGCCGCAGATCCAGCAGGAAGGCAAGCGCCAATGCAAACGCCAGGCTGGCCCCGGCGCCGAGAATGGCAATCTTCTTGCGGCCGCTCGACACCGGTTTTTCAGGCACAACGGCCGGCTCGAGTACCAGCATCTGCTCGGACAGCCGCTCCGCTTCGAGGCGATAGCCGATCTCGGCCTCGGACCGGCGTTGCGCGACGGCGTCAAGCTGCTCCTGCAGGTTGCGCAGGCGGCGGTCGAACTCGGCCAGTTGCCGTTCGATCTCGGGCGCCGTAGCGATCGACTGCTCCAGTTCCGTCTTGCGGTCCAACAGCAGTTTGCTTTGCGCCTCCAGCGTGGCGATCTGTTCGGCATAATCCGCCTTCAGCCGCCTGGCCGTGGCCTGGCGCCGGGTCTCGTCCACCTGCGCGGCCGCGCGCTCGATTTGGATCCGTTCGCGCCCGATCTCCAGAAGCGCCTCGTTCAGCGCCGAGATCTCGGCCCGGCGGGCCTCGACGCTGCCGGGCAGGGCCAGTTCGTTCGCCTCGCGGAAGTCGGCGATCTCCTGCTGGAGCGCCGAAACCTCGGCGGTCAGGGATTTTTCCTGTTCGACCAGAAAGTCCAGCGTCGTGCGTGCCCGTGCCATGCGGCTGTCGCGGCTGAGTTGCATGATGCGCTGCGCGAATTCATGGGCGACCGCCTGAGCCTGTTCCGGCGACGGTAGCTCGGCCGTGACGGACACCACCGACACCGACCCGTCGTCCTGATATCCCTGCCGGGCACCGGCGATGGTCCTGAGCTTCACCGCCTTGCGCAACAGCGCGACCTTCTCGATATCCGAGACATCGGGAAGATCGGCAAACAGGCCGTATCTGGTGATGACATCCAGAACATTGTCGCGCGCCATCAGGCGTTGTTCGATCAGCTGCAATCTGCGCGCCACCGAATCGTCGGCGGGAGTGCCCGCGAGTTCACCCGGAACGTTCGGCTGGTCCACCTGGATGAGTTCCACCGCCTGGTACTGGTGCTGAACCGACAGCGCCGCGAACAACGACACCGCGCAGCCCGCAAAGGTGACCAAGGCGATCAGCGCGGCCCGGCGGCGGATCAGGTCGAAAAAGTCATCGACAGAAGCGATCGGTCCCATTTGCAATGTCCTTGTCCGGCGAAGCCCGTCCGCCCGTTCCCGTTTGCCGTCATTCGCTGCGGCGGGCGCGGTTCAGAACCACGCCCAGCAGTGCCGCCTGTCCATCGATCAGCCGTTCGCAGGACGCGATGTCTTCGGCCGTTGTCTGCGTGGCGTCCGCCACCAGCAGCACGCCATCGACCTGAGGCATGAAGGCCGTGGCGTCATCATGTTCCAGCATCGGCGGTAGATCGATCACCGTCACGTCGGGACGCAACGCCGCGACGGCGCGGTCCACCGAGGCCACGCTGCGCCGGTCGTGCAACCGTTCGGCCGCGTCCCGGTCGGGGCCGGACGCCAACGCCAGGGCAAGCGTGTCGCCCATGCGCAGGAACTGATCCCGGACCGTCAGCTCGCCCGCCAGGAACTTGGGCATGTCCCCTGTTGGCGCAACGCCCAGAATTGACGCAATGCCCGGTGCCCTGAGATTGAGATCGATCAGAAGGGTCCGGCTGCGCGGGATGCGCGCGAGGCTGAGCGCCAGGTTGACCGCCGTGAAGGTCGCCCCGTTGCCGCTGCGGGGCGCCGTCACCGCCATGCGCCGCCAGCCGTTTTCGCGCAGCACCTGCAAAAGGCGGGTTCGCAGCAGATCGAAAGACCGGGCGGCCGGATCGTCGCGATGCAGGTTGACCAGAGGCCTGCGCGACCAGAACCGCCGCCGTCCTGCCGCCGGCGTTTGCTGCAGACCGGTCCAATCGTCGTCGATCGTGGCGGGCAGATTGCGCAGTGCCGGCACAGAGGCAGACCCGTCGCGCACTCGCCCCGCCGCCACGCCGCGGCGAAAGTGCTTGAACTGCGGACCTTTCATGTCCGATCCATCATCGACCGCCCCGCCATGTGACGCGCCCTTGCCGCCGGCATGGGGCTCATCCGCGATCCCGAAATCCCTCATGCCGGTTCTCCACATTCCACCGTTTCAAGGTGCCCCCGCAGGTTGCGCCGCGCAACCGCAAAGCGTCGCAGGGTTCCCTGTGTCAACATTGCCTCACTCCCTTTCAACATCCCGTCGCCCGGACCACGGCTCCGACCGTGCGCATCAGATAGCGGATATCCTCGGCGAAGGACGCCGTCCTCAGATAAGCCGCATCCATCCTGGCCCGGTGGGCGAAATCGCTGTCGTTGCGGACCCCCACCTGCCAGGGGCCGGTGATGCCCGGCAGCTGGGCCAGATAGGCCGAGGCATCGCCGTAATGGCGGAGCTGGTCGGGCATCATGGGGCGCGGACCGACAATGCTCATGTCGCCCTTGAGCACGTTCCAGAACTGCGGCAGTTCATCAATGGACGTCTTGCGCAGGAACGCGCCCACCCGCGTCACCCTGGGATCATTTTTCAACTTTTGCGTCGTCTCCCACTCGCGGCTCATTTCGGAATCATTGTCCAGATAGAACTGCAGTTTCCTTTCGGCATCCGGGACCATCGTCCGCAGCTTCCACATCCGGAAGATGCGGCCGCCCTTGCCTAGACGCTCCTGGATGAAGAACGGATTTCCCCCTTCGAGCAGCAGGGCCATGATTGCCAGGCACAGAACCGGTACCACCACCGGAGCAACGGCCACCGCGACCGCAAGGTCGAACAACCGCTTGCCGAGGCTCTGGTGCCAATTGCAGGGCCTTGCCGGCGTCTTGCCTCTTGATACGACGGGAAGATTTCGGTTCGCCGGCACCGGCAGAACAAGCCCCCGCTTGCATTGAATGGTGCCGACAGGCTCGATCCGTTCCAAGGCATGATCTGTCGCCGCGCCCCCGACGGCGTCGGAAATGAAAACCTTCATCACAATGCACCCCCGGCCCGAACGGACCGGCCCCCAACTCGGCGCCCGCGCGCCATGCAAAATTCAACCCCATGTTCCGGTGCCGGCAGCCCCCGGAAAAGCGAAGCGGAAAACCAGGCCACCCCCCGGTCTGGCCCGATTTTTCCGCCGGCCAATTCCCGGCAAGACATCGCCGCAAAAAGGCCACAATCAAGATTATCACAGGTTCATGTAAAATTAAGGATTTGCAGCGCCCCAGCCCGCCAATGCTTGGTTGTTGACCAAAATTTGAAACATGAACAGGCAAAAGCCTAAACAATGCCTGCAAATTTGCTTCATTGTTTCAAATTAATTAACAATTATCGAGTTGATTCGCGCTTTCGGAATGAATTGGGCCAATCGGATTCGGAAAAGCGATTTTCGTGGCAAGAATGTGGCAGGAACGGTGTTCCGATCCTGACCAGACGGTTGGCCGCGGCGGGCGGCCCTGTCTTCCCGTGCACGCATCCCAAGAGCGGCCCGGTCGATCTCGATCCCTTGTCTTCAGCCTGCGGCGTGCCCCAAGTCGCGGTCCGCCGCCAAGTCGCGCTCGGCCGCCAACGCCTGCACCGCCGTATCGAAAAGCCCCGTCAACGGCGACGTCACCTTTGCCTGCGCCGAAAAATACCGGCCGACCCGCAACAGTTGACGCTGACAGTCGGGATGCAGCCCGGCATCGTCCAGCTGCCGCACCCGGTCGAGGGTCAGCCATCCTCTCTGACACGCTTCATCGCGGATCAGGCGCAGGCGCTGCAACACATGGAAGGTAACGTAGATCGACAGATACTCCAGGTAATCCGCGATATCGCGCCCGCTGCCATGATCGTAGGCGTCAATCACCACATCGACCATATCGCCCGGCGCAACGGGCCAGGTTTCGTCGCCGATCAGCCAGGCCAGGTCTTCGGCGCCATGGCGCGCGCCGGAATACTCGAAATCGAACCAGCGCACCCGACCATCGTCGCCCAGCGCGGCGTTGCCCGAGCGCGAATCCCATTTGACGAAGTGACGCGCCCGCCGGGCCAAAGCCTCGCAAGCCGCCGCGCGGTCAAAGCTGCGCGGTGCCGGGCCGGCCCAGTCCCGCAGCACGTCCACGCCATCGACCAGATGCCGGATCCAGTCCCGCCCTGCGCCGAGGCGCGGAAGCGTCCAGACCAACCCCGCCCCCCGCGCCGCCCGTTGCAAACGGAACAGCGCCCCCACCGCCCCGGCTGCAAGATCCACCGCTCCCGGACCGTCGCCCAGCGCAACCTGCTGGTTCAGTCGCCGGTCGCCCACGTCGGACTGGAACAGCACGTCGGTATGCATGCCCAGAAATCCCGGCAGGTCGTCGCTGCGCCCGTCCAGCCGTTGCAGGATACGCGCCTCGTGTCGGGTCCGGCGCGGCTCTGGCCGCATCGTGCCTATCACGGTGACGTCGTCGAAATGCAGACGCAGGCTGGACCGTCCCCGTCCGCCGGGTGCCGTCACGCCACGGACCGGCCGGCCGAAATGCGCCTCGGCCGCCGCCAGGATCCGGGCCTGATGCAGATCGTGCACGACCTCTGTCACGAATGCCTTTCCTCCGTCTGTCCGCAGTCGCGATTCCCGGCAGTTCTACCGCGCAATCCTGGCCATTTCAGGACGGCCGCGCCATCACTTGCGCCGGATCCCCAGCGGCGCACCGATCTGGGGCGCCGGGGGCAGGCCGGCGTGATCCGCCTTCATCCGCGCGAACCGCCGCTGCGCCCAGTCCGGATAGGGGGCCGAACGCCGCGTGCCGAGATCGACATTGACCACCATCACCTCTTGGGTGGCGCACAGCTCACCGCTTGCATCGTCCACCATCTCCGCAAAGAAATGCAGGCGCTTGGCGTCGTGATCCAGCAGGCGGAACCGGACCGAAAATCTTTGCCCCTCCAGCATCTCGGCAAGAAAGTGCATGTGCGACTGCACCACATAAGGGCCCTGCCCCGCGGCCTCGACATGCTCGACGCCGACGCCCAGATGCTCGCTCAGCAACACGTCCAGCGCATTGTCGAAGGCGATACCGTAATAGCCCACGTTCATGTGGCCGTTGTAGTCGATCCACTCCGGCTGAACGACGCGGTCGGGCACCACCACGGGCGCCGGATAGGGGCCGTCATGGCCGGTGAGCGGCTGGTCGGTCATGGAGTCCTCATACATTGCCTGTGCCGCCACTTTGGCGGGAAAGCACAGCCGCGCCAAGACCGGCGGTTGAAATTTCCCCGGCCCGGGCAGATGCTGGGCGCGGGACGGGAGGGCCGAGCCATGAAGAGCGACTACCTGAAACACGACGCGACCGCGCTGGCGGAACTGGTCGCCAGGGGCGATGCCACGCCGGACGAGTTGCTGGACGTCGCGCTTGCGCTGGTGGAGGAACGCAACCCGGCCCTGAACGCGGTGGTGATGCTGCAGGAGGGCACCGCCCGCGCCGCGATCCGCGCGCGCCTGCCGGCGGGGCCGTTCCGGGGCGTGCCCTTCCTGCTCAAGGATCTGGGCGCCGAGGCGGTGGACTTTCCCACCAACAACGGCTCGCGCCTGATGGCGGGGATGCGGTGGAGCTACGATTCCGAGATCTTCCTGCGGATGCGGGCGGCGGGGCTCAACTCCTTTGGCCGGACCTGTTCGCCCGAACTGGGCATCGGCCCGGTGACCGAGGCGCAGGTCTATGGCGGTCCCACCCGCAACCCCTGGAAAACCGGCCACACGTCGGGCGGGTCGTCGGGGGGCGCGGGGGCGGCGGTGGCGGCGGGGATCGTGCCGGCGGCGCATGGCTCGGACGGGGGCGGATCGGTGCGCATCCCGGCCTCGTCCTGCGGGCTGGTGGGGTTCAAGCCGACCCGCGCGCGCCTGCCCGACGGCCCGGCAGTGGGCGAGGGCTGGGCCGGCATGGCGATCGACGGTTTCCTGACCCGCAGCCTGCGCGACACCGCCGCCCTGCTCGACGCGACCCGGGGCCCCGATCTGGGCGCCCCCTACTGGCCGCCGCCGATGCAATGCAGCTTTGCGCAGGCGATGCGGGCCGAACCGGGGCGGCTGCGGGTGCGCTTTGCCACCACCACGCTGTCGGGCGACGCGCTGCACCCCGAATGCGTGGCCGCCGTCGAACGGACCGCCCGCCTGCTGGAGGATCTGGGTCACGAGGTCGAACCCTTCGCCATCCCCGAAGGGCTGGATGTCGAGGACATGATGCAGGCCTGGACCCGGATCGTGGCCTGCGGCACCGCGCTGAGCGTGCGTAGTGCGCTGAAGGGGCGCCCGCTGGATCCGGCGATGGTCGAAGGAGTCACACGCGGAGCGATCGCGCTGGCTGACACACTCTCGGGAGCGGATTACCTTGAGGCCGTGAACCGCATCCACGCCTTCGGCCGGCGCATGGCGCGGGTGTTTCTGAACTGCGACGTTCTGGTGACGCCCACGCTGGCCACGCCGCCGGCGCGGGTTGGGCAACTCAAACCCGACAACGAGGATTTCGTGGCCTACCGCAACGGGCCGGGCGGGGTGTTCGAATACTCGCCCTTCACCGCGATTTTCAACGCCAGCGGCCAGCCGGCGGTGTCCCTGCCGCTGCACTGGAGCGCCGACGACCTGCCGGTGGGCGTGCATCTGGCGATGGCCTTCGGACAGGACGAACGGCTGATGTCGCTGGCCGCGCAGATCGAACGCGCCGCGTCCTGGGCCGACAAGCAGCAGGAGATCATCGACCAAGGCCCGCGGGAGGGCTGAGATGGGCAACGCCTTCACCACGCGCGATCTGCGCAAGGTCTATGGCGAAGGCCCGGCGGCCGTCCACGCGCTGCGCGGGGTGGATCTGGAGATCCCCGAAGGCGAAATCGTCGTTCTGCTGGGACCGTCGGGCAGCGGCAAGTCCACGCTGCTCAACATCCTTGGCGGGCTGGACCGTGCGACCGACGGCCAGGTATTCTTCCGCGACAGCGAACTTTCCGCCATGTCGGATGCGGAACTGACCCGCTACCGGCGCGATCACGTGGGCTTTGTCTTTCAGTTCTACAACCTGATGCCCAGCCTGACCGCGCAGGAGAACGTGGAACTGGTGACAGAGATCGCCCGCAATCCGCTGTCCCCCGAAGAGGCGCTGGCCCTGGTGGGGCTGGAGGCGCGCGCGGATCATTTTCCCGCGCAATTGTCGGGCGGCGAACAGCAGCGCGTCGCCATCGCCCGCGCCGTGGCCAAACAGCCCGACGTGCTGTTCTGCGACGAACCGACCGGGGCGCTTGACAGCGTGACGGGGCGCGCGGTTCTGCATGTGCTGCGCGACGTGAACCGAAAACTGGGCGCGACGGTGATGATCGTCACCCATGCCGCCGCGCAGGCCGCGATCGCGCATCGGGTGATCCGGTTCGCCGATGGCGCAGTGCAAAGCGTGACGGTCAACGAAACCCCGGCCAGCCCGGAAGAGATCGAATGGTAGGCGCCCCATGTCCCCGCTGACCCGCAAACTGCTGCGCGACCTGTGGCGGATCAAGGGACAGGCCATCGCCATTGGCGCAGTGATCGCGGTGGGCGTGCTCATGCTGGTGATGATGACCGGGCTGGTCGCCTCGCTCGAGGAAACCCGCCGCGCCTATTACGAACGCTACCGCCTGGCGGACGTGTTCGCCCCCGTGACCCGCGCGCCAGGCCATCGGGCAGAGGATCTGGGCCGGCTCCCCGGCGTGGCGGCGGTCGAAACCCGGATCACCGGCGCGGCGCTGATCGACCTTGGCCGCGACCGCCTGCCCATACAGGCCCGGGCCGTGTCCCTGCCCGACCTGCGCGCGCCCCGGCTCAATGCGATCCACCTGACCGACGGACGGATGCTGCAGGGCGGGCGCAACGACGAGGTGGTGGTCCTCAACAGCTTTGCCCGCGCCGTCGGCCTGCACCCAGGCGACCGCCTGACCGCCACCATGAACGGCTTTCGCCGAGAGCTTCGCATCGTCGGCCTCGCCCAGGCACCCGAATTCCTCTACACCACGCCCCCCGGCGAACTGGTGCCTGACGATGCCCGCTTTGCCGTGCTCTGGCTGAACCAGAGCGCGCTGGAGGCCGTGTTCGACATGGAAGGCGCTTTCAACGAGGCGCTGCTGTCGCTGACCCGCGATGCCCGCCGCGCAGAGGTGATCGCCGCCGCCGACCGGCTGCTCGACCGTCATGGCGGACTGGGGGCCTATCCGCTGCACGACCTGGGCTCCAACCGCTTCATCAGCGAAGAGATCAACGGCCTGAAAACCTCGACCGCGATCGTGCCGCCGGTATTCCTCGCCGTGGCGGCGTTCCTGCTGCATATCGTGATCTCGCGCATGGTGCAGGCGGAACGCGAACAGATCGGGCTGCTCAAGGCGTTCGGCTATACCGACTGGGAGGTCGGCGGCCATTATTTCCGCATGATCCTGACCATCGCCACCGGCGGCGCATTGGCCGGCTGCGTGCTGGGGATCGTCGCCGGGCGGGCGATGGTGGATCTCTACCTTTACTTCTACAAATTCCCCTTTCTCGTGTTCCGGCTGGACCCGTCGTCCTTTCTGACCGGCTTCGTGGTCAGCATCCTGTCGGCCTCGGCAGGCGGCGCGCTTGTGCTGCGCCGGGTCTTTGCCCTGACGCCGGCCGTGGCAATGCGCCCGCCCGCGCCGCCCGACTACAGCCGTTCGGGCCGGTTCCGGGGGCTGGCGGCGCGGTTTCTCGACCAGCCCACGCGCATGGTCCTGCGCCGCCTGACGCGGCAGCCCCTGCGCATGGCCGGGGCGGTCGTGGGGATCGCCTCGGGTATCGCGCTTTCGGCGGCAATGGCGTCCATTCTCGACAGTTTCGACGAGATGATGGACCTGACCTTTGGCGTCATGGACCGGTCGGACATGTCCGTTACCTTCACGCAGCCGATCGAGGCCCGCAGCGTCCTTGACCTGGCCGCGATCGACGGCGTGATCGAGGTCGAACCCGTGCGCATGGTCCCCGCCATCCTGCGCCATGGGCGCGACAGCTATCGCGGCGCGATCCACGGCCTTCGGGCCGAGCCGCGCCTCTACCGCGCCGTGGACAAGGCTCAGCGCCCGCTCTACCTGCGCGGCGACGGGATCACCTTGTCGCGCGGGCTGGCAAATGAACTGGGCGTCCGCGCCGGCCAGGTGCTGACCTTGGAGGTGCGCGAAGGCCGACGCCCGCGCGTGGACATCCCCGTGATCGCCGTCGCCGAAACGCTGCTCGGTTCGCCCGCCTACATGGAACTGGACGCGCTCAATCGCGCGTTGAAAGAACCTCTGCGCGTCTCGGGCGCCTATCTGCGGGTCGATCCCGCGCGGGCCGACCGGATCCACGCGCGGCTCAAGGACATGCCGATGGTGGCCGGCGTCAGCCTGAAGGCCCAGGCGCGCGCGTCATTGGCCCGCGTAATGGACCAGGGCGCGGGCGGCACCCGCTATGTCATGGCGCTGATCGCCGCCGTCATCACCTTTGGCGTGATCTACAACGCCGCTCGCGTGGCCCAGGCCGAACGCGCCCGCGACCTCGCCAGCCTGCGCGTTCTGGGCTTTACCCGCGCCGAGGTCGCCTATGTCCTTCTGGGCGAACTCGCCGTGGTCACGCTGCTGGCGCTGCCTCTGGGCGGGCTGATGGGCTGGGGCCTGTCCTTCGTGATCTCGCGCGGCTACAGCACCGACATCTACCAGATCCCGCCGCTCTTCTCCGCCGAAAGTTACGGCTGGGCGATGCTGGTGGTTCTGCTGGCGGCGCTGGTCTCGGGGGCGCTGGTGAAACGCGACATCGACCGGGCGGATCTGGTCGCCGCCCTGAAAACGAGGGAGTAGAACGCATGGCGCCCAGACGCAGACGGTCCCGTCAGATCCTGACCGCCACGGCCGCTTTGATCGCCGCCGCCGCGCTGGCGGCCGCCTTCTGGCCGCGGGCGATGCTGGTCGATATCGGCACGGTCACGCGCGGACGGATGATCGTGACGGTGGACGAAGAGGCGCGCACCCGCGTGCGGGATCCCTATGTGATCTCATCGCCCATCGCCGGCGACCTGCAGCGGGTCGAACTGGAACCGGGGGACCGGGTCAAGGCCGGCGACGTGGTCGCCCGCATGGCTCCGGCCGCCCCGGCGGCACTGGACATCCGCACCCGTGAACAGGCGCGGGCCGCGGTGGACGCCGCCGAGGCCGCGCTCCGGGTCGCACGCTCGGACCTCAAGGCGGCAGAGGCCCGCAGCCGGTTCGCCCACAGCGAACTCGACCGCATTTCCCGGCTGGTCGAACGCGGCATCGTCAGCCGTGTCCAGCTGGAACGCGCCGAGCAGGAGGCACAGGTCGCTGACGCCCAGCTCGAAACCGTCAGGGCTGAAATCGCCCGACGCGAAGCCGAGGTGAACAACGCCCTGGCCCGCCTCATCAGCTTTGACGATACCGGCCTGGCCGAGGCCGTGGCCAAGGACGCCGTGAAGATCCCCACCGTCCCGATCAGGGCGCCAATCGACGGAACGGTGCTCAAGGTCTTTCACGAAAGCGCCACGACCCTGCCCGCCGGCGAGCCGATCCTCGAAATCGGCGATGTCGCCCATGATCTCGAGATCGTCGCCGACCTGCTCTCTTCGGACGCGGTCAAGGTCGAACGGGGCGACCGGGTGATCATCACCAACTGGGGCGGCGACAGCGACCTCGAAGGCGTCGTCAGCCGCATCGCGCCTTACGGCCATACCAAACATTCCGCCCTCGGGGTCGAGGAGCAACGGGTCGAAACCACGATCGCCTTCGCCGATCCGAACGGACACCGCAGCCGGCTGGGCCATGGCTACCGTGTCGAGGCCCATATCGTCATCTGGGAGCGGGACGACGCGGTTATGGTTCCATCCTCCGCCCTCTTCCGCCATCAGGGGAACTGGGCCGTCTTCGCCATCCGCGACGGCCGCGCGGTGCGGCAACGGGTGCGCATCGGCCACAACAACGGCAACTGGGCCGAACTGCTGGACGGGCTCGAACCGGGCGATCAGGTGGTTCTGTTCCCCTCGGCCCGCCTGACCGACGGCCAGCGCATCCGGCAACGCCGGATCGAATGATCCGCCGCCATTCGGGCCGCCCTCCCGGCCCCTCGCGCATGGCGACGCCACCCGCGAGCGCCTGAAAGTTCTGCGGCTGCGCTATCGCCCCGTCCCGATCTGCTTCTTTCTGGTTTCAAATACCCCGGGGGTCCGGGGGCAGAGCCCCCGGCCGGTCGGATCGGCTGTGCCGATCCGACCAATCCTTCCCAGCCTGCAGGCCCCCCGCCTTGCCACGCACCCGCTCAGAAGTTGAGCGAAATGTCCCTGTGGCTGGCCATACAGGACGCCATGTAAAGCGCCAGTTCACGGGGCATCCGCGGCTGTTGACGCAGACCCAGCGTCTTGGACAGGACTGCCACATAAGCCTCCAGCTCCGGACCCAGCCGCTCGGCCGCGTCCCCGCGCCAGGCCTTCTGCGCCTCGTAGGCAGCCACCGCTTCGTCGTAAAGGGCCAGTGCCTTTTGCTTGTCCGGCGTCTTGCTCTTCAACGCGCGACGCGCCTTGGACAGAAGCTTCTTCACGTCATCCGCCCCCTCGACCTTGCCGAACCGCTTCGACAGATCGTTGACCACGGCTTCGGCCTCCGCTTCGGGTTTGCCTTCGATCACCGCCCGAAGGTCGCGCAGGGGTTGCTCGAGTTCGGTGAATGCCCGGTTGGCCTTCAGGATCGCCGCCGTCTCGACCGCCCCTTCATAGGCGTCGTCCGCGCTGCGCCGATAGGCTTGCCGCGCCTTCATCTCGGCCTGGACCAGCTTGGCAAACTCGGCATGGACGCTGTCCCACTCGGCAGGGATCTCGGCCTTCATCCGCGCGATCTCGGCTTCCAGTTCCGCCTGCCGGCCTTCCAGCCTGGATTTTGCGGCCTGCTGATCGTCGCCATGGAGCCGCGAAAGCCGGGTCCGGACGTCCTTCAACTCATCCTCGAGCCGACGGATATCCTTTTCGATCTGACGCACGGTCCGCTGGAGCGGCCGGTAGCCGATCGCGGCCTCCGCCACGGTGCGCTCGACCGCAAAGGCCTCGTCCAGCTTGGCAATCGCCGTCTCCGCGCTGGTCACCGCCTTGGAGAAGTCCTTGGCCAGGTCCTTGGGCAGAACCGAGAGATCCAGCCCCTTGGCCCGCGCGATCGCGGTTTCCAGTTCGTCCCCTTCGGTCAGCTTCTCGCCGACATATTCCTCAAGGCAGAGCTGCAACTTGGGATTGCGCGGCGGTGGGGCGGTATCCGAAAGATAGCTCACCCGGTTCGGCAGGTAGTTCACCAGTTCGGGGAATTTGCCGACGACGCCCAGCGCCAGAAGCTGCAGCAGGATGAAGGCGATCACGCCCTTGTACATCTGCACCGTGCGCACCACCGCCGGCGCCACCCCGCGCAGATAGAACAGGGCGAAACCGAAGGGCGGCGTCAGGAACGAGGTCTGGATGTTCAGACCGATCATCACGCCCAGCCAGACCGCGGTGACGTTCGCCCCCGGATCGGCCAGCAGGATCGGCGCCACGATCGGCACCACGACCACCGCGATCTCGATGAAGTCGAGAAAGAAGCCGAGGATGAAGATCACCGCCATGACGATGATGAACTGGCTCCAGAATCCGCCGGGCAGCGAATTGAGGAACTCGCGCACCAGGTCCTCGCCGCCGAAGGCGCGGAACGCCGCAGTCAGCATCGCCGCGCCCATCAGGATGACGAAAACCAGCGACGTGGTCTTGGCGGTCTCGAGCATCACGCCGCGCAGCGTGTCCTCGAGCTTGAACACGCGCCAGCCGGACCAGATCAGCGCGATCAGCAGAACGGCCGCCGCGATCGAGCCGATCCAGATGCCGAGGATATCCTCGGAACTGGCGATCGCCTTGACGTTCATGTTGAACCGCTGCAGCGCCACGGCGATCGCCACAAGCGCCGCCAACGCCAGCAGGGCCGGGGCATATGTCCACTTGGTTTTCTTCGGCAAGCGATAGCCGGCCATGATGAGCGCACCGGCCGCACCGATCGCACCGGCCTGGTTCACCGTGGCGACACCGGCGATGATCGACCCCAGAACCAGGAAGATCAGCGTCAGCGGCGGCACCAGGATCAGGAACACGCGGCTCCAGAACTGCCGGTCGAACTTGCCGTCGTAGGGCACGGCGGGGGCGGCGCTCGGGCGCAGAAGCGCAAAGATCAGGATATAGGCCATGTACAGCCCGACCAGAACGAGGCCCGGCACGAAAGCGCCCAGGAACATCTCGCCCGCGCTGGTCGAGGTCACGTCGAACACCGACGGCATGCTCACTTCGCCGGTGGCGTCCTTGTAGAGCGCCTTGCGCAGGGTCGAGGCCTGATCGGTGGCCGAGGCCAGCTGGTCGGCAAGGATGATCAGCACGATCGACGGCGGGATGATCTGCCCCAGCGTGCCCGAGGCCGCGATCGTGCCCGTGGCCAGCGGCGTCGAATAGTTGTTGCGCAGCATCGCTGGCAGCGAGATCAGGCCCATCGCCACCACGGTGGCGCCGACGATACCGGTGGTGGCCGCCAGCAGCGCACCCACCAACACGACCGAGATGCCCAGGCCGCCGGGAACCGGTCCAAACAGCTGCGCCATGGTCACCAGCAGGTCTTCGGCGATCTTCGACCGCTGCAGCATGATGCCCATGAAGATGAACAGCGGAATGGCGATCAGCGTATCCCGTTCGACCTCCCAATAGACGCCGCGCAGGTTGGTCACGCCGGCGGTCAGCCATTGCGACGGCCCGCCCGAGTGGAAGAACGCATCGACGTTGCCGGCGAACAGATAGCCGCAGAGCGCGGCCGTGCCGATGGTGAAGATGGCGGCGCCGGGCAAGGCAAAGGCCACCGGATAACCCGAGCCCAGCGCAAAGGCCATGGACAGGATCAGAAGGATCAGAAAATAGATTTCCATGGGTCGAACCTCAGTGCGCGGACGGGGCTGGTTCGTGGTGGCCGGGCTCGCCGCGCATGTCGGCGACCGATTCTAGGAAATAGGACACGAACTGGATCAGCATGGTGATGGCGAAAATGCCCAGAAAGGCGGCCATCTGGTATTTGATGAACATGCCCACACCGCCGGTCTGGGTGATTTCGAAATTCATCACCGGGCTGTTGATGATCGACTGCTTGCCGCCAAACCCGACAGCGAGGATCACCCAGCAGGTCGTCATCCCCATGGTGATGGTTCCGAAGGCGTTGAAGAACCCCTTTTTCGTCAGACCGAAACCCGAATACAGCACGTCCACCCGGACATGACCGTCGTCGAACAGCGTATAGGCCGAGGCAAACAGGAACAGCGCCGCATACCAGTAGCGCACCAGATCGCCCATCAGCGCCTGTTCGTAGGAGAACACGAAACGCGAGATCACGATGGCCAGTTCCGCCACCACGATCAGAAGCGCCAACCAGGGGAAGCCCAGCGTGCGCGAAAACAAGGCGATGACGAAGGCCGCGCCCACCAGCGGAATGTGGACATAGGGACCGACCCAGCGCGCCTTGCCGAAGTTGCGCACCGTGTCGCCGTCAAGAAACAGGCCGAACAGGTTCTCCACCCGCATGAAGGCGATGGTGGCATCCACCACCCCCACCAGCAGGACCGCCCAGAAGGCCCAGCGTATCAGGAACACGTTGAACTTGTGGATCGCGCGCGCATCCCAGCGCAGCGACCGATCGCCGGTGGACAGGACATAGCCCGCCGCGACTGCCAAGGCGCCCGCATAGATCGCGGCCTGAACCCAGACCTGCCGGCCTGCACCTCCTGCAAACAGCGCCTTCAGGCCGGGGAAGCCATACCCCACCACCAGCACGTTGTTGACGAGAAACGCAGCCAGAACCGCCAGCATGGACCACGCGAACAGGCGCGGTATCGGCGCGGGTGGCCCAAAAGGCGAAATGTTGTCGAGGTCGCTGGTATCGGCCATCTGCCCCTCCCCCATTTTTCATTCTTGCAACGGCACAGACCCTTTATCACCGGAACCGCCGGTATGAAAAGAGCGGGGCCACGGCACAGACCCTTTATCACCGGAACCGCCGGTATGAAAAGAGCGGGGCCGCAGCCCCGCTCTTCGCTCATTTCGGTTTCCGGTCAAGCTCAGACCAGGCCGAGCACGCGGTTGCGCTGGTTGACGAAGGTCGTCTCGAACAGCGCCATCGTTCCGCCGATCTCGCGCAGGTTCTTCTGGAAGCTGTCGTCGATCTTTGCCGCCAGCGCCGAATGGGCGCGAGTTTCCTCGAACACTTCCGCGGCCGCTTCGCCGAAGGCATCCCAGATGTCGTCGTTGAAGTTGCGGATCTCGACGCCGTGGTCATTGACCAGCTTGGCCATGTATTCACCGTTGTTGGCCATGTTCTCTTCGTAGGCGGCGGCATGCTCTTCCATGCACGCGGCCTCGATCACGGCCTTTTCCCAATCCGACAGGCTTTCCCACCAAGATTTGTTCATGCCAAAGGCCAGACCGCCGCCCGGCTCGTGCATGCCGGCGGTATAGTAGTACTTGGCCGCCTCGTAGAACTTCATGAAGTAGTCATTGTAGGGACCGACCCATTCGGTCGCGTCGATGGCGCCCGACACCAGGTTTTCATAGATCTGGCCGCCCGGCAGCGACACTGTGGACACGCCCAGCTTGGACATGACGTTGCCGCCCAGTCCCGGAATGCGCATCTTCAGGCCCTTGAGGTCCTCGGGACTCTCGATCTCCTTGTTGAACCAGCCACCGGCCTGGGTGCCGGTCGCGCCGCAGGGCAGCGCCTTGAGGCCGAACTCGCCCGAGATTTCGTCCCAAAGCTCCTGACCGCCCTTGAACTTGATCCAGGCGTTCCATTCCACCGTCGTCATGCCGAACGGCACCGAGGTGAAATAGGCGAAACCGGGATGCTTGCCGACCCAATAGTAGTCAGCGGCGATATAGGCCTGGCTGTTGCCCGAAGCCACTTCGTCGAACGAGTCGAAGGCGCCCACGCGCTCGCCCGCGGCGAAATACTCGGTGGTCAGACGGCCCTCGGACAGTTCCGTGATGCGTGCGGCCAGACGCTGCGCCGAGATGCCCAGACCGGGGAAGTCCCGCGGCCAGGTCGACACGATGGTCATGGTCTTGCGCTGCTGCGCGATGGCCGGGGCTGCAAGGGCGGTTGCGCCGGCGCCAAGGGCGGCCCCCTTAAGGAACTTACGACGATGCATGATCTTTCACTCCTCCGCGTTGTCGTTAGTTATTTCAGAAAACTTCGCAGCGCCATGCTGACCACCGGGGACGGAATGTCAATACCTTGTCGGCGTTTGCACAAATTCCGGGCACTCTGAAAACGGCACATGGTCCCAGGCGCCGCCCGCGTCCTGTCAATCTGCGAAGACCACGCCATCCATCAGCTTCCGCGCAGTGCGCAGGACGGCGACGTTCTCCACGGCACCGGCCGGGGACAACGATGCGACCACCGACATCTCACCCGTGGGGTGCTCGATCGACAGCCTCCGGTCCCGCCCGTCGCCGCGATCCATCAGGGGCCTGGCGACGCTGCCCGCAATCAGGCCGGCGGTGGCGACGCTGACCGCGCCCAGCACCCCGATCGCCTTGTGACAGCGATGCGGAATGAAGGTGCGGGTGCAAATCGCCCCGCCCCGCCGCGCCGGACTGACCAGTGTCATCTTCGGCACGGACTTTTCCGCCACATCGCCCAGGTTCATCATCGGCCCGCAGGCCAGCCGGATCTCCTCGAGCCGGGCGCGCAGCGCCGCATCGGCCTCCAGCTCCTCCGGCCGCTCGCCCCCGCCGATCCCGAGATCCGCCGCCCGCATCACGACGCAGGGCATTCCATTGTCGATCATCGTGACCTCGACGCCCTCCACCACGTCCAGCGGGCGCCCGGTGGGCAACAGCGCCCCGCAACTGGAGCCGGCCATGTCGCGAAACGAAATCGGTATCGGCGCGGCGGTCCCCGGCACCCCGTCGATCCGTGCATCCCCGGCATAGCTGACCCGCCCGCCGGGCGTGCACACCCGCGCCACCGCCACCTGTCCGGTATTTTCCATCCGGATCGTCACCGGCGTCTCTCCATCCCGCGCCGCAACCAGGCCCCGTTCGATCGCAAAGGGCGCGACACCGGCCAGCATGTTGCCGCAGTTCTGCGCGTCGCTGACCACGGGCCGGTCCACGAACACCTGCAGAAACAGATAGTCCACATCCACGCCGGGGCACTCGGACGGCTTCACCACCGCCACTTTCGACGTCAACGGATCCCCGCCGCCCATCCCGTCGATCTGCCGCGCATCCGGCGCCCCCATCGCCCGCAGCAGCAACCGGTCCCGCGCCCCAGTCTCCGCAGGCAGATCCGATGCCAGGAAGACCCCCCCTTCGACGTCCCCGCCCGCATCCACATCGCCCGGATCCCCTGGGACATACCCGGCCCTCCCTGCTTCTTTCCGGTTTCAAATACCCCGGGGAGCGCGAGGGGCGGAGCCCCTCGCCCCGGTCGGACCGCATCCGCGGTCCGAAACCGCCCATCAGACGTATTTCAACCCCTTTTCCGCCAGCCGCGCCCGCATCCCGTAGATGTCCAGCCCCAACTCTCCCGAGGCCAGCCGACGCCGCTTTTCCTCTTCGGCTGCCATCCGCGCCTCAGCCTCGCCGGCCACCTCCGCCGCGCGCGCCCGCGACACCACGCAAACCCCGTCGTCATCCGCCACGATCACATCGCCGGGATGCACCAGCGTCCCGGCGCAGATCACCGGCACGTTCACCGCGCCCAGGGTCTCCTTCACCGTCCCCTGCGCCGACACCGCCGTCGACCACACTGCGAAACCCATCGCCCGCAGATCCCGCGTATCGCGCACGCCCGCGTCGATCACCAGAGCACGGCAGCCCCGCGCCATTGCGCTCGTCGCCAGCAGATCACCGAAATACCCCATGTCGCAGGGCGCGGTCGGGGCCAGAACCAGAATGTCCCCCTCTCGCAACTGCTCGATCGCCACATGCACCATCCAGTTGTCCCCCGGCGGCGCGCTGATCGTCACCGCCGGGCCGGCGACCGCGACATCCTGCTGGATGGGCCGCATCCGCGCCGCCATCAGCCCCGAACGCCCCTGCGCCTCGTGCACCGTCGCCACGCCGGCCGCGCCCAGCCGCGCAATCACGTCACGCCCCGCGCGCGGGATGTCCCGAACGACCACGCCGGTCGCGCCCAGCCCGTATCCGCTCATGTCAGTTCATCCACCGTCCGCGGAAAGACCGACTGGAATCCTTCCGCGTATTCCGCATTCCGCCCGCCGGCCTGCCCGCCCGAATTGCGGCGGAAATGGTTGGCCCGGTTCCGGGCGAGATTCGTGTAATACTCCCACAGGTGCTGCTGACCCTCCATGCACTCGATCGCAGCGCGCTTTTTCTCCCAGACCGGCGTGATGTCCAGAAACACGTCGGGCTTCCAGCCCATCTGCTCGGTCTGGTGCGGCTCGAACAGATAGAGCTGCGGCGCCCCCAGCACCTTCTGCCCCGGATTGTGCCCCCAGGCCTGCGCGATCATCCGGCATTCCAGCGCCACCTGCGTGGCATACATGTGATCGGTATTGTAGGGATTCCATTTCGAATGGCTCATCATCCACCCCGGCTGCACCTCGCGGATGATGTCCACCAGCCGGAACCTGGCCTCGCGGTCCAGTTCCAGCGGATAGTCGCCAAGGTCGAGGAACCGGATGTCATGCGCCCCCAGCTCGGCGGCGGCGTCCTCGGCCTCGCGACGGCGCGCCGCCTTCACCCTGTCCAGCGTCATGCCTCCCTGTTTCCACAGCTTCGCGCTTTCACCGCGTTCGCCGAATGACAGGCAGACGACCGTCACCTCATAGCCAAGCTGCTGATGCAGCGCGATCGCCTCGCCACAGCGCCAGACGAAATCGGCGGCATGGGCGCTGATGACCAGCGCGGTTCTTTTCTCGCTCATTCCGGGCGATCCCCGTCTGCCTTCGTTCGATGTCCCGACCAGATAGGCGCGGATTCCCCCGCAACACCACTTCAAAACGGATGAAGCGCAATAAGAAATGCCTATACTGACCCGACAAGACAGACGCCGAAACCGACATCATGCCCCATGAAACACTGAATCTTCGCCACCTGAGGGCCTTCAGCGAAGTCGTGCGTTGCGGCAGCATTTCGCCCGCGTCCTCGACGGTATTCCTGTCGCAGCCGGCGATCACCCAGGCCATTGCCGGGCTGGAGCGAACGCTGGGCATCGCGCTGTTCATCCGCACCAGCACCGGCATGGTCCCCACCGAGCCGGGACAGATGTTCGTCACGCGGGTCGATCAGGCGCTGGCCTATTTGCGGGAAGGCGCGCGCAGGGCCGCCCGTCCGCGGAACCAGGGCCGGAAGTCGGGATTCACCAGCTTCGACCAGCTTCTGACATCGGCCCAGCTGCGGGCACTCCTGGCGGTGTCGGACACCGGAAACTTTTCCTGGGCGGCACGCAATATCGGCATTTCGCAGCCCTCGCTGCACCGGGTTGCCCGGGATCTGGAGCGTCTGGCGGGCCTGACCCTGTTCAAGCGAGAGGCCCGGTCGATCGTGCTGACCCCGGCAGCGCGGGAACTGGAGCGGCACGCCCGGCTGGCATTCTCCGAACTCCGGCAGGGTATCGCCGAGATCAACGCATGGGCGGGCCACGACACCGCCCAGATACGCATCGGCAGCCTGCCGCTGGCGCGCAGCTTCATCCTGCCGAGGGCGATCAACGCGCTGGAACGCCAGCGCCCGCATGTGACCGTGCGCGTCCATGACGGCGCCTATGCGGATCTTCTGGGCGATCTGCGCCAGGGCGAACTGGACCTGTTGATCGGTGCCCTGCGCGATCCGCCACCGACCGACGACATCCGGCAGGAACGGCTTCTGGACGATGCCCTGACCATAGTCGCGCGGCGTGGGCACCCGCTGTCGGAGCGCCGGAACCTGACGCCGCAGGATCTGGCAGAGTTCGCCTGGGTCGTCCCCGCCCCCGGAATCCCGACACGGTCCCGCTTTGACGCGCTGTTCCGGTGCGAAGGGCTCGCTCCGCCCGAACGGCTGGTCGAAACCTCCTCGCTGATTCTCGCGCGCGGGCTGCTGCTGGACAGCGACCGGCTGGCGTTGATCTCGGCCCATCAGGTCCGGCATGAACTCAAGCGCGGCGAGCTTGTCGCGTTGGACGTCTCATTGAACGACACCCCGCGCCCCATAGGCATCACGACCCGGGCCGACTGGCGCCCCACGGCGACGCAATCGCTTCTGCTGGAGCTGCTGAGGCAGGCCAGCCCCCGGGTCACCCGCGAAGCATCGGCCTGACCTACCCCGGTGAAGGCCTTGCACGCTGGTTCTGCATTGCCGTGTCCGACCGGACAAGCAGGCGGCGCGGCTATCGTGAAACATTGCCGCCGCCGACAGATGTTCATTCCACGGGATGCGCACAATTTTGGCACATTTCGTGCAAGCCACATCTCAACATCTGGTAGCCGAAGCAGATCAGGTTCGGTGATATTGTATTCTCCCGCCCTCCCAAAGCAAGAGAAGGCTTAACCGCGCCAACATCAATTTTCAGGGCCGGGTCAAGTTTGCGCCGCTTTTCCGGCAGATTCCTCAATTAATGGTTAATTCCGAGAGTTCGTAATGGGGCAGGAAAACGATGTCAGGTCGTGTCATCACAGGGTCGCCCGCCGACCCCACAGCAAGGGCCGCCAAGGCGTCGGCAAAGGACAAGATGAAGCTGCTCGTCGTGGATGACGAAGCGAGCATCCTCGAACTGTTGAAGACTGCCTTGAGCGCACTGGGATCCTATGACGTTGCGATCGCCTCGTCAGGCGCGGATGCGTTGCGCAGGATCGACCGGGAGGATCCGCCCTTCGACTGTTTCCTTCTGGACATCCAGATGCCGGAAATGAACGGCATTGATCTGTGCCGCGAAATCCGCAAGTTCCCCGAATATACCGACACGCCGATCGTCATGCTCACGGCGATGTCCGAAAAGAAATATGTGGACGAGGCCTTTACCGCCGGGGCCACCGACTATCTGACCAAGCCATTCGATTTTCTTGAACTGCGCAGCCGGTTGGGCACCGCCCGAAAACTGGTGCAGCAGAACATGCAGGCCTCGACCAGCCGGGAAGAGGCCAGGAAGCTGAAGAACGAGCTCGACACCACCTTGCAGTTCAGCCTGGAGGATCCGATCCGGATCGAAGGCGTCGAGCGGGTGCTGGGCTACACGCAGTTCGAAAACTATGTTCTGCAACTCTCCAAGGGTCGCCGATTCACATCATGGGCGACGGCAATCAAGATCGCCCGCGCCAAGGATCTGCACCTGAGCATGCCCTCGACCCATTTCCGCGATATCCTGCACGACGTGGCCTATGCGATCGCGAAACTGACCAAGGCCAATGGCAACATCCTGTCCTATCGCGGCAACGGCACCTTCCTTTGCATCAGCGACGGCAAGAAGAAGACGCCGTTCGCGGGCATGGAGGAGCAGATGAACCGGCTGCTGGCGACCCTGGTGGCGCGACGCCAGATCAACGCCAACGTGGAACTCATCGTAGGCGAGAGCTTTCCGATGCGGTCGCTGACCAAGCTGGGCGCGCTCTATGCCCTGAACCGGGCGATCGAGAACGTGCAGTTGCGCGACCAGAGCCTCGGGGAGGCGGCGGAATTGTCCAAGAAGGTTCTCAAGCGCCGCACCCTGACCACGGAAGAGGCCCATCTGGAACGGCGAAGCTATGAGGTGATGCTGCACCAGCTGCTGCGCGAGGAACGCTCGCTGCGCAAGCTTTAGCCTGCCCAAGGATGTCGCCGGCCGGCGGCCAGCGCAGCACGCACCCCGATCCGGGGGAAGCTTTGGGCACCCGTTTCGGATCGGCTGCGCCGATCCGACCGATGCGAGGGGCGCTGCCCCTCGCGCTCCCCGGAGTATTTTCGGCAAGATGAAGACGCGGAAAGCAGTTCGGACCCTTTTCCCTTGCCCCGGAAAACGGCAGGACGACAGAGATCGGCTCCGACGGTCAGCAATAGCGTTCGGGGCCGACCCATTGCGCCGCGCTGTAGCGGTCGCCATGCGCCCACCCGACGGGCAGCACGCGTTCGATGCGTGCCATGTCGTCATCGGTCAGCTCGATTTCGGTGCCCCGCACCAGTTCACTGAAATGTTCGACCGACCGCGTGCCGGGGATCGGGATGACGTGATCGCCTTGCCGCAACAGCCACGCGATCGCCAGCGCCGCGGCCGGTTCGCCCATCTCGGCCGCCAACGCCCGGAAGCCGTCGGTGATCTTGAGGTTCGCCGACAGGTTCGGTTCCTGAAAACGCGGGTTGGTGGACAGCCACCCCAGCGTCGGGATCACCTCGGGCGCCAGCGGATGATCGGTCAGAAGCGACCTCCCCACCGGTGAAAAAGCCACCAGCGCCACGCCCAGTTCGGCGCAGGTCTGCACCAGCCCCAGTTCGGGCGCGCGCGTGGAGAGCGAGTATTCCGACTGCACCGCCGCCACGGGGTGCACCGCCATCGCCAGCCGCAGGCTGGAGGGGGCGATTTCGGAAAAGCCGATGGCACGGGTCTTGCCCGCGCGCACCAGCCGGGCGAGGTTTTCCGTCGCCTCTTCGACGGGGATGTTCGGGTCGCGGCGGTGGATATAGAACAGATCCACGCAGTCGATGCCCAGCCGCTCCAGCGACTTGTCCAGTTCCGCCTCCAGATGTGCGGCCGAGTTGTCGAAACAACGGTTGCCGTCCGAATCGCGGGTGATCGACGCCTTGGTGGCGATATGGAACCGGTCGCGCGCACCGGGATGGGCCTTGAGGTAGGAGCCGATGGCCCGTTCGGACCCGCCCATGCCATAGACGTTCGCCGTGTCCACATGGGTCACGCCCGCCTCCAGCGCGGCGTCAAGGATGGCGTGGCTGTGCGTCTCGTCGGTCGGGCCGTAGAAATCGGAAAACGACATCGCGCCGATGCCGATCGCCGAAACCTCGGGGCCGTCTGCCCCCATGCGCCGCATCTTCATGTCTCGCTCCCTTCCTTCGTGGCCTTCAACCGCTGCTCCACATGCGCCGCCGCTGCCGCGACCGCCTGTTCGATATCCATCTCGGAGGTGTCGATCACCACCGCGTCGGGCGCGATTTCCAGGGGCGCCGTGGCGCGTTCGCGGTCGCGTGCGTCTCGGGCTTCGACCTCGGCCAGCACCTGTTCCAGCGTCACGTCCGCCCCCTTTTCGCGCAGCTCCAGCCAGCGGCGGCGGGCGCGTTCCTTTGCGCTGGCGGTGATGAACAGCTTCACCTCGGCCTCGGGGCAGATCACCGTGCCGATGTCGCGCCCGTCAAGTACCGCGCCGCCTTCACGCCGGGCGAAGGACCGCTGGAAGTCCACCAGCGCCGCGCGCACCTGGGGAATCGCCGCAACCTTGCTGGCCGCTTCGGCCACGGCCTGGGTGCGCAGATCGCCGGCCTCAAGATCCTCCGGCCGAAGATCGCGCGCCGCCGCGACCGGATCGGCGCCGGCAAGAACCTTCGCACCCACCGCGCGATACAACAGCCCCGTGTCGAGATGCGCAAACCCGAACCGCTCCGCGATGGCGCGGGACACGGTGCCCTTGCCTGCCGCAGCCGGCCCGTCAATTGCCACGGTAAACCGCATCACCCCCTCCATTTCCGCCTCAGGCGCCGCGCCAGCGCCAGCAGCACAAGCCCCATCACGGCGCCGGTCAGCGCCGACTTGGTGACCGTCGCGCGACTTGCCGCCTCGATCATCGCATCGGTTGCCTCCGGCCCGGCGGCAAGCATCGCGGCAATCCGCAGGTTCTCGGCATAGTCCGCCAGCATCCCGCCCAGCACCGCCAGCATTAACACGACCCGCAATGGCCCGCGCCGAAACAGGGCCTTGACCGCCCCGGCCAGCACGGCGGCGAGCAAGGCCGGATAGACCCCATCCAATGCCCGTTGCGGCCCGGCATAGATCGCCCGGCCTTCGTCGCTCAGCGCCGCGAGAAAGGTGCGCGCCTCCTCCGCCGAATACCCCGTGGGCCGCAGGTCAAAGGGCAGCAGACCGCCCGCCTCTGCGGCAATCGCCGGAAGCGTCCACAGGACCATTGCAGCATATACGACCAGAGTCGCCGCGCAGAGAACCCAATATGCAACCCGCGCCGGACTCACGCCTCGGCCCGTTCGATTCGCGCGCCAAGGCCGCCCATCAACCCCTCGAAAATCGGGAATGACGTGGCGATCGGTCCGCCGTCATCCACCGACACCGGCGCCTTCGCCGCCATGCCGAGCACGAGAAACGACATCGCGATCCGATGATCCAGATGGCTGGCGCACACCGCCCCGCCGGGCACGCCGCCCGCACCGCGCCCGGTGACCGCCCACCAGTCCTCGCCCTCCTCGACCTCCACCCCGTTCGCGCGCAGCCCGGTGGCCATGGCGTCGATCCGGTCGCTTTCCTTCACGCGCAGCTCCTTGACGCCCCGCATCATGGTCCGTCCGCGCGCATTCGCCGCCACCACAGACAGGATCGGGTATTCGTCGATCATGCTGGCGGCGCGCTCGGGCGGAACCTCGATCCCCTCCATGTCGGGCGAATAGCGCGCACGCAGATCCGCTACCGGCTCGCCGCCCTCTTCGCGCTGGTTCTCATAGGTCAGGTCCGCCCCCATCTCGCGCAGCGTGGTGAACAGCCCCGCCCGGGTCGGGTTCAACCCGATGCCCGGCACCAGCACGTCCGATCCCGGAACGATCAGCGCCGCGCACACGGGGAACGCCGCACTCGACGGGTCGCGCGGAACGGCGATCACCTGCGGCTTCAGCTCCGGCTGCCCGGTCAGGGTGATGACGCGGCCTTCGCCGGTCTCCTCCACCGCGATCTCGGCGCCGAAACCGGCCAGCATCCGCTCGGTATGATCGCGCGTCGCCTCGCGCTCGATCACCACCGTCCGGCCCGGCGCGTTCAGCCCGGCCAGCAGCACCGCCGACTTCACCTGCGCCGATGGCACCGGCACCTCATAGCGCACCGGCACCGGGTCGGCCGCGCCCACGATCGTCATCGGCAACCGCCCGCCCGAGCGCCCCACCGCCCGCGCCCCGAACAGCGCCAGCGGATCGGTCACCCGCGCCATCGGCCGCTTGTTCAGGCTCGCATCTCCGGTAAAGGTCGCCACGATCGGCGAGGTCGCCATCGCCCCCATGATGAGCCGCACCCCGGTGCCCGAATTGCCGCAGTCGATCACCTGATCCGGCTCGGCGAACCCGCCGACGCCCACGCCATGGACCGACCAGTTGCCGCCGCCATGATCCACCACCTCGGCCCCAAAGGCCCGCATCGCGGCAGCCGTGTCCAGAACGTCCTGCCCCTCGAGCAGCCCCGAGATCCGCGTCTCGCCCACCGCCAGTGCCCCCAGGATCAGCGACCGATGCGAAATCGACTTGTCCCCCGGCACCTCGGCCACACCGCTCAAGGGACCACAGGGAGTGGAACGCATCGGGATCACGGAGCCATGAGACGACATCGGTATTCCTTTTTTCTTCTCGCCGTTCAGGGCTTACCCAATTGCCCCGCCCCGGTCCAGCAGCTAGGCCCCTGCTTTTTTCTGGTCCGAAATACCCAGGGAAGCGCGTCGCACCTTTGGTGCGTCTGCGGCGCAACGGGCAGCGCCCCTCGCCCACCAAACCGCCAAGGTTCCGGATCGCCGTTCGTGCCCGATGCCATGGGCCACCGGCCCCGCCTCCATCTCACCCCAGCCGCCGGAAGGTCAGGTAATGCGGCACCCGCCCCTCGCGCAGCGCCTTCTGTTCGTAGCGGGTCGAGATCCAGTCCTCCCAAGGCTCGCGCCAGTCGGCGGGACGCTCGGCCAGCCATTCGAACCCGGCCCTGGGCACTTCCTCCAGCGTCTGACGGACGTAATCGGGAATGTCCGTCGCCACCCGAAAGATCGCGCCGGGCTTCATCGCGCGGGCCAACGGCTCCAGATGCTCGGGCGTGACGAAGCGGCGGCGGTGATGCTTTTTCTTCGGCCACGGATCGGGATAGAGAAGGAACGCCCGCGAAATCGATGCCTCGGGCAGAACGTCCATCAGATCCCTCGCGTCGCCGGGATGGACCCGCACATTGGTCACCCCCGCCCGCCGGATCTTGCCCAGCAGCATCGCCACCCCGTTGATGAAGGGTTCGGCCCCGATGATGCCCACCTCGGGGTGCAGCGTGGCCTGATACACCATGTGCTCACCACCACCGAAGCCGACCTCCAGCCACACCTCGCGCCCGCCGAACAGCGCCTCCAGGTCCAGCGGCCTGCGCTCGGGGTTCACGTCCCACTCCACCGGCCCCGGCGAGAGTTTCGCGAGGTCTTCCTCCAGATAAGCGCGCTGGCTCTTCTTCAGGGTCTTGCCGCGAGTGCGGCCATAGAAGTTGCGATGCGGGCGTTCGGATGCTTGCGTCATGAGCCGCCATTTAGCGGCTGCCGCCGCCCTGGGCAACGCCCCGCCCTCATTCGGGGCGCACGATGCGGTTGCGCAGCACCCCGATCTTCTCGATCTCCAACTCCACCACGTCCCCCGGCGCCAGCCGCCTTCCCGTCTCCAGCCCGCAGCCGGTGCCCACCGTGCCCGAACCGATCACCTCACCGGGCCAGATCGTTTCCGAGGCCGAGACATGGGCAAGAATCGCGCCAAAATCGTGGTGCATGTCGGCGCTGGTGCCGCCACCCCAGATCTCGCCATTGACCCGCGCCTCCATCCTCAGCGCCACCGGGTGCCCCACCTCGTCGGCGGTCAGTATGAACGGACCCAGCGCGTTGCCGGTGTCGAAATCCTTGCCCTTGGCGGGGCCGAGCTGCCCGGCCATCTCGGCCATCTGCGCATCGCGCGCCGAGAAATCGTTCAGGATCGTGTAGCCAAAGATGTAGTCGGCCGCCTCCTCGGGGCGGATGTCCTTGCCGTGCCGGCCGATCACCGCAGCCAGTTCCAGCTCGATGTCCAGATGTTCGGAATAGGCCGGCCAGATCACGTCCGCCCCGTGTCCGACAAAGGACATGCGGTTGCCCTTGTAATAGATCGGCTGGTCATACCAGACCTGCGGGATCTCGAAGCGGCGGCCCGACAGGCGCCCGGCCTGGGCAAAGCTGTTCTTCAGATGCTCTTCGAACACCAGGCAGTCGCGGAACTGCACCGGCATCAGAGGCGGCAGAAAGGTAACCTCCTCGACGCGGATCACCGTCCGTCGATTGGCCCGGCGCAGCAGGTGGGTCGCCATCTCCAGCCCGTAATCGCCCTGGTCGATCACCTTCTGCATCGATGTGAACGTATCGGTTTCATAACGCGCCAGCTCCGCGGCGCGGTCGAGATCCATCAGCGTCTCGTCATCCAGCGCCGCGACCACCTTGACCTTGCCCTCGTGGAAAACCGTGCCCAGACGCATGGATCACTCCTCGAAAATGGCGACGGCGCGGGTAAAGCCTGCGCTGGCGCCCTTGATCTTGTAGGGAAAGCAGGAAATCGTGAACCCGGTCGGCGGCAACTGGTCGAGATTGGTCAGCTTCTCCATGTGGCAATAGCCGATCTCCATGCTGGCGCGGTGCCCTTCCCAGATGATCGACGGTTCGCCCGTCCTGGCATATTCTTGGGCGGTCAATGGAAACGGCGCATCCCAGCTCCAGGCATCGGTGCCGGTGACCCGCACTCCGCGCTCCAGCAGGTAGAGCGTCGCCTCGCGCCCCATCCCGCAGCCCTTGACCAGATAATCCGCTTTCCCATAGCGGTCCCCGGCCGAAGTGTTCACCACCACGATATCCAGCGGCTGCAATTCGTGACCGATCCGCTCCAGTTCGGCCTCGACATCCGCCGCGGAGACCACATAACCGTCCTCGAAATGTCGGAAATCCAGCTTCACGCCGGGATTGAAGCACCATTCCAGCGGCACTTCGTCGATTGTGATCGCGCGTTCTCCGCCGTTGATCGCGCGGTTCATGGTCGAATGATGATGCCAGGGCGCGTCCAGATGAGTGCCGTTGTGGGTGGCGATCCGCAACCGCTCGATCGCCCAGCCTTCGCCGCCCGGCAGATCCTCCCGCCGCAGCCCCGGAAAGAACGCCATCACCTGCTCTGCGGTCTGGTCATGGGTCATGTAGTCGATCTCGGGCAGCATGACCGGCGGGTCGGACACGATCCCGGTCTCCAGCGGCACGGACAGATCGACGAAACGGCGTGGCATGATCTCCTCCCCTTGTGGTTGCGCCCGAGCATACGCCGACCGGCCCGCGGGGCAAGACACATTCAAAAACCCGCAGAAAACCCCGGCCACCGGCCCGCTTCTTCATCTTGCGCCAAATACTCCGGGGGGTGCGGGGGGCAGCGCCCCCCGCATCGGTCGGATCGGCTAGGCCGATCCGAAACCCGCGCCTACGCCGCCTTTTCCACCCGCACCGCGGCAAACTTGAATTCGGGGATCTTGCCGAAGGGATCCAGCGCGGGATTGGTCAGGATGTTGGCCGCCGCTTCGACATAGGCAAAGGGGATGAACACCGTGTCGGGCGCCACCGCGCGATCCATCCGCGCCATCACCTCGACGCTGCCGCGCCGCGTGGTCAGCCGCACCATCCCGCCCGGCTCCACCCCCAGCTTGCGCAGGGTCGAGGGATGCATGGAACAGTTCGCCTCGGGCTCCACCGCGTCCAGCACCGCCGATCGCCGCGTCATGGTCCCGGTATGCCAGTGCTCCAGCTGGCGCCCCGTGATCAGCACGAACGGGTATTCCGCATCCGGCGTCTCGTCCGGCGGCAACACGTTGGCAGGGGTGAACCGCGCCCGCCCGCCGGCGCGGGGGAAGCCGTCGCCAAACACCACAGCCTGCCCCGGATCCTCGGGCGAGAGCGACGGATAGGTCACCGCCCCCTCGGCCTCGAGCCGCTCCCAGGTGATGTTGTCAAGCGATCCCATTCCGCGCTTCATCTCGGCAAAGATCTCGCGCGGATGGCCGTAGGACCAATCGAGCCCCAGCCGGTTCGCAAGATCGGTGATGATCCGCCAGTCCTCGCGCGCCTGCCCCGGCGGCGGCACGGCGGGGCGGCCCATCTGCACCTGCCGGTTGGTATTGGTCACGGTCCCGGTCTTTTCCGGCCAGGCACTGGCGGGCAGGATCACGTCGGCAAACATCGCCGTTTCAGTCAAAAAGATGTCCTGCACTACGAGATGCTCAAGCTTTGCCAGCGCCGCCCGGGCATGATCCACGTCCGGGTCGGACATCGCCGGATTCTCGCCCATGATATACATGCCGCGGATGTCGCCGGCATGGATCGCGTCCATGATCTCGACCACGGTCAGGCCCTTTTCGGCGCTGAAGTCCTCGCCGCTCCAGACGCCGCCCCAGATCTGGACGAAGCGGCGGCGGATGTCGGCATCGGTCACGGTCTGGTAGTCGGGCAGGAACATCGGAATGAGGCCCGCATCCGACGCCCCCTGCACGTTGTTCTGACCTCGCAGCGGATGCAGCCCGGTGCCGGGACGCCCCACATTGCCGGTCATCAGCGCCAGGCTGATGAGACAGCGCGCATTGTCGGTGCCATGCACATGCTGGCTCACACCCATGCCCCAGAAGATCATGCCGGCACGGCCCTTGGCAAAGGTCCGCGCCGCGGCGCGAATCTCCTCGGCCGGGATGCCGCAATGCTCGGCCATCTTCTCGGGCGGAAAGCCCTTCAGATGCGTCTTCATCTCCTCCCAGTTCTCGGTGAACCGGGCGATGTAATCGGCGTCATAAAGCTCTTCCTCGACGATGACATGCATCATCGCGTTGAGCAGCGCCACATCCGCGCCGGGCTTGAATTGCAGCCGGTGCGCGGCGAACCTGCCCAGCCCCACGCCGCGCGGGTCGGCCACGATCAGCTTGCCGCCGCGGCGGGCGAACTGCTTGAAATAGGTGGCCGCGACAGGGTGGTTCTCGATCGCGTTCGAGCCGATGATAAGCGCCACGTCAGCGTTCTCGATCTCGTTGAAGGTCGCCGTCACCGCGCCGGATCCGACGTTTTCCAGCAGCGCCGCCACCGAGGACGCATGACAAAGCCGCGTGCAGTGGTCCACGTTGTTGTGACCGAACCCCTGCCGGATCAACTTCTGGAACAGATAGGCCTCTTCGTTCGATCCCTTGGCCGACCCGAAGCCCGCGACATAGGTGCCCTTCTGCGCGCGCAACTCCGCCAGCCCCTTGGCCGCGTATTCCAGCGCCTCCTCCCAAGTCGCCTCGCGGAAATGGGTCAGAGGGTTTGCCGGATCGACGTTCAGCCCCTTGGGCGGTGCGTCCTCACGCCGGATCAGGGGTTTCGTCAGCCGGTGCGGGTGGTGGATGTAGTCGAAACCGAACCGCCCCTTGACGCAGAGCCGGTTTTCGTTGGCCGGGCCATCCAGCCCCTCGACATAGCGGATGCGCCCGTCCTTGACCTTGAAACTCAACTGGCAACCGACACCGCAGAAGGGGCAGACGCTGGCAACCTCTTCGTCGTAATCCGCGCGGTCGCCGACCTGCGCGTCATCCACGACCGCCGCCGGCATCAGCGCACCGGTGGGACAGGCCTGCACGCATTCGCCGCAGGCCACGCAGGTGGAGGCGCCCATCGGGTCGCGCTGATCAAAGGCGATGAGCGCATCGAACCCCCGCCCCGACATGCCGATCACGTCGTTGCACTGCACCTCGCGGCAGGCACGGACGCACAGATTGCAGTGGATGCAGGCATCCAGATTCACCCGCATCGCCACATGGCTGTCGTCCAGCAGCGGAACCCGGTCCGCGGGGCGCGGGGGAAAGCGGCTTTCGCCGACGCCGTTCGCCTTTGCCATTTCCGCGAAATGCGACGAGGCATCATGCGGCGGCGCGGGCTGGTCGGCGGCCAGCAGTTCCACCACCATCGCGCGGGCTTTCGCCGCCCGCGCGCTGTCGGTACTGACAACCATGCCGTCCTCGGCCGGCCGGATGCAGGAGGCAACCAGCGTGCGCTCGCCCTCGACCTCGACCATGCAGGCACGGCAGTTGCCGTCGGGGCGATAACCCGGCGCCGGCTTGTGGCAGAGATGCGGAATGGTCAGGCCGCGGCCGTTCGCGGCCTCCCAGACGGTCCAGCCCCGGGGCACGGTGACCTTTTCGCCGTTCAGGGTGAAGGTGACGGTGTCTTTTCCGGCGTCAAGCATTACAACTCCTCCCCGAAATGTTTGATGGCCAACCGGATCGGGTTCGGCGCGGCCTGCCCCAGCCCGCAGATCGAGGCATCGGCCATCACCTGGCAGAGTTCCTCCAGCAGGCCCTGATCCCAGCGGTCGGCCTGCATCAGCTGCACCGCCTTGGCGCAGCCCACCCGGCAGGGGGTGCACTGGCCACAGCTTTCATCCTCGAAAAAGCGCAGCATGTTCAGCGCCGCCTCGCGCACCGAATCCTTGTCCGACAGCACCACCACCGCGGCCGAACCGATAAAGCTCCCGTGCGGTTGCAGCGTGTCGAAATCGAGCGGCACGTCATCCAGCGTCGCGGGCAATATCCCCGAGGACGGCCCGCCCGGCTGCCAGGCGCGGAATTCGTGCCCCTCGGCCATGCCGCCGGCGGCCTCGATCACATCGCGGATGGTGGACCCCGCCGGCAGCAGATAGACCCCCGGTTTCGCCACCCGCCCCGAGACGGAATAGCTGCGCAGGCCCCGGCGGCCGTTCTTTACCACGCCGCCGAAAACCTCCGGCCCCTCGCGGCAGATGCGCCCGACCCAGTAGAGCGTTTCGACATTGTTCACCAGCGTCGGGCGGCCGAACACGCCCACCTGCGCGACGAAGGGCGGGCGGTGGCGCGGCAGGCCGCGCTTGCCCTCGATCGATTCGATCATCGCGGATTCTTCACCGCAGATATAGGCCCCGGCGCCGCGCCGCAGGTCGATGTAGCCGGGCGCGACGATGCCCGCCCGCTCCAGCGCGGCGATCTCTTCGCGCAGGATATGCAGCACGGCGGGATATTCGTCGCGCATGTAGATGAAGACCTTTTCGGCCTCGATCACCCAGGCGGCGATCAGCGCGCCTTCGAGAAACAGATGCGGCGTGCGCTCCAGATAGTAACGGTCCTTGAAGGTGCCCGGCTCGCCCTCGTCCCCGTTCACCGCCAGATAGCGCGGCCCCGGCTCGGCCCGGACGAACTGCCACTTGCGGCCCGACGGGAAACCGGCCCCGCCCAGACCCCGCAGGCCCGAAGACAGGACGGTTTCGGCGACCGCCTCCGGGTCGCCCTCGCGGCGCAGGCGTTCCAGTTGTTCGTATCCTCCCGCCGCCCGGTAGGCCTCGAAGCCTTCGTAATCGGGGATGATGGGCGAGAAATCCCCGGCGGCGATCACCTCTTGCACCTTCTCGGGCGTGGCGTGATCGACATGGCGATGCCCGACCTCGGCCACCGGCGCGGTGTCGCAGCGGCCCATGCAGGGGGCCCGCAGGACGCGCACCTCGGACGGATCCAGCCCGCTTTCCAGCGCGTCGCGCAACTGCCGGGCCCCGGCCATCTCGCAGCTGAGCGAATCGCAGACCCGGATGGTCAGGGCCGGTGGCGGGGTCTCGCCCTCTTTCACCACGTCGAAATGGGCGTAGAAGGTGGCGACCTCGTAGACCTCGGCCTGAGACAGTTTCATCTCGGCGGCCAGCGCGGCGATGTGATCGGCGGACAGGTGGCCGAATGCGTCCTGCACCAGGTGCAGAAACTCGATCAGCAGGTCGCGGCGGCGCGGCCGGTCGCCCAGAAGGCGCTGGATGTCGGCCATCGCGGCATCGGAATACTGCCGCCCCTTGGGCGTGCGCCGGCCCTTGCCCCGGCCCGATTTCCAGACCCCCGCCCGTTCGTCCAATGGTGCCATGCTGTCCTCCAAGCCTCGCGCGTGGCCGTCGCCCGCCTCGGGATACCGCCGAATGCGACGCGAAAATTGCCCGTTAGCGAACACTTGCCACACTAAAGGCGTCACCTGGTCATGCAACAAAGGCGTCACCTGGTCATGCAACAGGTCCGACAACCCGCCGCGGCCTCGCGTCCAGAGTCGGGCGCGCCGATTGGAACCGCCTGTCGCGCATCCGGCACGAAACGATGCAGTCGAGAAACATCTTTTCTGCCCGCCACCTCTTGGCTTTCGCCAACTGCTCATATTAGGATGTTGGAATATCAATACCGGAGGCCGGACCGCCCATGAAGAAAGTCATTCTCGCCCGTCTTTCCACCATCCCCGTGGCCGGGGTTCATCCCGATCTCGTGCTGTCGGGGATGATCACCGAACGCGACGTGGCCATCGACGGCGGCAAGGTCGTTATCTCGGTGAACATCCCCGAAAGTTTCAAGGGCGATCTGGCCGAGTTGAAACAGGCCATCGAGGACAAGCTGGCCGGGCTGGACGGCATCGACAACCTTCTGGTCGTGATGACGGCCGAGCGTCCCGCGCCCAAGGCACCCGAGCCGCCCAAGCTCAAGAAACGCCCGACCGAGGCGCCGGGTCGCGACATGCGCCCGCTGTCGGCCCCGGTGCCGGGGATCAAGACCATCGTCGCCGTGGCCTCGGGCAAGGGCGGGGTGGGCAAGTCCACCACCGCCGTCAATCTCGCGCTTGCGCTGGCATCGCTTGGGCTGAAGGTGGGGCTTCTGGATGCTGACATCTACGGACCGTCGCTGCCGCGGTTGATGGACATACACGACCGCCCGGCGATCGAGGACGACCGCGTGATCCCGATCGAGAAATACGGGATCAAGACCATGTCCATGGGATTCCTGATGGAAGAGGACAACCCGGTGATCTGGCGCGGGCCGATGGTGGTGTCGGCGCTGATGCAGATGACGCGCGAGGTGGACTGGGGCGAACTGGACGTGATGGTGCTGGACATGCCGCCGGGCACGGGCGATGCGCAGCTCACCATGGCCCAGCAGGTGCCGCTGCAGGGGGCGGTGATCGTGTCCACGCCGCAGGACCTGGCGCTGATCGACGCCCGCAAGGGGTTGAAGATGTTCAAGAACGTGGACGTGCCGATCTTTGGCATCATCGAGAACATGTCCACCTTTGTCTGCCCGCATTGCGGCGGGGAATCGCATATCTTCGGCCATGGCGGCGCGGAACAGGACGCGCACCGGCTGGGAGTGCCGTTTCTTGGCGCGATCCCACTCGACATGGCGATCCGCGAGAACTCGGACGCCGGCACGCCGGTCGTGGTGTCGCAGCCCGACGGACCGCATGCCCAGGCCTATCGCAAGATCGCGATGAACGTGGCTGCGCGACTGTTCCCCGAGGCGGACGAGGACTGAGCGCCCCGCGCCGGCATCGACGCGCCAGGAACATCGGGGCCCGGGGTTCGACGCTCGGAACCTCTGATTTGACGTCTTGTGCCTTGACCCTTCGGCCTGGCTCAGACCCAGGCTTCCATGATCTTCATGCCGATGATCCCGCCGATCACGATGAAGGCGAAGGTGATGAACGACCCCATCGCCAATGTCGAGACCCCGGTGACTGCCTGGCCGATCGTGCAGCCCAGCGCCACCACGCCGCCGACGCCCATCAGGATCGCGCCGACAAGGTTGCGCAGCGTGTCCTGCGCGTCGGAAAACGTTGCCAGGTGGAACCGGCCCTGCGTAACCGCACCGATGAACGCCCCGATCAGCGCACCGACCGTGGTGGTGACGGCAAAGCTGGGCGCCTCGAATGCGGTAAAGCGCATGAAGTAGTCGATGGAATCGCCAGCGGGCCGCACATAGCTGAGCGAGGCCAGCGTCGGGTTGTCGGCGAACTCGTCGAAGGTGATCGCGGTCAGCAGCCAGCCCGCGACCACGCACAACCCGACACCGAGGCCCGCGATCACATGCGGGGCCGAGCTGCGGAATCCCTTGTCCTTGAAGCACCACAGCAGGATCGCGCCGGCGATCCCAAGCACGCTGATCAACCCCGCCGTGGCCGCGTCGATGCCGGTCAGGCTGGCCAGCACGCTGCCGACCCGCTGGTCGGCCAGACCGAATTCGCCCAGATCCGTGGTCATCGCGCCGACCACCGCCACCCGCGCGGGACCGAACAGCCCGCCGATGGTCATGTAGGCAGTCCCCCCGATCAGCCACAGCACGATCAGCGACCGCAAGTCGCCGCTGCCCGCGCGAACGAGGTTCCTGGACACGCAACCGCCCGAGAACACCATGCCAATCCCGAAGATCAGCCCGCCCAGCATATGCCCGCCCCAGGCGAAGGTCGGCGAGACATATATGCTGAAGCTCATATCGGCGATTCCGGCGCGTTCCAGAAAAAAGACGCCGATGATCGCCACCGCAGAGGACGTGAGCCAGGATCGGAACCGCCGATAGTCGCCAAAGGACATTATGTCCGAGATCGATCCCATCGTGCAGAAATTCGTGCGCTGGATGATGAAGCCGAATATTGCGCCGATCGCCAGCCCGCCCCACAGGATCCATGTGGAGGCATTCTCGACAGCGGCTTCCCTCAGGCTTTCCATGTTCTTGTCGTTCCCTGTTGCACAGGCGCGGCACGCCCGCTTCCTCCCTCGGCCACATCGCGCGGGGTCTCAAAATCACTTATTAGCATGTTTGAGTATTTCGTCTGCAAGAATCTTTTCCGAATCTTTTCCGGCGCGTCAGGATCGCGCGTCAAGCCGCCCGGCGCCGCGCCGCCGGCTCGGACCCGAAGGGATTGCTCGCTTGACCGGTCACAGAACATTCAATTATGCTAATATGAATGGCAAAGCGAAGCGACCATGGGAGGAGAGCCGATGCTGGATGCTGCGCAGCTGGAAAACAGCAAGAGCATGTCGATTATCGTGACCAAGGGGTCGCTCGACTGGGCCTATCCGCCCTTCATCCTGGCGTCCACCGCGGCGTCGATGGATCTGGAGGTGACGATGTTCTTTACCTTCTACGGGCTGCCGCTGCTCAAGAAGGAGATGAACCCCAAATTCACGACCGTCGGCAACGCGGCGATGGAAATGCCGATGATGGGCACCCATATCGCAATGCCCAACATCGTGGGCGTGCTGCCGGGCGTGGGCGCCATGGCCGGCACGATGATGAAGAATCTCATGGCCAAGAAGGGCGTCGCTCCGCTGGAGGACCTGCGCGAGGCCTGCGTGGAACTCGACGTGCGCATGATCGCCTGCCAGATGACCATGGACCTGTTCGAATACTCGCCCGAAGACATGATTGACGGGATCGAGCTTGGCGGCGCCGCCACCTATATCGAGACCGCCTCGAAATCCGACATCAACCTTTTCATCTGACGACTGATCGCGACTCTGAAAGGAACTGACCGAATGGCTGAACAGACGCTCAATGCCGAAGGGCTGAACTGCCCGCTGCCCATCATCAAGGCCAAGAAGATGCTCAAGACCATGGCGCCGGGCGACGTACTGAACGTGCGCGCCACCGATCCCGGCTCGGTCGCCGACTTTGCCGCCTTCTGCAACCAGACCGGCAACGAATTGCTCAGCTCGGGCTCCGAAGGCGAGGTCTATACCTTCCAGATCAAGCGCGGCTGAACCCGCGCGCGCCATTCGGCACCCGTCCGGCGCGGCGGGTGCCTTTTCATTGCGCGGGTCACGTCCGGCCCGTCCGGCAGCGAGCCACGAAATCCAGAAACCCCGGCACCCAGGGGATGTTGGCCGAGTTGCGCAGATGGGTGAAGCCCGCGATCGTGTTGTGGATCAGCACGCCGTCATGACGACCGTCGATGCCGGTGCCGCGCTGCATCTTGCGCACAAAGACGGTGTCTTCGGGCAGCCCCTCGATGCTGGCATAGTGGAACTCGTGCGCCCTGACGGTGCAACCGTCGCCCTTCCAGGGGCAGGCCTCGGTGGCGGCGAATTCGACATATCCGCGCCCCTGCGGTCGGCGGTGCATGACCGCACGGCCCGGCACCAGCCCCACCATCGGCGCGGTCTCGCCGTTCCAAGTGATCGTTTCGCACAGATACATCAGCCCGCCGCATTCGGCATAGCACGGCAGCCCCGCCTGCAACGCGCTGCGGATCGCGCCGCGCATCCGGGCGTTCTCGGCCAGCTCGCGCATCCGCATCTCGGGAAAGCCCCCGCCGATGAACAGCCCGTCAATGTCGGGAAGGGACACGTCATGCAGCGCGTCGATGGGCACGATCTGCGCCCCTTCCGCCTCCATCGCCTCGAGATCGTCGGGATAGTAGAACCCGAAGGCCGCATCGCGCAGCACGCCGATCCTGAGCCCCGGCCAGCGCGGCGGTTCCGTGCGCTTCGACGGGGATGCGTCCAAGGGCGGGGCGGCGCGCGCGATCCTGCGCAAGCGGTCAAGATCGACCGACTCGGCCATGATCTCGCCGAAGGCGGCGATCTTCGCCTCGACGCCCGCCGACTCCGCCGGGGTGGTCAGGCCAAGGTGGCGCTCTCCGATGTCGAGCCGCGCCGAACGCCGGACGCTGCCGATCACGGGAATGTCGGAATAGGTCTCGACCGCCGCGCGCAGCTTGGCTTCGTGCCGCGCCCCGCCCACGCGGTTCAGGATCAACCCGGCGATGTTCACCTCGGTGTCAAAGGCCCTGTATCCGACCAGCAGCGGCGCGATCCCGCGCGTCATGCCCAGCGTGTCGATCACCAGCACCACCGGCAAATCCAGCAGCTTGGCCAGCGCGGCGTTTGAATCCGTCCCCTCGACGCAAACCCCGTCGTAAAGCCCCTTGTTCGCTTCGACCAGCGACAGCTCCCGCGCCCGCGAGGCGAAGAAAGGCGCGATCCGGTCGGTCTCCATAGTGTTGAAGTCGAGGCTGTAGCAGGGCGTGCCAGAGGCCATCGACAGCCACATCGGGTCTATATAGTCGGGGCCCTTCTTGAAGGTGCCGATGTCGTCTCCGGCGGCACGAAACGCCGCCGCCAGCCCCGTGGACACGACCGTCTTGCCCGACGATTTGTGCGCTGCGGCGATCATGAAGCGGGAAAAGGCGGTCATACCGCCCCCTTCGCCGGCGGCAGTTCACTGCCGGCGAGCCGTTCGCCGCCCCCGCCGCAGCCAGAGTTAACCACGCATGGGACGAAGGATCGGGCTTGGTGGCGCATGTCCGGCCTACGAACCCGAGTTCGTGCCGATATTCGCATCCGACAGGTTGGTCGGCAAAATCCGCAGCACCTTGGCCCCCAGCCCGGTGGCGAACAGCGCGATCGCGACCCCGCCCAGCCCCAGCAGCAGCTCGGGCCAGCGCGGCGCATAGGCGTTCACCACGCCATCGCTGAAGCTGGACGACACCTCGTAGCCGGGGAAGATCTGCAACGGATAGGCCTGGCCCCCGATCACGATCACATAGATCTGGGCCAGCCCCCCCAGCACGACGAGGATCGAGGTCAACACCGGGGTCGAAGACGCCCCCGCCGTCGCTGGATGCCAGATCAACAGCATGGGCAAGAGCCCCCCGATGACCACCTGTCCAAGCCAGAAGGCCCAAGTGTAGACGCCACCTTCCAGCAGGGTGAAGCGTTCGAACCCGCCATGTTCGGCGGCGTAGAGATTGGTCATGTGCTGGACGGCGGTGAAATACAGCACCACCGCGCAGAAGATCGCCAGAAGCCGCGCGAACCTGCGCATCAGCGCCTCGCCCAGGGGGCGGCCATCCAGCCGGAACAACACCGTCAGCACGAGGATGAACACCGCCAATCCGAAACTGAACGACATGGCGATGAACAGCGGCGCCATGATTGCGGCATCATAGCCGGGTCGCGCCACCAGCCAGCCAAAGATCGACCCGGTGCCGGTGGTCAGCGCCAGCCGCCAGAGAAAGGCCAGCATTCCCATGTGCCTGACATATCGCGTGGGCGCGCCGCGGGCCATCTGGGTGAAGAGATAGGCAATGACGACTCCCATGAACCCGGTGTAGAGGAAGATGTTCCAAGCAAAGATCGAGCTGAAATTGTAACGGGTCATCGCCACGATCAGCCGGTCGGGGCGGCCCAGGTCCAGCACCAGAACCGCCAGTCCTCCGGCCAGCAGCGCGACCGCCAGCACGCCGGACAGCCGCGCGACGGGCTTGCAGTGGGTCTTGCCGAATACCGACGCCATCGACGCCACGTTCAGCGCCCCCGAGGCGGCGACGATCAGAAAGATCGCGAATACATGCGGCAGGCCCCAGACGATCTGGTTGTTCATGCCGGTGACGATGTGGCCGTGATGTTCGACATAGACGACCGAGGCCAACATCGCGGCGATGAACGCGCCCAGCAGGATGGCCGCCTGCCACAGCTGCGGCGTGGTCTTGAGTTCGCGATAGATCGTCCGTTCCATGGGCTGGACCTCTTCAGATATTCGAATACCGCACGCCCGGATTCAGTTCGAGATCGGGCCGCAGCGCAACCGATGGATAGTCCGCCAGCCGCTTCGATATCTCGCTGTCGGGATCCTTCAGATCGCCAAAGATGATCGCGCCCTTGCCGGTGGCGGCGCAGGCCTCTACGCAGGCCGGCGTGCCGCCGGCATCCACGCGATGCACGCACAGGGTGCAGCTTTCCACCGTGCCCATGCCGCGCGGGGCGTTCTCGCTCTGGTTCACAAGCGGTTCATGCACGAAGGACCGCGCCTTGAACGGGCAGGCCATCATGCAATAGCGGCAGCCGATGCAGATATGCTTGTCCACGAGCACAATGCCGTCGGCGCGCTTGAACGAGGCGCCGGTTGGGCAGACATCGACGCAGGGCGGCTCCTCGCAATGCTGGCACATGACCGGCATGGATACCTCGCGCCCCGTCGCCTTGTGCTTCAGCGTCACCTTGCGGATCCACTGGGCATCGGTCGAGGGGTTGCCGTCATCCTTCCAGCCGTTTTCGGTCTGGCAGGCGCGCACGCAGGCGTCGCAGTCGGGATCGCAGCGGTTCACGTCGATCAAGAGGCCCCAACGTTTGCCCGCATCGGCCCGCGCCTGCGCCTCGGACCCGCCAAAAGCGATCAAGGTCACGCCCGGCGCCAGCGTTGCTGTCGCCACCGCCGCGCCGCTGCGCAGAAAGTCGCGGCGGTTGATCTCGGCGCCCTTTTCGCGTCCCTTGTCGCAACCGCAGCTCATCGCGATCCCTCCCTGTCGGTGCCGGTGGTTTCCTCCAGCCACGCGGCGATCCTGCGCGCACGGCCGTCGAGCCCCGCATGTTCCACCGCAGTTTCATCCACGCCCTCGGGGGTCGAGCGGTGGCACATGAAACAATCCACCTTGACCGCCGCATAATCGTGACAGGTCCGGCAGAAATGCCGTTCGTCCGCATAGGTGACGACTTGTCCCGCCTGGTCCTTCGCCGCATGACAGTCGAAACAGGCCTTTAGGCTGGCCTGCACCTGTCTGTCACCCTGGTGCATGGTCAGATCGCGGTCGTGCCTCAGCATGTCCGGGTGATATTTGCGCCAATACGCATTGCCCTCGGGGTGCGGGTCGCCCGTAGCCTTGGGGATCTCCGGCCAGAGCGACGACCGCTCTTCGGTCAGGCCGGGCCCGACCCAGCCGAAGGCAAGCGTCAGCATCAGCAGGATCCGCCCCATGCCTATTCCCCCAGCCCCATCTTGATATAGCCGGTCGGGCAGACATCGGCGCAGATGTGACAACCGATGCAGCGGGTGTAATCGGTATAGACATATCGCCCCACCGTGCGTTCGGATTTGGGTACCCGGTGCACCGCGTCCTGCGGGCAGAAGATCACGCAGTTGTCGCATTCAAAACACATGCCGCAGGACATGCAGCGTTCGCCTTCCTTGCGCGCCTGCTCTTCGGTGAAGCCGATGATCCGCTCCTCGAAATTGCCCAGAACCTCGTCGCCCTCGATGTGCCGTTCCTTGCGCACTTCGCGCGGGACCAGCTGGAAGTGGCCCAGGAACAGCTCGTCATGCGGAATGATCTGCTGGTCAGAGCGGTCCTCGAAATTGTGGATCGCAAAGCGCGCCGCGGAGGTGCCGCGCGTCTGCATGTGATCATAGGGCTCGGGATCCTTTCCGCGCCGGTGCAGCTCTTCCAGCAGGTTGAAATGATGCACGTCCACCTTGGGCCGGCGCTCGATCGTGCCGTCGTCAAGATAGTCCGAGATCACCTCGGCCCCGATCCGGCCATGCCCGATCGCGGTGGTCAGCAGGTGCGGCCGCACGATGTCGCCGCCGGCGAAATGCTTGTCGCGGCCCTTGACCTTGTAGGCGCTTTCGATGTCCACGAAACCGCGCCCGTTGTCGAGATCCTCGAGACCGTCGAAATCGCCCATCTGGCCGATCGCCGAGATGATGATGTCGCATTCGATCTCGAACTCGGTGCCTTCGATCGGCTCGGGCGTCATGCCGTTCATGGTGCATTTGCACATCTTCAGCGCGCGGGCGCGACCCTGTTCGTCCTTCAACACTTCCAGCGGCATGACGCCGCCCAGAATCTCCACCCCTTCGCGCTTGGCATCCTCGCGCTCGCGCTCGGCCGCGGTCATTTCCTCGACCGGGAACAACGAGGTCAGCGTGGCCTTCATGCCTTCGCGCACGATCGCCCCGGCCACGTCGTCGCCGGTAAAGCCAAAGCCCGTGCCGCTGGAATGTTCGGTCGGCTTGACCTCCTTGATCCGCCCCAGCCGGCGCGCAACCGAAGCCACGTCGATCGATGTATCGCCGCCGCCGACCACGACCACCTTCTGCGCGGTGCCCAGCACATAGCCCTGGTTGAAGGCGTCCAGAAACTCGATGCCGTTGATGCAGTTTTCCGTGCCCTCCCAGCCGGGGATCGGCAGGTCGCGGCCCTTCTGCGCGCCCATCGCCCAGAAGATCGCGTCATAGTCGCGCTCGAGATCCTCGACCGACACGTCGGTGCCGACGCGGGTGTTGGTGCGCACCTCGATGCCGAGGTCGATGATCCGGCCGATCTCCTTGTCCAGCATCTCGCGCGGAGTGCGGTAGCCGGGGATGCCGTAACGCATCATCCCGCCCAACTCCTCGTGGGACTCGAAGATCGTCACCGCATGGCCGTCGAGCCGCAGGAAATAGGCCGCCGACAGGCCGGCGGGACCGCCGCCGACGATTGCGATCCTCTTGCCGGTATCCGGCCCCGGTTCGGGCAGCTTGACGCCGTTTTCATTGGCCCAGTCGCCAACATATTGTTCGACCCCGTTGATGCCCACATAGTCGTCCACCGCGTTGCGGTTGCAGCCGGATTCGCAGGGCGCGGGGCAGACCCGGCCCATGGTCGCCGGAAACGGGTTTGCCGCAGCCATGCGCAGGAACGCGTATTCCTGCCAGGGCATGTCCTCGTGCGGGGGCTTGTCCATGCCGCGCGCGATCGCCAGCCAGCCGCGGATTTCATGCCCCGAGGGGCAGGAGCCCTGACAGGGCGGCGTCTTGTGCACATAGGTCGGGCACTTGTAGGAATGATCGGCCTGAAAGATCTTTTCCTCCAGATCCCAATCGGCGGCGGTTTCGCCCTCGCGGAAGCGGCGGAACGTCGCCTTTTTCTCGGTGCTCAGATCGTTCATCTCGGTCCTCCCGGAATTGGGGCGTTACTCCTCGCCGCCCGCGTCGTCCTCTTCATCGTCGGTGTCCTGGCCGGTCAGGATAATCGCGTTCGACACCAGCTGGTGCACCGAAACGATGGAATCCATTTCATAGCCAAAGGCCGGCATGACCTTGGAAAACTGCGTCTTGCAGATGGCGCAGATCGCGGCCATGTGGGTCACGCCGTGATCTTCGGTCACCTGTTGCAGCGCGGTCATCCGCGGGGACGCGCCCTTCTTGCGCAGCTCCATCAGGTCGTCGGTCAAAAGCCCCCCGCCCCCGCCGCAGCACAGCGTCTTTTCGCGGATCGTGTCGTCGGGCATGTCGTAGTAATGATTGCAGACCGCCTTGATGACATTGCGCGGGATCTCGAACTGGCCGCCGGGCTTGTCCCCCATGCGCGAGGCGCGTGCCACATTGCAGCTGTCGTGATAGGTCAGCCGGATGTGGTCGTTCTTCGACTTGTCGAATTTCAGCGTGCCCTTCTGGATCTCGTTCCAGGTGAATTCCAGGATGTGCTGCGGCACCGGGTAGTTCGGATCAAGGAAATCCCACGGCCCCGCCAGCGTGTTGAGAAAGCTGTAGGCCACCCGCCAGGCGTGCCCGCATTCGCCGAAGATGATCCGTTTCACGCCCAGATCCTGCGCCGCCTTGCGGATGCGCAGGGCGATTTCGCGCATGTTCTCGTAGGATCCGATGAACAGCCCGAAATTCGCGGCCTCCGAGGCGTAGGAGCTCAGCGTCCAGCTGACGCCGGCTTCGTGGAACACCTTGGCATAGCCGATCAGCCCGTCGATATGCGGCTCGGCGAAGAAGTCGGCCGAGGGTGTCACCAGCAGGATGTCGGCGCCCTTCTCGTCCAGGGGGATCCGCACCGACACGCCGGTTTCGTCCTCGATGTCCTCCTCGAGATCCTCCAGCGTCGCCTGCAACGCCTTGGGCTGCAGGCCGAGGTTGTTGCCGATCTCCTTGACCTTGCCGATGATCTCGTTGCTGTATTTCTGACCCATGCCCACGCTGTCGAGGATCTCGCGTGCGGCCATGGTGATTTCCGCCGTGTCGATCCCGTAAGGGCAAAAGACCGAGCAGCGCCGGCATTCGCTGCACTGGTGATAGTAGGAATACCATTCGTGCAGAACCTCTTCGGTGAGGTCGCGCGCACCGACCAGTTTCGGGAAATGTTTGCCGGCAAAGGTGAAATAGCGCCGATAGACGCTGCGCAGCAGATCCTGCCGCGCCACGGGCATGTTCTTGGGGTCGCCCGTGCCCAGGAAATAGTGGCACTTGTCCGTGCAGGCCCCGCATTTCACGCAAGCATCCAGATAGACTTGAAAGGCGCGGTCCTTTTCCGCCAGTTCGGCCATCTTGGCCAGCGCCCTTTCCTTCCAGTCGGGCACCAGCTCGCCCGGAAAGCCGAGCTTCGCCTGATGTTCGGGCGCGGCGATATAGGGTTCCAGCCCCTCCATCGCGCCGGGTTTCAGACAGGGAATGTCCAGCGGGTCGTCCAGCTTCGGCAGGTCGTCGCCATCGGCCATCGGTCAGCCCTCCAGCTTGGCCGCCCAAGGGGCGAGGTGGCGCTTTTCGCGCGGGTTGTCGATCTGGTTGCGGGTGGGCGAAAAGAACACGCCCGGCGCATGCAGCAACTTGGAGATGGGGAACACGATCATCAGCGCGGCGACCGAGGTCAGATGCACCAGCAGCACCGGATCGGACGGCAGGGTTTCGATGCGCAGCCGCATCAGCCCCAGCATGAACGCCTTGACCGCGATGATGTCGGTATGGGCCACGAATTTCATCATCAGCCCGCTGGCCACGATCAGCACCAACAGCGCCAGCATCAGGTGATCGGACGGGTTGGTGATGTAGCGGATCCGTTCCACCAGAACCCGCCGCGCCCAGAGCCCCAGAAGCCCCGCCAGCATGGCAAATCCCGCATAGACGCCAAAGGGCTGGACGAAGGACAGCCACCAGGGGATGTCGAACACGAAATAGCGGACGTGCCGGATCAGGACGAGCCACATCCCCATGTGGAAGGTCCAGCCGAACAGCCAGATCCACTTGTTGGCCTTGAACAGGCTTTCGAAAAACACGACTTCGCGGAACATCCGCAGGACGACGCCCCACGCGGTTGTGGGCGCGGGCGTCGTCGGGATCTTCAGCGGGGCCGGGGTCCGCGCGTATCTGCGGATCTTCATGCCCACTCCGACCACCAGAACGGCAGTCGCGACGTAGAACAACATGGCGTAGATCACGGACAGCACGCGGACTCCTCCCGTTGACGGGCTCGCACCCGTTTCAGATCAAGACGTTACGCGATCGGGCCCCGGCCGGGGCCGGATGCGGCCCGGATCAGACGCAGCCGGTCGGTTTCGGCAGACCGGCGATTTTGCAGGCCTGCTTGGCCGGGCCATAGGGGAACAGTTCGTAGAGGTACTTGTTGTTGCCCTTTTCCGGCCCCATCGACTTCTTGATGGCCTTGATGAGCACCCGGACCGCGGGCGCGATCTGGTATTCATCGTAATAGTCGCGCAGGAAGTTCACCACCTCCCAGCGTTCGTCGTCCATCTCGATGCCTTCGGACTTGGCGATCTCCAGCGCCACGTCCTTGTCCCAGTCGGCGAGGTTGGTGATGTAACCTTCCTCGTCGGCCGGGATCGTCTTGCCGTTGACATGATATTCCATGGGGGTTCCTCCGTTTTTGCCCTTCGGGCGTTCCTCAAAGCCAGGCCTGGGTGCGGTCATGGGTCGTGACGAGATCGACGAACCCGTCATACCCCACCGGGCTGACTCCATCCAAAAGCCGGTCCTCGCCCAGCCCCCGGGCGTGCGCGTCGGGCGCCAGGACATAGAGCTTCACCGCCCCGGCCCGCGCCGCGACCATCTCCGCCAGGGCGGTGCCGGCCAGCCCGCCATAGACGCCATCCTCGATCATCAGCACCGCGTCCCCGTCCTTGCAGTGGTTCAGGCAGCTTTCCAGCGAGCGGTTGGTAAAGGGCGATTTGTTCACTGTGTGCAAGGTTGACATGGTCTTCCCTTCAGAAACTCAGGATCACATCTTGCTGGGCCATGATGTCGGTCATCTCGGCCCGGCTGACGACGCGGATCGACGGCTTTTCGGCCCAGTCGTCATCCTCGTCCTCATAGGTGATCTCCTGCAGGTCGTCCTCGGTCAGGCCGCGCTCTTCCAGAGATTCGCGCTCGACATAGAGCTTGGTCACGTCGTAATCGCCCAGCGCCCGGAAGGTCGGCGAGAAGTTCTTGACCCCGATTTCGTCGGTCTCCTGCCCGCGGGTCAGCTGGAACACGCCGTCATCGAGAAAGGCAAGGCTCACGTCCTGGTCGAAGGCGGCGCCGATCAGAACGACTTCGAGGCTTTCCAGCGCGTAGATCGTGCCATAGGGCGCCTTGCGGTTCACGTAGAGAAATTTCTTCACGTCAGACATCTTCGCCCCCTCAGTCCCCGAACATCACCAGCCGGTCGGTCTGGATGCCCATCTCGATCAGCTGACCCAGCCCCGAGATGCGAAAGCCCTCGGCGATATTGTCGGTGTCCTTGCCCTGCCGCTCGGCCTCGTTCTTGTCGAGAATGCCGCGCCGCTGCGCCGCGGCGATGCACACCACAAGATCGATGCTGTGCTCCTTGGCCAACGCCGTCCAGTTGTTCTGAATGTGCCGCTCGTCCTGCGGCGGCACGCTCAGACGGGTCGCGACGTTCACACCGTCATGGTAGAAGAACACGCGCGGCACCTCGTGCCCGGCGGCCAGCGCCGCCCTGACAAAGTTGTAGGCGGTATCCGCTGCCTCGTGCGTATACGGCCCTTCGCTGACTACTACTCCGATCTTCACGAATCTCTGGCCTCAGAAACGGACATGTGCCGAATGGTTCATGGTGTAGCGGGCGCCGGTCCAGGTATCGAGGTGATGCTTGGTAAAGGCGAGTCCGGTCTTTTCAAAGAAGGCCGGCCAGCCGATCCGCTCGATCCATTCGCCCATGCGCTCCCAGTGCTTGGCGTCCCTCTTGTAGGCGTTGATGATCTTGCCAACCGCTTCCTTCACCTCGGGCCAGTGCGGGGCGTTGTTGGGAAGGTTCGCCACGGCCAGCTTGTGGAAGGTCGGCTTGGAGCGGGCGTTGGAATGCTTGCCGCCCACCCAGATTGCAATCTTGGTGCTGTCGTCGCCGTTGATCTGCATCGGCGGGCACGGCGGATAGCAGGCGCCGCAGCAGACGCATTTCCTTTCGTCCACTTCCAGCGAGGGCTTGCCATTGACCATCGCCGGCCGGATCGCCGCCACCGGGCAGCGCGCCACCACCGCGGGGCGTTCGCAGACATTGGCCACCAGGTCGTGGTTGATCTTGGGCGGCTTGGTGTACTGCACGTTCACCGCGATGTCGCCCTGCCCGCCGCAGTTGATCTGGCAGCAGCTGGTGGTGATGCGCACCCGGTTGGGCATCTTTTCCTGCACGAATTCCTTGTGCAGCATGTCCATCAGCCCCTTGACCACGCCCGAGGCGTCGGTGCCGGGGATGTCGCAATGCAGCCAGCCCTGGGTGTGGCTGACCATCGACACGGACGCGCCGGTGCCGCCCACGGGGAAGCCTTCGGCCTGAAGCGCCTCGATCAGCGGGGCGACCTTGGCCTCATCCGCCACCAGGTATTCGATGTTCGACCGGGTGGTAAACCGCACATGGCCGTCGGCATATTTGTCGCCGATGTCGCACAGCTTGCGGATGGTAAAGACGTCCATCTGCCGCTGCGTGCCGGCGCGGACGGTATAGATCACGTCGCCCGATTTCGACACATGGCGCAGAACGCCGGCGCGCGGGCGATCATGCCAGTCCCAGTTGCCATAGTTCTTTTTCAGCACCGGGTGCATGTACTGGAACGGATCCGGCACACCCACTTCGTCGGGCATGCGGGGGGTCGTGGCCTGTTCGTTCATGTTCAAACTCCTCCTCGCGCCCGGACCGGGCGTCGCGCCCGGCCGGGCCTGTCTGTCTGGCGGCTGCTGGCGATCACTCGGCGACCCGCAGCCCCGCCTCGCGGGCCTTGCGCTCGAACCACTTCGCCGCCTCCTCGTCGAAGTCGTCGGTGCGCACGAAACACGAGGTGCGCGGGTGGTTGACCATGTTCGGATCGGGGTCGATCTCCATCGCCTCAAGAAAGGCCGGCAGGCCGATCCGGTCGATGGTTTCGCCGATGCGTTCATGCTCCAGCGCGTTGTCGGCGAAGAACTCGACCACGTTCTCGGCGAATTCGGTCAGCTTCTCGAAGTCCTCGTCGGTCTCGAGCTTCATGAAGGGGATGACGTTGATCCCCATCAGGTCGCCGATCTTCAGCGCCCGCTTGCCCCCGATCAGGATCGACACGCCGCGGTCGTCGCCGGGGCTCAGTGCCTTGGTCATCACGTTGATGCAGTGCATGCAGCGCACGCAGGACTTGTTGTCGATCTCCAGCGTGTCGTCGTCATGCAGCGAAATCGCCCGAGTCGGGCACATGTTGACCACGGTGTCGATGGTGTATTTGCGCCCCACCGTGGCGATATGCTCCTTGACCTTTTCCTGGTCGATCTTGATGTCGTCGCGCCAGGTGCCGATCACCGCGAAATCGGCGCGGTGGATGGCGTTCACGCAGTCGTTGGCGCAGCCCGAGAACTTGAACTTGAACTTGTAGGGCAGCGACGGGCGATGCATTTCGTCCAGCAACGTGTTGATGATGGTGCGATGGGCCCGCACCTCGTCATAGCAGGACTGTTCGCAGCGCGCGTGGCCCACGCAGCTCATCGCGGTGCGCAGCGCAGGCCCCGCGCCGCCCAGGTCGAAGCCCAGTTCGTTGAGCTCGTCGAACGCCTTCTGCACGCCCTCCGTGTCGGTGCCCTGAAACATGATGTCGCCCGACTGGCCGTGGAACGCGATCAGACCCGAGCCGTGACGTTCCCAGATGTCGCACATCTTGCGCAGCACGTCGGTGGTGTAGTGATAGCCCGCCGGCGGCATCACCCGCAGGGTGTGGAACTCCTTCGATTCGGGGAACTTGTCGGCCACCTCGGAAAAGCGCGGGATCACCCCGCCGCCATAGCCATAGACCGACACGGTGCCGCCCTTCCAGAAGCCAAGCCGCTTTTCATAGGAATGGTTCAGCTGGCCCAGAAGGTCGTTCATCATCTTGCGATTGTTGGGCGCGCCCTCGTCGCGCAGCCGCTTGAGGCCGGTCACGAAGCTGGGCCAGGGGCCGTCCTCGAGCTCGTCCAGCAGCGGCGTTGGATGCACGCCTTCGCCCGTGGTCTTGTTGTCGTCCCTTGGATCGCCGTCCTTCATCGCGCGTCTCCCTTTTCCATCTCCTCGCCGTCGCCGGCCCGTCACGGTTCGAAAGTTGCAGGCTTGCCGTCCTCCCGGCGGCTGGGACGCCTTCCCCGCGTCCGCCCCCATGTTGCCCGCGACCTCCCAATCGCTGATATCTATACATTGTGATAATCGAATGTAATAATCAACCAAAACCGACGCCGCGCCGGAAATGTTCAGCAATTTTCTGTTATGGGGCGGTTAAGTTCGAACCACGGATGAACAAGCATGATTCCGAAGCCAGCCGAAAAAATCCACGAATTTGAATGGACTGATCTGGAGACGGATCAACCCTACCGGCGCTGGCGCGAAGCTCGGCTGGCTGCCGCCGAGACCGCCCAAGGGCTCGATCCCGTCGAGGTCCGCGACCTTGCCGCGCCGACCGAATCCGAGCGCGGCGAACTGATCCGGCGTTGCGATTCCGTCAATTTCGCCCATTACGTCGCCCGCCGCCCCGACGATCCCGAGCAGGTCGCGCCCGCCCTGCGCCGATTCGCCGAAGCGTTCGGCCTGCGCATCGCCGAGGCCCACCGCTCGGCCGGAGATCAAGGCATCGTCGCGCTGCAACCGTCCGAGGAAGAGGGCAAGCGCGGCTACATCCCCTATTCCACCAAGCCGCTGAAATGGCACACGGACGGCTATTACAACGCACCGGGCGAACGGATCTCGGCCTTTGTCCTGCATTGCGTCCGGGCGGCCGGATCGGGCGGTGAAAACCGCATCCTCGATCCCGAAATCCTCTATATCCGCCTGCGCGATGCCCATCCCGATTACCTGCGCGCCCTGATGCATCCGCAGGCGATGACCATCCCCGAAAACCGTGAACCGAACGGCAGGCTGCGCCCAGCCTCGGTCGGGCCGGTGTTCTACCCCGACCCCGGGACCGGGCGGCTGCAGATGCGCTATACCGCACGCACCCGCAGCATCGAATGGCGCGACGATCCCACCACCCGCGCCGCCGAGGCCTGGCTGCGCGACCACCTCGTCCGAGGCGACCCGTTGACCTGCACGCTGCGGCTGGACGCGGGACAAGGGATCCTGAACAACAATGTCCTGCACGACAGGACCGGATTCGACAGGGCGCCGGACGCGGCTCAATCGCGCCTGCTCTACCGGGTCCGGTTCCACAACCGAATCGGAGGAGGCTGAAATGGCGAAACTGAGCGATCTGATCATCGCCCACCCGGAAGTAAAGAGTTTCGACGAACTCGAACGGCTCGTGGCCGAAGCAGGCGAGGCCGGCGAGATGTTCATCGAATTCGACATCAAGCCCGACTATCGCGACACGCCGCGCAAATGGGAATGGATCCTCGAAGCCGCCTTTACACGGGGGACCAGCTATGGCTGAAGAAACGCTGAAGGAGATCGCCGAGCTTGAGCTTCCCTTTCGCCGCCGCGCCCGCATCCGCGAAGTCTCCTATCCAAGCGGATTGCGCATGGTGCGGCTGGTGCTGATGGAAGGCAAGCGCATAACGCAGGTTGACCTGGACCCCGACACGGCCCGGCAACTGTCCGCGATTCTCGCCACGGCTGCGGACGGGGCGGCGACCGACACGGTTCAATAGAAGGAACCAACATGGATTACCTGCCGATATTTCTGAACATTCGCGACCGCAGGGTGGTCGTTGACGGCGGAACCACCGTGGCCGCGCGCCGGGCCGAACGGGCGCTGGACTGCGGCGCGCAGGTCGTGCTGTTCGACCCGCATCCGGGCGACGAGGTTCTTGCCCTGCAGAACCGCGACGGGCTGGTGATCCACCACCGCGTGCCGGACGAAACCGACATGGACGACTGCGCCGTGGCCTGGGGCGCCTCCGAGGACGACGCCCGCGACACGCGCCTTTCCGAATGGTGCCGCGCCCGCAACATCCCCTGCAACATCGCCGACCGGCCCGACCTGTGCGACTTCATTACGCCGTCGATCGTGGACCGTTCGCCGATCGTGGTGGCGATCTCGACGGGGGGCACCGCGCCGGTGATCGCCCGCATCCTGCGCGCCCGGATCGAGGCCACCCTGCCCGCCGCCTTCGGCCGGCTGGCCGAGTTCGCCAGCGGCTTTCGCGCCGACATCGCCCGGACGATAGCGTCGGGCCGCGAACGCCGGCATTTCTGGGAACGGCTGATCGACGGCCCCGCGGGCGACTTCTTCCTGTCGGGCGCGGTCGATCGCGCCAGGGCGCAGATCGAGGACGATCTCGAGGCCACGGCCTCGGGCCGTGCCCGCCCGGTGGGCGAGGTCTACTTGGTCGGCGCCGGCCCCGGCGATCCCGACCTGCTCACCTTCCGCGCGCTGCGCCTGATGCAGCGCGCCGACGTGGTGCTCTACGACCGCCTGGTGGGGGACGAGATCATGTCGCTGGTGCGCCGCGACGCCGAACGCATCTATGTCGGCAAGCTCTCGAAAGAGCACACCATGCAGCAGGAGGACATCTCCAAACTGATGGTGCGGCTGGCGCGCGAGGGCAGGCGCGTGCTGCGCCTCAAGGGGGGCGACCCCTACATCTTCGGCCGCGGCGGCGAGGAAATCGAGGAACTGGCCGCGTCCGGCATCGCCTTCCAGGTGGTGCCGGGGATCACGGCAGCCTCGGGGGCAGGCACCTATGCCGGCATCCCGCTGACCCATCGCGACCATGCCCAATCCTGCCTGTTCGTGACAGCGCATGGAAAGGATGGCGTTCTGGATCTGGACTGGGACGTCCTGATCCGCCCGAAACAGACCGTGGCGATCTACATGGGGCTGAGCAATCTGCCCGTTCTCGTCAAGGGCTTTGCAGATCGCGGCGTGGACATGACCACGCCGGTGGCGGTGATCCAGAACGGCACTCGGCCCGATCAGCGCGTCGTCACCGCGCCGCTGTCGGACATCGCCGGCGAGGTGGCCGAAGCCGGAATGAAAAGCCCCTGCATGATCATCATCGGCTCGGTCGTGGCCCTGCGCGAGAAACTCGCCTGGACGAATCTCGACCGCACCGCGCATGCAATGGGGCTGGCGGCCGAGACCACTCCGGACATTACCGCCTGAGACCCGTTGCCGCAGTTTGACTCTGCTCAAGATGCGGCAGCGCTTTCCCGGTTATCATGCCCACGCACAGTCGCCGCCACGCGCGGCGGATGGGAGAGGAGAGACCGACCGGCATGCCAATCACTCTTTCAAACCAGGAACTCGCCCTCATCGAACAGGCCTTCACCATGGCCCGTTCCGAAGAGCTTTTCGCCCAGCCAACGCTGTTTTACGAAAAACTGTTCGAACGCGACCCGAACCTGCGCGCGCTCTTTCGCGAAGACATCGCCGGCCAGGGGATGCGCTTCATGCGCACCCTGCGCACCATCGTCACCGCCCTGCGCCAACTCGGCGGAGCGCAGGAGGTTCTGGAACCGCTGGCCCGCACCCACGGGGCGCTCGGCGTCCACGCCCAGCACTTCGAAACCATGGGCGAGGCGCTGATCGACACGTTCAAGGAACTGCTCGGCCCCGATTTCACGCCCGAGATGGAGGCCGCATGGCGCAAGGCATATCGCGAAATCGCCGACGCGATGATCGAAGCCGGCAAGATAGACTGACACGCGCAAACCAAGGCGTGCCCTCGCCCGCTTCATCTTGCTGCAAATACTCCGGGGGCGCGGGGGCAGAGCCCCCGCATCGGTCGGATCGGCGCAGCCGATCCGAAACCCTTTCGCTAGACCCCCTTCGGCGCCAGGTTCATGCCCTGCGCCTTGTCGATGGCGTCCTGCATCACCTCGCCCAGCGTCTGGCGCTGCTCCTCGAAATAGACGCCCAGCGCCGGATGATCCTCTTCCATCGCCCGCGCCATCGCCGCCAGCCGGTCCGAGCGGTCATGGCCCTCGGGCAAATCCCGCACCTTCATGCCGAGATTCACATAGGTGTTGTTCGTCTTGTCGAAGGTCACGCAGGGCGACAGGATCCGCAGGAAGGAAAACCCCTTGTGCTCGATCGCCTGCGTGATCATGTCCGCCAGATGATGCGGTCGTCCCGCATAGGCCTGCCCGACCCAGGTCGCCTCATAGCTCAGCAGCATCAACAGCGGGTTCACCGGCATGTCCCCGTTCTGGTAGGGCGTCGATGACGTCTTGAACCCCAGCGCCGAAGTCGGCGAGGTCTGCCCCTTGGTCAGCCCGTAAATGCCGTTGTCGAACACCAGATAGGTCATGTCCACGTTGCGCCGGGCCGCGTGCGGCAGATGCCCCGCGCCGATGGCAAAGGCGTCCCCGTCGCCCCCCACCGCGATCACCGTCAGCGCGTCATTGCCGATCTTCACGCCCGTGGCCACCGGCAGCACCCGACCGTGCAGCGTGTGGAACCCGTAGGTGTTCACGAAAAACGGAAAGCGCGAGGCGCAGCCGATTCCGGAAACCACCACCACGTCCTTGTTGTCCAGCCCCAGCCGGTTCAGCGCCACGGTCAGCGCATCCGCCATGCTGAAATAGCCGCAGCCCGGACACCAGGTCGGCAGCGACTTCGACCGGTATTTCAGGTGCCCGTCCTCGCGGATCTCTTCCAGCTTGTCCTCGAGATAGACCGGTTGCACGCGTTCGTTCATGGCTCACACTCCCCCGGCGGCCGCCGCCACCGGTTCATTCACTTCCGCCGCCAGCCGGCGCACCTCGGACAGGATCTCGGCCACCGGCATCGGCGTGGCGATGGTCCGGTTCAGCCGCACCACCGGCCGCCCGATCGCGCCGGAAACCAGATTGGCGAACTGGCCCTGATAGTTCAGCTCGGGCACCAGCACGACCTTGCAGTCGTCAAAGAAGGCGCGCAGCTCGCCCTCGGGCAGCGGCGACAGCATCACCACCTTCATCGCCGAACAGCTGATCCCCTCGGCCTGGGCCTCGAACATGGTTTCCAGAATCTCGCCAAAGGTCGAACCCCAGCCAAGAATGCCCACATCCACCTTGCCCATGTCGCCGAACCGCTTCGACGTGGTCAGGCCGGGATAGTTCACCGCCGATTTCAGCTTGTGGTGCCGCTTGGCGTTCATCTCCATGTGCAGAACGTCGCTGGGTTTGCCCAGCTCGTTGTGCTCCAGCCCCGTCGCCGTATACATCATCCCCGCATCCCCCGGCAGCGCGCGGGGCGAGATGCCGTCCTCGGTCAGGACGAACCGCTTGTAGTCCTCGCCCTCCTTCACCTTCGGCACTTCGCGCGGTTTCGGGGCAAAGACGTTCTTGTCCGACGGGAACACGGTCTCATACCGGTTCGACAGGTAGAGGTCGATCAGCAGCACCACCGGAACCTGGTATTTCTCGGCGATCTCGAAGGCCATGCCGGCGCAGCGATAGCAGCCCTCGACATTGGTCGGCGCGATCACGATACGCGGCGCATCCCCCGATCCGCCATGCACCGCAAGGTTCAGGTCGGACTGTTCGGTCTTGGTCGGCAGACCTGTGGACGGGCCGCCGCGCTGGCTGCACACCACCACCGCCGGCACCTCGGCCATCACGCCCAGCCCCATCATCTCGGTCATCAGGGCAAGGCCGGGGCCGGAGGTCGCCGTAGCCGCCCGCGACCCCGCAAACCCCGCTCCGATCGTGGCGGAAATGGCGGCGATCTCGTCCTCGGTCTGCAGGAACCTGCCGCCGGCCTTGGGCAGTTCCACCGCCAGCCGCTCCATGATGCTGGTGGCCGGCGTGATCGGATAGCCGAAATAGCTCTGGATTCCGCCTTCGAGAAACCCGCGCACGATGGCGCCGTTGCCGGTCATCATCACCGCCTCGCCGTCGGCGGCCGTGGGTGCCGCGCCCACCGCGACGTCGTCATAGCGGAACACGCCGCGGCCGGCCTCCAGCCCCGCGTCAAAGGCGCGGATGTTGCTTTCGGTCACGACCGCCGGCTTGGACGCGAATTTCTGGGCGATCACCTTGCGGAACGCCTCGGCCGGCAGGTCCAGGAGTCCTGCGACATAGCCCAGCACCACGATGTTGCGGCTGCGGGCGGCATTGGTGGCCTGTTCGGAAATCTGCCGGATCGGCAGCCCATAGGGGATCTGCGCGGGCCTGATATGGGCGCTGATATGCCCGCCCTCGGCCACCGGCGCGATCAGGTGGTCGTCATAGATCACCGCTCCATAGTCGCGCACCTCGCCCACATGCGGGATCGCGTGCCCGTCATTGAGCGACACGAAGACGTCCGATTGTTCCTTCAGCGAATAGGCCTGCTCGCTGGAGATGCGGATGCGCGAGATGCACTTGCCGAAGCCCCGGATCTCGGGCGGATAGACGTCAAAGGCGATGACATGGAACCCCATCGCCGCCGCCGCCCGCTTCATTATGTCGCCCGAGGCGATCGTACCGTCCCCGGCCGAACCGCAGATCGCGAACTGGATATCGGTGCCGGACTTGTTCATCGCGCGGCCCTCCTCATGGCTTGCGGGTCCAGAAGGTGGACTGGATCTCGCCATCCTCATCGACCCAGATCCGGTCCTCCACATCGACGTCGAACGGCTCGTGCGCGCCCAGAATGTTGCGCGCGGCGAGCTGGCCCATGACGCGGACGTTCTTCCAGCCGTGGTAGAACTTGTAGGCCTTTTCGCCATCGTGCCAGATCTGGCAGATGTCGCCGGCGGCCCAGATCGCATCGTTGGTGGTCTGCAACTCGGGGCTGACCAGAAGGCCGCGTTCGATGTCCACCTCGGCCCGCAGCATGAATTCGACCGACGTGGCCAGCCCGCAGAAGGCCATCACCACGTCGCCCTCGATCTCCCTGCCGTCATCCAGCGCCACCCTGCGCGCCGGCGCCCCGCCATTCTGCGGCGAAATGCCCACGGCGCGGGCGTTCTCGATGACATCCACGCCCTTGCCCCGCAGCGCCTCCAGCAGCGGCGCGCGCTGCTCGGCGGTCAGTTCATGCGGCCAGAAGGTCTGGGCATTGACGATCAGCGTCACCCGGTAGCCCGTGTCCAGAAGCGTCAGCAGCAGATCCAGCCCGATCATGTCGCCGCCGATCATGACGACGCGGCCGCCCCTGGGCAGGTCGTTGTAGACACGCATCGCCGCCTCGAACGACCCGAAACCGTGGATCAGATGCGCGTGACCGGAGAGGTTTTCCGGCAGGTAGGCCCGCCCGCCCGCGGCCACCAGAAGGCTGTCGAAGGGCACCGTTTCCTGATGCGCCAGGCTGACCACATGCGCCGACCCGTCCACGTCCACCACCCGGCAGCGACGGCGCAGGGTGATGCCGTTTTCCTCGTAGAAGGACGGCGGCTTGGCCAGGAGATCGCGCCAGTCGGTGCGGCCGCGAAAGACCTCGGGCAGGCGATAGCGGTGATAAAAAGGAATCGCGTCCATGGTGAACATGGTAATCCGGCAGTCGGGATCGCCTTCGCGCAGCGTCTTGGCGGCACCGAAGCCCGCCGAGCCGCTGCCGATGATCACGTGATGATGCGGCTCGGCCATCAGTCCACCTCCAGCATGCACAGCGTGTTGCGGGTGATCGAGATGCACTTGGTCGGGCAGACCTCGTAGCAGGCGCCGCAGCGGATACATTCCACATTGTCGATCCAGATCGCGCCGACATGGTCCCACTCGGACGTTTCCAGCAGCTTGCCATAGGTGCCGTCCTCGCGGATCTCGACCCCCTCGACGAGCTTGATGCAGTTCTTGGGCGCGACCTCGATGCAGGCCCGGCAATAGATGCAGTTGTCGATGTCGATCTTGTATTGCAGGTTGCACAGATAGCAGCGCTTGGCCTCTTCATGGGCCAGCGCGTCGTCATAGCCGCGCTCGACCTCTTCGGTCAGATGGGCGACGCGTTCTTCGATGTCTTCGGTCGGCATGTGGGTGCGCGGGATGAAGTCCCAGGCGCGTTTGCGCAGCGGCGCCTCGACCTTTTCGATCCGGACCGCCGGAACGCGGCGCGGCTTGCCCATCAGCCAGGTGTCGATGCTGCGCGCCACCTCGCGTCCCTGCCCGACCGCCTCGATCACGGTCGAGGCGCCCTTGACGTAGTCGCCCGCCGCGAACACGCCGACCTGCGAGGTCATGCCGCGATCGTCCACGGCGGCGTTCTTCCACCGGTCCAGCTCCAGATCGGTATCGAGAAATTCATGCGCGGTGCGCTGGCCGATCGCGATCAGCACCGTGTCGCATTCGAAGTCGAACTCGGATCCCTCGATCGGGATCGCCTTGCGCCGGCCGTTGTCGCGCCATCCGCCCAGCCGGTTCTGGACGAATTCCACCGCCGTCATCCGCCCGCCTTCGCCCTTGAAGGCGACCGGCGTGCGCAGGCCCATGAACCGGATCCCCTCGGCCTTGGCCTCCTGGATTTCGTCCTTGGTGACGGGGATGTATTCCTCGGTCGTGCGCAGGTGGATGGTGACCTCCTGCCCGCCCAGCCGCCGCGCCACGCGGGCGCAGTCCAGCGCGGTGAAGCCCGCGCCCAGCACGGCGACGCGGCGGCCCACCGTCTTGGGCACGCCCCGGTGCATGTCCAGAAGAAAGTCGAACCCGTATTCCACGTTTTCGAACCGCGCCACCGCCGCGCCCAGCGGGTCGTCGCGCAGCGGGATCTCGGTTGCCGCCATGCAGCCCGTGGCCAGCAGCACCGCGTCGAACTCCTCACGCAGCTTCGACAGCGGCAGCTCGCCCTCGCCATTGCCGATGGCGACACCGGTGCGCAGCTCCACCCCCAGCCGCAGGGCGTTGTGGATCTCCTCGCGCAGGATCTCGCGCGGCAGGCGGAACTCGGGGATGCCGTAGGCCAGCATGCCGCCCGGTTCGGTTTCACGGTCGAAGATGGTGACATCGTGCCCCATCAGCGACAGGTCATGCGCCGCCGCCACGCCCGCCGGGCCGGCGCCGACGATCGCCACCTTCTTGCCAGACGGCCCATAGAGGCTTTCGTTCAGCCGGTGGCCGCGACGTTTCAGGTCCGCCGCCGACCGTTTCAGGTGGCAGATGCTGACCGGTTCGCCATTGCCGGGCCAGCCGTGGCGGCAGTCGTTTTCGCAGGGCCGCGAACAGATCCGCCCCAGCACGCCGGGCAGGACGTTGACCTCGCGGTTGATTTCGTAGGAATCGCCGTATCGCCCCTGCAGGATCGCCAGGATGTAGGATGGAATGTCCGTTCCCGCCGGGCAGGCCGCCTGGCAGGGGACGTTTTCCTTCATCCATCCGAAATCGCGGGGATCCTGGGAGTAGACGACGCGTCCATTCCCTTCCGTGTTGGCGTCGCCGGTCACCGGTTCGACGGGCGACGCGATGGAGTCATTCCGGCCCATGATGAATGCCTTTCTTCGAACTCCTGCAAAATGACCGTAAGATAACAATCAGCTTTGCGTCCAGTGGCTTTGCGGCCAAGGTTGTCGCAGTGTGGCCCGAAGTCCCGGAACCGGCGGCGGGGCATCAGGCGGTTTCGAGCGCCTCGATCCGCGCGCCGGGGAACGCGGCCACGACCGCGCGCGCGGCGGGGGCATCCAGCAGGCAGAACGCCGTGGAAAGCCCGTCGGCCACCGCCGCCTGCGGCGCGCTGACCGCGGCCGTGGCGTGAACGGCCGGCCGCCCCGGCGCACGCGGGTCGATGATGTGCCCCCGCCCTCCGATCACGGTGCCCAGGGGCGCCGAGGTCGCCACCGCCCGGTCGGCCAGACGGACCGTCTTCAGCACCCGCCCGTCCGCCGCCGCGATCCCGGCCCGCCAGGGGGCGCCATCCGGTCGCCGGCCCAAGGCGACGATTTCGCCCATGTCAATGAGAAGATCAGTGAGCCCGCGCCCGCGCAGCAGCGCCGCGAGCCGGTCGGTGACGATCCCCTGCGCCAGCCCGTTCAGCGTGATCGCCATGCCGGGCCGGGCAAAGCGGATCTCCTCCCGATCGCGCCGGACATGCCGCCACCCGACCGCTGCGCCGCGCGGCCCGCGCCCCTCGGCCAGCGCCTGCCACAGCGGCTGCACCGTGGGATCGAACGCGCCGCCTGTGGCGCGGTGGAGCCGGCCCGACAAGTCCAGCGCCGCGACCATCTCGGCCGAAGGGAACCGCAGCCGCCCCACCCGGTTCAGCCGCGCGATTTCCGAGCCTTCCCGAAACAGGCTGAAAATCGCCTCCAGCCGGTCCAGCTCGCGCTCCACCGCGGCAAAGACCGGCGCGGCCTGCGCCGGCGTCAGCCCGGTCAGGATCATCGACGTCGATGCCCCCAGAGCCCGCCCCCGCCAGCGCGCCACTTCGCCGGCCCGCGCCGGCACGGCCACCGCGCAGGCGCTGATCGCAAGGAACCGCCGGCGGGTCAAGACCGCGCCCATGTCCGCGCTCTATTGCGCCGCCGCCGGCCGCCGGGCCATCAGGCAACGGCTCCACAGCGTGCTGAGCGCCTCCACCAGCCGATCCATGTCCGCCCGGCTGTGCACCGGCGAGGGCGTGATGCGCAGCCGCTCGGTCCCCTTGGGCACGGTAGGATAGTTGATCGGCTGGATGTAGATGCCGAACTCTTCCAGCAGCGTGTCCGAGATGAACTTGCATTTGACCGGATCGCCCACCATCACCGGAATGATATGGCTCGGGTTGTCCAGATGCGGGATGCCCTCGGCATCCAGCCGCGCGCGCAGTTCGGCCACGCGCGCCTTCTGCAGGTCGCGCTCTACCGACGACTCCTTGAGATGCCGCACCGAGGCCGCCGCCCCGGCCGCCACATGCGGCGGCAGCGCCGTGGTGAAGATGAAGCCGCTGGCAAAACTGCGCACGAAGTCCACCAGCTCGGCCGAGGCCGCGATATAGCCGCCCACCACGCCGAAGGCCTTGCCCAGCGTGCCCTCGATCACGGTCAGGCGATCCATCAGCCCCTCGCGTTCGGCGATCCCGCCGCCGCGCGGACCGTAGAGCCCCACCGCATGCACCTCGTCCAGATAGGTCATCGCGTTGTAACGATCGGCGAGATCGCAGATCTCCCTGATCGGCGCGATGTCCCCGTCCATCGAATAGACGCTTTCAAAGGCGATCAGCTTGGGCGCGTTGGCCGGAGCGGCGGCGAGCTTCGCTTCGAGATCGGCGACGTCATTGTGTGCCCAGATCACCTTCTGGGCCCGTGAGTGGCGGATGCCTTCGATCATCGAAGCATGGTTGAGACTGTCGGAAAAGACGATGCAGCCGGGGATCTTCGACGCCAGCGTGCCCAGCGCCGCCCAGTTCGACACATAACCGGAGGTAAAGAGCAGCGCCGCCTCTTTCCCGTGCAGGTCGGCCAGTTCGCGTTCCAGCAGAACATGGTCGTGGGTGGTGCCCGAGATGTTGCGCGTACCGCCCGCGCCCGCGCCCGCGCGATCCAGCGCCGCGTGCATCGCCGCCAGAACCTTGGGGTGCTGTCCCATGCCCAGATAGTCGTTGGAGCACCACACCGTCACGTCGCGCGTTGCCGCCCCATCATGCTGCGTCGCGTCGGGGAACGACCCGCAGCGGCGCTCGAGATCGACGAACACGCGGTAATTGCCTTCGTCGCGCAGACGGTCGAGGCTCTGACGGAAGAAGTCCTGGTAATTCATGGCGGTCTCCGTGCGCTTCGGTTTGCGCCAGACTGCCGCCCCTTTGCGGGGCGATCCATGACATTAGTCAAGGCCGTGGCGTCGGCGGGCGCATTTCGGGATGCACGCGCGCGCCGATCCGGCTAAGGTGGCGCCGGGACAAAAGAAACGCAACGACGGGACACGGGGCGCGTGGCGCACGAAAAGCACAAGGATATCGCACGGACGTCGCTGTTCATACGGTCCCTGCCGGATCAGCATGTGGAACCGCTGCTGGAACGAGCGATCTTTCGCCATTACGAGCGGGGCGAGACGATCTTTCTGCAGGACGAACCGGCCGAAGGCGTGCATGTGGTGCTCGACGGCTGGGTCAAGCTCTACCGCGTCTCGCCCAACGGGGCCGAGGCGATCGTGGGCGTCTTTGCCCGGGGCGAAAGCTTCGGCGAGGCGGTGGCGCTCAAGAACGGCCCCTATCCAGTCTCGGCCGAGGCAGTGACCGCCAGCGAGCTGATGGTGGTGCCGGCCTCGGTGCTGGTCGAGATGATGCACGAAGATCCCGACGTCTGCGTGTCGATCCTGGCCGCGACCTTTACCCATCTGCACGGACTGGTCGAACAGCTCCAGCAGATCAAGGCCCAGACCGGGGCGCAGCGGGTGGCCGAATTCCTGCTGTCGCTGTGTTCGCAGGACAGCGGCGGCTGCACCGTGGATCTGCCCTATGACAAGGCGCTGATCGCCGGGCGGCTTGGCATGAAGCCCGAAAGCCTCAGCCGCGCCTTTTCCCGGCTGAAACCGGCCGGTGTCACGATCCGAAAGAACCACGCGCAGATTGCCGACATCGAGCGACTGCGCGACTATGCCGAGGAAGACCCAGCAAATGCATGGAGCAAGGGATGAGCAAGCTTGACACCGTGATCGCCGCAATCGACGCGGCCAATGCCAAGGATCCGCGCCAAGACGAGGGACAGCCCGAGGCGCTGCTTTATGGCCAGCGGATGAGCGCGGCGCTGGACCATCTCTATCCCGATGCCGATGACCTGCTGCGCATCGCGGTGCGTGGCCAGCATATCGAACGCTGGATCCTGCCGCGGTCCGATTATCCCGAAGGCAAGGCCGGCTACCACAAATGGCGCCGCGATCTGGCCGCCCACCACGCCCGGCGGGTGGGCGAGATCATGGCCGAGGCCGGCTATGGCCCGGACGAAATCGCCCAGGTGAGCAAGATGCTGCGCAAGGAAGGGGTCAAGCGCGACCCGCTGGTGCAGGCGCTGGAAGACGTGGCGAGCTATGTCTTCGTGAAACACTATTTCGGCGGCTTCGTCGAGAAATACGGCGGCAAGTATGACGCCGAGAAGATCCGCGACATTGTCGCAAAGACCGCGCGCAAGATGTCGGAGATGGCCCGCGCGAAGGTGCTGGAGGATTTCGACCTGCCCGAGGATCTGGCCGCCGCCTTCCGGGTCTGAACCGGATCGTTCTTCAGACGAGATAGAGCCCCAGCACCAGCGCCGCCCAAAGCGTCACCGCCCAACCGAACCCCGACAGCCAGGCGCGCGCGCGATCGAGATCGAGGTAGCGCGCGAGGATCACCCGCGCCTTGAGCACCGCCAGCACGAGGATCGCCGCCCCCGCCGCCCGGCGCGGCACGCCCTGCCCCACGCCGGCGGCGATCAGCGCGGCCAAGCCGCCGAGCCCGGCCAGCCAGGCCCAGGCGGCGATCAGGCGGTTGGACAGCGCGGGCATCGTTGTCTCCTTCAGGCCAGCAGATAGATCACCGGGTAGAGCAGCACCCATACCAGATCGACCATGTGCCAGAACATGGCCACGGCCTGAATGTTGGCCACCGCATCGCGCCACGCCACCAGCATCAGCAGGACCACGCCCGCCACCACATGCGCAGCGTGAAATCCGGTCAACAAATAGTAGAAGGTGAAAAAGGCATGAGTGTCCCAGCCGATCCCATCGGCGGATTTGGCGGCGTATTCCGCGCCCTTGATGATCAGGAACACCACTCCCAGCGCCGCCGCCGCGACCAGCGCCCATCGCGCCGCACCGCGCGCCCCGGCCTCGCGCCATCGCAGCGCCTGCGCGGCCAGAAACCCGCTGGAGACCAGCACCATCGTGTTGAGCGCCGCGCCCGCGCGGAACAGGTGATCCTGCGCCGCTGCAAAGCCCGCCGGATCGGTCAGGCGCACGGCCATGAAGGCCACCAGCCCCGCGCCGAACACCAGCAGTTCCGACACGATCAGCACCCACATCAGCAGTTCGCCGGGCAGGTCGTCAAGGGCGGAACCCGAGGCCGCGTCGCTCATGCGCCCACCAGTTGCCGGTAGATCTGCGGCAGGGCGAAGATCAGCTTTTCCGGGTCCGGGATCACGGCGAACCCGCCCTGCCCGAACATGCGCGAAAACCACGCCTTGCCCTTGGCGTCCACGGTGATGCCGAATACCGAATGTCCCGCCCGTCGCGCCTCGCGCACGGCCATGGCGGTGTCCTCGATCCCGTGGCGGCCTTCGTAATGGTCCAGATCATTGGGCTTGCCGTCGGTAATGACCAGGAGCAGCCGCCGCTTGCGGGCCTGTTGCGACAGCTCGGCCGACACATGCCGGATCGCCGCGCCAAGGCGCGTGTAGAAACCGGGGCGCAGCCCGCCGATGCGGCGTTCGACCTCCGGGCCCATGGGCTCGTCAAATCCCTTGCAGCGCTGGACATGGACCCGGTGCCGTTTCAGCGAGGAAAAGGCGTGGATCGCGAAATCGTCGCCGCAGGCGTCCAGCCCCCAGGCCAGCGCGTCCAGCGCCTCGCGCTCGATGTCGATCACGGCGCGGCCCGACACCGCGCTTTCGGTGCTGCGCGACACGTCCAGCAGGATCGACACGGCGAGATCGCGGGCCTCGGGCCGGGATCGCAACCAGATCCGTTCACTGCCCTCGCCGCTGGCCAGACGGTCCACTTCGGCGCGCACGGCGGCCTCGATATCCAGATCGTCGCCGTCGAGATGGCCGCGCGTCGTCACGCGACCGGGGCGCAGCGCCTCGAACTGGCGGCGCACGGCGCGGATGCGGCGCGACGCGGCGGGGTCGTGGGCATAGGCCTCCTGCTCGGGCTTGGCCTCCACATCGCTGGTCAGGACGCAGACGTGGTCGGGCAGATAGGCGCCGGTGCGCGTGTCCCATTCGGGATAGGTGATCCGGCCCGACAGGCGTTCGCGGTCCACGTCCTCGGGGGCGAGGTCGAGATGCAGCTTCAGCCGCGTCGGCGGCGCCTTGGATATCTGGCCCAGCCCGATTTCCTCCTGGTCGTCGGCGGCCTTCTTGGCGTTGTCGGGATCGTCGTCATCGACCCGGCGATTGAGGTTGAGGAACTCGGCCCAGCTCAGGATCGCCTCGAACTTGTGCAGGATGAGACTGTCGCGGCGCTCGGCCTGATCGGATTTGCGGCGGCGGGCGCGGTGGGTCTTTTCGCCGGCTTCCTCGGGGGTGCCTTCGATTTCGCGTGTTTCGACTTCGCCCGCCTCGCTGAACTCGACCGGGCGCAGCTCGGGCCATAGCGGGACGGGGCGGAACGGGCGATACTTGCGCGGCGCGGTGATCGCGGGGTCCAGCGGGTCGCCCGCGCAGGCGGCCTGAAACGCGGCGGCGCGATCGGACAGAGGGGCGGGGTCGCCCAGCATGTTTCGGATCACGGCCTCGACGGCGGCCTCATCGCGCGGCAGGTCGGGCACCCGGCGCTGGTGCAACAGCGCGGCGCAGAGTCCTTCGTAGAGAGGGCGCAGGCCCGGGGCATCCTCCAGCGTGGCCGCGACCATCGCCCGCGACGCGGCCAGCGCAGCGAGATCGGCGCGCAACGGATCGTCCTGATCCACCCTGTCGGACGCATGCGCTGCACAGGCCGCCAGCCAGACATAGAGCGCGCCGTTCGCCTCGCGCGACGGGAACACCGCCAGCCGGTCGGGCAGGCGCAGCACCTCGCCGTCGAAACTGGCGCGCGGCACGGCCTCGGCCTCGGCGCCCAGACGCCGGCGCCAGCTCAGCCGGTGGCGGGAGATTTCGGGGGAAACCGGGCGCAGCTCCACCGACGACGCCCCGCCCAGTCCCCGGAAAAGAACGGCCAGCCGCCCGCCGATCTCGGAAAGATCGACCGCGGCTCCTTCATGCGCCTCAGGCGCATCCAGGCGGCTGGCAAATTTGTGCCACAGTTTCCCGACGGTTTCTTCGGGTTCCCATGGCTCAAATTCGATCCGGTCCATTGGCTGGCCTCACCCAAAGACAGCCGTGACCAGATCGAGGAGCCCGCGTTTGACGTCCTCGTCATCCGTCAGCGGTTCGATCATCGCCGCGCGGATGGCGCGGTCGGTATTCATGCCTTGCGCGATCAGCGTGGCCGCATAGACCACCAGCCGGGTCGAGACGCCTTCCTCCAGGTCCTGCCCTTTCAGCGCGCGCAGCTTGTTCGCCAGCCGGATCAGCGGCTTGCAGCGTTCCAGCGGCAGGCCGCTTTCCTGCGCGACCACTTCCGTCTCAAGGTCGGGATGCGGAAAATCGAACTCGATCGAGATGAACCGTTGCCGGGTCGAGGGTTTGAGCGTCTTGAGGATGTTCTGGTAGCCCGGGTTGTAGGAGGCCACCAGCATGAAGCCGGGCGCGGCTTCCAGTTCCTCTCCGGTGCGGTCGATCGGCAGGATGCGCCGGTCGTCGGTCAGCGGGTGCAACACCACGGTCACGTCCTTGCGCGCCTCGACCACCTCATCGAGATAGCAGATCGCGCCTTCGCGCACCGCGCGCGTCAGGGGGCCATCGACCCAGACGGTTTCGCCGCCCTTCAGCAGATAGCGCCCGATCAGGTCGGCGGCGGCCAGGTCGTCATGGCAGGCCACGGTGTAGAGCTTGCGCCCCAGCCGTTGCGCCATGTGCGCCACGAATCGGGTCTTGCCGCAGCCCGTCGGTCCCTTGAGCAGCACCGGCAGGTCGTTTTCATGCGCGGCGGCGAACACCTCGCATTCATCCGCCTGCGGCAGGTAGAAGGGGGCGGTTGCCGCCCCCCCGAAGGTGGTTGATCCATCCATGTCCATCACTCCGCCGGAGTCTCGGCCGCGCCGGGTTCGATGATCTCCTTGCGCGGCACGGCGACCGCGTAGATGAAGAGCAACGCACCCAGCACCACGGCGATGCCCGCCCCGAAGCGCATCCAGTAGAAGATGGCCAGCTGATCCTGCACGTCCATGAAGTTTTCACCCAGAACGCGCTGCAGATGGGTCTGCACGGTGCCGGCAAAGGTCAGGGCAAAGGTCATGAAGACCACGCCGCCCGACATCAGCCAGAACGACCCCATGTTCAGCACCTGGTTGTAGGGATCGCGGTTCAGCAGGATCGGCATCGCGTAGGTGAAGATCGCCAGGTTCAGCGACACATAGGCGCCGTAGAAGGCCAGGTGCCCATGTGCTGCGGTGATCTGCGTGCCGTGGGTATAGTAGTTCACCCCGTGCAGCGTGTGCAGAAAGCCCCAGACCCCCGCGCCGAAGAAGGCCAGCGTCGCACAGCCCAGCGACCACAGCAGAGCGGCCTTGTTCGGGTGGTCCCGTCGGCCCTTCCAGACCATGACGAAGGCAAAGGCCATCATGGCGAAGAACGGCACCACCTCGAGGCTGGAGAAGATCGAGCCGATCCATTGCCAGTAGCCCGGCGTGCCGATCCAGTAGTAGTGGTGGCCGGTGCCGAGGATCCCCGAGAACAGCGCCAGGGCGACGATGACATAGAGCCATTTCTCGACCACTTCGCGGTCAACACCCGTGAGCTTGAGCATCAGGTAGGCCAGGATCGAGGCCATGATCAGCTCCCACACGCCTTCGACCCAGAGGTGGACGATGTACCACCAGAACTGCTTGTCGAGGCTGAGGTTGCCGGGGTTGTAGAAGCTGAACAGGAACAGCAGCGCCAGCCCCCAGAGGCCCAGAAGCAGGATGTTGGTGATCGCCGTCTTCTTGCCGGCCAGCACCGTCATCGTGACGTTGTAGAGAAAGATCAGCGCGGCGACGACGATGCCGACCTTGACCCAGACGGGCTGTTCGATGAACTCGCGTCCCTCCATCCCCAGCAGCCAGTGGCCGTGGAACAGGTCGAACACATAGGTCACGACCGCGCCCAGCGTGCCGACCACGAGGATCAGCAATTGCAGATAGGCCAGCGTCGGCGAGTGGATCTCGCGTTCGGATTCCTCGGGAATGAGGAAATAGGCCGCGCCCATGAACCCGGTGATCAGCCATACCACCAGCGAGTTCGAGTGCAGCATCCGGATGATGTTGAAGGGCAGCAGTTCTGACAACGTGTTGGGCGAGACATAGACCCAGCCCGCCAGCAGCCCCGCCGACACTTGGATCGCGAACAGCGCCATGGCGACGGCGAAATAGGCCAGGGCGATTTTCTGTGTTTCGTATTTCATGGCGGATGCCCCCTCTTAGCCCGCGTCGTTCGGCGGCCAGTTCTGCGTGTCGACCGTGCCGGTCCACAGCAGGAAGTTCGCCAGGTCGCGGATCTGTTCGTCGGTCAGGTCGAACCGCGGCATCTGCCGGCGGCCCTCGATCCCCGTGGGCTGGCTTTCGATCCAGCCCTTGAGCGCCTCGAAGGCGGCCTCGGGATCGTCATCGACGCCCCAGCGTTTCATCACGTTGGCGACTTCGGGCGCGTAGTAGGCCCCTTCGCCCATGATCGTGTGGCAATTGATGCAGGCGTTTTCCTCCCACACCCGTTTGCCGGCGACGACGCTGGCGTCAAGAGTCTGATGGGTGGGCTGCGAGGTGATGTAGCCCACCGAATGGGCCGACAAGCCCAGAAAGATGATGATGAAGAACAATGACCCGCCATAGAAAATATTGCGGGCCATGCTTTTGGTCATGACTTCGCGCATTGCGCTCTCCTTTGCGCGGCGTGTTTTGGGTGCAGCGGTTATGACCCGCGCCGCCAGGAGAAGCCTTGACTTTGGTTAAGGCAGGCCGCGGACCTGAAACAGCGAGCTTTCCCAGCTGTTCAGGAAACTGTCACGGGTCATCCGGTCCAGAAACACCAGCAGACCCGGACCGAACCGGATCGGGTGCAGGGCGCTGTTGGCGCGCAGCGCGTCGGGGTCGATCGCCGGCAGACCCGAAGCGGCCGCCAGGGTCAGAAGAAAATCCACCATCCGGCGCGCATCCCCCGGATTGGCCGCCGATTTCGGGATCAGGGCGCTGCGCAGCATCACGTTGACAAAGTCGGTCGGCTCGACGATTTCGAACCCGCCGACGCGCCGCAGCTCGGCCGCCGCATAGCTGCCGAGCACGTTGTAGGCCAGCGCAAGCCGGCCCTTCGCGACATCGCGGATCATCTCGCCCGAACAACAGTAAAGCCGCGCCTCGAGGCTGCCCATCACCTCCATCAGCCGCCAGAACGCCTCGCTGCGGCGGCTGTCCTGCGTGGCGACGAGATATCCGAACCCCAAGGGGCGCACGTCATAGGTGCCGATCTTCCCCCGGAACCGGTCCGGATTGCCGCGCAACGGGCGAATCAGTTCTTCGCGGTTCTGCGGCACGTCGTCGTCGCCGAAGAACGCCCGCGACACGATGATCACGGCGGGCTCTTGCGTAAAGCCGAAGACCTCATTCCGCCAGGCCGCCCAATCCGGCAGCGTTTCCGCCGCCGGCGAGGCATGGGCCTGGGCAAAGCCGTCATTGGCCAGTTTGGTCTGCAAATCCATCGCCGAGGAAATCGCCAAGTCGAACGAAGCGCCCTCCTCGTGCAAAGCCGCCATCAGCTGCGACGTGCCGGTGATCGTGTAATCCAGGGTGACGCCTGGATTTTCCGCCTGAAAGGCCAGAAGAATCGGCCGGAACACGTCCAGATCGGCGGTGGAGATGATGCGCAGCACCGACCGCTCCGGACTGGCCGGAAACACCGCGTGATCCTCGATCTCGAATGCCAATGCCGCCTGCGCCACCGCCATCAGCGCCAGCATCAGCCGCGCGGCAGATACAACGATACGCATGCGCCCCCTCCCTTGCCGTTGTCCGCAATCGCCAGCCGCCCGCCATGCGCCTAGGCCACCGCCTGCGCGATGGTCAGCCCCAGCCCCGATCCCACCACATGGGCGGTGCTCTCGCCGCGCACATAGCGTCCGGTCAGCGCCTTGAGATCGGCGCCGCCAAAGCCTGGACCCCGATCGCGCACCGTGATCGCCACCTGCGCGCCGTCCGTCACGCTGACCGTGACGGCGCTGTCATGGGGGCCGTATTTCACCGCGTTGTCGAGGATGTTCAGGAAAGCCGCCTGCAACAGGATCGGGTCGCCCTCGACCGTGACCGGGGCGTCGGGCAGATCCTGCCGCAGCACGATCTCGCGCAGGTCCGCTGTGGGGGCCAGCCGGTTGCAGGTTTCGCGCACCAGGTCGCGCAGATCCACCGGGCGGCGTTCCATGTTCTCCGACCGGAAACCGACCATCGCGTGATCCAGCATCTGCCCGGCCGAGCGCGACGTCTCGTCGATGGCCCGGATCATCTCGCGCACGGCCCGGCGCTTGTCGGGGTCGTTCAGCCGACGGTGCACCAGTTCGGCCTGCGCCCGCACCGTGGCCAGCGGCGTGCGCACGCGATGGGCGGCCTCGGCGATGAAATCCTCGGTTCGCGCCAGCGACCCGCGCAGCCGCGCCATGAAGCCGTTCAGCGCCCGCGCCAGCGGCCACAGTTCCGCCGGAGGCGCCACGCTCAACGGCCGCAGGTCGGACGGACCGCGCCGCGTTACCGCCTCGGTCCGCCGCGCGATCGGAGCCAGCGCGTGGTTGGCCGCCAGAAGGCTCAGCGCCGTGGCCAGCAGGAAGAACCCCGCCCCGACCGCCGTGGCCGTGGCGGTGATCTTGCGCGAAATCGCCTCCAGCCCTTGCCGGGTCTGGGCCACGGTGACGGCGACCTCTTGTTGCGTCCCCGCCCCGAGGCTGCGCAGCACGGTCACCGCGCGCACGTCTTCGCCGCGATAGTCGTAGGTGGAAAAGCCCGGCCTGCCCGCCTGCGCCCGCGCGGGGCGCAGATCCGCATAGCCGGTCAGGATCCCGCCCTGTGCTTCCACCCGGTAGAACACGCGGTCTTCGTGCAGGGTGCCCAGCATCGACAATGCCGAATAGGGAAGCTCCAGCCGAATCTGCCCGCCTTCGGTGCGCAGGCTGTCCGCGATCGACGTGGCCGAGGCTGCCAGGATGTCGTCCTGCGTGCCTTCGGCCGCTCGCTGCGCCACCGCGCGCACCACCACGAACAGCGCCACCGACAGGATCGCCTCCACGCCCACCAGTTGCAGCACCAGACGCCGCCGGATCGAGCCGCGCGGCTTCATGCGGCAACCAGCCGATAGCCCAGCCCGCGCACCGTCTCGATCCGCACCGGCGCGCCTTCGAGCCGCTTGCGCAGGCGCGCGACATGGACCTCGATCGCGTTTTCCGACACCTCGTCGGAAAAGGAAAACAGCCGGTCCATCAGATGCGCCTTGGACAGCACCCGGTCGGGCGCGGCAAAGAATACCTCCAGCAGGCGCAGTTCGCGGTTGCGCAGCGCCACGGCGCGCGCCCCGAACCGCAGTTCGGCCCTGAGCGGATCCAGCACCGCGCCGCCAAAGGCGCGTTCGTTCCCCGCCGCTCCGCCGCGCCGGCGCAGCACCGCGCGGCAGCGGGCCTCGAGTTCGGCAAAGTCAAACGGCTTGGTGATGTAGCCGTCGGCGCCGAGGTCCAGCGAACCGACCCGGTCCGACACCTCGGACCGCGCCGTCAGCACGATCACCGGCGTGTCGTTTTCGCCCCCCGGTGGCGTTCCAGAAACCGCCGCCCGTCACCGTCGGGCAGCATGATGTCCAGCAGGATCAGGTCGTATTCCGCCACCGCCACGCAATCGGCGGCCTCGGCCAGCGTGCCCGCGTGATCCACCGCGTGCCCGTCCAGCCGCAATCGGTCGGCAATGGCCTGCGACAGTTTCGGGTTGTCGTTGTCTTCGACAAGAAGAAACCGCATCCGGCGAACTTTCCGCTCCCATGCGACGGTGATGACAGGTTGTTGTCAGGTTCCGGGCCTCTGATCCCCAGCATGGGCAGGGCGACCTGCCATGTCAAACGGCTCAGATGGGAGGACATACCATGAAACATCTCGTCCGCGCGGCCCTGACCGGCGCCGTGCTGAGCGTCGCCGCAACCGCCGTCTCGGCGACCGAATGCATCGCGCCGGCCAACCCCGGCGGTGGCTGGGATTTCACCTGCCGGCAGATCGGCAAGATCCTGTACGACATCAAACAGGTGGACAAGCCGGTGCAGGTCACCAACATGCCGGGCGCCGGCGGCGGGCTGGCCTTCAACCATGTCGTGACCGAACGCAACGACGACCCCGACCTGATCGTCGCGGCCTCGTCGGCCACCACGACGCGGCTGGCGCAGAACGCCTATGCCGGGCGCAAGGCGTCGGACGTGCGTTTCGTCGGCGCGATCGGCATCGACCCCGGCGTGATCGCCGTGGCCGCGGACAGCCCCTACAAGTCGCTCAAGGATCTGGTGGACGCGGCGCTGGCCGATCCGTCTTCGGTCTCTTTCGCGGGCGGTTCGGCGGTGGGCGGGTTCGACCACCTCAAGCCGCTGATGATCCTCAAGGGCGCCGGGCTGAAGGACATCACCAAGATCAAGTATATCGGGGTTGACGGCGGCGCCGATGCGGTAACGCAGACCGTTGGCGGTTTTACCACGGCCATGACCGGCGATCTGTCCGGGATCGTGGGCTTTCTGAAATCCGGCGACGTGCGCGCGCTGGCCGTTCTGACCGAAGAGCGCGTGCCGGGCTTCGAAGACATTCCGACGGCCCGGGAACAGGGCTATGACGTGGTCGCCGGCAACTGGCGCGGCCTTTACGTCCCGCGCGGCATTTCAGACGACGATTTCCACAAATGGGCCGATCGGCTGCGCGCCGTCGCCGAAAGCGCCGAATGGAAAAAGGCGATGGCCGACAACGGGCTGGCCCCCTTCACCATGGTCGGTGACGACTTCCAGGCCTATGTGGACAAGCTCGTTGCCGAGATCCGGCAAATGTCCAAGGACATCGGGGTCATCCAGTGATGCTGTCCGACCGGATCTTCGGACTGGTCGCGTTGATGGTGGCGCTCGCCTATGGCGCGAGCGCCACGCAGATCCAGGCCAGCTTCATGGCCGACCCGGTCGGGCCGCGCACCTTTCCCATTCTCGTGGGATGCGTCGCCGCGCTCTGCGCGCTGGTCATCATCCTGCGCCCAGACGACGACCCCGAATGGCCGTCGCTGCGCACACTTGGGGCGCTGGCCTTCGCGGTGGCGGTGCTGGTGGGCTATGCCTATGCGCTCGGCCCCTTCGGATTCCTGCTCCCGACGGCGATCGCCTCGGGCGTGCTGAGCTACCAGATCCGCCCCCGGCTCCTGCCCGCGGCGCTGACCGGGATCCGGCTGTCCGCGGGCCTGTTCGCGATCTTCAAGTTCATACTAGGGCTGGGGCTGGTCGCCCTTCCCGCCTCTTTCACCGGATAGAGATCTCTCATGGACCTTCTTTCCAACCTTGCCATGGGTTTCGGGGTGGCACTGTCGCCCTTTACCCTGATGCTGGCCGTGATCGGGTGCTTCATCGGCACGATCATCGGCGCGCTGCCCGGTCTGGGGCCGTCGAACGGCGTTGCAATCCTGATTCCGCTCGCCTTTTCTCTGGGGCTGGACGCGACCTCCTCGCTGGTGCTGATGACATCCGTCTACTACGGCGCCATGTATGGCGGGCGGATCAGTTCGATCCTGCTCAACATCCCCGGCGACGAGCCCGCGCTGATGACCACGCTGGACGGCTACCCGATGGCGAAACAGGGCCGCGCGGGCGATGCGCTGGTGCTGTCGGGGGTGGCTTCCTTTGTCGGGGCCTTCCTGGCCACGATCGGGCTGATGCGGCTGGCGCCGCTGCTGGCGCGGGTCGCCTTTCTGTTCGGCCCGGCCGAATATTTCGCGCTCTACCTGCTGGCCTTTGCCACGCTGGGCGGGATCGCGTCGAACAACCAGGCCAAGGCGGCGCTGGCATCCTGCATCGGGCTGGGCATCGCCATGATCGGGGTGGACAACAATTCCGGTCTGCCCCGGCTGACGGGCGGCAACCTGCACCTCTACGACGGCGTCGATTTTCTGGTCGCCATCGTCGGGCTGTTCGCGGTGGCGGAAGTCTTTTTCTTCATCGAAAGCCACGGCAAGGGCAGTTCGATCGGGGTCAAGCTGGAAAAGGTCACCATCCCGGTGCGCGACATCGTCGAGTCCGGCTGGACCATGCTGCGATCATCGGCAGTCGGCTTTGTCGCGGGCGTGTTGCCCGGCGCCGGCGCCTCGCTGGGGTCGTTCCTGTCCTACATGTCGGAAAAGTCCATCGCCGGTGAAAACGCCGGTTTCGGCACCGGCGCGCCGCGCGGCGTGGCCGCGCCCGAGGCCGGCAACAACGCCGCCGCCGGGGGCGCGCTGGTGCCGATGCTGACGCTGGGCGTGCCGGGATCGGGCACCACGGCGGTTCTGCTGGCGCTCCTGATGACGCTCAACATCACGCCGGGGCCGACGCTCTTTTCCGACCGGCCCGAAGTCGTCTGGGGCCTCATCGCCTCGCTTCTGATCGCCAATGTCGTGCTGTTGCTGATGAACGTGCCGATGGTGCGGATCTTCGTGCGGATCCTGTCGGTGCCGCCGGGGGTGCTGTTGCCGGGGGTGACGATGGTGTCCTTCGTCGGGATCTATTCGCTGTCGAGCTCCTATTTCGACCTGCTCCTGATGATCGGCTTCGGCGTGCTCGGCTTCGTGCTACGCAAGCTCGACGTGCCGACGGTGCCGATCATCCTTGGAATCCTGCTGGGCGGGCACATGGAGAACAGCCTGCGCCGGGCGATGGTTCTGTCGGACGGCGACTGGACCTACCTGTTCTCGTCGCCCATTGCCATTGCGCTGTGGGCCGTCGCAATCGTGGGATTCATCGCGCCGATGTTCCTGCGCAATGTCCTGAAACGGCCGCAAAGGATCACCGACTGACATGGTGCGCATCCTCATTCCCTCCGGGGCGCTGACCGCCGGGGTCGCGGCCCGCCCCGACCTGATCGCCATCGACGGCGGGTCCACCGATTCCGGCCCGCACTATCTGGGCACCGGTACGTCGAAATACGCGCGCTCTTCGACCAAGGCGGAATGGCGCGCGCTGATGGCGGCGCGTGCCCGGGCGGGCGTGCCGCTGGTGATCGGCACGGCCGGCACCTGCGGAGCGGACGCGGCGGTGGACTGGATGGTGGAGATCACCCGTGAAATCGCCGCCGAAACCGGCGAGCAGCTGAAGCTCGCGGTGCTGAAATCGGGCCAGAGCGCCGAGTCGGTGGCCACGGCACTGGAGGCCGACCGCATCCGGCCCCTGCCGCCCGAACGCCCGATCACACCAGACCTGATCCGCGCCTGCACCAACATCGTGGCGCTGGCCGGGGCCGAACAGGTGGGCGCCGCGCTCGCTACCGGCGCCGACATCGTCATCTGCGGGCGCACCACGGATACCGCGATCATCTCGGCCCTGCCGCTGATGCGCGGCTGTCACGCGGGCGCGGCCTGGCACGGGGCCAAGATCGGCGAATGCGGCGCGCTGTGCACCACCAATCCGCAGACGGGCGTGATCCAGATCGACTTTGACGGCGAAGGGTTCACCGTCACCCCGATGGCCGAGACGGCGCGGGCGACGCCGCATACCGTCTCGGCCCACATGCTCTATGAAAATTCGGACCCGTTCATTCTGCATGAACCGGGCGGGCATCTCGACGTGACCGGCGCGCGTTATGCCGCGCTCGACGACCGGCGGGTGCGGGTGACCGGCTCGCGCTGGGTGCCGTCGGATCGCTACACGGTCAAGCTCGAAGGCGCCCGCGTCGCCGGCCATCAGAGCGTCACGCTCGCGCTGCTGCGCGACCCGCGCTATGTGGCGAATGCCGCGCAATGGGCCGACGACCTTGCCCGGCGCTGCACCGCCAAGGCCCGCGCCCGGCTGGGCCGCGACGATTTCACGATCGAACTTCGGCTGATCGGCCTGAACGCCACGCTGGGCGCGCTGGAAACCGCCCGTACGGCGCCTTGCGAGATCGGCGTGCTGGCCATCGCCACCGCACCGACCGAGGCGCTGGCGCGCGAGGCGGCGCGGATGCTCAACCCCTACCTTCTGCACCACCCGCTGACCGAACAGGAGGAACTGCCCACCTTTGCCTTTCCCTTCTCGCCGGCCGAGATGCACCGAGGCCGGATCCACGAATTCTGCCTGCATCACGTCATGGAACTGGACGACCCGATGCAGGCCTTCCGGCTGGAGGTTTTCGACATTGGCTAGGGTATCCGAGATCGCGGCCAAGGTCCGGTCCAAGAACGCCGGGCCGTTCTGGCTGACCATCGACATTTTCTGCGGCAGCGCGGAGGCCTTCGACCGGCTGCGCGGGGCGCTGGGCGACGACCGCGTGGCACGGGCGCTGGGATGCGCGCCCGCCGCGCTGAAACGTTTCGACATCGCGGAGCTCTCGGTCATCAAGTTCAGCCTGCCGCGGCCTCAGGTGCAGGGTTCGATCCGCGACCGCGACATGCACGGGGCGTCCTTCGCCAATCTCGTCGCAGAACTGGAAATCGAGGACGCATAGCGCCGGCCCGGCGCGCAGGGCGTTGGGCCATCCGTTGCCCAGGCCGGGAAAATTGTCGCCGCCCCCTTGCACGACGGGTAGAAATGCGCAAATTTCACCCTTCTTTACCAGCGCGCCCCGGCTTTTCCCAACTTTGGCGAAGGCCCTATCGGGATTGCCCGACATTTCCGGAATCTGCTCCATGACCGACCACGCTCAGACCACCGCCGCCCTGCCGCCCGAACGCCCCTTGTGGACCTCGGTGTTCCACGGCTTGCGCACGCGTTGCCCCCGCTGCGGCAAGGGCAAACTGCTGCACAGCTATATCAAGGTGAACGACACCTGTTCGGAATGCGGGCTGGAGCTGCACCACCACCGCGCCGATGACGGCCCGGCCTATCTGTCGATCCTGATCGTGGGGCACATCATGGCGCCGCTTCTGCTGGTGGTATTCGAAACCTGGCGGCCCGAACCGATGGTGCTGTTCTCGATCTTTGCGGTTGGCAGCCTCGTTCTGACACTCTACCTTCTGCCCCGACTGAAGGGGCTGGTGGTCGCGTTCCAGTGGGCGCGGCGGATGGGCGGGTTCGACTCGCCCGACTGAGGCCCGACAACCGCGAGGGGCCATGAGCAGCGACAAGACCGCGATCCGCAACGCCGCAACCGTCATCGTCATGCGCGACCGCGCCAGCGGCAACCCATCGATCCTGATGGGCCAGCGCGGCGCCAAGGCGGCCTTCATGCCCAACAAGTTCGTCTTTCCCGGCGGCGCCGTGGATCCCGCGGATGCGCAGGTGCCGCTGGGCAGTCCGCTCTCCGGGATTTGCCGCGCGCGGCTCAGCGAGGAGGCGCCCGAGGGCCTGCATCACGCGCTGGCCGGCGCCGCCGTGCGCGAATTGTGGGAAGAAACCGGCCTGATCCTGGGTGTGCCGGGCGACTGGCCGGACGCGCCGCCCGCCGGCTGGCGCGGTTTTGCCGCCACCGGCCACCTGCCCGCCGCACACGGGTTGCAGTTCGTGTTCCGCGCGATCACCCCGCCGGGGCGCCCGCGCCGGTTCGACGCGCGATTCTTTCTGGTGGACGCGGCCGAGGTCGCGAACGACCTGGACGATTTCAGCGGTGCCGAGGACGAGCTTTCGCATCTGCAATGGATCCCGCTGTCCGAGGTGCGCAATTTCGACCTGCCCTTCATCACCGAGGTCGTGCTGGCCGAGGTCGCGGCCCGCGCCGCCGACCCCGAACCGCCCGAATCGGTGCCCTTTTTCCGCAACGATGACGAGGCGAGCCATTTCCTGCGCCTGCGCGGCCGGCCCATGCCCGAGACGGGCTAGACGCGCTCAGCCAAGGCCCACCAGCAACAGGATGCTGACGCCCAGCAGGGACATGCCCGCGATCTCGCGTCCAGTGATTCGCTCCCGGAAGAACAGGGTCGAAGCCATCAGGCTGAAGATCAGCTCCACCTGCCCCAGCGCCTTGACATAGGCCGCGTTCTGCAAGGTGAAGGCCCAGAACCAGCAGAATGATCCGGCCATGCTGAACAGCCCGATGAAGACCGCGCTGCGCCGCGCCGCCCAAACTGCGCGCAGCTCGGCCCGGTCGCGCCAGAGAAGCCACGCGCCCATCGCCAGCGTCTGCATCGTCACCACCGCGGCCAGCGTCACCGCCGCCCGCAGCGCGGGTTCGTCCGAGGCCACCTGCAGCGACGCGCCGCGGTAGCCCACCGCCGAGAAGGCGAACAGAACCCCCGACCCCAGCCCCAAGGCCGAGGCCCGGTTGGTCAGCTGCCGCCACCAAGCGCCTTCGCCCCCCGGCGTTCTGGACAGCAGAAGCACCGCCGCCAGCCCGATCACGATCGCCAGCAGCGCCCCCGCGCTGACCGTGTCACCCAGCACCACCAGCCCGACGATCGCGGTCTGGATCACTTCGGTCTTCTTGAAGGTGATGCCAACGGCGAAATTGCGCTGCTTGAACAGCAGCACCACGCAGATCGTGGCCAGAATCTGCGCCAGCCCGCCGGCTGCCCCATAGGCCCAGAAGGCCGGCGTCAGGTCGGGCAGCGCGCGCCCCGATCCGGCCAGCCACAGAGCCAGAAGCGCCAGGATCAGCGGCGCGGAATAGACGAAACGCGAAAACGTCGCCCCCTCGGCCGAAAGCCGCGCCGCGCTCAGCGACTTTTGCAGCATGAACCGCACGGTCTGGAACGCGGCTGCCGCGAGGGTGACGGGGATCCACAGGGGCATGTCACCCCTGATGCACCGAAATCACCCCCGGCGCCAGAGCGGATGCGGCACGGGGTCCTTGGCCTTCAGCAGATAGCGCCGGAAGATCTCGGCATAGGACCGATAGACGTAACCGTGGTTGGTGGCGCGGTAGAAGTCGCGCCTTTGCCGGTAAAACCGCGGCATGTCGTACCACGGCGCGCGGGGGTTCATGTGATGCACCACATGCAGGCTGTTGAACAGAAACAGCCAGGCCAGCGGACCGCGGCTTTCCACGATCACGGTGCGTCCGCGCTTGTCCTCGTGCGCGCGGTGTTCAAGAAAGGTGCGGATCTTGAGAATGCCCAGCGCGGCGTAGATCGCCACCAGATAGGCCCAGATCGGCATGGGCGAGGCTGCGACGATCCCCAGCACGATCGTCACGCCGGCCAGGTGCAGCGCCCAGGCCGGCCACACGGACCGGTCACCTTCGCGCGCCAGCTTCCATTCGCAGGCCATGAACCGGATCTGCCCCAGGGCGGGCCCGATCAGGATGCGCCCCAGAAGGGTGTTGTTCAACTCGAAGATCGTTCTTTTCCAGCGCGGCATCCCCTCCCAGAACGCGGGGTCGAGGTAATTCGATTCGGGGTCGTCATAGGGGTCGGTCAGGCGCGAATCGCGGTGATGCGCCAGATGCAGGTCGCGGAAACGATTGTAGGGAAAGGCCAGCGTCAGCGGCAGGAACATCAGCGCCTCGTTCAGTCGGCGCGACCGGAACGGATGACCGTGCAGCACCTCATGCGTCAGCGAGGAATGCAGCGCGCCCAGCACCGCCACCGCCGCGATTGCCGCCAGCAAGGACAGCTCGGCCAGCCAGAACAACGCGACCAGCCACAACCCGTAGCATCCGACGATCAACCCCAGCGTGATCCACTCCACGCCGCCCTTTTCCGTCCACCGCTCAGGCATGCCGCCCCCATTTGATCCTTGCCCAGATGCGTTCATAAATCACGTACATCACCAGCCCGATCACCGTGTTGACCACCGCCAGCGTCCCGCCGACCGCGGCCGATCCGGTGGCGATCAGACCGACCACGGCCATCACCACAAGGCCGATCACGTTCCACAGAACCGCCTTCACGAGGGATCGCCGCCGCGTTTCCATTCCGCCTCAGATTGTCCGGATTCACGCGTCTGTTACCCGGCCTTTGCCCCGATGCCCATTCCGAAGATGATTAACAAAACTCTGCAATAGAGATATTTTTCACCACATGATGCAAAAACTCGACAAACGCGACCGGGCCGCGCTGCTTCGCGACCGGCTCTCTCGCGCGATGCAGGAGGCCGGGAGCAACCAGTCCGCGCTGGCCCGAGCGATCGGCGTGGACCGCTCCACCATCTCGCAGATCCTGTCGGCGGACGGCCCGCGCCTGCCCAATGCGCATGTGGTGGGGGCCTGCGCCTCGGCGCTGGGGGTTTCCGCCGATTGGCTGCTGGGCCTGTCGGACCGGCCCGAAAGCGCGGCCGAACTGCTTGCCGGCAGCCTGACCCTGACCGAAGCCCCCCGCGCGCTGGTCGATGAACGCATCTTCCAGTGGCATCAGGAGGCCGCCGGCTACAAGATCCGCCATGTGCCCGCCGCCCTGCCCGACATGCTGAAAACCCGCGCGATGCTGGAATGGGAATATGCGCCACATCTGGGCCGCACGGCGGATCAGGCGATCGGCGCGTCCGAGGACCGCCTGCGCTGGATGCGGCAGGCCCGGTCGGACTACGAAATCGCCCTGCCCCTGCACGAACTCGACAGTTTCGTCCACGCCTGCGGCTATTACGCGGGCCTGCCCCGCGAAACGCGGCTGGAGCAAATCGACCGTTTCCTGGATCTCGCCGACCAGCTCTATCCGCGTCTGCGGGTCTATCTGTTCGATGCCCGCCGCCTCTACTCCGCGCCGGTCACCGTGTTCGGCCCGCTGCTGGCGGTGTTCTACGCCGGCGGGCACTACATGGCCTTTCGCGACCGCGACCGGATCGAAACCTTCACCCTGCATTTCGACCGGCTGGTGCGCGAGGCAGAGATCTCCGCCCGCGCCTTTCCCGAGCACCTGCGGGCGCTGCGGGATCGGGTGCGCTAGCAACTGTATTTCTCAGGCGGGTTGAGGAGCCCACTTTCGCCTCATTTTGCACAGAGCGTTTGCAATGGTGACGAGTTTGCGGGCAACCGCCGT
>NZ_FNVD01000018.1 GCF_900108275.1 Jhaorihella thermophila
GGCTGGATCACCTCCCGCAACCGTGGCACCACCCCGTGGCTTCCGCAGTCCAAACCGATCCGCTTCACCGAACTGGGCTGCCCGGCCATCGACCGCGGCACCAACCAGCCCAATGTCTTCTTCGATCCGAAATCGTCGGAAAGCTTCACGCCGTATTTCTCCCGCGGCTGGCGGGACGACGCGATCCAGCGGTCGTATTTGGAAGCGACCTGGCTTTTCTGGGCCGATCCGACGAACAACCCGCTGTCCTCGGTCTATGGCGGCCGGATGGTCGATGTACCGGAATGCGCGGCATGGACCTGGGACGCGCGACCATATCCGTTCTTTCCCGAACTGACCGATGTCTGGACCGACGGACCGAACTGGCGGCTCGGCCACTGGCTGACGGGGCGGCTCGGCGCAGTGTCGCTGGCCGCGCTTGTGCGCCACCTCTGCCTGCGCGCGGGGCTGCCCGAGACCCGGATCGACGTCAGCGGCCTCTGGGGCGCGGTCGAGGGCTATGCAATTGGCGCGCTTGAAAGCCCGCGCGCCTCCATCACCACGCTGGCGCGGCATTTCGGCTTCGACGCGGTGGAGACGGAGGGCGTGATCCGTTTCGTGATGCGCGGCCGGGCGGCGGTGGCAAGCGTCGCACCGGACGATCTGGTCGCGGCCCGCGAGAGCGACGTGCTGGAACTGACGCGCGGCCAGGAGACCGAGCTCCCGCAGGCCCTGAAATGGCAGGTGGCTCGCGCGGACGAGGATTACGAGGCCGCACAGGTCGAGGCGCGGCGCATCACCGTCGACACGACCCGCATCGCGTCCGAGTCCTTCCCGATGGCGGTGCCGCCCGAGGAAGCCGAGCGCCGCTGCCGCCGCGCGTTGATGGAGGCCTGGACCGGCCGCGAGAGCGCGGTGTTTCGCCTGCCGCCCTCGCGGCTGGCGCTTGATCCGGCTGATGTGGTGACGCTCGCCCATGACGGCCGGTCCATCCCGCTGCGGCTCATCTCGATTGCCGATGCCGACGCGCGCGGCATCGAGGCCGTGCGTCAGGATCGGGATGCCTACGATCTGCCGCCTGGCGCCCCGCGACCCTCTGCGCTGTCAAAGGCGGTCGTCTTCGGCGCGCCCGATGCAGTGCTGCTCGACCTGCCGCAGTTGACCGAGGACCAGCCAGCGCACCGCCCTTTCGCCGCGGCGCATGCGATACCGTGGCCGGGCGAGATCGCTGTCTACCGCAGCCCCTCGACGGACGGGTTCGAGCTGCTGACGACGTTTGGCACGCGGGCACGGATCGGGGCACTGGTCTCGGACTTCTACGCGGGTCCGACCTCGCGCTTCGATCTCGGCAACGTGCTGGTAGTCGATCTTCTGTCTGGCACGCTGGAAAGCGTCACGGACCTGACGCTGTTCGGCGGCGCAAACGCGCTCGCCATCGAGAGCGCGCCGGGCGTCTGGGAAATCGTGCAGGCGGGCGCAGCCGAACTGATCGCCCCCGGCCGGTATCGCTTGACCCGGCTCCTGCGCGGGCAGCGCGGCACGGAAAGTGCGATGGGCAATCCCGCGCCAGCTGGCGCACGGGTGGTGGTGCTCGACGACAGCCTCGCCTCGCTGCCGATCGCCGAGGCCGATCTCGGCATCCCGTGGAACTGGCGCATCGGCCCCGCGAGCCGGCCGGTCAGCGACGAGACCTATGTGGCGCAGTCCTTCACGCCAGTGGGCATGGGCCTGCGACCATTCTCGGTCGCCCATGTCGAACAGCCATGGCGTGCACCACGCGCGCCCGGCGACCTGACCATACGCTGGACGCGTCGCTCCCGCGCGCTCGCCGCCGACAGCTGGGGCGGGCTGGAGGTGCCGCTCGGAGAGGAGATCGAAGCCTACGAGGTCGAGATCCTCGCTGGGGCGACCGTGAAGCGAACCCTGTCCACCAGCAACACCAGTGCGGTCTATACGGCCGCCGACCAGACCGCCGACCGGGGCGCGCCGCTCGGCCCCGGCGACACGCTCGACATCCGCATCTTCCAGCTCTCCGCCCTCGTCGGGCGGGGCGCGCCGAAAACCGTCTCGCTGACTTTGTGAGGACCCCATGTCCGACGCCACGACGCATCTCCTGTTGCCCTACATCCTCGCGGCGCAGGCCCAGAAGCATGTCACCCACAACGAGGCGCTGCGGATCCTCGACGGGCTCGTTCAGCTCTCCGTCCTCGACCGGGATCTGACGGCACCCCCGGCGAGCCCCAGCGACGGCGACCGCTACATCGTCGCGTCGGGCGCGACCGGCGACTGGGCGGGCTGGGACCTGAACGTCGCGCTCTGGACGGACGGCGCCTGGCTGCGCCTGCCGCCACGGACCGGGTGGCGGGCTTGGGTCGAGGACGAGGGCCTGCTGCTGGTCTACGACGGTGCAGCCTGGATCGGGACCACACCGGCGGCGCTGCAGAACATGGCGTTAATGGGGCTGGGGACGACGGCAGATGCGTCGAACCCGTTCTCGGCCAAGCTGAACGCCGCGCTCTGGACGGCTAGACCCAAGGCCGAGGGCGGGACAGGCGATCTCTTCTACACCATGAACAAGGAGGCGGCGGGCGACGATCTCGGGCTGACGCTGCAGACCGGCTTCGTGACCAAGGCGCTGGTGGGGCTCTTCGGCTCGGACAGGTTCCGGCTCGCCGTCTCGGCCGACGGCAGCACCTTCTTCGACGGGCTCAGTGTCGATAACGCCACCGGTATCGTCGACCAGCCTCGGCTGCCGCGGTTCAAGGCGTACACCAACTACGACAACTACGTGGGCGTCGGGACCTGGACGAAGATCGCCATCAACAACACCGACTATAACGATCAGAGCGCCTTCGACGCCGCGAACAACCGCTTCGTGGCCCCGGTCGACGGCACCTACCTCTTCGGCGCGACGCTTCTCTACAAGATCAACGCTAGCACGTCCGCCCGGATGAGCGGGCGGCTCGTGCTGAACGGCACGACCGAGATCCGCGGCTCGTTCGGCGAGATCAGCGGCGCGCATGTCTCCGAGGCGACGGCGCTGTGGTTGCAGACTATGGTCCCGCTCACCGCCGGCGATACGATCGAACTGCAGGGCAATTTCCGCGCCGCGGACGGCTACTTTGCAGCCGACCACACGTCCTTCTGGGGCGCGAAGATCGGCTGAGCATAGTCAGTCTGACTTCAGAAGAAACCGGCGCCCATGGTTGCAAACATTTGGCGGTAGCGCGTCGGCGTCGTCCCCACGTCACGCTTGAAGATGCGCCGGAAATGGACCGGGTCCGCGTAGCCTACAGCCTCCGCGACTGAATCGACGGCGATGGCGGTTGTCTCCAGCATCTGTTTGGCTTCCTCCAGACGCAATGCCTGCACGTATTCCACCGGACTGTACCCTGTCGCCTTGCGGAAACGACGTGAGAAAGTACGTTCAGGCAGACCCGCGACTTCGGACATTCGGGTTACCGGACTCTCAGCCGCGTAGTTGTCCGCGATCCAGATCTGCGCCCTTTCAATCGCGGCATCTTCATGTTGCCGCGGGCGTGCCATGGCGGCGAAGGGAAGCTGGCCGTCGGACTTGTCGCCGAGCACGAAGACCTTGGCCATGCGCCGCGCCTCGGTCTCGCCGGCGAAACGCGCCACGAGGTAAAGACCAAGCTCGCTCCAGGTCGAAGCGCCGCCGGCGGTCACGATGCGATGCTCCGGCCCCGCAGGACATAGGATGCGTTCGGGGCGCAGCTTCACCGACGGATAATAGTCGCGGAACAGCGGCGCGACCGCCCAGTGCGTCGTTGCCTCGATCCCGTCCAGCAGGCCCGCCTCGGCCAGGAACAGCGACCCCGAGCAGATCGAGCAGACGACGGCGCCACCGGCATGCATCCGGCGAAGCCAGCCGGCCTCCTCTGCCCATTGGCCCCGCGGATCGAAATCGGCCGGCAGGCCGAGATCGGTGACGATCACGATGTCCGGGTCGGGGGGCGCATGCAACGGGGCCTCGACGGCGATGACCGGCCCCGCGGGCGACGGCGCGGGCGTTCCTGTCACCGACACCATGCGCGGGACAAAGCGGCATGTGGCGGCCTCGGGTTCGCCCGTGATCGGCTCCCACGTCCGGCCCGCCTGTCCCAGCAGCTCGTGCAGGCAGTAGAGCGCGCCGGGAAAGGATTCCGGCAGGACGAGCAGGTTGACGGTCAGGGTGCGTGTCGGATCGGACATTGGCCCGATCATGGCCGAATCCCCATCGGAAATCGAGACGGAAGGGAACGCAGAATGGCCGAAACGACACTATTTCGGCCAATTTGCCCCTCACGCCCGAATCGGAATCGGCTCTAGGCAGGCCCCGAAGCCAATTCCATCGGGGACGAAAGCGATGAACGTTCAGAAAAGGCACGAATTCGATACCGCCGCGGCGGAGGCCTTCGCAGGCCGTGTCGCGGACATGCTGGATGCCGGCGCGGCGGCGGCGATGATGTCGCTCGGCCACAGGCTGGGCCTGTTCGAGACGCTGGCCAGCCTGACGGATCCTGCCGGCAGCCACGAGATCGCCGCGGCGGCGGGGCTGTCGGAACGCTATGTGCGCGAATGGCTCGCCGTGATGGTCATGGCCGGGGTCGTGGACTACCGGCCGGAGACGCGAGACTACCGCCTGCCGCTGGAGCATGCTGCCTGTCTGGCCGGGGATGCGCCGTTCGGCAATCTCGCAGTCTATGCTCAGCACGTTGCGCTGTTCGGCAAGGTCGAGGACCGGACCATCGCCAATTTCAGGACCGGCGGCGGAACGCGCTACGACGACTATCCGTGCTTCCACCAGATCATGGCCGAGGACAGTGGCCAGACGGTTACGGCTGGCCTTTTCGACCATGTCCTGCCGATCGCGCCTGAACTGCACGAACGGCTGACGGCCGGGATCGACGTGCTTGATGCAGGGTGCGGCCGCGGTGCGGCCTTGCTCGCCATGGCGCGGCGCTATCCCGCCAGCCGGTTTGTGGGCTACGACCTGTGCGCCGACGCCATCGACTTTGCGGCGCAGCGGGCCCGCACCGAGGAATTGACCAATGTCCGGTTCGAGACTCGCGACCTCACCGGCTATGCCGAACCGGGTCGTTGGGATCTCGTGGCGAGCTTCGACGCCGTCCACGACCAGAAGGATCCGCTCGGGCTGGTGGCCGGCATCCACGCATCGCTCCGGCCCGGCGGAGTCTACCTGATGCAGGATATCGGCGCCTCGGCCGATCTCGAGAAGAACCGGGATTTTCCCTTCGCCACGCTGCTCTATGCCGTGTCGACCGTTCACTGCACGCCCGTGTCCATCGGCCAGGGCGGCGAGGGGCTCGGCACGATGTGGGGATGGGAGACCGCCGAGCGGTTCCTGCGCCAGGCGGGCTTTGCCGAAGTCGAGCGCCATGTGCTGCCGCATGACCCGATGAACGTCTGGTTCGTCGCCCGCCGCGGCACCGCAATCTGATCTGACCAATACCGACACAAGGAGAGAAAGAATGGAAACGTCAGAACGAAACACCCGAAAACGAGGTCGCGCCATGCGCGCGCTGGCGGCGGGTCTGACGGCGGCGACGCTCTGTCAGTCGCCTGCGCTGGCCGACGAGGCCATGGCCGAGAGGCTCGATGCCGTCATCGACCGCTGGGTGAGTTCGGAGCGGATCGTCGGGCTCACCGCCATCGTCGCGCGCGACGGTGAGGTGATCTATCACCGCAACGCCGGACATGCTGACCGCGAGACCGGGCGTCCGGTGACCGACGACACCATCTTCCGCCTCGCCTCGATGACGAAGGCGATGACGTCTGCCACGGCGCTCGCGCTTGTCGAGGAGGGGCGCCTGTCGCTGGACGACACGGTGGCCGAGTGGCTGCCGTATTTCACCCCGGCGCTGCCCGACGGGCGCGTGCCGGACATCACGGTCCGCCAGTTGATGACGCATACATCGGGCCTCAGCTATCCGTTCTTCGAGCCGGATGCGGACCCCTCGATCTACGGTCATCTGCCCGCAGGGCTTGAACGCTCGGAAGGAACGCTGGAAGACGCCATGCGCACCATCGCGGGCGCCCCGCTGTTTTACGAACCGGGGACCGAGTGGAGATATTCGGTCTCGACCGATGTGCTGGGTGCAGTGATCGAAGCGGCCTCGGGCATGACGCTGCCTGATGCCATCGATCGCTACGTCACGGGCCCGCTTGGCATGTCCGAGACGGCCTTTGTCGCGGTGGATGCGGAGCGGCTGGCAACGGCCTATCGGGATGGCCCCGCAAGGGCCGAACGTCTCGATGACGGCGACATGATCCCGGTCGGTGTCAGCGTTTGGCCCAGTCGCACGCTTGACCCTTCGGCCTGGCCCTCTGGTGGTGGCGGCATGAGCGGCACTGCACGCGACTATCTGCGTTTTCTCGAGGCGATCCGGAACGGCGGCGCGCCGATCCTGTCCGAGGAGTCTGCGAAAATGCTGACGTCGCACCAGATCGGCGACCTTCGCGCCCTGTCCGAAGGACCGGGCTGGGGCCACGGTCTTGGCGCCGCCGTTCTCCTCGATCCGGAGGCCGCCGGGTCGCCTCAGAGCGAGGGAACCTGGGCCTGGGGCGGCGTGCTCGGCACGCACTGGTTTGTCGATCCGGCCGAAGACCTGACGGTGCTGGTGATGACGAACACCTCCGTGGCCGGTGTCATCGGCGCGTTCCCGGCCGAGTTCCGTGATGCGGTTTATGGGGTTGATGCCCTTTCGACCAATTGAAAGACGAAACGGGCGCCGTCCCGAGAATGGGTCGGTGCCCGGACGCATTTCATGGGGGAAATCTGAGTATGTCGATTGGGAAATCACCACGGGAAGTCGTCGAAGCGTTTGTCGAGGCCGTGAACGCGCAGGACTGGCGGGCGCTCGAAACGCGCGTGGCATCCGGTTTCGTCCGTCACGCGGCGGACTCCGGTCCGCCTGTACTGTCGGACCGATCTGAGCTGGTCGACTTCCTGCGCCAGGAGTTTCGTGTCTTTCCTGATGCTGTCGAGACCATCGAGGATCTTCTGTGCGAGGGCGACAAGGTTGCCGTGCGCCATCGCTTCTCTGGCACTCAGAACGGGCCGCTTGGCGAATTTCCCGCGTCAGGGAAGCGCGCAACCGCCGATTACATCGCCATCTACCGGATCGAGGGCGGCATGATCGCGGAGTCCTGGGTGGCGTGGGACAACCTGAGCGTACTTCGACAATTGGGCCATGGGTGAGGGCGATCATGCCACCTCGAGTTGGCCGTATCTTGTGCGTGAATCCGAGGAAAGGAAAATGGAATGGCCAAATTGATCGAAGAACCTGCGATCGTCCAGGCGGCCGGTACGCCGCCTAAGAGCGTGTTTGAAAAGGCTGCTCACCGCCGTCTGACGAGGGTTGCGATTGCGGCGATGGTGATAAGCGCCTCGGCGACACGGACGAGGCGGCGGCACTTCATGATCCAGGCGAAGGTGCGCTCGACGACCCATCTGCGCCGGATGACGACAAAGCCATTCGCGCCGCGGGGCCGCTTGACGATCTCCAGCGCGACATGCGCCTTGTCCTGCGCCCAAGCGACGAGCCGCCCGGCATAGCCGCCGTCGGCGAACACCTGCTCGACGAAGGGAAAGGCGCGGCGCGAACGCTGCAGCACGCCGCGTGCGCCGTCCCGGTCCTGGATGTCGGCGGCATGGACCTCGACGGCCAGGAGTCGGCCGTCGGTGTCGGTCATGACGTGGCGCTTGCGTCCATGGGTGCGCTTTCCGGCGTCGTAGCCTTTGAATCCCCTTTTCGATCCGCCGTCCGGACGGTCTGGCTGTCGAGCACGGCGGCGCTTGGGGATGCCTCGCGTCCAGCCCGTTCGCGGTCTTCGAGCAGCAGCGCATGGTGGAAGCGATCCCAGACGCCTTCGCGTTCCCATCGCCGCAGGTAGTAATAGACGGTCTGCCAAGGCGGGAAGTCGTGCGGCAGAAGCAGCTAGGCGCACCCGGCGCGCAGCAGATAGAGGATGGCGTCCACGATCTCGCGCTTGTCGGCCTTGCGAGGGCGGCTTCTGGGGCGGGCGTCGGGGATCATGGGCGCAATGGCGGCCCACTGGTCGTCAGTCAGGTCGGTGGGGTAGTCGCGGCGGCAGGACAAAGCGTCGATCCGAGCTTGAGAAAAGTCGACGCCCCATGAATCACACCGCCCCGCCCGTGGGAATCCCCCTTCTCAAACACGCTCTAAACAGATCGAAGAATTCGTCGGACGTGCCAGAACCGGATTTGAGGCGGCGAGCGTAGCGCGGATGATCAGTCCGTCAGGCTGGACCGAGCCGGGTCAGACGCCAGAGTTCGATGAGATCACCGTCGTTCTGGCCGGCGAACTAACGGCGGAGTTCAAGGACGGGGAAATTCGGGTTGGCGCCGGGCAGGCTCTGCATTTTCGCGCCGGCGAATGGGTGAAGTACACCACGATACGGGACAATGCCACACCGGATACCCAGACCGTTCTCGGATGGGTAGGAGGCTGGATCGAGGACTACAACGAAAACCACCCGCACTCAGGGCTGAAACTGCGCTGGCCTCGCGAGTTCATCGCAGCCCAAATCGCAACCGCCAAAGTGTCAGGTCGAAATGGGGGCCAGTTCACCCGTCTCACTGTCATCGCTCAATCTTCTTCTAGACGGCCTCGCCGGCCAAGAGCTCGCACTATCGGAGCATTCGATTTCTCTGATCGTGATCAAGGCGTGCTGTCACAATAGACCTGTTGAATCAGTATAGTGCAGTTGAAACGCATTAAGACGCGGCTTGCCACCTGACGTCACCGTCAGCGATATCGGGTGGCGGCCGCGCCAATACCGTGTAAGGCTAAACATGAGACTCTTGTTGCTCCTCATTCTCGTGCTCTTGATGATCGCAATCGCCGCCTTGGCGCTCTGGCGGCAGTCTGACCGGCGCGCCGACCGGGCGGAGATGGACCGCCTGATCGTCTCGCAACCCTCCGACCCACCCGTCTTTTCGGACGATATGGTCGCGAACCTGCCCGAACCGGCGCGGCGCTTCTTCACCTTTGCCATTGCCGAGGGCACGCCGCTTTACACGATCGCCCTGATCGAGATGCAGGGCCGGTTCGGCATGGGCGACAAGGCCGATCCCGGCTACATGCCGATGCGCGCGACACAGGTGCTGGCCGCGCCGGAGGGCTTCGTATGGGCGATGTCGGGCGGTTTGCGGACGATGCGCATGTCGGGCTCCGACAGCGGATCATGGACACGTTTCTGGCTTTACGGCCTGGCGCCGGTGGTACGTTTCGGCGGTGACCCGGATCATACCCGCTCCGCCTTCGGACGCTACGTCGCCGAAGCCGCCTTCTGGACGCCGGCGGCCGTGCTGCCCGGCCCCGATGTCACCTGGGAGCCCGTCTCGGAGGACACCGCAAGGTACACGATGCGGCGCGGCGATCTGGAACAGTCGGTCGACGTGACCGTCGATGCCGAGGGGCGGCCGCTGCAGGTCTCCTTCCTGCGCTGGAGCGACGCGAACCCAGAGAAGATTTATCGCCTGCAGCCGTTCGGCGGGTATCTTTCGGAGTTCCGGGAGTTCGATGGGTTCACCCTGCCGACCCATGTGGAGGCCGGCAACATGTTCGGAACGGATGACTATTTTCCGTTTTTCATCGCCGATGTGACGTCTGTGACGTTCCCGAGGGCGGAGTGATGCAACAGTCCGCGCAGATCCTGGTCATAGCGCTGCTGGTCGCTCTGACGCTTACGCTTGCGATGCCCCTGCGCGCCGACGGTACCGACGAGGCCGTCCTCGCGGCCCGTCTGGACGCGCTGGCGGACGGCTTCATGCGGCAGGAACGGGTGCCCGGCGCGATCGCGGTCGTCGTTGCGGGCGACACCACTATCCTGCGCGGCTACGGGTTGGCCGATCTCGAGGCGGAAACGCCTGTCAGCCAGAACGACACACGCTTCGAGATCGGTTCGATCACCAAGCTTTTCACCTGGATCGCGGTGATGATGCTTGTCGAGGAGGGTGCGGTCGGCCTCCATGACGACATCACGCCGATCCTGCCGGAGAGTCTCGTCCCCGGAGACGCGCCACTGACGTTGGCGCAACTGGTGAGCCACCGGCCGGGCTTCGAGGAAAGCTTCGCCATTTTCGACGACGCCATCGCCAGCCTGCCGCGGGCCGAGGCGCTGGCGGCGGCCGCGCCCGAGCAGGTGTTTCCACGAGGGGAGGTGACGTCCTACTCGAACTGGGGCGCAGCATTGGCCGGCCATGTCGTCGAGACACTAGCTGGCATGCCGTGGGAGGACTTCGTCGAGACCCGCATCCTCGACCCGCTCGGCATGGAGGACACCACGACGGGCGAGGCAGGTCGCAGTGACGACCAGCCGCCGCTCTCGGTCAGCTACCGGGTTCAGGATGGCATCGCGCATCCGGCCTTCCGTATCGACATCGGCGCCTTTGCGCCCGCAGGCGGGATGGCGAGTACGGCCGCCGACATGGAACGGTTCCTGCAGTTCCTGATGAGCGATGGCGCGGTCGGTGACACACGACTTCTCGAACCGGAGAGCATGGCCGCCATGCGGACGCGGCTCTTCGACGACCGGCCCGACGCCGCCGACATGGCGCACGGTTTCCAGTCACGTCCGTTCTTCGGCACGATGCTTTACGGACACGGCGGCGGGCTGAACGAGTTCCTGTCGAACCTCCTGTTCATCCCCGAGATCGGCGCCGGCGTCTTCATCTCGCAGAACGGTGGCGCAGGGACGAGCCTGCCTTTCCTTGTGCCCGAGCTCCTCCTGTCGGAACTCGCGACCGATGCGGGTCTTGCCCTGCAAGCGCCTGCACCGCCCCCGGATGCCATCGACCGGGCGGCGGAGGCCGCTGGTCTCTACCTGACCAACCGGCGCCCGTTCTCCGGCCGAGGAAAGATCTTCGGCGCTCTCGGCCCGCTTGTCGTCACTGCCCTGCCGGATGGCGCGCTTTTGCTGCCGACAAACACGGATCCGGTGCCCTTGCGGTTCGAACCCATTGGCCCCGATCTGTGGCAGAATGACCAAGGCGCACGCGTCTTCTTCCTCCGCGATGTGGACGACCGGGTGTTCCGAATGGCCGATGGAACCGGCGCGCAGACCTGGGACCGGGCCAAGGGGCTTGCCAACCCGGTCTGGATTGCAGTGACTTTCGGTGTTGCGGTCCTGTTGTCGCTCACCACGCTTGCCGGGCTCGTATGGCGTCACGGACTGGCCGGCGGGTCGCGGCAGGGGACTCTTGCAGCGGGCATGGCTGCGGTCTGCGCAGTTGCAGTCCTCACGTTCCTGGCGGCGTGCGTGGCGGCCGCTCTCGCGGCGACACGATTGGGGTCCGAGTTCCTCTTCGACCAGCCCCAGACGACGCTGGCGGCGGTGTTCTTCCTGGCCAACGCCGTGGTTGTTGTCGCGGGCCTCATGGCCCTGTCGGTGGCTCTGGCCGTGCACGCGCCAGGCTGGAGTCTGTTCAGAAAGCTCCATCATGGCGTTTTCGCCGTCGCTCTCCTCGCGTTCGGAGGGATGCTCCTGCATTGGGACCTGGCATTCGGAGGGCCGATCTGATGCTCGCGACGATCCTTTTCTTTCAGGTGGCGCTCCCGGTCGGACTGCTCGTCTGGCTTCTGGCATTCCCGTCCGGATCGGTCGCGGGTCTTTTGCTTCAGATCGTCGGCACCGGCACTTTCCTGTTCGCGCTCGCGCGGGTCGCGCAATGGGCGGTGCCGGTCTGGTGGCTGCCCTGGGTCTATGGCGCCATCTGGTTCGCGGGGGTCCTTCTGGCGGTGCTCGCGCGACCGGGTCTTGGCGGGCTGGCGGTCTGGCCCTCGGGTGGCTGGAACTGGGTAGGAGCAGCGGTGTCCGCGAGTCTTCTGGGTCTGGGCGCCTGGTTCGGCGGTCAGGCCCTGATGGGACGGGCCGCGCCTCCCGTGCCGGTGGTCGACATCTCCAACCCGTTCGGTTCAGGTCACTTCCTGGTCGCCAGCGGCGGCTCCCATCCCATCGTCAACGCCCATATGCGCACGCTCGATGACAGTGTCGAACGGTTCCGGCCCTGGCGCGGTCAGTCCTATGCGGTGGACTTCTTCGGCCTTGGGCCCTGGGGCTTGCGCGCGCAAGGCTGGCGGCCCAGCGACCCCGCGGCCTATGCCATCTTCGGAGCGCCGCTTGTCGCGCCCTGTTCCGGTACGGTGGTCGCGGTCGAGAACGCGATGCCGGACTTCGACGTGCCGCAGGAGGACCCGGTGAACCGCCTCGGCAACCACGTCATCCTGCGCTGCGGCGATGCCGAGATTGTGCTGGCCCACATGCGGCAGGGCAGTGTCACGGTGGCTCCGGGCGACAGGGTTGCCGACGGCGATCCGCTGGGTCAGGTCGGCAATTCCGGCGCCTCGACAGAGCCGCATCTTCACATCCATGCGCAACGCCCCGCCGCCGAAGGCGCGCCGCCAATTTCGGGTGAGCCGCTGGGCCTGCGGATCGACGGGCGTTTCCTTGTCAGGGGGGACCGGCTGAGAGGCCGCGCGGGATGAGCAGCGCCAGCTACCGTCCCTTCGCGTTTCTGGCCGCCACGATCCTCTGGACCTGGGCATTCTGGCTGGGACTTGCGGTCTCCGGACTGGAGGCATGGGAAAATCCGGGCCGCTGGCTGGTCTATGCAGGCGGGATCGGGCCGCTTGTCATGGGACTCTGGTTTCAGCACCACCACAGCGGCGCACGGGGGCTTCGTGACCTTTGGGTCCGCCTGATCGACCCGCGCCGGGCGCCGCTCTGGCTCTGGGCGGCAGCGCTTCTTCTGATCCCGGCATTGTCGCTGATCGCGCATGGAGTCCTCTGGCTCGGTGGCGCACCGGGGCCGGTGTTTGCGATGCCGGCCGACAACTGGGCTGCGTTGCTTGGGCTTGCGGTGTTCCTGTTTGTGTTCGGTCCGCTCCCCGAGGAAATCGGCTGGCGCGGCTACGGGCTCGATGCGCTGCTGACGGCGGTTTCGCCGCTCGCGGCGGCCGGTCTTCTGGGCCTCGTCTGGGCCGCATGGCATCTGCCGCTTTTCGCGGTGCCGGGCTACTACGACGAATTCGGCGGACCGCCGGTGCTCTGGCTGTTCCTGTGGTCGATCCTGATGAAATCCATTCTTATGGCATGGGGGTATCTCGCTTCGGACAGATCGCTTCTCATGATGGTGGTCTTCCACTTCATGATCAACGCCACGGGCGAGGTCATCGTCATGCCGCCCGATGCCGAAGCCGTCTTTCAACTGCTTTTGACCGTGACTGCCATGGTCTCGGCTGTCGCGCTTTGGCGCGTCGGACGGAGGCATAGCTGATGTGGATAGCGATCTTCGGATACGGCCTGGCCGCGCTCGCGCTCGCAACCAGCCTTGGCATGATCGTCCTCGGTCGTCGCTGGCAGGCCATCGAGTCGACCGCATACGGAGGCGACCGGCGCCCGATCTGGTTCTGGACGGCGGCGGCGGTGCTGCTGACTGTCTGGGCACTTGCGGCCGCGGAATTTTCGGCGTCCGACCGCAACTGGGCCGGATGGACGCTGATTGTCGGCGTGCCACTTGTCTGGGCGGTAAAGGCGGCGGCGCTGGTGTTCAATCCCAAGGGGCGCAGGACCGTGTCCGGGATCGACACAGACAGTGCCTGGCGACGGATCGGACTGGCGCGTCTGCCGATCGTTATCGTGCTAATTGCGCTGACCGCGCTTGCGTGAGCCCGCACGAAACGAGAGTTATGGCTTGATGCAACTGACGAGACGCCGGGGCATCAAGGTCGCAAGAACATGATCGCGCCTGGTCGGGCTTTGCGAAATGGGGCGTGTCGAAGCGAGATGCACCCTCATCGTCGCCGCTGAGGGGAGAGAGCCAGAGCCACAAGGCCCACCCCGGCCAGCGCCGAGGTCGCGCCAAGCCTGGACCAGAGGCCGGGCAGGATCGAGAACAGGAACAGGTAGTCCTGCGCCGCGGCCCAGAACGGCCAGAGGATCAGTGCCGCGCCGACCCCGCCGAGGATGACCCGGGCAACCCGGGGCCGCCGCCCGGGCCGTGTTGCCCGCCACAGACCGAACGCCCCGATGAGGAGGCCGAGCGCGATTGCGACCCGTGCCGCGGTCTCGGCCCAGAGCACGCGCGTCATGCCCACGGGTGCGACGCCGAGGCTCTCGGACCAGGCCCGCAGGATCGCGGCGAAGAGCGGCCAGGCGCGCTGGCTGTTGGCGAGGATCACGATGCCGTCGCCGCTCTCGGGCACCAGATGGATGTGACTCATCCAGCCGTAGCCCTGGCCGCCGTGCCAGACCGCCGCGCGCCCGTCCGACAGGACTTCGGTGAAATGGCCCAGCCCGTAGCCTTGGGCGGCAAATCCGAACAGGCCGCCGACCGCCACCTCGGGCCTGTGCAGCGCGGTCACACCCTCCGGGGAGAGGACCGATTGTTCGGCACCCGCCATGCCGGCCGCGGCAAAATGCGCGATGTCGGCTGCTGTGGCGAAGAGCCCTCCCGACGCGCGCCCCGGATAGACGTAAGGAGCGACAGGCCGGCCCCGCAGATCGTGGCCCGTTGGCATCGGTTCGCCGGTCCAGTCGAAACTGGCCCGTGCCATGCCGAGGGGCGCCAGCACCTCGCGCGCCATGAATAGGGCGAAGTCCTCGCCCGTGCAGTCCTCGATCACGAGTTCCAGCAGGTTGAAGCCGGTGTCGGAATAGCTGAACCGCGTACCCGGCGCGGCGATCAGGGAGAAGTCCTGCGCGATGTGTTCGGGCAAGCCGGGTCTCGGCCCATCGGGCGGAAAACGTGCCGCGTAGTCGCCGAGGTCGACACCCGCAGAGTGGCTCAGCAGCATGCGCGGCGTGATCCCGGCTGCCTCCTCGGGCAGGGACCAGTGCGTCAGGCACGCGTCGATGGGCGCGTCGAGATCCAGCCGGCCGGTCTCGGCCAGCCGCATCGCACCCCATGCGGTGACAGGCTTGGAGATCGATTCGACCCGGAACAGCGCATCAGCAGTCATTGGCGTGTCCGACGCCTGATCAGCCATGCCGAAAGCGCCGGTCCAGACCGGCGCGCCCCCTTCGATCAGCACGACAACCGCGCCCGGCACGCCGTCGGCCGCCATGCGGGTTGGAATTTCGATGGCCCATTGCGGCGCCCGCGTCGGCGCATCGTCCTGCCCCGCCGCCACTGCCGGCAAGACAGCGGCCAGCAGGATAAGTCCGAGCCCGCCACGCGTTCGATGGTGCTGCCGGTGTGTCCCGCCGGCCCGCGCCGTGGCATGGGACGGGCTTGCCGAGGTTGAAGGCCGATAGCTGCCTGCGCCGACTGCACACGCAAGAGCAAAGTAGCCAATCATGGTCCGCACGATGCGCACCTCATTCCCCGGCGGCGAGGAGCCGGGCCTCCATCGCCTCGAGCGCGGCACGGTCCAGCACACGACCGCCCACGATAACGGCACGCGGGTTGCGCAGCGTTTCGAGCCCTTCCAGCGGGTTCGCATCGACCAGCACGAGGTCGGCGCGACGTCCGGGCCCGACGGTCCCGTCCTGATCCGCCAGACCGAAAAAGCGCGGCGGCGCGACCGTTGCGGTGTAGAGCGCCTCGCGCGGGGTCAACCCGGCAGCGACATAGATGTCGAGCTCATCAAGCAGCGAGAAACCGTGGAAGAGGTAAGGGTTTGCGAAGGACGCGTCCGAGGACGCCAGGATCGGCACGCCTGCCGCATGGGCCATGGCGAAGGTCCGCCGGTCGAGCGCGATCGAGGAATCGGCAAGCTGGCGGACATCGTCGGTCAGCGCCTGCAGGCGGAAATCCGGGCGATCCCATGACGCGCGCACCTCGGGCGGCAGCATGCGCATGCGCGGCGCGTCGGGCGCGGGCCAGTTGCCGGTGTAGAAGTCCGCGACGACGAGCGTTGGGCTCACGTGAAGCCCCGCGGCCGCCATCCGGGAAAGGACGCGGTCGCAAAGGGCTTCGTCCCAGGTCTCGAGCACGATGCGGTTGTGCCCGGCCATCCGCGCCATCACCGCCTGAAGGTCGCCGCCATGCATGAGCGTGTCGCGGATCTCTGCCACCATCTCGCCTTCCCGCGTGGCGCAGGCCTTGGTCACACGGCCGAAGTGTTCCATCCCGTCGTGGCCGGCCCTGATCGCGGTGTCGAGCGGGATCTGCTCGGGAATGTGGCCCACGAGCGGCAGGCCAGCTTCGGATGCCGCCTCGGCCAGGGCCAGATAGGTGGCCTCGTCCAGCATCGAATAGGACTTCACCGCGGCCCAGCCTTCGGCCGCGATCCGGTCCACCACCGCGCGTGCTTCCTCGGGCGTGTCGGCCAGGAACATGCCCGGCCAGGAGCCGGGGCTCGCATCGACCCAGGCACCCGAAAGGATAAGGCGCGGCCCGAGGACGTCTCCTGTCTCGATCCGGGCCTGAAGGGCTTGCTGGTCCGCGATGGGCCAGAGCGCGCCCATGTCGCGGATGCCGGTGATGCCGTTTATCAGGTAGAGCGGTAGCGCGGTGTCGGGTTCGGTCGGCGATGAGAAGATGTGAACATGGCTGTCCCAGAGACCCGGGATTAGGAAGCCGCCTTCACCGTCGATGTGCCGGACATCGTCGCCTGCGGTCAGATCCGGACCGACAGCCGCAATTTCGGTTCCCTCGATCAGCACGGACTGTCCCGGCGCAAGGGCACCGCTTTCGATATCCACGATCGTGACGTCGTTCAGGAGCGTGTCGGCCTGAGCGGCGGATGTTGCGAGGATCGTCACCCACGCGACAAGGATGCTTTTCCAGTATCGGTGTCTCATTCGCTCACCCTCATAACCAGTTTTCCCGGAGCTTCACCCGCCTCGACCCGTTCATGTGCGTGGCGCACCTCCGACAGGGGCACGACTTCGGCGATGGCGGGATCGAGGCGGCCCTCCGCGAGCATCGCGAAAAGCGTGGCGAGGTCTTCCTTGAACCACTCCGGATGCTGCCGTCGCATGGCCCCGATGGAGTAGAAGGCCGTCGCATGCCCGTTGGGCAGCCAGTCCCAGAGCTTGAGCTTCACGAAATCGAGCGGGATCGAGCCGCCGCGTCCCAGAACTTCGTTCTGGAAGCCGAAGGCGATCAGCATCCCGCCGGGTTTCAGCGCGTGAAGCGAGCGCGACAGGCTCTCGCCACCGAGCGGGTCGAAGACGAAATCGACACCGTCGCCGACAGCATCGCGGATCGCGGCCTCCTTGTCGTCCGCCTCGGCATCGATCGGTGTCGCGCCGAAGCTCCGGATGAGGTCGTGCTTGGCGGCGACGTCCGTGCCATAGGCCGCAATGCCGACATCGCGCGCCAGTTGCAGCATCGCGCTTCCCACGGCACCGCCCGCGCCGTGGATCAGGAGGCTCTGCCCCGCCCGCGCCTTCGCGACCCGGTGCAGCATCTGATAGGGCGTGACCGCCGAGAGGATCATCGCGAGTGCGTCCGCGTCCGCCACGCCATCGGGCACGCGGGTTAGGCGCTCCGCGGGAAGGCAGATGTATTCGGAGTAGGCTCCGATGGTCGTGAGGTCGGCGACGCGTTCGCCGAGCGACCAGCCTTCAACACTCGACCCCAGCGCCTCGATCACGCCGACAAGGTCATAGCCCGGTACGAAGGGCGGTTTCTCCTTCACGTCTGGATACATCCCCTTGCGGATCATAACGTCGGTGAACGCGGCGCTGGTGACGAGAACCCGCACGCGCACCTCGCCAGGGCCAGGCTTGGGGACGTCTTCCACGGTTCTGAGTTCGAGGCGCTCAGGCCCGCCGAAGTCAGTCAGAACCACTTGCAAATAGGGCATGTCGGCACCTTCTCAGGACGGTGTGGATCGGATGAAGGCCGCGATCAGGTCGGCGAAGTCGTGGTCATGTCCCAGCCAAACATGCCCGCCGGTCGGATAGATGGTCAGGTCTGCGCCCGGGATGCGCTCGGCCAGCAGGCGGGCCGTGGCGGCGGTGCCGAAAAGGTCGTCCTCGCAGGACAGGAGCAGCGTGGGTACGGCGATCCGGTCGAAGGCCGTGGGCGAGGGCGTCCCGGTCCAGAAACCGTCCGTGCGCAGCCCGTCGGACTTTCTGCTGATCGGAAAGATCTGGTCGAGGATCGTCTCCGCCCGGAGCCGCTCCTCCTCCGACACCGTGTCGAGTAGCGCCGGATCGGTGGCCAGAAGCGTCCGCATCATCTGCCCCTGCGCCAGCCGCGATAATGCCCAGAACGCGACATCCGAGCCGAGCACAGCGCCCACGGCCAGCCTTTGAACCGCCGTGAATTCCACCGGATCGTGGTTCGTCAGGTTGGCGGCCGGGACCAACAGTCCGAGATGGGAACAGCGATCGGGTTGGCGCAGCGCGAACTCGGCCGCCGTCAGCGCCCCCGCCGAGCCGCCCAGAACCGGCAGCCGATCGATGCCCAGATGGTCGAGCAGATCGACGAGGGTGTCGGCCTGATGGACTGGGGAAGCGTCATCGGGAAAGGCGCTTCGAAGGTAGCCGAACCGCGAAGGGGCGACGATGCTGAAGCCGCGCTCACGAAGCTTCGCGGCAAAGAGAAGCCCTTGATCGAAGCCCCCGCCCGTGCCGTGGATCATCATCACAGGCGGGCCCTCTCCGGCGACCGCGTATTCCAGCGCGCCCGCCCGGCTTTCGATGACACTCGAATGACCGAACAGGCGGCTCTCGGCCTGGCCGCGCGCCTCCCAGAAGGCGCCAGCGACGTAACCTCCACCGGCCAGCACGAGGCCGCTGAAGCCAAGAAGGACGCCACGCCGCGTTGTCATTCTTCGGACCCATCCGCGCCGGCCATCGCGACAGCCAGATCGGCGAGAGCGGCCTCCAGCGCGGGCACCAGATCGGTGCTGTCGTCCGCAATCCCCACATCCGTGTTGATCTGGAAGGCGACGGTCACGCCATGATCGGCGTAGTGCCTCAGGCTCGACACATAGCCGGGGATCCACCCGCCATGGCCGTAGACCGGTCCGCGCGACGTCTGGGAATAAATCGCGACGCCTGCGCCATAGAGGATATCGGGCGCGTCCGGCGACACCGAAACGCTGTCGAGAAGGCGGTCGAGGTAGGGGACGTCCATCGCGCGTCCGGTGAACAGCGCCTGTCCCCATGCCGACAGATCGGACGAGGTCGAGACCAGCCCGCCGCCAGTCCATTCCATCGCCGGATCCCATAGAAGGGTTCCCTGGGCGTCCATCGTCCGGGGTGGGAGGCCGAAGGGATTGTCCTCGGCCACATAACCGGCGGCGAGGCCATCGAGCATGCGTATGTTGGACGGGCGCGTGTCTGCAAGGCCAAGCGGGTCCAGAAAGCGCTCGGAGACGAGGTCGTAGTAGGACCTTCCGCTCGCCGCCTCGATGACGAGGCCCAGAAGCAGGTAGCCGGTGTCGGTATAGGCCCAACCGGCCCCGGCCTCGAAGAGCGGGTCTGCGTCGAGGATGAAGGCGATCGCTTCCTCGGGCGTGAAGGCCGCAGCCCCGCTGCCCATGCGTCCGGCCATCTCGATCTGGAAACTTTCAAGATGGACGTGGTCGGGCAACCCGGCACCATGGCGCAGAAGATCGCCCACCGTCATGGTCGCATGGTTCGGCAGTCGAGCAAACCAGTCGAAGCCGCCGAGATGGTCCGATACTAGGTCCGCCCGGGACACGACTCCTTCGGATTCGAGCGATAGCACTGTCGCGGCGACGAAGCTCTTGCCGATACTTGCGGCGAGCATCGGTGTGTCGGGCGCCATCGGTCGATTGGCCTCCACATCTGCAAGGCCCGTTGCAGCGGTGACGATTTCGCCATCGGGAAGCGCAATTGCGGCGGTCGCACCGGGAAACCCGTAGCTCTCCTGGAATTTGGACAGCAGATCCTGTAGCTCGGCACTCTCGGCCAAGGCCGCCGTGCCAAGGATGGACCCGGCGGCAAAACCCACGGCAACGCAGGCCGCCCGGACATCGTGGCGCATCATGACCGCGCCTCTCCCGGGATCACCTCGGTCACGGCCCCTGCGCGCGTGAAGATTGTTTCGCGGTTCCACCACACGACCACGGCCGCGACACCGACGAGGATCCAGGTGTCGTAGGGCTGCGCATCGGGCCAGAACGGGTTGATGAGTTGCCAGTGGAACAGCATCGGGATCAGGAGGCTGCCGCGCGATGCGTTGAACATAGGGGTCACGAGGATCGCCAGGACGATGTTGCCGACAAAGAACGGCAGAAAGCTCCACTCGGCAAAGACGACACCGGCCAGGTAGAAGGCCGGCAGGTGCCAGATGCCCCAGACCGTGCCGATTAGCGCGCCGGCCCAGAAGGGCGCCACGTAGCGTTGCAGGAGGGGTTGCGCCACGCCGCGCCATCCGAACTCCTCGATGGGTCCCAGCAGGAGCATCATGAACATCAGCGCCACGACCGGCCCGATCCCCTCCGGCGGCAAAGGCGCCAAGAGCGGCCCGCCCTTGATCAGTGACCCCGCCATGTAGACGAGCGGGATCACGATGAGGATGAAGCCCCACCACGGCGCCGGGAGGCGCCAAAGCAAGAGCCGGGAGAGGAAGGCTGCGACACCCTTGAGGCCGCCGATGTAGAGCACAACGGAAAAAGCGGCTATCGCGGGCGCCCATGTCGCCAGAAAGAAGAACGGGTGCGCCCCACTTATCTCCCCGAAACGTGCTGTCATGGCGTCGGGCCAGAAGATGTAGCTACCGATCACGCCCCAGGTGATCGCGAAGGTGATTACGAGGAAACCGAAGAGAAGGGCGCTTCCGAAGCGCTTCTCCTGCGACGCAAGCAGGACGGCCACTGAACTCACTCCCAAATGTTGATTGTTCAAAGTGATCTTACATGATTCCAGAACACTCTTCCCCTGATCGGGATCAACCTCTGGCGGCCTCGAGATGCCTCTATCGCAGCACCAGCAGTGGAGAACGTCCGATCCCAGACCCATCCCCTCCGCCAACGCGACCGGGATCCAACCTTCAGTGATCACCGCGCGGTTCGTTACCGGAGCGTTAACCATCCCGCTGTAGGGTGCTCGCCACGCATCCAGTGATCGGTGGTCCCATGCAGAGCAGCTTTGGCCAGTTCCTTCGAACTGGAGGAAATGGCGAGTTCGTTCTGTCGCGCGGGGCGCATGGCTGGATCGGGCGACGCGTGGGCCTTTCCGTCAAGTCGGAGTTCCCTGGCTACGAGGCCTTGAGAAATGAATTCGAGGGACGGATCGACCGCGTTGTCGAGGAAAACACCGCGATGATCCTCGGCGTGATTGGGGACACCTTCACGCCCCCGCTAACGGCTGCCGACCTGGCCGACGTGTCTGGCGCGCGGACCGCAACGCTGGCGGAGTGGGAAAGGCGGATGGAGGCGATCCGGGCGGAGTGGCACACCCATCCACAGCGTCTGCGCACTGTCCGTCAGTCGATGGAGGACCGCCTGCTGACCGGCTTTCGGGGTCTCATCAACGAGCTGCGCCAACGTGCACTCGGGATCGAGCAGTATGTCTGGCGGTCCCGGGATGATGCGCGCGTGCGCGACAGCCACGCCGAATACGACGACAGGATCTTTGACTGGGACACGCCGCCCGAGGGTGGCCATCCGGGCCAGGCCTACAATTGCCGCTGTCATGCCGAACCGTTCCTGCCGGATGAACCGGACTACGTTCCTGACACAGGCATAGCTTACACGACCGCGCGCCTCGGCGCGGAAGTCGAAGGGATCGCGGAAGCCGGACGGGATTTCGGCGTCGGATTGCTCGAAGCAATCTCCGAACTGCCAGGCAAGGTCCGGACGGCAGCGCGCTTCGCGTGGCTCGTGGCGCGCGAGGCAGCCGGCAACCTTTCCGAGGAGCAGCGCGCCGAATTGGCGGAATTGCGACAATCGCTCGAGGATCGCGTCGAGGAGATCGCCGCCTTCTGGCGCGACAGCCCCGAGATCGCGGCGGCGTTTCTCGACTATGTTGTAGCCGTGCGGGCACGCCCCGATCTGGCCGACGCGGCCTATCGCGCCGGGCTCGCGACGCGCGCTCAGGTCGAAGCTGCGCATCGCGAACGCGCTTATCTCGAGACCCTGATCCTTCTTAACGTCGCGCCAGGCATCATGGCCGCGCGCCTGCTGCGGCGGAGCAGGCACCGCGGCAAGAGCGACGGGAGGGATGATCTCGCCGACGCCTTGCTGGCCGAAGCAGCGCGCGCCCGACGCCATCCCGCGGACGTGGACTGGGACGCGATCGACAATCCCGGCATCGCGTGGTCCGGTCCGATCCGGTCGCAGGGCGAGCCATGGGAAGACCTGCTGGAGGCTTCCGGAGACTACGGCAGGCGTTCTCCATCGAACTTCCCGACGTTTGACTTCTTCGACCCAGTGTCCCGCGTCGCGACCAGCGCCAAGACGCTCGACACGCAGGCGCCGACCTATCGCGATCGCCCGAGCCGAATTTTCGCGAGGCTGCGCAACTATGTCGACCGGATCGAGCGGTTCGAGGAGGGCAGGAGCGGCGACTTTCGGATACGGCCAGGACAAATCGAAGCGCGCCGACTGGAACTCGCGGTGCCGTTCGGCACGACACCTGAACAGGCAATACAAATTCAACGTGCCATCGACTATGCTTCCGAGTGGGGGATTGAGGTGAACGTGAGGTTCGTGCAATGAGCTTTGAAAAGGCACTGGCCCAATTGAAGGCCCAGAACGCACGCAAGCCGAAGCCGCCCGCGCCGCCACCGCCCAAGGAACGCAAGGAAGCGACCGTCGACGCTTTCCGCCATTTCACGCATGTCTTCTCCCAAGCCGTGTATGGCGCGGCATACGGTGACCCAAAGGGTTACACCGAATATTTGGATCCCTCGCCGACGAATGCCGACCTTGGGCGGGCCCTGCGAGCGGCACTCGCCGCCAGCCGCTTCATCACCCCCGACCATCCCGAGTGGGACGCCGTTGTGCGCCCGCCGACCGCAGACGAGATCAGGGCGCGGGAAAACGACCTGAAACGCCGCGCCGGTGTGAAAACCAATAAGGCTCTCTACAACGGTGTGGGAAGCGTTGCAGTTACCTTACGGGATGGACAGATCGAACTGAGACCTTTGCGCTATCTCGGCCGCGGGGCCTGGGAGGGGATCAGGGGACACGAGCCCATTCGTTTACCGGAGTCCGTCTCGGACACGGAACTCGGCGACGCCGTCACTGCGGCCATCGAGATCAGCAGAAATTCCTAAGCCATTGATAATAATATATATTGATCCGCTGCATTGATTGTCGGAAAGGTGGAGAACGTCCGATCCCGGTCCCGTCCCCTCCGCCACTTGCCCCCGCGAAGGCGTTCTCTCGATCCGGCTGCGGCCGGATTTTTCCGTTGTTTTCGAGGGTTATGCGAGAAGGGCTGAACACCAGCATGGGTGCCAGGAGGCCCGGAAGCCGTCTCTCAGGGCCGATATTCTCCGGACCTCTCGACTGCGCGGATTTGGTGAATTTTCCTCAAGCCACTGATTTAACTAGAAAAATATGTAACGCGACCTGAACACTTCGCTGCGGGTGGCAACCGGCGAGAACCGACCGGGATCGGACGTTCGCCAGCGTCCCGACCGGTGTAGAGCGCGCTGCCAGGGGTGCCGCGCCTCGCGGTGGGTTCAGATCAACATTGTTTTCTCGAACCAACGGCACTCAATTGGCCCATTGCGAAGACAGCGCTTCCGCCTGTTGCAGAACGGTCCTGATCGCAGCGTCCTGCAGGTCTGGAGGATACCCGTACTTACGCAAGATGCGTTTCACCAGAACCCGCATGCGTGCCCTTGCGGACTCGCGATGGGACCAGTCCACAGTCACGTTCGACTTGAGGCTCTCCAGAAGCTCGTGCGCGATCAGCTTGAGTGAATCGTTCCCAAGGACCTCGATCGCGCTCTCATTGGTGGCGAGAGCGTCGTAGAAGGCGATCTCTTCCTCGGTTAGACCTTCTTCCTCGCCCCTCTTCCTGGCCTCTCGAATGTCATGCGCCAGTTCGATCAGCTCCTGGAGCACTTCGACAGTGCTGATCGCGTTCGTGTGGTACCGCGCAACGGCCTGCTCTAGTCGCTCAGAGAACTTCTTGCTCTCGACGACGTTTGACCGTGCACGGGACCTGATCTCATCGTTGAGCAGCTTCTTGAGCGCCTCAAGCGCGAGGTTCTTCTGTTCCATCTGCCGGACTTCCGCCAGAAACTCATCCGAAAGTATCGAGATGTCTGGCGACTTGAGCCCGGCGGCCGAGAGGATATCCACGATTTCTGTCGAAACCACGGACCTGTCGATGATTTGCTGTACGGCAAGGCGCTTGCCGGCCGCCGAGCCACCTGTCCCTTGCGTCGCCTTTACAAGCGCTGCCCGAACGGCTTGGAAGAAACCGACTTCATCGCGAATGGTCTGAGCCTCTTCACTCGCCGCTGCGAGCGCGAACGCCTTTGACAGCGCAAGGACGTCATCCTGGTATCGGCGTAGGGCTTTCTTTCTTGCTTCTTCGTTTGCCTCTTGGGCGGCTGCCGCGTGTTGGCGCTCTAGGATCCAGTTCATTGCTGCCGCGAGAGTCCGAAGGCGATTTGACGGTTCCCAATTCAAAGCTTGGCTGTAGTCGAAGCCATGGAAGTGATCCTGAACGACCTCGTAGCGCTTCAGCATTTCCGCCACCGCCTCGGCCTCGTCGATGCCGGCCTGGCGCCGGTCGCTCTCAGAATACTGGCCCAGTGCGTTCTTCAGGCTTTGCGCGATCCCGATGTAATCCACGACGAGACCGGCGGGCTTGTCGCGGAAGACGCGGTTCACCCGAGCGATGGCCTGCATCAACCCATGCCCCTGCATCGGCTTGTCGATGTACATGGTGTGCATCGACGGGGCGTCGAAACCCGTCAACCACATGTCGCGAACGATCACGAGTTTCAGCGGATCGTCCGGATCCTTGGCGCGCTTGGCGATCAGATCCCTGCGCGCCTTGTTGCCGATGTGTGGCTGCCAATCCGCCGGGTCTGATGCCGACCCAGTCATCACGATCTTGATGACGCCGGCATTGTCATCGTCGGAATGCCACTCCGGACGAAGCGCCACGATCTCGTTGTAAAGCGCGACGCAGATTCGCCGGCTCATGCAGACGATCATGCCCTTGCCATCAAGCGCGGCGAGCCGCCGTTCGAAATGCTCGACGATATCCGCCGCGACCATCTTCAGGCGTTTCTCGGCGCCAACCAGCGCCTCCACGTTCGACCACTTCTGCTTCAGCTTTTCCTGTTCGGTCAGGGCCTCGTCTTCTGTCAGTGCTTCGATCTCGGCATCGATCCGGGGCTTTGCCTCTTCGGGCAGCTCGATGCGGGCCAAGCGGCTTTCGTAGTAGATGGGTACCGTCGCGCCATCCTCGACTGCGCGGGTGATGTCGTAGATGTCGATGTAGTCGCCAAAGACGGCCGGCGTATTCACGTCGTCCTTTTCGATCGGCGTTCCGGTGAAGCCGATAAAAGACGCGTTGGGCAGCGCATCCCGGAGGAGTTTCGCGAAACCGTAGGTACGTTTGCCTGTCTTGGGGTCGATCTTTGCCCGGAATCCGTAATGGCTCCGGTGGGCCTCGTCAGCAATCACGACCACATTGCGCCGGTCGGTCATCTTCCCTTCAGACAGCTTCTGCAGGGTCGTGAAGATGATCCCGCCGGAGACGCGGTTCAGGACCTGTTGCAGATGCTCGCGGCTTTCCGCCTGCTCGGGCGTCTGGCGGATCAGGTCGCGGCACATGGAAAAGGTCTGGAACAGCTGATCGTCGAGATCGTTGCGGTCAGTTAGCACGACAATGGTCGGGTTCTCCATCTGCGAGTGCCGCACCAGCTGGCCCGCGAAGAACGCCATGAGCAGGCTCTTTCCCGAGCCTTGTGTATGCCAGATCACCCCGGCCTTGCGGTCGCCGTCGACAGCGCTGGCGCGCAGCGTGCTTTGGACCGCCTTCTTGACCGCGTGAAATTGGTGGTAGCCTGCGATGATCTTGACGATGCCCGAGCCGGTGTCGCCGAACACCGTGAAGTCGCGGATGAGCTCCAGGAAGCGCCCCTTCTCGAATACGCCCTCGATCAGCACGTCCATCTCGGGATTGCCCTTCGGCGCCACCTCGCGCCCGTCGGTGGTGCGCCAGGGCATGAAGCGCTCCTCGTTGGCGGTGAGCGACCCTACGCGCGCCAAGGTGCCGTCGGACGTCACCAGCACCGCGTTGGTCCGAAAGAGCGAGGGAATCTCGGCCTTGTAGGTCTGAAGCTGATTGTAGGCAGTGGTGAGCGTTGCCGTCTCCGCGCCCGGGTTCTTGAGCTCGATCACCGCGAGCGGCAGACCATTCACAAAAACGACCACGTCGGGCCGGCGGTTGCGGCCGCTCTCGATCACGACCATCTGATCGACGACCAGCCAGTCGTTGGCGTCCGGGTCGTCGAAATCGATCAGGCGCACCTTGTCGCCACGAATGGCGCCGTCCTCGGCGTGAAACTCGACATCCACGCCTTCGACGATCAGCCGGTGAAGCCTGCGGTTTTCCTCGACCAGCGAGGCGCTTTCCGACCCCAGAACCTGCTTGATGGCCTCCTCGCGCGCCTCTGGCGGAATGTGGGGGTTCAGGCGTTCAACCGCCGCTTCCAGCCGCCCGCGCAGGATGATGTCATCATAGGCCGACCGCTCGGGCGCGGTGCCGTCCGGGCCAATGACGGCGTCGGGCGCGTTCGCATACCCAAGCTCGCCGAACGTGGCGATCAGGGCCTTTTCGATATCATCTTCTGTGAGAAAGCTGCCGACCAAACCTAGTTCCCTTTACCCAAAACAAACTTCGCCTTCTCCCGTCTCAGCATTTCGTAAGGCGTGATCCATTCCACCTTTAATCCAATGCACGCGTTCGGAATCTTGATTTTCTTGGCCGAGTCCGCGGGAACCTCGTGCGTCACGACCGTGCAGCGGTGTGCCAGTGCGTGTGAGACAAGCCAATAATCCGCGACCTGGAGAAAGGTCGCGACCGCAGCCGGATCATAGCCTTGGCCACTTGCCCAAGTGCTGACCGTCCCCAATGCTGGCAAGACCGCATCATCAGCAGGCCGAAAAAAAGCACGTCCCAAGGCCTGAACCCAATTCGACAAATCGTCTTCACCCGACGCGATTTCGTCTGCGACCTTCTCAATACTCGCCACCTTTCCCGCCGTGTTCTGAACCCCCAGCCACTCCCAAAATGCGGGACAGAAATCGAACCCGTAGTGGAGGTTCTTGGCTTGAATGAAAACGTTGGCGTCGAGGAGATATGTCGTCACATCATCACCCCGACTTCACGGCCAAGATTGTTGAATGTCTCGGTCTTCTTAACGCCAAGCATCCGGAACGCATCACGGTAAAGGGTTTGCCCCTCGAGAGTACTGACTACGAGAGCTTTCGTGAATCGATGGCTTACTCGAGAGAGGGTAGTTCGGTAGAAATTTCCACCGCCGCTTGCGCCTTGCGAGATCTCGCGAATGTGATCGAGTTCATCTTGCCATGCCGCATCGAACTGAGGGCGTGTCAGGTGACCAGCGTCAAGGAGACGGCGCAGAACGACCAGCGTACTCACTTTGAATTGGCGTGCCAGACGTCGAAGTGTGTCGGCCAAAGGCTCGTTCTGCTGCAGTTCTGCCCGCACGGCATCAAGTGGCACAAGCAATTCCGCGGCCACCTTGTTGCACCACACTTCTTCGCGTCTGAATCCCCCGGCGGGTTGGGCGCTGGCATTCGAAAGCGCAGAGGTTCCAAGCCAGATATGCGCGAGTTCATGCGCGAGGGTAAACATCTGGGCGGCCTTCGAATCTGTGCCATTGATGAACACCAACGGAGCCCTGCGATCGACCAATGCGAACCCGCGGAATTCCTCGACGTCGAGCCGGCGGTTCGTATTGCTGAACACGATGCCGCTGACCATAACCAGAATGCCGGCATCGTCAGCCCGACGGATGAACAGGCGAAGCGCGTCTGTCCATGTTGCGCAATCGCACCGTTCCTCGATGCTGAAGCCCAGCGCCTGACGGATACGCGCGGCCACCACTTCCGGCGAAGTATCCAAAGTTGCGCTGCCGACGAAGCGCAACTCGGGTTCCTGGTATAGCCGGGCGAAATCGGCATACCAGCTTTGCCGTTCCTGGCAGGCGTAGATCATCTCAAGCAGGTTGGGGCTCGGCCGTGCAAGCGTGCGACCGGCAAACGTTCGGAAGTCGGGAATGGGCGACCGCTCCTCGGGCGGCTCGGGAAGAAACAGGTAGCCCACAGGCACATGCACCGCATTAGCGAAGGCATCGAGCTGCTTGAGCGTCGGTTGCCCCTCGCCCTGGAGCCACTCTTCCAGCTTCTTGAACCGGGCGCTCAGGTCATCAGGCGACACCCGGGCGCGCTCAATCGCCCAGCGCAGCATCTCCGGTTTGACCGGTGCACGCGTCATGCCACCTCTTCCTCCCGTTGGCCTGCCTCGCGGCAGGCATTCAGCGCCAGCTTGTAGGCCTCGCGATCTACCCCGAACAGAAGCTGCGAGGGTGTCACCACCAGTTCCACATCATCTCCGCCGGGCAGAGAGACCGTCACCGTCAGGCTTCCGTCTTCATCGGAGCTTGCCACAAGGGCGCAGTTTTCGTCTATCAGCGCGTTGCTCTTGGCGAAACGGTCGTACGGTTCGAGCGTCAGCACAGGGTCCGGCTCGCGCTCCAGATAGGCCTCGTGCAGAAAGGTGACGATGGCATCAGCCGCCAGGACCGATGCGCGCCTATGGTGAGCGGACAGCTTGGCGATGAAACCGTCCTTTCCGTGCGAGACCGTTCCCCCTTCATTGCGCAATATCCGCAAGGCGTCGGCCAGTTTGTTGTGTTCGCGTATGAGATTGGCAAAGGCGCGGTGCCTGACTTCACCGAGTTCAAGGGTGCGGACCGCTAATCCGAGCAACTCGCCTAGCGGGACATCAGAACGGGTCGGCTTGAGCGGGGCGACCGGGTCGTCGAGTTCCTCAATGAGGAGGCGGCAAGCACATTCCACCAGCCCCTTTGCCGCGTCGATGCAAGCGTCGCTGTCACGCTGAAACTCGGATTCGAGCGTCTGGAAAGTCTGCTGCAGCATCGGAGCATGCGACCAGTGCGCGCAGAAGGCGCGGATGCCGGGAAACCAATCTGCCGTCATCTCCTCTCTCCTGCGAGATCAGCGAGCGCCGCCTTCAGCACCTGGAAACAGACCTTTGCCGTGTGCTCGTCCGGGGCAAAGCCTGAAAGTAGTTGTTGATACGGGTGAATGTAATTTCGGAAGTCGCGCAAACCGTGGCCAAATCTCTGTACGTCAGGGCTGAGCAGACCAACCTCGCAGGCCGCATCAATGAAGGCCGCGAGTGTCCAGTCCTGGAAGGGGCGGACCTTCCCGGTCTTGTCCTTCGGCGCACAGGTGGCTCGGTTGAAACCGGCCGGATCGGCTTGCGCGGCGCCGAGGAGCGCCCCTTCAAGGACGCTGCCACACAGGAAAATCACCGAAAGATGCGCGCCGGCCTTCAGGGCATTTCTTGCTTCAGCGATCCGGGCCTCAAGGATTTGTGCGACGCCCGCATCGACCGGAAGCCTATTGATGTTCGGGATCTGGAACTCGCGGTCGAGAAATCCCGCCTCGGCGTCGGAAGCAGGGGCTGCCTTCTTGCCGGTCAACCGTTCGACGATCTTCCGGCAGCGATCGAGCAAGGCGGTATTCGGAGCCTCGCCCTTCAGTTCCTTGCTGGCTACGTAGGCCTCGAGCAGCTCCTCCAGAACCTTGCCCACCAGCGCGTCGGGCTCCCGCTCCCAAAAGGCGCGCAGCTTCTTGGCCTTGGATGTCCCAAAGGTCTGATACTTGCGCGAGTGGATATCGACGCCGTGGCGGCGGAAGAACTCGGCAAAGGTGGCATCGTTGTAATCGAGGACATAGCCGCCACCCATGCCCAGCAGGCTTTCCAGATACCTCTTGTCGATATCGGAAAGGCTGCTCACACCTCGCCCTCCACGATCTTCTCGGCCTCGGCCACGCGAATCTCGCCGGACATGAGCCTGGGCAGCAGGAGGTCGCGGGTCTGGGCGAGGGTTTCGTTTTCGGTCTTGTTGAATTCAATGCGCGCCCGCAGCGGTGAAACAGCTTTTGCGAACGCATCGATCACTTCGTCCGGGGGTATGACGACGGGAGTATCCGAGACTTCGGCAGGCCTGACTGCCGGATACGCCCCGCCGTGACCATCCGCCAAGTTGGCGAGCCTGCGGATGTTCTCGGGATCGGTTGCGGCGATGTAGACGAAATCTCGGAACTCCGGCCTTTTAGGTGTCAGGACTGCAAAGCCAGTGCTGACTGTGAGGCCATCCCTCGAAATGTAGGCGAAAGAACCGTTGCCGGGTCGCGTCGTTCCGATGATGGTATCGCCTGCGCGGGCAATCCTGCGCGCTCGGCTGGGCGCCTTTTCCCATGGAAGCTTCGCGGTCGATTCAATGGTGCCCCACTTGGTTTTGGACAGATCGACATATTCTACCTCGTCCGGGTGGCTCCTGGCGGTCCAACTCGCGGCGTTGGTGTCGGCCACATCCCCCAGCGTGCCCATCTCCCACCCCTCGGGAATGCCCTGGTCGTCGAGGCTGGCGGGGAAGAGGGGCCAGAGGTCGGGGGCGAGGTAGGGCTCGCGGCCTTGCATCTTCGCGCGGGTGGGGCCGAAATCGACGAACCAGTCGCGAAAGATCGCCCGCGCCATGGCCTCCAGCGTCGCGCCCGTCCGCCGGTTCAGCTCGATCTTGTCGTCGAGGGCGGAGAGCACGCCGGCAATGGCGCGTTGTTTTTGGATCGAGAACGCAGGGATCCGAAAGTTCTCGATCATCCCCTTTGTCAGTGCTGGCCTTGTCGCACCTGCGGATGCAAGTGCCAGCATCTCGGCCTGCATCGTGGGAGAAACCAAGTAGTATCGGAGAAACCGAGCGTCGACGTTCTGACCATCAGGTCGAATGATCGCGACATGCTGGTTTACCCGCGCTGGAAGGACGTCATCCGTGACTTGGCAGGCGCGGGCCACGCTGTCACCAGTGATGTTCAAGAGAACATCGCCGGTTTGGACTTCAACATTACTCAAGGCATTTGCTTGATTTTCCGAGATATAGGCCAGTCCGGTGCGCTCGAACCCGTGGTTGTAAACATTCTGGCTTCGGATAAGTGCAAATGGTCCGATCTCCAAATAGGAATCCTTGCCGCCGCGCGGGGTCGCTCCGCTGCCAATCTTGGAGCAGAAATCGCCGAGGCGAAGCGTTTCACCCATCAACCACCACCCCCGCCAGTCGCTCGCGGATGACGCCGGTCAGCCGGTCGGCCTCGGCGAACTGCTTTTCCAGCTCGGCCTGCAATGCGGCGAAGCGCTCGGGGAAGGGCGTGTCGTCCTCCTCGGCGGCCTCGACGCCGACATAGCGGCCCGGGGTCAGGACGTGGCCATGCGCCCGCACCTCCTCGATGCTGGCCGATTTGCAGAAGCCGGGCACGTCCTCGTAACCCTCGCCCTCGCGCCAGCGGTGGTAGGCGCCGGCGATCTTCTCGATGTCCTCGTCCGAGAACTCGCGCCGCGTGCGGTCCACCATGTGGCCCAGCTTGCGGGCGTCGATGAACAGGATCTCGCCCCGCCGGTCGCGCAGTTTCCTGTCCCGCGCGATGCCGTTCGACTTGTCGCGCGCCAGGAACCACAGGCAGACGGGGATCTGGGTTGAATAGAAGAGCTGCCCCGGCAGGGCGATCATGCAGTCGATCACCTCGCCTTCGATCATCGCCTTGCGGATCTCGCCCTCGCCCGATTGCGTGGACGACATCGAGCCGTTGGCCAGCACCACGCCCGCCGTGCCGGTGGGGGAGAGGTGGTAGAGGATATGCTGAAGCCAGGCGAAGTTCGCGTTTCCCTTGGGCGGCACGCCATACTTCCAGCGCGGATCCTCGCGCAGGCGCTCGCCGCCCCAGTCGGAGACGTTGAAGGGCGGGTTGGCGAGGATGAAGTCTGCCTTGAGGCTGGGGAACGCGTCCTTGTGGAAGGAGCCCTCAGCGTTCCATTGGATGTCGGCGTCGATCCCGCGCACGGCAAGGTTCATCCGGCAGAGCCGCCAGGTGGTGTGGTTGCTTTCCTGGCCGTAGATGGCGATGTCGCCGATGCGGCCGCCGTGCGCCTCGACGAAGCTTTCGGACTGCACGAACATGCCGCCCGAGCCGCAGCAGGGGTCATAGACGCGGCCCTTCCAGGGCTGGAGCATCTCGACCATCGTTTTCACGACCGAGCGGGGGGTGTAGAATTCGCCGCCCCGCTTGCCTTCGCTGCCGGCGAATTCCTTGAGGAAGTATTCGTAGACGCGGCCGAAGAGGTCGCGCTCTTGCCCCTGCTCAGAGCGGGTGGAGATGTTGGCGATGAGGTCGATCAGCTCGCCCAGCATGATCGCCGAGAGCGCGGGGCGGGCATAATCCTTGGGCAGCACCCCCTTGAGCGAGGGGTTGTCCTTTTCGATCGCCAGCATGGCGTCGTCAATGATCTTGCCGATGGTGGGCTGTTTCGCGCTGGCCTGCAGGTGGGACCAGCGCGCCTCCTTCGGCACCCAGAAGATGTTGTCGGCGAGGTATTCGTCGCGGTCCTCGGCGCCCTCGGGGTATTCGGCCATCAGCTCGGCGTGCTTGGCCTCGAAGCTGTCGGAGATGTGCTTGAGGAAGATCAGGCCGAGGACGACGTGCTTGTAGTCCGACGGCTCCATGTTGCCGCGCAGCTTGTCGGCGGCCTTGAACAGCTCTGCCTCGATGCCCAGGGGGGCGTTGTTGTTCGTTGCCATCACTCCTCGCCTTCCAGTCGGGACGGGGCGACCTTGTTGCCGGTCAGCCTTTCGTATTCTTCGACGGACAGGACCACCACGACCGGGCGCCCGTGTTTCTCGACCACCACCGGCTCGGCGCGGGCGAGGTCGATCAGACGGCCGAAGTTGTACTTGGCGTCGCGGGCGGAAAGTGCGGTCATGGGTGGTCCTCCCATGACGAGAAGTGGCCGAAATGGCCATTGGAATCAATCGGAAATTGAAAGCAGCCGCGCTGGCGGACGTCCAGGAGAGCGGGCAAGCAGGATGGTGTTTATGGATGGGCGCGTGCGAAGCTGTTTGCAAAAGGCCTGCTATTCGACCTTGTGAAAAGATGGTTGCTGCGCCTCCCACTCCGCCGGAAACCCCTTCAACAACCGCCCCAGCGTCACCTCCTGCCCCTGCCGCCCGTCCAGGATCGTTTCGATGATGTCCGGCGCGAGCAGCGTCAGCCGCAGGACGCGGGTCATGTAGGACGGCGCAATCCCCTCACGCTCGGCAAGCTCGTTGATGGTGGCGAACTCCCCTGATTCCAGCATGCGTTTCCAGCGGAAGGCGCGTGCGAGCGCCTTGACGAGAGTGCTGTCGGTCTTGCGTTGAACCGGCGCGACGTCGGGCAGCTGCACCTCCTTGCGCCCACCTCGTTTGACCACTCGGAACGGGACGTGCAGGGTGATGGTGTCGGGCGTGGCTCTGGTCATGCGGCTTTCTCCCTGTCGCCTGCCAGCATGTCCCGAGCCAGACCGCGCAACCCATCGACCCGCAGCCGGATGTCGAGCCCCTCTGTGCCGATGTCGATCCGTTCGACCAAGAGCGCCACGATGCGGGCCTGCTCGGCGGGGAAGAGTTCGTCCCAAAGCGGGTCGAGCTGCTGCAGGGCGGTGCGGGCGTCTGCTTCGGTGACGTCGCCCTGCTGCGCCTTCGCCGCCTTCCACGTGCCCGCCACGATCTCGGGCTGGCGGAACACGGCGCGCAGCTGGTCGATGACGGCGGCCTCGATCTCGCCAGCGGGCACGCGGCCGACCGGGCAGGATCCGGCGCCGTGCTTCAGCACTGTCTGGCTGACGTAGTAGCGGTAGAGCCTGTCGCCCTTGCGGGTGTGCGTCGGCGAGAATGCCGCGCCATCCGGGCCGAACAGCAGCCCCTTCAGCAGCGCAGGTGTCTCGGCGCGGGTCCGCATCGCCCGCTTGCGGGGGCTCTCCTGCAGGATGGCGTGGACACGGTCCCATGTCTCGCGGTCGATGATGGCGTCGTGCTCGCCGGGATAGCTCTCGCCCTTGTGGACCGCCTCGCCGATATAGGCGCGGTTGTTCAGCATCCGGTACAGGTACTTCTTGTCGATCCGGTTGCCGCGGGGCGTGCGCAGGCCGCGTTTCGCGACCTCGCGCGCAAGTTCCGTGCCCGAGCCAATCTCGAGGAAGCGGGCGAAGATCCAGCGCACATGTTCCGCGCGCTCTTCGTCGATGACGAGCTTGCGGTTCTCGACGCGGTATCCGTAGGGCGGCACGCCGCCCATCCACATCCCCTTCTTCCGACTGGCGGCGACCTTGTCGCGGATGCGTTCGGCCGTCACCTCGCGCTCGAACTGGGCGAAGGACAGCAGGATGTTCAGCGTCAGCCGTCCCATTGAGGTGGTGGTGTTGAAGGACTGCGTCACAGAGACGAAGGTCACGTCATTGTGGTCGAACACTTCGACCAGCTTGGCGAAGTCGGCGAGCGACCGACTGAGGCGGTCGATCTTGTAGACGACGACCACATCGACGAGCCCGTCTTCGATATCAGCAATCAGCCGCTGCAGGCCGGGACGCTCCAACGTGCCGCCCGAGATGCCGCCGTCGTCATACTGATCGCGGACCAGCACCCAGCCCTCGGAGCGCTGGCTGGCGATGAACGCCTCGCAGGCCTCACGCTGAGCATCGAGCGAGTTGAACTCCTGTTCCAGCCCTTCCTCGGAGGACTTGCGGGTGTAGACCGCGCAGCGGCGCTTGATCTTCACGTCGCTCATGCACGCCTCCGGCTCTTCAATCCGAAGAAAACCCAGCCGTTCCAGCGCGTGCCGGTGATGGCGCGGGCTATGGCCGAGAGCGACGTGTAGGGCCGCCCCTGCCACTCAAACCCATCCGTCGTGACGGTGACGACATGCTCGACGCCCTGCCATTCGCGGATCAGGCGGGTCCCGGCGATGGGCTTGAGGTCCGCCCGGATGCGGGATTTCTTGCGGTCGCCGCCGTCCAGTTCTTCTCCGAGCCGTTCAAGCCGCCGGATCGTCTCGGTCTTCAACCCGCCATAGGCGAGTTCCTGGATGCGGTAGGCGAGCCGGCTTTCGAGGTAACGCCGGTTGAAGGGCGGCGGATCGCTGTCGAACAATTCTCGCCACTGGGCCTTCAGCTCCGGCGTCTTCATGGTCTTCAGCGCGGCCAGGCGCGCGGGGATGGGATCGTGTGTATTCATGCGGTCCTCCGGTTGGTTGGACCTGCACTACCGCTCTGGTCGAGCGAGTTGTGTAGCGGAAATTCTCCCTTCTCCGCAGTGAGTTGCCCGTTCTCCCGCATCCGCAGCCTGACCAGGCCGGCAGCCAGCAGACGGCACAGTTCCGCGCGGCGCTCGGCCGGGCTCAGCATGTCGGGCGGCAGGGGGTTGGGGCGACGGAGGGAACCGGGATCGAACATCATGATCCATGGGTGCCGCAACGCGCGGCTGCGTGCGACCTCGGAACCGGTCAACCCACGCGCGAGGGGAAAGGGTGAACCCCTCCACCCTTGCACCGTCGGAATGGGTTGAGGGGGCCACGCGTTCGCATTATGTTCACGCCATCCCGCAAGAATCACGAGGCCGCCGATGTCGCTGCAATCGCTCGACCGTACCCAATGGAGTTTTGCAGAGGCGCTGGCCCATGTGCAAAGCGTGACGGTAGCGCGGCGCGCCGCCGAGGCGGCCAAGGCGCCGCCAAAGCCGGTCCCGGCGCACAACCATTGGAACCCGCCGCAGGATCCCACCATTGCCTGGAAGGCCGAGGCGGAGAACGAGCTGCTCGTCGCTTTGCGCGATGGCGACCTCATCGCCCAGGGTCGCTACACGGAGGAGCGCCCGAACGGCTGGGGCTACGGGGGCAGCAGCGGGTTCGGTCTGCATTCGGGCTATCACAGCAGCATCCGGCCCGAGCAGTGGCGGGAGGGCAGATACAGCCTCGGGCGCCTGACGGCGCGGGACTGGGAGTTCATCGACATCCGCATGCCGCGCTTCCTGATGAAGGCGATCTGGCCGGATTACGCGCCCGAAGTCCAACCTGCGGCCGGCACGGACACGGCGCCCTATACGACGCCCTATCTCGAACTGATGCGGGCGGCGATCGCGCATTTCGGGATCACGGCCGAGAACCAGGGCAAGAAGGACTGCCTCGTGGACTGGTTCCTCGAGCAGGAGATCGAGGGCGAGCCGGTCTCGAACAAGCTCGCCGACGCCATGGCCACGCTGATCCGGTTGCCCTCGGCGCAGCGCGGCGGGGCGAAGCGGGTGCTCGGCCCCGATCTGCGGCGCGCCTGACGCGACCGGTGCGGGCGCATGCAATCGCGTTGTCGAAGCCAACGCGATCGTGGCACGGGCCTGTCCGGTGATGGGCAATATTTCGTTTCGTGAGAGCGGGGGCGACGATCCCGTGGGTCCCAGATGCGTCAGCCGCGGATGTGGGCCGTTCCAGGGGAGGGGTGAACCGTTCACCCCTTGCGCGCGGCAAAGGGGTCGCCCCACTTGTCGCGCCCGGCCGCCAGGCGCACTGTTGGAGCCACAAACAACCCCTTGGGGTCACCCCGTGATCTGACATGATTTCAATGTCTTGGCGGAAGGGGTCACCCCTTTTCACCGCGATGGTCAGCGGCCGGGTGGACCGGTTTCGACGTCGCGAAGGCGGGCCGAAGGGTAGCAGAACCGGGGGCAACAACGCCCTTCCTTCGGTTCCGCAGCCCCCGTGTCCACCCGTCTCTGCCACCTCCTGCAGCACACCGCCATCGGCCTCGCGCCGGCCGAAGTGCATGCGGCCGTCCCGCGGAGACAGCGATGAGCGGGCGGGACTGGCGAGCCTTCGATGCCGAGCTGCGCGCGCGGGTGCCGGAACTCGCGGTTGAACTCCTGGGCAAGCCGACCTTCCGCGCGGGCCAGGAATGGCGCTGGGGGCGCAAGGGAAGCCTCGCGGTCATCGTTTCCGGCGCGCGGGCGGGGATGTGGTTCGACCACGAGGAAGGCCGGGGCGGCTGGTTCACCGACCTTGTCGGTCGCGATCTGGGCATGACGCGCGAGGATGCCACCGACTGGATTGGCGATCGCGTCGGCATGGGCGCGCGGCACTCCGTATTGGCAAAATTCAAGGTTGGCAGAGCATACGTTGAAACGAAGCCGGCCAATCCTGACCAGCCTGATATTCGTCAGGGCGAGAGCGGCACGACGAAGGAACACGACCGCTCCGCAGATCCGGCATCGTCACGCGCTGAAGACGCCGCAGCGCGGGCCACCCGGATCTGGGACAGCGCCCGTCCCGCCCCAAAGGATCATCCCTATCTGGCCGCCAAGCGGGCCGCGCCACTCGCCCTGCGCATGGACGGACGTGGCCGTCTCGTCGTGCCGCTGCAGGATGTCGACGGGTGGATTCACAGCCTGGAGTTCATCGCGCCGGACGGGGGCAAGCGCTACCTGTCCGGCGGCGCGAAGAAGGGGCACTTCGCGGTGGTCGGTGCAGAGCCCGACCCGCTCGCGGAGCCTGGCGGTCCGCTCCTGATCTGCGAGGGCTGGGCCACCGGGGCGACCCTGCACATCGCCACAGGCCATACCGTGATCGCGGCGATGGACGCGGGCAACCTGATGCCGGTGGCCGAAGCCCTGAGGGTCCGCTTCCCCGAGGCCGATCTCGTTCTCGTCGCCGACAATGACGCGAAGCCCGACCGCGACACCAATCCCGGTGTCGAGGCCGCGCGCAAGGTGGCGCTTGCGGTCGGTGGCCGCCTCGCCGTGCCGAACCGACCCGGCGACGCCAACGACCTCTTCTGCGCCGAGGGATCGGACGCTGTCGCCGGACTGGTGGCCGGCGCGGCCCGGATCCCGCCACCGCAGCCGACCTGGCCCGCGCCGGTGCTGACGCCTGACGAGGCGCGCGCCGCTCTCGCGGACGCCATCGCCGGTTTCATGGCCGCAATCCCGGACTACTGGGCTGCCGTAGAGGCCGCACAGGAGGAGGCGAAGAACCCCGACACGGCCCGCGACCCGCTGGATTTCAACATCGTGGCAAGGGCCGCCCTGCCGCCGCTCCTCGGTCTTCCGGTCGATGTCGGTCTTGGCAAGACATCGCGCGCACGCGCCGCGATCGCGGAACTGGTCACTTCCGGCGGTCTCGGCCGCCGCAAGGTCGTCTATGCCGTTCCACGCCACGATCTCGGCGCCGAGCAGGTTGCCGCCTTCGAGGCATTGGGGCTCACCGCCATGCTCTGGAAGGGCCGCACCGCGCCCGATCCGACCGACGACAATCCCGACCGGCTCATGTGCCTCGACCCCGACGCAACCTTCGATGCGCTCGAGATCGAGCACCCGGTCGAACAGAGCTGCTGCAAGGTGAAGAACGGCGCGGAGCTGCTGCTCTGCCCCTTCTTCCACGACTGCGGCTACCAGCGCCAGAAGCCGCTGGCGCAGAGCGCGCAGGTCATCGTCTGCGCCCATGACAGCCTCTTCCACATGAAGCCGAAGGCCATCGGCGAGGTCGGGCTTCTGGTCATCGACGAGGCGTTCTGGCAGTCGGGCCTGCGCGGTCTCGACGGCAAGGCGACGCTGACGCAGGACGGGCTGGAGCCCGGCCGCACCTCGCTTGTCTGCTACGGGGCGAAAGGAAAGATGGATGTCGGCGCAACAGCCGACCTGATCGCCGCCCGCGAGCGGCTGTGCAAGGCGCTGCGGGTCACGGAGCCCGGTCCGCTGCGCCTCGGCCTCCTCGAAGCCGTGGGTCTCACCCCGGAGGATTGCCGCCACGCCGCGACGCTGGAACGCCGCCGGATGCGCGACGCGGGCCTGCGCCCCGGCATGTCCCCGACGGCGCGGCGCAAGCGCATCGAGGCGGTGCTGCCGCCAGCGGGCGAGCCATGGGCGCCGCCCGGGCGCTGCGCCACGCTCTGGCTGATCCTCGCCGAGGCGCTGGAGAACGGTCACGATGCCGCCGGCGCCGAGCTCGTCCACGAGATGACCGAGGCGGGGTCCGTCCGCGCCCTTCGCCTGCGCTGGCGCGGGCGCATGCGGACCGGCTGGGCCGCCCAGGCGCCGATCCTGCATCTCGACGCCACGCTGCGCCCGGAACTTGTCCGGACTTACCTGCCAGGGATCGACATCGGCACGCCCGTCGCCGCGCGCCAACCCCATGTCCGCGTCCGCCAGGTCACCGGCAGCCCGACCTCGGCCCGCGCCCTGACACCGGCCGCCGACGCGCCCGCGCGGGACCGCAAGGCCGCGGCCACTCGTCTGCGCGACCTCCGCGCCTGGATCGACCTCCGGGCCCGGCAGTGCCACCGCCCCGGCCAGTTGGTCGATCTCCTGGTGGTAGGGCAGAAGGCGGCGATCGATGCGCTCAGGTCGGCCGGGCTGCCGCCGCGGGTCGAGGCGGTTCATTTCAACGCGCTGAGCGGGCTCGATCGCTGGGGCGGGATCGGCGGCATGATCATTCTCGGTCGCACGTTGCCGGCGCCGCGCACGGTAGAGCTGATCGCCATGGCGCTGACCGGCCGCGTACCGGAGCCGAACCCGAAGGACGCGGGCTGGTGGTATCCCATGGCCGTGCGCCGTGTCCGGCTTGCCGGAGACCGGAGCGCCCCGCTCGCCATGGAAGAACACGCAGATTCCATCGCCGAGGCGGTGCGCTGGACCATCTGCGAGGGCGAGCTGATCCAGGCCATGGGCCGTGGGCGCGGGGTCAACCGCAGCGCCGCCACTCCGCTCGAGATCGACCTGCTCACGGATGTGGCCCTGCCGGTCACCGTCGATGCGCTGGTGCCTTGGGCCGACCTGCGCCCGACCCGGCGCAACCTGATGGCGCTCACCGGCATCGTGCTGGAGAACGCCGCCGACATGGCCGCCTGTTTTCCGGAGTTCTGGCCGACCCGCGAGGCCGCTAAGAAGGATCGGAAGAGGAAGGGGACAAATGACTATTATAGAGACCTCTATAATAGCAGAATGTCCCCCTCCTCGGTGGAGGTGACCTACCGGCCGCAAGGCGCCGGCCATCGCGCTCGGTCTGCCTGCGTCGATCTCTCCCGCATCCCCGATCCGGAAGCCTGGCTCGTGAGCCGCCTCGGGCCGCTCGCCAGCTTTGAGATTCGGCGGGACCACGCGGTCGGCGCAGTCGCTGCCTGCCGCGGCGACGCAGCGCGCCTCGACACCCTCTCATCCCGCCTGACCGCCAGCATGCAGGCCGTGCTCGCCACGCACCGGGCAGCGCTCGACGCACTCTCCGCCCGGCTGGAGGCCGCGAAGCCCGCCGTCCTGCGGCAGCCCCAGCATCCCCAACCTAAAGAGGAGACGACCCCATGAGTTACGACAGGATCCGCCTTTACGACGCCGGCCGCTTCCACGACACGGAGCTGCCCGACTGGTATCACAAGGCCGAACGGCTCAGCGAGACCGAACGCGTGGATTTCCACCGGGCCTTCGACCGCGTCCTCGATTGCGAGCACACGCTCCTGACCGAAGAAGGCCTGCTGGGCGGCGCGCTCGAGATCCGGTTCTGGCCGAGCGAGATCCACGGCATTTTCGTGCTGGTCGAAACACCGCTGTCCATTGTCGAGCAGATCGTCATCCTGAACCCGGCCGATTGGCTGCCCTTCCTCTCCCGTTACCTGGCGCCATTGATCACCGTCGCCAATCAGAGCTCCCTTATCGCGCACCACAACAGGATCGGCAACGCCTTCATCGCCTGGGCACGCCATGGCGAAGGCAGCCATGTCGACAGGGAGACGGGCCTCAGCCGTATCGACCTCGACAACGACCGCACCCGGCGAATGGCGCAACAGGCCCGCGCGGCCATGGAACGAGAACGGCGTGAGGGGCGGGCATGAGACGGATGCGTTTCACTCCGCCGGGCCAAGGCGGCCGGCGCCGTGACCCTGAACAGGTCAAGCGGGAGGGATGGCTTGAGCAGGGCATTTTCGCCGTCGATGTCGACGACCCCCGTCTGACCTGGCCCGAGCGTGAATTGGTGGAACAGCTGGGCACCAGGCTCTACGGGCCGCGCCCGGAGGAAGAGGTGCGCCATGGCTGAAAGGAAGATCTGGACCGCGAACGACGTTGCCGATCATTTCGAGGAGGCGTTTCGCACGTTGCGAAAGCTGCCGCCCGTGAAAGCGCGGGGATATTTCAACGCCTGGCCCGACGTCGTGCGGTCGGCGCGTGAGATCGCGGCGATGGAACCGCAACCGATGCGGGTCTGGCCGTCTGCTTCGGCGATCACCCGCCTTGAGATGACCTTCGACTGGGTGCTCTGGATCGAGGAGGACGAGCGCAAGCTGGTCTGGTCCCGCGCCGCCCGTGTGCCGTGGAAGCAGATCAGCGGCGAGCTGGGCTGCGATCGTACCACCGCGTGGCGGCGCTGGCAGATCGCGCTCACCAAGATCGCCTCACGACTGAATGCGTGAGTGAATCCAATGTGTTGCAACACTTTTGTGTTCGACACATGCAACAAATCCGTGCTATCCGTAGGGCATGATGGGGAGAGTGCGTTGGAAGACGGCTCTCCCCGTTTTCATTGGCGGATACCCATCGGGTCCCCGGAATCCACCGAAGGGTCCAGATGGGGTCCAATCCACTAACCCTTTGAATTCTTGGTTCCTTCTGGGCCGGATACGTATGCTGGCGGGCTTGGCGCGCAATATCGCCAGCGACAGGGCCGGTTTTTTGGGAAGCCACCCGGAATCCGGATCCACCCAAACCCCGCGTAAACCCCAATAAACACTGGCCTTTCGGCCGGATACCCCCGGATGCCGCTGGACCCCGCGAGGAGTCCAGCGCGGCATCCGGAATCCGCCGCGCTGGGATCCACCACATTCACGGAACACTGCCCATGACGCTGAGCTTCGCCCCGGAGCGGATCGAGACCTGGCCGCTGGCCAAGCTCCAACCCTACGCGAAGAACGCGAAGGTGCACGGGGCCGACCAGGTCGCGAAGATCGCCGCCAGCATGGCCGAGTTCGGCTGGACCGTGCCCTGCCTCGTGGGCGAGGACGGCGAACTGATTGCGGGCCACGGACGCGTGCTTGCGGCGACGCAGCTCGGGCTGACCGAGGCGCCGGTGATCGTGCTCGGGCACCTGACCGAGGCGCAGCGGCGGGCCTATCGCATCGCGGACAACCGGCTGACTGAATCCCCATGGGACGAGGCGCTGCTGTCGGCCGAGCTGCAGGACCTGCTGGCCGAGGACTTCGACCTGTCGCTCGTGGGGTTTTCCGACGGCGAGCTCGACAAGCTCCTGGCCTTCGATCCTGACGGGGACGGTGAAGAAGAAGGCGGCGCCGGGGGCTCCGTGCCGCCGGTGACCATCCCCGAACCGCCGCGCAACCCGGCATCGCGCACGGGCGATCTGTGGATCCTCGGCGATCACCGGCTGCTCTGCGGGGACAGCACAAACGACGACGATGTGCGCCGCCTGATGAACGGCGAGCGCGCGGTGTTGTTCGCCACCGACCCGCCGTATCTCGTGGACTACGACGGCTCCAACCATCCAACCCGCAACAAGGACTGGAGCCAATCCTACGGCGTCACCTGGGACGACAGCTCGCAGGGCGCGGACCTCTACGACGGTTTCATCGCCGCGGCGGTGGCCGAGGCGATCACCGAGGACGCCGCCTGGTATTGCTGGCACGCCTCCCGGCGCCAGGCGATGCTGGAGGCCTGCTGGGAGAAGGCCGGCGCCTTCGTCCACCAGCAGATCATCTGGGTGAAGGATCGGGGAGTCCTGACCCGGTCGCATTACCTGTGGAAACATGAACCCTGCTTCATGGGCTGGCGCCGCCCGAACCGGCCTCCGAAAGTGGCCGAGGAAACGCTCCCGTCCACTTGGGAGATGCCGTCCTTCGCGAAGGACGAGCGCCCGGACCATCCGACGCCGAAACCGCTCGACGCCTTCGGGATCCCGATGCGTCAGCATGTGGCGCGGGGCGGCCTCTGCTACGAGCCATTCTCGGGCTCCGGCTCGCAGATCATGGCGGGCGAAGCCAACGGTCGCCGCGTCTTCGCGATGGAGATCAGCCCAGCCTATGTCGACGTCGCCGTCGAGCGCTGGCAGGCGGAGACTGGCAAGGACGCGATCCTCGATGG
>NZ_FNVD01000037.1 GCF_900108275.1 Jhaorihella thermophila
ATCTGTGAACTTCCGGCGTTTCGCCATCTCGTATCCCTCCAATAGGTTTGGGATACACCTTAGCTCGCTGTCCGATTTTCTGGGACCACTTCACCAAGATCGGTTCGGGAATGTCGGTTAGCAAAGCTCGCAAGCACGCGAATCCGATTGAGGTGCCGTATTTGCGGGTTGCCAATGTGCAGCGCGGACATCTGGATCTTTCAGTACTAAAAACCATGAAGATAGAGCGCTCGCAACTTGCACAGTTGCGTTTGCGAGAGAATGACGTGCTCTTCAATGAAGGCGGCGACCGAGACAAACTCGGGCGCGGCTGGATTTGGCCCGGCGCCCCAAAGGTTTGTATTACTCAGAACCATGTGTTTCGTGCGAGTCCGCATCGCCCGTCAGAAGCCTGGTCGAAGTTCATTTCTTATTGGGGCAACAGCGCCGGGCAGGCCTATTTCGAGGAATTCGGCAAGCAGACCACCAATCTGGCCTCTATCAATAAAACCGTCCTTTCTCGGTTTCCCGTGCCTCTCCCGTCGCTTGCGGAGGTTGAAGAGATCGTCCGCATCCTGGAGGAGCGCCTCTCCCGCGCCGATGCGCTTGGCTCGGAGATCGACGCCGCCCTTGCCCGCGCCGAGGCCCTGCGCCAGGCGATCCTGAAGCGCGCCTTCTCCGGCCGCCTCGTCCCCCAGGACCCGGCCGACGAGCCCGCCACCACCCTCCTCGCCCGCCTCCGCGCCCGAGCCGCGGCGGCCCCCCAAAAGACCCGGAGAAAGACCCATGCAAGCTGACGATCACGCCGTTGAGGAAATCCTGGCCGAAGGGCGCCGGTTCATGGTGCCGCTCTATCAGCGCAAGTACCAGTGGGATGACGCGCGGCTGGAACCCTTCTGGGAAGACGTCGAGGCCAAGGCCGTCGAAGTTCTGGAAGGGGAAAGCAAGTTTCAGCACTACATGGGGGCGCTGATCCTGTCACCCATCGGCGAGGCTGCGCAAATCGGCGTCACGCCTCGGGTTCAGGTCGTCGATGGGCAGCAGCGGCTCACCACGTTTCAACTTTTCCTCGCCGCGCTCCGGGAGGTGGCCCGCAAGCACGACTGCCCGGATATCATCGAGCATGTGCAGGACTACCTGTTCAACAAGCTGAAATCGAAGGACACCGACAAGCTGACCCGGTTCAAAGTGACGCCAACGCCGTCGGATCGCGAGGTTTTCCACGACATCATTGAGAAAACCCATGACGAAGTGCGGCGCGACTACGCCAAGCACTACTGGGGAGGACGTGTTCCCAAAAACACCCAGCACCGGGCGCTGCGCGCCTACGAGCTTTTCTATCAGAAGATCGATCATTTCGCGCAGTATGGGCCGACCGACTACGACTTCGGGGATGAAGAGGAAGAAACCTCGGCTGAAGCGATCACCGACGAAACGGACACCCGGGAAGCTCTCGAACAGCGGCTCGAAGCCCTGCTGACCGCGCTTCTCAACCGGATGAAGCTCGTGGTCATCACATTGGGCGAAGGGGACGATGCCCAGGTGATCTTCGAGACGCTGAACTCGAAGGGCCAACCTCTCCTGGCGATGGACCTGGTGCGGAACAACATCTTCCACCGCGCCGAAAAGGAAAACGCCGAGGTCGACGAGCTGTATCACAAGCTCTGGGACCCTTTCGACCATACCTGGTGGCGCGAGCCTGCGCCTTTCGCCCGCCCAAGGCGCCCGCGCATCGACCACTTCCTTGCTCATGTGCTGGCGGCCGAGACGGGACAGAAGATTTCTATGCGGGAGCTTTATGCGGAGTATCGAGCCTTCGCTGTTCCGAAAGGTCGCCCCCGTTTTCCAAGCGTCGAGGACGAGTTGGAGGTCCTTCAGGACTACGCTCCCCTCTACGAGACGCTAGAGGGTCGAAAGAAGGAAGACGACGATCTGCATTGGCTGGGGCAGAAGCTTGCAGCCTGGCAGGTCACGACGGCCTATCCCGTGGCGATGCAAATCGCCCGCTCGGGGATCGACGTTGAAGAGAAACGCCAGCTGTATCGACTGCTCTACTCTTATGTTGTGCGACGCGCGTTGAGCGGGCTGACCGCGAAGAACCTCAACAGGGTGTTCCAGGCTCTGTCCCACGAGTTTGCACAGGAAGGCGCGTCGCTTTCGACCTTCTCCGCATATTTCGCTGCCCTGACCGGCGACAGCACCCGCTTTCCTAATGACGAGGAATTCAAGAGGGGAGTGATTAATCTCCCAGCCTACTCGCTGGCTCCAGGCACAAGGATAAAGGATGTGCTCTGGGAGCTTGAGCTCGCGAGCAGATCGAAATTCGCAGAAGAAATCGAGATGCCTTCAGGACTTTGGGTCGAGCACGTTCTGCCCCGTTCATGGAACGAAGACTGGCCGTTTGAAGACGGCGATTTTGCAGAGCGATGGTCAGGCGACCCACGCGCAGAAGAGCGAAATACGTTGCTGGACACGTTGGGAAATCTGACCCTGCTGACCGGGGGGCTCAACATATCTTCCGGCAACAAGGGTTTCTTGGAGAAGCGCGAGAAATTCGCCGAACACACCGGGCTGTTTTTGAACAAGTGGTTCCAAAAGCGTGACGCGTGGTTTGAGAAAGACATAATCGAAAGAGGCAAGGCGCTGGCTGAGATGGCACTGAAGATTTGGCCGCCTCTGCCTACCGCCGGGCGGTCGAGCCAGGAGGAAAGCGAATGAACACCGCCCCCATCATCTCTCGCGTCTGGAGCTTCTGCACCATGCTCCGCGACGACGGGGTGGGCTATGGCGATTACCTCGAGCAGCTCACCTACCTCATCTTCCTCAAGATGGCCGACGAATACGCCCGCCCGCCCTACCGGCGCGACGTGGGCATTCCGGATGAGCTGAACTGGCAGAGCCTGAAAAAGCTGAAGGGCGCCGAGCTTGAGGCGCATTACATCGAGGTCTTGCGCGGGCTGGGCACTCGGCCGGGCATGCTGGGGCAGGTCTTCGCCAAGGCGCAGAACAAGATCCAGGACCCGGCCAAGCTGGCACGCCTGATCGAGATGATCGACGGCGCCGACTGGGTGATGATGGGCGCCGATGTGAAGGGCGACATCTACGAGGGGCTGCTGGAGAAGAACGCCGAGGACACAAAGTCGGGCGCGGGGCAATATTTCACCCCCCGCGCGCTGATCCGGGCGATGGTGGAATGCGTCCGCCCCGAGCCGGGCAAGACCATCGCCGACCCGGCCTGCGGAACCGGCGGCTTCTTCCTCGCGGCCTATGACTTCCTGACGCGCGAATACCAGCTTGACCGCGCGCAGAAGGAGTTCCTGAAGCACGAGACGTTCTTCGGCAACGAGATCGTCGCCAACACCCGGCGTCTCTGCCTGATGAACATGCTCTTGCACGGGATCGGCGAGATGGAGGGGGAAAGTCCGATCTCCCCGGCCGATGCGCTGATCGCCCCGCCGCCGCGCACTTTCGACTACGTGCTTGCCAACCCGCCCTTCGGCCGCAAGAGCTCCATGACCTTCACCAACGAGGAGGGCGAGCAGGAAAGCGAGGAGCTGACCTACAACCGGCAGGATTTCTGGGCCGCGACCTCGAACAAGCAGCTGAACTTCGTGCAGCACATCCGCGCGATGCTGAAGACCACGGGCCGGGCGGCGGTGGTGGTGCCCGACAACGTGCTGTTCGAGGGCGGCGCGGGCGAGGTGGTGCGGCGAAAGCTGCTGGCCTCGACCGACCTGCACACGATCCTGCGCCTGCCGACGGGCATTTTCTACGCCCAGGGGGTGAAGGCGAACGTGCTCTTCTTCGACAACCGCCCGGCCAGCCCTGAGGCGCAGACAAAGGAGGTGTGGTTCTACGACTACCGCACCAACGTGCACCACACGCTGAAGAAGAAGCCGATGACCTACGAGCACCTGGGCGAATTCATCCGGTGCTACAACCCTTTGAACCCGCACGAGCGGGAGGAAACCTGGTCAGCGGAGAACCCCGAGGGCCGCTGGCGGCGGTTTACCTACGAAGAACTTGTGGCGCGGGACAAGGCGAGCCTCGACGTCTTCTGGCTGAAGGACAAGAGCCTGACGGACCTGGAGAACCTGCCCGAACCCGACGACCTGGCCGAGGAGATCATTGACAGCCTGGAGGCCGGTCTCGGCAACTTCCGCGAGGTGCTGGCCGAGTTGCAGGGGTAGCGTTGCAACGGGGTGCAATTTGTACCGATTTTTGCCACCTGCCGCCAATGTGGGGCGAATTTCTTGGTCACCCGATGAGATTGAATGCAGAGCATAAAAGGGAACTTCAATGTTAGACGAGCCGGAACCCGTTCAACCTCTGACTGTCAGGCGACTTGAAATTGAGAACTTCCGAGGCGTGCGCAAAGGTGTTGTGGAGTTTGAGGGTCATACACTTCTTGTCGGCGGGAACAACGCTGGGAAGTCTACGATTTGTGACGCTTTAGAGCTGGTCCTTGGGCCCGAGCGAAGCTATAGGCGCCCGATTGTCAATGAACACGATTTTCATGCCGGTCGTTATCTCGATGAAGACGGCAACCCAGTCTACATCAGAATCGACGTTGTTCTGCTCAATCTTCCTGAGGAGATGGAGAACAAGCTGTTTTCAAAGACACGCCCGTGGAGCAAAGTCAAAGGCGAATTTGTTGACGAAAATGGCGCGGAGCCCGAGGACGCCGATGGCGAAGATGTCGTTCGCGCCCTGCCACTGACCTTCATCGGCTATTATGACCGCAAGGAAGACGATTTTGTGGGAACGACGTATTTCGCTCACCCTGTCAAAGAGTTGGGCGAAGAGGATGAACACTATGGCAAGCCCTTTGCGGGCCTTCTCGGATTCCCGCGCGAATGGAAAATCCAGTGCGGATTTATCTATTTGCGGACACTACGAACCGGACGCCGCGCACTTAGCCTAGAGCGCGGATCACTGCTCGATACCATACTGCGTCTCGGAGATACCGGGAAAGAGTCGATGTGGGAAAGCACCCTGAGGCAACTGCGCGACCTCGATCCACCAATTGGTGACATTCCACAACTCGAGGAAATTCAGACGCAGATCAAGAATCGCATGGCGCGTTTCGTCGGTCTGTCTGCCGACAAGGATGCGACGGGTTTCTATGCCTCCGACCTGACGCGGGAAAATCTGCGGGAGGTGGTCCGGCTCTTCCTGAAGAGCCAGGACAGCAACCATACCGTGCCGTTCAATCGCCTCGGAACGGGCGCGGTGAACGCGCTGGTCTTTGCCCTGCTGACCCATATCGCGGATTTGCGCGGCAACCGCGCGATCATCTTCGCCATGGAAGAACCTGAGATCGCCTTGCCGCCTCATGCGCAGCGCCGAATCACCAAGTATCTGCTCAAGAATATGGGACAGGCAATCATCACATCGCACTCGCCCTATGTAATCGAGGAGTTCGACATGACAAATGTGCGGGCCATTTCGCGCAGGGAAGGGGTATTGTCATCGGATTGCATTCCGGCGGGTGTCATCAGGCACAGTTCGTTGCGCACCAATCGCAGGCAGTTGGCTGAAGCGATCCTGGCGCGTGGTGTAATCGTTGCAGAAGGCGACACCGAAGCGAAAATGCTGGCGGCCGCAAGCTACATGTATGAAGCCCTCGATAAATCAAACACCTACGTGCCCCTGGACTTGATCGGGGTGAGCGTTTTTGATGCAGGTTCGCAGTCCCAGGTTCCGAAATGGGGGCCGTTCTTCGGGGCATTGAAAAAGACGACCTTTGCCTTCCACGATATGCCCGAGAATGCCTGGACCGAAGATCAGAGCGAGAAGCTGGACACTTACCACTACAACTTCGAGAGCGCGTATAAGGGCACGGAAGACTTGCTTGCCGCCGAAGTGCCGCCTGCGGTCCATCGGCGGTTTTTGGATCAGGCCAAGGAGCATCCCGACTACCCAACCGATAAGGGGTATCTGAAAGGCGGCGAAAGCGATGACGACGTGATCGCGCTGTCCAAGGAAGTCCTTAAAGCCAAAAAGGGCTCGGGCTTCGCGGCCATGCTAATCGAACAATGCGAGACGCTGGATGAGATGCCCGAGACGGTCAAGAGCTTTCTGGAGACGGTCGCCGCCGACATGGCCCTCCCCAAGCTGGCCGATACAGACGGCGATGCGGGAGACGACGCAGGCGACGGCGAAGACGGGCCGGACGACCCCGATCCGCTTGATATTGACATCGCAGACATTCTTTAGGTCATGGCCTTTACGATCTGCGAAAAACGTCAATCGGTCATAGATGAACAGGGGCACGCGCTGGTCATTGGTGGGCCGGGATCAGGCAAGACGACGCTCGCCCTGCTCAAGAGCAAGGGGATTCTGGACACGCTCGCGCCCGGTCAAAGCATCTTGTTCTTGAGCTTTTCGCGCGCCGCCGTGCAACAAATCCTCAAGCGCTGCCGCGAAATCCTCAGCAAAGAAGAAATGAAGCGCATCGATGTGCGCACCTATCATTCTTTCTGCTGGGATATCCTGCATAGCCATGGGCGCTTGCTAGGTGGACAGCCTTTGAAAATGATGGCCCCGTCCGAAGAGGGCACGCGGCGCACGCAATTCGAAGGGGATTGGACGGAAGAAAGCCGGCGTCTCTTGAGAGAAGAAGGTGTTGTCTGCTTCGATCTCTTTGCAGCCGCAACCGCAGAGCTCCTGGAGCGGAGTTCGCATCTGCGTTCCTGGATGGGAAGGCTCTTCCCGCTGGTGATCCTTGATGAATTTCAGGATTCAGATGACGATCAATGGCGTTTCGTCCAGCAGCTAAGCAAAGTGACGCAAACCCTGTTTCTTGCTGATTCCGAGCAGCGAATATTTGAAGGCTCGTTCCGGCCCGGCGTGCGGGCGAACAGGCTGGACATCTTAAAAGACACTATCGCGCTGTGCGAATTCGATCTGCGCGACGACAATTTCCGTAGCGGCGACAGCGATATTCTCGCCGTTGCGGATTGCGTGCTCAGCGGAAAAGGTCCGCTGCCCAAGAGCGAGGACGTGAAGGCACTCAAATATGAATACCGGAACCAATTCGCGGCGACGGTTCACTTTGCTGTGGCAGTGACGCTTGGCACGCTGCGCAAACGCGGGATTGAAGATCCAACCGTCGCGGTCTTGGCCAGGAGTAATGATCTGGTCGCAGAAATTTCGGATATTCTCGAAGTCTCGCACAGCTACAATGGAAAAGACCTGAGACCAATCCCTCATGAGATTGTCTGGGATCAGGAATTGTCGGCATCGGCAGGTGTCGCCATGGCATCCGCTCTGGAATTCGTCTCTCTGAAAACCCCTGCTGCAAGGGAGGCCATGCACACCAAGATCGAGGAGTACTTCCTGATCAAAAAGGATTTCTGCGAACGCTATGGTGGGCGCGGCGCACAGACAGCAGGCACGAAGGCGGCGCGATTTGGGAAAGCGAGAGCCAAAATCGCGGAAGGGAAGGCGCCAACGAAAGGCTCACCGCGTACCTTGGAAGAGACGTTGACGGCCATTCCCGCCCTTGCGGGCGATCCGGTTCGAGACTGGAAGGCGGTGAGAACCGCGTTCCAAGCGCATGATGATCTGAAGGCTATCTTTCAAGACGCGCGGATGGTGAGGCTGTTTCGCGCCTCCGATACTCTCGCGACGGCCCTGGCTGGGCGCTGGATTGAACGTGCGACCTACGAAGGCGCCGCTCGGATAGTACGCAGTGTTCTCGACCAGGAAAGGCTGATGGGTCTTGAGCGTGATCCCAAGGGCGTCGTGCTCATGACTATTCACAAATCCAAGGGTAAGGAGTTTGATGGAGTGATACTGATAGAGGGCCTTTACTCTAGCCCCTTCTTCCTTAAGCACGAAGCGCCCCAATACGCCCCGTCTCGGCGGCTATTGCGCGTCGGTATTACTCGGGCGCGGAATTTCGTGCTGTTGGTGCGCCCACAGAATGCCAAGCCGCTGTTGGACGCCTGAAACACATTTCAAGGCGCGTAAAATTCGTTTCGCCGCTGATTCGACGCCACATACGGAAAGCCGTCTTGGGCAGGCGAGTTGCCGTCAGCCTAGCCTGGAATAGCCCCCTGAAAGTGGTCCACCAACTGGGATAGATCTGTCCCGCAAATTGGAGGATCAGCGATGGCTGGTCACGTCCGTCAAGGTGGTGTAATTTGTGGGGTGGCCTGAGGTCATGAGTAAGCGGTGCGCTGGTCACACTGGATTTGCGTAGTTCCAGGGCAGGAGTTCTTCGATCCGGGATTGCTTATGGCCATTGATGATGGCGGTGAGGGTGCCGGTCAGCCAGGTGTGGGGATTGACGGTGTTGAGTTTGCAGGTTTCGATCAGCGACGCCAGCGTCGCCCAGTTCTGGGCGCCGGCATCGTGACCGGCGAAGAGGGCGTTTTTCCGGTTTAGAGCTATGGGGCGGATGGTGCGTTCGACGGTGTTTGAATCGATCTCGATGCGGCCGTCGTTCAGGAACAGGGTCAGCCCGTCCCAGTATTTGGCGATGTATTTGAGGGCCTCGCCGAGCGGGGATTTGGCAGAAACGCGGGCGCGGTGGGTGGTAAGCCAGGTCTCGAAGTCGCCGATGACCGGCTTTGACCTTTCTT
>NZ_FNVD01000004.1 GCF_900108275.1 Jhaorihella thermophila
AAGGTGAACAGCCCATCGGCGTAACCCTTGAAAACAAGGGCAAAATTCCGGGCACGCTGAGGAAGAGAAAAATTCCGCGAAGGCAAGTGGCGGAGAGACAGGGATTCGAACCCTGGAGACGGTTTCCCGCCTACACGCGTTCCAGGCGTGCGCCTTCGACCACTCGGCCACCTCTCCGTGCGCTCGTATGTGCCGAAACTCGGCCACCTTTGCAAGTCCAATTGCACTGCGCCGGCGGTTGCCACATGATGAGGCGGGAACAAGTCATGACGCGCTCGTTGCCGGCCGAAAGCGCAACATGCCGCTTGCCAGGTCGAAACCGCACAGGACCACCGGGCGCCAACTTGCCTGCACAGCGCCGTTGCAAGCGCATGGGTCCATCCCGCAGCAGCCCTAGGAATTGCGACGCGCCGAACCGGGCAAAACGAAACCCACGTCACCGCGTCATCCGATTCGGTTCTCCATGGCCACCCCTGCCGGTCATCGCCAGAAGGATGGGCCTCATCGGCTAAATGCCGGATGCTGCCGCGAACGCAGTGCCGAGTGCTTGTCGCGCGACCGACACCGCACGGGCCAGCCCGTCCCCCGCAGCCAGACGCACCGCGGCGGCGGAGGCCAGCCGGCAGCCGGTGCCGCGCAGGCTGACCGGATGGCGCGGGCCCGAGAAGCGGATCGGATCGTCGGGCGCGGAACGTGGATAGAGCCGGTCTTCGCACCCCTCGCTCTGCGCATGGCCGCCCTTGAGCAGAACCGCTCCGCAGCCAAGCGCCAGAAGCGCGCGGATGCCCTGCGCCTCGGATCCATCCGCGCCCAGATGACGGGTGAGGCGCGCGAATTCCGGCAGGTTCGGAGTCAACAGCGTGGCGCGCGGGATCAGATGTTCGATCAGCGCGGTTATGCCGGCCGCGTCCAGCAGCGCCCGGCCGGAGCTGGCGGCCAGCACCGGATCGACGACCAGCGGGGCGCGCGGCAGAGAGCGGGCCACCGCGCGCACTGTTTCGGCATCGACCAGCATCCCCGTCTTGACCGCGCCCACGTCGCCGGCGGCGCGGATCTGGGCGGCGACGGTTTCGGGCGGAATCGGGTGGATCGCCTGCACCCCCCCATCCGTCTGCGCGGTGACCGCAGTGACCGCCGGGGCGGCCTCGGCTCCCAGGGCGGCGGCAGTGGCCACGTCACGTGAAAGCCCTGCCCCGCCGCTGGAATCGGTGCCGCCGATCAGCAGAACGCGGGTCATGGCGCGGCCTTGCGCGTGACGGCGATCCATTCGCGGCAGCGCGCCTCGGGGTCGGGGGCGGTGGCGATGTCGGTGACCACCGCCGCGCTGTCGGCCCCGGCCTCCAGCACCAGCGGCACCCGGTCGGGTGTGATGCCGCCGATGGCGACCAGCGGCACGGCCCCCGCGCGGCGTTTCCATTCGGTCACGCGCCCCAGCCCCTGCGGCCCCCATTTCATCCTTTTCAGAAGCGTCTGCCAGATCGGCCCCAGCGCGACATAGGCCGGATCGTGGGACAGCGCCCGCTCCAGTTCGGCCTCGTCATGGGTGGAAAGGCCAAACCGCACGCCCGCCCGCCGCAGAGCGGGGATGTCGGCGCCGTCCAGATCCTCCTGCCCCAGATGCACCCAGCCGATCCCGAGATCCAGCGCAAGCTGCCAGTCGTCGTTCAGGATCAGTGTCGCGCCATGCGCCGCGCAGATGTCGCGCGCGCGCAGTGCCTCGGCCCGGAGCGCTTCGGCCGCAAGGCCCTTGGCGCGCAGTTGCACCGTGCGCACGCCCAAAGGCACAAGCCGTTCGATCAGCCCCGCGTCACCGCAGATGAGATAGAAACGATCCAGCATCAGCCCAGTTCCGCCATGCCAAAGACCGGGGTCGAGGGCTGCGCCATGTCGCGGCGCGGCATCAGCCCGGCGGTATGCGCCATGCGGCCCGCCTCGACCGCGCGGGCAAAGGCGGCGGCCATGGCCACGGGGTCGTCGGCGCGCGCCACGGCGGTGTTCAAGAGCACCGCGTCGAACCCCATTTCCATCGCCCGCGCGGCATCGGACGGCGCGCCGATCCCGGCGTCGATCACCAGCGGCACGTCGGGGAAATGCGCCCGCATCGCGCGCAGGCCCTCGACGTTGCGCAACCCCTGGCCGGAGCCGATCGGCGCGCCCCACGGCATCAGCACGCGGCAGCCGACCTCGACCAGCTTTTCGCCAAGGATCAGGTCTTCGGTGGTATAGGGAAACACCTCGAAGCCGTCGGCGCAGAGCACCCGCGCCGCCTCGACCAGCGCAAACGGGTCGGGTTGCAGCGTGTCGGCATGGCCGATCACTTCGAGCTTGATCCAGGTCGTGCCGAACAGCTCGCGCGCCATTCGTGCGGTGGTGATCGCCTCGCGCGCGGTATGGCAGCCGGCAGTGTTGGGCAGGATGCGGCAGCCCGAATCCGCCAGGATCTGCCGGAACGCCGCGCCGTCCGGCCCCTCGCGGCGCAGGCTGACGGTAATGACGTCCGTGCCCGAGGCGGCGATCGCCTCGCGCAGCACCGCCGGAGAGGGATATTGCGCCGTGCCCAGCATCAGGCGCGATGTCAGCTCGATGCCATAGAACATCTCAGCCCCCCTGCATCGGGCGCAGCACCTCGACCCGGTCGCCGGGGTGCAGCGGGGTGGCCTCGCGGGCCTCGCGCGGGACGAAGTCGCCATTGAGCGCGGTGGCGACGCAGGCGGGGTCATGGCCGCGCTCGGCTAGCAGCGCCGAGAGGGTGGGCGCCTCTGTTTCGGTGAGACGTCCGTTCAACTCGATACGCATGGGGCAAGCTCCTGTTGCAATTCCTCGGCCAGGGCCTCGGCCAGCGCGGGGGCGGCCAGAAAGCCGTGGCGGTACATGCCGTTGAGGTGGATCCGCCCCCCGGTGCGGCGGATCGCGGGGATGTTGTCGGCAAAGGCGGGGCGCAGGCCGGCGCCGGTTTCGGTCACTTCGGCCTCGGCAAAGCCGGGGTGGACAGCGTAGGCCGCCGACAGCAGCTCCATCACCGCGCGCGCGGTAACCGGGCCGGGGCGGGCGCTTTCGACCATGGTGGCGCCGACCATGTAGTGCCCGCCGCCGCGCGGCACGATATAGCAGGGAAAGCGCGGATGCAGCAGCCGCACCGTGCGCGTGATCGCCACGTCGGGGGCGTAAAGCGCCAGCATCTCGCCCCGGACGGCGCGCAGGTCGGGCAGATGCGCGGCGGCGGCCATGCCGGTGCAATCGACGATCCGCCCCGCCGCCGGGCCGGGGTGAAAGCGCACGCCGCGCGCGACCAGCCGGTCGCGCAGGCGGGCAAGGGCCGCGCGCGGGTCCATATGCGCCTCGCTGGAAAAAAACAGGCCACGGGCGAAACGCCCCGCCAAATCGGGCTCCAGATCGCCGGGGTCGGCCCAGTCATGGCCCCGCGTGGCGCGGGCAAAGCGGCCCAGTTCCGCCGCGTCGCGCGCGGGCGCGACGACCAGCGTGCCGCGCCGGGTGACATCGGCGCCATGCGCCTCCCACCAATCCGCCGCGCCCAACCCCATTTGGACCACGGTTTCAGGCGCGGTTTCGCCCTCGCAGAACGGCGCCAGCATCCCGCCGGCCAGCCGCGAGGCCGGGTCGGGCGCGTCCTCGGGCTCAATCACCTCGACCGGCAGGCCGCGTTCGGCCAGCGCGGTGGCGGCGCAAAACCCCGCCACCCCGGCCCCCAGAACCGAGATCATTCCGCCGGCTCCTGCGCGGGGATGTAAAGGTCGCCGCCGTCGCGGTATTTCTCGGCCATTTCCTCCATGCCCTGCTGGCGATCGGCTTCGGCCCGGATGTCGTGGCTGATCTTCATCGAGCAGAATTTCGGCCCGCACATCGAGCAAAAATGCGCCAGCTTGTGCGCCTCTTTCGGCATGGTTTCGTCATGCATTTCGCGCGCGGTGTCCGGGTCGAGGCCAAGGTTGAACTGGTCCTCCCAGCGGAATTCGAACCGGGCGCGGCTGAGCGCGTCGTCGCGGATCTGCGCGCCGGAATGCCCCTTGGCCAGATCGGCGGCATGGGCGGCGAGCTTATAGGTGATGACGCCGGTTTTCACGTCGTCCCGGTCGGGCAGGCCCAGATGCTCCTTGGGCGTGACATAGCACAGCATCGCCGTGCCGAACCAACCGATCATCGCAGCACCGATGGCGCTGGTGATGTGGTCATAGCCCGGCGCTATGTCGGTGGTGAGCGGGCCAAGCGTGTAGAACGGCGCCTCGTGGCAGTGTTTCAGCTGCTCTTCGACATTGGCCTTGATCTTGTGCATCGGCACATGGCCGGGGCCCTCGATCATCACCTGGCAATCCTTGTCCCAGGCGATCTTGGTCAGCTTTCCCAGCGTGCGCAGCTCGGCGAACTGCGCCTCGTCATTGGCATCGGCGATCGAGCCGGGGCGCAGCCCGTCGCCAAGGGAGAAGCTCACGTCATAGGCGCGGGCGATGTCGCAGATCTCGTCGAAATGCTCATACAGGAAGGACTCGCGATGGTGATGCAGGCACCATTTGGCGATGATCGAGCCGCCCCGGCTGACGATCCCCGTCACCCGTTTCGCGGTCATCGGGATCATGTGCAGGCGCAGGCCCGCATGGATGGTGAAATAGTCCACCCCCTGTTCGGCCTGTTCGATCAGCGTGTCGCGGAAGATCTCCCAGGTCAGAGCCTCGGCCACGCCGCCCACCTTTTCCAGTGCCTGATACATGGGCACCGTGCCGATGGGGACGGGGCTGTTGCGGATGATCCATTCGCGGATGTTGTGGATGTTGCGCCCCGTCGAGAGGTCCATAACCGTATCCGCCCCCCAGCGGATCGCCCAGACCATCTTTTCCACCTCCTCGGCCATGCCCGAGGTGACGGCGGAATTGCCGATATTGGCGTTGACCTTCACCTTGAAGTTGCGGCCGATGATCATCGGTTCCAGCTCGGGGTGATTGATGTTGGCGGGGATGATGGCGCGGCCTGCGGCGATTTCCTGTCGCACGAATTCAGGCGTGACCAGATCCGGGATCTCGGCGCCAAAGGCTTCGCCGTCACGGGCATGGGCGGCGGTGCGGCGCTCGTTCTCGCGGATGGCGACGAATTCCATTTCCGGCGTGATGATGCCGGCGCGGGCATAGGCCAGCTGCGTCACCGCGCCCTTCGCCGCCCGCAAGGGGCGATGGGCAACCGGAAAGGCGGGCGCCAGCCGCGCGCCTTCGGCAAAGCCGTTGTCGGCGGGCGCGACCGGGCGGGGGTCGCATTCCTCCACCTCGCCGCGCTGGCGCAGCCATGCACCGCGCCAGCGCGGCAGCCCGCGGGCGATGTCGATCCGCGCTTCGGGATCGGTGTAGGGGCCGGAGCTGTCATAGACGGTCAGCGGCGGCTCGCCGGTCACGGCGATCTCGCGCATCGGCACGCGGATGTCGTGCATCTGCCCCACGACATGGGTCTTGCGCGACGCCGACAGCGGCCCGGTGGTAACGGTGGGGGTGGAATGGTCCTTCATCTCGGTCTCCTCTTGCGATGAGACCCAGAAGACGTCCTTTGCAGAAAGGGGCCGGTCCCGGCCCCGGATGCGCCGCCGCGCACGAATGGGCCGATCCGGCCCGAAAGGCCCGCCGCGTGAGCGCTTGTGGCGGAAATCCTCCCGGTCTTCCTACGCCAGTATCAACTGGGTCAGGTTCAAAGGGTCGCTTCACCGGGTTTCCCGAGGAAACCCCGTCGGCCTCTCAGTCCCCTGGGCGGGACTCCCCTGACTGGTCGGAAATATTCGGCGGCCGCGAGGCAATGTCAACCGCAAGGCAAAGGCGGCGGCACAGGAAAAAGCCTCCCGCATCCGGCCCGCGCGACCGGGCAACATTGGCAACATGCCTCCGGTCACGACTCTGAAGGCTGGCAGTTCGGCAAACATGCTGGCTTATCTTGCCGCGTTGCGGACAACGGGGCAGACTGAACCGTGGACAAACGGCATGGCATGGCAATCCTGAGGGCGGTTTTCGTCCTGGCCATCGTGGCGGTCGGCCTGCTCGTTCTGCCCGATCCCGCCAAGGCGCATGTCCATGACGGTTCCGCGTTCCACCCACCGGCACAGGAACTTGCCGACGCGGTTTCGCACGACTCGCTGGGTCATCCGGGACATTGCCACGACGGGCTGACCTGCGGCGCGATGCCCGGCCTGACCCAAACACTCGGAGCCCCGTCTTTCGATTGGCCGGCCCGCCGCTCGCGGCTTCCGGTTTCTCTCCAACTCACGGCAACGCCGCCGGGAATCGACCCGCCGCCGCTGCGCGCTCGCAGCCTCTGACCGACACCGCCCCGTTGTCGAAGGGCATGCGGGACGGATTCGTGCGCCACCCGGCAAAGGCGCGGTGAATCGTGAGAAAACGCCAGATCTGGCAAGAAATCTGTTATCGAAAGACCGAAACCATGAAGAAATGGACTGTTCGCGCGGCCGCCCTGGCCGCAATCATCACGCTGTCGCAGAACCCGGCGCTTGCCGGCGGATCCCATTCGGGCGGGCATGGCCACGGCGACGACCACCACGCGGCCGATATCGGCCGGCCCGGCAAGGCCGGCGATGTCGATCGCGTCATCAAGGTCAAGATGGGCGAGATGTTCTTTGACCCCGGCACCATCGAAGTGACCCGGGGCGAAACCATCCGCTTCGTCATCACCAACGCCGGCGAGTTCGTGCATGAATTCAACATCGGCACCGCCGAGATGCACAAGGCGCATGCCGGCGAAATGATCGAGATGATGGAGAAAGGCATTCTCCAGGCGGACCGGATCGACCATGACCGGATGATGAAATCGGGCATGGCCCATGACGACGCGGGCAGCGTGCTGCTGGAACCCGGCCAGAGCGCCGAAATCATCTGGACCTTCAGCGGCGACGCCGACCTGGAACTGAGCTGCAACCTGCCCGGCCACCGCGAAAGCGGGATGCGCGGGACCGTGAAGGCGCACAGAGGCGTCGGCAAATCCTGACGCCCGATGGTCGGGGGCGCGCGGCACCGTGCGTCCCCGGTCACGGGATCAAGATCGGACCGAAAGGATTTGAACCGGATGACCCGAAACACGACCGTTCTTGCCGGCGCCGCAATCGTTCTGGCCGCGGCCGGCATGTTCTACATCGCAGGCAGGAGTCCGCAGCCCTCGGGTCGCGCTCCGGACATTCAGGCCGGCCGTCTGCTCTACGCCGAGAATTGCGCCTCCTGCCACGGCGCCAATCTGGAAGGGCAACCGAACTGGCGCACGCCCCGACCGGACGGCACCTATCCCGCGCCGCCGCATGACGAAACCGGGCATACCTGGCATCACGGCGACGGGCTGCTGTTCGACTACACGAAACTGGGCGGACAGGAGATGCTGAAACGGATGGGCGCCGGTGACGCGAAAAGCGGCATGCCGGGCTTTGGCGACAGTCTGAGCGACGACCAGATCCGCGACATTCTCGCCTTCATCCAATCCACCTGGCCGGAGCGCGTGCGCGAAATCCAGGCTCAGCGCACCAGGGCGGAGCGGCAGAAAGGCAACTGAGACAAAGCCGCCCCCATCGACTTCGCCGTGGCGGCGATCTTCGCCTGCGCCGCCAACCGCGGCGGGACTGCCCTCTGCACAGATGGAGCCGGGCAGGTTGGCGCAGGGGCCGAAATCGTGGCCGTCGGCTTTGACTTCGGTCGCGCGGAGCCCGGTCTTTTCCGTCACCAGTGCACGGGCAGTGCGCGCCATGCGACCGCAGGGCATGATTTTGCCCGGCCCGCGGAAACATGCGCGGAAGCCGGGTCATCGGGACATAAGTGACAAATGCGGCGTGGCGCCGGCCAATAACGCGAATGACGACCGGGCGAGCGCCCCCCTGCCCCGCCTCAATCCAGCAGATCGGTCGCTGGATTGTCGGTCAATTCCACATCGTCGTAATACCGCTGCGCCTGCGCCATCGACCGATGCAGCGACAGCCGCATCGCCGCCTGAATCGGCGCCCCGTCCAGCGCCGCCTGGGTCAGAAACCCCGACCGCAGCCCGTGCGGAGAGGCAAAGCCCCGCGGATACCCCGCCAGTTCCAGCCGCCGCCGCACGATCTGATGGATCGCCTCCGGGGTCAGCCGCCGCTTCAACGGCCGGTCGGCCCGCGACACCGGCCGAAACAGCGGTCCCTCCTCGATCCCGGCCACCTCGATCCAGTGCACCAGGGCCCGCGCCGCCCGCCCCTTCAGCACCAGCCGGGGCGTCTCCCCCTTCTGGGTGGTCTTGGTCTCGACCAGAGAGATCCACGCCACGCCCTTGGGCTCGAACTCGCGCAGATCGACGTCCTCGCGCATCAGCCCGGCGATCTCGGACCGCCGCCGACCGCCCGAGGCCCAGCCCAGCAGCAGGATCGCCCGGTCGCGGCAGTCGCGAACCGATCCACGGCAGGTGTCCAGCATCCGCATCAGCACCTCGCGCGTGATCGGGTTCTTCGACTTCGGTGCCGGGGCCCGGGCCGCCGCCCGGCGCGCCTTGGCCCGCGCCTGACGCACCAGCGGCGCCTCGAAAGGGTTGGGCAGGTTGCGCATCCGATGAAAGGCGCGCCAGGACGCGATCCGCCGATCCAGCGTCGATGGCGCGGGGCATTCCAGCCCCCGCCGCAAACCGCGCGCAATCAGCTCTTCGGCGACCAGGCGCGGCCGATCATCCTCGGGCGCATCCCGCAGATCGCGCGCATGATCCAAAATGAAGGCCAGCGCCACATCCTCCCGCTCGGGCCATTCCAGCGCCGCGCCGAACCGCGCCGCCTTCCACGCGGTGATATAGATCAGATCGCGCTCATACGCCCGCAGCGTGTTTTCGGGCGTGCCCCGCACATAGAGATCCGTCAACGCCTCGTGATCGGCCTCCGACAGCATCGGCGGGGTCGCGGGAACTGGCATGGACGGCGGCTTCATGGCGCAAGTGTGACCGAATTTCCCACCCCGCACAACGTCCTTCATCTTGCCCCAAATACTCCGGGGGAGCCGCCGCAGGCGGCGGGGGCAGCGCCCCCCGATCGGCTAGCCGCGGGCGCGCGGCTCCAGGCTCTCGACCGGCCCGCCCTTGCGAACCCAGTCCGAAAACCCGTGCCTGAGATGCGCGGCCTCGAACCCCATGTCCTGCAACAGCGCGGCCGACAGGGCCGACCGCCAGCCGCTGGCACAATGGAACACGAACCGCCGATCCTGCCCGAACACCTCCTTGAAATAGGGACTGGCCGGATCGACCCAGAATTCCAGCATCCCGCGCGGACAATGAAAGCTCCCCGGGATGACACCGTCCCGCTGGCGTTCGCGAATGTCGCGGATGTCCACGAACACCAAGTCCGCATCCTCCATCATCGCGATCGCGTCTTCGGTCTCGATTTCCTCGATCCGGGCGCGGGCGGCCTCGACCATGGCCGCGACGGTGGTGGTCAGTGCGGGACGGGGCACTCCAACCTCGTTTCGTTATTTGGAACAAACTATACACATATTGACACGCCGTCTCGCTCCCGGCAAGGTAAAACGTGCAATCGTGCTCGGGATGACTGCCATGACTCACACCGACCCGATCTCGCTCTGGGACACATCCGCCGCCGAACCCGACCCTTTCGGCCCGCTGGACGGCGACGTTTCCACTGACGTGGCGATCGTCGGGGGCGGGTTCACCGGGCTCTCGACCGCGCTTCACTGCGCGCGGCACGGGCTCTCGGCCCATGTGATCGAGGCGCACCGGATCGGCCACGGCGGATCAGGGCGCAACGTCGGCCTCGTGAATGCCGGCCTGTGGCTTCCGCCGCAGGATGTCTTTGCCCTGCTGGGCAGGGGCCGCGGCCGGGCGCTGATCGACACGCTGGGCGAGATGCCGGCCCGCGTGTTCGACCTGATCGACCGATACGGCATCGACTGCGAGGCCACCCGAACCGGCACGATCCACGCCGCCCATTCGCCCAAGGGCTTCGACGACCTCGCCCGCCGCGCCGAAGGCTGGGCCGAACTGGGTGCCCCGGTCGATCTGCTGGACGCCCGCCAGACCGCGGAAAAGACCGGCACCACGCGGTTCTTCGGCGGCCTGCTGGACCACCGCGCCGGAATGATCAACCCGATGGGCTATGCGCGCGGCCTCGCCCGCGCCGCCGCGACCGAGGGCGCGGCGATCTCGACCCGCAGCCCGGTGCGGCGGCTCGACCGGCAGGGCGACTGCTGGCGGCTGGTTACCGACCGGGGCACCGTCACGGCGCGCCGCGTCGTTCTGGCCACGAACGCCTACACGGACGATCTGTGGCCCGGCCTGCGCCGAACCTTCACGATGATCCACTTCTTCCAGGTGGCGACCGAACCGCTGGGCGAGCGTGCCGCGACCATCCTGCCCGAACGCCAGGGTCTGTGGGACACCGCCCCGGTGATGCTCTCGCTGCGCCGGGACGCGTTCGGACGCCTCGTCATCGGCTCGATGGGCGCGGTGCTGGGCGGCGGCGCGGGGCTGTCGCGCCGCTGGGCCGCGCGGACGCTGGCGCGGCTCTTTCCCGATCTCGGCCCGGTCGGATTTCAGGATGCCTGGCACGGCCAGATCGCCATGACCCCCGACCATCTGTTCCGCATTCACCGGCTGGCCGATGGGCTCTATACCCCCATCGGCTATAACGGGCGGGGCATCACCACCGGAACCCTGTTCGGCCAGGCCCTCGCCGAGCTGTTCGCGGGCGGCGACGAAACCGCCCTGCCCGTCCCCGTCACGGACCCGCGCCCAGTGCCCGGCCGGACACTGCGCACCGGGTTTTATCACGCCGCCTTTGCCTTCAACCAGCTGCTCAAGAGCCTTTGACACAGGCCCCACCAAGGAGAAAGCCCATGACTGATCGTCCCGTCGCCCTTGTCACCGGCGCCGCGCAGGGCATCGGCCTGGCCTGCGCTCAGGTTCTGGGCGAGAACGGACACCGGGTCGTTCTGGCCGACATCAAGGCGGACGCCGTGACCGACGCCGCCCGGTCGCTGGGAGATGGACATGCGGGCCTGGCCTGCGACATGGCGGACGCGCGGCAGATTTCGGACCTGTTCGACCGCGTAGAGACTGATTTCGGGCCGGTCCGGGTGCTGGTCAACAACGCGGGCATCGCCTTGCCGGGAGACTTTCTGACCTACAGCGCCGAGGACTTCCGCAAGGTGCTGGACGTGAACCTGACGGGTGTGTTTCTCGCCTCGCAACGGGCGGCCCGCACGATGGTCGAACGCGGCATCGACGGCGCGATCGTCAACATGTCCTCGATCAACGCCGTGGTGGCGATCCCCGCGATCCCGGCCTATTGCGCCTCCAAGGGCGGCGTGATGCAGTTGACCAAGGCGATGGCACTGGCGCTGGCCCCGAACGGCATCCGGGTGAACGCGGTCGGCCCCGGCAGCATCGATACCGAAATGATGGCCGGCGTGAATGCCAACCCCGAGGCTTTCAGGGCCGCCATGTCGCGCACCCCTCTGAAACGCCCCGGCACCCCGCGCGAGATCGCCGAGGTGGTGGCCTTTCTCGCCTCGGACAAGGCCAGCTACATCACCGGCGAGACAATCTATGTGGATGGCGGTCGGCTGGCGCTGAACTACACCTGTTGAACGGCAGGCTGTCCCGCGCCGGCTGCAACGTCGAATTTCGGCATTTATACGACACAGTAACGGTATTTTTCCGATTATTGTTTCGGAATAGCAAACAATAACCATATCATCCCGACCTGGTCCGGGCGCAGGACTCGGCTCGGACGAAGCATCCTGACTTGACGCGTGGCCGGCGCGATGCGATGCCGGAATTATCGAACCCGCGGGTTTTGCCTTGGTTGGGAGACGCCGATGCAGATGGCACCATCGTCGCCGCGCGGTCGCCGTCGGGCGGCCGGCACCGATCCGGCCAAGCGCGCACAGATCCTGACCGGCGCGGCCCGCGTGTTCATGCGCGACGGATATGAGACCGCCAATGTCGGCGCCATCGCGGCCGAAGCCGGCGTGTCCAAGGGCACGCTCTATGTCTATTTCGACGACAAGCTCGACCTGTTCGTCGCGGTCATCCATGCCATTCGCGACAAGTTCTTCGGCGAGCTCGAGGCCGAACTGGCCCGCCCCGGCCCCCTGCCCGACCGGCTGCGGCGCTTTGGCCGGCTTATGGTGCGGATCGTCACGTCCGACGACGTGATCCGAACCCATCGCGTGATGCTGGGCGCGCTGGAAAAGGCGCCCGAATTGGGCGCGGAATTCGCCGAGGGTATGGCCAAGGGGCAGTCGATCCTGTGCGCGGCACTGCAAGCGGCGATCGACACCGGCCAGTTGCGCATCGGGGACGTGGATCTGGCCTGCAACCAGTTCTTCGAACTCTGTCAGGCAGGGCTGTTCCGCAAGCGCCTGTTGGGAGTGATGGTCGATGAGCCATCCGGGGAAGAGATCGCCAGGCTGGTCGATTCGGCGGTGGACATGTTCCTGGACCACTACGGAACCCCTCGGTCCCGAGACTAACCCCGAGCCGCTCATGCGGTGATCACGACCTGGGCGACGGTGTCATCCACCGCCTGGCAGGCCGCCAGCACCCGCCCGGCCAGATGCGTTTCCACATAGGCGGCATGGAACCGGCTCGGGGCGATCAACGTCAGCCGCCCCCCTGCCCTTTCGCCGCGCTCCAGCGCGCGGATCCACGAACCATAGACCGATGGATCCTCGGCATGCAGCACCGCCTTTGCCAGCGCCCATTCGTCGCCCTTGCCGATGTCCGGAGGCGGCACTTCGCCGCGCACCGGCAGCGGCACCACGCGGCTGTCGGGTTCGGGCTGGCCCTTCATGCGATATTCGAAATCCGGCCCGACCGCGGCCCAGATTCCGCGCGTGTCCTCAAGGATGCGGTCGATGTCGAGCCCGTATTCGCTGACCCGGCCCCGCGCGCCCTGCCGTTTGACGACAAGCCAACCCCAGCCGCGCAACTTGGCCATCTCGCGTTTGACGGTGCGCTCGTCCACGGACCACATCCGTGCAATCTCGCGCTGGCCGACGGCAAGTTCATCGCGCGCCCAGTTGTAGCGCGCGGTGACCAGCGTGATGAGGCGAAGCACGGTTTTCTGCGTCGCCTTGGGCTGAGACAAGGCAAACGCCCCCATAGCCGTGAGCAGGTCATACTTGCGCGCCGCCGCTCCGCGTCCTGTCAGTCTGGGGTTCAACATGCCGCTCTCGTTTCCTTTCGACGCAATGAGAGATCCGGAGTATCCTTGATCCTCAATGCCCTGACTGCCTCGTCTGGCTCTGTCCGGCCAGTTTTCTGTTCGGGTTCGGCGAGAAAGCCAACGCTTTTCGTCCGATGAATTGAATTAGCGTCCTGCGGTTCGATTCTGTCAAGCACGGTGACGCGTCGAGGCGCGAAATTTCAATTCCAGAATGAATTGATCCCGGTTGTATTGGTATTGGGTGACACTCTGTATGACCCCTAATGCGGCAGAAATGTCCCCTATTGAGGTCTTTTCGCAGCGCATCCGTCCCATTATCGGGGAGCGGGTCGAAAAGTGGGGGCGTTCGTGGCGCTTGGCTGATGCTGAGCTTTGTCTCCGAGGAAAAAACGTTTAAAAACAATGCTGTCCCCGTGGGGACGCTGGTCGGTTGTCGCAGTAAAATTCGCCTTTGCCTTCTTTTGGCTTTCCGCGTAAATCTGAGTTGAGCAGGAATTTACGTTGGAACGGAGGCAGGCCGAATCATGTTCGATCACCGCGACCTGGCGCAACTTCAGGCCCAATCGCTGAAAATGCAGGGCTGGATTCGCCGACAGACATTCTCGCCGGAGATGGAGAAAACGCTTCGCCGGTTCTCGAGCTGGGAACTGGCCGAGCTGATCCTGAAGGTGAACCAATCGACCCTGCGGGGACGGCTTGCCGCCGATCCCACGCTGCCCCAGGGCACGGTCGAGGAGGACGGGCGTCAGCGCTGGTATACGCTGGACGAGATCAACGAGATCCGCCGGCGGCTGAAGATCAACCGCCGTTCGTTGATGCCCTATCGGCCGGCGGGCAAGCGTGCGATCCGTGCCGCGATCGCCAATTTCAAGGGGGGTGCGGGCAAGTCCACCGTGGCGCTGCACTTCGCCCATGCCGCCGCGCTCGAGGGGTATCGCGTGCTGGCAGTGGATTTCGATCCGCAGGCGACGCTCAGCCATTCGATGGGGCTGACCGACGTGGACGAGGAGTTCACCGTCTGGGGCATCATGGCGCGGGACCTGATAGCCGAGACTGAAAGGATGAACGACGCGATCTCCGGTGCGGAAAGTGGTGCCGCCCTGCCCCGCCGGCGTCTGCCCGAATCCATCACGGGCATGGGTCTGGACGGGTTGCGCAACTCCGATTTCATCAAGCCGACCAGTTGGCCAACGATCGACCTGATCCCATCCTGCGCCAACGCGGCCTTTGTCGAATTCGCCAGCGCGCAATACCGGCACCTGAACCCGGAATGGTCCTTCTTTGCCGCTGTGTCGCGTTTCCTGGACGGGCTGTCGGACGACGCCTATGACATCGTGATCTTCGATTGCCCGCCGGCGATCGGCTATCAGTCAATGAATGCGGTCTTTGCGGCGGACGTGCTGTATATCCCGTCCGGGCCCGGCTATTGGGAATACGATTCCACTACGTCCTTCATCGGGCAGCTGTCCGAGGCGCTGGAAGATCTGGCGCGGTTTTCGTCCACTGTCCCCGCGGGGACAATGCGGTTGCCCAAGGCGTTCCACGACATCCGGTTCCTGCTGACCCGGTTCGAGCCGTCGAACGATCTGCACCGCGCGATGCAGTCAGCCTTTGGCAAGGTTTTTGGCGACAGGGTGACGCAACACCCGATCGAGATGACCCGCGCGGTCGAACAGTCCGGGCGGTTCCTCAGCTCGATCTACGAAATCGACTATCGCGACATGACGCGGGAAACCTGGCGGCGGGCGCGGGCGTCCTTTGATCGCGCGTACGAGGAGTTTCGCGACAACCTGATCGCCGCGTGGGACAAGCTGGACGAAGAGCGGCCCGCGACGCTGGAGCTTGAGGCCGGATGAAAAGGGCAGGGGACATGAGCAAGAGACGCATTTTCGATATCGACTTTCCCGAGGACGTGCCCGAGAGCGCACCCGCGGGCGAGCCGCCGCGCGAGCACCGGCGCGGGCCGATGGCCGCGGCGATCACCGAGAACGCCGAGGCGCTGCGCGCGCGGCAGGAGGCCGAAGCGCGGATTCGCGCGGAGAACGATCGGCTGGCGCATGAGCATGTCCGGCTGAAGAAGGCGGGGCTGATCACCGATCTGGTTCCGATCGACGCGATCCGCACCGACAAACTGACCCGCGACCGCAAGCCGGGGCGTGATACGGACCTGGACGAGCTGAAGGCCTCGATCCGCGAGGTGGGCTTGTCGAACCCGATCCGCGTCGAAGCGGACGGGCAGGGCGGCTATGAGCTGATCCAGGGTTATCGCCGCCTGACCGCGTATCGCGAGCTTTACGAGGAAACGGGCGAAGACCGCTTTGCCACGATTCCGGCCGGGCTGGTGGCGCATGGCGAGGCGCTTGAGACGCTGTATCGGCGGATGGTGGACGAAAACCTGGTGCGCCGGGACGTGTCCTTTGCCGAAATGGCGCAGCTCGTGCTGGCCTATGCCCGGGATCCCGAAACCAAGGCGGAAACCGTTGACGAGGCGCTGACGGCGCTGTTCGGATCAGCGTCCCGGCAAAAGCGCAGCTATATCCGGCATTTCGTGACCGTGATCGAGGCGCTGGGGTCGCATCTGAAGTTCCCCGAGGCGATCCCGCGCGCACTGGGGTTGCAGCTTGAGAAACGGATCAGCCACGAACCGGGCGCAGCGGCGCGGATCCGGGCGGCGCTGACAGCAAGTTTTGCGGCGACGGCCGAGGCGGAGCTGGAGGTGCTGAAGGCGCAGGCGCAGCCGCCGCGCGCACCGGCGCCTGCATCGCCCAGGCCGACGGCGCGCCCCACCGGCAAGACGACATTTCGGCAGCAGGTTCGGGGCGGGTCGGTGCGGTGTCTGGCCGCTGAGGGCCGGATAGAGATGCGGACGGATCGTGATTTTTCGGCGGTCGAGCGCCAGCGGCTCGAGGCTGCGGTGGCGGCTTTCTTTCGGACGCTGGACGAGGCCTGAAAAACTTTTGAAAATCAACCCTGTCCCCGCGGGGACAGGGGGGTGGCGGTCATGAGATCTGGTGGTGCCGGCAGAGGGACTCGAACCCCCGACCCCGAGATTACAAATCACGTGCTCTACCAGCTGAGCTATACCGGCATGACGCTGACGGTTTAGTCCAGCCGCCGCAGAAGCGCAATCGGGTTGTCGCATGATGTAGCGCCTGAGGCACTTGGTTTGACCGGCTCGGGAAGTGATTTGATTGATGGGCGGGGGCAGCATGCCACACCCGTCGCATGTCCCGTCCCTGCGGGTCAATTTGGTGCAAAATGCAATTTTCGATAAGTTCATCTTATCGTGATTGACAGGGCAAACTCATTGGTGGCGAAGTGGTGCGCAAAACTACAGAATAATGCACGTTATAGTAAGAGAGGCGCTAATTGAGCGCCGAAACCGGAGATCGAGCCGTCATGAAAGACGCCAGAACATGAATCGCGGAAGTTCGCTGACGAAACGATTTCCGCGAAGGTGATGGCGGAAGCGGCGTGCAGAGGGACGACAAACCGGACCTCCTGTCGCAAAGATGCCTGAGGAGGCGGTCCGCATTACCGCCACGTTCGCCGAGAAATATCCCAACACAGTGTTGGCCATCGTCAAGGTGCTGAGCCGCGCCGCCACCTGGCGTGACCAGAACGATAACGCCAACTGGTCCGGGCGTCTTCGGTTCTGCTGACATCAAACGGGGTTTCGCGGCGCGATGCAAAAGTCGCTTGCCAATCGGATCCAATTTCCAATTTGCAACCCTCGACACCACATTGCCACGAAAGGGAGGACAGCGATGAAACGGATACTCTTGGCCGCCGCCATCAGCCTGGCGGGATCCGTGACGGCACTTGCCGACACGCTTGACGACGTCATCGACCGCAGCACCCTGCGCTGTGGGGTGGTGCTCGATTTTCCGCCGATCGGCTTTCGCGACCAGAACAACGAACCCACCGGCTTTGACGTCGAATACTGCAAGGATCTGGCCGCCGCGCTCGACGTCGAGGTCGAGATCATCCCCGTCACCTGGGCCGAGCGGCTGCCGCTGATCGTCACCGGCCGCGGCGACGTGGTGTTCGGCGCCACATCGGACACGCTGGAACGGGCCAAGACGGTCGGCTTCTCGATCCCCTACGCGGTCTATTTCGCCCAGATGGTGGTCAACAAGAACAGCGGCATCACCTCGTTCGAGGATTTGCGAGGCAAGAAGATCGCCGCTGCCGTCGGCACCGTGCCCGAGCAGGAATGGCTCAAGATCGCCAAGCAGTGGGGCGAGGAGGGCAACTATCAGGGCTACCAGTCCGAAAATGAGGTATTCCTCGCCGTGGCCCAGGGCAAAGCCGATGCCGGCATCACCACGAACACCGCCGTGCCCGCTGTGGTGGCAAAGTTCGACACGCTGGAGACCGGCCCGCGCATGCCCTGGCAGGCGGACTATACCTCGGTGGTGGGGCCGCGCCACGACGTAACCTGGCTGAACTACCTCAACCTCTTTGTCAGCCGTCAGGTGCGATCGGGCCGCTACGCGGAGTTGTGGCGGAAATATGTGGGGGCGATGCACCCGACCTGACCGTGCCCGGCGTCTACTACTGAGCCCCGACAAGCTGCGTGCCGAGCGGCGCGCCTGCCGCCGCCGCCCCCACTCACACGCGCTCGGGGGGCGGTGGTCCACCGCAACAGGGTTTCCCCATGAACTCCAATTTTCATTGGCGCCCGGTGCTGCGCGCCCTGCCGGATCTGATCCAGGCCGCGTTCGTCACGCTCGAAGTCGCGGCGCTGTCGATGCTGATCGGTGTGGTGCTGGGTCTCGCGCTGGCCATGGCGCGCGATTTCACCGCGCCTGCCGCCGCTCCCGCGCGCTGGCTCGCCGTCGCCTGGGTGGCGCTGGCGCGTAACACCCCGGCGCTGTTCCAGCTCTATTTCTTCGGCTTCGGGCTCGGCGCCTGGGGGATCAACATGTCGCCGCTGGCCATTGTGCTCGCCGGGCTGAGCTTCAACAACGCGGGCTATCTGGCTGAAACCTTCCGCGGCGGCTTTCGCGCCGTGCCGGCGGCGCAGATGCGCGCCGCGCTCAGCCTCGGCATGACGCGGATGCAGGCGATGACGCGCATCGTCGTGCCGCAGGTGCTGCGCGCGGTGTGGCATCCGCTCACCAACCAGATGGTCTGGGCTGTGCTGATGAGTTCCTTGGGCATGCTGGTGGGGCTGCACGAGCTGGCCGGCGAAACCCAGGCCCAAGCTTCGCGCACCTTCCGCATCTTCGAATATTTTGCGGTCGCGGCGGTGATCTACTACGTGGTCGTCAAGCTTCTGGTGCTGGGCGCGCGGCTGATGGCCTGGCGTCTGTTCCGCGGATGGAGCCCGGCATGAGCAACACCGTTACCTATTTCACGGGCTTCCGCGGCGCCGACCTGCTGTTTCTCGCCGAAGCCGCCTGGGGCACGCTCAAGCTCTCGGCGTTGTCCATCGCTGTCGGCACGGCGCTTGGCGTGGGCCTGGGCTGGATGCTGGCCGAACTGCGCGCCACGCGACCAATCCTTGTGCCGCTGCTGGATGTCTTCCGCTCGGTGCCGCTGATCATCCAGCTGGTGCTGTTCTTCAACTTCGTGCCGATGATCGGGCTGGGGCTTTCGCCCTTTGCCGCCGGCTGTGTGGTGCTGTCGGCCTATGCCGCGGCGCTGGTGGCGCAGGTGGCGCGGGCAGGCATCGAATCCGTGGGCAGGCCGCTCAGGCGCGCGGCGCGTTCGCTGGGGATGAGCTACGGTCAGGCGATGCGCCACGTGGTTCTGCCGATGGGGCTGCGCACGGTGTTTCCCGCATGGGTGGGGATCGTGCTGGGCGTGATGAAGGACAGCTCGCTGGTGTCGGTGCTGGGCTATGTGGAGCTTTTGCGCGCCAGCCAGATCCTCATCACCCGCACCCAAGAGGCCCTGTTCGTGCTTGGGGTGGCCGGCGCCTTCTATTTCCTCCTCTCCTGGCCGGTCTCCTGGTGGGCGGCCCGCCATGAAAAACGGTGGCAGCAATGATCCAGATCGAAAACCTGCACAAGAAGTTCGGCGCGCTCGAAGTGCTGCGCGGCATCGACCTCGCCGTCAACAAGGGCGAAGTGCTCAGCATCATCGGCGCCTCGGGCTCGGGCAAGTCCACGCTGCTTTATTGCATCAACGGGCTCGAACCGATCTCGGAGGGCCGGGTCCTGGTCGATGGCGTCGATGTTCACGCGCGCGGCACCGACCTCAACCGGCTGCGACAAAGGCTCGGGATGGTGTTCCAGCAATGGAACAGTTTTCCACATCTGACCGTGCTCGAAAACGTGGCGCTGGCGCCGCGCATCGTGCGCGGCCTGCCGCGGGCAAAGGCCGAAGAGGTGGCGCGCCGTCAGCTCGAACATGTGGGGCTGGGCGACAAGCTGGCGCAATACCCCGCCGCATTGTCGGGCGGTCAGCAGCAGCGGCTGGCCATCGCCCGCGCGCTGGCCATGGAGCCCGAATACATGCTGTTCGACGAGGCCACCTCGGCGCTCGACCCCGAGCTTGTGGGCGAGGTGCTCGACACCATGCGGATGCTGGCCGCCGAGGGGATGACCATGATCTGCGTCACCCACGAGATGGGCTTTGCCCGCGAGGTCTCGGACCGCGTCGCCTTCTTTCACCAAGGGCGGATCGAAGAAATCGGCCGCCCCGAGGAGATGTTCGGAAAGCCCCGGTCGCCGAAGCTGAAGCGCTTTCTCGCGAAAGTGCTCTGAAGCCGGCCCGCAATCCAATCAATCGATCGAGACAGGAAAGGAATCGCCATGTGGTCTGGAATGATGCCGGCCGTCACTACCAAGTTCGCTGCGGACGGATCGCTTGATTGTGCCGAGATGGAGCGCTGCTTCGCGCTTCAGATCGAGGCCGGCAATGGCGGACTCATCGTCTGCGGCACGCTGGGCGAGGGCAACATGCTGTCGCCCGAAGAACGGCTTGAGGTGCTGGCCACGGCCAAGAGCGTGGCGCAGGGCCGACCCGTTCTGATGACCGTTTCCGAAGCCGGCACGCGCGAAGCCTGCGAAATGGCCCGCCGGGCGGCGAAGGCAGGCGCCGACGGGTTGATGGTGGTGCCCTCGCCGATCTACCATGCGTCCCCGGCCGAGGTCGTGGCCAATCTGCGCGCCATTGCCGCCGCCGGCGATCTGCCGGTGATGATCTATTCCAACCGGGTGGGATATCGGGTGGATGTCACGCCCGAGATGATGGAAGAGCTGGCCGAGGACGCGCGCATGGTCGCCATCAAGGAATCCAGCGACGACATCCGCCGCTGCACCGAGATCTTCAACCGGCTGGGCGACCGCTACAAGGTGCTGATCGGGGTGGACAATCTGGGGCTCGAGGCGCTCCTGATGGGTTGCGACGGCTGGGTGAGCGGCGTGTCCATCGCCTTCCCGCGCGAGAACCAGGCGATCTACGACCTCGTGCAGGCCGGGCGGATCGCGGAGGCCCGCGCCATCTATCGCTGGATGCGTCCGCTTCTCGATCTCGACGTCTCCATCTTCCTCGTGCAGCAGATCAAGCTGGCCGAGGCGATCGCCATCGGCTCGACCGAGCATGTCCGCCCGCCGCGTCTTCCGCTGCCGCCCGAACATCGCGCGCGGGTGGAGGCGCTGGTGCGCGAGCGCATCGCCTGCCGCCCGGATCTCGACGCCGTGGCAGGGTTCGCGCGCGATGCCGCCTACTGATGCCCCCGTCGATGTCGCCGTCATCGGCGGTGGCGTCATCGGGCTTGCCTGTGCGCTGGCGCTGGCGGCCGAGGACCGGCGGGTGCTGCTGGTCGAGCGTGATCGGATCGGGGCGGGCGCCTCGTCCGGCAATGCCGGGGCCTTTGCCTATGCCGACATCCTACCGCTTGCCCGCCCGGGCATCCTCTGGCGTGCGCCGCACTGGCTTCTGGATCCGCTCGGACCGCTGTCGGTCCGGCCGCGTTCGCTGCCCGCGCTTGCGCCCTGGCTCGCCCGATTTGCCCTGGCCAGCCGGCGCGCGTGCCAGCCGGCGCTGATTGCAGCGCAGGCAGCGCTGTTGCGCCTTTCGGCAAAGGCGCTGCCCTGGATTGCGGATCTCGCCGGGGCGCGCGGGCTCATGCGCAATGACGGCCAGCTTCAGCTCTACGAAGGGCGCCGTGCCTGGGAGGCGGCGCTGCCGGAATGGGAGGCGCGGCGCGCCGAGGGCATGGCCTTCGAGGTGCTGAAAGGCGCCGACGCCATCGCCGAGCTGCAGCCCGGCCTCAGCCCGCGCTTCACCCATGCCGGTTTCGTCCCCGACTGGCCGTCGGTCTCCGACCCGATGACGCTGCTCGAGGCGATGGCGGCGGCATTTCGCGGCCGGGGCGGACGGATCGAAACCGAAGACGTCACCACCCTGGCCCCCACCGCCAGCGGCGGCGTGGAACTGGGCTGCGCCAGCGGCCGGCGCATCCAGGCCCTCCAGGCCGTGCTTGCCGCCGGCGCCTGGTCGGCCGATCTGGCACGTCAGGCCGGAGAGGCCGTGCCGCTCGCTGCGGAACGCGGCTACAACACCACCTTTTCCGCCGATGCCTTCGATCTGCGCTGCCAGTTGACCTTTCCCGATCACGGGTTTGTCGTAAGCCGGGCCGGCGGTCTGCGCGTGGGCGGCGCGGTCGAGCTGGCCAGCCCGGACGCGCCGGCGGACATGCGCCGGGCGCGGGTGCTGGTGGACAAGGCCCGCCGCTTCCTCCCGGCGCTGCGGGCCGAGAGCGGGCGCGAATGGATGGGATGCCGGCCTTCGCTCCCCGACAGTCTGCCGGTCATCTGCCGCGCCAGCCGCATTCCCGCCCTGGTGCTTGCCTTCGGCCACGGCCACCTGGGCCTGACACAGGCGCCGGCAACGGCGCGCATCGTCGCGGATCTTCTGGGCGGGCGCCCACCCGAAACCGACATCACCCCCTACAGCGCCTCGCGTTTTCGGAGCCTGACATGACACAGCACAGCTTTTTCTGCATCGACGGCCATACCTGTGGAAACCCGGTTCGGCTGGTGGCGGGCGGCGCGCCCGCACTGGTCGGCGACACCATGCTGGAACGCCGCGCCGATTTCCTCGCCCGCCATGACTGGATCCGCACCGCGCTGATGTTCGAACCGCGCGGCCACGACCAGATGTCGGGCGCGATTCTGATGCCGCCCACGCGCCCCGATTGCGACACCGCCATCCTGTTCATCGAAACATCGGGATGCCTGCCGATGTGCGGGCACGGCACCATCGGCGCGGTGACGCTGGCGCTGGAAAACGGCCTTGCCACCCCGCGCGCGCCGGGGCGGCTGATGCTGGACACCCCCGCCGGCCCGGTGGAGGCGCGCTATCGGCAGGAGGGCCGCTTTGTCGAGGAGGTCCGGCTGACCAACGTGCCCGCCTTCCTCGCCGCCGAGGGGCTCGAGGCCGATCTGCCCGGCCTCGGCCGGCTGCGGGTGGATGTCGCCTATGGCGGCAATTTCTACGCCATCGTCGACCCACAGGAGAGCTTCCGCGACATGGCCGATTTCTCGGCGCTGGAACTTGTGCGCATGAGCCGCGAGCTGCGCGCCGCGCTCAACGAGGCGCACCAGATCGCCCATCCTGAACATCCCGAGATCGCCGGCATCAGCCACATCCTCTGGACCGGGGCGCCACGCGCCCCCGGCGCCAGTGCACGCAATGCGGTTTTCTACGGCGACAAGGCAATCGACCGCTCGCCCTGCGGCACGGGCACTTCGGCGCGGATGGCGCAATGGCACGCGAAGGGCTGGCTGAAGCCAGGCGAAGATTTCGTGCATGAGAGCATTATCGGATCGCTCTTTCGCGGCCGGATCGAGGCCGAGACGGAGGTCGCCAGCCGCCCCGCGATCGTGCCCAGCATCGCCGGCTGGGCGCGGCAGACCGGCATCAACACGATCTTCGTCGACGACCGTGATCCCTTCGCGCACGGCTTCGTCGTCGTCTGAAGACAGGAGACCGCGATGCGAAGCGTAAGGTCCATCCATATCGTCTCGGCCCATGCCGGCGGCGAGATCGGCGATGTCATCGTTGGTGGCGTGCTGGCGCCGCCGGGTGAAACGCTGTGGGAGCAGCGCGACTTCATCGCCCGCGACGGTGCCTTGCGCGATCTGGTGCTGAACGAGCCGCGCGGCAGTCTCGCGCGCCATGTCAACCTGCTGGTGCCGCCGCGCGATCCGCGCGCCGATGCCGGGTTCATCATCATGGAGCCGGTCGATACCCCGCCGATGTCGGGCTCGAATACGATCTGCGTGGCCACCGTGCTGCTCGAAACCGGCCTGGTCCAGATGCACGAGCCCGAGACGCGGCTGACGCTCGAGGTGCCGGGCGGGCTGGTTGACGTGCGGGCCGAATGCCGCGCCGGCCGGGTGCTTTCGGTCACCTTCCGCAACCTGCCGAGTTTTGCCGACCGTCTCGACGCAGCGCTCGACGTGCCCGGTCTGGGGACGATCCGCGTCGATACCGCCTTTGGCGGCGACAGCTTCGTCTTTGTCGATGCCGGCGCGGTCGGGGCGGAAATCCGGCCCGATTCCGCGGCCGATCTGGTGGAGCTGGGGATGCGCATCGTGGGCGCCGCCAATGAACAGATCGGGTTCGTCCACCCCACTTTGGGCGGCTGGCGGCACATCTCCTTCTGCGCCTTCGTCGATGGGATCGAGCGCGCCGGGGACGGCTGGAAAACGCGCCATGCCGTCTGCATCCGCCCCGGCCGGATCGACCGTTCGCCGACGGGCACGGCGCTTTCGGCGCGGATCGCGCTGCTGGCCGCGCGCGGCCGGATCGGGGCGGACGAAACGCTTGTGGCCGAATCGATCGTGGGCAGCCGCTTTCAGGGGCGGATGGCAAAGCGAACGCAGCTTGCCGGCAAACCGGCGGTGATCCCGGAAATTTCCGGCCGCGCCTTCCTTTCCGGGGTCCAGCAGATCCTGCTGGATCCCGAGGATCCCTGGCCGCGCGGGTATCGGGTCGGCGACACATGGCCGATGCGGCCCGATACCGAAACGGCAACCGAGTGAACAGAAGAAAAGGCAGACCACATGCTCAAGGGCAATCACCTCATCGCCGGCGAATGGGTCGGCAGCGATGCGACCTTTGCCAACGAACCCGTATCGGGCACCCCGGACAGCTTTGCCGCCGGCACGCCCGACCATGTGGCCCGCGCGGTGCAGGCGGGGGAAGAGGCGTTCTGGTCATACGGCTGGTCCACCCGCGCCGAACGCGCCGCCTTTTTGCGCCGCATCGCCGATGAGATCGAATCCCGCGGCGCGGCGATCACCGCGCAGGGGCAGAAGGAAACCGGCCTGCCCGCCGCCCGGCTGGAAGGCGAGCGCGGGCGCACCACCGGCCAGCTGCGGCTCTTTGCCGATCATATCGAAAAGGGCGACTATCTCGACCGCCGCCACGACCCCGCGCTGCCCGACCGCCAGCCGCTGCCGCGCCCCGACCTGCGGTTGATGCAGCGCCCCGTGGGGCCGGTCGCCGTTTTTGGCGCGTCGAACTTTCCGCTCGCCTTCTCCACCGCCGGCGGGGACACCGCATCCGCCCTTGCCGCCGGCTGCCCGGTGGTGGTGAAGGGCCATCCCGCCCATCCCGGCGTTTCCGACCTCGTCGCCCAGGCGATCGATGCGGCGCGGCGCGTCTGCGGGCTGCATCCGGGCGTCTTTTCCCAGATCCTCGGCCAGAGCCACGGGGTGGGGCAGGCGCTGGTGCAGCACCCGCTGATCCGCGCGGTTGGCTTCACCGGCTCGCTGGCCGGGGGCGGGCGCTTTTCGATCTATGCGCGGCGCGGCCCGAGCCGATCCCGTTCTTCGGCGAGCTGGGGTCGGTCAACCCCGTCTTCGTTCTCGACCATGCGCTGGCCCGTCGCGGCGGCGAGATCGCCGAAGGCTGGGCCGCCTCGCTCTCGCTGGGCGCGGGGCAGTTCTGCGCAAATCCCGGCATCGTCATGCTGCGCGAGGGGCCGCAGGCAGAGGCCTTTATGGAGGCCGCTCGAGCCGCGCTGGCGGCGGTCGGAGTGCAGGCGATGCTGACAAGCGCCATCGCCGAAGCCTTCGCGCGCGGGCGCGACCGGCTGGCCGCGGGCGGCGGGGTGCGCGAGGTTCTGACCTCGGTGTGCAACAGGCGCGGCGCGGCGCCCTGCGTGTTCGTGACCACCGGCGCGGAGTGGCTGGCCAATGCGGAACTGGGTGAAGAGGTGTTCGGGCCGCTGGGGATCGTCGTTCTGGTGCGCGACGGAGAGGAGCGGCTTGCGGTGGCGCGCGCGCTTCAGGGCCAGCTCACCTGCACGCTGCAAATGGACGAGGAGGACACCGCCGAGGCGCAGGCGCTGATGCCGATTCTGGAGCGCAAGGCCGGGCGGGTTCTGGCCAACGGTTTCCCCACCGGCGTGGAGGTGGCCGATGCCATGGTGCATGGGGGGCCGTATCCGGCCTCGACCAATTTCGGCCATACCTCGGTGGGTACGCTGGCCATCCGCCGCTGGCTGAGACCGGTCTGCTATCAGAACCTGCCCGAAAGTCTGCTGCCCGGAGATCTTCGGTAAGGCAACGCGCGCGGACGACTCAGGACGGCGTTGAGCCGTCCCGTTTCCGTGCCGGGGTCTTGTGCATGAAGGCCGCGCGCATGCAGGAGGCGACCAGAACCCCGTCCTGATTGAAGGCTTCGTGCCGGAAGGTGACGATGCCCGCGTCGGGGCGCGATCCGCTGTTCCGCACGGCCGCGACCGTGGTGCGCACCCGCAGCGTGTCGCCGTGAAACACCGGGGCGGAAAAGGTTACGTCGGTCATGCCCAGATTGGCGATGGTCGTGCCCAGCGTGGTTTCATGCACCGAGATCCCGATCATCACCCCCAGCGTGAACAGCGAGTTGACCAGCGGCCGGCCGAATTCGGTCCGTTCGGCGAAATGGCGGTCGATATGCAACGGCTGGGGGTTGTAGGTCATCGAGCAGAACAGCATGTTGTCCGTCTCGGTGATTGTGCGGGTGATCGCGTGGTCGATCACCATGCCGGGGGTGAAGTCTTCGAACCAGAGTCCGGCCATCGGTCAGTCCCTTTCCTGTGCCAGATCGAGTTGCACCAGCAGCGTGCCGGCCTCGACAGTTTCGCCCACCGCGCCGGCGACGCCGGCAACGGTGCCCGGGGCTGCGGCCTTGAGTTCCATCAGCAGTTTCATCGATTCCATCACCACCAGCGTATCCCCCGCATCTACGGCATCGCCGGGCCGTGCCGGCAGATCGACGATCAGGCCGGGCATCGGCGCGGTGATCCGGTCGGGGGCGGCGACATCCTCCGAACTCCGGGCGGCATCGAAGTCACCGAGCGCGACGATCTCGTGCGCGGCGTCGAAATCTTCGCCCCAAACATGCACGATGCCGTCCTCGATCGCCGCGCCGAACGTCTCGGCCACGCCGTCGCGCGTGACGGTGACCGAAGCCGGCCCCGTCCAGCGGGCTTCAGCAGTCCATGTCCCCGCGTCGTCGGTCACGGCGATCCCCTGCGGCGTCGTGGCAAGCGTCACGCGGGTTTCCGGCTGGCGAGCGTCCAGATATGCGGTGCGGGCCGGATGCCCCGCCGCCTGCAACAACCTGAGCCCGCCAAGCGTCTGCCACGGTGTGGCCGCGTCGCGCGGGCGGGTGTGACGGGCCAGAGCAGCCAGCGCGAGACTGGCGCGGGTGGGCGGGGCCCAGCCCTCGGGCCATTCCCGCGCGACGAAATCGGTGGTGGCGCGGCCTTGGGCGAAGATCTCGGCCAGCAGCGCGTCGCGCAGAAACAGCCGGTTGGTGGTGATTCCGGCAATGCCCAGCCGGCCCAGCCCGGCCATCAGCGCCCTGCGCGCGGCCTCGCGGTTGGGGCCGCGCGCAATCAGCTTGGCGATCATGGAATCGTAATGCGACCCGATCACGCTGCCCGCCTGCACCCCGGCATCGGTGCGCAGTCCCGGCGGCGGCGCCCAGTGCAGAAGCGTGCCGGTGCGCGGGCGGAAGCCGTCCGACGCGTCCTCGGCGGTCAGCCGCGCTTCGATCGCGTGGCCGGTGCAGGCGATGTCGGATTGGGCCAGCGGCAGCCGCTCGCCCGCCGCCGCGCGCAGTTGCAGCGCGACGAGGTCCAGCCCGGTGATCTCTTCGGTCACCGTGTGTTCGACCTGAAGGCGCGTGTTCATCTCGAGGAAATGGAACGCCTCGGTTTCGGCGTCCATGATGAATTCGACCGTGCCGGCGCTGTCATAGCCGATTTGCCGGCCCAGCCTCAGCGCCGCGTCATGAAGCGCGGCGCGGGTGTCGTCGCGCAGGTTGGGGGCAGGGGCCTCTTCGAGCAGTTTCTGGTGGTTGCGCTGGACCGAGCAGTCGCGTTCGAAGAGATGCAGCAAGGTGCCGTGCTTGTCGCCCAGGATCTGCACCTCGACGTGGCGGGGGTTCTGGACCAGCTTTTCCACCAGAAGTCTTCCGTCGCCAAAGGCGCGTTCGGCCTCGGCGCGCGCGGTCGCTATGGCAGCAGGCAGGTCGGCGGCGTCCTGCACCGCGCGCATTCCCTTGCCGCCGCCGCCGGCGCTGGCCTTGATCATCACCGGCAGGCCGATCCCGCGCGCCGCCGCGATCAGGGTGGCGTCGGACTGGTCGTCGCCCGAATATCCGGGGATGCAGGGCACGCCGGCGGTTTCGGCGATGCGCTTGGCCGCGATCTTGTCGCCCATGGCGGTGATCGCCTTCAGATGCGGGCCGACCCATGTCAGCCCCAGCTCGGCACAACGGCGCACCGGCTCGGGCTGTTCGGATAGAAAGCCGTATCCGGGGTGGATGGTCTGCGCCCCCGTCTTGCGGGCGGCGTCCAGGATGCGGTCGGCGCACAGATAGCTGTCCGCGGCCGGGGGAGAGCCGATGTGAACGGCCCGATCGGCCATCTGCACATGCGGCGCGTCCGCGTCAGCGTCGGAGAATACCGCAACCGTGCGTAGCCCCATGCGGTGGGCGGTGCGGATGATGCGGCAGGCGATTTCGCCACGGTTGGCGATCAAAAGGCTGTCGAACATCGGCGCCCCCTCACATCCTGTAAACCGGACGGGGCGCGGTGTCGCGCGGCTCGCCTGCGGCCAGCGCGATGCACAGGCCCAGCACGTCGCGGGTCTGGTTGGGTTCGATGATGCCGTCATCCCACAGCCGCGCGGTGGCATAGTAAGGGTCGGACTGTTCCTCGAACTGGGCGCGGGTGCGCGCATCCAGCGCGGCGATCTCGTCCTCGGTGGCGGAGGATTTCAGACTGGCGCGGCGCAGCTCGGTGACGACGGTCGAGGCGACATCGGGGCTCATGGTGGCGATGCGGGCATTGGGCCAGGAGAACAGGAACCGGGGCCGGAAGCCGCGCCCGCACATGCCGTAATTCCCCGCGCCGTAGGAGCCGCCGACCAGAACCGTGTATTTCGGCACCCGGGCGTTCGAGACGGCATAGACCAGCTTGGCCGAATGCTTGGCGATGCCGCCGCGTTCGGCCTCGGTCCCGACCATGAAGCCGGTGATGTTCTGCAGGAAGATCAGGGGGATATGCCGCTGGTCGCAGAGTTCGATGAAATGCGCGCCCTTGACCGAGCTTTCCGAGAACAGCGCCCCGTCATTGGCGAGGATCCCCACCGGGTAGCCGTGCAGATGTGCGAATCCGGTGATGAGCGTCCGGCCATAGTCCGGTTTGAACTCGGACATTTCCGAGCCGTCCACGATGGAGCGGATCAGTGCACGCATGTCGGTGGGTCGTTTGAGATCCACCGGCGCGTAGTCCTGCGGCGCGCCGTAATCCGGCAAGGGCGGGCGGGCAGGCCGTGGTGGCGGGGCGACATGGCCCCCGTCGTCCAGATTGGCCACCAGTTCGCGCAGCTTCTGCAGGGCGGTTTCCTCGTCCGGGGCGAGGTGGTCGCTGACGCCGGATACGGTCGTGTGCATCTCGGCCCCGCCCAGCGTTTCGCCATCGACGATCTCGCCCACTGCGGCCTTGACGATGGGCGGCCCGCCCAGGTGGATGCGGCCCGTCCCCTGCACCATTATCACCTGATCCGACAGCGCCGGGATATAGGCCCCGCCCGCCGTGCAGCCGCCGAACACCACCGAGATCTGCGGAATGCCGGCCGCCGACATCCGGCATTGCCGCCAGAATCCGCCGCCGAAATGGTCCTTGTCGGGAAACACCCGGTCCTGCTCCGGCAGGAAGGCACCGCCGCAATCAACCAGATAGATGCAGGGCAGGCGGTGCTGTTCGGCGATCTCCTGCGCGCGGGAATGTTTTCGCACGGTTTCATGGAAGAACGACCCGCCCTTTACCGTGGCGTCATTGGCGATGATCATGCAGGGGTGGTCGTGGATCAGCCCGATGCCGGTGAGGATTCCCGCGCCCGGCACGTCTCCGCCATACATCCCCCAGGCGGCCAGCGGCGACAGCTCCAGAAAGGCGCTGTGTGGGTCCAGAATCATCTCGATCCGGTCGCGCACGAAAATCTTGCCGCGTTTGGCGTGGCGGTCGCGGAGCTTCTCGCCCCCACCTCGGGAGGCGGCTCTGTGCCGGTCGCGCAGCTCGGCCACGAGATCCGAAATCGTGATCATGGATGTCCTCCGCCAAAGTTTTCAGTTGTTTTTCTGCCTAACGTCTGTTAGAAAAACTGTCAACAAAAATGCCAAACCTGTTTTTCGAGAGGTTGCATGACACAGCGAAACTGGATCACCGAAGCCCGCGACGGTGCGGTCCTGGTGCTGAGGATGGGCGCGCCGGAACAGCTCAACGCCTTGCACGCGCCGATGATGGCTCAGCTGCATGATGCCTTGGAACGGGCCGGCGAAGATGGCGACGTGCGGGCAGTGGTCCTGACCGGCACCGGACGGGCCTTCTGCGCCGGCGCGCATGTGGGCGGGATGGCTGAGATGCCGGACAAGGCCGCCGGGATCGCGGATCTTCTCGAAAACGGCTGGAACCGCGCGGTCCGTCTGATTCGCGGCATGCCCAAGCCGGTCATCGCCGCGGTGAACGGCATCGCCGCGGGCGGCGGCGTCGGTTTGGCGCTGTCGGCCGACATCGTGCTGGCTGCCCGTTCGGCCCGGTTCATACAGGTGTTCGGCCCTCGGCTGGGCGTGATCCCCGATGTGGGCTGCACATGGTTTCTGCCGCGCGGCGTCGGGCGCGCGCGGGCGCTACGCCTGATGCTGACGGGCGAGCGGCTGGCGGCCGAGCAGGCCGAACGCTGGGGTCTGATCGCCGCCTGCGTCGGTGACGCTGATCTGATGCGGGAGAGCCTCGCGCTGGCCCACCGCCTTGCCGCCGGCCCGATCCGCGCCTTTGCCGAGATCCGCGCGGCGGTCGATCACGGGCTGTCCCAAGACCTTGATGCCGCGTTGGACCACGAACGCGACACCAATGCGCGGCTTTGCGCCGGGCCGGATTTTGCCGAAGGCACGGCGGCCTTTCTCGAAAAACGAGCGGCAGATTTCACCAACCGCCCCTTGACGGAAACCAAGCACGGACACATGCCATGACCGCACCGGGATTCGACGCCATCACGTCCAGCGACCTGTTCTTTGACGACGAACACCACATGCTGCGCGCCCAGCTGCGCCGCTTTGTCGAGGAGGAGATCAAGCCCCATGCCGATGCGTGGGAAGACCAGGGCCACACCCCGCGCGATCTGCTGCGACGGATGGGAGAGCTGGGGTTCTTCGGCATCCGCTATCCGCAGGAATACGGCGGGTCGGAGATGGATCAGCGCGCCACGGTCGTTCTGGCCGAGGAACTGGGCCGCAGCACCTATGCCGGCGTAGCGATCACCGCGCTGGTGCATACCGACATGGCATCGGTCCATATCTTCAATGCAGGCAACGAGGCGCAAAAGGCGAAATACCTGCCCGGCGTGATCGCGGGCGAGACGATCACGGCGGTCGGCATCACGGAACCCGACGCGGGATCGGACGTGAAGGGCATCCGCACCACCGCTCGGCGGATGGGCGACCACTATGTGCTGAACGGGGCCAAGACCTTCATCACCAACGGCGTCCTGGGCGATGTCTACTGCATCGCCGCCAAGACCGATCCGCAGGGGCCGCCCAGCCAGAGCGTGACCATGTTCATCGTGGAAAAGGGGATGGAGGGGTTCACCGTCTCGCGGTCGCTGAAGAAACACGGCTGGAACAGCTCGGACACGGCTGAGTTGTCCTTTGTCGATGTGCGGGTGCCCGCCGAAAACGTGCTGGGGCAGGAAGGGCGCGGTTTCTACGAGATCATGAAGAATTTCCAGAACGAACGGCTCGTGCTGGGGGCGATGGCGATGGGAGAGGCGCAGGCGGCGATCGAGATGACGGTGGACTATGTCAAGACCCGCCGGGCCTTTGGCGCGCCGCTCTGGGACAAGCAGGTGATCCGCAACCGGCTGGCGGCTCTGGCGGCGCGGGTCGAGGCCGGGCGCGCCCTGATCTATGCCACCGCCGCCCGGGCGGCGCGCGGCGAGGAGGTCGTGCGCGAGGTGTCTATGATCAAGGCCCTCTGCGGCGAGTTGGTCAACGCGGTGATGTATGCCTGTGTGCAATTCCACGGCGGCATGGGCTACATGCGCGAAAGCGCGATCGAGCGCTTGGCGCGCGATGCCCGCGTGCAGGCGATCGGCGGCGGCGCGACCGAGGTGATGCTGGAAGAAGTCGCCAAGCGGATGTGACCGATGCGGGCGTGGCGCTTTGCCGGCGGCTTCGGCCGCGACAACCTTGTGCTTGAGCCGGACGAGACGCCCGAACCCGGCCCCCGCGACGTGTTGCTGGAGATGCGTGCCGCGGCGTTGAACTGGCGCGACCTGGTGGTGATGCGGGGCGAGCATAGGCGATCCGTCAGGCCGCCGCTGATACCCCTGTCCGACGGGGTCGGCATCGTGATCGCCAAGGGGGAACAGGTAGAGGGGCTCGGGCTCGGCGATCGCGTCTGCCCGGCCTTCTACCAGCACTGGCAGGGCGGCCCGCCGCCCCCCGATCTGGGCCGGGGGCGTCTTGGCGGGCCGCTGGACGGGGTGCTGGCAACGCACCGGGTCTTTCCCGCCGACGCCGTGGTACGGGTGCCGGACCACCTGAGCGATCCGCAGGCCGCCACGCTGCCCTGCGCCGGCATCACCGCCTGGAGCGCGCTGTCGGACCCTGCACCGGTACGGCCCGGCGAAATCGTGCTGATCTTGGGCAGCGGCGGCGTGGCGCTTTTTGCGGTTGTGCTGGCGCGGGCCGCCGGGGCGCGGGTGATCGTCACCACGTCGTCCTCCGACCGGGCGGCGCGGTTGCGCGAAATGGGTGCCGACCATGTGATCGACCGCCGTACCGTCCCCGACTGGGCGGGCGCCGACCGGGTGCTGGAACTGGGCGGGGCGGGGACGCTGAACGATTCGGTCCGGGCGGTGCGCACCGGCGGGACGATCATCCTGGTGGGCAATGTCACCGGCAACCGGGCGGATCTGTTCCTGCCGCCCGTCCTGACCCGGCGGCTGACGCTGCATTCGGTTTCCTGCGGGCCGGTTTCGGCCCTGCGCGCGCTGGTGCGGGCCATCGACCGGCATCGCCTTGACCCGGTGATCGGCAGGGTATTTCCCTTCCGCGACGCCCCGGCCGCTTTTGACGCCCTTGAAAGGGGCCGAATTTTTGGAAAGGTTTGCGTCTCCTGCCAGACGGAGGGTCCCACTTGACCGAAACACCTGTGAAACCGCGCCACAAGACGCCCAAGGCCGCCGCCGCCCGGCAGGAAATCCTGTCGGTCGCCGCGCGCAAGATGCGGCAGGTGGGCTATGCCGAGATGTCCCTGCGCGATCTCGCCGCCGAGGTGGGGATGAAGGCGGGCAGCCTCTACTATCACTTCCCCTCCAAGGACGCCTTGGCGACCGAAGTCATGCGGCTGGGGGTCGAGATGGTCCAGCAGGCGGTGCGCGCGGCGTTGCAGGATTGCGCGGACGCCGCACCGCGCGACCGGGTGATCGTGGCGATGCGCGTGCATCTGGACACGCTGCTGTCGGCCAGCGACTTTTCTTCGGCGCATATCCGCTGCTATCCCTTCGTGCCCGAAACGGTGCGGGCCGAGCTGACCGCCGTGCGCCGGGCCTATGACCGCGACTGGAACGACCTGATTGCCGCATGGCTGGGAGAGCCGCCTGATGCGGCACGGGTGCGGGATATGCGCCACGCACTGCTGGGGGCGCTGAACTGGTCGCTGGAATGGTTCGATCCGGCCCGCGACAGCGTCGAGGCCTATGTCGCCTCGCTGACCGAACTGTTGCCGCAATAGGAGAGTCCCATGCCGCTGCCCCCGCACCCGTTCGGAACCTGGCTGTTCGTGCCGGGGGACGATGCGAAGAAACTGGCCAAGGCATCGGCCTGCGGCGCGGACGTGGTGATCTTCGATCTCGAGGACGCGGTTGCCCCGGCGCGCAAGGATGTCGCGCGGTCGCTGACGCTCGCCGCCTTGCGGCGGCGGGAGGGGGGGCCGGCGCGCTATGTTCGCGTGAATGAACTGTCTTCGGGCCGGACGGCAGAGGACGTGGGCGAAACCATCGACGGTTGCCCCGATGGCTATGTTCTGCCGAAATGCGAAGGCCCCGAGGATATCGAGGCGCTGGCGGCGATGATCCGGGCGCACCGGTCCGACCCGCAGCCGGGGATCGTCGCGATCAGCACCGAAACCGCGCGCGCGGTGCGCAACCTGATGCGGCTGGACTGGGCGCACCCGATGCTGGTGGGCCTGGCTTGGGGCGGCGAGGATCTGCAAGCCGACCTCGGCGCGCGGTCGAATCGGGGCGAGAGCGGGGAATACCTGTCGCCCTTCGTGCTGGCCCGCGATCTGGCGTTGCTGGTGGCGCGCGATGCCGGGGTGCTGGCGATCGACGCGGTTTATACCGATTTCCGGGACGTCGCCGGCCTGCGAGGCGAGACGCAACAGTCCCGCCGGCTGGGGTTCGACGGCAAGATGGCGATTCACCCCGCGCAGCTGCCGGTCATCCGCGAATGCCTGTCGCCGGATGCGGACGAACTGGACTGGGCCCGCCGCGTGGTCGCGCTGCTCGAAGCCTCCGGGACGGGTGTTGCGGAACTGGACGGCAAGATGCTGGACCGGCCGCACCTGACCCTGGCGCGACGGATCCTCGGTCGTGGGGCGGGTGGAAACGGTTGACATCGCGCCGCCGCTCGCCGCCTGTCTGGGCAACCGCCGCCGCCGATCCCGCAGGAGGCGGTGTTCCAAGCCCGGCGCGAGATCGCGGGCATTCACGTCTCGGACGCGATGGAACGCTACATGGCCGATCTGGTCCATGCCACGCGACAGCCGGGTTCGTTCGGCCCCGACCTTGGCCGCTGGATCGAGATCGGCGCCAGCCCGCGCGCGTCGCTGGCGCTGGACAGATGCGGGCGCGCCCATGCCTGGCTGCGGGGGCGCGATTATGTCGATACGCTGGACATTCGCGCCATCGCGCCCAACGTATTCCGCCACCGGCTGCGGCAAGAAATACGACCCCCAGACGCGCCGCTATGCCTCCTCCGAGGTCGAGATGGGCGTGGGCTGTCAGGCTTGCCACGGCCCCGGATCGCGCCATGTGGACTGGGCCGAACGCAACCGGGAGACACCCGTCGCTCCGCCCGAGCATTACGGGTTCACGATGGATTTTGCCATTGCCGGGACCGAGGCCCTGATCCGGCAATGCGCCGGCCGGCATAGTCGGGATAGCTGGCCGCATCCGCTTCGCATGAAGCATGATGGGTCGATTACGACGGCAACGGGCGGCAGGAGCAGGAATCGCTGAGCGGGCAGACGCGGACCGCGTTCGCCCAAAGGCCGCAATCGGACCGACCAACAGAAAGAAACAGGAACGGAGTCCACATCTGAACGGCCCGGATCAGGGGGCAACGTCGGGGCCGTTGCCCCGCTCCGGGGAACGGGCTCCGACGCCGTGCTACTCCCCGTTCGCGAACCTCAGCGCGATCCGGTCGGATTTCGCAACCGCCTGACAGGCCAGGACGTCGCCGCGGGCGATGTCGGCATCCTCCAGCGCCATGCGGGCGCGCATGTGAACCACTCCCTCGGTCAGCCGCGCGCGGCAGGCGCCGCAGACCCCGGACTGGCAGGCAAAGGGCGGGGTAAGTCCGGCCGCGCGGGCCGCGTCCAGGATCGTCTGGCCGGGTGCGATCGGCACGTCGCGGGTCTCGGCGCCCAGCGTGATGCGCGCGGTGGCCGAGACGCCGGGGGCGTCGTCTGCGGGCGCGGCGGCGGTGTCGCCGAAACTTTCCATATGGATACGAGTGGCCGGCACATCGAGCGCCATCAGCGCCTCGCGGACGCTGGCGTTCATGCCGCCGGGGCCGCAGATCCAATATTGGGCGTCCTGCGCCACCGGCGGCGTTTCCTCGATCGCCGTCCTTATGGCTTCGGCGTCGATCCGCCCCCGGCGCCAGGGGCTGAACCAGCTCAGGAGCGATTGCGACGACAGCACATGGCGGAGGGTGAACCGATCGGGATGGGCCTCGGCCAGCCCGGCCAGCTCTCCGCGGAACAGGATCTCACGCTCGGACCGATTGCCATAGAACAGATGCGCCACCGAATGCGGTTCGTTCCGCAGCATGTCATGGATCATGGCAAAGAGCGGCGTGATCCCGCTGCCGCCGGCAAAGAAGTAATGCGTGCGCCGCGCCGTGGCGCGGGGGACGAGCGTAAAGCCGCCAAAGGGGGGCATGATCTCGACCACATCGCCGGGGCGCAGGGCATCGCCGATATGGTTCGACACGATCCCGCCCTCGACCCGTTTGACGGTGATTCGCAGACACTCGCCCGGCGGATTGGAGATCGTGTAGCAGCGCCGCTGCTCGCCGCCATTCAGGTCAAGGCGCAGGGTCAGGTGCTGCCCGGCGGTCCAGCGGAAGGTTTCGGCCAGATGCGCGGGAACGTCGAAGACGACGCTGGTGGCGCGGCCGCCGATCTCGGGCTGGACGTCGGCAACGATGAGGGGGTGAAAGTCTCCGGTCATCGGTGTTCCTTTCAGGTGTAGAGAGCGAGACCACCCCAAAGGGCGGCGAGGATTGCGATGGCCAGGGCAAAGGCCCAGGCGGGCGGCGCGTAGCCGGTGAGCCACATCGTCGCGTAGTCGGCGGCCAGCCACAGGACGATCCAGACGGCCCAGACGGCCAACGATGCGCCGGTCAGAGAGAGCCAGACGAAGCTGCCGAGAAAGGCGGCGTTCAGCAGAAGGAAGAGGATCATGCACGCCTCACCGATAGTCCATGGTGGTTTCGAGCTGGCGGATCACCCAGCGTCCGCGAAGTCGGACCAGGGTGAAACGGTCGGTCTGCACCATCTGCCCCGAATGGCCGTTCCATTCGTATTCGACGGTGGTGACGGCGGTCGCAGCGGCCCCGTCATCGGTGATCTCGGCGTCGATCTTCGGCGCGGAGCGGGATGCCTCCGCATACCCGTTCATGGCCTCCGCCATCTCTGGCATGTCCTTCCAGTCGGGCAGTTTCGCCCAATCCGAGACGGCATAGGAATAGGGCTCGCCGGCCTGTTGTCCGGCATACAGAATGGTGATGGAGTGGGTGGCCTCGGGGTGCCAGTCCCTCCAGTTGCCGCCGGTATCGGCTGCCGCGTAGTAGCGCCGGACCACCTCCTCGGGGGTAGCGGACGTTGCCGCATAAGCCAGCCCGGCGGCCACGATCAGGCCGGCCAGAACGGCAAGGATTCGCTGCTTCATCGGATGTTCCCTGGGGTGTTGATGCGCGCGGTGACTTCGCTCAGCCGCGACAGGGATTGCAGGGTCGCCGGCAGGATCAGGGCACCTTCGACGAAATCCCACGAATAGGTGACGATCGAGAACACTCTGCCGGCGGTGATCTCGATTTCGCGCGTGGCGAACCACAGGTTGAACAGGACCGAACCCAGAAGGGCGGTGAAGATCAGCCCGTAGACCAGGCCTTCGGTGTCCGAGACGCGGATTTCGCATCGACGCAGCGCCAGCAGATGCGCCCCCAGCCGGGGAATGGAGCGGCCTTCCAGAACCTGCACCTGGCGTTCGGCCTCTTCGTTGAGCGCCCGGTTGAGGCGATAGAATCGCCCATGCGCCAGGCCATAAATGGTCAGGGTGACCAGCGCGGCGGCCGCGGCCGTGCCTGCCAGCGCGGGATGAAAGCCGAACAGGATGACGACCGCCGCAAATGTCCGGAACAGGGCGGTCATGGCCTCGGGCAGTTCGGTTTCAAGAAAGTCCACCAGCTCGCGGCCCATGCCAAGGCGCGCGCTGAGCCGCGAGACCGGAAGGTCCGACGAGCGCCGGGCCAGATCCTTGCCCAGTTCAACGCGCATGACCCCATAGGCGCGCGTATCGAAAACCCGCCGCAGGGTGCCCAGCAGGATCAGCACCGCCAAGGCGACGGCAAGCTGGACGAACGCGGCCGTGTCACCGCCCGTCAGCCCGTCGATGGCCCGCCCGATCAGAAGCGGGATCAACGCGAACAACGCGATTTCCATCAGCGTCATGGCCCATGTGCCGAGGATGCGCGGCCAGAAGGCCGCGAACAGGCTGCCAAGGGTCAACGGCCGGCCCCGCAGGGGGCCGGTCCGCCGCGGCTTGCCAAGGGTCATTCGCCGGAAGCCTCCTGCGCGGCCATGAAGTCCAGCACCACCTGCTGGTGCATGATGATCGGGCTTTCGCCGCTGGCGGCGGGGCCGATCTCCAGATAGGGGCTGGCCAGGGATTTCTGCTGCTGCTCGCAGGCATAGACGTCTTCGGCGGTGAAATCGCCCGAGGCCATCGGGTCATCTTCGCCTGCCACGTCGTCGCCCTGATATTTCGGGCCGCCGAACTTGCGCCAGAACCCGTAGGAGGACCAGCTTTGCCGGGAGAATTCCCAGGACGAGGCATTGGCAAGCTTGGTGCGGTTCTCCACCCGCGTGAGATCCGGCGCCAGCGGGGTGACGATGAAGATGTTCCAGCTGTCCTCACTGCCCGCCAGCCCGATGCCGGGAAAGAGCATCGGCACCCAGGCGCCCACATGGGGCCTTGGGATCACCCGCGGGGTGGGCAGGTTCTTTTCCAGATCGCGGGCGTAATCTGGCGACGGTGGCTCCCAGAAATGGTAATGCGGACCCTTCTAGCCATATTCGGCGCGGGCGTGGTCATACATGTGCAGCGTGTTCGAATGCAGGTGGCTCAGGTGATAGACGTCGATGTAGTTCTCGACCACGATCTTCCAGTTGGCGCGGATCTCGTAAGTCTGCCGGGCCTCTTCGTATTCCACCAGTTCCTCTGGCCTGTGCGGTCCCAGAAGCGGATCGACAGGCCCGAACCACTCGGCGAGGCTGGGGGCAATCGGGTCGGGGTGGACGAAGATCATGCCGCGCCAGACATCGACGCTGGCGGGCCTCAGCCCCAGGCAGGACTTGTCGATCCCGTTCGGGTATTCGCGGTCCTCGTCAGGGACAGAGATCAGGTTTCCCTCGAGGTCATAGGTCCAGTCGTGATACGGGCAGGTCAGCGCCTTCTGCGTCTTGCCCACGGCGCGGATCAGCTGTGTGCCGCGATGGCGGCAGATGTTGTGAAAGGCGCGCAGGCGCCGGTCGCGGCCCATCACCACGAAGATGTTGTTCAGCCCCGCCTGGACCGAGATGTAATGACCCGGTGCGGGGACATCCTCGGCCAGGCCGGCATAGCGCCAGCTGCGGGAAAAGATCAGCCGCTGTTCGCGGTCGAACCAGTCCTGCGAGGTATAGGCCTCGGCGGGCAGGCGGTGATACATGCGGGTCATGGGCAGTTCCTCAGACAAGCCAGGGGGCGTATTGGGGGAAGAGGCTGGCCGCGATCATCATGGCGCCGAAGAGCGCCCACAGGATCACCACGAACCAGAACAGAAACGGGTCTTCGGCGCGGTCGATCTCGAACACCAGAAAGGTCTGGCCGGATTGGACTGCCGGAACCAGCCACCACAGGAACACCAGACCCCAGACCCAGTAGAGGCCGAACCAGGCCGCGACGAGCAGAATGGGCAGGGCAATGTAGTTGATGATCCGTTCGCGGGTCATGTCTGACCTCCCAGACAGGTGGCAAGGGTCAGGGCGGCGGCCTTCAGATCAGTCCGCCAGGTCGCGGGCGGCGCGATGGGCTCCAGCGCGTCGATGGTCTGAATGCAGGCGGTGATGCCATGGGCGGCGGCGCGGATGCGGTCGGGCGGGGCACCCGGATGGGCGCGGGCCAGCACCGTCTCGATGACGGCGAGGAATTCGGCATAGCTCTGCGTCAGCTTGCGGCTCAGATCGGGGTCATTCTGGGCGGCGGTGGCCAGCGCCTGCCAGGCCAGCATCAGCCGCGGGTCGTGGCCGTCGCCGCTTGCGAAAAGCGCGTCGATCAGCTCGGCCGGGGTGCCAGTGGCGGCGAAATGGGCCTCCAGCGCCTCCGTCACCTCGGCGAAGGCCGCGATTACATGGGTCGCGAGCGCCGCGATCATGTCCTCGCGGTTGCCCAGATAGTGCCGCAGCAGCGGGCGCTTCACGCCTGCCTCGGCGGCGATGCGCTCCTGCGTCGCGCCCTCCAGTCCGAAACGGGCGACGCAAGTCAGGTAGGCGTCAAGAATTTGTCCGGACCGTTGGTCCTTCAGGCTGGGGCGTGGCATGGCGACTCCGTTTATTGTCACAAATGACAAAAAATACATCGCCGTATTTTGCCAATGGTGCCAATAAATCTTTCCACGCTGCCCCGGTTGGAGGCTGCCGGGCGTGCCGCCTCACGCGTTGCGGCGCGAAAGCCGCGCGTTCCAGACGCCCTCCCGCGCGGCATCGCGCGCCTCATAGGCCTCCAGCGCGGCGATGACGTCCAGATCCGGGTCCAGGCCCCGGCCATCGGCGATGCGGGCGAGCTGCATGGTGAACCAGGCGGTGACGCCGCTGGGCGGCGAGGCGTCAAAGCGGGGAAAGCGCGGATCCGGCCCGCCATTTTGCCATGTGGTGGCAATATCGGGATCCAGCACCAGGGCGCGGGCCAGCCCGACGGCATCGACGTTGCCGCTGGCGACGGCCTCTTCGGCTTCGCGCCGCTGCTTGAAGCCGCCGGTCGCCATCAGGGGCACCGAGGTCAGCCGCCGCGCGGCGCGCGCGAAATCCAGAAAATAGGGGCCGGACGTGGCCCGGTCGGAACTCGACGCCGCGCCCGGAAAATAGGTGCCGCCGCTGATGTCGATGAGATCGACGCCCCGCATGCCGATCTCACGCACCACCTCGAGCGCCTCTTCCGGTTGCAGCCCGCCGTCGAGCTGGTCGGTGGCGTTCAGCTTGACGGCCACGGTGAAGCCCGGGGCCACCGCCGCCCGCACCGCCTCGGTGACTTCGAGCAGAAGCCGCATCCGGTTGCCGATGCCTCCGCCATAGGCATCGCCCCGGCGGTTGAAGAGCGGCGAGAGGAACTGGCTGAGCAGGAAGCCATGCGCGGCGTGAATCTCGACGCCGCCGAAGCCAAGAGCCTCGGCCCGGCGCGCGGTGCGGGCGAAATGATCGGGCAGGGCGCGGATCTCGTCCAGGGTCAGTTCCCCGGCACGCAAACCGGGCAGGTTCAGCGCGCTCGGCCCCTTCGGCGAGCCGATGGCGGGCGGTGTCAGGGCACCGGCGTGTCCCAGTTGCAGCCACAACCGGGCGCCGCCAACCGCCCCGGCCCGAGCGAGCGCCCGAAACGCCACGACATCCGAGCCGTCATGCAGCACCAGGTTCCCCGGCCTTTCGGCGAAACGGGGATCGCCCTGAACCTCACCGATGATCGCGGCTGCCACCCCGCCCAAGGCCCAGCGTTCATACAGCCGCATCTGCGCGCGGGTCGGATTTCCGCGTCCGTCTCCAAGCGAATCCGACATCGCTGCCTTGACGATCCGTTTCTTCAGGTGGGCGCCATTTGGCAGGTCAAGCGGTGTGAAAAGGGCAGAAGTGGGTGACATGGCGGTCTGGCTCTTCGTGGAACAGGGTTGATTAAAGATAGAGTGGATTGGAAAAGCCGATAATATACCGGTTGATCCGTTGACTTGATCCATGAAGGAACAAATGAACCGCCTTTCGGACCTTGAGATTCTGTTGAAGGTCGTTGAGTTCGGCAACTTCTCGGCCGCCGCGCGCGCCCTTGGGCTGACGCCGTCGGCGGTCGGCAAACGGATTGCCCATCTCGAGGCGCGGCTTGGAACGTCTTTGCTGATGCGTTCGACACGGCGGATGAGCCCGACCGCAGCGGGGCGGCATTATGCCGAGGAGGCGCGCGAGATCTTGGCCCAGCTGAATGCGCTGGAAGAGGACGTCATGGCGGGGGCCTCGCGGCTGCGCGGGTTGGTCCGTGTCACCGCCCCGAATGCCTTTGGGCGGCTGCATGTGGTGCCGGCGGTGGTGGCGTTCATGCAGGCGCATCCGGAGGTGGAGATCGAACTCGACCTGACCGACCGGACGGTGGACCTGGTGGCCGAAGCGGTGGATCTTGCCATTCGGACGGGGCGGCCCGTCTCAAGCGGGTTGATCGGTCGGCGCGTGGCGGGCTATCGCCGCGTGATCTGCGCCAGCCCCGCCTATCTGGAGGCGCGCGGCCGGCCCGACGGTCCGGGCGACCTGACACTTCACCGCTGCCTGAAACTCGCGCGGGAAAACCTGACGTCCGACTGGGGTCTGGCGACCGGATCGGCTCCGGCTGGGCTTCTGGGGGCGGGCTTTCGATGCAACGCGCTGGATGCGCTGCGGGCGGCCTGCCTCGCCGGCGAAGGCATCGCCTGCCTTCCGCTATTTCTGTGCGACGACGATATCCGGGCGGAGCGTCTGAAGATCCTGATGGAAGACCGGATGGACCCGGATGCCGAGGGCGGCATCATGCTGCTGCGCCCCGAAACGACCACGATCCCGCGCCGGGTCCGGGCGCTGATCGATTTCCTTGCCTGCGAGTTGAAGAGCGCGGCCACTGACATCTGACCGCAGACCCGCAAAGGCTCGGGGACAGCGACGCAATGGTCTTTGCGTCAACTTGGCCTTCTGCCTATGTCATGTTTCGGCTCTTTCCGGCCGATCACCTTCGGCGGCAGGCGGAACATAGAAGGCAAGCCGTGAACCGAAAGGCCGATGTCAGAATTCTGCCCCGCGTCTGCCCGCTGGACTGTCCCGACATTCGCAGCCTGTCGGCGGGGTCTTGGACGGAGCGCTGGTCGAGGTCAGGGGGTCGAACGCGAACCCATATCCGCAACGCGCTCCCGCTGAGCCTCAGCCATGCGCGCCGCGGCTGTCGGCCGGGGCCTTTGCCCGGTCATGCATGCCGTAGTCGCGGATGACGCCGGCCACGCGCAGGCGGTAATCCGAGAAGATCCCGCCGCGGCCCTTTTCCTGCCCGGCCCGGTGCCGGGGCAGGTTGCGCCAACGCTCGACCGCCTCTTCATCCCGGAAGAAGGACAGCGACAACAGCTTGTCGGGGTTGGTCAGGCTCTGGAACCGCTCCACCGAAATGAACCCCTCGACCTGCTCCAGCAGCGGCTTCAACTCGGCGGCGATGTCGAGGTAGTCCTGCTTGCGCCATTCGGCGATCTCGACTTCGAAGATGACGGCAATCATTCACGATACTCCTGTGTGAGCGGGATCCAGCGGAGCCCGGTGAAACATGGCGCGGCGCCAGGCCATGACCGCGGGCTCGGCAGGGTCCGAGTGTGCCGGCCTCATGCCTCGACCGGTGCGGCGCGGCGGCGCTGCAGGCCGCGAAGGGCGGCGATGCTGGCCTCGACCCCCGCCAGCGCCGCGACCAGCCCCAACAGCGCCGTGCTGCCCGTCTCGACGATCATCCAGCCCGCGATCAAGGGAAAGCCGAAGATGCCGATGAAATAGCTCAGCGCGAAGAACTGAAGCGTCTGCGGCACGAGATCGGGATCGGCGTCGTTGGCGGCCATCGCCGCCAGGATCGGATAGCTGACGCCATAGCCGATGCCGAAGAGGAACGCCACGGCCAGATAGGTCGCCGCGTTGCTGCCGCTTCCAAGAAACAGCACCACCGAGGCGAACATCACGAATTGCAGGGCGGCGATGGTCATATAAGGGTTGGCGCCGCCTCTGAACCGCGCCAGCACCACCCGGAACACCACGACGGTCACGGTGTAGGCCAGGAAGTAGTCGGCATAATCCAGCCCCCTCTCATCGGCAAAGACGGTCTGGAAATTGTTCATCCCCGCAAAGACCGACGCGCCGAGGCAGACCATGATCACCGGCAGCCGCGCGGGCGAGCGCATGATGGCGCCCACCGCCGCCAGCGACAGCGACGAGCGCGGCTCCGCCCCGGTGGCCAGCGACAGGGCGCGCACGGGGGCCGCCAGGGCAAAAAAGATCGCCGCTGCCAGCGCGCAGAGCGCCGCGGTGACGAAGAAGGCGTCATTCACCGTCAGGCCCGCCCGCTCCATCATCGCCGCCATCACCGGCGACAGGCCGAACCCCGCCATCAGCGCCACCGACAGCAGGGCAAAGAAGCGCACCCGCTCATCCTCGGCGACCAGCCGGGTCAGCGCGACCGGCGACAGCGCATAGGTCAGCCCCCAGCCAAAGCCGATCGCCACGCTGGCAAGGATCAACAGGGCGCCCACGCCGCCGGCCAGGCCATAGCCCGCCAGCGCGGCCGCGATCGACAGGCAGGCGATACCCAGCATGCGCATCCGCCCGAACCGATCCGACAGATGCCCGGCATAGTAGACTGACACCAGCGTCGCGATGGTGGTGATGAACAGCATGGCACCAACCACTTTTTCGTTGGCGCCGAAAGTTTCGAACAGGCGCGGCAGCAGGAAGGTCAGGCCATAGGCGCCGGCTTGAAGGAAGGTGGCGACGTAGAAAAGGGACAAAACGGCAAGACGACTCATAGGGGATTCCTTTCGGCGAACGAGTTACGTTTGCCTTGCCACGATTTTGGCTGCCTATTAATGTCCAAAGTATGATCATTTTACCATACCAATCATGAAGCAGAGTCCTTGGCTTGCCTTTTCCATCGACCGGCGCGCGAAGGCGCCGATCTTCGAACAGATCTGCTCGGGTCTGCGGAAAGCCATCATCGCCGGCGAGTTGACCGAAGGCACGCGGCTTCCGCCGACCCGCGCCTTCGCTACCGAACTGGGCGTGTCCCGCTCCACGGTCGTGACGGCCTATGAGCAACTCGTCGCCGAAGGCTATCTGAGCAGCCGCCAAGGTTCGGGCTATCGGGTCTGCGCCATTGGCGAGGTCGAACGTCTCCGGCCGGCCCGCCGGCGCAAGGATACCGCGGACCAAGGCCAGGCCGGCCCGCCCCTTCCTTTCGAGCCGAGCCAGCCCGACATGCGGCTGTTTCCCTACCGGCAATGGGCAAGGGCCGTCTCGCGCCTGTGCCGCACCGATCCCCGGTCCATGCTCGAGGGCGGCTCGCGCCTCGGCAATGCCGAGCTGCGCGAAGCCATTGCAGATCATGTCGCCCAGTGGCGCGGGATCGACGTCGCGCCGGGCCAGATCATCGTCACCGCGGGCTCGACCGATGCGCTGGAAATCTGCCTGCGGACGCTGGCGGAGGCGGGCGATACCATCGCCTTGGAAGATCCCGGTTACCCGCCCCTGCGCCACTTTGCCAAAAACCATGGCCTCATGGCCGAGTATCTCAAGATCGACGATGGCGGCGCGCTGCTGCCGCGCGCGGGCTCGGCCGCGCGACTGGCGGTTCTGACCCCGTCGCATCAATACCCCTTGGGCGGCGCGATGTCGCCCGGGCGGCGGCTGGAATTTCTCGCCTGGGCCAGAGAGCATGACGGCTGGATCATCGAAGACGATTATGACAGCGAGTTTCGATATGCCGGCCGCCCGATCCCGGCCATGGCGGGGTTCGACCAGCTCGACCGGACCATCTATGTCGGCAGCTTTTCCAAGATCTTTTCGAACGCATTGCGGCTTGGCTACATCGTCGCCCCCGAAGCCCTGGTGGATCGACTGGCTGCGACCCTGGGCCGGTTCGGGCTGAAGGCCAGCTACATGCCGCAGCCGGCGCTGGCCGCGTTCATGCAGTCGGGCGAGTTCTACCGGCATTTGCGCCGGGTCCGACGGATCTATGGCGAGCGCCGGAAGTTCCTGATCGAGCGCCTCCGGCACGACTTCGCCGATCATGGCCATGTCGTTGACCATCAGGCCGGGATGCAGCTCGTGTTTCACCTGGCCGATGGTCTTGACGATGCCGAAATCGCGCGCCGTGCGGCGGCGCGGGGCGTCTGTGTGCGTCCGCTATCGGCGTTCTCGATCCGTGACACCGGGCACAACGGGCTGATCCTGGGTTTTTGCGGGTTTTCCGAGGATGAGATGGCCCCTGCGCTCGACGTCCTGAAGGCCTGCATCACCGGGCGGTAGCCATCGCCACGAAAGCCCTTTCCGCATGGCTCGCCCGGCTCTTGCAGAACTTTGACGTGCCGAAACTGGGATGCGATATCTTCATTCGCCGACCTCTCTCGTTTGCCGGCGACCACCGATCCCATGAATAGGGAACGAATCCGTCCCGGTTTCCGCCGCGCGGCTGATCCGAGGCCGGGCGGGTCTTGCAGACGCCCCAGAGACGGATTGATATTCCCCCGGTTTGCCCTGCATCAGGGCCACGGCGATGCGGCCATCCTCGCGGTTGAAGGGACATTCCGCGCGACCTTTGAAGGCCGGCCGGGCGATTTGGACTGGCCCGAAACCCGGCCCCTGTGCGACGGTGATCAGGCATTCGCGGATATCAGGCAGGGCCGGGTGGCCGGGCCCAAGATCTTCCTGATCCCCTGAGATCCGCGTCCGAACCGTCGAAAGGAAAAACCGATGTACAAGAAAATCATCCTCGCCCTGTCGCTGGAACACGGCTACAGCACCCGCGCACTGGAGGTCGCCCGCCGACTGCGCGCCGAAGACGGCGTGATCCAGGCCGTCCACGTCTATGAACAGCCCAGCAGCAATGTGGGCGCCTATCTGGACGAGGAAATCCTGGCCATGGCCTATGCCGAGGCCCGCGCCCGCCTGAAGGAACGGGTCGCGAACGCCCCGGATGTGGAACCGGTGATGCTCAAGGGCCATTCCGGCATGACGATTGCAGAATATGCCGCCAGTTCCGGCGCCGACCTGATCGTGGTGGGCTCGCACAAGCCCGGCCTGCGCGACTACTTCCTCGGCTCGACTGCGGCCCGCATCGTGCGCCACGCGCCCTGTTCGGTGCATGTGCTGCGCGACGCCGACTGAACCGGCGCAAGAACAACCAACGGAGCCCCGACCATGACCATTCACGAAAGGATCGCCGACGACCTCGTGGCCGCCGGGATCGGGTTCATCACCTCCGTGCCCTGCAAGCAGCTGGCCGGCGTCATCGCCGAGATCGACCGCCGGCCCGACCTGCTGCATGTTCCCTGCAATAAGGAGGACGAAGGCATGGGGCTGTGCGCCGGGGCGTGGATGGGCGGCAAAAAGCCTTGCATCATCATGCAGAACACCGCGCTGGGGGTGACGGTGAACACGCTGGCCACGCTGATCCAGTTCTACCGGATGCCGCTGCCCATGCTGATTTCCTATCGCGGAGAGCTGGGCGAGCCGGTCGCCTGCCAGGTGGAGATGGCGGTGCACACCAAGGCGCTGCTGAACCAGCTGCACATCCCCACCTACCATTTTCACCGGCAGGCGGACGTGGAGGAACTGCCGAAGATCCTCGACTACACCTTCATGTGCAACAAACCCGTGGCGATCCTGACAGATGCCAGCTTCTGGGGAGGATACTGAGATGATCCGCGCCGACATCTTCCGCGACATCGCGCCGGTGATCCGCGACCATCTGGTGGTCTGCAACATCGGCATTCCCAGCCAGGAGCTGCACGCCATCGACGACCAGCCGACGAATTTCTACATGCTGGGGACGATGGGGCTGGCCTCGTCAATCGGCTTTGGCCTGGCGCTGGCGCAGGACAAGACGGTGATCGCCATCGACGGCGACGGGTCGGTTCTGACCAATCTCGGCACGCTGCCCACCATCGCCAACAACGACGCCGACAACTATATCCTGCTCATCATCGACAACGGCTCCTACGGATCGACCGGGGATCAGCCGACCTATGCGGGGCGGTGCACCTCATTGGCCGAGGTGGCCGGCGCCTGCGGATGCGACCATGTGGTGGAATGCGCCGCCGAGGAGACCCGCGCGGCGCTGGAAACCGCGATCGCCGCCCGGCGCAAGACCGCGATCGTCGCGAAATGCGAAAGCGGCAACGAAAAGCATCCCGTGATCGCCATGGACCCGGTGGTGATCCGCGACCGCTTCATGAAGGCGGTCAAGGCCTGAGAGCATGGGCAACCCGCGGCCGCCCCCGGCGCTGGTCCGATGCCGGTCCGGGTAGCGGCGCGGCCCCGGTCCGGCTGACCCAATTGGGCGGAATGCCGGATACGAAACCCTGGTCCTGACCGAGGAGGTGACCGAGTTCGGTTGCCGGTGCAAGACCGGCTCCCGCCATTGGCCGATCCCGTTCCCGCGCGGTTTCCCTTGAAATCCCGCGCCTGACGGGGGAAACAGCCTGACGAGACAATCAGGGGGTCCAGACGATGCCGCATTACCGTTCCAGACGTTCGACGCATGGCCGCAACATGGCCGGGGCCCGTGGGCTGTGGCGCGCGACCGGCATGACTGACAGCGATTTCGGCAAGCCGATCATTGCCGTGGTCAATTCCTTCACCCAGTTCGTGCCTGGCCATGTGCACCTCAAGGATCTGGGCCAGATGGTCGCGCGCGAAATCGAGGCCGCCGGCGGCGTCGCCAAGGAGTTCAACACCATCGCGGTGGATGACGGCATCGCGATGGGCCATGACGGGATGCTCTATTCGCTGCCGTCGCGTGAAATCATCGCCGACAGCGTGGAATACATGGTCAACGCCCATTGCGCCGATGCGATGGTTTGCATTTCCAACTGCGACAAGATCACCCCGGGCATGATGATGGCCGCGATGCGGCTGAACATCCCGACGATCTTTGTCTCGGGCGGGCCGATGGAGGCCGGCAAGGTCAAGATCGGCGACATCGAACGCGCCGTGGATCTGGTGGACGCGATGGTGGTCGCCGCCGACGACAACTATACCGACGCACAGGTGAAGGCGTTCGAGGAAAACGCCTGTCCGACCTGCGGGTCGTGTTCCGGCATGTTCACGGCGAACTCGATGAACTGCCTGGCCGAGGCGCTGGGGCTTGCGCTGCCCGGCAACGGGTCGATGCTGGCCACCCACGCCGACCGCAAGCGGATCTTCCTGGATGCCGGCCGCCGGATCGTCGAAATCACCAAGGCCCATTACGAAGAGGAAAAGCCGGGTTATCTTCCGCGCGAGATCGCCACGCGCACCGCGTTCGAGAATGCGATGAGCCTGGACATCGCCATGGGCGGGTCCACCAACACGGTGCTGCACCTGCTGGCGATCGCGCATGAGGGCGGGGTCGATTTCACCATGGACGACATCGACCGGCTGAGCCGCAAGGTGCCGGTTCTGTGCAAGGTCGCGCCGTCGGTGCCGGACGTGCACATGGAGGACGTCCATCGCGCGGGGGGCATCATGGGCATCCTGGGCGAGATGCACCGCGGCGGGCTGATCGACGGCAGCGTGCGCACGGTGCATGCCGACACGATGGCGCAGGCGCTGGCGAAATGGGACGTGATGCAGACCAACGACCCCGAGGTGGAACGGTTCTACCGCGCCGCGCCGGGCGGGGTGCGCACCACGCAGGCCTTCAGCACCGAAAACCGCTACAAGGAACTGGACCGCGACCGCAAGGGCGGCGTGATCCGGTCGGCCGATCACCCGTTTTCCCGCGATGGTGGCCTGGCGGTCCTGTTCGGCAACATCGCCGAGCGCGGCTGCATCGTGAAGACCGCCGGGGTGGACGAATCGATCCTGAAATTCTCGGGCCCCGCGCATGTGTTCGAAAGCCAGGACGAGGCGGTGAACGGCATCCTGACCGGCAAGGTCAAGGCGGGCGAGGTGGTGGTGATCCGCTTTGAGGGCCCGCAGGGCGGGCCGGGGATGCAGGAGATGCTCTATCCCACCAGCTATCTGAAGTCCAAAGGTCTGGGCAAGGCCTGCGCGCTGTTGACCGACGGGCGGTTTTCGGGCGGCACGTCGGGTTTGTCGATCGGGCATGTCAGCCCCGAGGCGGCCGAGGGCGGCCTGATCGCGCTGGTGGAAACCGGCGACACGATTGAAATCGACATCCCGAACCGCTCCATCAACCTGGCCGTGGACGAGGCCACGCTGCAGGCCCGCCGCGCCGCCAAGGGGCCGCTGCCCTGGGGGCCGGCGGCGCCGCGCCCACGGGCGGTGTCCACCGCGCTCAAGGCCTATGCGCTGCTGGCATCCTCTGCCGACAAGGGCGGCGTGCGGATCCTGCCCGAGGATCGCTGAGTCCCAGCGCGTCCGGCAGGAGGTTTTGGCAGGGGGCGGGGGCTGCCGCCCCTTTTGCGGGTACTCACCCCCGCGCGGCGAACTCGGCCAGCGCGTCACGGTTCACCTCGATCCCCAGCCCCGGCCCGTCGGGGATGGCGACCCAGCCGTTTTCGTGTTCGATCGGCTGTTGCAGCACCTCCTGACGGAGCGGGTTCGGCGTGCGGTCGAATTCCAGGATTGGCTCCACCGGGTCGGGCCGGAACGGGTCCGGCACATGCGCGGCCATGAACTGCAACGCCGCGGCCAGATGCACCCCGGTCCCCCAGACATGCGGCACCAGCCGCACCCCGTGCAGCGCGCACAGGTCGGCGATGCGGCGGGCTTCGGTAAAGCCTCCGCAGCCTGCAAGATCCGGTTGCAGAATGTCCACGCAGCGCCGCTCCACCGGATCCTTCATCCCCCAGCGGGCGTGCCAGGTTTCGCCCCCGGCAACCGGGATCGGCTGGGCGCGGCGGATCTCGGCATAGGCGTCCAGCCACTCGGGCAGCACCGGTTCTTCGAACCAGTCGATGTCGTATTCGGCCGCCGCGCGGCCCAGCCGGACGGCCTCGACCACGTCATAGCCGTGGTTGGCATCAATCATCAGCCGCATTTCCGGACCCATCGCCTCGCGCGCGGCGGCGATCACGGCCAGATCCCGCGCCACGCCAAAGCCGATCTTGATCTTGGCGGCATGAAACCCCTCGGTGCGGTAGCGGGCGACCTCATCCGCCACGTCCGACACCCGGTCCACGCCGGCGCGCCAGAACCCGCCGGTGACATAGGCGCGCACCCGTTCGCGGAACCGCCCGCCCAGCAGGACCGACACCGGCAGGCCCGCCGCCTTGCCGCGAATGTCCCACAGCGCGATGTCGATGCCCGACAGCGCCGTGATGGCGATCCCCCGCTGCCCTTGGTCGCGCAGCGCGTTGTAAAGCGTGATCCAGACCTTTTCGGTCTCCAGCGCGTTCATCCCCGCGGCCCATTGCGAATAGGCCGCCACCGTGGCCGCGTTCGGCCCCACCGGACCAAGGCATTCGCCCCAGCCCACCGTGCCGTCGGCGCATTCGACCTCGACCAGCAGATGCGCGCGCCGGTCGAACCGGGCCGAGGCGCTTTGGAACGCCACTTCGAGCGGCGCCTCGAGCGCATGGGTGCGGATGGCGGCAATGGTCTTGCCTTTCATCTGGGTCTCCTTGGGCGATGGTTCTTGCGCCCCGCCGCGGCGCGGCTACGATCCGGGGCGGGAGGTTGGCCATGAAACGATTGCTCATCACCGGCGCGGCGGGCGGGATCGGCACCGCGATGCGGTCCCGGCTGGCGCATCTGGCCGAAACGCTGCGGCTGGCGGACATCGCGCCGATCCCCGATCCTGCGCCGAACGAGGAAGTGGTGCAGTGCGACCTGGCCGACCGCGACGCGGTTTTCGACATGGTCGCGGGCTGCGACGGCATCGTGCATCTGGGCGGCGTGCCGGTCGAGCGCAGCTTCAACCAGATTCTGAACGCCAACATCATCGGCCTGTTCAACCTGTTCGAGGCCGCCCGCGCCCACGACCGCCCGCGCATCCTGTTTGCCAGTTCCAACCACGCGATCGGCTATTACCGCCAGACCGAGCGTCTCACCGCTGCCAGCCCCACGAAACCCGACAGCCTGTATGGTGTCTCCAAGGTGTTCGGAGAGGCGTTGGCGTCGATGTATTTCCACAAGTTCGGGCAGGAAACTGCCAGCGTGCGGATCGGATCCTGCGAAACCCGCCCCACCGACCGGCGGATGCTGGCGACATGGCTCAGCCACGACGATTTCGCCGCGCTGGCCGAACGGGTGTTCGCCGTCCCGCGCCTCGGCTGTCCGATCATCTACGGCGCCTCGGCCAATGACGAAAACTGGTGGGACAATGGTTCTGTCTCCTACCTCGGCTGGCGGCCCAGGGACAGCAGCGCGAAATGGCGGGCCGAGATCGAGGCCACGACCCCGCGCCCCGCGCCAGACGATCCCGTGGCGCTGTTCCAGGGCGGCATCTTCACGCAGGAGCCGATCCACGAAGACTGACCTCACGCCCGCCCGTCATGCGCGGCGGCGAGTTTCTCCCAGTCGAAGGTCACGCCGATGCCGGGCACGTCCGGGGCCACGGCCATGTGATCCTCGACCACCAGCGGCCGGGTGGTGTAGGCGTCGATGGGAAAGCTGTGCACCTCGAGCCAGCCGCCGTTGGGCCGCGCGGAAACGAGGCTCACATGCAGTTCCTGCATCCCGTGGGAACAGGCCGGGATGCCGTGATCCAGCGACTGTTCGGCCACCCGCAACCAGCCGGTGATGCCGCCGCAATTGCTGGCATCGGGCTGGATATAGGACAGGTGCGCATCGGCAAAGGCGTATTCGAATTCGTGGATCGTGTGCAGGTTCTCGCCCATCGCCAGAGGCACGCCGGTTTCCTCGGCGATCCGGCCATAGCCCTTGTAGTCGTCGGGGATGGTCGGTTCCTCGAACCACAGGATGCCGAACTCTGCAAAGCCCCGCGCCGCCTCGATCGCCCGCTCGACGCTCATCGAGTAATTTGCATCCACCATGAAGGCCCGGTCCGGCCCCAGCACCTCGCGCACCGCCTTGGCGCGGGCAAGATCCTCGGCCAGCTCTGGCCGGCCTACCTTGATCTTCACCCCATTGAACCCGGCCGCAAGGAAGCCTTCGGTCTGGCGGATCAACTTGGGCAGGGGAAAGTTCAGGTCGATCCCGCCGCAATAGGCGCGACAGCGGTCCGACGCGCCGCCCGCCATCCGCACCAGCGACTGCCCGCGCTGCTTGCCGCGAATGTCCCACAGCGCGATATCGACCGCCGAGATCGCAAAGGACGCCACGCCGCCGCGGCCGACATAGTGGATGTGCCACTGCATCGCGTCATGCAGACCCTCGACGTCCTCGGCGTCGCGACCGGTCAAAAAGGGCGCAAGGTCATGCTCGATCATCGCCAGGATCGCGTGCCCCCCGCGCCCGCCGGTATAGGTATAACCGGTGCCCTCGCTGCCGTCGGCCAGCCGCACGGTGGCGGTGATCAGCTGGAAATGCGTGTGATCGCCATGTTTGGCATCCACCAGAACCTCGGCCAGCGGCAGGTTGAACAGCCGCGCCTCGGCGCTTGTGATCTTCGACACCGGATCCTCCCAAAAATGGTATACCAAATCATCTGCCGCCGGTGCCGTGCTGTCAAGAAATGGGTCGCGGAGCGGGGCGTTTCCGGTTATGGCGGCGGCATGGAACGGTCGGACGACTTCGAAATCTTCCTCGTGGCCCCGCCTGGGCTCGAGCCGGTGTTGCACGACGAAGCAGTTCAGGCGGGCTTTGCCGGCGCGCGCGTGGTGCCGGGTGGCGTTTCGTTCCGCGGCGGCTGGGCGCAGGTCTGGCGCGCCAATCTCACCTTGCGCGGCGCGACACGCGTGCTGGCGCGGATCGGGGAATTCCGGGCGTTCCACCTCGCCCAGCTCGACAAACGCGCGCGCAAATTCGACTGGGCCAGCGTTCTGCGTCCCGACGTGCCCGTGCGGGTCGAGGTCACCTGCAAGCGGTCGAAGATCTACCACGCTGGCGCGGCGAAACAGCGGATCGAACGGGCGATTGCCGAAACGCTGGGCGCGCCGCTGGCCGAGAACGCCCCAGTGCAGGTCAAGGCGCGGATCGACGACAACCTCGTGACGCTCAGCGTCGATACGTCGGGCGACAGCCTGCACAAGCGAGGCCACAAGGCGGCGGTCGGCAAGGCGCCGATGCGCGAAACGCTCGCCGCGCTGTTCCTGCGGCAATGCGGATATACGGGGGCCGAGCCGGTGGTGGATCCGATGTGTGGATCCGGCACCTTCGTGATCGAGGCGGCGGAAATCGCGGCGGGGCTGCTGCCGGGGCGGTCACGCGGTTTTGCCTTCGAACATCTCGCGAGCTTCGATCCTCAGGCCTGGGGCGCGATGCGCCCGTTCACGCCCGCCAAGACGCCGTCGATGCGCTTTCACGGTTTCGACCGCGACGCTGGCGCCATCGAGGCCGCCCGGGCCAATGCCGACAGGGCAGGGGTCGCGGATATCACCGTGTTTGAACGTCGCAGCATCGGCGATCTTGCGCCGCCGGACGGCCCGCCCGGCCTGGTCATCGCCAACCCGCCTTACGGCGCGCGTATCGGCGACAAGAATGCGCTCTACGCGCTCTACGCGACCCTGGGCCAACGGCTGCGCGATCGCTTTTCCGGCTGGCGCGTGGCAATCGTCACCAACGAAGCGGGCCTGGCCCAGGCAACCGGCCTGCACTTTGACCCTCCCGGGCCGCCGGTGCCCCATGGCGGGCTCAAGGTCCGCCTCTACCGTACCGGCCCGCTGGGCTGACGCGGCTGCCCGCTTCCTCTTGCCAAAAATATCCCGGGGAGCGCGTCGCACCTTTGGTGCGCCTCCGGCGCAACGGGCAGCGCCCCTCGCATCGGTCGGATCGGCGCAGCCGATCCGAAACCGGTCCGCCGCCAGCCTACTCGGCGGCCACAACATCCTGCCGCTGACGGCCCAGCCCCTCGACCTCCAGTTCCACCACGTCGCCGGGGCGCAGGAACCGCGGCGGGTTCATCCCCATGCCGACCCCCGACGGCGTGCCGGTGGCGATCACATCACCGGGGATCAGCTCCATGAAATTCGACATGTAGGCCACGATCTGCGCCACGCCAAAGATCATGTCGGACGTGTCCGAATCCTGCACCACTTCGCCGTTCACGCTCAGGCTCAGCTTCAGCGCCTGCGGATCGGGCACCTCGTCCGCCGTCACCAGATACGGCCCGCACGGCCCGAAGGATGGCGCCGACTTGCCCTTCATCCAGGTGCCACCGCGCTCGATCTGAAACTCGCGCTCGGACACGTCGTTGATCGTGCAATAGCCGGCTACATGGTCCAGCGCCTCCTCCTCGGAAACATACAAGGCGCGCTTGCCGATCACCACGCCCAGCTCGACCTCCCAGTCGGTCTTGACCGAGCCCCGCGGGATGATGATCGGATCGTTCGGCCCGCTCAGCGCGGTGGTGGCCTTGTTGAAGATGATCGGCTCGACCGGAGGCTCGGCGCCGGTTTCGGCGGCGTGTTTGGCATAGTTCAGACCGATGCAGTAGAAATTCGGCACCCAGCCGAGGCAAGCGCCGATCCGCCCCGGATCCTCGACAACTGGAAGGCTTTCGACGTCGATCGCGCCCACCGCCTCCAGCGCCTCGAGCGAAACGCCGCGCCCGGCGAAATCCTCCACCCTGCCGGACAGATCCCGCACCCGGCCCGCCGCGTCCAGAATGCCCGGTTTCTCGGCCCCTTTCGGGCCAAAGCGCAATAGCTTCATCTCTCTCCCCTCATCCTTTTCATGGGTTGGAAAATCGTGGTCGATCAGCCCTTGCCCGTCGCGGCCGGATCCTCTGCGGGCCGGGCGGTGTCGGGCTGATCGCTGAACTTGTCGCGGATCGCATCCAGAAGGTTCTTCAGATGCGCGTGTATCTCGCCGGTCACCAGTTCGGTGTCGCGCTGCTCCAGCCCCCGCACGATCTCGCGGTGCTGGCGGATTACCCGGTCCTTTGTGTGGCGGTTGCGGGCCGACAGGAACCGTGCCCGCCACAGACGCTCCAGATAGGCGCGGTGGGTTTCGGCCAGCGCGGCATTGTGCGACGCCCGCGCGATCGCAAAGTGGAAATCCATGTCCATCTCGAACCGGTCCAGAACGTCGGCGCTGTCGAATTCGCGGATGAATCGTTCGTTGCGCTCGCGGATTGCCGCGATCTCGTCATCGGTGGCGTTTTCGACCGCCAGCCGCCCGGACAGGATTTCGAGAGCGATCAACACTTCCAACTGGTCGCTTACCTCCTTCAGCGTCGGATTGGCGACGATCGGGCTGCGCGCGGGGCGCAGGATCACCAGACCCTCCTTGGCGAGGATCCGGATCGCCTCGCGCATCGGCGTGCGGCTGACCCCCAGCTCGGCGGCATTGTCGCGTTCCTTGATCGGCGCGCCCGGCGCGAGCTTGCCGCGCAGGATGTCCCGGCGCAGCCGATTCGCGATCTGTTCGGGCAGGGTCGGGTTGGTCATCTCGGTCCTGTCGTCGCTGGCCCAGCCTTTGTTCCGCGTTTTTCTGCAAAATTCCAGAGGTCGCGTCCTTTCGATTTTTGGTATACCATTTTCCGAAAGTTTGGTATACCAAATTCACGGCGCGCCGGTTCCGCGGGGAGAGGAGACCTGAGGGACGGGCGCGCCAAGGCAATGTCCGCCGGATCGGGCGGGCGTACGATCAGGGAGGATTCATGAAACTCAAACAGACACTGGCCGTTGCCGCGCTTGGCGCCGCGCTGGCCGTTCCCGCGACCGCCGAAACCACCTTGCGCATCCAGACCCACTATGCGCCCGAAACCGTGTCGGGCAAGCTGGCCGCTCAGTTCGTGGACGACGTGCAGACCATGTCGGGCGGCGACATCAAGATCGAGATGTTCTATTCGTCCTCGGTGGTGAAGTCGGTGGAAACCTTCGACGCCGCCGCCAGCGGCATTCTCGACTGCGACATGACCGGCGGCGCCTACCAGACCGGCAAGAACCCCGCCTTCCAGTTCGTCGGCGACATCATGGGCGGCTATGACACGCCCTGGCAGCAATATGCCTGGCTCTACAATGGCGGGTTCGAGGCGGCCGACAAGCTTTACAACGAATACAACATGAAGCTGGTCGGCTGGTGGATCTACGGTCAGGAAAGCTTTGCCTCGACCCGGCCGATCGCCGGGCTGGCCGACCTGAAGGACTGGAAGTTCCGCTCGCCGCCGGGGCTGGAGACGGAAATCCTCGCCTCGCTGGGCGCGAAACCGATCGTAATGGATTTCAACGAAATCTTTACCGCGCTGGAAACTGGCATCATCGACGGGGCGGATGCGTCCAACCTGGCCAACAACATGTCGATGGGCCTTTACGACATCGCCAAGCACGCCAACTTCCCCGGCTTCCATTCGATGCCGTCGGATCATCTGGCCTGCCGGTTGGACAAGTGGAACAGCCTGAGCGATCAGGAAAAGCGCATCATCGACACCGCGATGCAGAAGCTGGCCTTCCAGACCGCGCTGACCTTCGAGGTCAAGAACCTGCAGGCCAAGGCCGAGCTCGAAAAGAAGGGCGTCAAGATCTACAACTGGTCCGAGGCCGACCGCGCCGCCTTCCGCAAGGCCGCGCAGGACGCCTGGCAGGGCTGGGCCGACAAGACCCCCGAGGCCCGCGCGCTGGTTGACAGCCATATGGCGTTCCTCAAGCAACTGGGCCTTGTGTCCGAATAACCCGGCCTGACCGGCACATAACGGAGCGGGCGGCCCCCATGCGCGGGGCCGTCCCTGCCCAGGGACAGGGGGAGCAGTCAGGATGCGGGCCATCTTGCCGCTGAAGGAGATCCTGTGGCCGGCCGTCTTCATCGCCGGGGCCGCGTGGGTGATCTGGAACTTTCCGAAATTCATCATCAGTTTCGGCTGGGCGTCGGACGCGCTGAAGGTGCTGCACGGCCCCGCCGGTGCCGCCGACTGGCTGGCCCTGGCGCTGATCGTGGCGGGGTTCGTCATGGGGATCAGGACGGTGCGCGCCACCGCCATGGAAGAGCCGATCCAGTCCTGGTTCGACCGGATCAGCCTGTTTCTGGCGCGGGTGACGATGCTGCTGATCGTGATGCTGGTCAGTGTGATGATGTACGAGGTCGTGCTGCGCTATGTGTTCGAGCGGCCAACGCTGTGGGCCAATGAACTGTCTCTGTGGACGGCCGGGTTCATCTTTCTCTTCGCCGGGCTTTACGCCATGCAGCAGCGCAGCCACATCCGCATCTATCTGCTCTATGACGCGATGCCGCGCTGGATGCAGAAGGCATCGGACGTGATTTCGACCGCACTGATCTGGGTTTTCACGGTCACCATGATCTGGGGCGGCTACGGCGAGGCGCGCGACAAGCTGCTGCGCTGGGAAACCTTCGGCACCGCCTTCGACCCGCCGATCCCGGCCACACTGAAGCCGATGGTGCTGATCGCGATCCTGCTGGTCAGCGTGCAGGCGCTGGCAAACCTGATCGTGGACTGGAACAAGGCGCCGATCCATCACGCGCCGGTGGACGAATCCGAGATCGAGGAACTGGTCCACGAAATGGAAGACCGCGCGCAAGACGCGGATCAACGGGGGTAGGGGCGGATGTTCGACATTGCCACGATTTCGATGGTCCTGCTGCTGGCCATGCTGTTCCTGCTGGCCATCGGCATGCAGCTGGGCTTTGCCAGCGCGGTTCTGGCGCCGCTTGTGCTGCTGATGAAATTCGGCCCCGATTTCCTGTTCGGCAATTTCGGCGCCGGGCCGCTCAACATCCTCGCGCAGCGCATCTACGGGCTGCTGACTGATTACGTTCTGATCTCGATCCCGCTGTTCATCTTCATGGCGAACCTGCTGGAACGATCCGGCATCGCCGGCGAGATGTACAATTCGCTGAACGCCTGGCTGTCGCGCACCCGCGGCGGCATCGCCATCGTCACCTCGATCATGGCGGTTATCATGGCGGCCATGTCCGGCATCATCGGCGGCGAGGTGGTTTTGCTGGGGCTGATCGCGCTGCCGCAGATGCTTCGGCTGGGCTACAACCAGAACCTCGCCATCGGCACGATCTGCGCCAGCGGCTCGCTCGGCACTATGATCCCGCCATCGATCGTGCTGATCATCTATGGCCTGGTCACCGACACGTCGATCAAGGCGCTCTTTACCGCGGCCTTCCTGCCGGGTTTCATGCTGGCGAGCTTTTTCATCATCTACATCCTGATCACCACGCGGCTGAACCCAGAAAAGGCACCGCTTCCCGAACTGCGGCCCGGTGATCCGGTGGGCTGGCAAAAGGCGGGACTGTTCGCCACCTTCCTGCTGACCATCGGCGCGGGGTTCCTGGGCGCGCTGTTCCTGCGGGCGCTGTTCTTTACCGTCACCGGCCAGAATCGCGCGGTCGAAGGCGTGGACCCCATCACGCTGGGCACGCCGGATTACGTGTGGAAGTTCGGCGCGGCCTTCGGCCTGTGCGTGGCGGCGATCCTGCTGGTGGCCGGGCGCGAACGGTTCCGCCGGTCATGGGCCATGGGCAAGGGGCTGGTTGCGCCGATCGTCGTGATCGGGGTGGTATTGGGGTCGATCTACGGCGGCATCACCGGCATTACCGAGGCCGCCGGCATGGGCGTGGTCGCCGTCGGAACCATTGCCGCGATCCGTGGCGAGATGTCGTTCCACCTTCTCTGGGACAGTCTGAAACGCACGCTGCGGTCCACCGGCACGATCATCTGGGTGACGATCGGGGCCACCGCGCTGGCAGGCGCCTACACCATCGCCGGCGGGCCGACCTACATCGCCACCACCATCATCGGGGCCGACCTGCCGACCATGGGGATCATCCTGGTGATGATGGTGATCTTCCTCTTTCTCGGCGCCTTCATGGACTGGGTCGGCATCGTCCTGCTGGTGATGCCGGTGTTCCTGCCCATCGTGTTGCGCCTGCCGGTCGAGGAGATCGGGTTTCTGGGCCAGCTCGACCCCCGGCAGGTGTCGATCTGGTTCGGGGTGGTGTTCTGCATGAACATGCAGGTCAGCTTCCTGTCGCCGCCTTTCGGCCCGGCGGCCTTTTACCTGAAATCGGTGGCGCCGCCGCATATCTCGCTGACCGATATCTTCAAGGGGTTCCTGCCCTTCATCGGCATCCAGATCCTGGCGCTTTCGGTGCTGCTGATCTGGCCTACCATCGTCACCGTGTTCCTGTGACGCGCCGGCGGGGGCCGGTTTCGGCTCCCGTCTCCCATCAGTTCAAGACCCGAAGGATCCATGTCCGCCACCATCCGCCTCGATCCGTCCGACAATGTCGTCACCGCCCTGCGCGCCCTGCGCGCGGGCGAAGAGGGTGCGACCCAGCCGATCCCCCGCGGACACAAGCTGGCCACGCAGCCCATTCCCGCGGGCGAGGCGGTGCGGAAATACGCGCAGGTGATCGGCTATGCCGCCCGGGACATCGCGGCGGGCGAGCATGTGCACACCCACAACCTGGAATTCCGCAACGTGTCGCAGGAGTATGAATTCGCCACCAACCTGCGGCCCGCCGAACCGGTCGCCCGGCCCGATACCTTCATGGGCTATCGCCGCGCGAATGGCCGGGTGGGCACGCGCAATTACATCGCCGTGCTGACCTCGGTTAACTGCTCGGCTACGGCGGCGCGGATGATCGCGGCGCATTTCACCCCCGACCGCATGGCCGCCTATCCCAACGTGGACGGGGTGGTCGCCTTCGTCCACGGCACCGGCTGCGGCATGGCCGGATCGGGCGAGGGGTTCGAGGCGCTGCAACGGGTGATGTGGGGTTATGCCCGCAACCCCAACGTGGCCGGCGTGCTGATGGCGGGGCTGGGCTGCGAGATGAACCAGATCGACTGGCTGGTCGAGGCCTACGGGCTGACCCCCGGCCCCCTGTTCCAGGCGATGAATATCCAGGACGTGGGCGGGCTGCGGCGCACGGTGGAACTGGGCATCGCCAGGGTCGAGGCGATGCTGTCCATCGCCAACGAGGCCCGGCGCGAACCCTGCCCGGCGTCCGAGCTGATGGTTGCCCTGCAATGCGGCGGGTCGGACGCGTGGTCCGGCATCACCGCCAACCCCGCGTTGGGTCATGCCTGCGATCTGCTGGTGGCGCAGGGCGGAACCGGAGTTCTGGCCGAAACCCCCGAGATCTACGGTGCCGAACATTTGCTGACCGCCCGCGCGGTGTCGGCGGAGGTGGGGCAGAAACTGGTGGACCTGATCCGCTGGTGGGAGGATTACACCGCCCGCAATCGTGGCAGCATGGACAACAACCCAAGCCCCGGCAACAAGAAGGGCGGGCTGACCACGATCCTTGAGAAGTCGCTGGGCGCGGCGGCCAAGGGCGGCACGACCCCGCTCACCGGCGTCTACAAATACGCCGAGCCGGTCACCGCGCGCGGCTTCACCTTCATGGACAGCCCCGGCTACGACCCGGCCAGCGTGACGGGACAGATCGCGTCGGGCTGCAATCTGGTGGCCTTCACCACCGGGCGCGGTTCGGCCTTCGGCTCCAAGCCCGCGCCGACGCTGAAGATCGCCACCAACACGACGATGTATGACCGGATGACCGAGGACATGGACGTGAACGCCGGCCGCATCCTGACCGATGGCGCCTCGGTCGAGGAGGTGGGCCGCGAGATTTACGACCGCCTGTTGCGGCTGGCCTCGGGCGAGAAATCGAAATCCGAGGCGCAGGGTTTGGGCGACTACGAATTCGTCCCATGGCAGATCGGAGCGGTGATGTGAGGTCGGGGGGATGGCATCCCGCCCGATCCGCGCAGCGAACCGGGATGCGCCCGCTCGCCCCGCAGGCGGGCGCCCTCTGCGCCCCCCTCGGGCGGACGCATCCCTCGCGTGTCTCCCTTCACACAGGAGCTGATATCCCATGACCGCGCCGCTGCCCCTTGCCGTGATCGGCGGTGGCTCGATCGGCCAGCGCCACGCGCGCCTCGCCGCCCTGTCGGACGAAGTGCGCCTGACCGCCGTGGTCGAACCGAACCCGGCCCGCCGCGCGGAACTGGCCGACAAGGGCCTACCGGTGGCGGACACGGTCGAGGCTGTTCCGCCCGACACCCGCGCGGCCATAATCGCCACCCCGACTCAGAGCCATTGCGCCGACGCGCTGGATGCGCTGTCGCGGGGCTGGGCGGCTTTGGTGGAAAAGCCCGTCGCCGCCACCCTGGCAGAGGCCGACCGGATGATCGCCGCCGCCGATACCGCCGGCCTGCCGCTTTTCACCGGACACCACCGGCGCTGTCACCCCTTCGTTGCCATCGCGCGCGACAGGCTGGCGCAAATGGGGGATCCGGTCGCGGTGCAGGGCATCTGGGCGCTGCGCAAGCATGACGGCTATCACGATGCCGCCTGGCGTGTGGCGCGGGGCGGGGGGCCGGTGCTCATCAACCTGATCCACGACGTGGACCTGTTGCGCCTGCTGGCGGGCGAGATCGTGCAGGTTTCGGCCATGCTGTCCAGCGACCGGCGCGGCGGGCCGGTCGAGGATACCGCCGCGATCTGCCTGCGCTTTGCCTCCGGTGCCCTGGGGACGTTCCTGCTGACCGATGCCGGCGCCTCGCCCTGGGCGTTCGAGGCCGCAACCGGCGAGAACCCCGCCATCGCCACCACGCACGAGGACTGCTGGCGTTTCATCGGCACGCGGGGGGCACTGTCCTTTCCGTCGCTGGCGCTCTGGCGCGACGCGGCGGGGGGCGTGCCCGACTGGTCGCGGCCCATGCTGATGGTGCAGGAGGGAGACCTGCCGACCGTCGATCCGCTGGAGGCGCAACTCTCCCGGTTCGCCCGGGTCGCACGCGGCGGGGCGGATCCGCTGCTGGCCACCGGCGCGGACGGGCGCGCCGCGCTGGCCGTGACACTGGCGGTGCTGGAGGCCGGGGCCGAGGGACGCCCTGTGACGGTGACGCCGTGACCGCGCCCCCAACCCAGTCCCGCACCCTGCGCTGCGGCCTGATCGGGGCCAATATCGGCCGCTCGCGCTTTTCTGCGGGGTTGGAGACCTTGTGCGACCTTGCGGGGATCAGGTTGGACTTCACCGCAATCGACACGGCGGGAAAGCCGGCGTTCGACCTTGCCGGGACGGTCGCCGCCCTGCGGGCCGAGGGCTGGGACGGCGTGGCCATCACTCATCCGTGGAAATCGGCGGCGGCGGACCTGATCGGGCGTGAGATTTCCATCGCGCCCGACACCGAGGGGGGGCGCAATCGCGCCCGCCCTGGGGGGCGGGGTCGGGCGCGGTCCGGGCCTTCGGCCCGGACAGGATCGCAGGAAACGGCGACGCGCCTTGGCGCCGTCAACACCCGGATCTTCACGCCGGACGGTATCGCCTGCGCCAACACCGATTGTTCCGGCTTCATAGCCGCGTGGCGCCATTTTTTCGGCGACAGTCCGCCGGGCAGCGTGGCCATGGCCGGGGCAGGGGGCGTGGCCCGCGCCCTCGCCCCCGCGCTGGCCGAGCTCGGGGCCACCGAAATCACCGTCTGGGACACCGACCCCGCCCGCGCCCGGGCGCTCGCCGCGCTGGTCGGCCCCGCCTGCCGGGCGATCCCGGCCGACAGGGCGCCGGAAGCGATCGCCACCGCCGACGGCCTCGTCAACGCCACCGCCTGCGGCATGGCGGGCTATCCGGCCTCGGCCTTCGCGCTGCCGCTGCCGAACCGACCCGCCTGGGCCTTCGATGCCGTCTATACCCCGGTAAACACGCGCTTTCTGTCCGCCGCGCGGGCGGCCGGGGCGCGGACCCTCACCGGGTTCGACCTGTTTCAACACATGGCGCTGGCCAGTTTCCGGGCGCTGACCGGGATCGCCCCCGATCCCGTGTTCGCCCTGCCGAGACTTTCCGCGCTCAGACCAAAGGAGGAATACGACAATGCCTGAAGAACGAATCGGATTCATCGGCCTGGGCCTGATGGGCCGCGCCATGGTCGAATGCCTGCAAAAGAACGGCTATTCCGTCACCGTGATGGGCCACCGCGACCGCACCGGAGTCGAAGAAGCGCTGGCCCGCGGCGCGACCGAGGCGAAAACCGCCCGCGAACTGACCGAGGCAAGCGACATCGTGATGTTCTGCATGGGCACCTCCGACCAGGTTGAATCCCGCGTCTATGGCGAAGACGGCGTGCTGGCCGGGCTGCGACCGGGACAGATCGTGATCGACTTCGGCACCTCTCTGCCGGCCTCCACCAAGAAGATCGGCGCCGACATGGCGGCCAAGGGGGCGACCTATCTCGATGCGCCGCTGGGGCGCACGCCGGCGCATGCGGTGGAAGGGCTCTTGAACATCATGTGTTCGGGCGACAAGGCCGCCTATGACCGGGTCAAGCCGATCCTCGATGTGCTGGGCGAGAATGTGTTCCACCTCGGGCCGCTGGGGGCGGGGCACACGATCAAGCTCATCAACAACTTCTACGCCATGACCACCGCCTGCGCCATGTCCGAAGCCTTTGCCATGGCCGACCGCGCCGGGGTCGAGCGGCAAAAGCTCTATGACGTGATGGCCGCCGGGCCGAACCATTCGGGCATGATGGACTTCATCAAGGCCTATGCCATCGACGATCAGATCGCGCTGGCCTTTTCGGTGAAGAACGCGGCCAAGGACGTGGGGTATTATGAACGGATGGCCGAGGATCTGGGCGCGCCGTCGCAGATGGCGGTCTGCGCCGACCGCGCCTTGAACACGGCGATCGCCGCGGGCAAGGGCGAAATGCTGGTCCCGCAGATGGTGGACTGGTTTGCAGGGGAGAAGAGCAAATGAACCGGCTTGAGGGAAAGACCGCCTTTGTCACCGCGGCGGGACAGGGGATCGGTCGGGCCATCGCCACGGCCTTTGTGGCCGAGGGCGCGCGGGTCATCGCCACCGATCTCGATGGGTCCAAGCTCGACGGGATCGGCGCGGCGGCGACCATGGCGCTGGACGTGACCGACAAGGATGCCGCGCAGGCGGCGGTCCGGGATGCCGCGCCGGACATTCTGGTGAACTGCGCGGGCTTTGTCCATCACGGCACGATTCTGGAGGCCACGGACGAAGAGCTGGATTTTGCCTGGGCGCTCAACGTCCGCGCCATGTTCCACACCATGCAGGCGGCGATCCCCGGCATGATCGAACGCGGCGGCGGGTCGATCGTCAACATCTCGTCGGTGGTCTCTTCGCTGATCGCCGCGCCCAACCGCTGCGTCTATGGCACCACCAAGGCGGCGGTGATCGGCTTGACCAAGTCGGTCGCGGCGGACTTCGTCACCCAAGGCGTGCGCGCCAACGCGATCTGCCCCGGCACGGTTGAAAGTCCGTCCCTGCACGACCGGCTGCGGGCCACGGGCGACTATGACAAGGCGATGCGCGACTTCATCGCCCGCCAGCCGATGGGCAGGATCGGCCGGGCCGAGGAAATCGCCGCACTCGCGGTCTATCTGGGGTCCGATGAAAGCGCCTTTACCACCGGCCAGACGCATATCATCGACGGCGGCTGGGCCAACGCCTGACGCCGATGCCCGGTCCGCCCCCTCGCGAGGACCGCCCCGGGGCGGGTCCTTGCGTTCGCGGCGCGGAGGCGTGGCATGAAATTCTCAAACCCGTCTTGCAATATTCTCGAACATCGCGTACCTGCCTAAAGCACCACTGGAAAAGGCGAGTTGGCGGAGTGGTGACGCAGCGGATTGCAAATCCGTGTACACCGGTTCGATTCCGGTACTCGCCTCCATCTCCCCGCAAAACCCTGACGCCGCGACCGGATGCTTGGCCATCGGATCGCCCTCGTTCAGGTCGGCGGCGACGAACCGCTTGATGCAGGTCAAGGCCGGCGACCTCTGCGGGACGTATTCCGCAGCCTGGGTCGGTTCGATGCCACGCCCGCCGCGACCGGTGCCGGGCAAGGCTTGAATCGGCAGAAATTTTCGACCCCGGAGTTTCATGATGATCCGATCTCCTCTTGCCCCGCTGTTCGATCCGGGATCGGTCGCCGTGTTCGGCGCCTCCGACAACCCCGCCAGCGTCGGGGGCCGTGTCCTCGCCAATATCCGCCGCGCCGGGTTCGGAGGGCGGCTCTATCCGGTCAATCCCAAACATGACCGGCTGGGCGACATGCCCTGTTACCCCGACCTTGCCAGCACAGGGGCTCGGGTCGACCTGGCGGTGATCGCCACGCCTGCCCAGACCGTGCCCGATATCCTGCGGCAATGCGGCGAGGCCGGCACGCGCCACGCGGTCATCCTGTCGGCCGGCTTTGGCGAGGGCGGCGGGCCGGGGGCCGAGAACGTGGCCCCCCTGAAAGAGGCCGCGGCGCGGCATGGCGTGCGTTTTCTGGGGCCGAACTGCGTGGGGCTGGTGCGACCGTGGCTGGGACTGGACGCGACCTTTCTGCGGTCGGAAACCCCGCCGGGGGGGCTGGCGCTGGTGTCGCAGTCGGGGGCGCTGTGTTCGGCCATATCGGACTGGGCCGAGCCGCACGGGCTGGGCTTTTCGGCGCTGGTATCGATGGGCAACGCGCTGAACATCGACTTTGGCGACGTTCTCTATTTCCTGGCCAACGACCCCAAGACCCATGCCATCCTGCTCTATGTCGAAGGTATCCGCGATGCGGCGTCGTTCATCTCGGCGCTGCGCCATGCGGCGCGGCTCAAGCCGGTGATCGTGCTCAAGGCCGGGCGCAATGTGCAAAGCTCGGCGGCGGCGCACACCCATACCGGGGCGCTGATCGGCGATGACGCGGTGTTCGACGCGGCGCTGTCGCGCGCCGGCGCGGTACGCGCGCGCAGCTTCGGGCACCTGTTTTCGGCCGCCGAAATCCTCGCGCCGGGGAAACGCGCGCGCGGCAACCGGCTGGGGATCATCACCAATGGCGGCGGAGCCGGCGTTCTGGCGGCGGACAGGGCCGGCGATCTGCGGGTCGATCTGCCGGCGCCGTCCAGGGCCACGATCGAGGCGCTGGACAAGGTGCTGCCGCCCTATTGGTCGCGGTCCAATCCGCTGGACATTCTCGGCGATGCGCGGCCCGAACAGTTCAAGGCCGCGGTCGAGGCCGCGCTGCGCGATCCCGGCTTCAACGGCGTTCTGGTCATGCTGACGCCGCAGGCAATGACCGACGCCACCGCCGCCGCGCAGGCGCTGGTGGATGCGATCCCCAAGCGCACGCACAAGCCTGTCCTGGCCTGCTGGATGGGCGAAACCGCCGTGGCCGAGGCACGCCGACTGCTGTCCTCGAACGGGATCCCGGACTTCACCACCCCCGAAAGCGCGGTCGAGGCATTTTCCTATCTGGCCGAGCATCACCGCAACCGGATGCTCGCGCTCGAGGTGCCGGGGCCGCTGCATGACGATCTGCCGCCCGACACCGAAGGGGCGCGCATGATCATCGAAGGCGCCCTGGCCGAAGGCCGCCACATGCTGTCGGACATCGAATCCAAGGCGGTGCTGCGGGCCTTTCACATCCCGATCAACCTGACCATCGAGGCCGAAACCGCCTCGGAGGCGCTGATCGCGGCTGAATCAGTAGGCTATCCGGTGGCGATCAAGATCAACTCGCCGCAGATCGTGCACAAATCCGACATCGGCGGGGTCCGGCTGAACGTGCATACCGCCGCCGATGTGAAACTGGCCTTTCGCGATCTCGTGGAGACAGCAAGGCGCGAGCGGCCCGACGCCACGATCAAGGGCGTCACCGTGGAAAGGATGGCGCATGTCGAGGATGCGCGCGAGTTGTTGGTGGGGGTCAGCCGCGACGCGGTGTTCGGTCCCGTGATCGTGTTCGGCGCGGGCGGCACGATGGTCGAGGTTCTGCGCGACAGCGCCGTGACGCTGCCCCCGCTGAACGAGGTGCTGGCCAACCGGCTGATCAACCGCACCCGCGTCGCCCGCCTGCTGGATGCGTTCCGCGACCGCCCGGCGGTGGACCGCAAGGCGGTGATCGACGTCCTGCTGCGGGTGTCGGACATGGTGTGCGAACTGCCCGAGATAACCGAGCTTGACATCAACCCGCTGGTTGCCGGGCCCGGCGGCGTTCTGGCCGTTGATGCCCGGATCGGCATCGCCCGCCCGCCGGCCCGCCACGGCCCTTATGACCACATGGCGATCCATCCTTATCCGCGACACCTGGTGCAGCGCGTGCACCTGACCGACGGCACGCCCCTGACCATCCGGCCGATCCGCCCCGAGGACGCCCAGGCCGAGGCCGCGTTCGTGCGTGACCTGTCGGACGAGGCCAAGCGGTTCCGCTTCATGGGCTCGGTTGCCGAACTGTCGCCGGAGATGCTGGCCCAATTCACCCAGATCGACTATCGCCGCGAGATGGCGCTGGTCGCGGTCATCGAACGGGACGGCAAGCCCGAACAGCTGGGCGTGGCGCGCTATACGATCAACCCCGACAACACCAGCTGCGAATTCGCGATCGTGGTGTCCGACAGGTTCCAGACCCGGGGGCTGGGTACGCGTCTGATGAAGGCGCTGATCGACGCCGCCCGCCAGCACGGGTTGAGCCGGATCACCGGCACCGTGCTGCGCGACAATGCGCCGATGCTCAAGCTGATGGAAGAGCTGGGCTTTTCCCAGCAGCGCGACCCGGAGGACCCGGATTGCGTGATCGTGGACCTGCCGATCTGAGGGCGCAGGATGCTGGGGTTCATTTCTCATCCCGACTGCCGGCTGCACGATACCGGATCGCTGCACCCGGAATCGGCCGAACGGCTGGACGTGATCGGCAATCAGCTCATCATGTCGGGGCTGGATTACGTGCTGCGCCACCATGATGCGCCCGAAGCCACGCGGGAACAGCTCGAACGGGTCCATGACCCTGCCTATCTGGACCAGCTGTTCGCCACCGATACAAGCCGGGGGCCGGTGGCGATCGACGGCGACACGGTGCTGTCGGCGGGTTCGATCCGGGCCGCGCTCTTGGCGGCGGGGGCGGGCGTGCTGGGCGTGGACCTGATCATGCGGGGCGAGGCGAACCCGGTCTTTTGCGCCATTCGCCCGCCCGGCCACCACGCCACGCGCGACCGCGCGATGGGGTTCTGTCTGTTCAACAACATCGCCGTCGCCGCGGCACACGCGCTGGCGGAACACGGGCTGCGCCGAATCGCGATCCTGGATTTCGACGTGCACCACGGCAACGGCACCGAAGACATCTTTCACAGCGACGACCGCGTGCTGTTCTGTTCGGCCTTTCAGCACCCGTTCTATCCGTTCACCGGCCACGAAAGCGATGCGACCAACCTGGTGGACGTTCCGCTGCCGGCGGGAACCGGCGGCCCGGCGTTTCGTGCCGCGATCGAGGCGCACTGGCTGCCGGCGCTGGAACGGTTCAGGCCCGAGTTCATATTTGTCTCGGCGGGGTTCGATGCGCACGCGATGGACGACATGTCCCATCTTGCCCTGTTCGAAGCCGATTATGCCTGGCTGAGCCGGCAGATCGTCCAGGTCGCCGACCGGTTCGCCCAAGGGCGGGTTCTGACGATGCTCGAAGGCGGCTATGACCCCGGATCCCTGGCGCGCAGCGTGGTGGCCTATGTCAAGGCGCAACTGGACTGACCCCCTGTCGCCTTGATCCGGCGGCGCCGGCGGCGATGGGTCTAATCCGCCTGCTGCAGCGCGTCGATTACGGCGCAGTCGGGCACCTCGTCGCCCGTGCATCGCGATACGGTTTCGCTCAGAACCCTTTCGATCCGCCGCAGATCGGCGATCTTGGCGCGCACGGCTTCGATATGCCGCTGCGCCAGCGCCTGCACATCCGGGCATGTCCCCGCCCGGCCGTCCACCAGATCCAGCAGATCGCGGGTTTCCTCCAGCGTAAAGCCCAGATCCCGCGCCCGCATCACGAACCGCAGCCGCGCAACATGGCTTTCGTCATAGACGCGATAGTTGCGGGCCGTGCGCGGCGGCGGGGGCATGATGCCGATGTTTTCGTAATAACGGATGGTCTCCAGATTGCAGCCGGTCAGCCGCGCGAGTTCGGACCGGCGCAACCCTCTTACCTTTCCGCGACCGTCATTCATGCGTTTTCCCGTTGAGTCTGTATGAACTACAGAGCGTAAGCAGGCTTTATCGACATGACAAGGACGATTCGATCGTGACCGGGGCGGAGCCGTCCGTCCCGGCCATGCCGGATCCGATCCCGGGTGATCGCAAGAGAAAGACAAGACCATGAAGGACTGTCGCAACGCAGACAAGGACACGGGCGCCCATGACCTGATCGTCATTGGTGCCGGATCGGCGGGATTTTCCGCCGCGATCACCGCGGCCAAGGCGGGCCGACGCGTGGCGCTGGTGGGTCATGGCACCATCGGCGGCACCTGCTTGAATGTCGGATGCGTGCCGTCCAAGGTGATGATCCGCGCCGCCGAGGCGGTTCACGCCGCATCGGCCGCAGGCCGGTTCCCCGGCATCGCCCCCTGCGCGCCCGGCGTCGATTGGCCGGCGCTGGTGGCCGGCACCGCGGCGCTGGTGGAGGAGATGCGGGACAAGAAATACATCAGCCTCCTGCCCCAATACGAGAATGTCGACTATGTCGAGGACGGCACCGCGCGACTGGTCCCCGGCGGCGTCGAGGTCGGCGGGCGGAAGATCACGGCCGGACGGATCATCGTTGCCACCGGATCGCGCCCGCTGATGCCAGAGATTCCGGGGATCGACGCGGTGGATGTGCTTGACAGCACCGGCCTGCTGACGCTGCCCGAACGGCCCGAGAGCCTGATCGTGCTGGGCGGCGGCTATATCGGTTGCGAACTGGCGCAGATGGCGTCGCGGCTGGGGGTGCAGGTCACGCTGGTCACCCGCTCGCGCCTGTTGCCGGGGGCAGAGCCCGAGGTCGGCACGGCACTGACCGAGGCGTTGCGCGCCGAGGGCATCCGCGTGGAAACCGGCCTGCGCTACCGCGAGGTGGCCGCGCGGGACGGCGGCGTGGCGCTGATCATCGAACGCGGCGGCAAGGCCGAGACGCTGACCGCCGCGCGGTTGGTGGCCGCAACCGGGCGCATCGCCAATTCGCAAGGCCTCGGGCTGGAGGCGCTGGGGATCAAAACCGACGCGCGCGGGTCGATCAAGGTCGGCCCGGACATGGCCACCACCCGCCCCGGCGTTTATGCCGCGGGCGACGTGACCGACCGCGACCGGTTCGTCTACATGGCCGCCTATGGCGCCAAGATCGCGGTGAACAACGCGCTGGGGCTCAGGCCGATGACCTATGACAACGCGACCATGCCCTGGGTGGTGTTCACCGACCCGCAAGTGGCGGGCGTGGGCCTGACCGAGGCGCAGGCGACTGCCGTGGGCCACGAGGTCAGAACCAGCGTTCTGGGGCTCGACAACGTGCCGCGCGCGCTGGCCGCCCGGGATAGGCGGGGGCTGATCAAGCTGGTGGCGGACGCGCAAACCGACCGCCTGCTGGGCGGCCAGATCGTGGCGCCCGAAGGGGCCGACACGATCCAGACGCTGGCGATGGCGCTGAAGATGGGGATGACCACCAAGGCTCTGGGCGAGACGATCTTTCCCTATCTGACGACGGTCGAAGGACTGAAGCTCGCCGCGCAAAGCTTTGACAGGGACGTGGCCAGACTCAGCTGCTGCGCAGGGTAGGGCGTGGGCCGCCCGAGAGCGCGATCTGCCGGCCTGCCTGCCCGTTGCCCTGACCGAAGCCGGAACATTCTACCCGCCGCCGGTCCAGGGATGGGGGGCGCTTCCAGGACGCGCCGCGCGGTCTCCGGCCCGGGCGATTGGATGTTGCCGGTGCGCAGGGCAGCCTCGGCGTGACCCACCGAGATCTGCAGGAAACAGGCGGCCAGCGTGATCGTGTCCTGACCATGAGATACGGTCGAGCCTGTGCTGGACCGGATCGCCCGGACTGGCCTTTACCCGGTGGCCAGGCTTGCATTTGCGGGGCGGAAATGTTTCCCTTCGACGGAAACGGGTGCGGGCATTCCCGTTCGCGCCCCGGAAACAGGTGGATGGAGCCGGAGGACCGGGTCATAGTGGCGATTGCCGGGTTGAACGCCTTGATCGGGGCGCTCGACCGCGACGGCTATCGCGTTCTCGGTCCGACCGTGCGGGATGGCGTCATCGCCTGTGGCGACATCAGCGGTGTGGACGAACTGCCCGCGGGCTGGAGCGACGAGCAGGATGGCGGCCGCTATCGGCTGACCCGGTCCGGTGCAGAGACGATATTCGGTTTCACTTCGGGCGCGCAGGCGTGGAAGCGGTTCCTGCACCCGCCGCGTCAGCGGCTGTGGCGGGCAACCCGCGACGGCGATCGGGTTCGGGTCCACGCCGAACCGGCTCCGGACGAACGGTTCGCCTTCATCGGCGTGCGCGCCTGCGATCTGCACGCGATCGCCATCCAGGATCGGGTCCTGACCGAAGGCGCGTATCCCGACCCGTTCTACACGGCTCGCCGCAAAGAGCTTTTCATCGTCGCCGTGAACTGCGCGCGGGCAGGGGGGACGTGTTTCTGCACGTCGATGGGCACCGGGCCGGCGGCAACGTCCGGCTTCGACATCGCCTTGACGGAACTGCCCGGCGAGGGCGGCTCCAGCTTTGTGGCGCAGGCGGGATCGCCGCGGGGTGCCGCTCTGCTGCGGGATGTGGCCGACCGCCCCGCCACCGCCGAGGAATGCGCGGCGGCGGAGGCCATCGTCGCCCGCACCGCCGCCAGCATGGGGCGCGCGATGCCGGATCACGACCTGCGCGCGCTGCTGTTGGACAACCCGGACCACCCCCGCTGGGACGACGTGGCCGACCGCTGCCTGACCTGCGGCAACTGCACGATGGTCTGCCCCACCTGTTTCTGCACCACCACCGAAGACTCGGCCGATTTGTCCGGAACCGAGAGCACCCGAACCCAGCGTTGGGAGTCCTGCTTCACCATGGATTTTTCGTATATTCATGGCGGCAGCGTTCGGGCCTCGTCCCGCGCGCGCTATCGGCAATGGATGACGCACAAGCTGGCGACCTGGATCGACCAGTTCGGCACCTCGGGTTGCGTCGGCTGCGGGCGCTGCATCACCTGGTGCCCGGTGGGCATCGACATCACCGAAGAAGTCGCGGCGATCGCGCAAGGGTAGGGGGCACGGCGATGGAAGATTTGCAACGTATCATTCGCGCACATCCCTTCTTTGCCGGGCTCAGCGACGCCTTTTCCGAGCTGATCGGCGGCTGTGCCCGCAACGTGGTGTTCGCAGAGGGCGACCATCTGTTTCGCCAAGGCGAAGAGGCCGATGCGCTCTATCTTCTGCGCAGCGGCCAAGTGGCGCTCGAGATCACGGCGCCAGGGCGCGGAACCATGACCTTTCTGACGCTCGGTCCGGGCGACGTGGTGGGCGTGTCCTGGTTGGTGCCACCCTATCGCTGGAGCTACGACGCCAGGGTGGTCGAACCGACCCGCGCCATCGCGATGGACGCGCATTGCCTGCGCCGGAAATGCGAGGACGACCCCGCGCTGGGTTACGAATTGATGAAGCGGTTCGTGCCGGTCCTGTCGCAACGGCTGCAGGCGGCGCGGCTACAGATGCTGGATGTCTATGGACCAGATGGCTGAACCCCGCATGGCGCACCCGCTCGTGCCGCGCGTCGCGCATGTCCGCCGCCGGTGGCGGGACGGTCCCGATGTCTGGACGCTCGAGATCGAGGACGGCGCAGGCAGCGGCTTCATGCCGGGCCAGTTCAACATGCTGACGGTCTTTGGCGTGGGCGAGGTGCCGATCAGCCTCAGCGGCGATCCCGCGGACGGAAACCGGATCCGGCACACGGTGCGCGCGGTTGGCCCCGTGACGCGGGCGCTGGCGCGGCTGCGGCCGGGCGACCCGCTGGGCCTGCGCGGCCCGTTCGGCACCGGCTGGCCGACCGATGCGCTGGACGGCCGGGACGTGGTGATCGTCGCCGGCGGGCTGGGTCTTGCGCCGCTGCGGCCGGCTATCCTGCAACTTCTGGCCCGGCGCGACCGGATCGGCCGGCTGACGCTGGTCTATGGGGCGCGCAGCCCCGATCAGATCCTGTTCGCCCGCCAGCAGGACCGCTGGGGGCGGCGATCTGACATCGAGGTCGCGGTGACAGTGGATCACGCCACCTCCCCCTGGCGCGGGTATGTCGGCGTGGTCACGACGCTGATCCCGCGGGCCGTGTCCGACCCCGCCAACACGGTTGCGCTGGTCTGCGGTCCCGAAATCATGATGCGCTTTGCCGCCGCCGCGCTGACCGATGCGGGCCTGCCCGAGACGGCGATCCACCTGTCGATGGAACGGAACATGAAATGCGCGGTGGGCCTGTGCGGCCATTGCCAGTTCGGCGCCGATTTCCTGTGTCGCGACGGCCCGGTGTTCCGACTCGACCGCATCGCGCGCCGACTGGCGCTACGGGAGATCTGAGATGACCCCGACACCACGCAAACCCCGTCTCGCGGTCTGGAAATTCGCCTCGTGCGATGGCTGCCAGCTGAGCCTGCTGGACTGCGAGGACGAACTGCTCGACATCGCCGCCGCGATCGACATCGCCTATTTCCCCGAGGCCGCCCGGGGCGTGATCCGCGGCCGCTATGATCTGTCGCTGGTCGAGGGCTCGGTCACCACGGCGCACGATGCCGAACGCATACGCGACATCCGCGCCCGGTCGAGGGTGCTGGTGACCATCGGCGCCTGCGCCACCGCCGGCGGAATCCAGGCACTGCGCAACTTCGCGGATGTGCGGGACTATGCCGCGGCGGTCTATCCCGATCCCGCCCATATCGACACGCTGGCCACATCGACACCGATCGCCGACCATGTGCCGGTCGATTTCGAACTGCGCGGCTGCCCGGTCTCGAAACGGCAGCTGGTCGAAACGATCGCGGCCCATCTGGCCGGACGGCGACCAGTGGTGCCCGCGCACAGCGTCTGTATCGAATGCAAGCTGCGCGGCCTGACCTGCGTGATGGTGGCGCGCGGCACGCCCTGCCTTGGTCCGGTGACGCAGGCCGGCTGCGGCGCGATCTGCCCGGCCCACGACCGGGGCTGCTATGGCTGTTTCGGGCCGATGGAAACCCCCAACGCCGCTGCGCTGGCAGAGCGCGCACGGGAACTGGGACTGGGCCAGGACGAACTGCGGCGGGCGTTTCGCAGCTTCAATGCCGCCGCGCCGGCCTTTCGCGAAGAAAGCGAGCGACATGACGACCAGAACGATCAAGGTTGACTATCTCGCCCGGGTCGAGGGCGAAGGCGCGTTCAAAGTGGTGGTGCGCGACGGCGCGGTGCGCTCGGCCGAACTGAAGATCTTCGAGCCACCCCGGTTCTTCGAGAGCTTCCTGCGGGGTCGCGCCGCCATCGAGGCCCCCGACCTCACCGCGCGCATCTGCGGCATCTGCCCCGTGGCCTATCAGATGAGTGCGGTTCACGCGATCGAAGACGCCTTCGGCATCACCGTGGACGGCCCGATCCGCGCCCTGCGCCGTCTGATCTATTGCGGCGAATGGATCGAAAGCCACGCGCTGCATGTCTACATGCTGCACGCGCCGGATTTCCTGGGCTATGATGGCGCGATCGACATGGCCCGCGACCATGCCGAGGCGGTGCGGCGAGGGCTCATGCTCAAGAAGGCGGGCAATGCGATCGTCGCGCTGATCGGCGGGCGCGAGATCCACCCGGTCAACATCCGCGTTGGCGGGTTCTACCGCGTGCCGCGCAGGCGGGAACTGGATCCGTTGGCCGAGGAGTTGAAACGCGCGCGCGATCTGGCGCTGGAAACCGTGCGCTGGGTCGCGGGCTTCGACTTTCCCGACAGCGAGCGCGATTATGCGTTCGTGGCGCTGCGCCACCCGCACGAATATCCCTTCAACGAAGGCCGAATCGTTTCGAATCGGGGGCTGGACATTCCCGTTTCGGACTTTGACCGGCATTTCAGAGAGATGCAGGTCGCACGTTCCACCGCGCTGCATTCGCGAATGGCCGACGGGTCGTCCTATCTCGTCGGTCCACTCGCCCGCTATGCACTGAACTTCGACCGTCTGTCGCCACCGGCGCAGGAGGCCGCGCGCGAATCCGGGTTGGGCCCCGTCTGCAGCAACCCCTATCGCGGCATCATCGTGCGCGCGGTAGAGATCCTGCATGCCTGCGACGAGGCTTTGCGGATCATCGCCGACTATGCCGAGCCCGACCGGCCCCACGTCGCGGTCGAGCCCCGTCCCGGCATCGGCCACGGCGCGACCGAGGCGCCGCGCGGGCTGCTCTTCCACCGCTACGAAATCGATGGCGACGGCCTCATCACCGCCGCCCGCATCGTGCCGCCCACCGCCCAGAACCAAGCCAGCATCGAAGAGGACTTGGCCGGCCATGTCGGCGGATTTCTTGACCTGCCGAAGACCGAACTGCAGCACAAATGCGAACAGACGATCCGCAATTACGATCCCTGCATCTCTTGCGCCACGCATTTCCTGAAGCTCCGGATCGACCGGGAATGACCCCGTGACCGGCCCCGTCCGCCTCGCCGTGATCGGCATCGGCAACCCCCGGCGCGGCGACGATGCCGTGGGGCGCGAAGTGGCCCGCTGGTTGCGGGGCCGAGCGCCGCAGCGCGCTCGGGTGTTGGACACCGATGGCGAACCGGCATCGCTGATCGCCCTTCTGGACGGGCTGGCGGCGGTCTGGATCGTCGATGCCTGCCGTTCGGGTGCGCGTGCGGGCGCGATCAGGCGGCTGGACGTGTCGGCGACGGCGCTGCCATCGGAGTTGACGACGGTGTCCACGCATGGGTTGGGCCTGGCCGAGGCGATCGAGCTGGCCCGCGCCATCGACCGGCTGCCGCCGCACTGCGTGGTCTATGCGATCGAGGCCTCCGCTTTCGACCATGGCAGCAGCCTGACTCCGGACGTTGCCGCGGCGGTGGCCGAGACCGGTCGCCGCATCCTGGCCGAGATCTCCGCCGTCGGCGCGCGCCTGGAGGGGTGACACGGTTGCATATCCCCGTAGCCAGCATGCAACATGGGCACTAGGAGAAAGCGACGATGTGTCTTGCGGTTCCGGGACGAATCCTCAGCCTCACCGGCGACGATCCGCTGCGGCGCGTCGGCCGTGTCGATTTCGGCGGCGTGGTGAAAGAGATCAACCTAGCCTTCACGCCCCAGGCGCGGGTGGGCGATCATGTCCTTGCCCATGTGGGCTTTGCGATCAGCGTGATCGACCCGGCCGAGGCCCGCGCCATCCTGCGGCAGTTGCAGGATCTCGACGGAGCGCGGCACACGCCTTGACCTCTGCGGCTTGAGCCAGATCAAGACGCTGGTTGGCAAGCGAAGCTAGACGATGCCCGACGGAGTCGGACGGGCGGCGATGAACGGGACCGAACGATGAGCGAAACGCGCACCGACTGGCACGCCCGGACGGCGCGGCAGGCCTTGGCCGAACTGGGGTCGTCTCCCTCCGGGCTGTCGCAGGGAGAGGCCGCCGAACGACTGGCAAGACACGGGCCGAACGCCCTGCCGCAGGCGCGTCAGCGGGGCCGGTGCTGCGGTTCCTGCGCCAGTTCAACAACCTGCTGATCTATGTGCTGCTCGCCGCGGCGACGATCACCGCCGGACTGGGCCACTGGATCGACACCGCCGTGATCCTGGCCGTGGTGCTGGTCAACGCGGTGATCGGCTTCGTGCAGGAGGGCCGCGCCGAAGCCGCGATCGCGGCGCTGCACCGGATGCTGGCCCCGCAGGCCACCGTGCTGCGCGACGGGGTCCGGCGGCGCATCCCGACCGAAGAGCTCGTGCCCGGTGACGTGATTCTGGTCGAGGCCGGCGACCGGGTGCCGGCGGATGCAAGGCTGATCGAGGCAAACCGCCTGAAGGCGCAGGAGGCCATCCTGACCGGCGAATCGGTGCCGGTCGGGAAGTCCACAGAACAGGTGGCACGGGATGCGCCGCTGGGGGAACGTCGTTCGATGCTCTTTTCGGGCACGCTGATCGTCGCCGGACAGGGCCGGGGCGTGGTCACGGCAACCGGCGCGGCGACCGAGATCGGCCGGATCAGCGGGATGCTTGCCGAGGTCGAGGAACTGACCACGCCGCTTGTGGCACGGATGGATGCCTTTGCACGCGCGATCACCGCGCTGATCCTGTTCTCGGCGGCGCTGCTGCTCGTCTATGGCCATTTCGTCCAGCGCCACCCGTTCGAAGAGCTGTTCATGACCGTGGTCGGGCTGTCGGTGGCGGCGATCCCCGAAGGCCTGCCGGCGGTGCTGACGATCACGCTGGCGGCGGGCGTGCGCAGGATGGCGGCCCGCCACGCCATTGTCCGCCGCCTGCCGGCGATCGAGACACTGGGCGCGCTGACGGTGATCTGCACCGACAAGACCGGGACGCTGACCCGCAACGAGATGATGGTGGCCAGCCTCGGCACCGCGGCGGCGGACTATCGCGTGACCGGCGAAGGCTATCTCGGCCGGGGTTCGATCCTGCCCGATACCTCGGACGCGCCCGCCCCGGATGCCGCGCGCGGCCAGGCGACCGACCTCGCGCTCGATCGGCTGATCACCGCTGCGCTCGCCTGCAACGACAGTGCGCCGCTGGACGGCGACGATGGCCGGACGGTGGCCGGCGACCCGATGGAAGCCGCGTTGCTGGTGCTGGCGGAAAAGGCCGGACGTCTGGCCGATCGCGCGGGGATCGAGCGCCTGGCTGTGATCCCGTTCGATGCCGAATACCGCTATATGGCCACGCTGGATCGAATGTCCGGGGGTGAGACGCTGGTGCATGTCATGGGCGCGCCCGAGGCTGTGCTGGCGCTCTGTTCCGCGCAGGCCGGCCCGGACGGCCGGCCGGAACCTCTGGATCACGGCCGCTGTCATGACCGCACCGAGCGCATGGCGGTCGCTGAGCCACGACTCGGTGGGCGACGGGCTGGTTCTGCTGGGCCTCGCTGGTCTGATCGACCCGCCCCGGTCCGAGGCGATCGCCGCCGTGGCCGAATGTCGCGGCGCGGGAATAAAGGTCAAGATGATCACCGGCGACCACGCGGCCACGGCCTCGGCGATCGCCGCGCGGATCGGGATCGACTCCGCCCACCGGGTGCTGACGGGCGCCGATCTCGACCGGCTGGACGATGCGCTTCTGGTGGAAGAGGCCCGCCTGACCAACGTCTTTGCCCGCACCACGCCCGAACACAAGCTGCGGCTGGTGACCGCCCTGCAGACCGCGGGCGAGATCGTGGCCATGACCGGCGACGGGGTCAACGACTCTCCGGCGCTGAAACGCGCCGATGCGGGGGTGGCCATGGGCGTCACCGGATCGGACGCGGCCAAGGAGGTCGCCGACCTCGTGTTGACCGACGACAATTTCGCCTCGATCGCGGCGGCGGTGCGCGAAGGCCGGACCGTGTTCGAAAACATCCACAAGGTCGTCAGCTGGACTCTGCCCACCAATGCCGGCGAAGCTGCGGTGGTCGTGATTGCACTGCTGGCGGGGCTGGCCATGCCGCTCTCGGCGCTGCAGATCCTGTGGATCAACCTGGTCACCGCCGGGTCGCTGGGCGTGGCGCTGGCCTTCGAACGTACCGAACCCGGCATCATGCGCCGCCCGCCCCGCGCCGTGAACGCCCCGCTGCTGGACCAGACGCTGGTCTGGCACGTCCTGCTGGTTTCGGTCCTGTTCGTTGCCGGCACCTACGGCATCTTCAACTACGCGCTGGCGCAGGGTTACGACCTGAACCTGGCCCGGACACTGGCGGTCAACACGGTGATCGTGCTGGAAATCTTTCACCTCTTCTTCATCCGCAATTTCCACGCCACCTCGCTCACATGGGAAGCCGTGCGCGGCACCCCGGCGGTGTGGATCGCGGTGGCGGTGGTGGTGGGCGGACAGATCCTCTTCACCTACGCACCTTTCATGCACAGGGTGTTCGCGACCCGGCCCGTGACGCTTGTGGATGGCGCCATAGTCATTGGCATCGGCGTCGCCTTTTTCGCCATCGTCGAATTGGAGAAACAGGTCCGCCTGCGCCTGGCCGCCTCGCCCCCCGGCTGAAAGGACAGAACGCGATCCTGCTTCTTTCTGGTTCCAAATACCCATGCGCCGGCCGCGCCGCGTGCGCGACGCATGCGGTGGAACCCCTCAGCCGCAGCGTGTCAACCGCGCCAGATAATGCGGCGTGCGCGACTTCGGCACCTTGGTGATGAAATTGTAACGCGCCACATGATAGCTGGTGTCGAATCCGAAGAAATTCAGCCGCATCCGCTCCAGCTCTTCGGCGCGGTAATGCGCGAGCGGCTTTTCGGCCTCGTCCCGTTCGCGGCGGGCCTGTTTGGCGGCCAGCCGGGCCTCGAAACCCGGCTCGTCCAGCCGCGCGCGCAGCCGCGCCATCGCCTCGGCCTCGGCCGCGTCCGGGCCGGCCTCGACCAAACCGTCGATCAGCCCCAGCCGCAGCGCGCCCCGTGCCGACAGCGGCAGGCGCGTCTCCATCAATTCCCGCGCGCCCTCTTCCCCCAGCCGGCGCGGCAGCAGATAGGTCCAGTATTCCGAGCCGTAGAGATTGCCCATGTTCTTGTAATGCGGGTTCAGCACCACGCCGTCGCGGGCCAGCACCTCATCGGCGGCCAGCGCCATGAACACGCCCCCCGCCCCGGCATTGCCGCGCATGAGCGACACCACCCACTTGTCGCGCGCCTCGAGCAGGGCAAGGCACACGTCGTCGATCGCCTCGATCAGCTGCATCGACGCCTCGGCGGGGCTGTCGCTGGCCTCGATCGTGGCCAGGTCGATGCCGTTCGACCAGAACTCCGCCCCGCCGGTCAGCAGGATGGCGCGGGCATCGCTGGCCGCGGCCGCGCGGATCGCGGCTTCCAGTGCCCGGCAGCGGCCGAGGTTCATCGCGCCGTTGTGGAACGGAAAGCGGATCAGCGCGATTTCGCCGTGGCGTTCGGTTTCCACCCGGCTCGGTTCTCCGGGCAGATCGACGCGCGGCGGCAGCGGCACGCCCAAAAGACGCAGCGCCTCGACGGCGGGCAGTTTCAGCGTGCGCGCCTCGCCGGGCAGGGTCATCCGCAGTTGGCCGATCCAGACCGCGCCATCGGCGGTGGCGCGCAGGATCGCCTCCTCGCCACGGCCGATGACCGCTCCGGGGGTGCCATTGGCGTCGGCGGGAAGCGCGTCGTGCAGCCACACCGGATGGTCCTCGATCTCGTCGCGCACGCCCGGCATACCGTCGGCGGCGCGGATGCGGGCCAGCACTTCGGCCGTGGTCATGCGCTCCCAGTCGATGGCGCGGTCTGCCTGCGGCAGGACCGGGCGCATCGGCTCGGACCCGTTGTCGCGCAGGGCGGGGCCAAGCCCCTGTTCGAACCGCTCCAGCGCCTCGGCCACCGCCGCCACCGCCGCCTCGGTCACTTCGCGGCGGTAGAGGCTCGATTTGGTGGCCGTCCGCATGGAGAAGCGGCGATGCGACCAGACCGGGCCGGCATCCATCTCCGCCACCGCCTGCAGAACGGTAACGCCCCATTCGGGCGCGCCCTCCTGCACCGCGCGGTCCAGCGCGCTTGGCCCCTTGTCGCCCGGCGGGCCGGGATGCACCACAAGGCAGGGCAGGGTGCGCCAGACATCTTCTGGGATAGCGCGCTTGAGGAAGGGGGCCAGCAGCAGATCGGGGCGCAGCCGCGCCACCGCGCGGCGGGTGGCGGCATCGTTGACGTCGAATTCCACGGCGACCTCATGGCCGGCCTCGGTCAGCTCCAGCCAGATCCGCTGGGTGAGGCTGTTGAAGGCGTGGGTGAGGATCAGGATACGCATCAGCAGATCCTCGGCAGTTGCTCGCCGGCGATCCAGTCCACCATGCGCCGGCCGCCGAAGGCGGTTTCCATCTCGACGAAATGGTCGGGATCGGCGCGCAGCTCGCCGATGATCGCGGCCTCGCGCCCCAGCGGATGCGCGCGCAGCGCCGCCAGCGCGATCTCGGCCTGCTCGGGCGGCACCACCGCCACCAGCTTGCCCTCGTTGGCGACGTAGAGAGGGTCGAGTCCGAGGATCTCGCAGGCGCCGGCCACGCCGGGTCGGATCGGCAGGGCGTCTTCGCGGATGGCGATGCCGACGCGGCTGGCCTCGGCGATCTCGTTCAGCACCGCCGCCAGCCCGCCGCGGGTGGGGTCGCGCATCAGCCGGGTCTGGGGCACCGCGTCCAAGAGCGCGCCCGCCAGCCCGTTGAGTGCGGCGCAGTCGCTGACGATGTTGGTGTCGAAATCAAAGCCCTCGCGGCGGCCCATCACCGCCACGCCGTGATCGCCCAGCGTCCCCGACACCAGCACCACGTCGCCGGGCCTCCCGTTGCGGGCGGAAAGGCTGACGCCCTCGCGCACCTGGCCGAAGCCGGTGGTGGTAATGAAGATGCCGTCTCCCTTGCCGCGCTCCACCACCTTGGTGTCTCCGGTGACGATGTGCACGCCCGCCGTCCGCGCCGCCTGCGCCATCGAGCCCACCACCCGCGCGAGATCGGCCAGCGGCAGCCCTTCCTCGAGGATGAAGGAGGCGCTCAGCGCCACCGGATCCGCCCCGCCCATCGCCACGTCGTTGACGGTGCCGTTCACCGCCAGCGCCCCGATGTCGCCGCCGGGAAAGAACATGGGCGAAACCACGAAGGCATCGGTCGAGATCGCCATGCGCCCGGCCGGGAAGCTCAGGATCGCCTGATCTTCCTCGCCGGTGAGGTCGGGATTGTCGAAGGCGGTCACGAAGAGGTGGCGGATGAGGTCGGCCATGTCGCGCCCACCGGCGCCGTGGCCCATCTCGACCACGCCCTTTTCGAATGTCGCGTGCTTCATTCCGCGGCCTCCATTCGGTTCGGGGCCGCGCGGCGGCGGCCGTATTTGTAATAGGCGGCGCAGGCGCCTTCGTCGGACACCATGCAGGATCCCAGCGGCGTCTGCGGCGTGCATTGCTTGCCAAAGAGCTTGCAGTCGGTCGGCACCGCCGCGCCGCGCAGGATCTTCGGACAGTCGCAGGCCTTGTTCTCGACCGCGCGGCCGGGGGCCATTTCGAACCGCCGTTCCGCGTCAAAGGCGGCAAAGCGGTCGCGCAGGCGCAGCGCCGAATAGGGCACCCGCCCCAGCCCACGCCATTCGAAGCTGCGGCGTAGCTCGAACACCTCGGCCACCAGCGCCTTGGCGGCGGCGTTGCCGGTATGGGTGACCGCGCGGGTATACTGGTTTTCGACCTCGGCCCGGCCTTCGTTGATCTGGCGCACCAGCATCAGGATCGACTGCATCACGTCTATGGGTTCGAACCCGGCGATCACCACGGGTTTGGCGAACTCCTCGGCGAAATAGTCGTAGGGCTGCGAGCCGATCACCACCGACACATGCGCCGGCCCCAGAAAGCCGTCGATCTCGACCGCCTCCATCTGCCGGATCTCGGGCGCCTCGAGGATGTTGGTGATCGCCGCGGGCGTCAGCACATGGTTGCAGAACACGCTGAAATTGGTGAGCCCCTTGGCCTCGGCCGCCTTGACCGCCACCGCCGTGGGGGGCGTGGTGGTCTCGAACCCGATGGCGAAGAACACCACCTCGCGCTCGGGGTTCTCCTCGGCCAGGCGGATCGCGTCCATCGTCGAGCCCACCATGCGGATGTCCGCCCCTTCGGCACGGGCCTTCAAGAGCGACTGCCGGCGCGAGCCGGGCACGCGCAGCATGTCGCCATAGCTGCACAGGATCACGCCCGGCCGGCGGGCCAGCGCGATCGCCATGTCGAGCCGCGTGATCGGCAGCACGCAGACCGGGCAGCCGGGGCCGTGAATCATGCGCACATTGGCAGGCAGCAGATCCTTCACCCCGTAACGAAAGATCGCGTGGGTGTGGCCGCCGCAGAACTCCATCAGGCGGAATTCGCGGTCGGGCTGCGCCTCGGCGGCGATCTGCGCGGCCAGCGCGCGGGCCAGATCGGGGGCGCGGAATTCGTCCACGTATTTCATGGTGCCTCTCCCAGCTCGGCCAGAGCGGCCAGCGTCGCCTCGGCCTCGTCCGGGTCGATCCGGCCGAGCGCATAGCCGACATGGACCAGCAGGTAATCGCCCGGTGCGACCGCGCCCACCAGCACCGTCGAAACCGTCTTGCGCGCGCCGGCCAGATCGACCTCGGCCATCTCTCCGGGGTGAACCTGCGTCACCCGCGCAGGCACTGCGTGGCACATGGGTCAGGCCTCCTCTTGCTGTTCGGCGCAGCGGACCGGCGGAGCGATGCCGTAGCGGTCAAGCTTGGCCCGCAGCCCCACCCGCGACAGCCCCAGTTCCGCCGCCGCGCGGCTCTTGTTCCATTTCAGCCGGGTGAGCGTTTCGCGCAGGATGCGCATCTCGATCGCCTCGACCCGCTCCTTCAGCGTGCCGCCCGCCGCCAGCACGGCGTCGGCGGCGTGATCGGCGCCACGGTCGGCGTTGCCCCTGCCGCGCGGCGCCTGCAGGATGTGGCGCGAGATCAGCTCGGGGCCCAGCACGCTGTCCTGGGCAAAGATCAGCATCCGCGTGATCTCGTTTTCCAGCTCCTTCAGGTTGCCCGGCCAGTGGTAGTTCTCCAGAAACTCCAACGCCTCGTCCGACAGCCCGTGCACCGGCTTGCCATGGGCGGATGCGGCGTCGAACAGCATGTGCCGGGCCAGCACGGCCACATCGCCGCGCCGGTCGCGCAGCGGCGGCACGGCGATCTCGGCCACCGAAAGGGCGTGGTAAAGGTCGGACCGGAACCGGCCCTGCGCCACCAGGGCGCGCAGGTCGCAGTGGCTGGCGGTCATCAGCCGCAGGTTCGTGTTCTGCGTCTCGTGGCCGCCGACGGGCTGGAACGCGCCCTCGGTCACCACCCGCAACAGCGCAAGCTGCATCGCCGGGCTCAGCGTATCCACCCCGTTCAGGAACAGCGTGCCCCGGTCGGCCTTCTGAAACAGTCCGATCCGGTTCGACGCCAGCCCCGGCAGCGCGCCGCGCTTGGCCCCGAACAGTTCCACCTGCAGCAGATCGTCGGTCAGGCCTGCGCAGTTCAGTTCGTGAAACGGCTTGTCCGACCGCAACGAGGTATAGTGCATCGCCCGCGCCAGCGTGGTCTTGCCGGTGCCCGCCTCGCCGATCAGCAGCACCGGCACGTCGAAGCTGGCATATTGCCGGGCCTGCATCACCACTGCGTTCATCGGCGAATTGGGCGCGCGCAGCACCTTTTCGAACCCCAGCCCTTCGCGCAGGGCCTTGCGGCGCTGTTCCAGCTGGCTTTCGGCGCGGCTGGCCAGATAGCGCATCTCGAGCGCCATGCGGTCGTGGTCGCGGCTGAGCTGGAACAGATGCGCGGCATTGCGCGCCGCCATCAACAGCTGGTCGGGATGCCAGGGCTTGGTGACGAACTGGTAGATCCCGGCCGCGTTGATCGCGGCGATCATGTCGTTGGTGTCGGTATAGCCGGTGATGATGATCCGCACCGTTTCCGGCCAGCGGTCGCGCACCTCGGTCAGGAACTCCACCCCCGTCTTGCCCGGCATCCGCTGGTCGCAGAAGATGACCTCGACATAGTTCTCCTCCATCAGCCGCCAGCCCTCGTCGGCGCTGGTGGCGGTGAGGCAATCGAACTCGTCCTCCAGCGCCATGCGCATCGCGGCGAGGGAATGTTCCTCGTCGTCGATCAGCAGGACGGTGGGCAGCTTCCCGGTGCTCATTCCGCGGCTCTCGGTCGGATCTTGTCGGCCAGGCGGGCGCGCAGCCAGCCGGTCCAGGCCTCCATCCCCTCGCCGGTGCGGGCCGAAACGCGCAGGGTTTCGATGTCCGGGTTCACCCGGCGCAGGTTGGATTCGTAAAGGTCCAGATCCACGTCGCAATGCGGGGCAAGGTCCACCTTGTTGAGGATGGCCAGCCGCGCGGCGGTAAACATGTCGGGATATTTCAGCGGCTTGTCCTCACCTTCGGTGACCGACAGGATCGCCACCTTGCAGTCCTCGCCCAGATCGAACCCGGCGGGACAGACGAGGTTGCCGACATTTTCGATGAACAGGAAACTTTCCGGGCGCGGGTCGAGGTGTTCGATGGCGTGGCCCACCATGTGACCGTCCAGATGACAGCCCTTGCCGGTATTGACCTGCACCGCGGGCGCCCCGGTGGCGCGGATGCGGTCGGCGTCGTTGGCGGTCTGCTGGTCGCCCTCGATCACCGCCAGCGGCTGGTCGCCGAGCGCCTCGATCGTCCTGCACAACAGCGTGGTCTTGCCCGAGCCCGGCGACGACACGAGGTTGACCGCAAACACCCCCCGCCCGCGCAGAAAGGCGCGGTTCTCGGCGGCGTAGCGGTCGTTCTTGGCCAGGATGTCCGTCTCGATCTCGATCAGGCGTTCCTGGCTCATTCCCGGCACGGCGACGCCGGCGGGGCCTTGGCCGAAATGCAGATCGCCGTGGTGGTGATGGTGGTGTCCGTGACCATGCCCGTGGTGGTGGGCGTGGCCATGTTCATGATCGTGGTCATGATCGTGGGCGTGGCCCTCGACCTTGGCATCCCCGCATCCGCAAACCGTGCACATCAGACGACCTCCAAATCCTTGATCCGCATTTCATCTCCGCCGGTCGGCATCAGCCGCCCGCCGCCGCATTCGGGGCAGGGGTCCAGCCGGTCGGCGATCTCGACTTCCCTGGCGCAGTCATAGCACAGGGCGCGGCCGGGCAGGTCCAGCATCACCAGTTCCGCGCCCTCGGCCACGCTGCCGCGCATCACCACTTCAAAGGCAAATTCCAGCGCCGGTTTCTCGACCCCCGCGAAACGGCCGATCTCCAGCCGCACCCGGCGCACGCACGTGACGCCGTTGGCGCGGGCGTGATCCTCGATCACCTGCCGGATCCCTTCGCACAGCGACATCTCATGCATCGTCCGCCTCCTCCAGCCGCACCGGGCTGCACGGGTCGAGGATATCCAGAACCAGCGGCGCAAGTCCCGTCCTGTCCGCCGGCAGCGCGGCAAGGCTCTGCTCCAGCACGCCGCCCGGGGCCAGCAGGTGGTCGGTGGGCGTGACGCGGGCGAACGCGGCCACCCGGCCATCGCGGGCCTTTGCCCTGACGGCATAGAGCCCGCGCGCCGCGGGGACAAGCGCAACACCCGGTGCGGGGGTGAGCGGCGCGGGCAATGTGCCCTCAAGGCATGCGGCGATGTCATAGAGCCGCGCCGCAGCGCGCCACAGCGGCCCGCGCCCGTGGCGCGCCGCCAGCGTCCGCAGGGCGGGATGGCCGGCATGGCGGGCGGCGACCGAGTTTTCTACCGCGCCGGGCGTCAGCGCCGCCTCAGGGGTGACAAGGGGCAACTCCGCGCAGGCCGCGCCGGGGCCGAAGGCGTCACCGATCCGCACCAGCACGGGGGCCGCCCCATGACCAGAGCCGAGGAAGGCCGTCAGCGCCTCGGGGGTCGCGGGCGCGCGGGCCGCGGGGCCGAACACGGCGCGCGCCACGACGCCCGCGTCGCGCTCCCAGCCCGCCGGCGGGGCGCCGGCGCCCATGCCCAGCCGCGCCGGCCAGACAAGGAACAGCCGCATCAGGTGGTCGCGCAGGATCTCGTGGCGCAGGGTTTCCCGCCAGCCCTCCGCCAATGGCAGCCCCAGCGCCAGCCGCGCCGCCGCCCCCTGCGCCGCGCGACACAGGTTGAATAGCCGAGGCAGGATGTCGGCTGCCGTCTCGACCGGCTTGCCGACAACCAGCCGCGCCACCGGCAGGGCGGGTGCGGGCCGGGCGACAAGCCGGGGGGAGCAAAGAGGGCGGGCGTATGTCATTTCAGCCGTCCTGGGCCAGCCCGGCGGTGATCACCGCGCGGCGCGAGGGTTCCGACAGGTCGGGCACCGCGTCAGCGGGCGCGGGCTCTGGCGCCAGTTCGGCCTCGCGCGCGGCGCGGATCTCGGCCTGACGGTCGGTTTCGGCGCGGTTGGCCTCGTCGAAAAGTGCCACCATCACCGCGCGGGCGACCTCGACCGCCTGGGCCTGGGTGCGGAACTCGCCCATCATCGAAAACAGCGAACAGGCCTTGTAGCCGCCAACCGTCTCGCGGACGTTGTGGATGAACTCGTAGTCGCCCGAGGGAAAGCCGATCACTTCCTTGTCGCCGGGGGTGAGGCGCGACCAGTCCTCGTCCTCGGCCGGCAGCAGCACGAGATTCATGAACCACGGACTGACCAGCACGCCCAGAGGCCGGCCCTCATGCAGCCGGAACCCCACCGCCTCGATCGACAGCGCCCGGTTGACCATCGGCACGTCACGCATCTTGGCGTTCCAGATCTCGCGGAAATCGGCCACCAGCCGGTCGGTGCGGGCGCGGATGCGCGCGGCTTCCAGCATCTCGGTCGCGCCGGGGTCGCGGCTGACCAGGAAATGTTCCTTGGGCGCGCCGCAATTGGGGCAGGACCAGTCCTCGGGCAGGTCGCGGAACGGCGTGCCGGGGTCGATCTGGCGGTGCTCGTCGCCCCGGGCGGGGTCGTAGGGGGTCCAGCAGATCTTGCATTCCAGCACCGCCTGCGGGCTGAAGCCCTGCGGGTCGGCGTGATAGCCGCTTTCGAAGGTGGTCATCGGATCGTCTCCAGCACGCGGGTCAGGCGATCGGCGCTGTCCGAAAGATCCTCGGGCGCGGCCAGCGCCACCTCGGGCATTGCCGTGACCTCGAAAGTGTCGAGGATCAGCGTATCCATCGAGTTGAAGAACTGCACCCGCCAGACATGGGGCAGGGCGGTGGCGGTGATCCGGCAGTTGCCGTAGCCGCGCGACAGGATCGTGACCGAGCCTTCGCCAAGCGCCGCGTCGAGCCAGAGCAGGTCATCCTCGGTATGGGGCAGCAGCGAGAGGTTGATGACATGGGGCGCGACGCCCGCGGTCCAGGCGGCGGATTTGTCCTGCAGCTCCACCAGCAGCGGCGGGGCGTTGACCACCGCCGGCCCGCGCGGCGCCTCCGCCCCCATCGCGGCGCGGACCGGGTCGAAGGCGCGGCTGATCGCCGGCGCCGGGATTGGCGCGACCTCGATGCGGTCGATGCCCCGGCCCGAGAGCACCCAGACCCCGGCAAAGACGCTTTCCTGCACGGCCACCGCCGGCACGCCGCGGATGCGGATCGATACCTCGCCCTGGCCCAGCGTTTCGGCAATCAGCGCGCGGTTCTCGGCATCGAGCGGTGCGAGGTCGAACTCGGCGCGGGTGCCGTCCTGCGCGCAGACCCGGCAGGCGGCGGCCAGCTCGCGCAGCAGCCTCAGCGCGGGGGCCAGCCGGGTGGGATCGGTGACCTCGGGGCTGGGTGGCACGAAGACGCGCATCTCCTGCGGCATCGGCAGGTATTGCGGCGCGCCGTCGGCGTCCTCGGGCTGGGATCCGGGGCCGAAACCCACGGGCGGCAGGTGGAAATTGGCCATGGTCGGCTTCTCCTTCAGGCGGTTTCGGCGGCAGTTTCGGGGGCGGGCGCAGCCAGGATATGGGTGGTGCGGGCCATGTAGTCGGCCCAGTCGCGCACCTTGGGGATGGCGCCTATGGGCTGGCCGGCGCGGAAAAAGATCAGGCTGGGCGTCTTGTAGGCCCCGGCCAGTTCGCAAACCGTCTTCTCGATCCCGTTGCCGGCCACGGCGCAGTCGAACCGGTTCTGAAAGGCCATGCGCAGCTCGGGCAGGATCACGGCGACATCGGGGGTTTCGAGGTTGCGCGCGGGATCGCCGGGGACAAAGACCACATGCGTCCCCGGCGCGGTGGTGAAGGCCGCCAGGCTTTCGGCATCCTCCAGATGCGGCCAGCCGAGTTCGGTGGTCAGTCGGTCGATCAGGGGGTGGATCATGGCGCGTCTCCTCAGGCGATGGTCTTGCCGGCGGCCTTTGCGGCGGCCAGATGCGGGGGCAGGGTGGGGCCGGTTTCCTCGAGATCGGCAAAGGCATCGCCCGGCTCGCCCCCGGCTATGACGGCGGCCAGTCCGTCCAGCGCGGCACGGATCTTCAGCGCCTCGTCCTCGGGCAGCACCTCGCGCGCGGCCCCCAGAAAGCTCAGCACCCAGGTGCCGGGCGGCTGCGGGCCGGTCAGGGACAGGTCGATCCGCGCCTCGCGCCGGCCGTCGGTCGCGGTGGCAGCGATGCCGTCGCAGGCGATGATCCGCATGGGGATGCCGACGCACATGGGCCTAGCACCGCGTCGGCAGAAACCGGGCATCGCCGATGCGGCAGGCCTCTTCGGCCGAAGGGCGGCCCTCTTCATAGGCATCGCGGCGGATGGCGCGGTCGGCCAGCTCGGCGCCCTCGGCGCGGCCGGGGGCGATCTCGTGACCCCAGGCGCGCAGCCGGTCCAGCGCGATCTCCAGTGCCGGGTCGATCTGCGCCGCCACCACGGCGCGCAGCCCGCCGCCGTAATCCTCGAGCTCTTCGGGCTGGCAGCCGATCAGCACCAGCGTTTCCGGGCAGTATCCCATCAGCTGCGCGGTGGCGATCACGTCCTGAAAGCCGGTCTGATGCAGGCTCATCTTCTTGGCGCCCATGAAGGCGGGCACCGCGTCGCCCTCGACCACCTTCAGCGTGCCCGGCGCCAGCCCGTAATCCACCGCGTCGAACACGACCAGCCGGTCGGCCTCTTCCAGAAAGGGCAGCAGGTAGAGACCCTGCGTTCCGCCATCCATGATCCGCACCGTCGGGTCAAAGCGCCAGCGTTCGGCCAGCGCCTCGACACAGCGCACGCCAAAGCCTTCGTCGGCCCAAAGCACGTTGCCGATGCCCAGAATGAGTGTCCTGGAAGTCATGCTCTCTCCCTGTCGCTCGCCGCCGGACAGGTGATTGTCGATCCGGCGCAGAACCGAAAATAAAGCTTTCACCCTGAAGGTGGGCAAAAACTGCAACTCCGCCCGATGTTTTGTAAATGCTTGCTTTTCAAGCAGATATCCGTGTGCTGTGGTATGCCGGCGCGAGTCGTCATGAAAAGAAGCTAGCCAATGTTGCGAAAAACCGAAAGAGAATTGACCATATGAAAAACGGCGGGCCTCAGCCCGCCGGATTGGTGAGATGAATCGTCCCTGCGCGGTTTACTCGGGGCGGTCGTCCTTGAAGGTGCGATGCCCCGAGATCATGGTGGACACCATCGACTGGCGCGACATGATGTCTTCGCGGATCGCGGCATAAACGTGGATCATGACAAAGATCACGATCGCCCACATGCCCAGGTGATGGATCGAATGCAGCGCCTGGCTGCCGCCCGCCAGCGGGATCACCCAGCCGAACAGCCGGTCGGCCCAGGACCCCGCGCCCAGACCTTCGCCGTAGAGTGCAAGCCCGGTGACGATCATGAAGCTCAGCCCCAGCGTCATGAAAAGGAACATCGCCGCCTGCGCCAGCGGGTTGTGGCCCACATATTTCTTGGGCTCGCGTTCCAGGAACAGATACCAGCGCAGTTCATAGAACACTTCCGACCACCAGCGGCGGTTCCACAGCGGCAGGCGAAAGAGCTGCCGGGCGTGGTGGTTGCCGACGAAGGCCCAGTAGATGCGGCCCAGAAAGCCCACCGTCAGGATCAGCCCGGCGGCGAAATGGGCGAACCGGATATAGCCGAACACGAACTGGTGGGTGGCCTCGCCGATCTGCATGGACGGCGGCGGCGATCCGATGAACCAGCCGGTGACCGCCAGCACCAGGATCGCCAGCGCGTTGACCCAGTGCCACAGCCGGACGGGCCATTCGTAGACGAAGACCGATGTGCGCCGGCGGATGCTTTCGACATCGGTTTCGGTGGCGTCGCCGGCCAGTCGCGCCGATTTCAGCGGTTCGACATCGGGGTTGGGGACATGGATGGTATCGTGTGCCATGGCTTACCCCAGCATCAGGGCCATGCCGGCAACGGCCACCCCGCCGCCGATCCCGCGTTGCAGAAGGGCCGTCAGCCGGCCGTCGGCCACCGCGCGGGCCAGCCCGATCCCGGCCAGGTGCAGCGCCGCCGTGGCGGCCAGGAAGCCGGCCAGATAGGCCAGCGCGGCGCCGGTGGCCTCGCTGGCATGGGCGTGACCGTGAAAGATGGCAAAGCCCGCGATCGTCGCCAGCGTGGCGGCGCTGGCCGGAACGCCCTGACCGGGCCGGGCGAATACGGTCATCAGGCCGAAGGCGATGACCGACAGGGTTATTCCACCTTCGACAAAGGGCAGGGCCACGCCGCCCCAGGCCAGCGCCGCGCCGGCGGCCATCGCGGCCAGAAAGCTGGCCGCGCCGGCCCAGACATGGCGCGGCAGGGCAAAGCCGGACCACAGCCCGACCGTCACCATCGCCAGCAGGTGATCCACCCCCATCAGAGGATGCACGAAGCCCGCGACAAGGCCCGACGTGCCGCCCACGCCGGTATGGGCCAGCGCCGGGGTGGCGGTCAGCGCCGCAATGGCGGCAACGGTTGCAAGTCGTTTCATGGATGCCTCCTTCAGCGGACCTTTACGGTGGTCAGTTCGTCGCCGTCGGGCGACATGACATGGGTGGAACAGGCCAGGCACGGGTCGAAGCTGTGCAGGGTGCGCAGGATCTCCACCGGCTCGTCGGGGCGTTCCATCGGCGTGTTCATGAGGCTGGCCTCGAAGGCGCCGATATTGCCCTTGGCATCGCGCGGGCTGCCGTTCCAGGTGGTGGGCACCACGCATTGATAGTTCTCGATGCGTCCATCCGCGATCGACACCCAGTGCCCCAGCGCGCCGCGCGGCGCCTCGGTCATGCCGACGCCGCGGGCCTGTTTCGGCCAGCTCGACGGTTCCCATTTCTCGATATTGGCGGTGCTTTCGTCGCCGTTGCGGATGTTGGTCACCAGCTTGTCGAAGAAATACCGCTGCAGATCGGCGCAATACTCGGCCTCGAGCGCCCGCGCCGCGGTGCGCCCCAGTGTCGAGAACAGCGCCTCCACCGGCAGGTCCATGGTGCGCAACAGTCCCTTGATCTGATCGGTGATCTGGTCATGCCCCTTGGCATAGCCGATGATGTAGCGCGCCAGCGGCCCCACCTCCATCGCGTGGCCGCGCCAGCGCGGTGCCTTGATCCAGCTGTATTTGGCGGCCTCGTCGATGTTCTCGATATTGGTGCGGCTGCCGACCGTGTTCGCGCCCAGCTCGAAGCGCGCCTCGGTGACGCCGTCCCACGGGTGCAGGCCGCGGCCCGGCTCGCCATAATCATACCAGCTGTGATCGACGAATTCCTGGATCTGCTCGGGGTCGCGCACATCGACGTCATGCACCTCGTCGAGGTTGCCGTTGATGATCGCGCCGCGCGGCAGGTGCAGCTGGTCGGCGTCGAAATTGTTGGCATGTTCGGGGATGTCGCCATAGGCGAGCACCGCCTGGCTGGACAGCCCGCCGCCATACAGCCAGTCGCGGTAGAAGCCGCCGATCGCCACCACGTCGGGGATATAGACGTTGCGCACGAAGTCCTGGCACAGCTGGATGATGGTCGAGACCTGGTTCAGCCGTTCCATGTTGATCGCGCCCACCGCGCCGGTGGAGTGCATGTTGATCGGGCAGGGCACGCCCCCCACCAGCCAGTTGGGGTGCGGGTTCTTGCCGCCAAAGATGGTGTGGATCTTGACCACCTCGCGCTGGAGATCCAGCGCCTCGAGGTAGTGCGTCACCGCCATCAGGTCGGCCTCGGGGGGCAGTCGATAGGCGGGGTTGTCCCAATAGCCGTTCTTGAACAGGCCCAGCTGACCGGATTCGACGAACTGTTTCAGCCGGTTCTGCACGTCGCGGAAATAGCCCGGGCTGGACAGCGGGTGGTTCGGCCCCACCGTCTGTTGCAGCTCGGACGTCGCCTTGGGGTCGGCGCGCAGGGCGTTCACGGGGTTCACCCAGTCCAGCGCGTGCAGGTGATAGAAATGCACGATGTGGTCGTGGATCTGCAGGTTGAGCTGCATGATGTTGCGGATCGAGTTGGCGTTGTCGGGGATGGTGATCCCCAGCGCGTCCTCGACCGCGCGCACGGATGTCAGCGCGTGGGTGCCGGTGCACACCCCGCAGATGCGTTCGGTAAAGGCCCAGGCATCGCGCGGGTCGCGGCCCTTCAGGATCACCTCTAGCCCGCGCCACATGGTGCCGGTGGAGACGGCGTTGCGGATCACGCCGTTTTCATCCACGTTGACTTCGCAGCGCATGTGGCCCTCGATCCGCGTCACCGGATCCACGACGATCCGGCGCCCGGAATTGTCCAGCTCGAAACCGTTGGGGGTTTGAACAACCATCTATCAGGCCTCCTCGGAAACGTCGTTCTGTGTCTTGCGCTGCGCGGCCTTCAGCGCCGAGACGGCGGCGTGCAGCGCCACTGCGCCGCCCACGCCGGCGGCCGCCGTCATGCCGATCTTGTCGGCATTGGATTCCACGCCGAACTGGGTCAGGTCGGTCACCCGGTCATAGAAGCTGCCCTGATCCCAGAACCCGTCCTCGGAGCAGCCGATGCAGCCATGGCCGGACTGGATGGGGAAGCTCACGCCCTCGTTCCAGCGGATGGTGGAGCAGGCGTTGTAGGTGGTCGGCCCCTTGCAGCCCATCTTGTAGAGGCAATAGCCCTTGCGCGCGTTCTCGTCGTCCCAGGCCTCGACGAACTGGCCGGCGTCGAAATGCGGCCGGCGATAGCACTTGTCGTGGATGCGCTGGCCGTAGAACATCGCCGGCCGGCCCTGGCGGTCGAGCTCGGGCAGACGGTCGAAGGTCAGCATGTAGGTGATGACGCCGGTCATCACCTCGGCGATCGGCGGGCAGCCGGGCACCTTGATGATCGGCTTGTCGGTGATGACCTTGTGCACCGGCGTGGCCTGCGTGGGGTTGGGATAGGCCGCCTGCACGCAGCCATAAGAGGCACAGGCCCCCCAGCTGATGATCGCCTTGGCGTCCTTTGCGGCATGGCGCAGCTTTTCCACGAAGGGCTTGCCGCCGGTGATGCAGAACATCCCGTCCTCGTTCAGCGGCGGGTTGCCCTCGACCGCCAGGATGTAGTTGCCGCGGTATTGCTCGATGGTCTCTTCCAGCGCCCGTTCGGCGGCGTGGCCGGCCGCCGCCATCAGCGTGTCGTCGTAGTCCAGCGAGATCATCGACAGCACCACGTCCTTGACCAGCGGATGCGCCGAGCGGATGAAGCTTTCCGAACAGCAGGTGCATTCCAGCCCGTGCAGCCAGATCACCGGGGTGCGCGGCTTGGTTTCCATCGCGTGGGCGATCTTCGGCACGAAAGCCGGCCCCAGCCCCAGCGCCGAGGCCGTGAGCGAACAGTATTTCATGAAGCTGCGCCGGGTGATCCCCTGGCGGCGCATCACGTCATAGAAGGTTTCCCTGGGCTTCAAGGCGTGCCCCTCCTCCGTTGCTGCAATTGATTCCCCGCCCGCCTGGCGCGGGTCGGGTTCCTTCCCGGTAAAGGATGCCGCGCGGTGCGGCGCGATAAAGGGAAATGCGGCGGGATTGATGCGGCAGGCGGTTCCCGCCGATTTTTCAGACGGTTAACGGGCGGGAACGGGGGATCTGCATACCACGGTATCCGGTCGCGCCGTTACCTTACCTTGCAGCGGGTGGAAACGAGCTTACCGCCCATCCCCGCCGCCGCCCGCCGCAGCGATCAGCGCCTGCCCCAGCGCCAGCCCGCCGTCATTGGCCGGCACCTTGCGGTGGATCAGCAGGGGCAGCCCCTCCAGCCGCCGGGCGCACAGATCCAGCAGCGTGGCGTTCTGGAAACACCCGCCCGAGAGCGCCACAGCCCGCGCCGCGCCGCCTTCGATCAGCGCCCGCGCGGGGGCGCAGAACGCCTCGGCCAGTCCGGCGTGGAATCGCGCGGCCATGATCGCGGGCGACACGCCGGCGGCTCGGTCGTCTGCCCAAGCGCGAAACAGCGGCGCGGGGTCAAGCGCATCACCGGCGGCGTCGAACGGGTAGGGGCGGGACAGCGCCTCCGGCGCGCTGCGGGCCAGTGCCTCAAGCCGCATCGCAGCCTCCCCTTCGAAGCTCTGCGCGCCGGTCACCAGCCCCAGCGCGGCGGCGAAGGCGTCGAACAGCCGGCCTGCCGAGGAGGAAAGCGGCGCGTTCACCCCGCGCGCGGCGGCGGCGCGGGGCAGGGACAGGTCGCGGCCCGCAAGAATTTCATCGGCCAACGCGCCCAGCCCCGCCGCATCGAGCCGCGCCAGCAGGTTGCGCCAGGGCTCGCGCTGCGCGGCATCGCCGCCGATCAGCGGAACGGGGGCCAGATGTGCGGCACGGCGGAAACCGACGTAGTCGCCGACAAGGATTTCGCCGCCCCAGATCGTGCCATCCGTGCCCAGCCCCAGCCCGTCGAGCACGATCCCCGCAACCGGCCCGCCATCGCGCGGCCAGCCGTTTTCCGCCATGCAGGCGGCCATGTGCGCGTGGTGGTGCTGGACGCGGATCAGCGCGCCATCCGCGTGTGCTCTGGCGCGGGTCTTGGCGTGCTGCGAGGCGCGATAGCCGGGATGCAGGTCGCAGGCGAAGATTTGGGGGCGGTGGTCGAACAGCCCGGCGTAATCGGCATCGGCCTTGCGGAATTCGTCGTAACAGAGCCGGTCGTCGAGATCGCCCAGGTGATGCGACAAGAGCGCCCGGCCCGATTTCGTCAGACAGATCGCGGATTTGAGCTGTCCGCCAAAGGCCAGCACCTGCGGGGCGTCCTCGAACCCCGGCGGCAGGGGCAGCGTGCCCGGCACCCGCCCGCGCGCCCGGCGCAGGATCATCGGTCCCTGCGGCGTCAGGCGTTCCACCGAGTCGTCCAGCCGGCGCAGGATGTCGCGGTCATGCATCAGGAAACCATCGACGAAGGGCGCAAGCTTCGCCCGCGCCTCGTCATTGCCGATCACCTGCGGCTGACCCGAAAGATTGCCCGAAGTCATCACCAGCGGCCCCCCGAAGGCATCCAGCAGCAGGTGATGCAGCGGCGTGGAGGGCAGCATCCATCCCAGCGTGTCCTGTCCCGGTGCCACCGCCTCGGGCAGAGCGGCGCCGCGCGCGGTCAACAGCAGGATCGGCGCGGCGGGGTCGGTCAGCCGCGCTTCGGCCTCGGGCCCGGCATCGGCATGGGTGCGGATCATGTCCAAGTCACCCATCAGGGCAAAGGGCTTGGCGGGTCGGCGCTTGCGCTCCCGCAGGCGCTGCACGGCCGCGCCGTTCAGCGCGTCGCAGGCCAGGTGGAACCCGCCCAGCCCCTTGACGGCAAGGATCGCGCCCGCGCGCAGCATCTCCGCGGCCTGCGCGATGGGGTCGCCGGGCTGCTCGGCGCCGTCCACCTCCAGCCACAGGCGCGGGCCGCAGGTGGGGCAGGCGATGGGCTGGGCGTGGAACCGGCGGTCGGCGGGGTTTTCGTATTCGGCGCGGCAGGCAGGGCACATCGCAAAGGCGCGCATCGAGGTCTTCGCCCGGTCATAGGGCAGGCGGTCGAGGATGGTGAAGCGTGGCCCGCAATGGGTGCAGTTGGTGAAGGCATAACCGTGACGCCGTTCGGCCGGGTCGCGGATTTCGGCCAGGCAGGCGGGGCAGGTGGCGGCATCGGGCGTCACGCCGGTATCCGCCGTGCCGCCGGCCGAGGCGACGATCTCGAACCTCTCGGGCGCGCAGTCAAAGACATGGGGCGCGCTTTCCACCGCCTGCACCTCGGCCAGCGGCGGGGCCTCGGTCGCCAGCGCGCGTTCAAAGGCGTCAAGCGCGGGACCGGCGGCATGGATCAGCACGCCCTCGGCATCGTTGCGCACGTCTCCCGTGATCTCCATGCGGCGGGCGAGATCCCACACGAAGGGGCGGAACCCTACCCCCTGCACCTGTCCGCGCACGCGGATGCGGCGGCCCGACGCTGCGCCCATCAATGCACCGTGCAAACCATGCAGGGGTCGAAGCTGCGCACGATGTGCTGGACGGCAAGCGGCGTATCCTCGTCCGGGCGGACCGGTGCGCCGACCAGCGCCGCCTCGACCGGGCCGGGGGTGCCCTCGGCATCGCGCGGGCTGAAGTTCCAGGTGGTGGGCGCCACGATCTGATAGCCCGCGATGCGCCCGCCCTCGACCCGGATCCAGTGGCCGAGCGCGCCGCGCGCGGCCTCGACCAGCCCTTCGCCCGAGCCGTCGCGGATGGGGGGCATGTCGGCCATGAAGGGCGCGCCCGGATCGAGCGCCGCGGCCCACTCTTCCAGCAGGACCTGGGTGCGCGCGATTTCCAGCAGCCGCCCGGCGATGCGCGCCAGCACCCCGCCGCCGCGCGCAGCAAGATCGAGCGCCAGCGGGTGTCCGTCCACCACCGCGCGCGCCAGCGCGCCCACCTCCATCGTCCGCCCGCCCAACCGCGGCGCCTTGCACCAGCTGTAGGCGGGTTCGGTCATCTCCATGTCGGGTTCGGTCACGCCGTGGGCGGGATGCGCGGCCCGGCCCAGCATCCAGGCATGGGTCAGATCCTCGGTGATCGCGGCGGTGTCGAGCGGCTGGTGGCGCCCCTCGGCCCAGATGCCCTCCGCCATGGCGCGCCCCTCGGCCAGCGGATAGGCGCCGAAGGACAGATACCGCCCCGGCCCGCGACCGAGCCCATCCAACTCCAGATCGGCGGCGATGCGCAGAAACAGCCCGGCATCGCCCGTGCTCCAGCCCATCAGCGCATCAAGGCTCTTCAGCCCGGCGAAGGCTTCGATAGGGGCGCCGAACAGCACGTCTTCGAGATGGCGCCGGAAACCGGCCAGCGACAGGCGGATGCGCTGGCGGTCGCGGGCGGAGGGCGCGCGGGTGACGCCGGCGGGCTGGATCGCCAGCGTGTGCGGCCACTTGCCCCCCAGAAGCCCGACAATGTGGAACAGCTTGGCCCGCGCCTCGACCGTGGCGCGGATGGCCGAGCCCTGGGCGGCGGTGAAGCGCGCCACCGCCGTGTCGTGCCAGTCGCGGCCGGCATAGGCGGGGCGGGCGAAATCGGGCATGAAGAACAGGTTGAAATGGGTTACATGGTCGGCGAGGTTCTCCACCCCGTGCAGGATCGCCGCGGCCAGCGCCCCCTGCGGGGCGGGGTGGGCGCCGGTGAGCGAACCGAGCGCCGCGGCCGCCGCCGCCGACTGGCTGATCGAGCAGATGCCGCAGATGCGCGGGGTGATGGTCATCGCATCGCGCGGATCCTTGCCAACGAGCATCCGCTCGAACCCCCGGAACAGGGGCGAATTGGCATAGGCCGCGCGCACCTGCCCGTCCTCGACCTCGAGCCGGATTTCCAGATCGCCCTCGACCCGGTTGAACGGGCCGACGAGCAGCGTTCGCGTCGGGTCGGTCATTTGCGCGGCGCCCCCGGTCTTGGCGGGACGAGGATCCGGTCGGCGGTGGCGTTCGCGCTGAGCCGCGGCGGCGTGGCGGCCTTGGACAGCGAGGCCAGCGCCATGAACCACGCCTTGGGCATGTCGGTGGGCAGGCCCACGGGGATGCCGGCGAATTTCGGCGTCTCGGTAAAGGCGTGGCGGGGCTCCTCGAATTCGGGAGCGGTGCAGTTGATGCAGGGATATCCCGCACGGGTGCAGCTGCCCTCGCCATTCCATGTGCGGATGTTGCAATCGGCGGCGGCCTGGGTGCCGACGCAGCCCAGATGCTCCATCAGGCAACCTTGCTGCGACAGCTTCTGCGCGCTGGCCTTGTATTCGTAGAATTCGTTCTTGGGGCAGGCGTGATGGGCCAGCGTCTCGGTGAAGAACAGCGGCCGGGCAAGCTCGTCCAGCGCCTCCGGCCCCATCGTCCCCTCGGCCAGCATTAGAAGCGTCTCGGCCACCCAGCCGGGATGGGTGGGGCAGCCCGCGACGTTGACGACCGGCAGCCCGGCGCGGCCCCGGAACCCCGCCGGCAGCGCGCCGCCCGGATGCTTGCCCTCGTATTGCAGCCCCACCGCATCGGTGATGTTGTCGCCGGCCGAGGACACCCCGCCGAAGGCCGCGCAGCTGCCTACGGCGACCACATGACCCGCGCGCGCGGCCAGCGCCTGCACCCAGTCCAGCAGCGACCGCCCGGTGCCCGCCAGCACCTGGAACCGTCCCGTCCCGTTCGGCCCGCGCAGGATCGCGCCCTCGACGCAGAGAATGTCGAGCGTCTCTTCGCCCGCCTCGATCCGCTCCAGCAGGGCGCGCACCTGCGTGCCGGTCTCCTGGCTGAGCGCGGGGTGCCAAAGCAGGCGGATGCCGGCGGTGTCGAGCAGATCCAGCACGTTGGGATCCTCGGCGCACAAAAGCGACATGGTGCAGCCGCCACAGCCGGCCGATTGCATCCAGAGCAGGTTCATTCGCGGGTCTCCAATGGCAGTTCCAGCCGGAAGCAGGCGCCGGATTCGGACGGGCACAGGCGCAATTGCCCGCCATGTTCCTGCGCGATCTTGTGCGAGATGGAAAGTCCCAGCCCGGTGCCGCGGCCCACGTCCTTGGTGGTGTAGAACGGGTCGAAGATCGCGGTGGCCTTGTCGGGCGGCACGCCGGGGCCGTTGTCGCGCACGCACAGAACCGCACGACCGTTTTCGGTCCGGGTGTCGATGGTGATGCGCGGGTCGTCCACGTTTTCCACCGCGTCGTGGGCGTTCTGGACAAGGTTCATGATCACCTGCTGGATGTGCCCCGGCCGCCCCCGCACCGGCACATGGGCATCGCCGGTATGCGTCAGCGTCACCTGCCGCCGGGCGCCGCGTTCGACCCAATGCGCGGCCACGCGGGCGGTTTCGGCCAGGTCGAACTCGGTGATCTCGCCCGAGCCTTCGGCGGACAGCCGGCGCAGATCCTCGACGATGTCGCGCACCCGTTCGGCCCCGTCGCGGGCGCCGTCGATCGCCGCGCGCAGGTTGCGCAGCTCGCGGTCCAGCTTCAGCTCCTGGCGCAGGCGGATCAGTTCCTCGCGGTCGGCGCCTTCCTGCACCTTCTGGAAATAGGTCTCGAACCGGCTGACGTATTTTTCGAGCGCATGAGCGTTGGCATAGACGAAACTGATCGGATTGTTCAGCTCATGCGCCACGCCCGCCAGCAGCCGTCCCAACGCGGCCAGCTTTTCGTTGCGCACCAGCTGCGCCTGCGCCTCTTGCAGCGCCTTGTGGCTTTCCGACAACTTGGCATAGGCGCGGCGCAGCTCGCCCAGGGGCCGCCCAGTCAGCACCGCCCCGGTGGCGCGGCCGCGATCGTCCAGGCGCGGCGCGATCGACACTTCCAGCGGCGCGGGACCCTGCGGCGTGGCGATGTCGATCTCGACCATCTGCGAGGCGCGCGCCGCCATCGCCCGGTCCACCGCCGCGGCGAGTTCGGCCTGCGAGGCGTCGGTCACCAGATCGGAAAGCGGCGTGCCCGGCAGATCGGATTCGGGGCGGCCCAGCATCCGGCCCAGCGACCGGCTGGCCTCTTGCAGGCGGTGGTTGCGGTCCACCACCATCAGCACGTCCGACACCGATTGCAACACTGAGGCCATGAACCGCCTGAGCGCGTCCAGCTCGTGGTTCTTGGCCTCGAGCCGTTCCTGATAGGCGACCAGTTCGGCATAGGTGCGGTCCACCGCCTGCAACACGTCCAGCCAGGCCGAATCGGCCAGGTCGGTCAGGTCGGGGTTGTCGCGATGCGGGGTGCCTTGGGCCATCGGGATCTCCTGGCGGCCGATGATAACCGCCGCAACCGCCGGCGAAAAGCGCCCTTGTGCGCGAAGCCGCGATGTCCGCGGGTCGGACAGGATACGCGTCTTTGCCGTATCCCGGCGATCCCGGCGGCGCTGGCGTGCCTGTTGCGGTTTCGACATGACATGCCGCTCTGGCGGAATCCGGCGCGCGGTCGTATGACCTTCCGCAATCGCAACGGCTCGGTCCACGCCGAAGGAGACCCCATGACCACCGACACCCGCCGCATTCTCGTCACCGGTACGGCCGGGTTCATCGGCTTTCACCTTGCCCGGCTGCTGCTGGAGGAAGGCTTCCGCATCCACGGGTTCGACGGGATGACGGATTACTACGACATCCGGCTCAAGCAGCGCCGCCACGCGATGCTGCTGCAGAACCCCAACTTCACCGCCACCGAGGCGATGCTGGAGGACCGCGATGCCTTCGACGCCGCGGCGGATGCGTTTGAACCGAACGTCATCGTCCACCTCGCCGCGCAGGCCGGTGTGCGCTACAGCTTGGAGAACCCGCGCGCCTATGTCGATGCCAACGTTGTCGGCACCTTCAACGTGATGGAGGCCGCGCGCCGGCATCAGGTGCAGCATTTGCTGATGGCCTCGACCTCGTCGGTTTACGGCGCCAACGAAGAGATGCCGTTCCGCGAAACCGACAAGGCCGACACCCAGCTGACCATCTACGCCGCCACCAAGAAGGCGACCGAGAGCATGGGTCATGCCTATGCCCATCTGTGGAACCTGCCGACCACCATGTTCCGGTTCTTCACGGTCTACGGCCCCTGGGGGCGGCCGGACATGGCGCTGTTCAAGTTCGTGGACGCGATCCTCGAGGGCCGCCCCATCGACATCTACAATCACGGCGAGATGTGGCGCGACTTCACCTATGTCGATGACCTGGTGCGCGGCATCCGGCTGCTGATCGACGCGGTTCCGCAGCGGCCCGAGGGCGGCGTGGTGCCCGAAGGCGACAGCCTGTCGCCGGTGGCGCCCTACCGGGTGGTGAATATCGGCAATTCCGACAAGGTGCGGCTGCTGGACTTCGTGGATGCGATCGAAGAGGCGCTCGGCCGGCCGGCGATCCGCAACTACATGGAAATGCAGAAGGGCGACGTGCCGGCGACTTGGGCGGATGCGTCGCTTCTGATGCGGCTGACCGGCTACCGGCCGCAGACGGATGTGCGCGAGGGCATCGCGCGCTTCGTGGCCTGGTTCAGGGAGTATTACGGCAAGTGACGGACATGAGCGGGGACAAGACTCTCGCCGTGATCGGGCTGGGCTATGTGGGGCTGCCGCTCGCGGTGGAGTTCGGCAAGCACCGGCGGGTGATCGGTTTCGACATCGACCCCCGGCGCATCGAAGAGTTGCGCGCGGGCCGCGACGACACCCGCGAGGTGGCGCCCGAAGAGCTGGCCGCGGCGCGGCATCTGGCGCTGACCCACGACCCCGAGGCGCTGCGCGCTGCGCGCATCTTCATCGTCACCGTGCCGACCCCGATCGACGCGCACAAGCGCCCCGATCTTGGCCCGCTGCTGGCGGCGTCGGAAACGGTGGGCCGGGTGATCAAGCGCGGCGACATCGTCATCTACGAATCCACCGTCTATCCCGGCTGCACCGAGGAAGACTGCGTGCCGGCGCTGGAACGCGCCTCGGGGCTGACCTACAACCGCGATTTCTTCTGCGGCTATTCCCCCGAACGCATCAACCCCGGCGACCGCGACCACCGGTTGACGACGATCGTGAAGGTGACCTCGGGCTCCACACCGGAGGTGGCGGACGAGGTGGACGCGCTCTATGCCTCGATCGTCGCCGCCGGAACGCACAAGGCGCCCTCGATCCGGGTGGCCGAGGCAGCGAAGGTCATCGAAAACACCCAGCGCGATCTGAACATCGCGCTCATGAACGAGCTGGCGATCATCTTCAACCGCATGGGGATCGACACTCAGGCGGTGCTGGCGGCGGCGGGGACCAAGTGGAACTTTCTTCCCTTCCGCCCCGGCCTGGTCGGCGGGCACTGTATCGGGGTGGATCCCTACTACCTGACCCACAAGGCCGAGGCGCTGGGATATCACCCCGAGGTGATCCTGGCCGGGCGGCGAATCAATGACGGGATGGGCGCCTGGGTGGCGGGGCGGATGGTCAAGGCGATGCTGAAGCGCGGAATCGAGGTGAAGGGATCGCGCATCCTGGTGCTGGGGCTGACCTTCAAGGAAAACTGCCCCGACCTGCGCAACACCCGCGTGGTGGACGTGGTGGCCGAGCTGCGCGACTACGGCGCCGCCGTCAATGTGCACGACCCCTGGGCCGATCCGACCGAGGCGCGGGCCGAATACGGGCTGGAGCTGGTGGCCGAGCCGCAGGCGGCGGCCTACGATGGCGTGATCCTGGCCGTGGCCCATGACGCGTTCCGCTCCGCCGGCGCGGACCGGTTCCGCCGGCTGGGCAAGCCGGTGCATGTCCTGTTCGACCTGAAATCCATCCTGCCGGCGGGCGACGCCGACCTGCGGCTCTAGCGATACGGGGCGTGCTGCCCTGTCGCACGGGCGACACATGGAAGGCGCCTGGCAAGAGCTTCGCTCGGCTCCGGCTTGCGGTCGCTCGCGCCGCCGCTGGTTCCGGTGCCGGGATCCCGACCTGCCGCGCCGGGCTCAGCGCGCCATTGCTAGCAGTCCATCGACGTCGAGATGGGCCTCGACGTGGTCGGCCAGGGCGTCGAGGGTCGCCTCGACAGTGGCTTGATGGGACAGGCCGGACGGCTCCGCGCCCCATTGCTCCAGCATGTGTCGGCGAAAGGCGTCATCGCGAAACAGGCCGTGCAGATAGGTGCCCGTCACACGGCCGTCGGCGCTCGTGGCACCTTCGGGGTGGTCATCGACAAAGGCAAAGGGCCGGGCGCAATCGGCCCCCGTGGTGCGCCCGACATGGATCTCGTAGCCGTCCAGCTCCAGCCCCGATGCAGCATGCCTCGCCCGAACCCGCGACAGCCGTTTCTCGGGGTGCATGACAGTGGTCACGCCCAGAAGACCAAGACCGGGGGTTTCCCCCGGATCGCCCTCGACTCCCTGCGGGTCGGCCACGGTCCGGCCCAGCATCTGGTAGCCCCCGCAAATGCCCAGAACCCGCCCGCCACGCCGCCAATGGGCGCGCAGGTCCACGTCCCAGCCCTGCGCGCGCAGCCAGGCCAGATCGCCGCGCGTGGATTTCGTGCCGGGAATGACGACCAGATCGGCGTCTGCCGGAATCGGCGCGCCCGCGGGAAGCATCGTCACGGACACGCCCGGCTCCTGCGACAGCGGGTCCATGTCGTCGAAATTCGCAATCCGCGACAGGTGCAGACAGACGACGTGAAAGCGCCCCTTGCGCGGGCCGCTGCGAATCTCCTGCGCGTCTTCGGCCGGCAGGCGCCAAGCGCCGTCGAACCACGGCAGCACGCCGAAACCGCGCCAGCCAGTGCGCTGTTCGATCAAGCGATAGCCGTCATCGAACAGGCGTGGATCGCCGCGAAACTTGTTCACGAGGAACCCCACGACCATCGCCGCGTCCTGCGGGTCGATCACCGCCTGCGTGCCGACGATCTGGGCGATGACGCCGCCGCGGTCGATATCGCCGGCCAGCACGACCGGCACGTCCGCCGCCCGCGCAAAGCCCATGTTGGCGATGTCCCGCGGGCGCAGATTGACCTCGGCGGGGCTGCCGGCGCCTTCGACGATCACCAGGTCATGGGCGGACGACAGCCGCTCGAAACTGTCCAGAACGCGCTCCATCAACTGCGCCTTCAGCCCGCCGTAGTCCCGTGCCGCCACCGTCGCCAGGCGCCGGCCCTGCACCACGACATGCGCCCCCCGGTCGGTTTCCGGCTTCAGCAAGATCGGGTTCATGTGCACCGTGGGCTCCAGCCCGCAGGCCAAGGCCTGCAAGGCCTGCGCCCGGCCGATCTCGCCCCCGTCGGCAGTGACCGCGGCGTTGTTCGACATGTTCTGCGGCTTGAACGGCGCGACGGACAGCCCCCGACGCCGTGCCGCCCGCGCCAGCCCCGCCACCAGCATCGACTTGCCGACATTCGAGCCGGTCCCCTGCACCATCAACGCCGGCATCGGTGGTCAGTCCCCGGCGTCCCGTGACGGCCGGATCCGCCGCCCGTCGCGACACCCGATCGCGTTCATATTCTGGCGGTGACAAGTGCGGTGGTTCGGCATGTTCCCTGCGATCCCGTGCTGCGCTGCCGGACTATGCGCCGGGCGATACCTTGGGAACAAGACCATTCGAGCCATGACGCCAAGCTCCGGACGACCGGGATGCTGGCGGATCGCATGGCGGCTGCGACCGGGCGTTCGATCCCGCGGTTTGATGGTGCACTCCTGCTTCTTTCTGGTCGAAAATACCCATTGCGCAACCTTGCCGCCCTTTCCACGCTTTCGGGCCTGGTTCCGGCCGTGACATGAAAGTGCAATCAAACTTTCACAAAACTTTCTCTTGCTTTCATTGTTGCAAAGGGAAAAGGTCTGTTCGATGTCAAAACGAAAGAGGGGAGACTGACATGCTCTGGAAAACTCTGGCGGCGGGCGCGTCGGCGCTGACGCTCAGCGCGACGGCCGCGCTTGCGCAGGTGGAAATCCAGTGGTGGCATGCCATGGGCGGCGCCAATGGTGAGCGCGTGGACAAGATCGCCGCCGATTTCAACGCCACGCAGTCGGATTACAAGGTCGTGCCCGTCTACAAGGGCAACTATACCGAGACGATGACCGCCGCGATCGCCGCGTTCCGGGCCAAGCAGCAGCCCGCGCTGGTGCAGGTGTTCGAGGTCGGCACCGCCTCGATGATGGCCGCCAAGGGGGCGGTCTATCCGGTCGAGCAGCTCATGGCGGATGCGGGCGAAAGCTTTGACAAGTCGGACTATCTCCCGGCGGTGATCTCGTATTACCAGACCTCGGACGGGCATCTGCTGTCGATGCCGTTCAACAGCTCGACCCCGGTTCTTTGGTACAACAAGGACGCGCTGGATGCCGCCGGCGCAAAGGTGCCGACCACTTGGAACGAGGTGAAGGAAGCCGCGCAGAAGCTCGTCGACAACGGCATGAAATGCGGCTTTTCCTTCGGCTGGCAGTCCTGGGTGATGATCGAGAACTACTCGGCCTGGCACAACCTGCCGATCGGGACCAAGGAAAACGGCTTTGCCGGGCTGGATACCGAACTGGTGTTCAACAACGACGCGGTGGTGAACCGGCTTCAGGCCGTGGCCGACATGCAGGACGGCAACCTCTTCGTCTATGGCGGCCGTCGGGGCGACAGCCTGCCGATGTTCACCAACGGCGAATGCGGTATGTGGATGAACTCTTCGGCCTATTACGGCAGCATCAAGAGCCAGGCCAAGTTCAACTTCGGCCAGACCATGCTGCCGCTTGACACCGACGTGGCGGACAAGCCGCAGAACTCGATCATCGGCGGTGCGACGCTTTGGGTGCTGGCCGGCAAGTCGGATGAGGAATACAAGGGCGTGGCCAAGTTCCTGAAATATCTGTCCACCCCCGAGGTTCAGGCCTGGTGGCACCAGGAAACCGGCTATGTGCCGATCACGACCGCGGCCTATGAACTGTCCAAGTCCCAGGGCTTCTATGAAAAGAACCCCGGCACCGACACCGCGATCAAGCAGCTCAGCCTCAACGAGCCGACGCCGAATTCGCGCGGGCTGCGGTTCGGCAACTTCGTGCAGATCCGCGACATCATCAACGAAGAGATGGAGGCGCTCTGGGCCGGGCAGAAGACCGCCCGCCAGGCGATGGACGACGCGGTGGCGCGCGGCAATGCGCTGTTGCGCAAGTTCGAGCGGTCCGCCAAGTAAGGGCCGGCCTCTGCCAATGATGGCGGCGTCCGCGGCCTTGGGGTCGCGGGCGCCGCGCCATTCGGATCGCCACGGATCATGCTGAAACGCGTTCATTTCCCGCCGGGCATTCTGCCCTATCTGCTGGTTGCCCCCCAGGTGGCGATCACGCTGGTCTTCTTCATCTGGCCTGCCGCGCAGGCGATCTATCAGTCCTTCCTGCTGGAGGACGCCTTCGGGCTTTCGACCGAGTTCGTCTGGTTCGAGAATTTCGTGGCGCTGGCCGAGGATCCGATCTACCTGGGCAGCTTCGGGCGAACGATCGTCTTTTCCGCCGCCGTGGCGGCCCTGTCGATGAGCTTTGCGCTGGTGCTGGCGGGCTTTGCCGACCGGGTGGCGCGGGCCGCCACGACCTATCGCACGCTCTTGATCTGGCCCTATGCGGTGGCGCCGGTGCTGGCTGGCGCGCTGTGGGTGTTCATGTTCAACCCCACGCTGGGGATCTTGCCATATTTCCTGGAATTCATGGGCATCGAGTGGAACCATTACCTGAACGGCAACCAGGCGATGCTGCTGGTCATCATGGCCGCCGCGTGGAAACAGGTGGCCTACAATTTCCTGTTCTACCTCGCCGCGATGCAGGCGATCCCGCGCTCGGTGATCGAGGCCGCCGCGATCGACGGCGCCGGCCCCTTCCGCCGCTTTGCCGACATCATCTTTCCGCTGATTTCGCCCACCACCTTTTTTCTGCTGGTGATCAACGTGACCTATGCCTTCTTCGACACCTTCGGCATCATCCACGCGATCACGCAAGGAGGGCCGGCGAACGCCACCACGATCCTCGTCTACAAGGTGTTCAATGACGGCTTCGTGGGGCTCGATCTGGGCGGTTCGGCGGCGCAGTCGGTGGTCCTGATGATCCTGGTGATCGGGCTCACGGTGGTGCAGTTCCGCTATATCGAGAAGAGGGTGCAATACTGATGGTCGAGAACCGCCGCTGGATCGACATTCTCACCCATGTGGTGCTGATCGTCGGCATCGCCATCGTGGCGCTGCCGATCTGGATCACCTTCGTGGCGGCGAGCCATGACGCGGTGCGCATGACCCAGGCGCCGCTGCCGCTTCTGCCCGGCGGGCATTTCTGGGAAAACTTCACCGCCACCCTGTTCGGATCGGGGCTTTCGGGCACCGAGATCGCGCCCGTCTGGCGGATGCTGCTGAACAGCCTTGCGATGGCGCTGATGATCGCGGTGGGCAAGATCGCGATCTCGATCATCTCGGCCTTTGCCATCGTCTATTTTCGCTTTCCCTTCCGCATGGGGTTCTTCTGGCTGATCTTCATCACCCTGATGCTGCCGGTCGAGGTGCGGATCCTGCCCACCTTCGAAGTGGTCGCTGATCTGGGGATGCTGAATTCCTATGTCGGGCTGTCGCTGCCGCTCATCGCCTCGGCCACGGCGACCTTCATGTTCCGGCAGGTGTTCCTGACCATCCCCGACGAGCTGCTGGAAAGCGCCCGTGTGGACGGGGCGGGGCCGCTGCGGTTCTTCTGGGACATTCTGGTGCCGCTGTCGCGCACCAACATCGCGGCGCTGTTCGTGATCCTGTTCATCTATGGCTGGAACCAGTATCTGTGGCCGCTGCTGATCACCACCGACACCTCGATGACCACCATCGTCATCTCGATCAAGCAGATGCTGGAAGCCGCCGAGCAGACCCCGCAATGGAACATCATCATGATGACCGCGCTTTTGGCCATGCTGCCGCCGATCGTGGTCGTCATCACCATGCAGAAGCTCTTTGTCAAAGGGCTGACCGAGACCGAGAAATAAGGGCACATGATGGCTTCGATCACCCTTGAGAACCTGACGAAATCCTATGGCGACACCGAAGTCCTGCACCATGTGCACGGGCAGATCGAAGATGGCGAGTTCATCGTCGTCGTCGGCCCGTCGGGCTGCGGCAAGTCCACGCTGCTGCGCATGATCGCGGGGTTGGAGACCATCACGGGCGGGCAGGTGCATATCGGCGACCGGGTGGTGAACGACCTGGAGCCCGCGCAGCGCGACATCGCGATGGTGTTCCAGAACTACGCGCTCTATCCGCACATGACGGTGCGGGAGAACATGGCCTACGGGTTGAAGATCCGCAAGTTTTCCAAGGCCGAGATCGAGGCCCGCGTGCGCGAGGCCGCCGAGATCCTGGAAATCGGCGACTATCTGGACCGCAAGCCGCGGCAGCTCTCGGGCGGTCAGCGCCAGCGCGTCGCCATGGGCCGCGCCATCGTGCGCCATCCGAAGGTGTTCCTGTTCGACGAACCGCTTTCCAACCTCGATGCGAAGCTGCGGGTGCAGATGCGGCTGGAGATCCGCAAGCTGCAAAAGCGGCTGGGGGTCACGTCGATCTATGTCACGCACGACCAGGTCGAGGCAATGACGCTGGGCGACCGTCTTATGGTGCTGAACAAGGGCTATGTGGAACAGTTCGGCAGCCCCATCGAGCTCTATTCCCGCCCTGCTTCGGTCTTTGTCGCGGGCTTCATCGGCAGCCCGGCGATGAACTTTCTGCCAGCCCATGCCGAGGGCGGCCGGCTGACGCTGGAAAACGGTGCGGTGATTGCCAGCACCACCGCCGCGTCGGGGCCGGTGACGCTGGGCATTCGTCCCGAACACCTGGTGGCCGATTCGCAAGGTCCGATCCGGCTGGCGGTGGACGTGCTGGAACAGCTGGGCGCGAACACGCTGGTGCATGGGGTTCTGGCTGGCACGAGGACCGATCTGACGGCAAGCCTGGAAGGCGTTCGCGATATCCCCGGCGGGCAGGAACTGGCCTTTTCCGCCCCGCCCGAGGCATTGCACGTCTTCGACCGGGCCACGGGCCAGCGCGTTGGCGACTGAGCGCCGGGCGAGTCAGATTCGCGTCACCAGAAAAACAGCCAAGGCCTCGCTCGACACCTCGTTGCCGCTTTTGGCTTCGGGACGCCGTCAGCGCGGCTCGGTCGTGCGGTTCTGCTGCACGCCGGCTTGCGACACCAGAACCGGGCAGCGGGCGGCTTCGACCAAGTCGCGCAGAGCGCGTTCGTCGTGGAAGGACCCCTGCGCCGCATCCGTGAGGACCAGCGCGGCCCGGGTGCGGTTGATGCGGTCCAGCAGCGCTTGCCGGTCCTCCGTGGTATACCCTTGCGGAGACAGCCGCTCGACAAACGTGCCAAGCCCCTCCGCCAGCCGCTGTGCGAGATCGGACAGTTCCGGGTTGCCCGTTCCCTCGGGCGCGATCAGAAGAACCGGACCGGCGGGGGCGCGCGACAGACGCTGACCGATCAGCAACAGATCCCAGCCGCGCGCCACCTGCCACAATGTCTGCAATGTCCCGCCGCCGCCCGCCTCCAGACGCCAGTGCAGCGAATAGCGTTCGGCAAAGCGCGACAGCGCGGCCTCGAAGGCGCGGGCCTCGCGGTCCAGAATGTGCCGCAGCCTCTGCGGGTCGGGACGATCCATCAGCGCCCCGGTCGCCGTGACGATCCTCTGGCTGGGCAGGCTGGCGGATTCCAGGACAGCCGATTCCTGCAGGAACACGCCGCCCAGGTCGATGCCCCACAGGCGCGCAAGCTGTTCGGCGATCGTCAGGGCGGTTTCGGCGTCCGAACAGCTGGCGGCGCAGACCAGAACCCTTTTCCTGTTCGTGGTCATTTCGTTTGTTCTCCGTTGCCGTCCGTCTTGCCAAAGGCCCTGCGTGCTTCGGCAAAGGCACGCAGCCGGGCCTCGACCAGCCCGTTCACGCTGTCGGGTGGGAAATTGCCGTCCGGGTCCCGTGCGCCGGCCTCGCGGCCGGTCAGCAGCGCGATGCCCTCGTCGATGGTGGAAACCGGGATGACGCGGAACTTGCCCCGGACCACGGCCTCGACGACCTCGGTTTTCAGCATCAGGTGCTGGACGTTCGACTGCGGGATCAGTACCCCCTGACGCCCCGTCAGACCGCGCCGGCGGCAGGTTTCGAAAAAGCCTTCGATCTTTTCGTTGACCCCGCCGATCGCCTGCACCTCGCCTTCCTGGTTGACGGAGCCGGTGACCGCCAGCCCCTGGTCGATCGGCAGGCCCGACAGCGCCGACAGCAGCGCGTAAAGCTCGGTCGAGGAGGCGCTGTCGCCATCGACGCCGGAATAGGTCTGCTCGAACACCAGACTGGCGCGCAGCGAGAACGGGACATCCAGCGCATAGGTCGACGTCAGATAGCCCGCGAGGATCAGCACGCCCTTGGAATGCAGCGGGCCGCCCAGTTCGACTTCGCGTTCGATGTCGATGAACTCCCCGCTGCCCATCCGCACCCGCGCGGTGATGCGCGAGGGATGGCCGAAGGCGAAACCGCCCAGCATCGACACGGCCAACCCGTTGACCTGCCCAACCTTGGCACCGTCGGTGTCGATCAGGATCGTGCCGCGTTCCACCGCCTCCTGCAGCCGGTCGCGCACCCGCGAGGCGCGCCGTTCGCGTTCGGCCACGGCGCGATCCAGTTCTTCGACTCCGATTTCGTCGCGGCTGGCCTGCGCGGCATAGAAATCGGCTTCGCGCATCAGGTCGCTGAGCATGTCGATCCTGAGCGACAGCTTGCGGTTGCTGCCGGCGGCACGGGCGGCCTCGTCCAGGACGCGCGCCACGCCCGCGGCGGTCAGGGGGCGGGTGCCGTCCCGTTTCGCCCGGGCCGCGATCATCCGTGCATAAAGCCGGCGCGACTCGTCGTCCTGCTCCATGTCGTCCTCGAAATCCGCCTGCAGCTTGAACAGGTCGGGGAAGTCCGGGTCGAGCATGGACAGCAGCGCATACAGCATCCGGTCGCCGATCAGCACCACGCGCACGTCCAGCGGGATCGGGTCGGGCTGCAGCGACACCGTGGACATCAGGCTGAGCCGTTCGGCCATGGACGTGATCGGGATCGACCCGCTTTGCAGGCACTGTTTCAGCGCGGGCCAGGCCATCGGCTCGGACAGCAGACGGCGGGCGTCGAGCACCAGATAGCCGCCATTGGCCCGGTGCAGGGCACCGGGCTTGATCAGCGTGAAATTGGTAACCAGCGCGCCCATTTCGGATACATGTTCGATCCGGCCGGTGAGCCGGTCGAGCGTCGGCAGATCCTCGGCCTCGAGCGGCGCGCCGGTGCCGTCGGCCTGGTGCGAGACCATCACGTTGACGGCATAGCGCTGAAAGACGGGCAGGGGATGGGCCTTGCGCACCGCCTCGGGGAAGGGATTCTGTCCCGCTTGGGCGGCCAGTTCGAGAAACAGCGCGGCATTGGCGATCATGTCCTGCCGCGCCTCGTCCAGATAGGCCTGGATGCCTTCGTGATCGGGAAACAGCGCGGCCACCTCCTGCACCTGATCCCGCACCACCCGTTCGGCCATGCCGCGGTGCAGATCTTCCAGCCGGCGGCGCAATTCGCGTTCGATCTTGGGGGCCTGCTGCAGAACCTTTGCCAACTCTTCTTGCAGGCGCGCGATCTTGGCGTCGATCTCTTCGCGTTCGGCCTGGGGCAGTTTCTCGTAGACCTCGGGCTTGACCACCTCGCCGTTGCGGATCGGTGCCAGCATATAGCCCATCGGCGTGCGCATCACCGCGACGTTTTCGCTCTTGGCGCGTTCGGCGAATTCGGCCATCGCGGTTTCCTGCCGCTGGCCGTATTCCTGTTCCAGCGCCCGCCGCTGTGCCTGGTAATCTTCGGAGTCGAACATGGCCGGGATCTCGATCGCGAGATCGTCCACCAGCTCTTCCATCGCCGACTTGAACTCCAGCGCGCGCCCCGGCGCCAGTTTCAGCGCCCGGGGTTTGTGCGGCGCTTCGAAATTGTTGACATAGACCCAGTCGCATGGGGTCGGCCGCTGCCCGGCCTGCTCGCGCAGCAGCTCCATCACCGCCCGGCGGCGGCCCATGCCCGAACTGCCCTGGACGAACAGGTTGAAATCGGCGTGCCGGACCCCGGCCGCCAGTCGGATCGCATCCATCGCCCGGTCCTGGCCGATCAGCTGATCGACCCCATCCAGTTCCCGGGTCGAGGCAAAGCCCAGCGTGGCCGGGTCGCAGGTGGGCCGCAGCGCCTCGGGCGGCAATCCTGCGTGATCGGTGATGGCCATGATCCGTCTCCTCGTTTCGCGCGCACCGAAACCTTGCGGGCGGACGGCGCGGGCGCCTTGACCTGAATCATGGTATCGCAGCAGGAAATGCCTGCAAGAGTGCGGGCCGCGCGTTCAGGCCGCCTGCAGGGTGCCGGGGTCCACCGGCTGAAGCGAGCCGATGCAGTCGGTCAGGGATTCCATGCAGGCCATCATGCTGGTGCCGATCATGGCGATTTCGCGCGGACCCAGAGATAGCAAATCCACCATGCGGAACAACTCGGCGCTGTGATGAGGATCGACCCGGCCGTGCAACCGGAAGGTGCGGAACGCCGCCTCGGGCAGGCCCGAGTCGTCACGGATGCGGTCGATGATTTCGGTCGTGGGCGGAAAGGATTCCAGCACCATGATGCAGCCCAGCAGCGTGACGGGATGGTAATGCTCGACCCAATACCGCTGGGCGCCGGCCAGACGCGCGACGGCGGGCGGCGGCATCCGCTCCAGCACTGCCGCAGGGTCGAATCCCGCGGCCTCGAGATCCTCGAGCGCCCAGACATCATGGTTGCGCTCTTCTTCCAGGTGGTGGCGGTAATAGTCCGCCAGCGGGCCGATCAGGTCGTCATCCGTGCCCAGTTCCTCGCACCGGCGGATCGCGGCCTCCATCACCGGAACGGATGCGCGCATGATCTGGTGCAGCATGACGAGAAAGGCCGGAACGATCCTTGCGGGGTCTTCGTGTGTCCACAGCCGCGTGAACACCGCGTCCACGGGCCCGGTGCACAGCGTCATCTTGGCGCGCAGGATCGCGCCCGGTCCCGGTCCGGTCATGGTTTGCCTCCTTGCAACGCGCGCCGGGGCGACCCGGCAACGGGCCATGGGTGCGCCGTGGCCGGCGAAATCTTCCCAGCCGCCATCCGGCGTCCTTCGAGCGGCCGACAGGGCCTTTCGTGGACTCGATGGATTGTTTCTGATAGGTTAACATTACTTGGAGATTGATTTTTTCACATCTCTTTTTTGACTTTTTGACGAGTGGGAGGGGAAAGTGGCCGATTATGAAAACCTTGCGGTGAATTTACGGTATCTGGCCGAGGGCAACGCCATACCGGAAACCGATCCGGGGCATCTGGGCGATCACGTCAAGACGGCGATCGACGAACTGACCAAAGAGCAGATGGACATGCTGATCGAGCTTGCCAACAAGGCGCATGCGCATCTGTTCGTCCACGACAAGAACAACCACGTCGTGGCGATGGGGCTCTGACCGCAGTCAGACCCGTGTATCTGAAGAATTGCCCGCTGACCCGCGGCGAGGCGTTCGACAAATGCCGTCGCGGGACCAACCGCACCCTGCCGGTCGAGGTGATGGAAGCACGCGCCGACGCGGTGCTGGACCGGGTGCCGATCACGCGCGTGTCGGAGATTTCGCGCCTGATCGGCTCCGACCTGCCGGTCTTTGCGGCAACGACGCCGCTGGCCCGGGATCTGACGACCCACATGGGCAAGGGGCTAACGCCGCAGGCCGCGCGCATCAGCGCCATCATGGAAGGGGTCGAGCGTGTGTCGGCCGAGCGCGTTCACGCACCGTTCCGGCGATGTTCGCGGGTTGAATTGTTGCGCATTGGTGAACACTGCGCGGATCCCGAACGCTTCGATCTGCCGCCGGATTCGCGCTATCGCCCGGATGTCTCCATCGCCTGGGTGCAGGCCTGGGAGATGATCGAGGGCCGCGAGATCTGGATTCCCGCCGATCTGTGCCGCAGCCCGCCGAAAGAGGGGCTGCTGACCCAGGTGGATACGAACGGGCTGGCCTCCGGCGCGACCCGGGGCGAAGCGATCCTCCATGCGCTTCTGGAAGTGATCGAGCGCGACGCGGTCAGCCAGCACCTGTTCTTCGACATCTACGGCGGGGACGACCGGGATCCGCCCGCGCGGAGGGCCATCGCGTCGCAGACCCTGCCGCCCGGCTGCGCGGATTACCTCGGTCGGCTGTCGGAGGGCGGTGTTTCGATCGCGCTGACGGAGATCTCTACCGACATCCGCGTTCCGGTCGTCGAATGCACGATTGCCGACGCCGCCTATCCTTCGGCGGCGGGGGTGGTTTGCATGACCTTCGGCGGCTGGGGATGTGATCCGGTGATGGAACACGCGGTGAACCGCGCCCTGACCGAGGCGCACCAAGCCCGCATCGGCACGATCCAGAGCGCCCGGGATTCATTCAACCTGATCGAACGGCGCTCTCCCCTGCGACCGGCGCCCGATCCAGGGCCGGATGAGCAGTCTTTCGGGCGCGGACCGCCGGTGCAGCCGTCGGACAGCATCGCCGAGGACGTGGATGCGATCCTGCGGCGTCTGCGGGAGGTCGGGGTGGATCAGGCGATCGTGGCCGACATGACGGATCCGGCCATTGGCCTGCCCGTGGTGCGGGTGCGGGTGCCGGATCTGTCGGTGTTCGTCGTGGACCGCGCCCGCGTCGGCTGGCGCTGCATGCGGCATCTGGTGTGACCATGACCGGAAAGGCGCTTCAGACCGTCGTTTTTGTCGGCCCCTCCTGCCCGGTCGAGCCGATCCGCGCGATCCTGCCGCAGGCTCTGATCGTTCCGCCGGCGCGGCGCGGCGATCTCTATCGCTACCGGATCCTGGGTTTTTCGGTCTTCGTGGTGCTGGACGGGGTTTTCGCCAATACGCTGGCCATTTCGCCCCGCGAGGTGGTCGATGTGATCGAGGACGGCGCCGCGATCTTTGGCGCGGCGAGCATGGGGGCGCTGCGGGCCGCTGATTGCGCGCCCGCCGGTGCGATAGGCCACGGGGCGATCTACCGGCTGTTCCGCTGCCGCGCGATTTCCAGCGAGGACGAGGTCGCCGTCAGTTTCCTGCCCGATCGGCCCTGGCCTGCGCTGAGCGAGCCGCTGGTCGGCATCCGCCTGGGCGCGCGCCGTGCCGTCCGGTGCGATGTGCTGGGGCAGGCCGAAGCGCAGGCGCTCGTGATCGCGGCCGAGGGCATGGCCTTCCCCGACCGGACCTGGGCCGGGATCGCGCGCGCGGCCGGCGTCGAACTGTCGACCGGGCAGCTTGCCTTCCTGAAGCGTCAGGTCGCGAAGAAATCGGACGCGCTCGGATGTTGCCGTCTGGTTGCGCGGCGGTTGCGTTGGGGGACGGTATGCGCGGCGCCGCGAAAGGATGCACGGGCCGGGCTCGGGCAACTGGGCAGGACACGCGAACGTGGCGCCGAACCCTATCCCTGTGGCGACATCAAGGCGCTGTGGCCGGATTTCTTGAAGTGGTTGTGGATCACCGGCCGGTTCGACCTGCTTGTCGGGTCCGAAGACCGTCCGGCGGCGGCGTCGCTGCGCTGCCCTGAAAGCCTGACTTTCGAACTAGGAGCGCTGGCGTTGCGGTTCGCCGCCTTCCGCATGGCGGTGGCACGGGCGCGGCGGGCGCATCTGCGCCCCACGCCGGCGGATCTGCGCCGCGCGGAACGGGAACTGGCGCGGGCGCATGGGGCGGGCAACTGGAGCGACTTGATGAAGCGCTACGGTGCGTGGCCGGATATCGGTGCCTGTCTGATCCGCCACCGGACGGCCCGGGCGCTGTCCTTTGCCTGTGCCCGCGAAGAGGCAGACGGCACCTCTGATCGCGAAACCTTGCCATATCCGGGTATCGCCGCGCGACCGTCTCGCGCAGCGGCAGAGTGATCGCTCAAAAAAAGCGGCGATCGGCCGCTTGCAGTGGACTCTGCGACCGCCGATCGCCTAGCATGATGAAATACCCGAGGGGAGGGTTGTCGCCATGTCACGGCAATACAACGACCTGACAGCGTTTCTGAACCAACACGATCTTGGCCGCTACGCGGAATTGCTGGAAACCGGCGGCGTGGATCTTTCAAGCCTTCCGCTGCTGACGTCAAACGACTTCAGGGAACTCGGACTGCCGCTGGTGGCCCGCCGCCGAATGGTCGCCGCTGCGGCCACGCTGGCGGAAAGGCCGGCGGCCGGGCGGGTGAAAACCACCCCCCATCCTGGCGAGCGCCGGCGGTTGACCGTCATTTTCTGCGACCTCGTCGGTTCGACCGAACTTTCGGTGCGGCTGGATCCAGAGGATTTCGCGGACCTCGTCCAGCACTTCACCCTGTCGGTGACCGGTGCGGTCGAACGGTTCGACGGGCATGTGGCGAAGATCCTCGGCGACGGGGTTCTGGCCTGTTTCGGTTACCCGCATGCGCACGAGGACGATGCCGAACGGGCGGTCCTTGCGTCGCTGGACTGCCTTGAGACGATCTCGCGAACACCGTTCGAAACCGATACCGGCGAACGGATCCCGGTCAGGGCGCGCATCGGCATCCATACCGGCACCGTGGTCGTGACCGCCCCCGGCGCGGACGGGGTGTCGGTCGAGGAGTTGATGGGCAACGCCCCGAATGTCGCCCAGCGAATCCAGGTGCAGGCCGCCCCCGGCGAGATCCTGACCGGCGACCGCACGCGCGGGCTGGCCGGGGACCGGTTCGACTATGATCAGCTCGAGCCGCGCTGGCTGAAAGGGGTCGAAGGGCCGATGAAACTGTATCGTGTCCGGCGCGAGAACCCGTCGAGAACCCGGTTCGATATCCGCAACAACGGCACCCTCACCCCGCTTGTGGGTCGGCAGGCCGAGGTGGACAGGCTGATCGGTATCTGGCGCGAAACGGTTGCCGGGCGCGGGCGGTCGGTTCTGGTTTCGGGGCCCGCGGGGATCGGCAAGTCGCGCGTGTCGCGGGCGTTTCTGGACGGTGTGCGATCCGAACCGAAGGCTCTGGTCACCCTTCAGTGCTCGCCCCATCACATGGGCACGCCGCTCTTTCCGGTCATAAGCCGGCTGAGCCAGCATATGGACGACCTCGTGACGCAGGGATGCGCCAACCGAGCCGAGGCGCTGGCCGCATGGCTGGATCGGGCGGGCATGGACGATCCGTGCAACCGGGCGCTGGCGGCGTCGCTTCTGTCGATCGACCTGGCCGGGACGGTCGCGCCGCTGGACATGAGCCCTCGCCAGAAACTCGAGGAAACGCTGCTCTTGCTGGTCGATCACGCCGAGGCGGTGGCGCGACACACGCCCGTTCTGCTCTGGGTCGAGGATTGCCACTGGGCGGATCCGACCACCCTCTCGCTGCTTCGGCTTTGTCAGCACCGGCTGGCGCGGGCGCGGATCATGATGCTGGTAACCTTTCGGGCGGAGCGCGAACCGCCGCCACATGACAGGTTCGACACGCATCTCGAACTGGCGGCGCTGGCGGCCGGGGCGTTGGGCGAACTGATCGACAATGCCGCCCGCCCCGCGGCGGTGCCCGACGGAGCCCGGCAGACCATCATCCGGCGCAGCGAAGGGTTGCCGCTCTTTGCCGAAGAGCTCACCAAATCCGTGGTGCGGCGGCTCGAGTCTTCGTCCGAGGGTCAGGCGGGCGCGGAGGTGCCGCAGAATTGGGAGGTGCCGGAAAGCCTGGTGGATTCGCTGGCCGCGCGGCTGGATGCGCTGCCGACAGCCAAACAGCTGGCACAGGTCGCCGCCGCGATCGGGCGCGAGGTGGACCGGACCCTGCTGCGCCGCGTGTCCGGCTATGGGCGCGACCGGTTCGACCGGGCAATTGCGGAACTGTTCGAGGCACAGATGATCCGGTCGCCGGCGCGCAGCGATCCCGAGCGGCTGATCTTTGGTCACGCGCTGATTCAGGATGTCGCCTATCAGCTGATGCTGCGCCGTGACCGTCGCGCGATCCACGCCCGCATCGTCGAGGTGATGGAACAGGGCGGCGGTGACATGCCCCCGCCTCTGCCCGAAGTGCTGGCCCATCATTTCGAGGCCGCGCAACAACCCGAAAGGGCGGCGCAATGCCTGCTGGACGCGGGCCTGGCGGCGGTGCGGAGATCGGCCAATACCGAGGCACTGGTCCATCTCGAACGCGCATTGAAGCTGGTCACCGGCAAGACGCGCATTTCCCGCTCCCGCGCGATGGAACTGGAATTGCAGATCCGGAACATGATCGGCACGCCCCTGATCGCAACGCATGGCTATACGTCAAAGGCCACCGTGCGCGCGTTTCAGCGGGCCGAGGAAATCGCCCTGGAACTGGGCGACGATCCCAGCCGGTTTCACGCGCTGTTCGGGCTGTGGGGCTATCGGTGGATGGCGGGGCATCTGGACCGGTCGCTGGGCGTGGCGCGGGACATGCTGGATCTTGCCGAACGGATCGACGCGGACGAGGCGCTGATCCTTGCCCATCGCTGCGTCGGCAGCAGCCACTGGATCATGGGCGATTTCGACCGGGCGCTCGCGCATCTGGATTGGGTGATCGGCAAGACGATCGACACCGATACCAGCGAACTTGCCGGCCGGTATGCAGTCTGCCCTTGCGTGGTCGCGCAGGTTCTGGGCGGCTACGGGATGTGGCTGCAGGGCCGCCGCGAGGAGGGTCTGCGGCGGGTGTCCGACGGGTTGGCGCGGGCGCAGAGCATGAACCATGCCTACAGTCTTGCGCTGGCGCATTCGATGCTGGGGGGGCTGGCGGTTCTTTCCGGCGATCAGGATGCGCTTGGCGTCCATGCCGAGGCACTGTGCCGGATCGGCAAGGAGCGTCGATTTCCCTACTGGCTGCATTATGGCCAGATGCTTTGGGGGCTATTGGTGGCGCAACGCGGCGATGTCGATGCCGGGCGCGTCCTGATCGAAGCGGCCATCGAAGCCTATGACGCGATGGGGGTGTTCATCCACCGCACGGTGCAACTGGTGTTGCTGTCGGAAATCGCGCGGCTCGGGGGCGACCTGCGCGCGGCACGCGACTGGCTGGAAGAAGCGCGTGCACTGGGAAACCGCACGGGCGAGCGTCAGTGGTTCGGCGTGATCGACGATCGTCTGGCGGCGCTTTTCGGACCGAGAGCGGTTTCACAGCCCGGCCGGTGAGCGCGGCCGCGCACTCGCCATCGCCGGTGCCACGCGCTAGACAGGATTTCGCGGCATCGGGAGGAGCAACAATGGCGCCAGACAGCAATCCCTTTGCCATGCCGCTTGAGCATGTTCAGGTGCAACCGGCTGGGGGCAACGCCGCGCAGCGCGTGATCGGCCCGCGGGACTTTGCCGCCGCGTGGGCCGAGATCACCGCGTGGGAAGGCTACGCGCCCACGCCGCTGGTGCCCCTGCCGGGACTTGCGGCATGCATTGGCGTGGCGGCGCTCCACTACAAGGACGAAGGTCCACGTTTCGGTCTGGGCAGTTTCAAGGCGCTGGGTGGCTCCTACGCAGCGCTGCGCGTGCTGGCTCGGGAGATATCGCGGCAGTTGGGGCGCAAGGTGCCGCTAGCCGAGATCCGCCAGCGCCGCCACCGCGATGCCTGTGCGGCGATCACGCTGGTCTCGGCCACCGACGGCAATCACGGCCGATCGCTGGCCTGGGGCTGTCGGCGCTTCGGCGCGCGCTGCCGGATCTACATCCACGCCGAGGTGAGCGAAGGCCGCGCCGCCGCGATGCGCGCGCTCGGCGCCGAGGTGATCCGCATCGACGGCGACTATGACGCATCGGTGCGCCAAGCGCGGGAAGAGGCCGAAGCAAACGGCTGGTTCGTGGTCTCCGACACGTCGTGGGAAGGCTACACCGATCCGCCGCGCGACGTGATGGCGGGCTATGGCGTGATGACGCGTGAGATATGCGCCGCGCTGCCGGTGCCGCCGACCCATGTCTTTCTGCAAGGCGGGGTGGGAGGGTTGGCGGCCGCAGTCGCGGCCGGGTTGCGCCAGCATTACGGGGCGGACAGCCCCCGCGTGGTGATCGTCGAACCGGACCGCGCCGCCTGCCTTTTCGAAAGCGCGCGCAATGGCCGCCCCACCGCAGTGGCGATCGAGGAAGAAACCATCATGGCCGGGCTGTCCTGCGGCGAGCCGTCGGAAATGGCCTGGGAAATCCTGCGCGAAGAGGCGCGCGACTTTCTCACCATCCCCGATGCGCTGATCCCGCCCACGGTGCGTCTGCTGGCCCGTTGCGAGACGGGCGATCCGGCGGTGCGTGCCGGCGAAAGCGCCGTTGCCGGATTGGCCGCGCTGATCGCGGCGCGCAAATCGAAGGCGCTGTCCGTTGCGCTCGGGCTGGATGCGGCGTCTCGCGTGCTGCTGATCGGATCCGAGGGCGTGACCGACCCGGACATCTTCGCCGCGATCATGGAGGGCGAAGATGCCGCCTGAGGCGCCCCCACGCGGCTTTGCCGAGGCCGAGTTTGCTGCCCGAATGGCACGCGCGCAGGCGATGATGGCCGAACAGGGGCTCGCGGGGTTGTTGCTGACCACCGAAGCCGAACTGCGGTATTTCAGCGGTTTCCATACCCTGTTCTGGCAAAGCCCGACGCGGCCGTGGTTTCTGTTCGTGCCCGCCGAGGGCAGGCCTGTGGCCGTGATCCCCGAGATCGGCGCCGCGCTGATGCGCCGGACATGGGTGCGGGACATTCGCAGCTGGAGCGCGCCTGCGCCGGACGATGACGGGGTGTCGCTGCTGGTGGAACTGCTGGCGCCGCTTGCGGGGCAGGGGGCGGCCATCGGCATCCCCAAAGGGCACGAAACCCACCTGCGGATGCCGCTTGGCGATTTCGAACGGCTGGTGGCGGCGCTGCCGGGGTTGAGGGTGGCCGACTGCACCGACCTGATCCGCCGGCTGCGCATGGTGAAATCCTAAGCCGAAATTGCCAAGATCGCCCATATCTGCGCCATCGGCTCGAGCGTCTTCGCCGAATTGCCGGAGCTGGCGCATGAAGGCCAGCCGCTTGAGGAGCTGTTCCGCGCCTTCCGCATCGCCGCGCTGGAGCAGGGGGCGGATGACGTGCCCTATCTGGTCGGCGGGGCGGATCGGGGCGGCTATCATGACGTGATCTCGCCGCCTTCGCGCCGGCCGCTGCAGGCGGGCGACATCCTGATGCCGGACACCGGCGCCATATGGGACGGCTATTTCTGCGATTTCGACCGCAATTTTGCCATCGGCCGCGCCGACGAACTGTCGCGGAGAGTCCATGACGTGCTGTGGCGCGCCACCGAAGCGGGGATCGAGGCCGCCCGTCCCGGCGCCACCTGCCGCGAACTGTTCGAGGCGATGCGCGCGGTGACGTCCGAGATGGACCCCGGCGGCGGAGATGTGGGCCGGTTCGGTCACGGGCTGGGGATGCAGCTGACCGAATGGCCGTCGATCGCCGCCTTTGACGAAACGGTGATCGAAGAGGGCATGGTGCTGACGCTGGAGCCTTCGCTGTCCTATGGCGACGGGCGGATCATGGTGCACGAGGAAAACATCGTGGTGCGCGCCGACGGCCCGCAGTTGCTGACCGCGCGCGCCGCGCCCGAGCTGCCGGTGATCGCATGAAACTGCCCTTTGACACCGATGCCGGCATCGGCACCCGCGCCACCCTGGGCGTGATCGTTCTGGAAACCGACGAAACGCTGGAGCCCGAATTCGCCCGCATGATGGCGCTCGATGGCGTGGCGCTTTACCACAGCCGGATCCCGATGGCGCCCGAGGTGCGCCCCGACACCCTGGCGCGGATGGAGGCGGATCTGCCGGCCGCGGCGCGGCTGTTGCCGTCTGCGCCGGCCTTCGACGTGATCGGCTATGGCTGCACCTCTGCGGCGACGGTGATCGGGTCGGATGCGGTGGCGCGGGCCATCCAGGAGGTTTTTTCACGGGTGCGGGTCACCGATCCGCTGGCTGCGATCATCGCCGCCGGACAGGCGCTGGGAGTGCGGCGGCTGGGGTTTCTCACGCCCTATGTGCCGCAGGTGTCGGCGCAGATGCGGGACAGGCTGGCGGATGCGGGGTTCGAAATCGCGGACTTCGGGTCGTTCGAGGAAGGTGACGATCGCGTGGTGGCGCGGATCGCGCCGGCGTCGATCGACCGTGGCGCGCGGCAGGTGGCGGCGGGCGCTGAGGCCGTCGTGATCGCCTGCACCAACCTGCGCTGTCTGCCGGTGATCCCGCGAATCGAGGCCGCGACCGGCGTGCCGGTGATCGCCAGCAACCTGGCGCTCGGCTGGCACATGCTGCGGCTGGCGGGAGTCGGGGATTGCCTGCCGCAATTCGGGCGACTGTTTGCGACGCAGCTGGCGGCGGACTGAACGGGGCGGGCAAGGGGGCGCTGCCCCCGTCCGCGCGAGCGCGGACTCCCCCGGGGTATTTCCGGACCAGAAAGAAGCGAAACGAGAGGCAGTCCCGGCGATGAAGGAACAGCGTCTGGGCGGCGGCGTTCCGGGATCAAGGGTTTTGGTTTGTTTTTTCTGCGTGATCGGACAATGATGTAGTTATTCGTTGCGTCGTTTTCCTCAGCCATTCGGGAGTTGCTGCAGGTGCTTTTCAAGGAAGGCGGCGTTCGAACGCCATTGTCGATTTTCGGACAGGTGCTTTTGGGATTGGCGGCGGTTTTGTCATCGCCAGCGTTGGCGCAGGATGCCGCGCCCCCCAAGGTGGTGGTCTCGGCCGCCCATGTCGAGGACATCACCGACGAAGCCAGCTTCATCGGCCGGGTCGAGGCGATCGACAAGGTGGACATAGTCGCCCGCGTGCAGGGGTTCCTGAAGGAACGGCTGGTCGAGGACGGGGCCGAGGTCGAAAAGGGCGATCTGCTGTTCAGGATCGAGCCGGATCTTTACGAGGCCACGCTGGCCGCGCGCCGGGCCGATCTGGATCGCGCCAGGGCCAATCTGGAACTGGCAAAGGTTGAACTGGCGTGAAAACTTGAGCTGCTCGCGCGCGGGTCCACGCCACAATCCGAGGTGGACGTGGCGCGCGCCAACGAACTGGTGGCCGAGGCGGCGATCAAGTCCGCCGAGGCGGCCATTCGGCAGGCCGAGCTGGACCTGAGCTATACCGAAATTCACGCGCCGTTTTCGGGGCGCATCGGCCGGATCAACGTCAGCGAGGGCGAAGTGGTCGGGCCGACGACGGGGCCGCTGGTGACGCTGGTGCGGGAACGTCCCGTTCACGTCGCCTTTTCGCTGAGCGAAAAGCAGTTCATCACCGTGCTGGAACATCTGGGCGAAACGCCGGAGACGCTGGCGCGTTCGGACCGGTCCCCGGAGGTTCGTGTGACCCTGCCCAACGGGTCGGATCTGGACGAAACCGGGCAGGTGGATTTCGTGGAGAACCGCATCGACCCGCGCACCGGCGCGATCGCCGTCCGGGCGCAGTTTCCCAATGACAGCAGATTGCTGGTGGACGGTGCCTTTGTCACCGTGCGGATCCTGGCCTTTGAGCCCGAACAGAAGCTGCTGATCCCGCAGGCGGCGCTGCAGCGCGACCAGCAGGGGCCGTTCGTGCTGGTGGTGAACGACCAGCAGATGGTCGAACAGCGCTATGTCAAGACCGGCCGCGCGGTCGAGACCGAGATCATCGTGGAAGAGGGGCTGAACCCCGGCGACGAGGTGATCGTCGAAGGTCTGCAGCGCGTGCGCCCCGGCGTGCCGGTGTCCAAGGTCGCGGCGGACGGCGGGAACTGAGCGCATGTTTTCCACGATCTTCATCAATCGTCCGAAACTTGCGCTCGTGATCTCGCTGGTGCTGACAGTGATGGGCGCGATCGGCTATGTCGCGCTGCCCGTGGCGCAGTTCCCGGACATCAGCCCGCCGGTGGTCAACGTTTCGGCCAACTATACCGGGGCAAGCTCGGAAACCGTCGAGAACGCCGTCGCCGCGCCGATCGAGGCGCAGGTGAACGGGGTGGACGACATGCTCTACATGACCTCCACCTCCTCCGACAATGGCGGCTATTCGCTGAACGTCACCTTCGAGGTGGGCACCGATCCCGACATCGCCTCGGTCAACGTGCAGAACCGCGTGGCGCAGGCGATGGCGACCCTGCCGACCGAGGTGACGGCCTCGGGCGTGGTCACGCAGAAGGCATCCACCAACATGCTGCTGGTGGTGACGTTGACCTCGCCGGGGGGCACCTATGACGACGTGTTCCTGGCCAACTATGCCTCGATCAACATTCGCGACGCGCTGGCGCGAGTGGCTGGCGTGGGCAAGGCCGATGTGCTGACGGATCTGAAATACGCGATGCGGGTCTGGATGGATCCCGACAGGATGGCGGCGCTGGGTCTGGCGCCTTCGGACGTGATCGGCGCGATCCGCGACCAGAATGCCGAGGTTTCCGCCGGTCAGGTCGGCGCCCCGCCGCTGCCCGAGGACCAGACCTTTCAATACACGGTCAAGGCCAAGGGGCGGCTGGATACGCCCGAAGAGTTCGAGAACATCGTCATCCGCACCGGCGAGGCCGGAGCGGTGGTTCGGCTGAAGGACATCGCCAAGGTCGAGCTGGGCTCGCAGTTCTATGCGGCCTCGGGCTGGTTCGATGGACAGCCGGCGGCGGTGATCGGGGCCTATCAGGCGCCGGGCGCCAATGCGCTGGCGGTGTCCGAGGCGGTGCGGGCCGAGCTGGAGCGCCTCTCGGCCGCCTTCCCCAACGACGTGGAATATGCGGTGCCCTTCGATTCCACGGATTTCGTGGAACAGTCGATGAGTGACGTGATCCCCACGCTGATGATGACCTTTGTTCTGGTGGTCTCGGTGGTGTTCCTGTTCCTGGGCAGCGTGCGCGCCACGATCATTCCGGCGGTGGCGATTCCGGTGTCGCTGATCGGCACCTTCGCCTTTCTGCTGATGTTCGGCATGTCGCTGAACACCGTGTCGCTGTTCGCGCTGGTGCTGGCGATCGGCATCGTGGTGGATGACGCGATCGTGGTGGTCGAGAACGTGGAACGCATCATCGCCGAAGAAGGGCTGAGTCCGCCCGAGGCCACGCGCAAGGCGATGGGCCAGATCACCGGGCCGGTGATCGCGACCACGCTGGTTCTGCTGGCAGTGTTCGTGCCGGTGACCTTCATGCCGGGCATGACGGGGCGGCTGTTTTCGCAATTCGCGGTGACGATTTCGACCGCGGTGCTGATCTCGTCGGTCAACGCGCTGACCTTGTCGCCGGCGCTGTGCGCTCTCGTGCTGAAACCGCGTTCGGGTCCGCCCAAGGGGCTGATCGCGATGTTCGAGGGCTTCATCGGCGGCATGCGCAGCGGTTACGTCGGCATCGTGCGGCGGCTGTTGCGGGTGCCGCTGCTGGGGCTGGCGATCATCGCCGCGCTGATGCTGGCCGGCGGGTCGATCTTCAACGCCACCTCCAAGGGCTTCATTCCGCTCGAGGACAACGGCTATCTGTTCGTGGACGTGCAGCTGCCCGATGCGGCGACGCTGAGCCGGACCGAGGCGGTAACCGCCCGCGTGAACGAGCAGATCCGCGCCATCGACGGCGTGGCGAACACCGTGCTGGTCAACGGGTTCTCGATCCTGAACGGACTGAGCCCCAACGGAGCGATGATCATCGTGAACCTCGACAACTGGGATGACCGGCAGGATGAATCGCTCGGCGCCGACGCGATCCTGGGCCGGCTGCTGGAGATCGCCAATGGCGAGGTGGCCGCGTCGATCGTGGCCTTCAACCCGCCGCCGATCCAGGGCCTTGGCGTGTCGGCGGGCGTCGAGATGGAGGTGCAGCAGACCGCCGGCGGCAGTCCGCAGGATCTGTCCGCCGCGGTGGGGTCGCTGATCTACGCGGTCAACCAGCGCCCCGAGATCAGCCACGCCTACACCACCTTCCGCGCCAACGTGCCCAAGGTCTTCGTCGATCTCGACCGGGAAAAGGCCAAGCTGTTGCAGGTGCAGGTGGCCGAGGTGTTCCAGACCCTCCAAGCGCAACTTGGATCGTTCTACGTCAACGATTTCAACCTGTTCGGCCGGGTCTATCGCGTGATGATCCAGGCCGAGGGCAGCTACCGCGATCAGGTCGAGGACATCTCTAACCTCTACGTCCGTTCGGCGAACGGCGACATGGTGCCGCTGGGCACGCTGATCGACGTGGAAAACATCCTGGGCCCCGTTCTGCTGAAACGGCACAACCTGTTCCGGTCGGCGACCGTGACGGCGGTGCCCGCGCCGGGGCTGAGTTCGGGCGACGCGATCAATGCGATCACCGAGGTCGCCCGAACCGCTCTGCCGCCCGGCTATCAGTTCGAATGGACCGGCAGCGCCCAGCAGCAGCTGGCCAGCGGCGGGATCGTGGTGGTGATCCTGGGGCTTGCGGTGCTGTTCGGATATCTGTTCCTGGTGGGGCAGTATGAAAGCTGGTCGATGCCGGTGGCGATCCTGCTGTCGGTGACGGTGGCGCTCTTTGGCGCGGTGGCGGCGGTGGCCGTGGTGGGCAGCGACATCAACCTCTATACGCAGATCGGGATGATCATGCTCATAGGTCTGGCGGCCAAAAACGCGATCCTGATCGTCGAATTCGCGATGGAGCAGCGCGCGGCGGGCCTGTCGATCATCGAGGCCGCCGCCGAGGCCGCCAGCCAGCGGTTCCGCGCGGTGATGATGACAGCGCTGTCCTTCCTTCTGGGTGTGGTGCCGCTTCTGGCCGCGAACGGGGCAGGGGCCTCCAGCCAGAAGGCGATCGGCGTTGCCGTGTTCGGCGGCATGCTGGCGGCGACGGTGATCGGCGTGGTGCTGGTGCCGGTGCTCTACGCGGTGATGCAGAAGGCGCGCGAATGGATCAAGGGCACGCCCGAGCCACAGGCGGCCGACGAGGCTTGACCGACATCGCGGGCGATCCGGCAATGTCCACCCGCGCGCCCGGTCGCAGGCGGCAATCTGCGGTCGTCAATCTGTTTAACATATTAATAATTGACCGAGCGGGACCATTGCCCTAGATATCTCCTTAACAACGCAACTATCCCAGCAGCGGGAGATCTCGCATGAGCGATCTGGACCAGAATCTCGCCAATCTCGACGGATATCTGCGCCGGTTCCGCGACACCGGCATCCTCAACCGGATCGCGGGGCAGGACCAACCCGGCGCAGGCGGCAGCTTTGCCACGATCTCGCCCGTGGACCGCAGCGAAATCTGCCGGGTCGCACATGGCACGGCCGACGACGTCGACGCGGCCGCCCAAGCCGCCACCGCCGCATTCCCGGAATGGCGCGACATGCCCGCGACCGACCGTCGCCGCATCCTCATGCGCATCGCCGACGCAATCGAAGACCGCGCCGAGGAAATCGCGCTCTGCGAATGCTGGGACACAGGGCAGGCTCTGCGCTTCATGTCCAAGGCGGCGCTGCGGGGGGCGGAAAACTTCCGCTATTTCGCCGAAATGGCGCCGCGCGCCCGCGACGGGCAGAACCTGCCATCGCCCACGCTGATGAACGTGACCACCCGCGTCCCCATCGGCCCGGTGGGCGTCATCACCCCGTGGAACACGCCCTTCATGCTTTCCACCTGGAAAATCGCGCCGGCGCTCGCCGCCGGCTGCACCGTGGTCCACAAACCGGCCGAGGCCAGCCCACTGACCGCCCGGCTGCTGGTCGAGATCGCCGAAGAGGCCGGCCTGCCGCCGGGTGTACTCAACACGGTAAACGGTTTTGGCGAAGAGGCCGGTCGCGCGCTGACCGAACATCCGCTGATCCGCGCCATCGCCTTCGTGGGCGAATCCCGCACCGGGTCGATCATCATGAAACAGGGGGCGGACACGCTGAAACGGCTGCACCTGGAACTGGGTGGCAAGAACCCGGTGATCGTGTTCGACGACGCCGATCTCGACCGGGCGCTGGATGCGGTGATCTTCATGATCTACTCGATCAACGGCGAACGCTGCACCTCCTCTTCGCGCCTTCTGGTGCAGGACACGATCCGCGAAACCTTCGAATCCCGCTTGATCGAACGGGTCAACCGGATCCGCGTCGGCCACCCGTTGGACCCCGCCACCGAGATCGGCCCTCTCATCAGCGAGGAACACTTTGCCAAGGTGACCTCTTATTTCGACATCGCCAGACAGGACGGCGCCACCATCGCCGCCGGCGGCACCGCACTGGACGGCGACGGGTTCTTCGTCCGCCCCACGCTCTTTACCAATGCCACCAACGACATGCGCATCGCGCGCGAGGAGATCTTCGGCCCCGTCCTGACCTCGATCCCCTTCTCGACCGAAGAAGAGGCCCTCGCCATCGCCAACGACACCCCCTACGGCCTGACCGCCTACGTCTGGACCAACGACCTCACCCGCGCCCTGCGCGTGACAGATCGGCTCGAGGCAGGCATGATCTGGGTCAACTCGGAAAACGTCCGCCACCTGCCCACCCCTTTCGGCGGGGTCAAGGCGTCGGGCATCGGCCGCGACGGCGGCGACTGGAGCTTCGAATTCTACATGGAACAGAAACATGTCGGCTTTGCCACGGGACGACACCGGATTCCGCGCCTCGGCGCCTGATCCTTCCTCTTGCTGAAAATATCCCGGGGAGCGCGAGGGGCAGAGCCCCTCGCCCCGCCATCGCCACAAGGAGGAACCGATGGGAGAACTCGTACTCGCCGCCAAGATGACTCATGTGCCGACCATGCTGATGTCGGAACAGGACGGACCCATCAAGGGCAAGCGTCAGGCCGCCATCGACGGCCATCTGGAAATCGCCCGCCGCGCCCGCGCGCTCGACGTGGACACGGTGGTGATCTGCGACACGCACTGGGTCATCAACGCGGGCTTTCACATCAACGCCAACGCGCGCTTCAAGGGGCTCTTCACCTCGAACGAGTTTCCCCAGTTCATCCAGAACCTGCCCTACGATTACGAAGGCAACCCCGCGCTCGGCGATGCCATCGCGCAGGCGGCCAGCGACATGGGCGCCTATACGCTCGGCCATCACCTCGACAGTCTCGAACTGGAATACGGCACGCTGGTGCCGATGCATTTCATGTCCCGCGAACATCGGATGAAGGTCGTCTCGGTCGCCGCCTGGTGCACGGTGCATGACCACGACGAAAGCCGCGTGGTGGGTCAGGCGATCCGCGCCGCGATCGAAGCCTCCGACAGCCGCGTGCTGCTGGTCGCCTCGGGCTCGCTTTCCCACAAGATCTGGGCCAACAAGGATTACGCCGCCAACAACGGCACATTCACCATCAGTTCGGAATTTAACCGCCAGATGGACCTGCACGTGCTGGACATGTGGCAGCGCGGCGACCACGCGGCCTTTCTCAGGATGCTGCCCGACTATGCCCGCCATTGCAGCGGCGAAGGGGCGATGCACGACACCGCGATGCTCTACGGCGCACTCGGCTGGGACGACTACACCGGCAAATGCGAGGTGGTGACGGACTATTTCCCTTCTTCGGGCACCGGCCAGACCAACGTGATCTTTCCCGTCGAGTGAACCCGCATGCGCATCGCCACGTTCAGCCACGGCAGCCAGACCCTCTATGGCGCGATCACGGACAAAGGCGCCATCGCGCTGTCGCCGCATTTCCGGCAATGGCCCTCCTTGCGCGAGGTGATCGAGGCCGGCGCGCTCTACGATCTGTGCCTTGCCGCCGGGGAGCACCCGGTAACGCATCCCAAGGGCACGTTCGACTACGCGCCCCCGATCCCGAACCCGGAAAAGATCATCTGCGTCGGCGTCAATTTCCCGGACCGAAACGCCGAATACCGCGACGGCAGCGCCCAGCCCGCGCATATGTCGCTGTTCCCCCGCTTTCCGCGCAGCTTCACCGGCCATGACCGGCCGCTGATCCGTCCGCCGGAAAGCCACATGCTGGATTACGAAGGCGAACTGGCCGTAGTTATCGGCAGGGGCGGCCGGCGCATCCGGGCGCAGGACGCCTATGACCACATCGCCGCGCTCACCATCTGCAACGAAGGTACGATCCGCGACTGGGTGCGCCACGCCAAATTCAACGTGACCCAGGGAAAGAACTGGGACAACTCCGGCGCGATGGGGCCGTGGCTCGTGCCCTTCACCGCGCCCGCCCAGATCGACGCGGCCCGCATCACCACGCGGGTCAATGGCGAGGTCCGGCAGGACGATGCGGTGGCCAACATGCTGTTCCCGGTGCGGCAGCAGATCGCCTATATCTCGACCTTCACCACGCTCGTTCCCGGCGACATCATCGTCACCGGCACACCCACCGGCGCGGGCGCCCGGCTGGACCCGCCGCAATTCCTCGCCCCCGGCGATGTGGTCGAAATCGAGATCACCGGCATCGGCACCCTGCGCAACACGGTCGAGGACGAAGCATGACCCCCAAAGAGGTGGAGCGCGCCGCCGCCGACCTTCTGGCGGCCGAACGGACCGGGCAGCAGATCGGCCTTCTGTCCCTGCGTCACCCGGACATGACGATGGATGACGCCTATGCCGTTCAGGCCGCGCTGATGCGGGCCAAGCTGGCCCAGGGCCGCCGCATCATCGGCTGGAAGATCGGCCTGACCTCGAAGGCGATGCAGAGCGCGCTTGGCATCGACATTCCCGATTCCGGGGTGCTGTTCGACGACATGCTCTTTGACAACGGCGCGACCGTGCCCGCCGGCCGCTTTATCCAGCCGCGGATCGAGGCCGAAATCGCCTTTGTCATGCGCGCGCCGCTGGCCGGCGCGACCGTGACCCGCGACGACGTTCTGGCGGCCACCGACCACGTGGCCCCCGCGCTGGAAATCCTCGACACCCGGATCCTGCGCCGCGACCCGGCGACCGGGCAGGCGCGCGGCATCGTGGACACGATCAGCGACAATGCCGCCAATGCCGGAATCGTGCTGGGCGACGCCCGCCACGCGCCGGATGCGGTTGACCTTCGCTGGGTCGGCGCCATCGTCAGCCGCAACGGCGAGGTCGAAGAAACCGGGCTGGGCGCGGGCGTTCTGAACGATCCCGTGGCCGGCGTGGTCTGGCTGGCCCGCCGCATGGCGCAATACGGTCAGCGGATCGAGGCGGGGCAGGTGATCCTGTCAGGCAGCTTCATCCGCCCCGTGGAATGCCCCCCAGGCAGCCGCATTCGCGCGGATTTCGGACCTTTCGGATCGGTCGCGGTCGATTTTGCCTGATCTGACAACCTGTTGCGGGACGTGAAGCGGCGCCGAAGTTCGCGGTTGATTTTTGCGCGCGCAAAATGTTAACGCTAACGGAAAATCGGATTCGCATCTTTCCGGCCTGCACTCTTGCCGCGCGGTGCCCGGTGTCGTTACAGGAGAGTGCCGAATGAAACCCCAACATGGCCCGGCCGCGCGGGCCGAGGCGAGGTAGGTCAATGGTGTCCCGTGTCATCCCGGTCGATCCCTTCGACCTCGTCATTTTCGGCGCCACCGGAGACCTTGCCCGGCGCAAGATCCTGCCGGGGCTGTTTCACCGCTTTCAGGTCGGGCAGATGCCGGCCGAGGCACGGGTGATCGGCTCGGCCCGCAGCGAGATGGACCGTGACGGGTTTCGCGACTTCGTGCGCAACACTCTGATCGAGTTTGCCCCCGCCGCCAAGGCGGACAAGGCCCTGCGCGAGGCGTTTCTGGCGCGCATCGACTATATTCCCGTCGATGCCGCCGGGGCGGATGGTTGGGCGGCACTGAAGGCGGCTCTGCGCCCGGATGTGGTGCGGGCCTTCTACCTGTCGGTGTCGCCCGCGCTGTTCGGCCCGATCGCGGCCCGCCTGCACGATCACGGCGTCGCCACGCCGGACAGCCGGATCGTGGTGGAAAAGCCCTTCGGCCATGACCTGCAGACCGCGCAGGCGCTGAATGCCGATCTGCGGCAGGCCTTTGACGAACATCAGATCTATCGGATCGACCATTACCTGGGCAAGGAAACGGTGCAGAACCTGATGGCGCTGCGCTTTGCCAATTCCCTGTGGGAGCCGCTGTGGAACGCGACCCATGTCGATCATGTCCAGATCACCGTGGCCGAAAGCATCGGGGTGGAGGGGCGCGGCGACTATTACGACCGCTCCGGCGCGATGCGGGACATGGTGCAGAACCACCTGATGCAGCTTCTGTGCCTGATCGCGATGGAGCCGCCGTCGCGGTTCCGGGCCGATTCGGTGCGCAATGAGAAACTCAAGGTCATCGAGGCGCTGGAGCCGGTGCCGATGTCCGACATCGTGCGCGGCCAGTATCGCGGGCGCGACGGGCAGGGCAGCTATCGCGACGACGTGGGCAATCCCGACAGTCTGACCGAAAGTTTCCTGGCGATGAAGGTCAATATCGGCAACTGGCGATGGGCCGGCACGCCCTTCTACCTGCGCACCGGCAAGCGGCTGCGCGCCCGCATGTCCGAGATCGCCTTGGTCTTTCGCGACCCGCCGCATATGATCTTTCCGAAAATGGAGGGCCGGCGCGGCAATGCGCTGATCATCCGGCTGCAACCGGACGAGGGGATCACGCTGCGCAACACGATCAAGGAGCCGGGGCCGGGGGGGTTCCGCCTGACCGAGGTCAAGCTGGACATGACCTTTGCCGAGGCCCTGGGCCCCGAGGCCGCGCCGCAGGATGCCTATGAGAGGCTGATCATGGACGTGATCCGCGGCGACCAGACCCTGTTCATGCGCGGCGACGAGGTCGAGGCCGCCTGGGCCTGGGCCGATCCGATCATCGCCGGCTGGGAAGAGGCCGGGCCGGCGCCCGAGCCCTATGATCCCGGAAGTTCCGGGCCCGAGGATGCGCTGATGCTGCTGCACCGCGACGGGCGGCGCTGGCGCGAGATCGCATGAGGGGGGGGAATGGCACTGAACGACACCGTGCGGCGCGTGACCGACCGCATCATCGACCGCAGCAGGGAGACCCGTCGCGCGCATCTGGACCGGATGGCCGCGGCGCGCGAGGCCGGCCCGGCGCGGGCACATCTTTCCTGCAGTGCGCTGGCCCATGCGGTGGCCGCCTCTGGCCCGGACAAGGACCGGCTGGCCAAGGGGCACACGCCGAACCTTGGTATCGTCACCGCCTATAACGACATGCTCTCGGCGCATCAGCCGTTCGAACGCTTTCCGGACTTGATCCGCGTCGCGGCGCGCGACTCTGGCGCCACAGCACAGGTGGCCGGCGGCGTGCCGGCCATGTGCGACGGGGTCACGCAGGGGTTTTCGGGGATGGAGCTGAGCCTCTTTTCCCGCGACGTGATCGCGCTTTCGGCCTCGGTCGCGCTCAGCCACAACGTGTTCGACGCCGCGGTGTTCCTGGGCGTCTGCGACAAGATCGTGCCGGGGCTGGTGATCGCGGCGCAGGCCTTCGGGCATCTGCCGGCCGTGTTCCTGCCCGCCGGTCCGATGGAAAGCGGTCTGCCGAACGAGGAAAAGGCCAAGGTGCGCCAGCGATACGCCGCCGGCGAGATCGGGCGCGAAGAACTGATGGCGGCCGAGATGGCCGCTTATCACGGCCCCGGCACCTGCACCTTTTACGGCACCGCGAACACAAACCAGATGCTGATGGAGTTCATGGGGCTGCATCTGCCCGGCGCCAGCTTCGTGCATCCCAACACGCCGCTGCGCGATGCGCTGACGCAGGCGGGGGCGAAACGGGCGCTGGCACTGACCGCGCTTGGCAACGACTATACGCCGGTCTGCGAGGTGCTGGACGAACGCGCCTTCGTCAACGGGATCGTCGGGCTCAATGCCACGGGCGGGTCCACCAACCTGCTGATCCATCTGGTCGCGATGGCGCGGGCAGGGGGCATCCTGCTGGACTGGGAGGATTTTGCCGAGCTCTCCGAGGTCACTCCGCTGATGGCGCGGGTCTATCCCAACGGTCTGGCGGACGTGAACCATTTCCACGCCGCCGGCGGGTTCGGCTTCATGATCGGCGAGCTGCTGGACGCAGGGCTGCTGCATCCCGACACGCTGACCGTAGCGGGGCGGGGGCTGCACCACTACACGCGCGAACCCGTTCTGCGGGACGGCGAACTGACCTGGCGGGACGGCGCGGGGCGCAGCCTGAACGACAGGATCCTGCGCCCGGCCGGCGATCCGTTCCAACCCACCGGCGGGCTGAAACGCCTGACGGGATCGCTGGGCACGGCGGTGATGAAGGTGTCGGCGGTCGCGCCCGAACATCATGTGGTCGAGGCCCCCGCGCGGGTCTTCGACGACCAGGATCAGGTCAAGGCGGCGTTCAAGGCCGGCAATCTGAGCGGCGATCTGGTGGTGGTGGTCCGCTTTCAGGGGCCCAAGGCGAACGGGATGCCCGAACTGCACAGCCTGACGCCGATCCTGTCGATCCTGCAGGGGCGGGGGCAGAAGGTGGCGCTGGTGACAGACGGGCGCATGTCGGGGGCCTCGGGCAAGGTGCCCGCGGCGATCCATGTCTGCCCTGAGGCCGTAGATGGCGGCCCGATCGCCCGGCTGCGCGACGGCGACCTCGTGCGGGTCGATGCGCAGGCCGGCAGGCTCGAGATCCTGACCCCCGGCGTGCCGGACCGCCCGGCGGCCGTCGCCGATCTGTCCGCACATCAGCACGGCACCGGGCGCGAACTCTTCGCCGCATTCCGCCATGCGGTCGGATCGGCCGACCGCGGCGCATCCATATTCGGAGGTTGACCCCATGGTCCTGACCGCACATGACGCCAGCCGCCGCACCCGCGAAATCTGCGCGCTGGCCCCCATCATCCCCGTGATCGTCATCGACGACGCCGCCACAGCCCGCCCGCTGGCCGAAGCGCTGGTCGCAGGCGGCCTGCCAGCGCTCGAGGTCACGTTGCGCACCCGCGCCGCGCTGGAGGCGATCCGCGCGATGGCGCAGGTGCCGGGCGGCGTGGTCGGGGCGGGCACGCTGGTCACGCCCGCCGACGTGATTGCGGCGAAAGAGGCCGGCGCGCAGTTCGGCGTCTCGCCCGGCGCGACCGACGAGCTGCTGGCGGCTTGCGAAGCGGCAGAGTTGCCGCTCTTGCCCGGCGCCGCCACCGCGACCGAGGCGATGCGGCTGCTGGCGCGCGGCTATGACATGCTGAAATTCTTCCCCGCCGAAGCCTCGGGCGGCGCACCGGCGCTCAGGGCCATCGGCGCGCCCCTGCCGCAGATCACCTTCTGCCCCACGGGCGGGGTCAGCCCGGCCAATGCGCGCGACTACTTGGCCCTGCCCAACGTGATCTGCGCGGGTGGCAGCTGGGTCGCCCCCGCCGACCGCATCGCTGCCGGCGACTGGGCGGCGATCGAGCTTCTGGCCCGCGAGGCCGCGCAGCTGGAGGGCCACGCATGAGCGATGCGATCTGGCAAAGGCTGGAACGACATCGGGCGGCCACCAGGGACCGCCCGATACTGTCGCTGTTCGACGACCCTGCCCGGTTCGATGCGTTTTCGGCCGAAGCCGGCGACATGCTGCTCGATTTCTCCAAGACCGCCATCGACCGCGAGGCGCTGGCGCTCTTGCTGGAACTGGCCGAGGCCCGCGGCGTGGCCGCCCGCCGCGATGCCATGTTCCGGGGCGAGAAGATCAACACCAGCGAAAACCGCGCCGTGCTGCACACCGCGCTGCGGGCGGGCGAGGATGCCGAACCGCTGATCGTGGACGGCCGTGACGTGCGTCCCGCCGTGGCCGATACCCTGCGCCGTATGGAGCGTTTCGCCGTCGGCGTGCGTTCGTGCGAGATCACGGCGCCCGGCGGGCAGCCATTCACCGACGTGGTGAATATCGGCATCGGCGGCTCCGACTTGGGCCCCGTGATGGCGACCGCCGCGCTGGCGCCCTATCACGATGGGCCGCGCGCGCATTTCGTGTCGAACGTGGACGGTGCGCATGTGGCTGACACGCTCAAGGCGCTCGACCCGCGATCCACGCTGATCGTGATCGCATCCAAGACCTTCACGACGATCGAGACCATGACCAACGCCGCCACCGCGCTGAACTGGCTGCGCGCGGCGGTGGGTGAGGACGCGGCCGGCCATCTGGCGGCGGTCTCCTCCGCGCTCGACCGCACCGCTGAAATGGGAATCGACCCCGACCGCGTGTTCGGCTTTGCCGACTGGGTCGGCGGGCGCTACTCGGTTTGGGGGCCGGTGGGGCTGCCTGTGATGCTGGCGGTGGGGCCCGAGAATTTCCGCGCCTTCCTGTCCGGCGGGCGCGCGATGGACGACCATTTCCGCACCGCGCCGCCGTCCCGCAACCTGCCGATCCTGCTGGGGCTGGTGGGCCTCTGGCACCGTAACATCTGCGGCTACCCCACACGGGCGGTGCTGCCCTACGACCAGCGCCTGGCACGCCTGCCGGCCTACCTGCAACAGCTGGACATGGAAAGCAACGGCAAGCGCGTCACCCGCGACGGCGCACCGCTTTCCCGCGCCACGGGTCCCGTGGTCTGGGGCGAGCCCGGCACCAACGGCCAGCACGCCTTCTACCAACTTTTGCACCAAGGCACCGACATCGTGCCCGCCGAGTTCCTGATCGCTGCGCAGGGCCACGAGCCGCAGCTGAAGCACCACCACGACCTGCTCAAGGCCAACTGCCTCGCCCAGTCCGAGGCCCTGATGACCGGCCGCAGTTTCGACCAGGCGATGGAACTCGCCGCGCGCCTCGGTTTCGAAGGCGACGAACGGCACGCCCAGGCCGCGCAACGCACCTTTCCCGGCAACCGGCCATCGGTGACCATCGCCTATCCCAAGCTCACCCCTTTCACGCTGGGCCAGATCATCGCGCTTTACGAACACCGGGTCTTCGTCGAAGGCACGATCTGGGGCATCAATTCCTTCGACCAGTGGGGGGTGGAACTGGGCAAGGAACTGGCCAATGCGCTCCTGCCCATGGTGCGGGGCGCGCCGGTCACTGGCAAGGACGGCTCTACCGCTGGGCTGCTGAAGCGCCTCGCCTCACGCTGATCCGGCCTGATCCTTCATCTTGCCGGGAAATACTCCGGGGGAGCGCGAGGGGGCAGCGCCCCCTCGCCTTGGTCGGATCGGCCAGGCCGATCCGAAACACGCCTGACATCATCCGCTCCGATAAAACTGTTTGGGTGCGACAGGCTTGCCGCTATACCTCTGAACACAGAAGGTTTTCGCAATGAGAGGAGCGATGACGGCAAACTGGATCGCGACGGATTGGGGCACATCGCGCCTGCGGGTCTGGGTCATGGACGCCCGGGACCAGGTGATCGCGGAACTGTCCTCGGCGCGCGGCGTCAATCTGCTGGGGCCTGCGGACTACGAACCGACGCTACTGGATCTGCTCGAACGCCACCTGCCCAGGCGCGGCAAGCTGCCGGTCCTGATCTGCGGCATGGCCGGGTCAAGGCAGGGCTGGGTTCAGGCGCCATACGTTTCCGTCCCCTGCGCACCGCCGGATGTGCGGCAGGCCATGGCAGTGGAAACCGAAGACAAACGCCTGGACGTGCGCATCCTTCCCGGCGTCAGCCAGTCCGATCCCGCCGACGTCATGCGCGGCGAGGAAACCCGGATCGCCGGCTTCATGGCGGCGCATCCGAATTTCGACGGGGTGGTCTGCCTGCCCGGAACCCATACCAAATGGGTGCAGGTCAGCGCAGGCGAGATCGTCAGCTTTCGCACCGCGATGACCGGAGAGCTGTTCGCGCTCCTGTCCGACCGCTCGATCCTGCGCCATTCACTGACCGACAAGGGCTGGGATGAACCTGCCTTCGTCGCAGCGCTGCAGGACGCGATGGGCGCACCGCAGCACCTCACCGCGCGCCTCTTCGGACTGCGCGCGGAATCGCTGCTGGAGAATCTGCCGCCGCGCGCGGCCCGGGCGCGCCTGTCGGGGCTGCTGATTGGCGTCGATCTGGCGGGCGCCAAGGGCTATTGGCTCGGTCAGAACGTGGCGGTGGTCGGTTCCGGCGGGCTGGCGGGCCACTATGTGCGGGCCTTGACGGAACAGGGCGTGGCGCCGCTGCGCGCAGATGCCGCCGACATGACGCTGGCGGGGCTTCGCGCGGCCAGAAAGGCCGCGGCATGACCGTCGAAATCCACGACGACCGGATCTGCGAACTCGGCGAGGGGCCACTGTGGCACCCCGAACGCGAACAGCTCTTCTGGTTCGACATCCTGGGCAAGCGCCTGATGGCGACCGAAAACGGCGCTCCGCAAGAATGGCGGTTCGGCCGGCATGTCTCGGCCGCGGGCTGGGTGGACCGCGACCGACTGCTGATTGCCTCCGAAACCGGGCTTTTGGTGTTCGATCGGGAAAGCGGTGCCGAAATTCCCGTCGCGGCGATCGAGGCCGACAATCCGGTGACCCGTTCCAATGACGGGCGGGCCGACCCGTGGGGCGGGTTCTGGATCGGCACGATGGGCAAGAATTTCGAACCCTACGCGGGGTCGATCTGGCGCTGGTATCGCGGGCGGCTGCGGCGGCTGTTCGACAGGATCACCGTGCCGAACGCGATCTGCTTCTCTCCCGACCGGCAATGGGCCTATTTCACCGACACTTGGAGCCGCCGCGTGATGCGCCAGACGCTGGGGTCGGACGGCTGGCCGAAGGGCGACCCGGAGCTCTTCCTCGACCTGCGCGAGGACGCGCTGAACCCGGACGGCGCGGTGGTGGATGCCGAGGGCTGTTTCTGGGTCGCTCAATGGGGGGCCGCAAGGGTCGCGCGCTATTCGCCGGACGCCACATTCCTGTCGGCACTCGAGGTGCCCGCGCAACAGGCCAGCTGCCCGGCCTTCGGAGGCCCGGACCTCTCCCGGCTTTTCGTCACCTCCGCCCGCACCGGCCTGAAGGATCCCGGTCGCGACGATGGCCGAACCTTTTCGGCCGAGATCGGCATCAAGGGCCAGGCCGAGCATCGCGTGATCCTGTAGCCGCGCCACCCGCGGCAGGCACCGGCGCGCCGCGCCCCTTCATCTTGTCTCAAATACTCTGGGGTGAATGCCCCGCAGGGGCAGAGGGGCAAAGCCCCTCGATCCGGCCTCCGCCGCCGGCCTACCGGGTCACGCCCGCTTGCCCGCCAGCGACGCCACGCCCAGAACCTCCAGCACCTTCGCCTCGATCTGCGGCGCGTTGAGCCCGGCCTCGTCATACATGTCATACGGCGCGGCATGGTCGATGAACCGATCCGGCAGGGTCATCGACCGGAACTTCAGCCCCCCATCGAACGCGCCTTCTTCGGCCAGAAGCTGCGCCACATGGCTGCCGAATCCGCCGACCGCGCCTTCCTCTATGGTGATCAGCGCCTCGTGATCAGCGGCCAGCCGCAGGATCAGATCACGGTCCAGCGGCTTGGCGAACCGCGCATCGGCCACCGTTGGCTCGATCCCCCGCGCGGCCAGAGACTCTGCGGCCTTCAGTACCTCCGAGAGCCGCGTGCCGAGCGACAGGATCGCCACGCGCGCGCCTTCGCGGATCATGCGGCCCTTGCCAATCTCCAGCACCTCGCCCACCTCCGGCAGGTCCACGCCGACCCCTTCTCCGCGCGGATAGCGAAAGGCGATCGGGCCTTCGTCATGCGCGGCCGCCGTTGTCACCATGTGCACCAGTTCGGCCTCGTCCGCCGCGGCCATCACCACCATGCCCGGCAGGTTCGCGAGGAACGCGATGTCGAAGGCCCCCGCATGCGTCGGCCCGTCCGCCCCCACAAGCCCCGCGCGGTCGATGGCAAAGCGCACCGGCAGCCCCTGCACAGCCACGTCATGCACCACCTGGTCATAGCCGCGCTGCAAAAAGGTCGAATACATCGCGCAGAACGGCTTCATCCCGCCTGCCGCCAGCCCGGCGCAGAAGGTCACCCCGTGCTGCTCGGCAATGGAGACGTCAAAACAGCGCGACGGGAACCGCTCGGCCATCAGGTTCAGGCCCGTCCCGTCCGGCATCGCCGCCGTCACCGCCACGACCCTGTCGTCCTGCTCGGCCAGCTTCACCAGCGTTCTGCCGAACACGCTGGTATAGCTCGGCGCGTTCGACGGGGCCTTCTTCTGCTCGCCGGTCACCACGTCGAATTTCGCCGTCGCGTGCCCCCGGTCGCGGGCGGCCTCGGCCGGAGCATAGCCCTTGCCCTTTTTCGTCACTACATGCACCAGCACCGGCCGCGTCGCCCGCGCCCGCACCGTGCGCAGCACCGGCAGCAGTTGATCCAGATCGTGCCCGTCGATCGGCCCGACGTAAGAGAACCCCAGTTCCTCGAACAGGGTGCCGCCGATCGTCATGCCCTTGATCATCTCCTTGGCGCGCTTGGCGCCTTCGCGGAACGGTTCCGGCAGCAGCGACACCGCGCCCTTGGCGGCGGCCTTCAGTTCCTGATAGGGCGCCCCGGCATAAAGCCGCGACAGATAGGAGGACAGCGCCCCCACGGGCGGCGCGATGCTCATGTCGTTGTCGTTGAGGATGACGATCATCCGCTTCTTCAGATGGCCGGCATTGTTCATCGCCTCGAACGCCATGCCCGCGCTCATCGCGCCGTCGCCGATCACCGCCACCGCGTCGCCGATCCCTTCGGGGATCACCCCGCCCAGATCCCGCGCCACCGCAAACCCCAGCGCCGCGCTGATCGAGGTCGAAGAATGCCCCGCCCCGAACGGATCATAGGGGCTCTCGGCGCGCTTGGTGAACCCGCTCAGGCCGCCCTTCTGCCGCAGCGTGCGAATACGGTCGCGCCGGCCGGTCAGGATCTTGTGCGGATAGCACTGGTGGCCCACGTCCCAGATGATCTTGTCGCGCGGCGCTTCGAACACCGCGTGCAGCGCGACGGTCAGCTCCACCACGCCCAGCCCGGCGCCCAGATGCCCGCCGGTCTGCGACACGGCGGCGATGGTTTCGGCCCGCAGCTCCCGCGCCAGCTGCGCCAGCTGGGCGTCGGAAAACTGTCGCAGATCGGCCGGGCGATTCACGAGATCCAGAAGCGGTGTGTTCGGTCGGTCGGGCACGCGCGCCTCCCAAGGCGGCAAGTTTCAGCTTTTGCGCGAGATAACGAAGCGCGCCGCCTCTCGCAAGCATTCCGCCCTTTCGCCATAGGGGTCAAGGGCCGAACAGGCGGTTTCCACCAGCTCCGCCGCGCGCGCCTTGGCGCCATCCAGCCCCAGCAGCGACACAAAGGTCGCCTTGCCGCGCCCCGCATCCTTCTGCAGCCGCTTGCCTGCCTTGGCAACATCGCCCTCCACATCCAGGATGTCATCGGCAATCTGAAAGGCAAGCCCCAGCGCGCGCGCATAGGCCGCCAGCGGCCCGGGATCCGCCCCGGCCAGCCGGGCGCCCGCACAGGCGGACCACTCGATCAGCGCCCCGGTCTTGCCCGCCTGCAGCGCGATGACCTGATCGAGCGTCAAGGGCTCGGCCGCGCTCTCGGCCGCCATATCCAGCGCCTGTCCCAGCACCATGCCGCCCGCGCCGGCCGCGCGCGCCAGCGTCAGCGCCAGATCCGCCCGCACCGCCGCGTCGCCGCATTCGGGATGCGCCGCCAGCTCGAAGGCCAGCGCCTGCAGCGCATCGCCCACCAGAACGGCGGTGCCGTCATCCCATTTCACATGCACCGTCGGCCGGCCGCGCCGCAGGTCGTCGTCATCCATGCAGGGCAAATCGTCATGCACCAGGCTGTAGGCATGCATCGCCTCGATCGCCGCCGCCGGCCAGATCGCGCGACCCTCGTCCACGCCATGCAGTCGCGCGCTCTCCATCACCAGAAACCCGCGCAGCCGCTTGCCGCCCTCGGTCGCCCAGGCCATGCCCTGCACCACCGGCAGATCGTCGAACCCGCGCAGCACCCGGTCGATATGCGCCTGGATCCGCGCCGCATCCGCGGCCAGCCGTTGCCGGAACATTCACATGCCTTCGACGGGTTTGGTCCCGGTCGGAGTCCCGTCCGCATCCAGCGTGATCTGCGCCACTTTCTCTTCGGCGCGGGCCAGTTCCTCTTCGCAGCGCTTCTTCAGCGCAGCGCCGCGTTCATAGAGCGTGATCGATTCGTCCAGCGCCACGTCGCCGCGTTCCAGCCGCGTGACCACGGCTTCCAGCTCGCGCATGGCTTCCTCGAACGTCATCTCTTCAACGGGCTTTTCGGCTGTCTCGGTCATGTCGCGGCCTTCATCATCACTTCCACCTGCGCCTTCACCCCGGCGCTCAGCGCAGTCAGATCATAACCGCCCTCCAGAGTCGAGACGATCCGGCCGCCGCACAACGCATCGGCCAGCGCGCAGATCTCCTCCATGATCCAGCGGTAATCCTCGGTCTGCCATTCCAGGTTCGCCAGCGGATCCTCGGCATGGGCGTCGAACCCGGCCGAGACGATGATGATATCCGCCCCGAACCTGCGCACCCGGTCAAAGGCGCGGCTCCAGGCGGCGCGCATCTCGGCCCCGCCGCTGCCGGGGGGCAAGGGCATGTTCATCACCGTGCCATGCGGCCCCGTGTCCTCGGCCCGCCCGGTGCCAGGCCACAACGGCATCTGGTGCGAGGACACGAACAGCACCCGCGGGTCGTCCTCCAGCAACGCCTGCGTGCCGTTGCCGTGATGCACGTCGAAATCCAGCACCGCGACCCGGCCTGCGCCGTGGAATTCCAGCGCGTGTTTGGCGCCGATCGCCGCATTGCCGAACAGGCAGAACCCCATCGGCGTCTCGGCCTCGGCATGATGGCCCGGCGGGCGCACCGCGCAAAAGGCATTCTTCGCCTCGCCGCCCGTCACCATGTCCACCGCGCGCACCACTGCGCCGACGGCCCGAAACGCCGCATCCAGCGACCCCGGCGACATCCATGTGTCGGCATCAAGCCGCGCGAAACGCGTCTCGGGCCGCATCTCGCGCAGGTAATCGACATATCGTTGCGGATGCACCCGAAGAATGTCGTCGTCCGCCGCCATCGGCGCCGTGACACGATTCAGCGCGAGCGGTTCCAGCGCATGCAGCACATGCTCCAGCCGCGCCACCCGTTCGGGATGTCCCTCGGGCGTCACGTGATTCAAACAGTCCGCATGGGTCAGCAACGCCGTTTTCATCTCTTTCCCCGACTCTTCCTCTTGCTTCAAATATCTCCGCCGGAGGCACGGCCCGTCAGGGCCGTCCCGCGCCCTCTCAGTCCGGCGACAGCATGTAACCTTCGCCGCGCACGGTTTGCAGATAGCGCGGCTGCTTCGGATCCGCCTCGATCTTGCGCCGCAGCCGGGTGATCTGCACGTCCACCGCGCGTTCCTGCGCCTGTCCCTTGTCGCGGCCCAGATCCTCAACCAGGCGCGCGCGGCTGACCGGCTCGTTCGGTCGCGCCGAAAAGATCCGCATCAGCTGGCTTTCCGTCGCGGTCAGGCGGACCGGTTCCTCGCCCCGCCACATCTCGCCCCGCTCGACGTCATAACGGATCGGGCCAAGGTGCAGGATCTTGGGCGCGGTGTCGCCCTCGGACATCCCCGGCATCCGACGCAGGATGGCGTTGATCCTGAGCAGCAGCTCCCTGGGCTCGAACGGCTTGGGCAGATAGTCATCCGCTCCCGCCTCGAGCCCCGCGATCCGGTTCTCGGTCTCGCCCCGCGCGGTCAAGAGCAGGATCGGCGTGGCGCGGGTCTCGCGCAGGCTGCGGGTCAGCGACAGCCCGTCCTCGCCCGGCATCATCACGTCCAGCACGATCAGGTCGAAATCCAGCCCCGCCAGAACCCGGCGGGCATGTTCGGCATCCCGCGCCGCGGTGACGAGGAACCCGTTGCGCATCAGAAACTTCTTCAGAAGCTCGCGGATACGCTCGTCGTCATCGACGATCAGAAGATGCGCGGCCGTCCCGGTCATCACTTGCCGTCCTTCAGCCTTGCATAGAGCCGGCGCATCTCGGGATCCATCATCGCCTCGAGCACCTTCTTGAACCCGGCCACCGCCTCTGGGCCTGCTTCGCGATAAGCCGCGCGCATCCGCGTCCGCTGCGCATCCGACAGCCGCGCCTCGAGCGCGCGCCCCCTGTCTGTCAGATACAGATGGCGTTCGCGCTTGTCGCGGGTGCCGACGCGGCTTTCCACCAGCCCGTCGTCGATCAGCGTGCGCAGCACCCGGTTCAGCGACTGCTTGGTCACCCCGAGAATCGACAGCAGGTTGGTCACCGTAGTCCCCGGCGCACGGTTGATGAAATGGATCGCCCGGTGGTGCGCCCGGCCATAATGCATGTCCGCCAGGATGCGGTCCGGATCGGCGGTGAACCCGCGATAGGCAAAGAACATCGCCTCGATCCCCTGGCGGAGCTGTTCGTCCGTCAGAAACAGCAGGCTTTCGCCCCCGAAAACCGGTGCGGCGCGTCCATCCGACATGCTGCGTCTCCTTGCCTCATCTCCGTTTGTCCCGAGTTTATGTCAGCCTTGTTGACATTCCAAGACCGAAGCGGTATCGAATCGCAGTTTTTGCGCAAGATTGTGACCGCATCGGCCCTTTCTAGCGCAACTTTCGGAAACGGCGCGTGTGATACAGGAGGATGCGCAATGGCTGGATATGACGACCGTGACGGCCAGATCTGGATGGATGGCGAGCTGATCGACTGGCGGTCCGCGAACGTACACATCCTGACCCACGCGCTGCACTACGCCTCTTCGGTGTTCGAAGGCGAACGGGCGTATGGCGGCAAGATCTTCAAGAGCCGCGAACATTCCGAAAGGCTTCATGCCTCGGCGAAAATGCTGGATTTCGAGATCCCGTGGAGCGTGGATCAGCTCGAAGAGGCCAAGCGTCAGGTGCTGAAGGCCAACGGCCTGTCGGACGCCTATGTGCGCGCGGTCGCCTGGCGCGGCGCGGGCGAGGACATGGGCGTTGCCTCGCGCCGCAACCCGGTGCGCGTGGCGATCGCCGCCTGGGAATGGGGCGCCTATTACGGCGATGCCAAGATGAAGGGGGCGAAACTGGACATCGCGAAATGGAAACGCCCCAGCCCCGAGACGATCCCCGTGCACGCCAAGGCAGCCGGCCTTTACATGATCTGCACCATGTCCAAGCACGAGGCCGAGAACAAGGGCTGTTCGGACGCGCTGTTCATGGACTATCGCGGCTATGTGGCCGAGGCGACCGGCGCCAACATCTTCTTCGTCAAGGATGGCGAGGTTCATACGCCCAAGCCCGACTGCTTTCTCAACGGCATCACCCGCCAGACCGTGATCGGAATGCTGGAGGATCGTCAGATCAAGGTGCATGAACGCCACATCATGCCCGAAGAGATGGAAGGCTTCGAACAGTGTTGGCTGACCGGCACCGCGGCCGAGGTCACGCCGGTCGGCCAGATTGGCCCCTACAACTTCGAGGTGGGGCAGCTGACCCGCGAGATCGCGGACGCCTACGAGAAACTCGTGCGCGAATGATTCTGTGGTCCGCGCACCGGACCCGATCGACAGATGCGGCCCCGCGCGAACCTTCGCCGGGGCCGTTTTGCGCGCGGCGGTCTTGGGCAGGCCGAGGTTGACAGGGGGCCACCCGAACGCGCACCCTGTCGCGGCGATATGCTGCCACCGATCGGACCGCCCATGCCCAAGGACGCGCCGCACATGCCCAACGTCCGCGACGTTCTCTCCGGCTTTCTGCGGGACGCGCAACAGGCGCGGCGGGTGTTGATGACCTCGACCGTGCCCGAAGGCCCGCACCAGTTGCGGGTCGCCCTGCGCAAGCTGCGCACCGCGCTGGGGATCTTCGGCAAGGACGACCCGCAGGCCCGCGCACTGCGCGACGAGGCCCGGCTTCTGGGACGGCGGATCGGGGAGTTGCGGGATCTGGACGTGGTGGCGGTCGAGATCATCGCGCCGGAACGCCACGCCGACCCGGCGGATTCGGGGCTGTGGACGCTTGAGGTGGCGCTGAGCGAGGCTCGCATCGCCGCGCGCAAGGCGCTGCGCGAATACCTCGCCCATGGCGAGGGCGGCAAGGTGCTGGACCGCTGGGCGGCGCTGCTCGGCAGCGATGCGGATTTTCTCGACCGGCCGGCTGGCGAGGCGGCGGACAAGGCCCTGAAGCGACGGGTCCGCAAGGCGGGCAGGCTTGGGCGCCGGTTTCACAAGCTTGATGACGCGCACCGGCATGAATTCCGCAAGGAAATCAAGAAGCTGCGCTATACGCTGGACTGCGGCGCGTGGGACGCCGGCGGGCCGGCGCGCGTGAAGTTCCGCAAACGGCTCAAGCGGCTGCAGAATGCGCTGGGAGCGATGAACGATGCGGTGGTGGCGCGCGAGGTTCTGGACCGGATCTGCAAGGACATGCCCGAGGATTCTCCCGCCCACGCGGTCGGGCGGAGGCTGGTCAGGCGGCTGGAAAAACAGGCTCGGCACGACCGCAGACAGGTCGAATCGCTGTGGAAGAAGGTCGCGGAAACCCGGCTGCCCGCCTGATCGTTCAGTTTCGGGGCAGGGCGGCGGCATCCCGTTCGCGGTCGCGTTTCAGCCCCAGCCGGCGTTCGCGCCACAGCACCACCGCATTCGCCGCAATTACCAGCGCGGCCCCGGCTAGCATGACCGGGGTCGGAAGCTCTCCGAACAGGGTATAGCCGACGATGATGGCAAACAGCATCGACGAATAGTCGTAGGGCGCCAGTAGCGAGGCGGGGGCGAAGCGGAAGGACGAGGTGACGAGGATCTGCGCCACGCCGCCTACCAGTCCGGCCGAGATCAGCAGACCCGCCGTGGTGGCGTCGGGCACGACCCAGCCGAAGGGAAGGGTCATCAGCCCCAGCACCGAGGCCGTGGCCGAGAACCAGAACACGATGGTCGGCGCCGGTTCGGTTTCGACCATGCGGCGGATATGGATCTGCACCAGCGCCCGCCCCAGGGTCGCGCCCAGCACGCACAGCGCCCCCAACGCTGCCCCCTGTTCCAGCGTCGAGGCACCGCTGAGCCGCGGCCAGAGCATGACGAGTACGCCCACCAGTCCCACCGCCACCGCCGAAATCCGCACGAGCCGGATGCGCTCGCCCAGGATCAGCGCGGCAAGGATCAGTGTAAAGATCGGGGCGGCAAAGCCGATTGCCGTGACCTCGGGCAGGGGCAACAGGCCGAGTCCCGCGAAGGTCAGCCCCATCGACGCGGTGCCCAGAAGCCCCCGTTTGACATGCAGCATCGGGTTGCGCGTGCGCAGACCCTGTGACAGCTCGCCCCGCCAGGTCAGCCAGGCCAGGATCACCGGGATGGCAAAGAAGGAGCGGAAGAACACCGCCTCGCCCGGTGGCACGGAGTCCGAGGCGGCCTTGATCAGCGCCGACATGCCCGTGAACAGGAAGATCGCGCCGAGCTTCAGCGCCACGCCCAGTCCGGGTCGATGCGATGTTAACGATGTTGCCATGGCGCGACACTGCGCCTGTTGCGGGCAAAGATCAACGGCTTGATTTCGGGAGGCTGCCGGGGGCAGATAACGACGGACAGACGAGGAGGCCGCCCGATGTATGACGACAACCACCTGCTGAGCCGCCTGCGCGCTGCGTCGGTGGGGCGCGAGGATTCGGTGTTCGCGCAGATCCCCGGTGGCGACCCGGTGACCTTTGGCGAGTTGTTTGCAGGCGCCGAGAGGATGGCGGCGGCGCTGGCAGCGCAGGGGGTGCGGCCGGGCGACCGGGTGGCGGTGCAGGTGGCCAAGACGATTCAAGCGATCGAACTTTACCTCGGCACGGTGATGGCGGGGGCGGTCTTTCTGCCGCTCAACACCGCCTATATAACGCCCGAAGTGGCCTATTTCCTGGGCGACGCGGAACCGGCGGTGGTGGTCTGCGACCCGGCCCGCGCGGAGGAGATCCGCAGCATTGCCGGCGGGGCGCAGGTGCTGACGCTGGACGAGGCGGGGCAGGGCAGCCTGCGCGATCTGGCCGAGGCGCAGGTGCCCGGATTTCGGGCCGTTGCGCGCGGGGCGGACGATCTGGCGGCGATCCTCTATACCTCGGGCACCACGGGGCGGTCCAAGGGCGCGATGCTGAGCCATGACAACCTGTCGTCGAATTCCGAGGTTCTGCGCGACTATTGGCGGTTCACGGCTGAGGACGTGCTGATCCATGCGCTGCCGATCTTTCACACGCATGGGCTGTTCGTGGCGACCAACGTGGCGCTGCTGGCGGGGGCCCAAGTGATCTTTCTGCCCGGTTTCGACGTTGACGCAATCCTCGAGGCGATGCCGCGCGCGACCGCGCTGATGGGGGTGCCGACCTTCTATACCCGGCTGCTGGCCGATCCCCGGCTCACGCGCGAGCGGGCGGCGAACATGCGGCTGTTCATCTCGGGCTCGGCGCCGCTGCTGGTCGAGACGCATCGGCAATGGGAGGCGCGCACCGGGCACCGGATTCTGGAACGCTATGGCATGACTGAAACCAACATGAGCTGTTCCAACCCCTATGAGGGCGAGCGGCGAGCCGGGACCGTGGGCTTTCCCTTGCCCGGAGTCGAGGCGCGGATCATGGTCGAAGGGCGCGAGGCGGAGGTGGGCGAAGTCGGCGTGCTGGAGGTGCGCGGGCGCAACGTGTTCAAGGGCTATTGGCAGATGCCCGAGAAGACCGCCGAGGAACTGCGGCCGGACGGCTGGTTCATCACGGGCGACCTGGCGTCGGTGGATGCGGACGGCTATGTGACGATCGTCGGGCGGGCGAAGGATCTGATCATCTCGGGCGGGTTCAACGTCTACCCCAAGGAGGTGGAGGAGGTGATCGACGACATGGAGGGCGTTGTCGAGAGCGCGGTGATCGGCGTGCCGCATCCCGATTTCGGCGAGGGCGTGGTGGCGGTGGTGGTGCCGTCCGATCCGGGCCTGACCGAAGAGGCGGTGATGGCGGGGCTTGCGGGCAGGCTGGCGAAGTTCAAGCAGCCCAAGCGGGTGGTGTTGGTGGACGCGCTGCCGCGCAACACCATGGGCAAGGTGCAGAAGAAGACGCTGCGCGAGCAATACGCGGGGGTGTTTTCGAACTGAGCGCGGCAGGTGGGGGCGCTGCCCCCGTCGCGCCATGCGCGACTCCCCCGGGGTATTTCGGACCAGAAAGAAGCAGGATCGGCAGTCAACCCGCGACGGTTCGGGTTCCCGGCGCGGGCGGGGTTTCCGGCGGGCCGGCAAAGCACTGGGCGTTTTCCATCCAGGTGCGGGCGATCTCGCCTTCGACCCGGAGCGCGGTATCGGCCAGCGCGCGGGTCTGGGTGACCACGGCGGCGAAATCCACGGCTGGTCCGGTGATGGCGCCCGCATCGTCGCCGAAGATCCAGAGCGCGCCGCTGGGGGCGGTGAGACGCAGGCTGGGCAGGGTGTCGGGCACGGGGAGGCCATGGACCTTGTGCGACCAGCCGAAAGTGTTGACGCCGAGCACCACGATGTTCTGGATGCGGTCGGTTTCCTGCCGGCGCAGGCCGAGAGCGTCGAACACCTCGAACCCGTGCGCCCAGGTTTCCATCTGACGCGCCGTGATCGAAGAGCGTGCCGACATCGAGGGACCGGCCCACGGCAGGCGGCGTCTGGGGTCCATGTCGGCCCAGCGGGCGGCCATGTCGCGGGCATGAGCGATCCAGAGGTCGCGCAGTTCGGTGCCGCGTTCGGGGATTTGCGCGTTCTCGAAGGCGCGCAGGCCGCCTGATTGAAGGCTACCCATCAGCTGGCCCATGAGCGCGGTGAAGGCGGCTTCGTCCGTGGTGGAGAGATCCGCCGCCTTGTTCCAGAAATGCAGGTGCACGAGAACGTCGTCGATGGTCCAGCCCTTGAATTGGGTGGGTTGCCGGAGGTCTGCGTCCGAAAGCGGCGCAATCGCCGCGTACAGCGTTTGGGATTCTTCGAGAAAGTCTGCGGCCTGGGGCAGGGCGGCCATTGGGGATCCTCCACTGGTCGTGTGGCGGGACTGTCGCGCCCGAGCGCCGGGCCGGTCAAGCAGCCGGTTTGGATGACGCTGCGGAACCCGCCCCGTGCGATCGGGGCTGGACGGCGCCGGCGGGCTGGAGGAATATGCGCCATCCCGTGGCAGGACCGGAGAGAGGACGTGGCCAAACCCTGTATCATCTGCGTGGCGATCACCGGGTCGGTGCCGACCAAGGCCGACAACCCCGCGGTGCCGATCACCGTGGCGGAACAGGTCGAGAGCACACATGAAGCCTTTGAGGCGGGGGCCAGCATCATGCACGCCCATGTGCGCAACGATGACGGCACCCCGACCAGCGACCCCGATCGGTTCGCGCGCCTGATGGAGGGGGTCAGGAAACACTGTCCCGGCATGATCATCCAGTTCTCGACCGGCGGGCGGTCCGGGTCGGGGCGCGAACGGGGCGGGATGCTGCCGCTTCGGCCCGACATGGCGTCGCTGGCGGTGGGGTCGAACAACTTTCCCACGCGCGTTTACGAAAACAGCCCCGAGCTGATCGACTGGCTGGCCGGCGAGATGCGCGAATACGGGGTAAAGCCCGAGATCGAGGCCTTTGACCTGAGCCACATCCATCAGGCCGTGGCGATGAACCGCAACGGGCGGATTCCCGGGCGGCTGTATGTGCAGTTCGTGATGGGCGTGAAGAACGCGATGCCTGTGGATCGGGAGGTGTTCGACTTCTACGTCCGCACGATGGAGCGGCTGGCACCCGAAGCCGACTGGTGCGCAGCTGGGATCGGGCGGCATCAGATCGAGGTGAACGAATGGTGCGTGGCGGCGGGCGGCCACACCCGCACGGGGCTGGAGGACAATGTGCGGCTGAACCGCGAGACCCTCGCACCCTCCAATGCCGCGCTGGTGCGGCGGGTAGTGGAGCTGTGTGAGCGGTACGAACGCCCGGTTGCGGACTGGCGCACCGCCCGGCGGATGCTGGATCTACCCATGCCGGCAGGCGTGGAATAGCCCGATGGCGCGCGTGCGGGCGCGGATCCCTGCGGGGATCTGGATCCTTGGCTTCGTAAGTCTCTTGATGGATGTCTCGTCCGAGATGATCCACGCGCTGCTGCCGATGTTCATGGTAACGACGCTGGGCGCCAGTGCGCTGATGGTTGGGCTGATCGAGGGACTGGCCGAGGCGACCGCCTTGATCGTCAAGGTGTTTTCGGGTGCCCTGAGCGATTGGCTGGGCCGGCGCAAGGGGCTGGCGGTGCTGGGCTATGGGCTGGGGGCCGCGACCAAGCCGTTGTTCGCGATGGCGCCGGGGATCGGGCTGGTGCTGACAGCGCGGCTGCTGGATCGCGTCGGCAAGGGCATTCGGGGGGCGCCGCGGGATGCGCTGATCGCCGACCTGACCCCGCCCGAGATCCGCGGCGCGGCTTTCGGGCTGCGGCAATCGCTGGACACGGTCGGCGCATTCCTCGGGCCGCTTCTGGCGGTCGGGCTGATGCTGGCGTGGCACGACGATTTCCGCGCCGTGTTCTGGGTGGCGGTTCTGCCCGGCGCGGTGGCGGTCGGCCTGCTGGCGCTGGGGCTGCGCGAACCGCCCGGACGCGGCGATGGTCACCGCCGGAACCCGATCACGCGGGCGAACCTGCGGCGATTGGGGGCCGCCTATTGGTGGGTGGTGGCGATCGGCGCGGTGTTCGCCCTGGCCCGGTTCAGCGAAGCTTTCCTGGTTCTGCGCGCGCAGCAAAGCGGGATTGCGATGGCTCTCGTTCCGCTGGTCATGGTGGCGATGAATGTCGTCTATTCCACATCGGCCTATCCCGTGGGCCGCCTGTCGGATCGGATCGGGCGGCGCGGACTGCTCACGCTGGGATTGGCCGTGCTGGTTGTGGCCGACCTGATACTGGCCGCCGCGACCCATTGGGCCATGGTGCTGGGCGGTGTCCTGCTGTGGGGCGCGCATCTGGGCATGACGCAAGGGTTGCTGTCGGCAATGGTGGCCGACACTGCACCGGCCGATCTGCGCGGCACCGCCTTCGGCATGTTCAACCTGGTCAGCGGCGTTGCCCTTCTTGGCGCCAGTGCCTTGGCGGGGTGGCTCTGGGATCGGTTCGGCGCGCCGGCAACCTTTGTGACGGGGGCAGCTTTCGGAGCCCTGACGCTGGTCGGTCTGCTGATCCGATCGGGGCAAAGCCCGCGCGGAACCTGACCCGAACGGGCAGGTTTTTCGCCGCCCGAGCCGTTCGGCCTACACCTTCCGAGCAATGGAAAACCCGGTCCACTCGATTTACCGTGGGTGCCTGATTGCTTGGAGTTTTTCATTTACGAGTGGGTGGGTATGGCGATGAATTGGCAGATCGACGATGTGCCGATATTCGCGGCGGTGGTCGAGCGCAACGGCATCTCGGCCGCGGCTCGGCATCTGGGAATATCGAAGTCAACGGTTAGCAAGGCCCTGACCCGGCTGGAAAAGGGCCTGGGCCTGAAGCTGGTCGAACGAAATCCGAGAGATCTGCGTGTCACGTCCGAGGGTCAGGCGTTCTATCGCAGGGCACAGCGCATCCTGGATGAGGTTGCCGAGGCCAACAGCATCATGTCCGGACTGAGCGGGTCGCCGGCAGGGCGGGTCACGGCGGCGATGCCTTTTGCCTTTTCGCGCGAAATCCTGTCTCCGAGACTCGCCGATTTTCACCGGCAATACCCGAATGTTTCTCTGGAAATCTTGACCTGCATGCGCCCCGCCGATCGGGTCGGAAATCAGGCGGACCTCGCGGTGGTGGCCGACGCATTCACCGGATCGGACCTGGCAAGCCGCAAATTGTGCGAGGGACGGCTGATCTGGGTCTGCGCGCCCGGCTATGCGGCAAAGCTGGCGCCCGATCCGTCGGTCGAAGCCCTTCTGCCCCATGTGCGGGTGTGCGAAGAGTCCCACGCCCGCCGCATGAATGTGCTGGTCGATGGATTGCGCCGCCGGATCGATCTGGGGCGCGACACCACCGCGATCAATGATCCCGTATCGGTGCGAAACGTGCTGCAGCACGGGGGCGGGGTGTCATTCCTGCCGGAATGGTATTGCCGCAAGGCGCTGCAAGAGGGACGGCTGGTTCAGGTCTGCCCGCATATCACGTTCGAAGACAACGCGGCGACCCTCTCCGCCGTTTACCCGGGCCGTCGTCGCATGCCGGCCCGGGTCAGCGCATTGCTCGACTTCCTCGGCGAGATTTGCGCCGCGCTCTGACCCGGCTCAGCCGCGGTCGGGCGGGGTGAGGTAGTCGGCCGACTTGCCGCGGTTGGTCTCGCGAATCTCCATTTTGGCGATGGATTGCAGGTGCACCTGGTCCGGCCCGTCGGCAAAGCGCAGGGCGCGGCCCCATGTGTAGTGATCCGCCAGCGGCGTGTCCGGCGTCAGCCCCATCGCGCCGAACACCTGGATCGCGCGGTCGGTGACGCGGGTGTGCAGGTTGGGCGCGACCACCTTGATCATGGAAATCTCCTTGCGCGCGGCCTTGGCGCCCACATTGTCGATCATCCACGCGGCCTTGAGCGTCAGCAGGCGGGCCTGTTCGATTTCGATCCGGCTCTGCGCGATCCATTCGCGGATCACGCCACGGTCGGCCAGATACTTGCCAAAGGCGCGGCGATCCTGTGCACGCTCCACCATCAGTTCCAGCGCCAGTTCCGCCGCGCCGATCGAGCGCATGCAGTGATGGATCCGCCCCGGCCCCAGCCGCGCCTGCGCCAGCGCAAAGCCGCTGCCTTCCTCGCCCAGAAGATTGCTGACCGGCACCCGCACGTCGCGGAAAAGGATTTCGGCATGGCCTTCGGGCGCGTGATGGTTCAGCACCGTGGGATTGCGCACGATCTCAAGCCCCGGCGTGTCGCGCGGCACGATCACCATGCTCTGCTGGCGGTGCCGGTCGGGGTTGTCCGGGTCGGTCTTGCCCATCACGATGAAGACCTTGCAGTTCGGGTGACAGGCGTTCGAGATGAACCACTTGCGCCCGTTGATCACGTATTCGTCGCCCTCGCGCCGGATCGAGGTGGTGATGTTGGTGGCGTCCGAACTGGCCACGTCCGGCTCGGTCATGGCAAAGGCCGACCGGATCTCGCCGTTCAACAGCGGCACCAGCCACTGTTCGCGCTGCTCCGGCGTGGCAAACATGTGCAGCAGCTCCATGTTGCCGGTGTCGGGGGCCGAGCAGTTGAACACTTCCGCGCTCCAGGGCACGCGGCCCATGATCTCGGCCAGCGGCGCATAGTCGAGGTTCGACATGGCCGTTCCCGGCTCGCCCTCGCGCAGCGAGGGAAGGAACATGTTCCAAAGCCCTTCTTCGCGCGCCAGCGCCTTGAGATCCTCCATGAAGGACACGGGGAATTTCCCGGCCTGCGTCTCTTCGTGGTGCTGCTGAATGCGCGGGATGATGTAGCTGTCGGTAAAGGCCAGCAGCTTCTGCCGCATCTCCTCGCATTTCGGTGAGAAGGAAAAGTCCATGGTCGCCTCCTGTCCTTTCGATCGGGGCGAGGATAGATCGCTTCACCTTATTCCTGAAATTTATTATGATGATCTGTGATATTCATAATGTGAATTATGTTATGAAACTTAGCCAGCTGGATCTGAACCTGTTCGTCGTGTTCGACACGATCTATGCCGAACGCAATCTGACCCGCGCGGCCGAGATGCTGTCGGTGACGCAGCCGGCGGTCAGCAATGCGCTGGCGCGCCTTCGGGCGGCGCTTGGGGATCCGCTGTTCATCCGCACCGGCGACGGGATGGCGCCGACCCCCTATGCCGAAAGCATCGCCGCGGATGTCAGCGAGGCGCTGCAGCGGCTGGCGGCGTCGGCGCAGCGGGCGCAGGCGTTCGATCCGGCGCGATCGAACCGGGTGTTCCGACTCAGCATGACGGACGCGTTCGACACGCTCGTTCTGCCGAAACTGTTCGCCGACCTGGCCACATCCGCGCCGGGGATCGGGCTGCGCAGCTTTCGCCTGCCGCGTGCGGACATCCCGGCGGCTCTGGCGCGCGGCACGCTTGACATCGCCGCCGAGGTGGCGCTGCCCGACGCCGCCGGTCTGATCCGCCGCCCTCTGCCGCCGGAACCCCATGTCTGCGGCCTGCGCCCCGGCCACCCCGCAGCGCGGGCGCCGCTGACGATGGAGCGTTACCTGGCCCTCGACCACATCCACGTTTCGGGCCGGCAGCGCGGCTCTGGCGCGGTGGACATCGCCCTGCGCGCGGTGGGTCTGCGGCGGCGCATCCGGGTGCGGCTGCAACATTACCTGGCCGTTCCCGCCCTCGTCATGGTGTCCGATCTTGCCGTCAGCCTGCCCGAAAGCTGGGCACGCGCGCTCGGGCTCACCGTTCTGCCGCTGCCCTTCGACGTGCCGCCCATGCAGACCTGGCTCTATCGCCATGCCCGGTCCGACGGTGATGCAGGCGTGCTTTGGCTTTTTGACCGGATGGCCGGGGCCACCGGCGCCGAAAGCCAACGCTGACCCGCGTTCGCCAGCGGCCACCGAGACCATGTTCCTTCCTCTTGCGAAAAATATCCCGGGGGTCCGGGGGCAGAGCCCCCGGCGCACCGCCTTCGCCTTCAATTCACCGGCGTCGGCAACGGCCTTCCGGCAAAATGCGCCGCGATATTGTCGCGTTGCAACTGTCCCATTGCCTTGCGGGTTTCGATCGTGCCCGATCCGACATGGGGCAACAGCACCACATTCTCCAGCGCCATGAACCGTGGGTCGATGTTCGGCTCATTCAGGAACACGTCCAGCCCGGCGCCACGGATCCGCCCCTGCTCCAGCGCGTCCAGCAGCGCGCCCTCGTCGATGGTGCTCCCGCGCGAGATGTTGACGATCACCCCGTCCCGACCCAGCGCCTCGATGACCGGGGCCGAGACCATCCCCCGCGTCGCCTCGCCTCCGACAAGCGCAACGAACAGAAAGTCCACCGCCGCGGCCAGCGACACCGGATCGGGATGATGGACCCACCCCGCCGGCACGTCCTTGGGCGCGCGGGAATGGTAATGGATCTCCATCTTGAAGGCGGTCAACCGGTCGGCGATCTCGCGCCCGATCCGCCCGAGGCCGAGAATCCCGGCGCGTCCGCCGCTCACCTTGCGGGCCAGCCGCATGTCGCCCCGCCGCGCCCAGTCGCCCGACCGCACCCAGTTCTCGGCCCGCCGCAATTCGCGCGATTGCGCCAGCAGAAGCGCCACCGCCAGATCCGCCACGTCGTCATTCAGAACGTCCGGCGTGTTGGTCACCTTCACGCCGCGCGCACTGGCCGCCTCCACGTCGATCGTGTCATAGCCCACGCCGTAATTGGCGATCAGCTTCAGCGCGGGAAGCAGGTCCATGACCGCGCCGCCAAAGGCCGCATGCCCCTTGAAGGCAACTGCCTCGCAGGTGGTCCGCACCGCTTCGGGAAGATCCGCCACTGCCCCGGTATCGGTGGCGACGTGCAGATCGTATTCGGCCCGCATCGGCTCGATGTCCCAGTCGTAATAGCGGCCGATGGCGATCAGGGTGGGTCGGGTCATGGCGTGTCCTCTTCTGTTGCGAAATCGGATCCGGGGTCCACCAGCGCGCCGGGGGCCTGCACCACGCGTGCGGCCAATGCCGCGGCGCGCGTCAGGGCCGCCGCCAGCGGCGCCCCGGTCAAATGGGCGGCAAGAAATCCGCCATCGAAACTGTCGCCCGCGGCGGTGGTATCGACCGGCCGGGCCACGTCGGGCGGCCGGACGCGCGTCCGGGCACCGTTGTCCGAGGCGAGGATTTCCCCGCCGCCGTTCTTGACCACCACCAGCCCCGCCCCGACCCGGTGGTAGCGATCGGCCACCGCTCTCGCGTCGGTGTCGCCAAAGGCGGCGACTTCCTCATCGAGCGACGGCAGCACGATATCCGCCACCCCTGCCCCCGCCATGATCCCCTGGCACAACGCGTCGGCATCTTCCCACAGGCGCGGACGCATGTTGGTGTCGAACACCACCCGTTTCCCGGTGGCGCGGGCTTCGGCCAGCGCGGCGCAGAGCCGCGCGCGCCCTTCGGGCGGCAGGATGGCCAGCGTGATCCCGGAAAAGAACAGCACGTCCGCGCGGCCCAGCCGGCCCGCCAGCCATCCCGGATCCTCCGCCAGCCGCCGCGCGGCCGATTCTCCGCGCCAGTAGGAAAAATGCCGCTCTCCGTCCTCGGTCTGGATCATGTAGAGCCCGACGGTCCGATCCGGATCGCGAGCGATGTCGGCGTTCTCGATACCGGCATCGTCGATGAACTGGACCATCCTGTCCGAGATCGCATCGGTCCCCACCCGCGTGCAATAGCCGACGCGCCAGTCCGGCGGCAGCAGCCGACGGGCATACCAGGCGGTGTTGAATGTATCGCCGGCGAACCCCATGCGGAACGTGTCGGCCCCCGCCGGGGCCAGTTCCACCATGCATTCGCCGATGCTCAGAAGGTGCGGCATGTGCGGACTCCTGTCCTTGTCAATTGGCGCCAAAGCTGGACAACAGCGCCAGGATCACCACCCCCAGCATGGCCAGCGCCATCACCACGTTGATGTGGAACTGGTGCCGCACGCCCAGGTTCAGCCGCTCCAGCGTCACTCCCGCCCAGGCCCAGGCCAGGTGGATCGGGATCCAGAACAGGTTGAAGATGACCAGCTTGCTTGCGGTTTCCCAGACCAGATTGTCGGGCGCATAGGCAAAGCCGGTGAACAGCGTGGTGTTGACGGCATATGCCTTGGGATTGATCGCCTGCAGCATCAGCGCGGCAGCGATGCCGGGGGGACGTTTCGCCTCGATGAAGGCGACCCTGGTCCCGGCAAAGGCAATGCGGGCGGCAAGATACAGCAGATACACGACCGACGCGACCAGCAGCACGTTTCGCACCACCGGCACCCCCAGCACGATCGCGGCAACGCCCGTGATCACGGCCAGCGCCACCAGGTTGTTGCCCGCCCACAGCCCGAACACATAGCGCAGCGTTGGCCGGAACCCATAAGCCGCGCCCATGCCGGCGGTTGACAAAACCCCCGGCCCCGGCGTGATGATGAGCAGAAACACCGCCGCCGCAAAGCTCAGCATGTCCCGGTTCCCCTCTGCGGCCCCATGTCCTGTCCCCGCCGGCTTGTTCTTGCGCCGCGAAATGGTATACCATTTTTACGGCGCCGCAAGCGCCCCTTTTTCCGCGTCCACAGGGGGATCACATGACCGCATCGGACAAACCCGTCATCGGCTTCATCGGCGTGGGCTTCATGGGCCACGGCATGGCGGCCAACATCCTGAAGGCCGGCTACGAACTGTGGATCAAGGGCCATGTCAACCGCGACCCGGTCGAGGATCTTGTGGCCCGAGGCGCACATGAGGCCGCCTCTCCCGCCGACATGGCGGCGCGGTGCGACATCATCCATGTCTGCCTGTCGAACAGCTCCCAGGTCGAATCCGTGATCCGCGGGCCGGACGGGATCCTTGCCGGCGCGCGGCCGGGTCTGATCGTGATCGATTCCACCACCGCCGACCCGGCCTCGACCCGGGCGCTGGCCGCCGAGATGGCCGAACGCGGCGTGACGCTTGTGGACGCGCCGCTGGGCCGGACGCCGAAAGAGGCCGAGGAAGGCACGCTGGACGCGATGGTCGGTTGCGATGCCGAGACATTTGAAAGGATCCGCCCGGTGATCGACTGCTGGGCCGGGAACATCACCCATATCGGCCCCACCGGCAGCGCCCACCAGATGAAACTGCTGATGAACATGATCGGGATGGGCTACGGCGCGCTCTATGCCGAGGCACTCACCCTGGGTGCCAAGGTCGGCATTTCGCCGCAGGTGTTTCACAAGGTGATCGGATCCAGCCGCATGGCGAACGGGTTTTACGAGACATTCATGCGCTACGTCATCGACCGCGACCGGGACGCACATAAGTTCACCATCCAGAACGCATCCAAGGACGTGCGCTATGCCGCCAACATGGCGTCCGAGGCGAGCGTGGTCAACATCATGGGCGCGGCGATCAAGCACTACTACACCCATGTCGAAGCGATCGGAAAAGGCGGCGACTACGTTCCGATGATCAGCGACCATGTGGCCAGGCTGAGCGGGCTCGACATGGAGGAAGAGGTGCGCAAGGGCAATTCCTGAATCCGGAGCCCGCGTCACGCCGATTCCCAAGATTTCCCGAGAGCTTCTGGAAACCGGCCCCCGAAACGCTTAGCCTGCACTGGATGACACGCGGCCCTGCGGAGACGACCGAATGAAACCCATGTGGACTTTCCCCGTTCTGATGACGCTTGCGGCCTGCGCGGCCTCCATGCCGAACGGCTCCGAGGTGGTCGAACCGGGCATCCTGAAGGAGGTGCCCGACAGCGTGCGCATGCTTGCCGCACCCGGCCAGGACCTTTCGACGGTCAAGATCGCGCCCGAAGATGGCTGCTTCTACTACCTCTGGAACGGACCCGTGGAATCGACCTTCCTTCCGCTCCGCACGGCCCAAGGCAATCCGATCTGCACCAGGACCGAAGGCTGACACCCGGCGCTGCCCGGATCAGCGGCGCGGCCGGCGAATGACCGTTCCTTCATCTTGCCCGAAAATACTCCGGGGGGTGCGGGGGGCAGCGCCCCCCGCATCGGTCGGATTGGCCCGGCCAATCCGAAACCGCCGCGTCGCTACGGCAGTCCGGCAATGGACCTGCAGACGGCGCCTAGTTCGACGCTGTGACATATTCCTCCGGCGGATAGAGATAGGCCGTCACGCCCACCTCCACATGCGGGTAAAGATCGATGATGTGGCGCATCACCATGCGCACGCAGCCGGAACTCGCCCGCCCGCCGATCGACTGCGGATAGGGTGATCCGTGGATGCGAAGATAGGTGTCGCGGCTTCCTTCATACAGGTAAAAGGCACGCGATCCCAACGGGTTGGTCGGTCCGCCCGGCATTCCGTCGGCATATTGTGCATAGGTTTCAGGCTCGCGCTTGATCATCGCCGGTGTCGGCGTCCAGCGCGGCCATTTCGCCTTGCGCCCGACGCGGTAGGTGCCGGGCTCGTAGAGGTTGCCCTTGGCGATCGCCACTCCATAGCGCATGGCAATGCCGGCCTCGCGGATATGGTAGAGATAGCGCGCCACCGCGTCCACATGCAGGTCGCCTTGACGCAAACCGGGGCGGGCCTCGACCACATGCGGCAGGAACCGCGGATGCAGCCCCCACGGGTTCGACGTGAAGGGATCATAGTTCGGCGGCGTCACGAGCGCGTCCCACTCGTCCCATTTCGACCGATCCGCCAGCACGGGGCCGGCGATCGCGGGCGAAAACATCGCCGCGCTGGTAATGATGAAATGGCGACGGGTCAGCATACCGCCCCTCCCTTGGTCCACCGGTGCATGATGCGTGGGCCGCCCCGCGCGGGCAAGCGCCGCACGCTGCGCCCCGCTTCACATTCGCGTGTCATTTCCTGCGCTTGCACCTAAGGGCGGGGCGCCGGCATGTCCAGCCGCGCCGCAGGCCGGCGGCAAATACCCGCCTGTTCAATGCATGTCGCGTGACTGCAACCACAGCTTGGCATAGGCCAGCCCCACGGCGGTCGCCTCGCACCGCACCCGCCGGGCCAGCACGGCGGGGCCGGGATCCTCGCGCACCAGCGCCAGTTCCTCCATACGGTCGCACTGCATCAGGTTGCCGCGCAGGTCGTATTTCACCTCGATGCCCGCAATGGCGGCGATTTCGGGCGGGGCCGTGGCGCGGATCCGGTCCATTCGGGCCGCGATCAGCTCCCCCCATTCTTCCTTGGCGGCAAGGAAACAGGCATTGGCGGCCGGGCTGGCCTCTTCATACTGGAAACAGGCCACTTGCGCCTCGTTCACGCAATCGGCCACCGGGCGGTTCGCCTCGGCCTGCCGCGACAGGCAGCCTTCGGGATCGGCCAGACGATCGCCGGCCGGCTGCGCGGCCCCTGCCCCGGCCGACAGCGTGACAAGCGCCCTTACCATGAAATGCCGTATCACGTCCCTTCACTCGCGCCCCTGCGATCAGCGCGCCTCCGATCCTGCTTGCATTTGGTATACCAAATTGCAATCCTGCCGCCAGATCAACCCCCCGCATGGCTGGAGGCCCCCATGTCCGACACCCGCGCCAACAAGCGGTTCCGTTCCCAGGAATGGTTCGACAACCCGAACAATCCGGGGATGACCGCGCTTTATATCGAGCGTTACCTGAACCAGGAATTCACGCGTGAGGAACTCCAGGGCGGCAAGCCGATCATCGGCATTGCCCAGACCGGCAGCGACCTGAGCCCCTGCAACAAGATCCATGTCTTCCTCAAGGACCGGGTCAAGGCGGGCATCCGCGACGCGGGCGGCATTCCGATGGAATTTCCGGTCCACCCGATCCAGGAAACCGGCAAGCGCCCCACCGCGGCGCTGGACCGCAACCTGGCCTATCTGGGGCTGGTCGAGGTGCTGCACGGCTATCCGATCGACGGGGTAGTGCTGACGACGGGATGCGACAAGACCACGCCGGCGATGCTGATGGGCGCGGCCACCGCCGATCTGCCTGCGATCGTGCTGTCGGGCGGGCCGATGCTGGACGGCTGGTGGAACGGTGAACTGGTCGGTTCCGGCACCGTGGTCTGGGAGAGCCGCCGGCTCTTGAGCGAGGGCAAGATCGACTACGAGGAATTCATGAGCCGGGTCTGCGCCAGCGCGCCCAGCCTGGGCCATTGCAACACGATGGGCACCGCCAGCACCATGAACGCCATGGCCGAGGCCCTGGGCATGAGCCTGACGGGTTGTTCCGCGATCCCCGCGCCGTTTCGCGAACGCATGGCGATGGCCTATGCCACCGGCAAGCGCGCGGTGGAAATCGTGCTGGAGGATCTCAAGCCCTCCGACATCCTGACCCGCGAGGCGTTCGAGAACGCGATCATGGTCAATTCGGCGATCGGCGGATCCACCAACGCGCCGCCGCATCTGCAGGCGATTGCCCGCCATGCGGGCGTGGAGTTGGACGTGCGCGACTGGCAGACCGTCGGCTATGACGTGCCGCTGCTGGCCAATATCCAGCCCGCAGGGAAATATCTGGGCGAGGCGTTTTATCGCGCGGGCGGCGTGCCCGCGATCATGGGCGAGCTGGCCGCGGCCGGGCGGCTGCACGAGGGCGCACAGACGATTTCGGGCCGGACCGTGGGCGAGGCGGTGGCCGACTGGCGCACGCGCGATCCCGACGTGATCCGCCCCTACCACCGACCCCTGCGCGAGAATGCCGGTTTCCTCGTGCTGTCGGGCAACCTGTTCGATTCGGCGCTGATGAAGACCAGCGTGATTTCCGACGATTTCCGGCGCAGGTTCCTGTCGAAACCGGGGTCGGAAAACGTGTTCGAGGCCCGCGCGGTCGTGTTCGAGGGCCCCGAGGATTATCACGCGCGGATCAACGATCCCTCGCTGGGCATCGACGAGGAAACCATCCTGTTCATCCGGGGGGTGGGTTGCGTGGGCTATCCCGGTTCGGCCGAAGTGGTGAACATGCAGCCGCCCGATGCGCTCATCAAGGCGGGGATCAACCACCTGCCGACGGTGGGCGATGGGCGACAGTCGGGCACGTCGGAAAGCCCCTCGATCCTGAACGCCTCGCCCGAGAGCGTGGTGGGCGGCGGGCTTGCCTACCTGAAGACCGGGGACCGGGTGCGGCTGGACCTGAACGAATGCACGCTGAACGCGCTGGTGCCCGAGGAGGAATGGGAGGCCCGCAAGGCCGCGTGGGCGCCGCCGAAGCTGCACCACCAGACGCCGTGGCAGGAGATATACCGAACCCATGTCGGGCAGCTGGCCGATGGCGGCTGCCTGGAGCTGGCGACGGCCTATCGACAGGTGGCGAAGGATCTGCCACGGGACAATCACTGACGGGCTGAGGCGGGGAAGACCATGACGAGGACCATCATCATCACCGGAGCCGGCACCGGGATCGGCCGTGCCTGCGCCCGCGCCTTTCTGGCGGACGGATGGACCGTGGGCCTGATCGGCCGGCGCCGCGACCCGCTGGAAGAGGCCGCGCAGGGGCACGCCAATGCGCTGATCCTGCCCTGCGACGTGACCAGCGAGTCGCAGGTCGATGCCGGTTTCGCGGCCTTCGTGGCCGAGACGGGCCGGCTGGACGCGCTGTTCAACAATGCCGGCATGTCGCTGCCCGGAAAGCCTATTGATGAAATATCGGTGGCCGACTGGCGCGCGCTGGCCGAGGTCAACATCACCGGCATGTTCCTTTGCGCCCGCGCGGCCTTTGGCCAGATGCGGCGGCAGAGCCCGCAGGGCGGACGGATCATCAACAATGGATCGGTATCGGCGCATGTGCCACGACCGGGTTCGGCCCCCTATACCATGTCGAAACACGCCGTGACGGGATTGACGCGCACGCTGTCGCTGGACGGGCGGCCCTATGACATCGCTTGCGGGCAGATCGACATCGGCAATGCGCTGACCGAGATGGCCGCGCCGATGGCCGAGGGCGTGCCGCAGGCGGACGGGTCGATCAGGCCCGAGGCGGTGATGGACGTGGCGCATGTGGCGTCGTCGGTGCTGCACATGGCGAACATGCCGCTTGAGGCCAATGTGCAGTTCATGACGGTGATGGCGACCAAGATGCCCTTTATCGGGCGAGGGTGAGCGCGTGGTGCAACGGCGCGCGGTTTCGGATTGGCGTTGCCAATCCGACCGATGCGGGGGGCGCTGCCCCCCGCACCCCCCGGAGTATTTCAGGCAAGATGAATGGGCCGGGGGCGCTCTCACGAATCAAGCGTAAAGGCGGACGCGGAGCGCCCTTTCCGACCGGATCGAATGATGGTGGGGGCCCGTCGTTGCGCGCACGTTCCGCTACAGGCCGAAGGGGTAGGTTTCGTCCTCTCCTCCGCCGATCGTTTCGATCGGCAGGGGCACGACAGCCCGGGTGCGGTCGAACCAGACGAATCCGTCATACTGCGCCGACAGGATCGCGTGGCTGTAATGGCTCCAGCGTTCGGTTTCGGGGCGATAGATCACGCCGATATAGCGTTCCAGCCGCGGTTCGGCCATCGCTGCGCGCAAGTCTTCGTTCACACCCGGCCGCAGGTCCAGCAGGAACCGTTCGATCCCGGCCGCGTGGCAGACGGATTCGTGGCTGTCGGGGCGCGACGGGCGCACGGCCTTGATCTCCATCGGGCCGTCCCAGTCCGAGGCGCAGGCCACTGTGCCGGAATCGGTGCCGAACCCGATCAGCGCGGCGGCGTCGCCCCATTCCTCGCGGCAGAGCTGGCCGATGTTCAGCTCGCCCCGGCTGGCGCCCATGTCGGTCACACGAGCATCGCCGATATGGGAATTATGCGCCCAGACAATCGCCTTGGCGTCGGGGCCGACATGATCCATGATCCGTTTCAGGGTCTGGAACATGTGGGTGTCGCGCAGGTTCCAGCTTTGCGCCGAACCGTAATACATGGCGCGATAGTAGCGCTCTGCTCCGGCAACCACCCGGGCATTCTGAACCGCGTCGAAGAACGCCTCTTCGTCGCGTCGGGCGAGCGAAAGTTCCCGCGTCAGCAGATCGACCAGAACACGCGTTACCGGCTCTTCGCACATGGCATGGCCCCGGCTCAGCGCCGCGCGGCCATAGGCCGCCGGTTCGCGCGACCACGGCGCCAGGCAGCCATAGCGCCGGCGTGCCTGCGCGGCGGCCTGCGGGTCGTGGCGGTCGAGATAGGCCAGCACCTCGTGGATCGAGTTGAACATGCTGTAGATGTCGAGCCCCTGGAACCGCACGCGCGCCTCGGCGGGCCGGCCTTCGTTGTGCTGCTTCAGCCAAGTCACGAATTCGTCCACGTCGCGGTTGCGCCACATCCAGGTGGGGAAGCGGGAAAAGGCCGGCACGTTGCGGCGACGCTGCGGCAGACCGCGCACGTGGCGGTCGATCACCGCGGCGTCGGGCCAGTCGGCCTCGACCGCGACGATGTTGAAACCGTGCCGTTCGATCAGCCGCCGCGTGATCGCGGCGCGGGCGCGGTAGAATTCGGAGGTTCCGTGCGAGGCCTCGCCCAAGAGCACCACCCGCGCGTCGCCGAAGCGGTCGAAGGCGGTGCCGAAGGCCGGGTCGTCGGGGTCGGGCAAGGGCTCGGCCGCGGCGCGCACCACCTCGGCCGGGGTGGCGGGCGGTTTCGCCAAGGCTTCGGGCGGCGGGGTCAGTTCGGCATGCGTGGGCACAAGGTAGTGCTGGAACCATGCGCCGGCCATCTGCGTGACGGCTTCCAGCTCGCCGGGGCCCTCGAACAGGTGCCCCGCCCCGGGCACGATGCGCAGCTGTTTTTCGCATTGCAGCGCCGCCAGCGCCCGGCGGTTCAATTCTAGCACCTGCGTATCGGCCCCGCCGACGATCAGCAGCGTGGGCGCCGTGACCTCGGCCAGCCGCGGCATCGCAAGATCGGGCCGGCCGCCGCGCGACACCACCGCCGAGATCCGCCCTCCCAGTTCGGCCGCCGCGATCAGGGCCGCCGCCGCACCGGTGCTGGCGCCGAACAGGCCCAGCGGCAGGTCGGCCAGTTCCGGTTCGCCGGCGATCCACAGGTCGGCCTGCAGCAGCCGTTCGGCCAGCAGGGGGATGTCGAACACGTTGCGCCGGTCGGCGGCCTCCTGCGGGGTCAGAAGGTCCAGCAGCAGCGTGGCGAAACCCAGTTCGTTCAGGCTGTGCGCGACCTGCCGGTTGCGCGGGCTCAGCCGGCTGGAGCCACTGCCATGGGCGAACAGGATGATGCCGCGCGGATCGGGCGGGATCACCAGATCGCCCTGCAGGCCAAGCGGCGGAATGCTGACCGCATGGCGCAGCATCTCGCCGGCCGGCGTGGTTTCGGTCACGGTCCAGGCGCGGCGGAGGTGGCCTATGGTTTCCTCGTCGGTCAGCTGGTGGAAATCGGCATAGGCCCCGCCCACGCCGCGGAAATACGGGTCGGGATGGAGGCACAGGACCTCGTCGGCGATCTCGGACAGCACCGGGAGTTCCGAGGCGGGCGCCACGGGCACCGCGACGATCACCCGCGCCGCGCCCCGGCGACGCAGCGCGACCAGGGCGGCCTTGACGGTCGCGCCGGTCGCCAGCCCGTCATCGACAACGATCGCCGTCTTGCCATGTACGTCCACCCGCGCGCGGCTGCCCAGATAGCGTTCACGGCGGCGCTCCATTTCGCGCAACTGCCGGTCGCGCTCGGCCCGCAAATAGTCCTGCGTCGCCCCGGACCGGCGCATCACGTCCTCGTTCAACACCATCTCGGGCGGGTCGCCTTCGACGATGGCGCCAAGCGCCACCTCGGGGTTCTGCGGCGCGCCGATCTTGCGCACCAGCACGAGGTCGAGCGGCGCCCCCAGCGCCTCGGCCACCTCGGCCGCAACCGGCACGCCGCCGCGCGGCAAGGCAAGGACGACCGGGTCGTCGATCCTGCGCTTGATCAGTTCCGAGGCTAGCCGGCGCCCCGCGTCGGCGCGATCTGCAAAGGGAAATCCCTGATTTGCCATGTCCGAACCTCCTCACCAGCGTCGCACGCAACGGACATCAGGATTGATATGGATACGCCGCGCCCGGCAACAAGCGGCCCGGGGCGGGATGTCGCGGCTGGCGTGGCGCGCCGCGTCCGGCGTTGCGCTGGGGGCCGGGGTGGCGCATGGGTATTTGGAACCAGAAAGAAGCAGGATCGGTTTTCCGGTTGGGCGACCGGGCAGGGCCCGCAAGGGGGAGCGACATGGACAGGGGGCGTGAATCGTGCTTGGTCAGGGCCAGGGCGGAGCAGACGGCATCACCGTGCGAGGAGGCGCCATGAACATCCTGTTCGTCATGTATGACCAATTGCGGTTCGACTACCTGGGCTGCGCGGGACACCCCCATCTCGAGACGCCGAATTTCGACCGGGTGGCAGGGATGGGAGTGCGGTTCACCAGTGCCTATGTCCAGTCGCCGATCTGCGGCGCGTCGCGGATGTGCTACTATACCGGCCGCTACGCCTCGTCCCACGGGGCGCAGTGGAACGGTTTTCCCCTGCGGGTGGGCGAGATGACGCTGGGCGACCATCTGCGCAAGCTGGGCATGGGCTGCTGGCTGATCGGCAAGACGCACATGAAGGCCGATGCCGAAGGCATGGCGCGGCTGGGGCTCAGCCCCGACAGCGTGATCGGAGCGCGACAGGCGGAATGCGGGTTCGACGTCTGGATCCGCGATGACGGGCTCTGGGCCGAGGGACCGGACGGGTTCTATGACGAGCGCCGCTCGCCCTACAACGAATACCTCAAGGCCAGAGGCTATCCGTCGGAAAACCCTTGGGCCGATTTCGCCAATGCCGGGGTGGACGAGGCGGGCAATATCGCTTCGGGCTGGATGTTCGTCAATGCCGACAAACCCGCCAATATCCGCGAGGAGGACAGCGAAACCCCGTGGCTGACGCGCCGGGCGATCGAGTTCATCGACCAGGCGCAGGAACGGTGGTGCGCGCATGTTTCCTATATCAAGCCGCACTGGCCCTATATCGTGCCCGCCCCCTATCACGCCATGTTCGGGCCGAACCACGTTCCGCAACCCGTCCGCCACGCGGTCGAGCGCGAGGATCCCCACCCGATCTATGGCGCCTATATGGAGAACCGCATCGCGCAGGCGTTTCAGCGCGAAGAGGTGCGGGCCAAGGTGATCCCGGCCTATATGGGCCTCATCAAGCAATGCGACGACCAGCTGGGCGTGCTGCTGGATCATCTCGAAGCCACGGGGCGGATGCGGGACACGATGATCGTGCTGACCTCGGATCACGGGGATTACCTGGGCGATCACTGGCTGGGGGAAAAGGAGTTGTTCCACGAGCCCAGCGTCAAGGTGCCGATGATCGTCTATGACCCGCGGCCTGAGGCCGACGCGACGCGGGGGACGACCTGCGACGCGCTGGTGGAGAGCATCGACCTGGCCGCGACCTTTGTCGAGGCGGCCGGCGGCAAGGTGCCCGATCACATCATCGAAGGGCGGTCGCTGCTGCCGTGGCTGCGGGGTGAACGGCCTGAGTGGCGCGATTTCGTGATCAGCGAATACGACTATTCCGCGACCGGACAGGCCGTGAAACTGGGGGTCGAGCCGCGCGATGCGCGCCTGTTCATGGTGTTCGACGGCCGGTTCAAGCTGATCCATGCCGAAGGCGGGTTCCGGCCGATGCTGTTCGATCTGGAAAACGATCCGCAGGAGTTTTACGATCTGGCCAAGGGCGATGCGCATCAGGCCGAGATCGACAGGCTCTACGGATATCTCGCGCAATGGGGCCGGCGGCTGGCGCAGCGGCTCACGAAATCCGAGGACGACATCAAGGCGATGCGCGGCCGGTCGATGCGGCGGGGGATTCTGCCGTTTCTGGTGGATGGCAGCGAAGTCGACGAAGAGCTGGTGGCGCGCTATCGGGGCCTGGCGTCGGCGAAATTCGTGGACCGGTGAGGCGCGCCCGCCGCGACCGGGCCGCCGGTTCCGGGCTTCGGCCCCCTGCCCCCGTCTGCGGCGCAAGGTCCCGGTGCGGCCGCCGGTCCGCCCCCTATCCTGCTCCGAACGAGCCGCCCCGCGCGCTGGACAGTCGGCTTGAGAGCAGTTCCCCGGCCTCTTCGGCGATCGGGTAGGCGATGAACGAAAACGCGCTGTTGATCTGCTTGAGCGCGCGCAGGGTCTCCTGGTGGAGGTTGCTGGTGGCGATGCTGGTGGGGTTGAGCGACAGCCGCGACAGGTGGCGCGCCTGCAGCTTCATCTCGAGCGCGCGGATGTGATCCTTTTCCGCCACCAGCTGGCGGGCCAGTTCCACGTCCCCCGACAACAGCACGTCCAGCGCCAGCTTGGCATTGCTCATGACGCAATCGTGGATCTCTGTGATGTCGCGCCAGCCTTCCTCGGAAAAGGTGATCTGCTCCTTGTGCATGCGGCGGGCGATCTCGGTCATCTGCGACGAGATCAGGTCGGCCGCCTCTTCGAGATTGTTGACGATTGCGGCGATGTCCAGCGCGCGGCGGGATTGTGTCTGGCTGATCCGGCCTTCGAGCAGCCGGGATATATAGAGCTTGGTTTCGAAATGGGTGCGGTCCACCTCGCGTTCGCACTGGTCGATGAACTCGGCCACGTCATCGTTCCAGTCGCGGTAGAGCCCGATGATCGAACCCAGCATCGAATGCACCGTCTCGCCCATGCGCAGGGTTTCGCGGGTGGCGCAGCCGAGAGCGCGTTCGGGATGGGCCAGCGCTTCGTCGTCCAGCGCGCTGATCCGGGCCGGTATCCGGGCGGTTGACGGAAGCGGCAGAACCGATCGCAGCCCGGCCGCGACCCGCGCAATCAGCGGCAGCGACAGGACCGCGACGGCGACGTTGAAGGCAAGGTGCAGGTTGACCACCTGCCGTGCGGCGGACGCTCCCAGCCACGACAGATCCGGCGCCGCCAGAACGATGGCTATCAACGCCAGCAGCGCCCCGCCGCCGCGCAGGGCGAGGTTGGCCAGCACCACGAGCCTGGCATTCGCCTCGGCCGACAGGGACAGCGCGACGGGGATCACCGCGCCGCCCAGATTGGCGCCCAGCACCAGCGCCGTGGCCGCCGGGACCGGCAGGATCCCCTGCGCCGCAAAGGTGGCGAAGGTCAGGACCGCCGCGATCGAGGAATGCATCGCCCAGGCCAGCACCGCGCCGATCAGGAACGCGCTGATCGGGTCCGTGGCCAGATAGCCCATGATCATTTCCACCGTCGGGCTGTCGCGCAGGGGCGCGGTGGCGGCACGAATCATGCTGAGCGACACAAAGACCAGCCCCAACCCGGTGATGATCCGCCCGGTCTGCTTGACCGTGCGGTTCCACGCCTTGAGAAACAGTGTTACCCCCACCAGCAGCAGCAACGGGATGATCTCGCCGATCGGCAGCGAATAGACCTGAACCGTCAGTGCTGATCCGACATCGGCCCCCAGAATCATCGCCACGCCGGTCACGGACTGCAGCGTGCCGACCGAAACGAATCCCGTGACCAGAAGCGCGACCCCGGTGGAGCTTTGCAGCAGGAGCGCCGACTGGGCGCCATAGAGCCCCGCCCGCAACCGGCTGCCATCGGCCGCGCGCAGGCCGGACCGCAGGCGGGCCATGTAACCGCGCTCGGCCCCGGTGCGAATCATCCGCACCGCCCACAGCAGCAGGGCGACCGATCCGGCCAGGTGCAGAAGAAACAGGGCTATGGCGTCCTCCTTGGCTCTTGAAACCGTTTTGTCCCGTCAATCGGAGATGGGGGTCAGGTGTTGGGAATTCAGCAGATAAATGAACGGTATCCAACAAAAATGATTGAAAAATGTGGGGCACTCCACAAAAAATTCCTCGACTGCAATGCGCGTAGACCGCCAGAGGGAAGGTCGGGGGACAGTTCGAGAACATGAAGAACATTGGCGGCACCCCCCGACCCCGCCTGCGCAAGAAGGCCCGGCGCGAGCAGATCCTGCTGGAACTGAAGCTGCACCCGCATGTTCGCGTGTCCGAACTGGCTGAACGCTTCGGAGTGTCCACCGAAACCGTGCGCCGGGATTTCGAGGCGCTCAGCGCCGACGGGTTGCTGTTTCGCGCCCATGGCGGCGGGTCGGCGCCGATGCGCGGGCACTATCCGGGGTTGGACGAGCGCAGCCGCCAGGGCATGGAAGAGCGCGAGCGCATCGGCCGCCATGCGGCCGGTCTGGTGCAACCCGGCGACACGCTGATGATCGACGCCGGTTCGACCACGCTGCAGATGGCGCGGTTCCTGGCCTATGCCGGAACCCCCTGCACGGTGCTGACCAACAGCCTGCCGGTAGCGATGACGCTGGGCCAGGGCGAGACGGCCGAGGTGATCCTGTGCCCTGGCGAATATCTGGCGTCGGAATCGGCGGTGATCGGGCCGGAAACCGTGGCGTTCATCGAGTCGCACATGGTCGATCAGTGCTTTATCGGTGCCACCGCTATAGACCCTCGGGGCGTGTCGGAAACCGCGCGCGGGTTTGCTTCGGTCAAGAGGGCGATGATCCGGCGCAGTCGCCGGACCAATCTGCTGATTATCCGCGACAAGATGGGCGGGACCGGGTTCGCGCGGGTCTGCGGGCTGGATGACATCTCGGCGCTCATCACCGGCGCGGCGCCCGAAGGAAAGCTGGCCCGGGCGCTTGACCGGTCGGGGGTCGAGGCAATGGTCGCGACATGAACCGGGAAAGACGATCGAAAGCCGCGTCCGATCGGGGGCAATCATCGGATGGATCCCCTGACCCGCTTGGCGCCGGAAGAAATCCTTGCGCTCTACCAGAACACCCGCCCGCGCCTGGCGTCACCGTCCAGCCTCGGCGCCGCCGGCCCGTGCCCGACCTGTCCGCGCTGGCGGATCGGTTCGACCTGTTCCTGCTGGATGTGTTCGGTGTCCTCGACAACGGCGAAACCGCCATCCCCGGCGCGGCCCGACGGATCGCCGAGAAGGACCGCAACCAGGCTCATGCCCGCTGGCACGAGGTGGCCGACAGCCTGCGTGGCCGGTTCAGGGATGTCGCAGAGCTCATGGGCGAGGCAGAGCACGACGTTCTCGCCTGGATGGCCCACGACGAGAGCCTGCGCTCGAAGCTGCGCGGCACCAACCCGCTGGAACGCGTGAACAAGGAGATCAAACGGCGCGCCAACGTCGTCGGTATCTTCCCGAACCGCGCGGCTGTCGTGCGCCTCGTCGGTGCGCTGATGCTGGAGCAGAGCTACGAGCGGGCCCTGTCCCGACGCTACATGCCGGTGGACCGGTGGAAAAGCCGAGTGCCGTGTGCAACGATCCCGATACGGCGACGATGATCGCCGCCCGGTGAACGCGCAACACCAGCCATGAAGAAGCAGGTGGACGCCAGTTCCCACACCATCTCCCGGGGCGCTGCCGGCAACTGCACGCATGCAAGATCCACCCGCGTTCGGACGCGATCAAACACGGAATGGTCGCGTTTGATCGTTGATCCGCGATGCCCCCGCGCCTATAGGACGGGATGCTCTGGTTCGGCGGCGCGAGTCGCCGGCAATAGGGAATGCGGTGCGGCCCGGCCGGGCCAAGTCCGCAACTGCCCCCGCAACTGTAGGCGGAGAGCGCGGCCGGAATGACGCCACTGGACCCGGAACGGGTCCGGGAAGGTCCGGCCAGCGCGACGACCCGCAAGTCAGGAGACCTGCCAGAGCGATCACCTTCCACCGGCGCGGGGGGCGCCGGCAGGGCGGCGTCAGTTCCGTAGCGGTGACACCACTCTCACCCGCCGGCGGTGGGCGTCCCCGCCTTCCGCCGGTGCCAAGACAAAACGGAAGGTCCGGAAGGAACCGAGGAATGAAAAAACCGATCGTGACAGCATCCGCGATCGCCCTGGCCAGCGCCACGGGCGCATTCGCACAAGAGGCCTTTGATCTGGGCGAGATCGCGGTCTTCGCCAACAAGGCCGGCGAGGAAACCGAACTGAAGCGCACCGGCACCACCATCGAGGTGGTGACCGAGGAGGATCTGCAAAAGGCATCCGAAACCACCGTGGCCGACTATCTGGCCTCGCTGCCCGGCCTGACGGTCAGCGCCAATGGCGGCATCGGCGCCAACACGCAGGTCCGCATTCGCGGCCTTGACGGCAAATACATCAAGGTCATGGTCAACGGCATCGACGTGACCGATCCCAGCCAGCCCCAGACCCAGTTCAACTGGGCCGGCATGACCACCAGCTCGGTCAGCCGGATCGAGGTGCTGAAGGGGTCGGCCTCGTCGCTCTATGGCTCGCGCGCAATCGGCGGCGTGATCAACATCACCACCGCGCCGCAAGGGGACGAACCGGGCACCCGCGCCACCGTGGCGGCCGAGGCCGGCAGCGAGAAGACCCGGCGCGCCGAGGCCGCCGTCACCCACCGCACCGAACGCGGCGGGCTGAGCCTTGCCGTGAACCGGGTGGAAACCGACGGCTTCTCGGCCAGCGCCGCAGGGACCGAACCCGACGGCTACAAGGGCACGCAGCTGACGCTGTCGGGCGACGTGCAGGCGACCGACGTGCTGCGGCTGGGCTTTTCGACCTATTACCTGGATGCCGAAGGCGACTTTGACGAATTCGGCGGCGACGGGGCCCCGCCCTATGACGAAAACAACACCACCGACACCCGTGCCGCCCGCGCCTGGGCGCAGCTGCAGACCGGGGCGGTGACGCACGAGCTGTCCTATACCTACTACAAGAACGATCGGGTCAGCAGCTCGAACGGGTTCGATTCGGTGTTCAACGGCAAGCGGAAAAAGCTGGACTATGTCGGCACCTGGACCCGGTCCGAGGCGCTGAGCCTCACCTACGGCGCCGATTGGGAACAGGAGAACTTCGATTCCGGTTTCGACAGGGGCGAGGAGACCAGCACCGGCCTGTTCGGAGAGGTGCTCTATGCGCCGACCGCCGATCTGAACCTGGCCGCGTCGCTGCGTTATGACAATTACGACTCCTTCGGTGGCAACCTGTCGGGGCGGATCGCGGCGGCTTGGCAGGTCACGGATGCGACCACGATCAATGCCGTGGCGGCCACCGGGTTCCGGGCGCCGTCGCTCTATGAACTCAACAGCACGCTTTACGGCAACCCCAACCTCCAGCCCGAAGAAAGCCGCAGCCTCGAGCTGGGCGTGGTGCACCAGTTCGGCGGCGGCAGCTTCGTCCGGGCCACGGCCTTTCACACCGAGATCGACAACCTGATCCAGTTCGTGACCCTCAGCTTTGTCCCCTTTGCCGGCCAGTATCGGCAAGTGCCCGGCACGTCGCGGTCCAAGGGGATCGAGCTGGCCGGCGCCTGGGCGATCACGGGCTCGGCCCGGCTGGTGGCCAACTACACCTATACCGACGCCAAGGACGCCAACGGCGCGCGGCTCTTGCGGGTGCCGCGCCACGACGCGGCGATCGGGGTCGAGGCCGACTTTGCCGAACGCTGGCGCGGCGCGCTGACCGTCCGTCATGTGGCCGACCGCCCGGACGAGTTCGGCACGGTGATGGCGGACTACACGGTGGCCAACGCCACCCTGTCCTATGACATCACCGACCGCGCCACCGCGTATCTGCGCATCGAGAACCTGACTGACGAAGACTACCAGACCGCGGGCGGCTTCAACGCCCCCGGACGGGGCGTCTTCGCGGGCATCCGTGCGGCCTTCTAGGCTCATATCCCTGACCGTCGCGCTGGCGATCGCCGGCGCGGCGGCCCTGGCGCAACCGCCGCGCCGGGTCGTATCGGTCAACCTGTGCACCGATCAGCTGGCGCTGCTGCTGGCCGCGCCGGGGCAGCTGGTCTCGGTGTCCCGTCTGGCCCACGACCCCGACAGCTCGGCGCTGCATCGCCGGGCGCGGGCGATCCCCACCAACGGCTCGGGCGCCGAAGAGGTCTATCTGCTGAACCCCGACCTGGTGCTGGCCGGCACCTATACCGCCGATGCCACGGTGCGGATGCTGCGGGATCTGGGCATCCCCGTGGAGCGCTTTGCGCCGGCGCGGTCGCTGGAGGACATCCCCGCGCGGCTGGCGCAGATGGGCCGCGCGCTGGGACGCGAGGACGAGGCCGCGCGCCAGATCGCCGCCTTTCGCGCCGAGCTGGCCGCGCTGTCCGACCCGCCCGCGCGGCGCCCGCGCGCGGCGCTCTACTATGTCAACAGCTACACCTTGGGCGACCGGTCGCTTGCGGGCGCGATTCTGAACGCCGCGGGCTTTGCCAATGTCGCCTCCGAGACCGGGCTGACCCACGGCGGCACCCTGCCGCTGGAGCAGCTCGTGCTGCTGGCGCCCGAGGTGATCGTCAAGGGGCGCGACTATCCCGGGCAGGCCCGCGCCGAGGATCCGCTGACCCACCCTGCCCTGCGCGCGCTGGAACGCACCCGCGTCGTGGGCACGTTGACCGACCGCGACTGGATCTGCGGCACGCCGCTGGTGCTGAACGCGATCCGACGCCTGCGTGATCTGCGCCTGTCGATGGAGGCCGGGCGATGAGGCTCGCCGCCACCCTGGTCGCGCTGTGCGCCGCGCTGTTCGTTCTGTCGCTGGTTACCGGATATGCATCCGTGCCCGCCGGACAGGCCCTGAAGGCGCTGATCATCGGCGACGGAACGCCATTGTCGGTGGTGATGCGCGAAATCCGCCTGCCGCGGGCGCTGCTGGCGGCGATGATCGGGGCATCGCTGGGGCTGTCGGGTGCGGCGCTTCAGGGCTATCTGCGCAACCCCCTGGCCGAGCCGGGGCTGATCGGCATTTCCGGTGCCGCCGCGCTGGGGGCGGTGCTGGCGATCCAGACCGGTCTGACGCTGCATTTCGCGCTGGCGCTGCCGCTGGCGGCGCTGGGAATGGCGGTGCTGGGGGTGCTGCTGATCCTTGCGCTGGCCGGCCCGCGCGGCGGGTCGATCACGCTGATCCTGGCGGGGATCGCGATCTCGGCGCTGGCCTCGGCGCTGACCTCGCTGGTTCTGAACCTGTCGCCCAACCCGTTTGCCGCCGCCGACATCGTGTTCTGGATGATGGGATCGCTGGCGGATCGGTCCTTTGCCCATGTCTGGCTGGCGCTGCCTTTCATGGCCCTGGGTTGGGTCATGCTGGCGCGGCTGGGCCGGGGGCTCGACGCGCTGACGCTGGGCGAGGACGCGGCCCAGGCGATGGGCGTGCATCTGCCCCGGCTGCGGCTGGCGCTGGTGATCGGCACCGCCTGCGCGGTGGGGGCCGCGACCGCCGTGGCCGGTGCCATCGGGTTCGTCGGGCTGGTGGTGCCGCACCTGCTGCGCCCGCTGGTGGGGGCGCGGCCGTCGGCGCTCTTGTGGGCCTCGGCGCTGGGTGGGGCGGCTATGGTGCTGGCCACCGATATCGCGGTGCGGGTGGCCCTGCCCGACCGCGACCTCAAGCTCGGCGTGCTGATGGCTCTGGTGGGTGCGCCGCTGTTTCTGCACCTGATCTACAAGACGCGGAAGGAGCTGCCATGAGCCTGCTTTCGCTGACCGACCTGACCGTGCGCCGGGGCACGCGCACCGCGCTGGATGGGGTTTCGCTGACCGTGGGCGTGGGCGAATGCGTCGGGCTGATCGGTCCCAACGGCGCGGGCAAGACCACGCTGATGCGCGCCGCGCTCGGCCTGCTGCCGGCGACGGGCACATCGACCCTGGCCGCCCTGCCCCTGGCCGAACGCGCCCGGATCGCCGCCTGGATGCCGCAGACCCGCGAAATCGCCTGGCCGGTGAGCGTAGAGACGGCGATTGCCCTTGGCCGCCTGCCGCATCTGCCGCGCGGCGCCCGGCCCGGCGCGCTGGACCGCGCCGCCATCGACGCGGCAATCGTGCGGATGGAACTGGAGGACTACCGCACCCGCACCGCCACACGGCTTTCGGGCGGGGAACAGGCACGGGTGCTGATCGCGCGCGCGTTGGCGCAGGACACGCCGCTGTTCATGGCGGACGAGCCGATTGCCGGGCTCGACCCGGCACACCAGATCGCCACCATGAAGGTCTTTGCCGATCTCGCGCGCGAGGGCCGTTCGGTCATAGTGTCGCTGCACGATCTCGGCCTGGCCGCGCGGCACTGCACCCGGCTGGTAATGCTGCAGGCCGGCCGGCTGGTGGCCGATGGTCCCCCGGCCGAGGTGCTGACCCGCGAGAACGTGGAACGGGTATTCGGCGTCACTGCCTACTACGAAACCACCCCGCAAGGCCCGGTGTTCCAGCCGATGGAGGTGGTGCGATGACGCTGACACTGGACCGCCCCTGGCTGGAATGGCGCCTGCCTGCGCCGATGCAGGTGCTGAGCTGGTCGATCACCCGGCCAGGATTCGTCACCGCCGACCGGATCCTCTGGCGCGAAGTGCGCAATGCCGACCTGCCGCACGATCTGGACGTGCTGCGCTGGCTGCGGGGCGAGCTGGCGGAGCGCGGGGCCAAGGATGCCGTGGCCATGCTGACCTCGCGCGATCTGAATGCATATGAAACCGCCACCGCCACGGCCGAAGACGTCACCGCGCACTGCGTTGCCACGGTGGGCCTGTCGAACGCCGAACGCATCGGCACGCGGCTGGACCGCTCGGGCAAGGACTGGGGCACGATCAACGTCGCGGTGGCCCTGTCCGAACCTCTGTCCGGGGCCGCGCTGGTCGAGTCGCTGTCGATCGTCGCCCAGGCCCGCACTGCGGCGGTCATGGATACCGGCCACGCCCTGCCCACCGGCATCGCCACCGGCACCGGCACCGACTGCATCGCCGTCGCCGCGCCGCCGGGCACCGCGCCCTATGCAGGGATGCACACGCCCGTCGGCGAAACCGTGGGGCGGGCGGTGTATGATGCCGTGCGGCGCGGCGCGCAGGTCTGGATGGACACGGTGCGACGCAAGGATACCGTCTGATGCCCCGCCTCGAACCGGAGTGAACGCCCATGATCCCACAATCGCTATTGGAGTTTCTCGATCGCGGCGGTCCCACCATGTGGCTGATCGCGGCGCTCAGCGTGCTGACGCTGGCCCTGATCCTGTGGAAGACATGGCAGCTTGCGCGTCTGGGCGCGTGGTCGGGCGCGGCCACCGCGCAGGCGATCCGGCTGTGGACCGAAGGCCAGGCCGAGGCCGCACTGGCCACCGTCGCGGGGCGCCGCAGCCTGCGGGCGCGGCTCGCCCATGCGGCGATGTCGGCGCGGCTCGACCCGGCGCTGGACGACGCCGCCGCGCGCGAGGAAACTGCCCGCGCCGCCCGCGCCGATCTGGCCGAAGCCCGACGCGGCCTGCGCGCGCTGGAGCTGATCGCCACGATCGCGCCGCTGCTGGGCCTGCTGGGCACGGTGCTGGGCATGATCGAGGCATTCCAGACCCTGCAACAGGCCGGCGCGCGCGCCGAGCCCTCGGCGCTGGCCGGCGGCATCTGGGAGGCGCTTCTGACCACCGCCGCCGGCATGGCGGTTGCGATCCCGGCGGGCGTCGCGCTCAGCTGGTTCGAAAGCGTCGCCGACGCGCTGCAGGCGGACATGGAGGACGCCGCCACCCGGATCTTTGTCCGTGGGGGGCGGGGCTGATGTTCGCCTTTGCCGAACCGCGCCCGCGGCGGCGGCCCAGCCTCACGCCGATGATCGACGTGGTGTTCCTGCTTCTGGTGTTCTTCATGCTGGCCTCGCGCTTCGGCCACGAAACCGCCCTTCCCCTGACCGCTGGCGGGGCGGGCGACGTGTCTTGGGAGGGGCCGCCGCGCCTGATAACGGTGCTGCCCGATATCGTCACCCTGAACGGCGGGCCAGCCGAAATCGACACGCTGGCCGAGCGACTGGCCCCGCTCATGCCGGAGCCCGATGCGCCGGTTCTGGTGCGCGCGGGCAATGGAACCCGTCTGGCGCGGCTGATCGCGGTGATCGATGCCCTGCGCGCCGCCGGCCTGACCCGGCTCGTCATCGTGGAATAGGCCGATGCAGTTCTGCACCCCCCGCCTCCGCACCCGGTCCGAAAACATCGTCCCGATGATCAACGTCGTGTTCCTGCTGCTGATCTTTTTCCTGATGACCGCGCAGATCGCCCCGCCCGACCCGTTCGAGATTACCCCACCCGCGGCTGACGGCGGTGACGCGGCCAGAACCGGCACCCCGGTCCTGCTGATCGGAGCCGACGGCGCGCTGGCCTTTGGCGATGCCCGGGGCGATGCCGTTTTCGACGCGCTCTCCGCGCTTGACCGGGCCGCGCCGCTTCTGATCCGCGCCGACGAGGCTCTGCCCGCGCGCGATCTGGCCGCCCTGCTGCCCCGGCTGGCGGGGATGGGCTTTGCCGACCTGTCGCTGGCCACCGTGCCGGCGCCTGCCGGGGCCGACTGATGCGCCCGGCCGAGGCGGTCATATTCCTGACCCTGGCCGCCGGCCTTCATGTCGGCGCCTGGCAACTGGCGCCCCGGATCCAGGGCACCGCGTCCGACGGAGGACCGGGCACGGCAAGGCTGACCCTTGCACCGGCCACCCCGCGACTGGCCGCGCTGGCCCGGTCCTGGACGCGCCCGCCGGCACTCGGGCAGGCGCCGCAACCCGCTATCGCGAAACGGGTCGATACCCCGCCCGACCGGCCCCTCGAACCCATACAGCCGGCCGCTCGGCCCGTGTCGCAGGCGCTGGCGGTGGTCAAGCCGGATCCGCTGCCCCGGTCCGATCGGACAACCCCGGCGCCGCCGGTACCGCCCGAGGCAGCAACCGCCGCGCCCCCACCACCTCCGGCCCCGGTCAAGGCAGCGCAACCGCCCCGGTTGCAGGAGCCCGCGCGCAGGCCCGCACGCCCGGCCCCGCCCGCCCGGGCGTATGCGGACAAATCCCGCGACGCGGCCCCCGCGATCCCGGCGCAGGTGGCCTCGGGCGGCGGCGCGCCCGCCGATCGCAAGGTCGGCAAAAAGGGCGCGGACAAGACCCAATCCAACACATCGGGGGGCCGCGACCGCCTGCTGGCGCAATGGGGCGCCCGGATCCAGAAAAAGGTCCACCGCCGTCTGATCTATCCGCGCGGAGCCTCCGGTTCGGGCACCGCGCGCGTGGCGCTGACCGTGGACCGGACCGGTCGGCTGGTTGCCACGAAATTGCTTCGTTCGGCGGGCCGCCGTCTTTTCGACAGGGCCGCCTTGAACGCCGTGGCACGGGCCGGCCGCTTCCCGCCCGCGCCAAAGGGCCTTTCGCGGGACACCTATACCTTTACCCTGTCCCTGGCGTTCCGGCGATAGGCCACGGCGCCGGAACGCATGCCGCAGCAGCGTCAGCCCGCATTTCGGGGCATGGGCAGCGACAGCGTCTTGTAGGCGGTCCAGTCCTCGATGTCGGGGTAGTAGAAGCGGCGCCAGGCGCGAACGCGGGGGTTGAACACCCTGCGCCACAGCGGCGGGATCATCGCCATCGCCGTCAGCGGCGGATATCCGGTGGGCAGGCGCGGCACGCGCTCGGGGCCATAGATCTGCAACAGCGGATAGCGCCGCTGGGGGTGAATGTGGTGGTCGGCATGCCGTTGCAGGTTCAGAAGCAGCAGACCCGACAGGCGGTGCGCCGAATCCCACGAATGATGCAGCGCGGGGGGTTCATAGCGCCCCTCGCCGAGGTAACGCCGGGTCAGGCCGTAGTGCTCGACATAGTTGGTCAGCTCCAGCTGCCAGACCGCGACCAGCGCCTGGAAGGCAAACAGCCCCACGCCCTTCCAGCCGCCGATGGCAAAGGCCAGCGCTAGGAACATCGCCTGCAACAGGATGTATTTCCAGATGGGATTCGACGGATGAAAGGCCGAGCGGCCCGCGCGGGCAAGCTTCGCCCTTTCCGCCCGCCAAGCCGATTGCGGCCCCTGCCACAGCACGCGCGGAAAGAACCGATGAAACCCCTCGTTATAGCGCGCGGTCACGGTGTCGCGCGGGGTGCCGACCCATGGGTGATGCACCAGAAGATGCTCGGTGCGGAAATGCCCGTAAAGCACCAGCGCCATCAGCAGATCGCCCAGGTTGCGCTCGAACCGGCCCGGTTTGTGGAACAGCTCGTGCGCATGGACGATACCCACCGTTCCGGTGGTGACACCGATGCCGAACATCAGCGCCCATTCCTCGACCGTGCCATAACCGCCGACGCGCGTGATCGCCCAGATCGCGCCGAACACCAGCGCGAATTCCAGCGGGAACCAGATCCAGGTGAGCAGCTTGAACCAGAACAGTTCGCTTTCGGGCGTATCGGGGTCGGCATTTTCCTCGGATCCACCGACCAGCAGATCGAGAAGCGGCATCAGAACCCAGCCGTAGAAGGGGATGAGCGCGATCGTCCAGCCGCCCTGCCACAACGCCAGCAGCACCAGCGGCACGAAGGCAAGCGTCATCCAGTAGGGCCAGGCGCTGGGTCGGACAAACTCGCCAGCGGCCGGTTCGGCGCCGGGGATCGCGGTCATGGGGCGGATGCTCCTTTGTGTGGGGTGGTCATGCGCGCCGCGGCTCCAGACACAGGTGGATGCCATCGCGGGCGCGCAGCGTCGGATGCGCAGCCGGCACCGGATCCCGGCCCGGCGCGCGGGTGAACCGGAAGGCCCGCACCAGCAGCGACAGGATCAGCGGCCCTTCGGCCATGGCAAAGGCCGAACCGGGGCAGACACGGGGGCCGGCGGAAAACGGGATATAGGCCGCGCGCAGGCAGGCCTTGCCATTGGGCGTTTCCCAGCGGGATGGATCAAAATCATGCGGGGCGTCCCAAAGGCGTTCGTGGCGGTGCAGGTGCCAGGGGCTGAGAACCACCTGCGCCCCCTTGGGCACCGCGCGTCCCCTGAATTCGGTCGTGCAGGCGGCTTCGCGCACCATCATCGGAACCGGCGGGTAGAGCCGCATCGCCTCGCGGAACACCGCCCGCGACAGGCGCAGTTTCGACAGCGCCGAAAAATAGATCTTGTCCGGTTCGATCACGGCAAGCGCCTCGGCTGCGACCTTTTCCTGCCAGTCAGGATAGCGGGCAAGAAGATAGAGAGACCACGCCAGCGCAGCGGCCGAGGTTTCGTGCCCGGCCAGAAAGAAGATGGCCACCTGGTCGATCATCTCTTTCTTCGTGAACCGGCGTCCCGTGACCGGGTCGCGCGTGGTCATGATCTTGGTCGCCAGATCGTCGGACGCGCGGCCCTGCGCGATCTCGGCCGCGCGGGTCTCGACCAGCTGCGCCACAAGCGCCCGGATGTTGCGCGCGGTCCGGCGCGTTCGGCGCGAATGAAACCGCGGCACCCATTTCGGCCAGGGCATGAGCGCCGCGACATTGGCGACCGGCTGGCTCTCCTTGTGTGCGCGGAACTGGGTAAAGGCGGCGGCGGCGACGTCATGCGTGATCGGGACCGAAAACAGGGTGCGAAAGATCACGTCCATCGCCACATGGCTGGTCTGGGCCTCGATCTCGACCGCTCGCCCGTCGGCCAGAGGCGCCAAGCGCTCGGCGGCCGCAACCCCGCTGTCCCGCATGGCCGGGAAGACGGTGCGCAGCCGGCCGCCTTCGAAGGCCGGGTCGATGATGCGGCGCTGAAACGCCCAGAGATCGCCGTTGGAGATGAAGATCGATTCGCCCAGCAGCGGCTTGAGCCCGACCCGGATCCGTTCCGACTTGGGGAACGCCTCTGCGGGCGCGCGCAGCACGCGATCCACCAGTTCCGGGTCGTTGCACAGGAACGACCGGAAGAAGGGCGTGCACATCTCGGCCATCCATGCCCGGAACAGATGCGCGGGCTGCGCCGACAGGATATCGCGCCGGTAAAGGCGGAAATGCCGGGTAAACGGGACCGGTCCGGGCCGCGACGCGGGCATCGGCGGCCGATCCGCCGGCGTAACCGCGATTGTTGCGCGATGCGCGCTCCGATCATGGGTGAAAGTCGAATGTTCCGGCGCACCGGTCATGCTGTCGGTTGGCATGAATCCCCCTTTTTCCGGCGCGCTTAGCATTGCCGGCCCGGTCGAAAACTGACGATTGTCAGGATTTGGATCACTCGGGCGGCACCGAGCCGGAAATTCGCACGGTTTTCGCCTTGCCGTCGCCCGACCGGAAAGCGACCATCCCGCCCATGAACAGGCATTTTTCCACGGAACGGGATCACCCCTGCGGCGCCTGCGGCTTTCGCGCCACCAGCATCTGGTGGCCGGTCACGCGCGACTGCCGGACGCGGCTGGAACGGGGCTTCAACCGCCGCCAGCTGGCGAGTGAAGAGATGATCTATGCCCAGGGCGCACCCGGCGACACGGTCTATTGCCTGTCACGGGGCCTGGTGGCGTTGCGGTCGATGCGGCCGGATGGTCATTACAGCTTCGTCCGGCTGGTGCGCCCAGGCGACATCTTCGGGTTCCGATCGTTCCTTGAGATGCAGCCGCATGACACCGAGGCGCGCACGCTTGTGGCCTCGCGCGTCTGCGTGGTGGCGGCGCGGGATGCGCGCGCCGTGGTCGAGGGATCGCCGCGCGTCATGGGCAATCTGGCGCTGCGCTGCGCCGAGGAGTTGCGCCGCAGCCGCCAGTTGCGGGCCCATTCGCGCCGCGGCGACAACCGCGCGCGCCTGTTGCGGCTGATCCGCGACCTGTCCGCCGATCAAGGCCCCGACCCGGACGGCATACTACGCTTTCGTCTGCCGCTGTCGCGGGCCGACATCGCGGCCGCGCTGGGGCTGGCCCCCGAAACCGTGACGCGCAGCCTGCGCCGGCTGAGCGAGGCCGGAGCGCTGCGCATTTCGGGCCGGCAGGTGGAGCTGCCGGCGCAGATGGTCGAACAGGACGCCTGACGCCGATCAGTCCATCCGGCCCTGCACGGGCGCGTCCTGACCGCGCCCGCCCGGCGCCTTGGAAGCGAATCACGAAGTGGACCACGCCGCAAGCGGGAGGGGACTTTCCAGGGCGATGCCAAGGTCGGTCAAAGGAGCTCCTTCGGGCCGCGCCAGATCCTCCCTCCGAACCCTGGGCGGTTTATCTTGTGGCTTTTGCCGACGTGTTTACGGCACTCTCTCAAGCCGCCAATCGCGCCGCTCAAGGAACACCGGAACCCGGCCCCGTGCCGGCAGCAATTTGACAATCGCTCTGGGATCGAGTGGTGAGCCGTGCAGGATTCGAACCTGCGACCCACTGATTAAAAGTCAGTTGCTCTACCAACTGAGCTAACGGCCCACTCTCGCCAGCGTCCGACCCGACCGGGCCGATCAACCGCTGACGGCGGCCTAACTATGAAAGCATCGCGGGGCGGTCAAGCCCGAATCTGAGAAAAAATCGCCCCTGTCTGGATTAACCTGCAAAGCGCCGCTATATGCGCGCCATGCGCACGCCGGAACATAGCGGTCTGCCCTTCATGAAGATGCAAGGGCTGGGCAACGACTTCGTCGTTGTCGATGCGCGCGCGGGCGCCAATCCCGTGACCCCGGCGCTGGCCCGCGCCGTGGCCGACCGGCATTTCGGCGTCGGCTTCGACCAGCTTGCCGTGATCGCGGCGCCCGCAGATCCGGCACAGGCCGACGCGCACCTGATCTTCTACAATGCCGACGGTTCCACCTCGGCCGCCTGCGGCAACGCCACCCGCTGCATCGCGCGTTTCCTGATGAACGAATCGGGCCGCGATACGCTGATCCTCACCACCGACCGCGGCACACTGACGGCCGCGGACGCGGGCGACGGGCTGACCTCGGTCAACATGGGGCCGCCGCAACTCGACTGGCGCGACATCCCGCTTGCCGAAGAGGTGGACACGCTGGAGCTGCCGATCGAAGGCGCCCCGACCGCCACCGGCATGGGCAACCCGCATTGCACCTTCTTCGTCGAGGATGCCGAACGCGTCACGCTGGAAGAGTTCGGGCCGCTCTACGAACACCACCCGCTCTACCCCGAACGCACCAACGTGCAGATCGCGCAGATCGTTGGCCCGGACCATATCCGCATGCGGGTCTGGGAACGCGGCGTGGGCGTGACGCTGGCCTCGGGCTCCTCCTCCTGTGCCACGGCCGTGGCGGCGGCGCGGCGCGGGCTCACCGGGCGCAAGGTGCGCATCGACCTTGACGGCGGCACGCTCTGGATCGACTGGCGCGAGGACGGCGTCTGGATGACCGGCCCCACCGCGCATGTGTTCACCGGCACGCTCACGCCCGAATTCCTGGAGCGCGCCGTATGACCGCGCCACGCTTCACCACGCTGGGCTGCCGGCTCAACGCCTATGAAACCGAGGCGATGAAGAAGCTCGCCTCCGAGGTCGGACTTGGCGACGCGGTGATCGTCAACACCTGCGCCGTCACCGCCGAAGCCGTGCGCAAGGCGCGCCAGGAAATCCGCCGCCTGCGGCGCGAGAACCCGGATGCGCGGCTGATCGTCACCGGCTGCGCGGCGCAGACCGAACCGGACACCTTCACCGCAATGGACGAGGTGGACGCGGTGATCGGCAATGCCGAAAAGATGCGCCCCGGCACCTGGACGGACCTCGCCCGCGGGCTGATCGGCGACACGGAAAAGGCACGCGTGGACGACATCATGTCGGTGCGCGAAACCGCCGGCCACCTGATCGACGGTTTCGGCACCCGCTCGCGCGCCTATGTCCAGGTGCAAAACGGCTGCGACCACCGCTGCACCTTCTGCATCATCCCCTACGGGCGCGGCAATTCGCGCTCGGTCCCCGCCGGCGTCGTGGTCGACCAGATCAAGCGGCTCGTGGACCGCGGCTTCAACGAGGTCGTCCTGACCGGCGTGGACCTGACCAGCTGGGGCGCCGACCTGCCGGGCACGCCGCGGCTGGGCGATCTCGTGCTGCGCATCCTTAAACTCGTGCCCGACCTGCCCCGCCTGCGCATCTCCTCGATCGACTCGATCGAGGCCGACGACGCACTGATGCAGGCCATCGCTACCGAACCGCGCCTGATGCCGCATCTGCACCTGTCGCTGCAGCACGGCGACGACCTGATCCTGAAACGGATGAAACGCCGGCATCTGCGCGACGACGCGATCCGCTTCACGCAAGAGGTCCGCCGCCTGCGCCCCGACATCACCTTCGGCGCCGACATCATCGCGGGCTTCCCCACCGAAACGCAGGCGCATTTCGAAAACTCGCTCAGGCTAGTCGAAGACTGCGGCCTGACCTGGCTGCACGTCTTTCCCTATTCGCCGCGCAACGGCACGCCCGCAGCCCGCATGCCGCAGGTGCCGGGCGCCGAGATCAAGGCCCGCGCCGCCCGCCTGCGCGAAGCCGGCGCCGCCCGTGTCCGCCGCCACCTGGCCGACCAGATCGGCCGCACCCACCGGATCCTGATGGAAAACCCGCATATGGGCCGGACCGAACAATTCGCCGAAGTCACCTTCGCCGCCCCCCAGCCCGAAGGCCGGATCGTCACCGCCCGCATCACCGGCGCCACCGCGACCCGACTGACCGCCTGATCGCCCCTGCTTCTTTCTGGTCCGAAATACCCCGGGGGAGTCCGCCCACAGGGCGGACGGGGGCAGCGCCCCCACCTGCCAAGGGTCATGAAACGAAACCCCCGCCGCATATCCTGCGACGGGGGACGATTTCCGGACAGAAAAATGGCTCAGGCCTGTTTCTTGCCCTTGTGCGGCGCCCACAGGCGCTTGTTGGTCAGATACAGCAGAACCGTCAGCACGGTCAGCATCAGCACACCGACGAACCCGGCCTGCTTGCGCGCCATCATCTTCGGCTCGGCCGCCCACATCAGAAAGGCCGCCACGTCCTGCGCCTCGTGATGCAACTCGTTCGAATGCCCGTCGGCGAACTCCACGTCCTCGCCCGCCAGCGGCGGCGCCATGGCGATCCAGCCGCCGGGAAAGGCGGTGTTCTCGTAGAAGATCGTGCCCGCTTCCTCTTTTTCCTTGCCGGTATAGCCGGTCAGGATCGAGGCGATGTATTCCGGCCCGCCCATACCGCGCACCAGCTGGTTGATCCCCAGCCCGTAGGGCCCGTGGAACCCCGCGCGCGCCTTGGCCATCAGGCTCAGGTCCGGCGCATTTTCATCGGCGGACTCGGGGAAATGGTCGTTGCTGGTCGCCTCGCGGTAGTCGCGCAGCTCTTCGTCCCAGACCTCGAAATTCTTGGCATAGGCGCGTACCTGCTCCTCGGGCAGCTGCGGCCCTCCTTCGTCGGCCAGGGTGCGGATCGGAACGTATTTCAGCCCGTGGCAGGACGAACAAATCTCGGTATAGATCTGCAGACCCCGCTGCAGCTGGTTGCGGTCATAGGTGCCGAACGGCCCTTCGAACGAGAACGCGAAGTCCTCGACATGGCCCTCGCCGCCGGCCGCCAGGGACGCGGCCGGAGCCAGCGCCAGAGCAAAGGCGGCACCGATTGCAAGTTTCTTGAACATCGTTTCCGGTCCCTTCTCTTATTCGGCGGGCGTTTCGGCCGCTTTCTTGCCGTAATGGGCTTCAAAGTCTTCCTCGATCGTCGCCGGCATCGGACTCGGCTTCTCGATCACGCCGAGGATCGGCAGGATCACGAAGAAATACGCGAACCAGTAGGTCGCACCGATCAGCGCGAAGCTGGCATAGGGCTCTTCGGCCGGCATCGCGCCCAGCCACATCAGGACCAGGAAATCGATGACCAGAAGGTAGAACCACCATTTGAACATGGGCCGATACTTGCCCGAGCGCACCGAGGAAGTGTCAAGCCACGGCACCAGCGCCATCGCGATGATCGCGCCGAACATGGCCAGCACGCCAAAGAACTTGGCATCGATGATGCCGCCGGTGATGAAGCTGGCGAACTGCACCGCCCACACGTCCGAGGTAAACGCGCGCAAGATCGCGTAGAACGGCAGGAAATACCATTCCGGCACGATATGCGCAGGCGTCGCCAGCGGGTTGGCCTCGATGTAGTTGTCGGGGTGTCCCAGATAGTTCGGCATGAAGCCGACGATCGCCCAGAACACGATCAGAACCACACCCAGCGCGAACAGGTCCTTGATGACGAAATAGGGCCAGAACGGCAGCGTGTCCTTCTCGGCCTCTTCCTTCGACCCGCGGCGCACCTCGATCCCCGTCGGGTTGTTGTTGCCGGTGGTGTGGAAGGCCCAGATATGCACCGCCACCAGCGCCGCGATCACGAAGGGCAGCAGATAGTGCAGCGAGAAGAAGCGGTTCAGCGTGGCGTTGTCCACCGCCGGCCCGCCCAGAAGCCAGGTCTGGATCGGCTCGCCCACGAACGGGATCGCGCCGAAGAGGCCGGTGATCACGGTGGCGCCCCAGAACGACATCTGACCCCAGGGCAGAACATAGCCCATGAAGGCGGTGCCCATCATGCACAGATAGATCAGCATGCCGATGATCCAGGTCACTTCGCGCGGCGACTTGTAGGAGCCGTAGAACAGCCCGCGGAAGATGTGGACATAGACGGCAAAGAAGAACAGCGAGGCGCCATTGGCGTGCAGATAGCGCAACATGTGACCGCCACGCACGTCGCGCATGATGTGCTCGACGCTGGCAAAGGCCAGGTCCACATGCGGCGTGTAGTGCATCACCAGAATGATCCCGGTGACGATCTGCAGCACCAGGCAGAAGGCCAGAACGATGCCGAAGATCCACCACCAGTTCAGGTTCTTCGGCGTGGGGATCATCAGCGTGTCATAGGCAAGCGCCACGATCGGCAGGCGCTCGTGAAGCCATTTCTCAAAGCCCGACTTGGGCTCGTAATGGTCGTGCGGGATACCGGACATTCTCGAGTCTCCTCAGCCGAGCTTGATGGTGTTTTCGTCGACGAACTGGGCCACCGGCACGTCCAGGTTGCGCGGCGCAGGTCCCTTGCGGATCCGGCCCGACGTATCGTAATGCGACCCGTGGCAGGGGCAGAACCAGCCGCCGAATTCGCCGGCGCCGTCGCCCAGCGGCACGCAGCCCAGATGCGTGCAGACGCCGACCATCACCAGCCATTCGCCGGCCTCGTCCAGAGCGCGGTTCTCATCGGTCGCGGGCGCATCAGGCGGCAGGTTTGCGTTCTCGGCCTTGGGGTCCACCAGCTCCTCGACCTTGACGGACCGCGCCGCTTCGATCTCTTCGGGGGTGCGGCGGCGGATGAACACCGGCTTGCCGCGCCATTTCACGGTCAGCTGAGTGCCCGGCTCGACGCCGCTGATGTCGACAAAGATCGACGACAGCGCCTGAACGTCCGCCGAGGGGTTCATCTGATCGATCAGCGGCCAGACGGCTGCCGCCGTGGTCACGACACCGGCGCCAGCAGTGGCGTAATAGAGGAAGTCCCTCCGGGTGCCTTCGTGATCTTCTGCGTGGGACACGAGTTTTTCTCCGTTTCCAGCGCCCGTGGCGGGCTGACATGCGAATGCGCCGCGCGCGGCGCGGCAGCTTCAGGGCGGGTATCTAGCGGGGCGTTCGGCCTTCGTCCAGCGGTCATTCGCGCGCAGGGGGTTGCAAAATGCCGCGCTTGTGCCTAAGAGGCCACACACATACACGATTTGGAATATGTTTTCGGGACTTTTGTCACCGTCAGCCGTCCGCGGGCCGGGTGTCCACCATTGCGGGCCGCGATTCGAATGCCTCGAACCAGCCGGCCAGCGCGTCATTTCCCTGCCGCCAGTTCCGGTCGCCATGGCGGAAATCCAGATAGCCAAGCGCGCAACCGACCGCAATCTGCCCCGCATCCACCGGCCCGGCCAGATGATCCATCCACCTGTCGTTGACGTGGCGCACCGCGGTGATCGCCTTGTTCCACTGCGCCTCGATCCAGTCCGGCGACTGCTGCGCCTCTGGCCTCAGGCGGCGCTCATAGACGCACAGCACCGCCGCCTCCATGATCCCGTCCCCGGTCGCCTCCAGCGTCAGAACGTCCCAGAGCCTCTCCTCGGGATACAGGCCCGCCCCCGCCCGCGCATCCAGAAACCGCGTGATCACCCGGCTGTCATACAACGGCCGGCCGTCGTCGCGAATCAGCGCCGGGATCTTGCCCAGCGGGTTCGCCGCCCGGACCTCGTCCGCCGTGTTCAGCGCGGAGGTCGCCACCGGCACCTCCTCCACGGCATCCGCCAGCCCCGCCTCGCGCAGGACGACGCGTACCTTGCGCACGAAGGGCGATGCGGGAGACGAGACAAGTTTCATCGGCCAGCTTCCGTTTCCAATCGGTTCCGGGACGGCTTACCCGACCGGTGCCACACCACAACCCCCAGCCCCCTGCTTCTTTCTGGTCCGAAATACCCCGGGGGTGAGGCCCGCCAGGGCCGAGGGGGCAGCGCCCCCTTGGTTCCGCGCCGAAAGTCACGCCCTCCGCGGTCACACGCCGCGCATCAGCGCCGCCAGGGCCGCAACCTCGAAACCGATTCCCGATGCCTCAATCCCTTCCGCCGCACCCAGACGCGCGCCTTCGGGCTTGTTCTGCGCCAGTTTCCAGGTGCCCTCCACCGCCTCGACCGTGAAACGGAACCGCGCCACCATCCGCATCATCCGCGCCAACGCGTCTGGCTCCATCTTCTCCATCCGCCAGGCCGGCTTCGGTGCCAGCCGCGCCTCGAAGGCTTCAGACAGCCGTTCCAGCACCCCGCGCAACTCGGCATCCGCCAACCGCTCCAGCCGCCCGGTCAGATGCACCGCCACATAATTCCACGTCGGAACCTGATCCGCCGTCCCGTACCAGTCCGGCGAAACATAGCCGTCCGGCCCGCTTACCGCGATCCGCGCCGCCACAGGCCCGGACAGCGCCCGCGCGATCGGGTTCGACCGCATCAGGTGCAACTCGGCCACCCGCCCCTCCAGCACGAAGGGCACATGCGCCAGCATCGGCGCACCCTCGGCCGACACCGCCAGCACGCCAAAGCCGCGCTCGGCGGCAAAGGCAAGGTTCTCCGCGTCGTCGCGGTCATGGAAAACGGGATTCGGGTGCATCGGGCCGGCTCCGTCGGTCAGGCTGTTCCCAGATAGTCTTGCAGCACCGGCGGTGGCGCGTCCAGCAGCGCCGTCGTCTCTTGTGGCGGATGCGCGCGTCCCTCGGCCACCAGCACCACCTGATCCGCGATCCGCCGCGCATCGCCCGGATCGTGGCTCACCATCATCAGCGTCGCCCCGGTCTCCGCCACCAGCCCCGCGACCAGATCCAGCATCTCCGCCTTCAGCGCCGGCCCCAGCGCGGCAAAGGGCTCGTCCAACAGCACCAAGGGCCGCCCCTGCACCAATACCCGCGCCAGCGCCGCCCGACTCTGCTGCCCGCCCGACAGCTCTGCGGGCTTGCGCACCTCCAGCCCCGCCAGCCCGACGCGCGCAATCGCCCGCGCCACCCGCGCCCGCTGATCGGCATCCAGTTTCAGATCGGGCCGAATCCCCAGCCCCACGTTCTGTGCCACTGTCAGGTGCGGAAACAGGTTGCCGTCCTGAAACAGCATCGCCACCGGCCGCCGGCCCGGCGGTTCGGCGGTGATGTCGCGCCCGTCCCAAAGGATCCGCCCGCGCTCCACGGCCAGAAACCCGGCGATCCCCTCGATCAGCGTGGTCTTGCCCGCGCCCGAAGGCCCGATCACCGCCACCTTGGCGCCATCGGCCACCTCGAAATCCGCAGTCACGGCAAATGCCCCGTTGCGGATCACCACGCCCTCAAGCTTCAGCATGCCAGCGCCCTCCCCGATCCAGCGCCCAGAACGCGCCCATCGACAGCGCCAGCAACAGCAGCGCCGCTCCGGCCGCCGCCTCCATCCGATAGGATCCCATCAGCCGGTAGATCTGCAAGGGCAGCGTGGCGTGTTCGGGGTCGGCAAACAGCGCGATCACGCCCAGATCCCCCATCGACAGCGCCGCCCCCAGCCCCGCGGCAAACCCGATCTGCGCGCGCATCCGAGGCAACAGCACGATCCGCGCAAAGTTCCAGCCGCGCAGGTCCAGCGACGCACCCAGCCGCCCGTATCGCTCCACCACCTGCACCGCACGCGGCACGAGGATCCGCAGCGCAAAGGGCAGCGCCATCACCGCATTCACCAGCGCCGTCACCGGCAAGGCCAGCGCGAACGGATCCGCCACCGGGTTGATGACGATGAACAGGCCCGTGCCGATCACCAGCGGCGATGCCGCCAGCCCCAACAGGCCGGCGATCTCCATGCCGGCGCGCCGCCCCACGGCAACCGCCGCGGCCATCGGCAGCGCCAGAACCAGCAACAGGCCGGTGCTGATCGCCGCGACGAGAACCGAGATCAACGCCGCCAACCACACCACGCCCGGCAGGTCCACCACGCCTGCCGCCCCCCGCAGAACCACCGCCGCCAGCGGCAACAACAGAAACAGCGCGGCCAGCCCGATCAATCCGGTATCCCATACGCGCGCCCCGCGTCCGGTTGCATCCCAGCGCCGAATCGGCCGATCCAGACCGCCGCCGGGGCTGTCGCGCCGCGCCGCGCGCACCGCCACCAGCGCCGCCGCACAGGTCAGAACGATCTGGATCACCGACAGCATCGCCGCCCGGCCAAGGTCGAAGTCGAACCGAAAGGCCTGGTAGATCGCCAGTTCCACCGTGGTCGCCTTGGGCCCCCCGCCGAGCGTAAGCGCCACCGCAAAGCTGGTCAGACAGATGGCAAAGATCACCGCCAGCGCCCCCGGCGCCACCCGCGCCAGCATCGGGTATTCCAACAGCCGCCGCACCTCGCGCGGGCCGGCGCCCAGCTGGGCGGCCAGCCGGAACCGCTCGGCCGGGATCTCCTGCCAGCCCTGCAGGATCAGCCGCACCGCCAGCGGCAGGTTGAAGAACACATGCGCCAGCACCACGCCATGCAGCCCGTAGATCTGCAACGGCGGCAACCCGGCCCAGCCCAGCAGATGACTGACCCAACCGCCTCGGCCGAACACCGTCAACAGCCCCAGCACCGCGACGATCACCGGCAGGATGAAGGGTGCGCCCATCAGAGCGATCAGCCAGCGCCGCCCCGGAAACCGCCGCCGGGCAAGCGCGCGCGCCACCGGCACCGCCAGCGTCACGCTGACCCCAGCCGACAGAGCCGCCTGCAGAACCGTGAACCGCACTGCGGCCCAGTCCGCCGGCCCCAGCCCGGCCCCCGCTTCGGCCCGCAGGAAAACGGCCAGCAACGCACCGAGGATCAGCGCCGCGACGACGGCCGCCGCGCCAATCCCGACAGCCGCGCCTACCGGCTCAGCGCGTCGCGCCATTCCGCCAGCGCCGCATCCCGCATCGATGCCGCCTCATCCTCTGGCAACAGCAGCGACTTCGCCGGCTTGACCAACGTCTCGAAGCCCTCGGGCAGGCCATCCTTCGGCGTGACGGCCGGGTACATCCAGTTCGTGGTCGGAATGACCGACTGGAAAGCGTCCGATACCACGAACTGCAGGAACCGGTCGGCCAGCTCCGGCTGATCCGTGCCCGCCAGCTTGCCCGCGACCTCCACCTGCATGTAGTGACCCTCGTCGAATGCCGCCGCCGCCTTGCTGGAATCGTTTTCCGCGATCAGGTGATAGGCCGGCGATGTCGTATAGCTCAGCACCATGTCCGCCTCGCCATCCAGAAACAGACCATAGGCCTCGGACCAGCCCTTGGTCACCGTAACGATGTTGTCCGCAAGCCCCTCCCAGATCTCGCCGGCCTGATCCTTATAGGCCGCCTTGACCCACATGAGCAGCCCAAGCCCCGGAGTCGACGACCGCGGATCTTGGATCACGATCTTCAGATCGCTGTCGGCGAGTTCCCGGAAATTCGCAGGCGCAGGCTTGCCCGCGTTGTGGACAAAGGCGAAATACCCCCAGTCATAGGGGACGAAGGTGTCATCCTCCCACCGGATCGGCAGGTCGTATTCGGCTTCCACCCCATGCGGCTCAAACAGCCCCGTGGCACGCGCCGCGGCGGTCAGGTTCGTGTCCAGCCCCAGCACCACGTCCGCCTCCGTCCGCGCGCCCTCCAGCCGAACCCGCGCCAGAAGCGCCGCGCCATCGCCCGCGCCCACCAGCTTCAGATCGCAGCCGCAAACGGCCTCGAACGCCTTCTCGACCGCGGGCCCCGGCCCCCAGTCGGATACGAAACTGTCATAGGTATAGACGGTCAGCACGGGCTTCTCGGCAGCCACGGCCGCCCCCGCCGCCATCACTCCCGCTGCAAATGCAAGATACTTCATGGCACCCTCCTGTGCGGCGACAGGGCAAGGGGAACGGGGATGTCCATTTCCTTCCCTCCGCCGGTATTAGCCGGTTCAGGTTCAACGGGTTCGCGTCGCGTCTCAGCCCTGTCAACGCAGGGCACCCCGAGGTGGCGCGGAAACTAAGCCGCGCCGGCCCCGAAAGCAACCCGCAATCCGCCGCTTCTTTCTGGTCGGAAATACCCCGGGGGAGTCCGCCCGGCACGGGCGGACGGGGGCAGCGCCCCCTTCTCGCCCATCACCTCACCACATAGACCGAGCAACTCGCATGCCGCGCGATTCGCGCCGCATTCGACCCCAAAAGATAGTCGCGCAGCTCCGGGTTGTGCGCCCCCACCACGATCAGGTCACTGCCGGCCTCCTCGGCCACGCGCAACACCTCGCGATAGACCTTGCCCACCGCCACCTCGTGCCGCACCCTGGCGTTTTCCTCCGCCCCCAGCACCTCGGCCACATGCGCGACCAGCCGTTCCCGGGCCGCCTCCCGCGCCTCGTCCTGATAGCCCTCGGGGAAGAACGACGACACCTCGCCCACGCCGAAACTGGGCACCACCGTCATCACGTCCAGCTGCGCCCCGTGATGCCGCGCAAGATCCGCCGCCACCAGCAGGGGGCGGTCGTCGATTTCAGGCTGGCTCAGGTCCAGCGCGCACAGGATGGACCGGATCGTCATGCCATCGCCTCCTCTGTTCTGGCCGCCCGGCGGCTCTGCAACCACGCGATCAGACCCAGCAGCAAAAGCGCGGGAATGAACACCAGCTCCTTGGGCAGCCGGTCGGCCTCTTCCAGCACCGATACCAGATGCACCGGATCGTCGCCGTAGAAGTCATAATTCTGCATCTTCTCGAAGAACGGCTTGCCGGGGAAGGGTTCCTCGATCTTCATCAGACCGTCTTCCTCGAACACCACCAGCCCCAGCGCCTCGAGCCGCTCATCGCCGGTCGCGCCCTCGCCGATCTCCAGCGTGAAATGAGTTTCCTTCATATTGCCGGTGTCGAAATCGGGCCCCGCCACCACCAGCCGCATCTGCGTGCCCGGCGCGGCCGCGCCAACCTCTTCGACGAACCGGTCCAGCGGCACCTCGCGCCAGGGATCCTGAACCTGGTCCATGAAGAACCCCGGCCGGAACAGGGCAAAGGCGATCAGCAACAGCGCCACCGTCTCCCAGATGCGCGAGCGGGTCACGAACCAGCCCATCGTGCCGGCGGTGAAGACGAGGATGCCCACCGTGGACACCACGAAAACGATGATCCCCTGCACCCAGCCCACATCGATCAGCAACAGGTCGGTGTTGAAGATGAACACGAAAGGCAGCGCCACCGTGCGCAAGGAGTAGAAGAACGCGACAAAGCCGGTGCGGATCGCGTCCCCCCCCGACACGGCGGCGGCCGCGAAACTCGCCAGCCCCACCGGAGGCGTCACATCCGCCATGATGCCGAAATAGAACACGAACAGATGCACCGCGATCAGCGGCACGATCAACCCCGACTGCGCGCCCAGCTGCACCACGACCCCCGCCATCAGCGAACTGACGACGATGTAGTTCGCCGTCGTCGGCAGCCCCATGCCCAGCACCAGCGACAGAAGCGCCACGAAAACCAGCATCAGGATCAGGTTGCCGCCCGACAGGAACTCGACCAGATCGGCCATCACCTGCCCCACGCCGGTCAGCGTCACCGTGCCGACGATCACCCCCGCCGTCGCGGTGGCCAGCGCGATCCCGATCATGTTGCGCGCCCCGTCGATCATGCCGTGAACGAAATCGGTCACGCCGGCGCGAAACGCATTCGCGACCTCGCTTTCGCCGCGGAACACCGCCTTGATCGGCCGCTGGGTCAGCAGGATGAAGAACAGCAGGAACGTCGCCCAGAAGGCCGAAAGGCCCGGCGATTTCTGCTCGATCATCAGGAAATAGACCAGCACGATGATCGGCAGCAGGTAGTAGAGCCCCGTCTTGTAGATATGCGACACGTCCGGCAGCTCGACCTGCGGCGCGTTGGGATCGTCGGACTCCAGATCCGGTTCCTGCGCGGCCAGCCACAGCAGCGCGACATAGGCCACCAGCGTCAACAGCGCCAGCACCCAACCGGCGCCCTCGGGAACCATCGCCACGATCCAGCGCACCGGATACTGCACGCCATAACACAGCGCCGCGAAGCCCGCGAAGAATAGCGCCATGCCGCCGATGGTGCGGCCCAGGTTCACCGCCTTGTCGCCCAGCGTCGGCATCCGGTTCTTCACCGCCTCCAGATGCACGATATAGACCAGCGCGATGTAGGAGATGACCGCCGGCAGAAAGGCGTGCTTGATCACCTCCACATAGGAAATCCCGACATATTCCACCATCAGAAAGGCCGCGGCCCCCATCACGGGGGGCATGATCTGGCCGTTCACGGAACTTGCCACCTCGACCGCGCCGGCCTTTTCGCTGGAAAAGCCCACGCGTTTCATCAGCGGGATGGTAAAGGTTCCGGTGGTCACCACGTTGGCAATGGACGACCCCGATATCAGCCCCGTCGCGGCCGAGCCTACGACCGCAGCCTTGGCCGGCCCGCCGCGCAGCGCCCCCAGCGCACCGAACGCCATCTTGATGAAGTAGTTGCCGGCGCCGGCCTTCTCCAGCAGCGCGCCGAACAGCACGAACAGGAACACGAACTTGGTGGACACCCCCAGCGCGATACCAAAGACGCCTTCGGACGTGATCCACATATGGCTCATCGCCTTTTTCAGCGTGGCGCCCTTCCAGCGGATCACTTCGGGCACCCATTCCGAGGAGCCGAAGAACACATACAGAAGAAAGATCGTGGCGATGACCGCCATCGCCGGCCCCAGCGCGCGGCGCGCTGCTTCGAACAGCAGGATAAGCCCGATCAGCGCCACCCATTTGTCTGTGTCGTCCGCCAATCCGCCGGAGGCGACAATCTTTTCGTAAAAGAAAAACCCGTAAAGCGCGATGAACGCGCCCACCAGCGCCATGATCCAGTCCTGCACCGGGATCCTGTGGCGCGGGCTCGAGGCCAGCGCCGGATAGGCCATGAAGGCCAGAAAGATCGCAAAGGCCAGATGGATCTGGCGCGAATTGTTGACGATGTCGCCCGGCAGCACGTTGTTGGAGATGGGCGAGGCGAGGATCACCTGAAAGGCGGACCAGACGAAGGCGATCACCGCAAGCATCGTGCCCACCGGCCCCACCGGGTTGCGTCCGCCCGCATCCGTGGCGGCGACCAGTTCCTGAAGCTCTTCCTCGCTGAGCTGGCGTCCGCCGGCCTTGTCTTCCGTCATCCCTGTCGCTCCCGCTGGCGGCACTTGTCCGGCCGCTCTGTCACGCCGAAAGGGGGCGCGTCATGTGGCGCCCCCGACGCGGCCGGTTCGACCGGCCGCGCCCATTTCCCTTAACCGATGCGCGGACCTTACATCCAGCCGCGTTCCTTGTAATACTTGACGGCGCCGGGATGCAGCGGAGCGCTGAGACCGTCCTTGATCATTTCCTCTTCCTTGAGGTTGGCAAAGGCCGGGTGCAGCTTCTTGAAGTCGTCGAAATTGTCGAACACCGACTTCACCAGCCAATACACGGCATCTTCGCTGACCTTGTCCGAGGTCACCAGAGTCGCGCCCACGCCAAAGGTCTTAACGTCGTCGGGATTGCCGCGATACATGCCGCCCGGAATGGTGGCATAGCGGTAGAACGGGTTTTCGGCGACCAGCTTGTCCACCGCCGGGCCGGTCACGTTCACCAGAACCGAATCACAGGCAGTGGTGGCCTCCTGGATCGAGCCCGACGGGTGGCCGACGGTATAGACCATCGCGTCGATCTGGTTGTCGCACAGCGCCGCGGATTGTTCCGCCGCCTTCAGCTCGGTCGCGAGCGCAAAGTCGTCGGTGGTCCAGCCCATGGCCTCCATCAACACTTCCATGGTGCCGCGCTGGCCCGAACCGGGGTTGCCGATGTTCACGCGTTTGCCCTTGAGGTCTTCAAAGCTCTTGATGCCGGCATCGGCGCGGGCGACCACAGTGAACGGTTCGGGGTGGATCGAGAACACCGCGCGCAGGCCCTCGAACGGCCCCTGATCCTTGAATTTCGAGGTGCCGTGATAGGCGTGATACTGCCAGTCCGACTGGGCCACGCCGAATTCCAGCTCGCCCTCGCGGATGGTGTTGATGTTGTAGACCGAGCCGCCAGTGGATTCGACCGAGCAGCGGATACCCGATTCCTTGCGGTTCTTGTTCATCAGACGGCAGATCGCGCCGCCGGTCGGGTAATACACCCCGGTCACGCCGCCGGTGCCGATGGTGATGAATTCCTGCGCCATCGCCAGCGGCGCGGCCACCAGCGACGCGGCAAGGATCGCCCCGCCCAGTTTCAGTTTCGCAAACATGTCAAACTCCCTCTTGATTGTGGTTTGCAATTGGTTTCAGTCGGCCCAGAATTCGCCCAGGCTTCGGTTTCGGTCCTCGACCTCGCGGATGCGGTCGGCCGGGTCCTGCTCGGATTGCGCCACGAGCATGGCGATCATCGTCTCCAGCAATGTCAGCGTCGCAACGTAGGAGGAGAAGAACTGCGGGCTGTCCGAGGGGACGATGAAATGGAAACTGGCATGCCGGATCGCCGGGCAGGCATGGCTGTCGGTGATGACGATGGTCTGCGCGCCGTGCCGCCGGGCGACCTCGGCCGCGGTGACCGCGCGGTTGGCATAGGGCGTCTTTGTCACGATCAGCAGCATGTCGTCCGGCCCGATCGCCGCCAGCGCCGCGCCCAGCGAGGCGCCCATCCGCCCCGCCAACGTCCAGTTCGTGGCGAAGTAATGCGCCAGATAGGCCATGTATTCGACGATGCCGGTGGAGCCGAACGCGCCGAACAGGATCACGTTGCGGGCACGGCCCATCGCCTCCACCGCCTGCGCCAGCCGGTCCCGGTCGATGCTGCGGCCCAGCTCGGCGATGTTGTCCATGCAGGCCGCCGCCTGCCGGTCCAGCATGGATTGCGGCGACGTGGCCTGCGATTTCAGCAACGCCGCCTTTTCGGAAAACGAGATCACCCGCGTGCCCACCGCGCTGCGGGTCTGTTCGCGCAGGTCTTCGTAGCTTTCATAGCCCAACACCCGCGCCAGCCGCGACAGGGTGGCCGGCGACACCCCGCTGGCCGCCGAAACCGACCGCAGCGACCGTGTCGCCACCTCGACCGGATTGTTGACGACGTAATCCGCCGCGTCCTTCAGCCTTGCGCTGAGATCGGCGTAATGGCTCGCTACCCGGTCCTCGATGGAACTGGTTCCTGCCACGAATCTCGGCCTCCCCCACGCGAACGGTAAAATTATTCATCTGTTTTAGCGTCGGTCAACCGAAGAAACGTATGTTTCATACGTTCCCGCCCCGCCGCTGCGCCGCGCGCCGATACCCGAGGCGGAAAGATTGGTCAACGCGCAAGTTTTCGGCTAACGTGGCCGGCAAATGGCGTCGGGCATTGAAAACAAGGACGATGAACAGCTTTCGCCGGGGTCGATCTATGACTCGGACCCGGTGGACGAGGACGACCTGTGGTTCCTGCCCGGCCCGCCCGAGGATGCCGCCCCCACCGATCCGCCCTGGCCCGTCGCCCCGCGCGAGGCGACGCTGGAGCCGCGCGCCTGGGCCGCGGCCGAGGCCGAATGCTACCGCGATCTGATCGAGGCGGCGCAGGCGGTCACGCGGTTCGGAGAACGTCTGCGCGGCGCGCCCGCGGGCGTCGCGGCCCGTCTGGCGCTGCAGTCGGTGGTGGCGGTGCTGCGCGGCGAAGGCGTCTGGCTCTCGCCCGAACAGGTGGCGCTGTTTCGCGAACTGCGGCTGGGTTCGGACGACACGGTGCGCGATCTGGCCCGTGCGAGCTGGGCCTGCCGGCGGCTGGACGCGGGCGCTCCGCCCGGCGACGACCTGCACGATTTCCTGGGCCGCGTGGACGTCCATGACGCGCGCACCCCGCCGGGCGAGGACCGGCCGGTGGGCGACGATCTCGCGGCTCTGGGGCGGGACTGGGCCGCGGCGCAGGCGGCGATGGGCCGCTGTCACCCGCTGACCCGGGCGGCGCATGGCTTTGCCGCCTGGCGCACGCTGGGGATCGGCCCGTGGGACGAGATGCTGGAGCCTTCGGTCGCGGCGATGCTGGTGGGCGCGCAGGGGCTGGCGCCGTTTCTGCCGATGGCGCCGGGGCACCGGCTGGACCGGCACGGCCTGTCGGGATCCTCGGCCAGCCCCGGGGCGCGGCTGGCCACATTCTATGCCGCAGCACAGGCCGGGGCGGTCGCGGCCTGCATGGAACTGGACCGGCTGGCCGCCTGGCGGGACCGCGCCGTTGCCGCCACATCCGACCTGTCGGGGCGCACGCCGCCGGCGCTGATCGCGGCACTGCTGCGGCACCCGGTCCTGTCGGCGGAACTGGCGGCCGAGGCGACCGGCGCCTCGCGTCCCTCGGCCCGGCGCAACCTGAACCTGTTCGCCGACCGGGGACTGGTGCGCGAACTCACGGGGCAGGACCGTTACCGGTTCTGGACGGTGACCGCATGATCTGGCTGGAACGCCACGACGCCGGCGCCAACATGCACCGGTTCTATGCGATCGAAATCACCCGCGACCTGTTCGGCACATGGCTGCTGGTGCGCCGCTGGGGCCGTATCGGGCGCGGCGGCGGGCAAAGCCTGGTGGAATCCTATCCCGACCGCGCACAGGCCGAGCAGGCCCGGCGGAAACTGGCCGCGACGAAGCTGCGCCGCGGCTATGCCTGAGCCTGCAAATCTCGGGAACTGCACAGGAAAACCTTGACGACTCTCATACTGACGCCAATCATGCGCGCAGTCTTTGGGAGGAGAAAACATGAAAATCGCATCCATCGTCGCCGGCGCGGCGCTTGCCGTGGGCCTGGCGCTTCCGGCCTTTGCCGAACAGGTCACCGCGCGGATTTCGCTGCAACTGCCGTTGAAGAGCCACCTGGGCCAGAACCTGCTGTTGTTCAAGGAAGAGGTCGAAAAGACCTCGAACGGCGAGATCAAGGTCGAGATCTACGACAGCGCCCAGCTCTACAAGGACAAGGAAGTGCCCGCCGCCGTGGGCTCTGGCGCGATCGAGATGGGCGTGGCCTCGCTGACCCGCTATGTCGGCGACATCCCGGCGGTGGACGTGTTCTACATGCCGTTCCTGCTGAACTCCGAGGAAAAGGTGCGCAAGGCGACCGCGCCGGGCAGCCCGGTGCGCGGCCCGATCGACGAGGCGATCAAGGGCACCGGATCCACCGTGCTGTGGTGGCAGGCTTATGGCGGGGCGATCCTTCTGTCCAATGGCAGTCCGATCAGGGCACCCGCTGACATGAAGGGCAAGAAGGTCCGCGTCTTTGGCAAGACGCTGGGCGATTTCGTCACCGCCGTGGGCGGCGCGCCGACGCTGATTTCGGGGTCCGAACAATACCTGGCCTATCAGCGCGGCACCGTCGATATCGGCATGACCGGCGTGTCGGGCGTGAAATCCCGCAAGCTGTGGGAGGTGATGGACACGATCACGGTCACGAACCACGCCGATATCGAATTCGTCGTGGTCGCCAACAGCGACTGGTGGAACGGCCTGTCGGAGGCCCACCGCAAGGTGATGATGGACGCCGCCCGCAAGGCGGAAATCGACGTGCGTGACCGCGTTTCGCAAATCGAGGCCGACGCCTATGCCGCCGCCAAGGAGCACGGCATGACGATCTATCATCCCACCGCCGACGAAATCGAACTTTGGAAAAAGGCCTCGGCTCCGGTCTATGACAGCTATCTGAAAAAGGCCGGAGATCTGGGCAAGCAGTTGATCGACGCCGCCCGGTCGTTCTGAGCCATCGCGCCGGGGCGGCCCTGCCCGTTGCCCCGGCCCGCAAGTCCCCTCACAGGATCCGCAATCGACATGACGGCATTTTCCCGGTTCGTGACCGCGCTGGCCTGGATCGCGGCGGCCCTGTTCGTGGCCGCCGGGGTGATGCTGACCTACGAGGTGCTGGCACGCTATTTCTTCGTGCGGCCGACAATCTGGGCGGCCGAACTCAGCCAGGCCTGCCTGATCTGGGGGTCACTGATCGCCGCGCCCTGGGCGCTGCGCGAACGCCGCCACATCCGCATCACCGCAGTGACCGGACTGCTGCCCCGGCGGGGGCAGTTGGCGGCGGACCTGTTCGCGATGCTCGCGGTCGCGGTGTTTTCCGGAGCGGTGCTGGCCTATGGCTGGTGGATCTTCTTCGACAGTTTCGAGCGCGGCCGCACTACGGGATCAATGCTGGACCTGCCGGTCTGGATCGTCGAACTGGCGATGCCCTTCGGCATGGCCGTGCTGCTGGCGCAGGCGCTGATCGAGGCCGCCCGCGCCGCGCGCGGCGAGATTGTGGCCGAGGGAGAACACGGGGAATGACCGTTGCAATGATCCTGGGCGCGCTGTTCGCGCTCTTGCTCGTGGGGGTTCCGGTGGCGTTCTCGCTGGGCCTGCTGGGGCTGGCGATGCTGGTGCTGGGCGGCTTTTCGCCGCTGATGGCGCCGCAGGCGGTGCTGTCCACGCTGGACGGGTTCATCCTGCTGTCGGTGCCGCTCTTTCTGCTGATGTCCAACGTGCTGCTGCGCGGCGGCGTGGGGCGCGACCTGTTTTCCGCCGTGCAGGCCTGGGTCGGGCACTGGCCCGGCGGGCTGGCGGTGGCGACGGTGATTTCCTGCGGACTGTTCGCGGCGATCTCGGGCTCGTCGGTGGCCACGGCGGCCACGATCGGCACCGTCGCCATCCCCGAGATGATCGACCGCGGCTATGACCGCCGGTTCGTCTATGGCCTGCTGGCGGCAGGGGGTACGCTGGGCATCCTGATCCCGCCGTCAATCCCGATGATCGTCTATGGCTTTGTCACCGAGGAATCGGTGATCGCACTGTTTTTGGCCGGGATCGGGCCGGGGCTGGCGCTGCTGGTGATGTTCGCGGGCTACGCGATGGCCCATGCCTCGCTCACCGGCATGGGGCGCTCGCCGCGCACCGGCTGGGCCGACCGCTGGCGCGCGACCCTGCGCGCCACGCCGTCGCTGGCGCTGGCGGCGCTGGTGGTCGCGGGGATCTATACCGGCGCCTTCACCCCGACCGAGGCCGCCGCGATCGGCTTTGCCGCCGCCGTGCTGATCACCGCCGTCGTGCTGCGCACCCTGACATGGGCCGCCTTCCGCGAGGCGGCGATGGATTCGATGGCCACCACCGTCGCCATCCTGCTGATCGTCGCCGGCGCCAAGGTGTTCGGCAAGGCAATCACGCTCTACCGGATCCCGCAGGAGATCAGCGCCTTCATCTCGGACAATGTGGCGACGCCCGCGCTGTTCGTCCTGCTGGTGGGGGCGATCCTGGTCGTGATGGGGCTGGTGCTCGAGGCACTGTCGATGGTGCTGATCATGACGCCCGTGCTGCTGCCGACGGCGATGGGCATGCGGTTCGATCCGATCTGGTTCGGCGTGTTCATGGTCATCATGGTCGAGGCCGCGCTGATCACCCCGCCCGTGGGGCTGAATCTCTATGTGATCCAGTCGGTGGCGCGGTCCACGTTGGGCGACGTGGCGCGCGGCGCGCTGCCATTCCTGTTGCTCATGTTCCTCTGCGTGTTACTGCTCTACCTGATCCCAGATCTCGCCCTTTACATCCCGTTCAAGCTGTGAGGGCCCGATGACATCCCCCGCCGCCCGCCTGCGCGCTCTTCTGGCGCAGCCGAAACTGCATGTGATGCCCTGCGCCTATGACGCGCTGTCGGCCAAGCTCATTGAACAGGCCGGGTTCGACCTGACCTTCATGACCGGCTTCGGCGCCTCGGCCAGCCGGATCGGCGCGCCCGACCTGGGCCTGATGAGCTATGGCGAAGTCGTCGATCAGGCCCGCAACATCGCTGCCGCCGTGTCGATCCCGGTGATCGGCGACGGCGATACCGGCTATGGCAACGCGATGAACGTGCGCCGCACGGTGCAGGGCTTTGCCCGTGCCGGCTGCGCGGCGGTGATGATCGAGGACCAGCTGGCCCCGAAACGCTGTGGCCACACGCCGGGCAAGGCGGTGGTCGGCCGCGACGAAGCCGCCGACCGCATCCGCGCGGCGGTGGACGCCCGCGACGAGGGCGCCGACATCCTGATCCTCGCGCGCACCGACGCCCGCCACGACCACGGGTTGGGCGAGGCGATCGAACGCGCCCGGCTGTTTGCCGAACTGGGCGCCGACATCCTGTTTGTCGAGGCCCCCCGCACCGAATCCGAAATGCGCGAGATCTGCGCCGCCACCGATGCGCCCAACATGGCCAATATCGTCGAGGGCGGCGAAACCCCCGACCTGCCGCCCGAGGCGCTGGAGGAGATCGGCTATCGCATCGCGGCCTATCCGCTGACGCTGATGTCGGCGGCGATGCGGGCGATGGTCGATGTGCTGGAGGCGATGAAACAGGGCCGCCCACGCGCCGGGCTGATGGATTTCGCCGAACTGCGCCGCAGGGTCGGGTTCGACGACTATTACGAACGGTCCGAGCGCTACGCCTCGTCGGCCCGGCCCGTGACACCGGCCAAAGAGGCGGGCTGACGGGTCACTCCCCCCCGCGCGCCTCCCTGCGCGGGAAGATGCCCTTGGACAGGAATTCCATCACCACCTCGCCCTTCTGGTTGCGGGTCTGCACGGTGCTCAGCACGATGCCGATCTGAGGCCGCGATTTCGACGGCTCCAGCCCGACCACCTCCATCCGCACGGACAGCACGTCGCCGGGATAGACCGGCTTGCGCCAGCGCAGGTCGTCCACGCCAGGCGAGCCCAGCGAGGTGCCGCGCCTTTCCATGTTGTCCACCATCATCCGCATGGTCATCGCGCAGGTATGCCAACCGCTGGCGCACAGCCCCCCGAACAGCGACTTCTTCGCCGCCTCCGGGTCCAGGTGAAAGAATTGCGGGTCGTATTTGCTCGCGAATTCGATGATCTCTTCCTCGGTCACCTCGTAGGCGCCGAATTCCTGCACCTGCCCCACCTGGAAACTCTCGAACGGGATCAGCGTCTGCGTCACGTCGGTCGTCATGGGCGGTCTCCTCTCATTTCCGTATCACTTCATTGGTCGCAGGCGCGCCTGCCGCGATCAATCGGGCAAGACCGCAAGTGCCGCAGCGTTTCTTGCCCTGAACACGGGGGCTTGAACCCGCCGCCCGTGCCCCTACATAGCCGACCGCGAGGGACCGAGGCACAAAGAAACTGGCGAAGGCCCGTCCCATAGGACATGATTGACCCGACCATCAAACGGCCGCGGAGGGGACGCCCATGGAGAAGAAGACCGAATTCAACATCTGGTACTGGGTTCTGGCCTTCATGGCCGTGCTCTTCATCCAGAGCTTTCTTCAGACCGTCAGCGAGGTGGAGCCGATCACCTATACCCAGTTCGAGAAATATCTCGACGAGGGCAAGATCGAATCCGTCGCCGTGGGCGCGGACCGGATCACCGGCACCTACAAGATCCCGCAGGACGGCAAGAGCCAGTTCGTCACCAACATCGTGGACCCGGCGATCCTTGACCGCATCGACGATTCGGGTGTCGAGATCACAGGCCTGCCCGAAAGCACCTGGATCGGCACGATCCTGTCCTGGGTGGTGCCGGCATTCGTGTTCTTCGCGCTGTGGATGTTCTTCTTTCGCAAGGTGGCTGAAAAGCAGGGCTTTGGCGGGTTCATGCAGATCGGCAAGAGCCGCGCCAAGGTTTACATGGAAAAGGAAACCGGCGTCACCTTCGACGACGTGGCCGGCGTGGACGAGGCCAAGCAGGAACTGCAGGAGGTGGTCGAGTTCCTCAAGAACCCCGAGGAATACGGCCGCCTTGGCGCGCGCATTCCCAAGGGCGTGCTGCTGGTCGGGCCGCCGGGCACCGGCAAGACTCTGCTGGCCCGCGCCGTGGCGGGCGAGGCCGGCGTGACCTTCTTTTCCATCTCGGGGTCGGAATTCGTCGAGATGTTCGTGGGCGTCGGCGCCGCGCGCGTGCGCGACCTGTTCGAACAGGCCCGCAAGAACGCCCCGGCCATCATCTTCATCGACGAGCTGGACGCGCTGGGGCGGGCGCGGCAGGCCGGGCAGATCCCCGGCGGCAACGATGAACGCGAACAGACCCTGAACCAGCTTCTGACCGAACTGGACGGTTTCGACCCCTCGGCGGGCATCGTGCTGCTGGCGGCCACCAACCGGCCCGAAATCCTCGACCCCGCGCTGTTGCGCGCCGGGCGCTTCGACCGGCAGGTGCTGGTGGACAAGCCCGACAAGAAGGGCCGCGTGCAGATTCTCAAGGTGCACATGAAGAAGGTGAAACTGGCCCCCGACGTGGAGCCCGAGAAGGTCGCCGAGCTGACCGCCGGGTTCTCGGGCGCGGATCTGGCCAACCTGGTGAACGAGGCCGCGCTGCTGGCCACCCGGCGCAAGGGTGACGCGGTGACGATGGACGACTTCACGGCTGCGGTGGAGCGCATCGTCGCGGGACTGGAAAAGAAGAACCGCGTGCTGAACCCGCGCGAACGCGAAATCGTCGCCCATCACGAGATGGGCCACGCGCTGGTGGCGATGGCGCTGCCGGGGACCGATCCGGTGCACAAGGTGTCGATCATCCCGCGCGGGATCGGCGCGCTGGGATACACCATCCAGCGCCCCACCGAGGATCGTTTCCTGATGACCAGGGAAGAGCTGGAGAACAAGATCGCCGTGCTGCTGGGCGGGCGCGCAGCGGAAAAGATCATCTACGATCACCTTTCGACCGGCGCGGCGGACGATCTGGTCAAGGCCACCGACATCGCCCGGTCGATGGTGACGCGCTATGGCATGGACCCCGAACTGGGCCATGTCAGCTATGACACCGACCGGCCCGGTTTCCTGGGCAATTCCGATCAGGGCAGCTGGCTGAACCGCCGCTACAGCGAAGCCACCGCCGAGAAGATGGACGCCGCCGTCAAGGAAATCGTCGGCCGCATCTTCGACCGCACCCTGGGCATTCTGGAACAGAACCGCCCGCTGCTGGAAGAAAGCGCGCGCGACCTGCTGGAACGCGAAACTCTGGCCGAGGACGACCTTCAGGCCATCGCAAAACGCGTGAAACGCGCCGAGGCGGCAGAAGCGGCGTGAGGCGTCACTTGAGGATCAGCGCCAGCACGGCCTGTTCCAGATCCTCCACCGACATCGGCCCCTGCGGGTCGAACCAGTTGACGGTCCAGACCACCGCGCCGTGGATCAGCTGGCGCAGCACGGTCGGGTCGGTGTCGGTCAGACCGGCCTGGCGGGCCTCGTCCAGCACCTCTTCCCACTGCCGGAAATAGCGGGCGCGGCCCTCGAGCAGCCGCGCCTGCCCTTCGGGCGACAGCGCGTCCCATTCATAGACCAGAACCGCCGCGGCGTGACCGCGCGGGCCGTGGATGAACTGCAACTGGGTGCGGATCAGGACGCGCAGTCGCGATTCCGTGTCCGCCGCGCGGGCCAGCGCCTCCGCCAGCGCCGCGTCCATCTCGGCGATCACCTCTTCCATCACGGCAAACAGGATCTCGTCCTTGCTGCGGAAATGGTGAAACAGGCTGCCCGACAGGATTCCCACAGCATCGGCCAGTTCGCGCACGGTGCAGCGGGCAAAGCCGCGTTCGTGGAACAGCCGCGCCGCCGCATCGAGGATCCGGCGCTTGGCCTTGCTCGGGCGGTCCCGAGGTGTTTCGGCGCGTGCCGGTTCGCCCATGATCAAAGCCCCATCTGCTTGGCGATGATTTCATTCATGATCTCGCGGGTGCCGCCGCCGATCGACAGGATGCGGGCGTCGCGGTAGAGCCGTTCGACCACGCTTTCGCGCATGTAGCCCATGCCGCCGAAGATCTGAACCGCGTCATATGTGATCCGGTCGCAGGCGTCGGTGGCAAAGTTCTTGGCCATCGAGATCTCCTTGAAGATCATCTCGCCCGCCTCCATCCGCGTCGCACAGGCATGGGTCAGCGCGCGGCTCGCCTCCAGCAGGGTGCCCATGTCGGCCAGCTTGTGCCGGATCGTCTGATGCCCCGTCAGGGCCGAGCCGAACGCGCGGCGGTCGCGGGCATGGTTTATCGCCGCTTCCAGCGCCATCTCCGAGGTCACGTTCGCCATCACCGCCAGGGTCAGCCGCTCCATCTGGAAATTCGAGGTGATCATGGGAAAGCCCCGGCTTTCCTCGCCGATCAGATTTTCCGCCGGCACGAGGCAGTCGTCAAAGAACAGCTCGGCGGTGTCCGAGGCCCACCAGCCCATCTTCTTCAGCGGCGGGCCGGAGGAAAACCCCTCTGCCTCGCGCGGGACGACGATCAGGCTGATGCCCGCGTGCCCCTCGCCGCCCGTGCGCACCGCGACGGTGTAGAAATCCGCCCGGCAGCCGCTGGTGATGAAGGTCTTGGCGCCGTTGATACGGTAATATTCGCGGTTGCCGACCGTGACCCGCTCGGCCCGTGTCTTCAGGTTGGCCACGTCCGACCCGCCGCCCGGTTCGGTGATCGCAAGGGCATAGATCTTCTCGCCCGCCAGCACCCGCGGCACGATCTCGCGCTTCAACTCGTCCGAGCCGAATTTCACCAGCGGCGGCAGCCCGATGTCGAGCGAGCCGAGGCTCGCCGCCAGCCCGCCCGAGCCCGCGCGCATCAGCTCCTCGATCCAGGCGAGCTTGTGGAAAACGCCACCGCCCGACCCGCCCAGCTCCTCCGGGTAGCCGATGCCCAAAAGCCCCGCCGCACCCGCCTTCAGGTAAAGTTCGCGCGGGAATCTGCCCGCCTCTTCCCAGTCGTCCACATTCGGACGGATTACGCGATCGACAAAGGCGCGCGCGGTGTCGCGGATCATCCGCACCTCGTCACTGAACGGTTCCGGCGCCATCTGTTCCTCCCTGCCCTGTCGCCCCCGTGCCCCAACGTCACGGCGGCAAATACCAACCAAGCACTTGCTTGGTATTGTGGCCAATGGCTATCGTCGATGCAAACGAAACCGCGCGCCGGCGACGCCACGTCGCGCGCGTGTAAGGGAGGGAGAGATGTCCGACAAGGTCGTCATCACCTGCGCGGTGACCGGGGTTCTGACCAACCCGAAACAGCACCCGGTGCCGGTCACGCCCGAGGAAATGGCCGCATCCGCGCGCGAGGCCTATGATGCGGGCGCGTCGGTGATCCACATGCATTTCCGCCAGCAGGAACCGGGCAAGGGCCATTTGATGTGCTGGGACCCGGCGGTGGCGGTGGAGATCGCCGAGGCGGTGCGCGTCGCTTGCCCCGGCGTGATCCTGAACTTCACCACCGGCACCATGGGCCGCGACCAGTCCGGGCCGATCGCCTGCCTCCGCGCGGGCCGCCCCGAAATCGCCGCCTGCAACGCCGGCAGCCTGAATTACCTGAAGGTCAAATCCGATGGCACCTGGGCCTGGCCGCCGATGCTGTTCGAAAACCCGGTGGAAAAGATCGAGGAATTGCTGGCCGTGATGGCCGAGACCGGCACGCGGCCCGAATTCGAGTGTTTCGACACCGGCATCGTGCGCTCGGTCGAGATGTTCCGGCAGGTGGGCATGGTGGAGCGGGCGGACGTGAACCTTGTGATGGGGGTTGCCTCGGGGATGCCCTGCGACGCCGACCTGCTGCCGATCCTGATGCGTTACATGGCCCCGGACACCCGCTGGCAGGCGACGCTGATCGGGCGGCAGGAGATATGGCCGGTGCATGCCCGCGTCGCGGAACTGGGCGGACATCTGCGCACCGGGGTCGAGGATACGTTCTATCTGCCCGACGGGTCGCGCACCTCCGGCAACGGCCAGTTGATCGAGGCGATCGTGAAGATCGCCGAGGATGCGGGCCGCACCATCGCCTCGCCGCAAGAGGCGCGCGAATTGTTCCTGTAAGGAGGCCGCCCATGCCCACGCTGGAAAGCCGCATCGACCCCAATTCGGCGGAATTTAGCGCGAATGCGCAGGCCATGCAGGCGTATATCGACGCCTTTCGCGCCATCGAGGCCAAGGTCAACGAGGCCGCCGAGGCGATGCGCGCGCGCTACGAAAAGCGCGGCTACATCATGCCGCAGGACCGGCTGAACCTGCTCCTGGATCCCGGCTCGCCCTTTCTCGAAATCGGCTCGCTGGCGGGCTACAAGCTGCATGACGACCGCGACGGCACCGGCGCGGGCGGGGGCTGCATCGCCGGGATCGGCCATGTCTCGGGCATCCGAGCGATGGTCGTGGTGGACAATTTCGCGGTCAAGGGCGGCACGATTTCGCCCACGGGTCTGAAAAAGAAGCTGCGGCTTCAGGAAATCGCGCTGGAGAACAAGCTGCCCACGGTTACGCTGGCGCAATCGGGCGGGGCGAACCTGGCCTATGCGACGGATGTGTTCATCGACGGCGGGCGGGCCTTTGCCAATCAGGCGCGCATGTCGGCGGCCGGCATCCCGCAGGTGACCGTGGTGCACGGATCGGCCACGGCGGGCGGGGCCTATCAGCCGGGGCTGTCGGATTACATCGTGATGGTGAAACGGCAGGCCACCACCTACCTGGCCGGCCCGCCGCTCTTGAAGGCCGCCACCGGCGAGGTCGCCACGGACGAGGAACTGGGCGGGGCCGAGATGCACACCCAGGTGTCGGGTGTGGGCGACTACCTCGCGCAGGACGACGCCGACGGCATCCGGCTGGCGCGCGAGATCATGGCGCAGCTGCCGTGGCAAGAACCCCGCGCCGAGGCGCCCGATTTCGCCGAACCGCTCCATCCGCCCGAGGAACTTCTGGGCGTGGTGCCCGCCGATCCCAAGGTGCCCTATGACTGCCGCGAGATCATCGCGCGAATCGCGGACGGTTCGGACTATCTGGACTTCAAGCCGGAATACGACGGGCAAACCGTCTGCGGCCATATCCGTATCGAGGGCCACCCGGTCGGCGTGATCGGCAACAACGGCCCGATCACGGCGGCCGGCGCGGCCAAGGGCGGGCAGTTCATCCAGCTTTGCGACCAGGCGGGGATCCCACTCTTGTTCCTGCACAACACCACCGGCTTCCTTGTCGGGACGGATGCCGAACAGTCGGGCATCATCAAGCACGGATCGAAGATGATCCAGGCGGTCGCCAATGCGAGGGTGCCCAAGATCTCGATCAACGTGGGCGGATCCTACGGCGCGGGCAACTACGCCATGTGCGGGCGCGGCTTTGGCCCACGCTTCCTGTTCTCCTGGCCCAACAGCCGCACCTCGGTCATGGGCGGGGCACAGGCGGGCATGGTTCTGCGCATCGTCGCCGAGGCCAAGATGCGAAAAGCCGGCGCTGTGGACGAGGATTGTCTGGCGGCGATGGAGCGCCAGACGCGCGAGATGCTGGATGCGCAGACCACCGCCATCGCCTCGACCGCGCGGGTCGAGGATGACGGGCTGATCGACCCCCGCGACACCCGCCGCGTGGTGGCCTTTGCGCTGGACATCTGCCGCGCAGGCGACCGGCGCGAACTCACCCCCAACACCTTCGGCATCGCCCGGTTCTGAGGAGACAGAGATGATCGAGACGCAGGAACACAAGGAACTGCGCGACACCGTCCGCAGGTTCGTGGAAACCGAGATCAACCCGCACGCAACCGACTGGGACGCGGCCGGCGAAATCCCCCTGCACGACCTGTTCGCCAGGCTGGGAAAACTGGGCCTGCTGGGCATCTCGCGGCCCCGCGAATACGGCGGGCTCGCGCTGGACTACAGTTTCGAGATGGTGATGGCCGAGGAAATGGGCGCCGCCCACAGCCCCAGTTTCGGCATGGCGCTTGGCGCGCATACCAACATGGCCACCCCGGCGCTCGCGCGGTTCGGCAGCGACGCATTGCGCGCCGAGTTCCTCGCCCCCGCCATTGCCGGGCAGATGGTCGCCTCGATCGCGGTCAGCGAACCGCATGCGGGGTCGGACGTGGCGGCGATCCGCACCACGGCGCGCAGCGACGGCGACGACTACGTGATCAACGGCCAGAAGATGTGGATCACCAACTCGACCCAGGCCGATTTCTTCTGCGTGCTGGCCAATACCGGCGACGGCGACCGGCACGGAAACAAGTCCCTGATCGTGGTGCCGTCGAACACCCCCGGCGTGACGGTAGGGGGAAAGCTGCAAAAGATCGGAATGCGCGGGTCCGACACGGCGCCGATCTTTTTCGAGGACGTGCGCGTTCCGAAACGCTATCGCATCGGTGACGAGAGCCGCGGCTTCACCTACCAGATGCAGCAGTTTCAGGAGGAACGGCTCTACGGCGCGGCGATGGCGATCAAGGGGTTGGAGCTGTGCGTTACCTCCACCATCGAATACACCCGCGACCGGCAGGCGTTCGGCCAGCCGATCCTTGACAACCAGGTGGTGCATTTCGCGCTGGCCGAGATGCAGACGGAGGTCGAGGCGCTGCGGGCGCTTCTGTGGCGCGCGACCGAGGCCTATGTCGCGGGCGAGGACGTGACGCTCTTGGCGTCGATGGCGAAACTCAAGGCCGGACGGCTTTCCCGCACCATCCCCGACCAGTGCCTGCAATTCTGGGGCGGCATGGGCTATGTCGAGGAATCGATCATCAACCGGCTCTACCGCGACCTGCGCATCGTGCCGATCGGCGGCGGCGCCGACGAGGTGATGCAGGGCATCATCTGCAAACTGATGGGCATCGCGCCGGGGCGGGGCTGAGATGGCGGGTTTCAACAGAATTCTGATCGCGAACCGTGGCGAGATCGCGTGCCGCGTCATCCGAACGGCGCGAGACATGGGCTATCGCACGGTGGCGGTCTATTCCGAGGCCGATGCCGATGCGCTGCACGTCCGGCTGGCCGACGAAGCCGTGCCGATCGGCCCCGCGCCGGTGAGCGAAAGCTATCTGGATGCCGACAAGCTGATCGAGGCCAGCCGCCTGTCGGGCGCGGACGCGGTGCACCCCGGTTACGGCTTTCTGTCGGAAAACGCCGATTTCGCGCGGGCCTGCGCGAATGCGGGGCTGACCTTCATCGGCCCGCCGCCCGAGGCGATTGAGCTGATGGGGTCGAAACGGCTGTCGAAGCTGGCGATGGAAAAGGCCGGTGTGCCCTGCATCCCCGGCTATCAGGGCGAGGATCAGAGCGACGACCGGCTGACGGCCGAGGCCGCGCGGATCGGCTTTCCGCTGATGGTCAAGGCGTCCGCCGGCGGCGGCGGCAAGGGCATGCGGCTGGTCGATGACCCCGCCGCGCTGGCCGATGCCTTGCGCGCGGCCCGGTCCGAGGCGCTATCGGCCTTCGGCTCGGACGAGTTGATCCTCGAACGCGCGGTGCAGAACCCACGACACATCGAGGTTCAGGTCTTTGCCGACGACCACGGCAACGTGGTGCATCTGGGCGAGCGCGACTGTTCGGTGCAGCGCCGCCACCAGAAGGTGGTGGAAGAGGCACCCTCGCCCTTCGTGTCGCCGGAACTGCGAGCGGCGATGGGGCAGGCGGCGGTGAACGCGGCGCGGGCCTGCGCCTATCGCGGTGCGGGAACGGTGGAATTTCTGGTGGACGGGGACGGGAATTTCTACTTTCTCGAAATGAACACGCGGCTGCAGGTGGAACATCCGGTGACCGAGCTTGTCACCGGGCTGGACCTGGTGGAATGGCAGCTGCGCGTGGCCGCGGGCGAGAAGCTGCCGCTGACCCAGGACCAGATCGCGCTGACTGGTTGGGCGATGGAGGCGCGGCTCTATGCCGAGGATCCGCGCCACGATTTCCTGCCGCAGACGGGCCGCGTGCTGGCGTGGGAGGTGCCGCACGGGCCGGGGCTGCGCGTCGATCACGGACTGCGCGCGGGCCAGACGGTCGGCCCGCATTTCGACCCGATGCTGGCCAAGGTGATCGCCTGCGGCGCCACCCGCGACGAGGCGCGGCGGCGGCTGGCGCGGGCGGTCGAGGATACGGTTCTGCTTGGCGTGAAGAGCAACAAGGCCTTTCTGTCGGGCATCCTGCGCCACCCGGTCTTTGCCGCGGGCGACGCGACAACGGCGTTCCTGTCCGACCATTTCGCAGACCACCCCACCCTGACCCCGGCCCCGCCGCCGCTGCGGCTGCGGGCGCTGGCGGCGGCGCTGATGCATGTCGGCTCGGCGCGCGGGATACCGGGCGCGTCGGGCCGCGTGAGCTGGCGAAACTCGACGGCCACGCCCTGGCACTGCCGGCTGGATTGCGACGGCGAGATGCACGACCTGACTCTGGCCGTGGACAGCCATGCCCCGCATCCGCGCGTCACCGTGCGGGCGGGGGGTGAAACCGAAGTGATCGAGCTGCTTGAGATCGCGGGCGACCGCTGCGCCTGTCTGGCCGGCGGGGTGCGGCGCACGATCCGCTTTGCCTTTGACGGCGATGTGCTTCACCTCGACGGCCCTTTCGGCGACATCGCCTTTCGGGATGCGACCCGCGCGGCGGCGGGTGCGGCCGAGGATGCCGCCGGGTCGGGGCGCATCGTCGCGCCGATGGACGGCCGCATCGTCGCCATCCATGCGGCCCCCGGCGATCAGGTCCGAAAGGGCCAGACGCTGGCGGTGCTCGAAGCGATGAAGATGGAGCATCGCCTTGCCTCGGACGTCGATGGCACGGTGGCCGAGATCGCGGTGACCGCCGGCGATCAGGTCCGCATCCGGCAGACGCTGGTGACGGTCGCGCCCACAAACGCCTGAGACGCGCTACAATTCCTCGGCCCAGGGTGGGTTCGCCCCGGCGCGGGACACGGTGACGGCGGCCACGCGCCCGCCGTGGATCAGAGCCTCGCGCAGCGCTTCGGGCGGCAGTGCGGCCAGCCTGTCCTTGCGCAGCAGGCCAAGGTCCGACAATCGCGCCAGAACGCCCGCGTTGAAAGTATCCCCCGCGCCCACCGTATCCACCACCGGCACGCGGCGGGCGGGCACATGCACCTCGGCCCCGCCGGACAAGTAGCCGGTCGCGCCAGCGCTGCCACGGGTCAGGATCACCAGCGCCGGCCCCCGATCCAGCAGAACCTCGACCTTTTCGTGCAGCGAAAGCGGTTGCGGCAGGATCCAGTTCAGATCCTCGTCGGACACCTTGACGATGTCGGCCAGCCCGATCATCCGGTCGAGCCGCGCGCGATAGCGGTCGATGTCGCGGACAAAGCCGGGGCGGATATTGGGGTCCAGCATCACCGCGCGGGCGGCGGCTTCGCGCTCCAGCAGCGCGGCATAGGCCTCGGCGCCGGGTTCGGTGGCCAGGCTGATACCGCCGAAATAGAGCGCCGAAACCTCGTCGGGCAGGCGGGGCATGTCCTCGGGCGTCAGCATCCGGCCGGCCGAGTTCTCGTCGAAGAAACTGTAGGCCGCGTGCCCGTCGGTGAGTTGTACGAAGGCCAGCGTGCTCGGCCGGTCGGAGGTCACCACCAGCGAGGCGTCAACATGGCTGGCGTCGAGCGCGGCCCGCAGGCGGGTTCCGAACATGTCGGTGGACAGCCCCGTCAGCATGCCGGCCCGCACACCAAGCCGCCCCAGCGCGATCGCGGTGTTGAACACCGCCCCGCCGGGATGCGGCACGAAGGCGTCGGCCCCGTCCGTAGTCCGGGCCGGCAGCATGTCGATCAGGGCCTCGCCGCAGCACAGGATCATCTCAGCCCGCCCGTCCGTTCAGATAGTCGCGCAGCACCGCCCGCGCCGGTTCCCGCCACAGCCGGTCGATCCAGCGCCCAAAGGCCTGGGCGAACCGCGCCTCGCCCCCCAGCGGCCCGAACACGTCGGCCAGCGCGAGAAACGCGGCAGGGTTGGTCCGCGTCGCCTCGGCCGCCGCCCGCAGCCGGTCGCCGCGCGGATCGTCCGGCCGGCCGCCGGCGGCGCAGTGCCGGCACCAGAACGCAACCTCCAGCGCCAGCCCGTCAATCTCGCCCCCCGCCTGCAGCGCCTCGGAAACGGTGGGCAGAATGAATTTGGGCAGGCGGTTCGATCCGTCCTGCGCCAGCCGCGCAACCGTGTCACGCACGCGGGGGTTGGCAAAGCGGTCGGCGCAGGTGGCCAGATAGGCGTGGTAGTCCTCGCCCGCGATCGGCGGCAGGACCGGGATCACCTCGCGCGTCATCAGCGCATGCAGCCAGGCGGCGATGTCGGGGTCGGCCATTGCCTCATGCACATGCACATGCCCCAACAGCGCCGCCGGATAGGCGATCGCCGCGTGACCCGCGTTCAGGATGCGCAGCTTCATCGTCTCATAGGGGGCCACGTCGGCCACGAACTGCACGCCGACTTCTTCCAGCGCCGGGCGGCCCAGCGGGAAATCGTCCTCGAGCACCCATCGCCGGAACGGCTCGCACACCACGGGCGAGGCGTCGGCCAACCCGAATTCGCGTGCGATCAGAGCGCGTTCGGCATCCGTGGTGGCCGGTGTGATCCGGTCCACCATGCCGTTGGGAAAGGCGACGTTGCCCGCGACCCAATCCCGCAGGCCGTCCGAAATCATCGCCGCCAGACCCTCGACGGCGGCACGGGTAACCTTGCCATTGCCCTGCACGTTGTCGCAGGACAGGACCGCGGGCGGAGCAAGCCCCCGGTCGCGGCGCAGGCGCAGCCCCTTGAACAGCGCGCCAAAGACGGTCCGCGGCGCGTCGGGGTTTTCCGCATCGGCCCGGATCGCCGGGTGGTTCGCGTCGAACTCGCCGGTGGCGGCATCGATGAAATAGCCGCCCTCGGTAATGGTCAACGAGACGATGCGGACCGACGGGTCGGCGATCCGCGCGGCCAGCGCCTGCGGATCTGCGGGCAGGAAATCGACCATCGCGCCGATCACGCGCGCCTCGGTCCGGTCGGGCGCCAGCTCGGTCACCGAATAAAGCCAGTCCTGCGGGGCCAGCAGGTCGCGCTGGCGCGCATCGCCGGGCATCAGCCCCGCGCCACCGATCGCCCAGTCGTGATCGCGGCCCAGCCCGAACAGGTCGTCAAGATAGACCGCCTGATGGGCGCGGTGGAAATTGCCGACACCGACATGCAGGATACCCGGACGCAGCCGCGCGCGGTCGTAGGCCGGCCGCTGGGTCGCCGAGGGCAGGCGGTCCAGGGTCGCGGCAGAAAGCGGCGACGGAGTGATGTGCGGCGCGGGGGTCATGTCAGCCTTTCCAATTTTCGCCCGACATCGCGGCAATCCGCCCAGGCGTGCATCTCGGCCACCATCCGGAGTTCGCTCATCAGCCGATCCTCAGCCCCTGAGCGTCAAAGCGATGGATCTGATCCTCGCGCGGGGCGAGCCCGATCCGGTCGCCGCTGCGGTGGCTTACCTCGCCCGGCACGCGGACGGTGATGGTGTCGGCCAGCCCGGTGTCGTGGACGTGAACGAAGGTATCGGAGCCCAGATGCTCGGCCACGCCGACCGTGCCCTGCCACACCCCGCCATTCTCGACCACGTCGATATGCTCGGGCCGGATGCCGATCGTGTGCGCGCCGCGCCGGGCGGCCTCTTCGCCCTTGATGAAGTTCATCTTCGGCGAGCCGATGAAGCCGGCCACGAACAGGTTGCGCGGGGCGCGATACAGTTCCAGCGGGCTGCCGACCTGTTCGATCACCCCGGCCTGGAGCACCACGATCTTGTCGGCCATGGTCATCGCCTCGACCTGATCGTGGGTGACATGGATCATTGTGGTCCCGAGCCGTTCGTGCAGCTCGCTGATCTCCAGCCGCATCCCCACGCGCAGCGCGGCATCGAGGTTTGACAACGGTTCGTCGAACAGGAACGCCTTCGGTTCACGCACGATGGCGCGGCCGATGGCGACGCGCTGGCGCTGCCCGCCCGAAAGCTGGCCGGGGCGGCGGTCAAGGTAATCGGTGAGGTTCAGCACCTCTGCCGCGGCCCGCACCCGGCGGTCGATCTCGGCCTTTTCCATCTTTGCCATGCGCAGCGGAAAGGCGATGTTCCTGGCCACCGTCATGTGGGGATAGAGCGCGTAGGACTGAAACACCATCGCCAGGCCGCGTTTCGCCGGCGGCGTATCGGTTGCGTCCTGCCCGTCGATGCGGATCGTTACCGACGTCACGTCCTCTAGCCCGCGATCAGCCGCGGCAGGGTGGACTTGCCGCAGGCCGAAGGGCCGACGAAGACGCAGAACTCGCCGTCCTCGATGGTCAGGTCCAGTGGCGGGATGACCTCCACGTTGCCAAAGCTCTTGGTGACGTTTTCAAGCTTGATCTGTCCCATTTGGGTCGTCTCCTACTTCACGGCGCCGAAGGTCAGGCCGCGGACCAGTTGTTTCTGACTGAACCAGCCAAGGATCAGGATCGGCGCGATGGCCATGGTCGAAGCCGCGCTGAGCTTGGCGTAGAACAGGCCTTCGGGGCTGGAATAGCTGGCAATAAAGGCGGTCAGCGGCGCGGCATTGGCGGCGGTGAGGTTGAGCGTCCAGAACGCCTCGTTCCAGGCCAGGATCACGTTCAGCAGCACCGTCGAGGCGATCCCCGGCAGCGCCATCGGCGTGAGCACGTAGAGGATTTCCTCGCGCAGGCCGGCCCCGTCCATCCGCGCGGCTTCGAGGATCTCGCCGGGGATTTCGCGGAAATAGGTGTAGAGCATCCAGACGATGATCGGCAGGTTGATGAGCATGAGCACGATCACCAACCCGATCCGCGTATCCAGCAGCCCCATCTGGATGAACATCAGATAGATCGGATACAGCACCCCCACCGCCGGCAGCATCTTGGTGCTGAGCATCCACATCAGGATGTCCTTGGTCCGCTTTGACGGCACGAAGGCCATCGACCACGCCGCCGGCACCGCGACCAGCAGCCCCAGAAGGGTCGAGCCACCGGCGATGATCACCGAGTTCCACAGATAGCGCATGTAGTCTGAGCGTTCCTGCACCACGGCGTAGTTCTCCAGCGTCCAGTCGAAGAACAGTAACACAGGCGGGCTGGCGATGGCGTCGCCCTCGGTCTTGAAGCTGGTCAGGATCGGCCAGAGGATCGGAAAGAAGATCAGCAGGCCCGCGGCCCAGGCCAGCGCGGTGTTCAGGGCCTTGCGACGGGGTTTGACGTCTCGTGCCATGGCCTCTCCTCCTCAGGCGTCCAGGTTCTTGCCGACGATCCGCATCAGGAAGATCGCGACGATATTGGCCAGGATGATCGCATACACCCCTCCTGCCGAGCCGAGCCCCACGTTCTGGCTCTCCAGCACGCGCTGGTAGATCAGATAGGTGAGCGTCCGGGTGCCGAACGCGCCCTGGGTGGTGACGAAAATCTCGGCAAAGATCGACAGCAGAAAGATCGTCTGGATCAGGATCACCACGGTGATCGCGCGGCTCAGATGCGGAAGGACGACATACCAGAACCGCTTGAGCAGCGGCGCGCCGTCCATCTCGGCCGCCTCCAGCTGTTCGCTGTCCAGCGATTGGATCGCGGTCAGCAGGATCAGCGTGGCAAAGGGCAGCCATTCCCAGGACACGATGATCACGATCGAGCTCAGCGGCGCCTGGCTGAGCCACTCCACGGGCTGGGCGCCGAAGGCCTTCCACAGATTCGCGAGCAGGCCGTTCACCGGGTCCATGAACATGTTTTTCCATACCAGCGCCGAAACCGTGGGCATGACAAAGAACGGAGCGATGACGAGGATGCGCACGATCCCCTGCCCCCACATCGGCTGATCCAGCAGGATCGCCAGCAGCACGCCCAGAACCACCGTCACCACGATCACGCCGACGACAATGATCAGCGTGGCCTGGACCGCCGGCCAGAACGTGCTGGATGAAACGAACCGGGTAAAGTTGTCGAACCCCGCCCAGCCCAGGTCACCGCCCCGCAGCGGCAGGTATTTCCGGAACGAAAACCACAGCGTCATCGTCAGCGGGACAAGCATCCATCCCAAGAGCAGGATGACCGCGGGCGCCATCATGATCCGTGCGGCGGATCTGGAATGCTGGGTAGCCATGACAACTTCTCCTTTCGCGGCGGCGCAGATGCCGCCCCGGACGCAGTCTATACGATTGAAAGGGTAAAGCGGGGTCGGATGACCGGGGGGCGACCGCAGCCGTCCCCCGGTCGGGGAGGAGCCTCAGTAACCGGCGGCTTCCATCGCCTCGGCGGTCAGCGCCTGCGCCTTGGCCAGCGCCTTGTCGGCCGACTGCTGCCCGGCCAGCGCGGCCGAAAATTCCTGACCGACCTCGGTCGCGATGCCGGCGAATTCGGGGATCGCCGCAAACTGGACGCCGACATAGGGCACCGGCTTCACCGTCGGGTGCAGCGGATCGGCCGACAGGATCGACTTGAGCGCCATCTGCGCAAAGGGAATGTCCTTGTAGTTCGGATTTTCATACAGCGACACCCGCGCGCCCGGCGGCACGTTGGCCCAGCCCTCTTTCGAGGCGAGCAGCTCGATATATTCCTTCGACGTGGCCCACCGGATGAATTCCTTGGCGGCCTCGGCATCGTCGGTGCCGGCCGGGATCGCCAGCGCCCAGGCCCACAGCCAGTTGGCGTTCTTGTCGATGCCGTCCTTGTGCGGCGCCAGCGCGAAACCGACCTTGTCGGCGACGGTGGATTCCTTGGGGTTGGTCACGAAGGAGGCCGCCACCGTAGCGTCGATCCACATGCCGCACTTGCCCTGCTGGAACAGGCTGAGGTTTTCGTTGAAGCCGTTGGAGGACGCGCCCGGGGGACCGTAGTTGTTCATCAGGTCCAGATAGAAGGTCAGCGTTTCCTTCCATTCCGGCGTATCGAGCTGCGGCTTCCAATCCATGTCGAACCAGCGCGCGCCGAACGAATTGGACATGGCGGTGATGAAGGCCATGTTCTCGCCCCAGCCGGCCTTGCCGCGCAGGCAGATGCCGTAAACCTCGTTCTCCTTGTCGGTCATCGCCGCCGCGGCCTTCTTGATAAAGCCCCAAGTCGGCGATTCGGGCATTTCCAGCCCCGCCTTTTCCATCAGGTCGGTGCGATACATGATCATCGAGGATTCACCGTAGAACGGCGCGGCATAAAGCGTGCCGTCATGGCTCAGCCCGCCACGCATCGCGGGCAGGATGTCATCGACGTCATAGGATGCCGGCAGATCGTTCAGCGGCACCAGCCAGCCGTTGCCCCCCAGATCGGGGTTTCGTACATGCCGATGGTCATGATGTCGAACTGGCCACCCTTGGTGGTGATGTCGGTGGTGACACGCTGACGCAGAACGTTTTCCTCCAGCGTGACCCACTCGACCGTGTGGCCGGTCTTGGCGGTAAAGTCGTCCGTCAGCTTCTGCATCCGGATCATGTCGCCGTTGTTCACCGTGGCGATGGTGATCGTGTCGGCCAAGGCCGCGCCGGTCGCCAGAACGGAAATCGCGCCAGCGGCGCAGAGGGCTTTCGAGAATTGCATCCGGGTCCTCCCTGGTTTGGATGATTGGCGAAAGCCTAGCCAAATGCTGTTCGCGGCGTCGATATATTTTTTACGCACGAGAAGTTTAAACTTTCCTCATGCCGAATCCCGCATGACCAGACGGCCCTCGAACAGCTTGACTTCGCGCGGCTTTTCGCCGTCTTCCACCGACTGGAACAGAGTTTCCACCGCATGCCTTGAAATGGCGTCATAGTCCTGCGCCACCGTGGTCAGCGGGGGACAGGTGTAGCGGGAAAAAGGGTGGTCATCCTGGCCCGCGACGCGAATCGCGCAGTCGGGGGTGCGCCCCACCCGCACCCCCGACTCGTAGCACGCGGTCAGAAACCCGATCGCCAGCCGGTCGTTGCTGCACAGAACCGTGTTGGTGGCGAACCGCTTCTCGGCCAGCGCCTTTGCGCCGCCGCTGCGCCCGATCTCTTCAAAGTCCCAGCCTTCGCCGCCCACCGAAACGACATGCGGCGTGTGCCCCAGCCGTTCCATCGTCGCCAGATAGCTTTGCCGCCGCTTGTTGGCATTGGGGTTGGCGGGGTTCTTCATCTCGAAGAAACAGGGCGGTTCGCCGGTGCGGCACAGATAGTCCACGATCAGGTCGGCGAATTGCGGGTTGTCGGAACCGACATAGGCGATTTCCAGCCCCGACACGTTGCTGTCGAACAGAACCGTCGGCACGTCGGCGCAGAACTTTTCGATCGCCCCCTTGTCCGAGGTCCGGCCCAACGGCGCCAGCAGCACCCCGGCCGGCCTGAGCGAGCGCAGCGTGTCGAGGATGTCATTCTCCAGCGCCGGGTCGCCGTGCGAACTGTAGAGCGTGGGCAGATAGCCCGCTTCTATGCAGCGCCGTTCGATGGAACGCGCGATCTCGGCAAAGAAGGGATCGGCCAGATAGGGAACCACGATGCCGACGATCTTGGTCAGCTTGCGGTTCTGGTTCATCGCAAAGATGTTCGGCCGCCAGTCATAGCGTTCCAGCGCGGCCTCGATCCGTTCCCGCGTCGATGGCCGCACGCTGTTGGGGTCGTTGAAATATTTCGACACGGTGGGCCGGGAAACCCCCGCGGCGGCGGCAAACTCTTCCATGTTCCTGATCTTCGTCACCGGCGCCTCCGTCGAAAAAAGCAAGCCACGGGCTGGGTCAAACCTGCCCGTGGCTGCGAAACTTGCACGGTTTTTTTCGCGCGTAAAGTTTTTCCTTTCCAAATTACCCGGCCATCAGACGCCAAGCAGCGCCGGCAGCGCCAGCGAGATGGCCGGGACGAAGGTGGTAAGCATCAGCGCCACGAGGATCGCCAGATAGAACGGCCAGATCGTGCGGACGGCCTTCTCCATCGGCAGCTTGCCGACCGCGCAGCCGACGAACAGGCAGGATCCCACCGGCGGCGTACACAGGCCGAGGCCGAGATTGACCATCAGGATCATGCCGAACTGGATCGGGTCGATGCCCAGGCTGTTGGTCACCGGCAGAAAGATCGGCGTGCAGATCAGGATCAGCGCCGCCATGTCCATGATCATGCCCGGAACCAGCAGCACCGCGTTGATCATCAGCAGGATCAGGATCGGGTTGTCGGTCAGCCCGGTCAGAAGATCCTCCATCCGGTTCGGCACGCGGTAGAAGGTCAGCATGTAGGCGCACGCTCCGGCGCAGGCGATCAGGATCATCACCATCGCCGTGGTGCGGACCGAATTGCGCACCGCGATCACGAAGTTTTCCCGGCTGATGCTGCGATGGACCAGAAGGGTCACGACAAAGGCATAGATCGTGCCGAAAGCGCCGGATTCGGTGACCGTGAACACGCCCGACAACACGCCGCCGACGATAATGACGGCCGTGAACAGACCGGGCAGCGCGCCGGCAAAACTCAGCACGAGCGCTTCCCATCCGGGGAACTTCTCGGCCGCATAGCCGCGCCGGACCGCGATCAGCCAGCCGGCTACCGCCAGGCACAGGCACATCAGCACGCCCGGCACCACACCGGCCAGAAACAGCTTGGAAATCGAGATGCCCCCGCCCGCTGCGATCGCAAAGATGATCATGTTGTGGCTGGGCGGAATGATGATCCCGGCAATCGACGAGGTGACCGTGATGTTCACCGCATAGTCGGGATCATAGCCCTTTTCCTTCATCACCGGGATCAGGATCGACCCCAGGGCCGAGATATCGGCCACCGCCGAGCCCGAGATGCCGCCGAACAACATCGAAGAGAACACGTTGACGATGCCCAGCCCTCCGCGCACCGCGCCCACTGCGGCCGAGGCGAACCGCACCAGCCGTTGCGCGATGCCGCCGTGGAACATCAGCTCTCCGGCGAAGATGAAGAACGGAATGGCCATCAGCGAAAACACGTTGATGCCCGAGATGATGCGCTGGAACCCGATCACCAGCGGCAGGCCCTCGAACCAGAAGGCGGCGACGGCCGAGATCCCCAGCGCAAAGGCGACCGGCACCCCGATCACCACACACAGAGCGAACAGGCCGAGCAGAAGAAAAAGGCCCATCTTGCGGCTCCTATTCCGTGAAATCCGTCCGCTGGTCGCGCCCCATCGCCAGCCGCAGAAGATGGCCCAGCGAAAACAGCGCGATCAGCCCGCCGCCCACGGTCAGCGGCAGCGACCGCAGCCCTTCGGGCAGGTGAATCAGGGGAATCTCCGATCCCCATTTGAACAGCGTCAGCTTGGCCCCGAAGATCAGCATCAGCAGGCCGAACCCCGCCAGGAAAAGGTCGGTCAGCGCAACCAGAAAGGCCCGCGCCCGGCCCGGCACGATATTGCGGAAGGCCATGACGGCCAGATGCGTGTTGTCATGCACCCCCACTGCCGCACCGAGAAAGGCGATGGTCATCACCAGCAGCAGCGACACCTGCTCGACCCAGGCGGGCGTCGCGTTCAGAACATAGCGGCCGAACACCAGCCAGCCGAAGATCACCGTCAGCACCACCAGCGCCACGCCGGTCAGCACCCGGCAAAGATCGGCGATCCCGTCCAGCACGCGGTCCAGCAGATCGAGAAAGGAGGGTCGTTCGGCCACGAATTCCCTGTCCGTCATGGCATGTTCTCCGGTCACGCGGCGCCGGCCCCCGTCCGGGGGCTCGGCGCCTTGTCTGCCGGCTCGGCTCATTCGGTGGCCTGAATGATTTCGACCAGCGGCCGAAGGTTCGGGTTCGCCTCCAGGAACGCGTCATAGACAGGCTTCATCGCGGCCTGGAACGGCGCCTTGTCGGCAATCTCGTTGACCTTCACGCCGGCGGCCTCGACCTTGGCGCGGCTGGCCTTCTCGCGCTCGGCCCAAAGCTGGCGCTGCAGCGCCGCCGCCTCGGCCGCGGCTTCCTTCACGGCCTTCTTGTGTTCGTCGGACAGGCCGTTGAACACATCGGTGTTGATGCACAGGCATTCGGGGATGATCAGGTGCTGCGACAGCGAATAGTAGCCGGCCACCTCGTAGTGGCCGGTGGATTCATAGGATGGCCAGTTGTTTTCGGCCCCGTCCACGACGCCGGTCTTGAGCGCCTGATAGACCTCGGCGAAGGGTTGCCGCCCAGCTGGGCGATCATGCCCGAATACAGGTCGTTGTTCATCACGCGGACCTTCATGCCCTTGACGTCCTCGGGCGTGTTGATCGGTTTGGCCGTGTTGTAGAACGACCGCGCCCCGGCGTCGAACCACGACAGCGGCAGCAGGCCCTTGGCCGCCATCCCGTCGGCGATCATCTTGCCGCCCTCGCCGTCCAACACCCGGAACATGTGATCCACGCCCTTGAAGATGAAGGGCAGCGAAACGACGTTCGCCTCGGGCGCGACCGGGCCGATCGGGCCGAGGTTGAAATTGCCCACTTCGAGCGCGCCCAGCCGGACCTGTTCGATCGCGTCAGGCTGGCTGCCCAGCGTGCCGCCATGGAACATCTGCAGCTTGATCTCGCCACCGGTCTTTTCCTCCACCAGTTCGGCGAACTTGTTCATGGCAACCGTGTTGGGATAGCCCTCGACATGGATGTTCCAGCCGCGCCATTCGGCGGCCCCCGCGGTGCCCGCCGCCACCGTCAGCGCCGTGACCGCGCCCAGCACGGTTCCCGTGATCTTCCGCAACATGATGTGTCCTCCCTTGGATGTTGAAGCGGTTTCCGGTTGCGCGGGCGCTCAGGAAAAGAGCAGCCCGCCATTGATGTCGATATTCGTGCCGGTCATGAAGGATGACCGGTCCGAGGCGAGAAAACAGACGAGATCGGCGACCTCCTCGGGCCGGCCTTCGCGTTTCAGCGGCGTGATGCTCGCGACGTGGCTGCGCGCCTCGGGCTTGGTGAAGATGTTGTGGAAATCGGTGTCGATCATGCCGGGGCAGACCGAATTCACGCGGATGTCGGGCCCCAGTTCCTTGGCCAGACCGCGGGTCATGGTCATCTCCGCTCCCTTGGACGCCGCATAGGCCACCGCGCCCGGCCCGCCGCCGTCGCGGCCCGCCTGGCTGGCCAGCCCGACGATCGCACTGCCCGCGCCCATATGTGGCAGCACCGCCTTTACCGCCAGCAGGAACGAGGTGGCGTTCAGGTCCATCACCCGTTGCTAGTGATCCAAATCCATCTCGGCCACTGTCTTGCGCGCGACCAGCCCGCCGGTGACATGCACCAGAACGTCGATCCGCCCGAACGCCTTGACCGTGTCCTCCACCAGCGCGGCGACGTCGCCCGCGTCGGTCATGTCGCCCTGTTTCGCCAGCGCCCGACCGCCCGCGGCCGTGATCTCGGCCACCGCACTGTCAGCACCGGCGGCCGAGCTGTGGTAGTTGATCGCCACCGCCGCGCCGGCCTCGGCCAGCCGCAGGGCGCAGGCCCGTCCGATGTCGCGCCCCCCGCCGGTGACGATCGCCACCTTGCCCGTCAATGTCCCCGTGATGTCGCCCCCGTTCGCGGCCCTGTCGATCATGCCAAATTCCCCTTCGGTCCCTGTTTCAGGCAGGGCCGGATCGCATCCGCCCCCAGTTTGTGGATATTCGCACACTAGTATGGTAGTTATGCCAAGATGAATTCCGACGGGTTTCACCGGCGGGCGGATCGGGCAAACTCCGGGTCTCGGGGGAAAGGAGCAAGATGCAGGACGTCGCAGGGATTTTCGACCGCCGCACCGCCGCGGACGTGGTATTCGACACGCTCCACGACGAGATCGTGAGCTTGAAACTGTTGCCGGGCACAAAGCTGTCCGAGGCCGAGGTGTCCCGGCGCTTTGGCGTTTCGCGCCAGCCGGTGCGGGATGCATTCAACCGTCTGGGCAACATGGATATGCTGTTGATCCGGCCGCAAAAGGCGACGGTCGTGCGCGGGTTTTCCCTGCCCCGGATCCAGCACGCGCGTTTTGTCCGGCTTGCCGTCGAGCTGGAAGTGATCCGGCAGGCCTGCGCGGTCTGGTCGGATGACGGCACCCGCGCGCTGGCCGAGATTCTGGACCGTCAGGACCGCGCCATTTCACAAGGTGACACCGAGGCGTTTCACGCCAGCGACTATTCCTTTCACAAGGCGATCTGCGACCTTGCCGACCGTCCGCTGGCGGCCGAGACGATCAGCGAGTGCAAGCAGAAGGTGGATCGCCTGTGCATGCTGTCGCTTGGGCGCGAGGAAGAAGCCGCCACCCTGCTGGAGGATCACCGCCGCATCGCTGATGCGCTGACTCGCCGTGACGCGGAGGCGGCCACCGAAGCCGCGCGCATCCATCTGGGCCGGCTTGACGAGGTGATCGACGAAATCCATCGCACACGGGCGGAGTTTTTCGAATAGATCGAGGAGACCGCTCTGCTGCTCCGGCCGTCCCGCGCCGCGGCACGCCTTGCGATGGCACCTGGTGCCCTGCGCCATCGGCTGGCACCGTATCGAACCACCAGAGCGGCCCAACCGCCGGATCGCATCCGGCCCGGCCTGCGCCGGACCGGCGATGCCGAAACCATAGATCGAAACGCGAACTCCAGATTCGATTTTCTCGAAACAAGACGGGGTCTCTTGCCAGCGACCGCGAAGCTTGCCGATCATCCCTGCCGAACCCGCAGGGAGAAGCTTCATGAAAACGCGCGCACGGGTCGTGGTCACCGGCGGCGGCATCGCGGGGTGTTCCACGCTCTATCACCTCACGCAGGAAGGCTGGAGCGACGTGATGCTGCTGGAGCGCGACGTGCTGACCTCGGGCACGACATGGCATTCGGCGGCGCAGGTCACCAATTTCGGCACCTCGCAGACGATGGTGGGGCTGAAGAGCCATTCCATTGCGCTCTACAGGGAACTGGCCGAAGATCCCGACTATCCGATCACCTATCATCACGCCGATGGCGGCATCCGGCTGGCGGGAACACCGGCGCAGATGGACGGCTATCGCCACTTCGCCTCGATGGCGCGCGGCATGGGGGTCGAATTCGAAGTGATCGACGCCGCCGAATGCGCCCGGCGGCACCCGCTTCTGTCCACCGACGGCCTGCTGGGCGGGCTGTGGGATCCGCTGGACGGCGATATCGACCCGGCGGGTCTGTGCCAGGCGCTGGTGCGGCGGGCGCGCCGGGCCGGGGCCGAGCTGCACGAACACACCCCAGTCACCGGGCTGCGGCAACTGTCCGATGACACATGGGAGGTCGAGACGCCCCGGGGCACGATCAGCGCCGATATCGTGGTGAACGCGTGCGGCTATCGCGTGAACGAGGTCGGCGCGATGATGGGTGTGCATCACCCGGTGATGTCGATGGAGCACCAGTATTTCGTGACCGAGGACATCCCCGCCATCGCCGAGGCGGGCCACCGGATGCCGCTGATCCGCTGCCCGATCAGCGATTTCTACAGCCGGCAGGAACGCGGCGGGCTGCTGGTGGGGTTCTACGAACAGGACTGCAAGACCTGGGGCATGGACGGGATCGACCCCAAGTTTTCCTCGGATCTATGCCCCGACGATCTGGACCGGATCACGGACGTGCTGGAAGGTGCCTTTGCCCGGATGCCGGCGCTGGCGCAGGTCGGCATCCGCCGGGTGGTGAACGGCCCGATCACCTATACGATCGACGGGGTGCCTCTGGTCGGCCCGATCCCCGGAAAGCGCAACGCCTATTGCATCATCGGTCTGCGCGCGGGGCTGGGCGAAGGCGGCGGGCATGGCTGGCTGCTGGCGCAGATGATCGTGCATGGCGAGGCGTGTTTCGACACCTGGGTTCTGGACCCGCGCCGGTTCACCGGCCACGGCAATGTGGAACTCTGTGCGCTGAAGGCGATCGAGGACTATCAGAACGAATTCCGCTTTCATTTTCCCCACGAACACCGCCCCGCCGGCCGACAGATCAAGACCACGCCGCTGACCCCGATTCTGGCGGCCGAGGGCGCGACGTTTTCGGTCGTCAACGGCTGGGAACGGGTGGACTACATCAAGCCCGCCCCGGATTTCACGGAAACGCTGGGCTTTCGCTTCAACGAGGTGCACGACGTCGTCGCCGAAGAGGTCCGCGCAGTCCACACCGGCGCCGGCCTGACCGAAGTGAGCGGCTTCAACCGGTTCGAGATCACGGGCGCGGATGCCCATGCGTTCCTCGACCGGATGATCTGCGGGCGCCTGCGCCGGGCGCCGGGCCGGGTCGGGCTGGCCTATCTGCTGAACCATCAGGGCTGCGTGAAGTCCGAGGCGACGATCGCCAACCTGCCGGCTTCGGACCGGGGGCCCGCGCGGGTCTGGTATGGTTCGGCCGCGGCGTCGGAAGGGCATGACATGGACTGGCTGCGCGCCCATCTGCAACCGGGCGAAGACGTTCGGATCCGGTCGCTCACCAACGAGATGACGACGCTGGTGCTGGCCGGCCCCAAGGCGCGCGAGGTGCTGGCGGCCGCCTCGCGCGGGGACTGGTCGGCGGCGGCCTTTCCGTGGCTGTCGGTGCGCGAATGTTTCGTGGGGATCGCGCCGGCGGTGGTGATGTCGGTCAGCTACTCGGGCGAACTGGCCTATGAAATCCACGTTCCGAACAGCCAGCTGTATGCGGCTTACCTTGCCCTGCGCCGGGCGGGCGAGACGCACGGCCTGCGGCTCTTTGGCGCGCGCGCGGTGGCGTCGATGCGCCTGGAGAAGGGCTATCTGCACTGGAAGGCCGAGCTGCTGACCGAATACGACCCGTTCGAGACGGGGCTGGATCGGTTCGTGGACCTCGACAAGCCCGACTTCGTCGGCAGACCCGCGCTGCTGGATCGTCGCGCGCAGGGGCCGCGCCGGCGGCTCGTGACCCTGGCCATCGACTGCACCGACCGCCCGGCGCAACCGGGATCATCGGTGATGCACGATGGCCGCATCGGGGGCACCGTGACCTCGGGCGACTGGGGGCACCGGACGGGGCTGAACCTCGCACTGGCCTACGTCGCGCCCGACCTGTCGCGGATGGGCACGCAGGTTTCGATCGACATGCTGGGCGAGACAGTCCCGGCCCGGGTCATCCCGCCCTGCCCCTACGACCCGGACAACCTGCGCGTCAGGGACTGAGCGATTCGACGCATGCGCAGATCCTCTACCCCCGTCCCCGCCGCAGGCCGCATTTATTCGCCCGCGAACCTTCGGCCAAGATATTCGTTCAGATCCCTCAGAAAGTCTCGGCTGACTTCTTTCAGTTCTCCTGCCTGGGCCGAGTAGAGAGTCACCAGCCTGCCCGGCCCCGACAGCGACGCCATGAGGTCGTCGAACTCGCCGGCCGACAATCCCGCCAGCCGGGTGCTGACCGCAACGCCTGCAAAATCCTCGGCCGCCGCCAGCCTCTGGGCCTCGGCCTTTGACACGGCAAGCCTGGGCCTGATGCCTTCGGATTCGAGAATGGCCAGAAATGCGCTCGCGGTTTCGGCGTGCGATTCGCAAAGCAGAACCCGTGGCCGCCCTTCCTCGACCGCCGAGCCGGTCAGGGCGGGATCGACCTCACCCGAAAGGGGGATAGCAAAGCGAAACTCCGTCCCTCCTCCCTCGACATCTTCGAAACCGATCTCGCCGTCATGCGCCTGAATGATGGACTTCGAGATGGCAAGCCCGAGCCCGGTTCCGCCAAAGCCCCGATTGTCCGACATATCCGCCTGTGCGAACTGCTCGAACACAAATGGCCGCGCCTCGGCAGGGATGCCCACGCATGATCCCGGATGCGGAACCATCCCTGCGTGCCGGTGCTGCCGACCGAGATTTCGACAACCCCGGTGCCTTCGGCGAACTTGGCGGCATTGGAAAAAAGGTTGTTCATCACCTGAAGGATCCGGCTTCGGTCGCCGCGGCAGAAAACGTGATCCGGGGCAGCGGTCAAACGGAATTCGGCCCCGTGCCGGCGCGCGGCATCGTAATTGAGCCCAATCGCCTGACGGGCCAGCCGCACCAGATCAAAGGTGGCAAACTCGTATTTCAGTTTGCCGGCTTCGATCTTGCCCCAGTCGAGCAGATCGTTGATCAGACCGTCCAGCCGGCCCGTGTTCTTGTCCACGATTTCGATCATGCGCGCGACCGGAGCCGGAACGGACTGGCCAAGATGGAACCTGATCAGCTGGAGCGCACCCTTGATCGACGTCAGCGGCGTCCGCAATTCGTGGCTGATCGTCGACATGAAATTGGCCTTGGCGACTTCGGCCTGCTTGCGGGCGGCGATGTCACGATAGACCGAAAGGAACCTCGGATCTTCGCCCTCCGGCTCGATCAGGTGCAGACTGATCTCCAGTGGAGTGCCGCTGGCATCGGTCGTTTCGAACACCATGGTCTTGGCCGGCCCGCGCAGCAGGGCCTCGCACTTTTCGGTGAAAAGCTCGAATTGCGATGCGGACAGGTGGTCCCGCACGCCCTTGCCGTGCCAGCCGGTCTCCAGCCATCCCGCCCGCGCCAAGGCCTTTCGGTTCATGTAGGCAAAGGCGTAGCTGCCGGGCCAGAACATGTAGACTTCCACATCCAGCACATCCAGCGAGTTCTGCAACTGGCGGTGGTCTTCCTCGACCTTCGCGATTGCCGTGACATTCCGCAGAATGGCGACAAAGCGCGGCTCGCAGCCCTCGGGCTCGATATACTTGATGTCATGTTCGACGATGATCGCATCGCCGTCCGGCAGCTTGACCCGGCGCCGCCCGATCACCCGCCGCGTCTTTCCGTCCAACATCCGTTGCAGAATTGCCTGCAATTCCTCGCGGGACGGCCCGCCATACAGGTCGGATGGAGTCAGCTTGAACAGTTCGCCACGTTCGACACCGATCCGCCGCAGGGCGGCCTCGTTGGCATAAAAGAACCGCCGGCTGTCGGGCCAGAACATCAGGACTTCGTCTTCGAACTCATCGAGCGTGGCCAGAAATTCCGTGATCGCCCCGGCCGACAACCGGCCTTCGGATACCCTGGACAGGTTCGCAATGAACTGCGGCCCGGACTCTGCCGAGGACACGCAGTCCACCTGAATGCGCAGCAGAACGTCCTGACCGCTTGGCTGCCGGTAGGGGCGCCGGAACTTGAATCGTCCTTCGCCCCGCTGCGCGATGTCCTGCAATCTTTCCCGCAACGGCCCATCGTCCGGCTCGGCCAGCAGGTCCAGAAAGGATCGCCCCAACAAAGCGGTGCTTTCGATCCCCAGCAGGTTCAGAGTGGTCCCGCTTGTGCTCAGAATTCGGAAGTCGTCGGCTCGGAAGACAAGTAGCTCTTCGGGCTGGAGGTCCAACGGCTCGAATGTCACGCTTCCGCCTTTTTACCTGTTTTTGCGCGGGAATGCGGCGGGGCTGGCTTGTCGATCAACCGGCGCTCTGCTTTGGACACATTGTCGCACCATTGATGCGGGCCTTTTCCGCAATTGTCAACGCAATCGGGATGCGACCGGCGCAATGGGGAGGAAACGGGTCGGACGAAGCAACACCGATCGCCGGGCGCCGAGTTGCGCCCCAACGCCGACGACAGGCGCGGGGTCGCGTTTCATCGGGGCTGCCATTTCCCCGGCCCATCAGCGCAACTCGGCGCCCCGCGACGGGGAAAGGATCAAAGGATCCGCTCGATCACACTGCGCAGCGTGGCGCGCAGGTCTTCGCGGCTGCGCGGCGTGCCGCCGATCTGACTCTGCATCAGGTAGCGGAACACGCCGTCCAGCATGGCATAGCCGATCTCCACCTGCTTGGGCGCGTCATGCCCGGCCTTGCGGCAGGCCGCGCGCAGAGTGCCGATCAGCCCGGCCTCGATCTCGGCCACCACGGGGCGGAAGGCGTCGTCGAACATCGCCTGCGTCCTGATGTCATACCACAGCCGATGCGTCATCGCGTCATCGACGATCGACGCGGCCAGCGCCTCGCTGAAGGCGGCGATCACCGCATCGCGTCCCTCGGCGCGGTCCAGCGCCTCGGTGACGTTGAGGACGAAGTTCTCCTTGTATGTCCGCACGCAAAAGATGATCAGGTCGCTGCGATCCTCGAAGTAGTAATGCAGCATGCCCAGCGACAGGTCGCTGCGCTCGGCGATGTCGCGCAGCGAGGTGTTGGCATAGCCCAGTTCCCTGAGCGCGGCGAGCGCGCTTTGCGCGATCTGGCGCTTTTTCTGGTCGCGCTTGGCGAGTTTGCGGGCGGCGCGGTCCTTGAGTTTCGCGGACATCGCGGTCATGGCGGCCTTTCTGGTTCGGATCGCGACGGGGTGCAAACCGCGCCCGGCGGCGGGATGCGTCGCCGGGCGCGGTTTCATTCGGCCGCGGCGGATTGCGCGCCGTATTCGGCCCTGATCAGGTCGGATGCCTTTTCGGCAATCATGATCGTCGGCGCGTTGGTGTTGCCCGACACCAGCGTGGGCATGACCGAGGCATCGACCACGCGCAGCCCCTCCAGCCCACGCACCTTCAGCGCCGGGTCCACCACCGCCATGTCGTCCACCCCCATCTTGCAGGTGCCGACCGGGTGATAGACCGTATCGGCGCGGGCGCGGATGTGGGCCTCCCATTCCGCGTCGGTCATGTCGTCATGCACGCCGAACAGTTCCTTGTGGATATAGGGCCGCATCGGCGGCGCGGTCATGATCTGGCGCGTCATCTTGGCGCCCTTGACGAGCGTCTTCAGGTCGCGCTCGTCGGACAGGAATTTCGGGTCGATCCCCGGCGCGGCCATCGGGTCGGCCGATTGCAGGAACACTTCGCCCCGCGAATGGGGCCTGAGCACGCAGACATGGCAGGAATAGCCATGCCCCAGATGCAGCTTGCGCGCGTGATCGTCCACGATCGAGATCACGAAATGGGTCTGCACGTCGGGCCGGTCGAGGTTGGGGTCGGTCTTGAAGAAGGACCCGGCCTCGGCAATGGTCGAGGCCACCATCGAATTGCCGTGCTTGCGCCACTTGAAGATCTCCGAGGTCAGCTTGGCCGTCGCCCGCAGGCCGATCCCGATATTGTCGGTATCCTTCGTTTTCCAGGCCAGGACGAAGTCGATGTGATCCTGCAGGTTCTGGCCGACGCCCGGCAACTCGTGCACCATCTCGATCCCGTGGGGGCGGATGTCCTGTTCGCGCCCCACGCCCGACAACATCAGGATCTGCGGCGACTGGAAGGCGCCGGCCGACAGGATCACCTCGCGCGCGGCCATCGCCCGCTGCGTCTGCTTGCCCACGCGGTATTCGACGCCCACGACACGCTTGCCCTCGAACAGGATGCGCGTGGTGCGGGCCTTGGTGATCACCGTCAGGTTCGGGCGCTTGTCCATCACCGGGAACAGATAGGCGGCCGCCGCCGAACAGCGTTCGCCGTTGCGTTCGGGGTCATGGAACTGGGTGCACTGATACAGGCTGGCCCCTTCGTTGTCGCCGGTGTTGAAATCGTCCACGCGGCGGATCTGCATCTGCGCGTTGGCCTCCAGAAACGCCTCGGAAATCGGGCGCGGGGCCTTCTGGTCCGAAACATGCAGCGGCCCGGAGGCGCCGTGAAATTCGTTTTCGCCCCGGACGTTGTTTTCCGCCTTCCTGAAATAGGGCAGCACTTCGTCCCATGACCAGCCGTCGCAGCCGGCCTCGGCCCAGCCGTCATAGTCCTGCCGCTGACCGCGGACATAGAGCATCGCGTTGATCGCGCTGGATCCGCCCAAGGCGCGCCCGCGCGGCTGATAGCCCTTTCTCCCATTCAGCCCCGGCTGCGGCACCGTCTCGAAGGCCCAGTTGTTGATCTTGCCATGCCCCGGCAGCATCGCCACCACGCCGATCGGCGCGCGGATCAGGATATCCCTGCCGCCGCCGCCCGCCTCGAGCAGACAGACCTTGACGGCCGGATCCTCGCTCAGCCGAGCCGCCAGCGTGGCACCGGCCGAGCCGCCCCCGACGATCACGAAATCATACGACATTGTTGGGCTCCTCCCCTGTTCCCGTCTTGCAGCCGGCCCCCGACCCCGCCCTTCGGCCCCGCAGCATCGCGAGTCTCACATTCTGCATTGCACACCAGTCACCAAGCGAAATATTTGGACGATTGTCCAGATTTTTCCCAGTTTCCCAGCGTCATTCACTGCCGCGATGGCGCGGCGGATCCGAACCACGGCTCTCTTCCTTCGGGGCGTCAGGGCGGATTTTTCCGGTCGGGGCGCCGAAGCAGGAGCGGCGCCGATCGGAACAATTGATGATTTCCGAACAGATTTCGGCACCCCCGCGTCCTGACCGTCCCGGCAGCTTTACGAAGACCAGGCATGGGCCCGGACGCGCGTCATCCCAAGGGGCCTTGCCCCCCTTTGGTCAAAGGCTGTTCACCGCAGCTCGTCCCGCCGAAAACGGCCCCATCGGGGGAGCAACCACAGCCCCCCGGCGGGTGTCTGCCTTTCACCGACGCCGCATTGCATCCCTCAGCGCCGCCCCCAGCGCGCCCTGACCGCCGCCTTGGTCTCCCGGCCTGGCCCGCCTGGACCGCGGCCCGCCACGCGGGGCTGCCCCCCCATCGCGCTCGGCCCTCGCCGCCCGCGCCGAGGCGCCGCCGTCCTTCTTCATCGACAGCCCGATCCGACGGCGCGCCACGTCCACCTCGACCACGGTCACGCGCACCACATCACCGGCCTTGACCACCTCGTGGGGATCCTTGACGAACCGGTCGGCCAGCTGGCTGACATGCACCAGCCCGTCCTGATGCACACCGATATCGACAAAGGCGCCGAACGCCGCGACATTGGTCACCGTCCCCTCCAGCACCATGCCCGGTTTCAGGTCGGTGATCTCCTCGATCCCTTCGGCAAAGGCTGCGGTCCTGAAGCTCGGCCGCGGATCGCGCCCCGGCTTTTCCAGCTCCGCCAGGATATCCCGCACCGTGGGCAGCCCGAACCGGCTATCCACGAAATCCCGCGGGTCCAGCCGCTTCAGCGCGGCACTGTCGCCCATCAGCGACCGGATATCCCGCCCGCAGGCGGCCACGATCCGCCGCGCCACGCCATAGGCCTCGGGGTGGACCGACGAGGCATCCAGCGGTTCCTCGCCATCGCGGATGCGCAGGAACCCGGCGCATTGCTCGAACGCCTTGGGGCCCAGCCGCGGCACCTCCAGCAGCTGCCGCCGCGACCGGAACGCCCCGTTGGCGTCGCGGTGGGCGACAATGGCCTCCGCCAGCCCCGGCCCAAGCCCCGAGACATGGGACAGAAGCGCCGCCGACGCGGTATTAAGATCGACCCCCACCGCGTTCACCGCATCCTCGACCACCGCCTCCAGCGCGCGGCCCAGTCGGTGCTGGTCCACGTCATGCTGATACTGACCGACGCCGATCGACTTCGGCTCGATCTTCACCAGCTCGGCCAGCGGATCCTGCAGCCGCCGCGCGATCGACACCGCCCCGCGCAGGGAAACGTCCAGATCCGGCAATTCCCGCGCCGCCAGTTCCGAGGCCGAATAGACCGACGCGCCGGCTTCGCTGACCACCACCTTCACCGGCTTTCCGGCCCCCTCGGGCAGCATCTTCAGCGTCTCGGCCACGAACCGCTCGGTCTCGCGGCTGGCGGTGCCGTTGCCGATGGCGATCAGCTCCACCCCGTGCGCCGCGATCAGCCGCAAGACGCTGGCCTGCGCGCCACGCAGATCGTTCTTCGGCTGGAACGGATAGAGCGTATCCGTCGCCACCACCTTGCCAGTGGCATCCACAACCGCCGCCTTGATCCCGGTGCGGATGCCGGGGTCCAACCCCAGCGTCGCCCGCGCGCCCGCCGGCGCGGCCAGCAGCAGATCCTTCAGGTTACGCGCAAAGACCGCGATCGCCTCGTCCTGCGCCCGCGCGCGCAATTCGCCCATCAGTTCGATCATCATCGACAGGCTCAGCTTGACCCGCCAGGCCCAGCCCGCCACCTGCCGCAACCAGCGGTCGCCCGGTCCCTCGCCACACGCCTCCAGCCGCGCCGCGATCATCGCCTGCGCCCGTTCCACACCGTCTTCGTCGGGCGTGATGTCCAGCGTCACCACCCCCTCGTTCGAGGCGCGCATCATCGCCAGCGCCCGGTGCGACGGCACCTTGGCCCATTTCTCGCGGTGATCGAAATAATCGGAATACTTCGCGCCTGCCTGCTCCTGCCCCGCGACCACGCGCGACACCAGATCGGCCTGTGCCTGCAGGAACGCCCGCAACCGGCCCAGCAGATCCGCATCCTCGGCCAGCCGCTCCACCAGGATGTCCCGCGCACCGGCCAGCGCGTCCTTCACCGTCGGGACCGGCTCGGTCACGAACCCTTCGGCCAACGCCTCCGGCTCCGCATGCCGATCCGCCAGGATCGCCTCCACCAGCGGCTCCAGCCCGTTCTCGCGCGCGATCATCGCCCTGGTCCGCCGCTTCGGCTTGTAGGGCAGGTAGAGATCCTCCAGCGCCGCCTTGGTCTCGGCCCCGGCAATCGCCCGTGCCAGATCGTCGGTCAGCTTGCCCTGTTCGCGGATCGAGTTCAGAATCGTCTCGCGCCGCGCCTCCAGCTCGCGCAGATAGACCACCCGGTCCGACAGGGTCCGCAACTGCCCGTCATCCAGCCCGCCGGTCGCCTCTTTCCGATAGCGCGCGACGAACGGCACGGTCGCGCCCTCGTCCAGCAGCTTCACCGCCGCTCCGACCTGCTCGGGGCGGGCGCCGATCTCGGTTGCGATGGTGCGGGAAATGCGTGCGGCGGTGTCCAAGGTCGCGGCCTCCTGTCTGCGGGGACCGCCTACCTAATCCGACCGCGACCCAAGGCCAAGCGAAAGATTCACCCCCGGCCCAGCTTCTTTCTGGTCCAAAATACCCCCGCCGGAGGCTCGGGCTTTCCACCGGAAAGCCCGATCGTGCCGCCCCGGCGCGAGGCAGCGCAACACAGGACAGGGCGCGCGCCCTGCCCCGCCAATCGGCCAGTCTCAGCCGATGATCGCGTTCAGCGTGGCGCTGGGTCGCATCACCGCCGCGACCTTGGCCGGATCCTGGTGATAGTATCCACCCAGATCCACCGGGTGGCCCTGCACGGCGGCCAGCTCGGCGAGGATTTTTTCCTCGTTCTCCGCCAGCGCCTGGGCGATCGGCGCGAATTTCGCGGCCAAATCCGCATCCTCGGTCTGCGCGGCAAGCGCCTCGGCCCAGTAGCGGGCGAACCAATAATGGCTGTCGCGGTTGTCCGGCTCGCCGACCTTGCGGCGCGGCGATCGGTCGTTCTCCAGCACCTGCGTGGTCGCTTCCTCGACCGCGTCACCCAGGATCGCGGCGGCCTTCCTGCCGCGCGCATCGGCGAGGAACTTGAAGCTTTCTCCCAGCGCGCAGAACTCGCCCAGGCTGTCCCAGCGCAGGTGGTTCTCGGCCAGAAGCTGCTGCACATGCTTGGGCGCCGAGCCGCCGGCTCCGGTTTCGAACATGCCGCCACCCGCCATCAGCTTGACGATCGACAGCATCTTGGCCGAGGTGCCCAGTTCCAGGATCGGGAACAGGTCGGTCAGATAGTCGCGCAGCACGTTGCCGGTGATCGCGATCGTGTTCTCGCCCTTGCGGATGGTCTCCAGCGAGAACCGCGTCGCCTCACGCGGGGCCATGATCGCGAACCTGTCGGCCACGCCCTCGGCCTCGAGGATCCGCTTGACGTACTTGATGAGTTCCGCGTCATGCGGCCGGTTCTCGTTCAGCCAGAACACCGCGGCATAGCCGGTCGCCTTCTGGCGGCTGATCGCCAGCTGCACCCAGTCCTCGATCGGCGCCTTCTTCGCGGTGCAGGACCGCCAGATGTCGCCCTTTTCCACCCGATGATCGAACAGCACGTCGCCATTGGCGGCGATCATGCGCACCGTGCCGTCGGCCGGGATCTCGAAGGTCGTGGGGTGCGAGCCGTATTCCTCGGCCTTCTGCGCCATCAGGCCGATGTTCTGCACCGTGCCGGCGGTGGCCGGGTCCAGCTTGCCGGTCTCCTTGAAGTAGTTGATCGTCTCGTCATAGACCGGCGCATAGCAGCGGTCGGGGATGCAGCACTTGGTGTCCGCCGGCTTGCCGTCCGGCCCCCAGCCCTTGCCGCCGGCACGGATCAGCGCGGGCATCGAGGCGTCGATGATCACGTCCGACGGCACATGCAGGTTGGTGATGCCGCGATCGGAATCCACCATGTACATCGGCGGCTGCGCGGACATCGCCGCCTTCAGGTCGGCCTCCAGCGCGGCATCGCCGGCAATCCGCTGCTCCAGATCGCCGATCCCCGAATTCGGGTTCCAGCCCAGTTCCCTGAGCTTCTCGCCATGCTTGGCGATGAAGTCCTGCAGATAGACGCTGACGAAATGGCCAAAGATGATCGGGTCCGAAACCTTCATCATCGTCGCCTTCAGATGCACCGAGAACAGCACGCCCTTGTCGGCGGCGTCCCGGATCTGCTTGGCGATATAGGCCCGCAGCGTGCGCGCCGACATGAAGGTGCCGTCAACCACGGTGCCCTCGGGCAGGTCCACGCCCTCCTTCAGCACGGTTTCCGCGCCGTCGGTGGCGGTCAGCACGATCCGCGCCGGGCCCGCCTGGGCGGCGGTCACGGTGGTCGATTTCTCGTTGGCGAAAAAGTCGTTGTCGGCCATGGCCGCGACATGGGTCTTGCTGTCAGCCGACCAGTCGCCCATCGAATGGGGATGCTTCTGCGCGTATTCCTTCACCGCCCGCGCGGCGCGGCGGTCCGAGTTGCCCTCGCGCAGAACCGGGTTAACTGCCGAACCCTTGATCGCGTCATAGCGGGCGCGGATGTCCCTTTCCTCATCCGTCTCGGGCTCTTCGGGATAGTCGGGCAGCGCATAGCCCTGGGACTGCAGCTCCTTGATCGCGGCGACCAGCTGCGGCACCGAGGCCGAAATGTTCGGCAGCTTGATGATGTTGGCCTCGGGCGTCTTCACCAGCCTGCCCAGTTCGGCAAGATCGTCGGGCTGGCGTTGCTCCTCGGTCAGATAGTCGGGAAAGGCCGCGATGATTCGGCCGGCAAGGGAAATGTCCTTGGTGCCCACGGTCACGCCTGCCATGCCGGCGAATTTCTGGATGATCGGCAGAAGCGACCCGCTGGCCAACTGGGGCGCTTCGTCTACCACGGTATACAATATGTCTGAAGTCTGTTTGTCCGCCATGTGTCTCACCCTTCTTTCGGCATTTCCGGAGGCAGTTTCCATCGGTTGAACCGCGCGGCGCGGGGCCACGCGACCGGCCGCGCGCCTTGGTGCCCGCAGTCGGTTTTCGCCCCGGCCAATAGGCCAGATCGCGGCAAAGATCAATGTCGCGCTTGCGGACATGATGCCACGGCGGGCCGGGAAATTCGCGGGACATTGCGTCGGCGGGGATTTACGCCGCCGCCGCGCGTCTGCTATCCGCTTGGGTCAAGAACCGACCCTCATGCCCGCCGGGCGCCTGCGTGAACGGCCCGCAGTGAATGGGGAGAGGGGGCGCGGACGGAATGACCAGGCAGGCAACAGCGGACAGATCTAACCATCGCGGCGTCTCGGGGTGGCGGCATGTGCTTCCGGTCCTGATGGGGCTTGGGCTGTTCGTGCTGGGGGTGGTGGCGCTGACCCACCTGCTGCGCCCGGTGCGGGCCGAGGACATCGTGGACCAGATCCGCGCCACGCCCTGGTCGGTGCTGTTCCAGGCGGGTGCCGCGACGCTGGCCGCCTATCTTGCGCTGATCGGCTATGACTGGTCGGCGCTGCGCTATCTGGGCAAGTCGATCCCGCTGCGCATCGTCGCGGTGGGCGGGTTCCTGGGCTACAGTTTCGGCAACACGGTGGGCGTGTCGATCCTGTCGGGCGGCGCGGTGCGCTATCGGATCTATTCCGCCTTCGGGTTGAGCGCGCTCGAGGTGGCGAGCGTCTCGACCTTCGTCGCGCTGGCCTTCGGCATCGGCATCACGGTGATCGGGCTGGGGGCGGTGGCGCTGCATCCCGAAGCGTTGCAGGGGCTCGTGCCCCTGCCCGTCGAACTCGTTCGCTGGGGCGCGGTGGTGTCGCTGGCGGGACTGATGGCGGTGATGCTGTGGCTGTCGGCCTCGGGCCGGTCGCTGCGCTGGCGCAGCTTCGAGATTGCCATGCCGCGCCCCGGCCTGCTGCTGGGGCAGCTGGGCTTCACGCTGGCCGATACCGCCGCCGCCGCGGCGACGCTTTACGTCCTGCTGCCCGAGGGCGCGCCCGAATTCGCAACCTTCCTGGCCCTTTTCACCGCCGCCTCCATGCTGGGGGTGCTGAGCCATGTGCCCGGCGGCGTCGGCGTGTTCGAATCCATCGTCATCGCCGCCATGCCCGCCGGGGTGCCGCTGGACCAGGTCGCCGCCGCGCTGCTGCTCTATCGCGTGATCTACTACCTCGTGCCGTTCGCGCTGGCGCTCGCCTTTGTCGCGCTGAACGAAGCGCGGCTGGCCGGCGGTTTCGTCACCCGCCTGATCGGCGAGGCGCCCGCGCCCCTGCGGCCCGTCATGCGGGCGGTGACCGGCGCCACGCCCGCGCTGGCGGGGCTGACCGCCTTCGGCGTCGGTACCTGGCTGATCCTCGCCGCACTGATGCCCGCAGTCCGGCCCGACCAGATCGACCCCGACGACCTGCTGGCCGCGATCCTGCTTGAAGGCGGGGCGATCCTGTCGTCGATGCTGGGCGTTCTGCTTCTGATCCTGTCGCAGGGGCTGGCGCGGCGGATCTCGGGCGCGTTCTGGCTGACCCAGATCGCGCTGGCCGGCGGCGCCCTTGCCGCGCTTCTGAACGGTTGGGACTGGGAAAGCGCCGCGCTGTTGGCGGCGACGCTGCTGGTGCTGGCACCGTTCCGGCGCGAGTTCTACCGCTCGGCGCCGCTCACCCGCGGGGTGTTCAGCCCGGCCTGGTTCATGCTGGTGGCGGGGCTGATCGCCGGGGCGGTGGCGTTCTTCGTCTTCATGCACGAAGCCATCCCCTACCCGTCGGACCTGTGGTCGCAATTCTCGGGGCAGGCCAACATGCCGCGCGCGCTGCGGGCGGCGCTGGCGGGGTCGGCGCTGCTGCTGGCGCTGGCGGTCTGGGTGGCGACGCAGCCGGTGCGTGCCCATACAAGGCGCCCGGACGCCACCGCCCTGCGGCGGGCCGCCGACATCATCGCCAACCATGACGACCCGCGCGCCAATCTTGCGCTCAGCGGCGACAAGGCGCTGTTCTTCTCCGATGCCGAGGACGCGTTCATCGCCTATGCCCCCCATGGCCAGCACCGCATCGCCCATGGCGACCCCGCCGGCCCCGACAAGGCGATCGGCCCGATGGCTTGGGCCTTTCAGGAAAACGCCCATGCCCACGGCGCGACGCCGATCTTTCACGAGGTGTCCGACCGCCACCGCGCGCTCTGGACCGAGATGGGCCTGACCCTGCAGAAGATCGGCGAGGAACCCGTGGTGCGCCTGCGCGGCCTGCTGTTCGGCGACCCCCGACTGGCCGATCTGCTCGCGGCACTGAAACGGCCCGAAATCGCCTCGCTGACGGTTGAGGTGCTGCAACCGCCCCACGATCCGGCCCTGCTGGAAGAGCTGGAGATGGTATCCGTTGCCTGGCAGGCGCGCGGCACCGGGCGCGAAAAGGGCTTTGCCGTGGGCCGGTTCGACACCGACTATCTGGACCGGTTCCCGCTTGCGGTTGCCCGCCACGACGTGCGCGTGACGGGGTTTGCCAGCGTGCTGACGGCAGCAGGAGGCAAGCGGCTGTCGGTCGATCTGGTGCGGTTCGTGCCCGACGAAGGCCGGGCCACGATGACCGCGCTCTTCGCCGAACTGATCCGCCATTTCCGTGATCGCGGGGCCGAGGAACTGGGACTGGGCCTTGCCCCCATCGCCGGGCTGGACCCCGACCGCAGCGCGCGACTCTGGCGCCGGTTCGGTTCGACCCTCTACCGCCAGGGCGGCGCGTTCGAGGATTTCGAAAGCCTGCGCGCCTTCAAGGCGATGTTCGCCCCCGACTGGCGGCCGCGCTACATCGCCGTTCCGCCCACCGTGCCGCCTCTGGTGGCGCTGCGCAATGTGGCCGAGCTGATCGGCGGGCGCCCGCCGCGCGGCCCACGCCAGTGGCGAAGGCAAAAGACGGCGGCGACCCGGGACCAAGGCCGCCGCCGATGACGCCGACAGAGTAGCGCCGACAGGGCCCGCGCCTGCGACGGGCCGTCCGTGAGTGGTGGTGGATCCGGCCGCCGGTTCATGGGGATGGGTGGCCGGACCCGTGGCGCCTGTCAGGCGTCATGGCCAGATCGGTTGTCAAGCCTGACGTCCAGAGTCATTTTCTCGCCCTTGCGGAGGATTTCGATTTCGTGGCGGCTGCCCGGTTCCGCCGCGCCCACGGCACGGGTCAGATCCCGCAGCTCGGCGATCTCGGTGTCGTCGAACTTCAGCACGATGTCGCCGGGCTTCAGCCCCGCCTTCTGCGCCGGGCTGTCGGGCATCACCTCGTCGATCACGGCGCCGCGGCCCTTGTCATAGCCCAGCACCTGCGCGACCTCCTCCGACATCGGCCGGATCTGCACGCCCAGCCAGCCGCGGTCGATCTTGCCGTCGTCCTGAAGGTCGGCCACGACCTTCTTCACGATGTCCGAGGGGATGGCGAAGCCGATCCCGACCGACCCGCCATCGGGCGAAAAGATCGCGGTGTTGACACCGATCACCTTGCCTTCGGTGTTGAACAGCGGCCCGCCCGAATTGCCCCGGTTGATCGCGGCATCGGTCTGGATATAGGCGTCGTAAGGCCCTGAATGGATGTCGCGGTTCTTGGCCGACACGATCCCGGCCGTCACCGTCCCGCCAAGACCGAAGGGGCTGCCCATGGCGATCACCTCGTCGCCGGGGAGCATCTCGGCCGAGGAGCCGAACTCGACCGTGGGCAGGGGCTTGTCGGCCTCGACCTTCAGCAGCGCGATGTCGGTCAGCGGATCGGTGCCGATCACCCGCGCATCCAGCCGGGTGCCGTCGGACAGCTTTACCGTCACCGACCGCGCATCCTTGACCACGTGATTGTTGGTCACGATCAGCCCGTCCTTCGAAATGATGAAGCCCGAGCCGACTCCCTGCCGGATCTGCGCGCCCGGTGCGTCCGGCGCGCCCGACCCGCCCGGCATGCCGGGGAAGGGGATGCCGAAACGGCGCTGAAACTCGCGCAGAAAGTCGTCGTTCGGCATGGGGACGTCCGACCGTACGGGCGTGATCGCGGCCTCGACCGCGACATGGACCACCGCCGGGGACAGCTGTTCGACCAGATCGGCATAGCCGCCGGGCAGCACGGCCAGCGCCGGGGACGGCGCCAAGGCCACAAGGCTGGTGGACATCATCGCCGCGGCCAGCGTCAGCGCAACCAGTCTGCGCGGTTTGTCAAGGGGTTTGCTGAGGGGTTTGGTTTGGGTCATCCGGGTGCCTCCTGGTTCTGACGGATTGCAATTCCTCTCTGCCTGCCCATATCGGCACCCTTCCTGTCAGCCGCCTTTCAGCGGGATTAAATCTTTGTAATCCGACGCAGGGCGGTTGAGCGCGCCGCGGGAAACGGGCATCGTTCGCGGCAGGAACAATCGGCGGACCCCCATGCGGATACTGGTGATCGAGGACGACGCGACGACGGGCTCTTACGTGGCCGAGGGGCTGCGCGAGGAAGGCCATGTCGTGGACCTGGTCGAGAACGGCCGCGACGGGCTGATCCAAGCGACCGCGGGCGACTATGACGTGCTGGTGGTGGACCGGATGCTGCCGGGGCTGGACGGGCTTGCGCTGATCAAGACGCTGCGCGGCGCGGGCGTGATGACGCCGGCGCTGTTCCTGACCTCGCTGGGCGGGGTGGACGACCGGATCGAGGGGCTGAACGCCGGCGGCGACGACTACCTCGTCAAGCCCTTCGCATTCGGCGAACTTTCCGCCCGCGTCGCCGCCCTCGGCCGCCGCCCGCAGACCACGCGCGAGGAAACCGTGCTCCGCGCTGGCGATCTGGAGATGGACCTGATCCGCCGCCGCGTCACGCGCGCGGGACAGGAGATCGACCTGCTGCCGCGGGAATTTGCGCTGCTGGAACATCTTCTGCGCCACAAGGGCCGGGTGCAGACCCGCACCATGCTGCTCGAAGCGGTCTGGGACATCTCCTTCGACCCACAGACCAACGTGGTGGAAACCCATGTCAGCCGCCTGCGCGCCAAGGTGGACAAGCCCTTCGACCGCGACCTCATCAAGACCGTGCGCGGCGCCGGCTACATGATCGAGGCCTGAACCGGTGGCGGCGGCGCGGCTCTGGTCCTCGACCCCGGTCCGGCTGTCGCTGGCGCTGGTGGCCCTGTTCGCGGTCATGAGTTTCGCCAGCCTCACGGCCACCTATTTCATCATCCGCCAGCCGCTCGAACAAAACCTGCGAGACACGCTGAACCAGGAAATGGCGGGGTTCGGCGCCGTGCCCTCGGCGGCGGCGCTGGCCGCGCTGGTGCGGTCGCAATCCGAAGTCACCGAACCGCACAAGCGCATCATCAGCTATCGCCTGCCGGGCGGCCTGGTGGTGGGCAATGCCGCAATCCTGGCCGATCACGAAGGCTATCGCGCCGTGTCGCTGGCGCCGGGCGGCGGCGACATCCACGGGGAGTTCTACACCCTGACCCGGGTGCTGCATGGCGGGCTCATGACCATCGCCGTCAGCGCCGAACCCGTTGCGCAGCTGCGCCGGATCTTCACGCGTGTCTTTCTGTTCAGCCTGTTCCCAACCATGCTGGTCGCGCTTGGGGGCGCGCTGCTGCTGGCGCGCCGGTCGCAACGGCGCATCGACCGGCTGGAACGGGCACTCGACCGTCTGGCGCGCGGCGAATTCGGCGCCCGCGTCGGACCGATCGGCGGCGTCCGCGACGACCTCAGCCGCATCGCCGAACGGGTGGACGCCATGGCGGACGAGCTGGAATCCAAGGTCGCCGCGCTGCGCCAGGTTTCTGCCGATATTGCCCACGACCTGAAAACGCCGGTCCAGCGGCTTTCGGTGCAGCTCGAACGCCTCGCCGCCACGCCCGGCCTGCCGGAACCGGCCGCCGCGCTCGCCGAACGCGCCCGGGCCGAGGCGCAGGCCATGATCCGCACCTTCCACGCGCTGCTCCAGATCGCCCAGATCGAAGGCGGCCAACCCCGCGCCCGCTTCGCCCGCGTCGATCTGGCATCGCTCGCCGCGACCTTCTGCGAGGTCTACGACCCCTCGGCCGAGGAGAGCGGCCACCGCCTGATCGCCGTTCCCGCAGCGGGCGAGGTGCCGGTGCGCGGCGACAAGGATCTGCTGGGCCAGATACTTGCCAACCTGATCGAAAACGCGCTGCGCCACACGCCCGCAGGCACCGAGATCCGGGTCGCCACCGGACGGGACGCGACCGGCCCGTGGCTCGAGGTCTCCGACACCGGCCCCGGCATCCCCGAATCCGAGCGCGACGCCGTGTTCCGCCGTCTCTACCGGCTCGAATCCAGCCGCACCACGCCGGGCAGCGGGCTGGGCCTCAGCCTCGTGCGGGCCATCGCCGACCTGCACGAGGCGCGAATCGAACTGTCGGACAACCGCCCGGGCCTCAGGGTCATGATTCACTTTCCCCCCGTCCCCACCGACCATTAAAACCGATGTTTTTTGGTCCCGGCCACGCCGCTCGCCCCCGCGCCCCCTTCATCTTGCCTGAAAATACTCCGGGGGAGCGCGAGGGGGCAGCGCCCCCTCGCATCGATCGGATCGCGCCAATGCACAACGATCAGCCCTGCCGGCCCGCGCGCGTCTTTGCCCGGCTCCAATAGACATTGTGCCGGGTGCGCAGCGCCTCATAGGACTCGATCCGCGCCCGCGCCGGCGCGCCTCCGTCGCGCACCAGCCGCGCCAGCAGCACTTCCAGCACTGCGACAATACCGGTATAACAGCCGAAATGGTGTTCGCTGAGCGTTGACACCACCATCACCGCATCCGGCTTCAACCCCGGCGCCACCACATCGGAATCCGACACCAGCACCAGCCTCAGCCCCTTGTCCTGCGCAAATTCGCAGGCCTCGATGGTCTCGCGCGAATAGGGCGCCACGGTGATCGCCAGCATTGCATCCTCCGGCCCCGCCTCGTTCAGATCATCCACCGCGCTGCCCATGTGGCGCGGAATCAGCCGCAGCGACGGCACCGCCATTCGCCCCACATAGTGAAAGTAATAGGCCATGGCGAAACTGGCCCGCACCGCAGTCACATAAACCCGCCGCGCCGACATCAGGATCTCGGCCGCCCGATCCAGCGTCTCCGGGCCAAGCCGCTCCAGCGACCGCTCCACAATCGACAGCGCGTTGGCCGAAACATCCGCCTGGAACCGGCCGGCCTCGCCGCGCGCGCGCAGCCCCGCGACCCATCCCGGCCGGTCCGCGGACGCACCGGCCGACAGCAGCGCGTGCCGGAATGGTGCGCGAAACTCCTCGAACCCGTCAAAGCCCAGATGCTCGGCTATGCGCACCAGCGTATAGGTGCTGACGCCGGCCTTGCGGGCGGTCTCGCGGATCGGGTCCAGCCCGAACTCCACCGGATTGTCCAGCACATATTTCGCCGCCAGTTGCATGCGCGGGGTAAACCGCTCCAGATCGACCTTCAGTCGGGCCACGGTGCGGGATTTCAGGGTCGGATCCATGAACGCCTCGGAACTTCGAATGACTCGCATATAACACATGATTTTTTTGCGCAAAAACTGCAATCGTTGTAATTTGCCCCGGACAACGGGCGAACGGACGGACGAGATGCAGACCTATTCCCTGATGGTGGCACCCAACGGCGCGCGGCGCGGCAAGACTGACCACCCTGCCCTGCCGCTCTCGCCGGCCGAACTGGCCGCGACCGCCCGCGCCTGCCAGGCCGAGGGCGCGGACGCGGTCCACCTGCATGTGCGGGACGCGAACGGTCGCCATTCGCTGGACCCCGGCCGCTATCGCGAGGCGATGGCTGCGATCGACGAAACCGCGCCGGGCATGCGCATCCAGATCACCACCGAATACGCCGGCCGCTATGACGTGGCGGCGCAATATGCTTGCCTGCGCGACCTGCGCCCCGCCTGGGCCTCGGCCTCGGTCCGCGAACTCGCCCGCGACCCGGCACTCGCAGCGCGAATCTACGCCCTGGCCAATGATACCGGGATCCGGCTACAGCACATCCTCTATGGCCCGTCCTGCATTGCCACCTTCAAAGGCCTCCGCACCCGCTGCATCATCCGCGACGAGACCCCGCAGGTCATCCTGGTGCTCGGCCGCTATGCGCCGCCAAGGCCGGCGCAGCCCTCGGACCTGCCCCCCCTGCTGGCCCGCCTCAGCCACCCGGTGGACTGGACGGTCTGCGCCTTCGGCCCCGCCGAACACGCCTGCCTGTTGCAGGCGCTGCGGCTGGGCGGCAACGTCCGCATCGGCTTCGAAAACAACCTGCACGCCCCCGACGGCACGCTCTTTCCCCACAACGCCGCCTCGGTCCGCGCCTTCGCTGCCACCGCCCGCGCCGCAGGCTTCACCCCGCGCGCCCACGCCACGACCCAACCCGCCTGAAGGGAACCCGGCATGTCCCACGTCTTTCCCCGCCACACGAAATCGCAACCGCCCGTCGCCGTCGGCGGCGAAGGCTGCTACCTGATCGACGCCACCGGCAAACGCTATTTCGACGGATCGGGCGGCGCGGCGGTGTCCTGTCTCGGCCACGGCGACCCCGAAATCATCGCCGCCGTCCGGGCCCAAGCCGAAAAGCTCGCCTTTGCCCATACCGGCTTCTTCACCTCCGAACCGGCCGAGGCTCTGGCCGACCTTCTGATCGAACACGCCCCCGGAGACCTCGACCGGGTCTATTTCGTCTCGGGCGGGTCCGAGGCCACCGAGGCCGCGATCAAGCTCGCCCGCCAGTATTTCATCGAAATCGGCCAGTCCCGGCGCCGCCACCTGATCGCCCGGCGGCAGAGCTATCACGGCAACACGCTGGGCGCGCTGTCGGCGGGCGGCAACGAATGGCGCCGCGCCCAGTTCGCGCCCCTGCTGGTCGAGGTCAGCCACATCGCCCCCTGCTATGAATACGCCCACCGGCAAGAGGGCGAATCCGCCTTCGACTACGGCCAGCGCGTCGCGCAGGAACTCGAAGACGAAATCCTCCGCCTCGGCCCCGACACGGTGATGGCCTTCATGGCCGAACCGGTGGTCGGCGCCACCGCCGGCGCGGTGCCCGCGGTCGAGGGCTATTTCCACCGCATCCGCGAGATCTGCGACAAATACGGCGTGCTGCTGATCCTTGACGAGGTGATGTGCGGCATGGGCCGCACCGGCCACCTGTTTGCCTGCGACCATGACGGCGTGGCCCCCGACATCCTCTGCATCGCCAAGGGGCTGGGGGCGGGCTATCAGCCGATCGGCGCGATGCTCTGCTCAAGCCGGATCTACGCCGCGATCGAAGAGGGCTCGGGCTTCTTCCAGCACGGCCACACCTATGTCGGCCACCCGGTTGCCGCCGCCGCCGGCCTCGCCGTGGTCAACGCCCTCCTGAACCGCAACCTGATCCCCCGTGTGCGCGAGATGGGGGAAAAGCTCGACGCCGCCCTGCGCGCCCGCCTCGGCCAGCATCCCAATGTTGGCGACATCCGCGGCCGCGGCCTCTTTCGCGGCATCGAACTGGTCGAGGACCGCGCCACCAGAACCCCCTTCGACCCCGCCCGTCGCCTCGCCGCGCGGATCAAGTCCGAAGCCTTCAACCGCGGCCTGATCTGCTACCCGATGTCCGGCACTCGCGACGGGCGCATCGGCGATCACGTCCTGCTGGCCCCGCCCTTCATCATGACCGAAGACCAGATCCCGGAAGTCACCGACAAGCTGACCGACGCCATCGACGCCGCGCTGCGCACCATCTGACTGACCCCGCCAATACGAGCGGCCATGGGCGCCGTTGGGGCTACGACGTCCCCAACCGGCTTCTCTCCGGCTGGCCCGATCCCGGCGGCGATCCTCGACGAAAGCCAGCCGCCGGAACTCGCGCTCAAGCGCCTGGCGGACAGCGCCGAGAGCCGCGCATGCAGCGTGACGAGGATGGTTTCGCGGAGGTGAACTGATTCGGTGGATGCCCCCACCCAGCGGCATCTCGTATGCCATGATGGTTTCATGAACCAAGTGGAGGGCGCACCGATGACGACGAAGATCAAGATGCTGGCGATCGACCTGGCGAAGGGTAGCTTCCAGGTCTGCGCCGTGGGGCCGGAGGGGCGTGTGTGGATGCCCCCTGTTTTGGCAAGCGTAATCTTCGGTCTTTCGGCGGGGGTCTTCGATCGGACGTGTGTCAGGCCTCTGAGCGTGGCCTTCCATGACGCCACGGGCCGGTATGCTGTTCGGAAGGCCGGGTTCACATCGGTTCAGAGAGCTGCAAGCGCTCGAGCCCCGGGACTGAATCTCCCGCCTTGAACTTCGAAGTCCGTGTCGCCTACTCCCGGAGCAAATGACTCAGGCGACCAACTCTCTCCCGTGCGGGGGTCCACCGCGCGGGATCGCTTCGAAATCCTGCGCGCTATTGAGGGACAAGTGTTTTCGACTGCCTGTCGATTGCTCAAATAATCGTATTGCCGGGATCGTCTTGGCTCAACTGCCGCACCGCCTTGAGCAGTTCTTCGACCGCCTCTTCGGCAGCGGCAAGCTTGATAGCAACCATCAGATCCTCTCGCCCCGCCATGGCGAGGAACGTGGACAGCACTTCGTCTGAATGGCGCGCCAGCGCGATCAGGTGCGCACCGCTCGGACCGTAGGTTGCCGAGAACCAGTTCTTCACCGTCTTCTCGTTGGCACCCGTCCAGGCCGCCACCGTCTTGACACCGGCTCGGCTATCTCCAAGCGACCGTTTCAAAGCCGCCGCAATTTCCTTAACAAAGCCGCCCTTCTCGGGCGACTCCGCTTTTCCATTATATCCGTTTTCCCCTGGAAAGAACTTGCCCTTTTTCGGAAACGACATTCCACCCTCCTTCGCTTTACATGGATGCGAAGACTTCAGGCGTTGATTCCGGCGGGAGATATAAATTTGCCTGGAACTATGAGGGGATATGCAAGTGACCGGTCGATGGGCTGCTCATTCGGAAAAGCACGAGGCGCAGCCTGAAGCGGACATCCCGGCCGTCGCCTATGTCCGGATGTCGACCGATCACCAGAAATATTCCACCGAGAGCCAGCTTGATGTCATCCGCAGCTATGCCGCCGCACGCGGGCTGACGATCCTGCGGGTCTTCGAGGACTCGGGCCGGTCCGGCTTGCGGCCGGATGGACGCGAGGCGCTGCAATCCCTGATGGCCGAGGTTCAATCCGGCCAGGCCGATTTCAAGGCGATCCTCGTTTATGACGTCAGCCGCTGGGGCCGGTTTCAGGATGCCGACGAGGGTGCCTATCACGAGCATGTCTGCTCGCGCGCCGGAATCCGGGTCCATTATTGCGATGAGCAGTTCGAGAATGACGGCAGCATCGGCTCGAACCTGCTGAAGACCGTCAAGCGGGTGATGGCGGGAGAATACAGCCGAGAGCTGTCGGTCAAGGTCTTCGCCGGGCAATGCCGCCTGGTCGAACTCGGCTATCGCCAAGGCGGCGCGGCCGGCTATGGGCTGCGCCGGGTGCTGATCGACGAGCACGGCAACCCGAAGGGCGAGTTGTCGCGCGGCGAACAGAAGAGTCTGCAGACCGACCGCGTGATCCTGGTGCCCGGCCCCGAGGAAGAACAGCGGGTCGTGCAGCGCATGTACGAGATGTTCGTGAATGAAGGTCGCTCGGAACGCGAGATCGCGGAGGCCCTGACCGCCGAAGGGCATCGCACCGATCTCGACCGCCCCTGGACGCGCGCGACAGTCCATCAGGTGCTGACCAACGAAAAATACATTGGCAACAACGTCTACAACAAGGTGTCGTTCAAGTTGAAGCAGCGCCGGGTGGTCAACCCGCGCGACATGTGGATCCGCGCGGAAGGCGCCTTTCCGGCCATTGTCGACAAGGCGCTGTTCCTGCGCGCGCGGGAGATCGTCGACGCCCGGCACCGGCATTTCTCGGACGAGGAACTTCTCGACGCCCTGCGCGCGATTCTGAGGCGCCAGGGTACGTTGTCAGGGCTGATCATCGACGAGGAGGCCGATCTCCCCTCGTCCAGCGCTTATCGCAGCCGCTTTGGCAGCCTGCTGCGGGCCTACAAACTCATCGGATACGAGCCCGGCCGGGACTACAGCTATATCGAAATCAACCGTGCCCTGCGGGCGGCGCACCCGGAGATTTTCGCCGAAATCATTGATGGCATCGCCGCTCAAGGCGGAAGTGCGCTGCAGGATCCCGAGACCCAACTACTCCGGGTCAATGACGAATTCACCGTCTCGGTGGTCCTGGCCCGATGCAAGGCTACCGAAGCTGGGTCGTTGCGTTGGCATATTCGGCTCGACACCGGCCTTCTCCCCGACATCACCATCGCCGTGCGAATGAACGAGACCAACGATGCGCCGCGCGACTACTACCTGCTGCCAAGCATCGACATGACCGGCGCGCGGCTGAAGATGGCCGAGCAGAATGGCCTGTGGCTCGATGCCTATCGAACCGAGACCCTAGACGATTTCTATGCCCTCGCCGGACGGGCCAAGGTGACGGAGGCGGCCTGATGTCGAAGATTCCGAAGAACGCTCACCCCAAGGAAGTCACACAGATCCCGGTCGACCGCATTCGGGTTCTCAATCCGCGGGTGCGAAACCCTCGCACCTTCGCGGACATGGCCAAGAACATCGCCAGGATCGGTCTCAAGCGTCCGATCACGGTCACCCGCCGCGCGGAAACAGACCCACAGGAATACGATCTCGTGTGCGGTCAGGGGCGGCTCGAGGCCTTTATCGAGCTGAAGCAAAGAGCCATCCCCGCGATTGTCATCGACGCCGACGAGGCCGACTGCCTGGTCATGAGCCTCGTCGAAAACTGTGCCCGACGCCAGCATCGCCCCATCGATCTGATGCGCGAAATCGGCACCTTGCGGAAACGTGGATACAATGACCGCCAGATCGGCGAAAAGATCGGCGTCTCGCAGGACTATGTCGGCATGATCGCGGGCCTGCTCGAGCGCGGCGAGGAACGGCTGGTCACAGCCGTCGAGACTGGCCTTCTCCCCCTGAATCTCGCCATCGAGATATCCAAAACCGATGCCGAAGGCGCCCAGCGCGCGCTGATGGATGCCTATACGCAGAAGAGACTGCGCGGCAAGAAACTCGCCATGGCCCGGCGCCTCATCGAACGGCGCGAGGCGCGCGGGAAGAAGGTGGACCCAAGTCAACACGGGCGCGAGGGCCGCAACCGGCGCCCGCTGACGAGCGAGGCCTTGGTGCGCGCCTATCAGAAGGAGGCCGACCGACAAAAGCTTCTGATCAAGAAGGCCGAACTCACGCAGGGGCGGCTGCTGTTCATCTGTCAGGCATTTCGGGCCCTCCTGGAGGACGAGCATTTCGTCACCCTTCTGCGCGCGGAAGGACTGGAGACCATGCCCGCCTACCTTCAAGATTCCATTGCTGAAAGAACGGCACCATGACCCGGAAAGTCCAACTCGGGTTCGAGACCGATTGCGTGACCATCCCGGTCGCGGACATTCTTCCCGTAAGGGTCCTCGGCAAATCGACCAAATCCAGCCGCAAATACACTCAGATTGCCGCGTCGATCCGGGAGATCGGATTGGTCGAACCACCCGTGGTGGCGCGAAACGCCGAAGCAGGCGGCAGCTGGCTGCTGCTCGACGGCCATGTGCGGATCGAAGTGCTGAAGGACCTGGGCCACGACCAGGTCGAATGCCTGGTGTCTACCGACGACGAAGCCTTCACCTACAACAAACGCGTCAGCCGTATCGCCCCGGTTCAGGAACATCGCATGATCCTGAAGGCCATCGAGCGCGGCGTCCCGGAGGAGAAGATTGCCGCCGCGCTCGACCTCGAACCGCAAAGCATCCGGCGCAAGGTCAGGCTGCTCGACGGCATCTGCGCCGAGGCGGTCGCGTTTCTCAAGGACAAGGCCTGTGAGCTACTCCCCAATGTCTGGACAGTTTCCGGCGTGATTTAAGCTACTCTTTGCTCCTGCTGACCGGGTTGGGTTTCGTCTTTTCTCAGCCAGTAGACCACGGCTGGGGGTTTGCCGCCAAGGGCGGAATGGGGGCGCTTGCGG